>NZ_JAMXFA010000045.1 GCF_025370785.1 Laspinema olomoucense D3b
CCAGACGGCTGTGCTCTAACTCTATAATTTCTCCTTGTCAAGTACAATTTATACCAAATTAGATGAGCTTACCCTGAATGTAATACTCCCATCGCTGAGAACTAGCTTGGATTCCAAGGGGCGATCAATCCGTAACTGAGCATGGTGGCTGCAATGTAGGACTTGGACTTGTTTAGCGAGTTCTCGATATTGACTAACCGTAGCTTGGTTCCCACCTCTTAAACGAAGACTGTCAGGAATTTCGTAGAGTTTGGAAATTTCTTCTCCTTCAAAGCTGGCACAAGCTAAATCTTCCGTTGCATTTTCTACAGTGCCATAAGCCAGCTTATCGCTTAAGGGTTCCCGTTCTTGACAAAACTTTAAAATTTGGCAGCTAGGAACGTAGCGAATAATAAACTTGTCACCCAAATACTTATGGTGTGCGTCTTGGAGCGGCAAAGCGGCAAAAGGAACCTGGTGCAGATACAAATAGGGGACAATAATCAATTCTTCAATGCTTTGAAGATGTAAATCAATCAACTCATCCAGTTGAAGCCTTTGGGCAATCTGACTCAAAATCGAACTGAGCGACTCTTTCCATTCTTCCCTGGCATACTGATACGGCACTACCCAGTTTTGACCAATCCAATTTTGCAGAGTTAGTTCGCCTTGTTCGTTAGGTCTCATAACCGCGAAATTTTCTTGTTTCGGTCCAGCTTCGGCTTCTTGGGGATCAACCCACCATCCTTGTCCAGTTAAAAGTCCTTCACCTTTACAAGTGTGGCACGAAATATTATCCTGTTTGATGACAAAAATGTAGGTATCTTGAAAAGTCGTATAAAAACTGAGAATTGCAGTGTTGGGTGTCTCGATCAGTCGTTGCAAACTACAAATATCCAGAGATTCTACCTGCACTTCTCCAGCTAACACTGGATCTAATTTACGGATTTCTTCCCAAACTTTTTGTTTTTGGGTTTCTAAAAATTTGATAGCTTCGTTAGATTGTTGTAAAAGTGCCCGAGTCATCACTTTTCGATCTGAAATTTTCCCGATCTCGGTTGATTCACTCTCATTAATCAAACCTATTTCATCTATTTGCTTTCGGATAGCGTCAAATTTTAGTAATAATTGATTAACTTCTGGTGAAACGGCTTCCTCTTGGCTAAAACTATGGCTTGCCATCAAATCCACCAGGCGCTTAGAACGGGAACGCTCTACATATTCAAATGCTTTGTCTAACTGTTCGTTTTTGATACAGGCTTCGACTGCCAATTTGTAAAGGTCGCTGTATGATTCGACCAGAGCTTGGCGATCAGATTCAGAACCGATCCAAGTCCGAAGCTGCTCAATTGCATCAATAGCAGCACCATAACCTTGAATTGCATCAGCCCACCGCCCTGCGTCCTTAGCTATATCGCCAAGTTGACGCCCGCAATCAACACAGCGCGAGGGAAAAGTCGTAGGCTGATAAATCGCTAACGCTAATTGAAAGCACTCAATAGCCTCTGATATTTTTTTCTGTTGTTTATACGCAAGACCAAGATATTGCTGAGTGCTGGCCCAGGATTCTGGAAGCGTGTCTTTTTGATACACTCGTAAGCTGTCTTGGTAATATTGAATGGCTTGCTGTAGATTCCATTCTGGATTTCCTTTAAGAACACTGGCATGAAGTAGACCTAAGCTAAAATGAACTCCTGCCCAATCTCGGGGAAAATTTTCCTCAGTATGAACCTGTAAGGCATTGTTATAGCACTGAATCGCTAATTCTTGATTGCGCCATTTATCTCCCATACGGCGCTGACTATAGGCATCTCCCAAACTGCTCTGAGTATTTGCCCACAAATGCGGGAATGTTTCGCGAGTCCGAACCTGTAAAGCATTTTGATAGCAGGCGATCGCTTTTTCTATATTCTCCGTTCTATCGGTCCAGACGTTGCTCAAATAAGCATTTCCTAGATTATGTAGGGTCATAGCCCATTTAACTGGAAATGCCTCTCGGGTACGAACTTCTAAAGCGCTTATGTAGTATTTGATGGCTTGTTCTACATTTTGAGATTGCAATCCTCGAACCCGCGAGATATAAGCTTTTCCCAGATTATGTTCTGCCATTGCCCATTTTTCTGGCATCGCTTGACGAGTCCGCACCTTTTGGGCATTCTTCAAGCACTCAATTGCTAATTCAACATTCTCGACTGGATTGCCCATGATTCGATCTAAGTAGGCATCTCCCAACGCATTTTGAGTCATTGCCCACTTTTGTGGAAGAGCTTCATAGGTCCGAAATAATAAGCCATTATGGAAGCAAGTAATGGCTTCCTCCAGATTGGTGGCGCGATCGCCTTTAATTCTCTCTTTATAAGCGAGTCCCAGGTTATGTTGCACCCTAGCCCATTCTTCGGGCTCAGTGTTTTTAGTACGCACCTGCAACGCATTGTTGTAGCAGGTTATAGCTTGCTCTAGATTTTCGGCGCGATTACCTGCACTAAGTTTTCTATAAGATTCTCCTAGATTATTTTGAGTGCCAGCCCATAATTCAGGGAATTTTTCACGAGTAAAAACTTGCAAAGCCTTTTTCAGGGCTTTAATAGAAATTTCAAAGTTTTCTGTCGGGTTGCCACGGATACGCTCGCTGTAATTATCCCCCAAATTAAGGTGAACCATAGCCCAGGCCAATGGAAAATTTTCAAGAGTATAAAAATCTAAAATGCTTTCTTGACCGGCAATTGCAATTTCTATATTGCTTGCTCTACTCCCCAAGGGGAAATTGCCAATCACTACGCTAAAATAATGAATGGCATTCGCCATTTCTTTGGCTTTTGTTGGGTCCGAACAGTCTACTACATTAATTTTCACCCATTGCCGCAAATCTTTGGCAAAATTTTCCGTTAATTTTGCTAAGTGTTTTTGTAAAACTTGGTAGAGGGCAGTGCTATCTAAGCTACTCTGCCGGGAAGCTGTTAAGGCTTCTTGAATTATTTGTTTCGATTCATCACTTATGCTATTAGCAGATAATTTACTGACAATATTAGCTATCTTTGAATATAATCCTTGAAGTTGATTATGGGTCTCCAAATCCCCAGATTCTAGTAATCCATCCGCGACTTCTTCTATCACTTGTAACAAGCCCGAGTCTAACAGGTGTTTGTTGCCTTTCAAAATCTCTGCTTCTTTCCCGGGTGACTCCAGAAGAGATTTAATCAGTTTTAGATAATCATTTTTGCGGTCCTGATTCATCATTATTAAGATTCGGATGTAAATTATTAAAAATCAATGATTGGACTGGTGGTCAATAAAACCGACAGACAAATTAATCGGTTAAAAAGAATTGTTTTCCCAAGATTGCTACCATATCATTTTTCATTTTAACCAGCGATTTTCTGACAAAGGAATCGGGAGTATCTACCGCTGAAAGAGTAACCCAGGGCAATTCCAACAAGACTTCTTTGCCTTGATCGCGCAAAATTTCTTCATCAGGCTCTCCTGCGGTAGAACCCCATCCCTGAATTGAATTCAAATAAGCTTTAGCTGCTCTTGGGGTGAGGGTTTGCTGTTTCAGCATCATCATAGCTCCCAAATGTTTTAATACAGACGGATCTTGGGCGGGCCAAAATGCTAAGACACTGTAAGGATTATCTGGGTTTAGATCCAAATCATGGTCTGTAACCCAGAGTTCACTATCATACAGTGCATATTTGATTGACAACAGTAGCGCATTGACTTGAATGGCAAGTTCAGCCTCTTTGAGCTTACCCGCTGGAGCCAAAACTTTATATACGCTGCTATAAAGAGCCGCCCAAGTCGGCATTTCCTGAAAGAGGCGATCGTAAATTTCTAAAGCAACATCAAATTCTCCTGCTCGCTTATGAGCAACTGCCTGAGAAACTTGGAGATAGGCACGCCTCCTATACCAAATATCTACATCTTCTTGATAAGATATGACGCTATGTCGTTCTTCAAGGGTTTTGGCTATCCACTGGAATGCCTCTTCTACAGGCAAGCTAAG
Organism: Laspinema olomoucense D3b; assembly: GCF_025370785.1. GTDB lineage: Bacteria > Cyanobacteriota > Cyanobacteriia > Cyanobacteriales > Laspinemataceae > Laspinema > Laspinema olomoucense. The sequence goes on from NZ_JAMXFA010000045.1 coordinate 3,983, forward strand.
AAAAGCTGGTAAAGAGAGGTAAGGTTTATTCGCTCTGACCAATTCTGATTTCATTTGTCTCCTGTTTAAATTAAAGTTGGCTATGGATATAAATTCACAATTTCGTCCAACTTTTTCTCTAAATTTTTCGCTAGGTTTAAGAGTTCCCTTTTATCAGACATTTCCGTTATAGAGCGTGGGTCGGTTGAAGAACGGGTAGCGCCTACTGCATTTACGCCTCCTCCCAAGAAAGTCGTAAGAGCCATAACGCGATCTTCTTTGGGTAAGCTATAGCATTTTTCTAGTTCTCTAGCTATTTCCTCAATCGATTTCCCTCCTAGCCTCTCCCGTACTCTTACCGCTACCTCTTCATCACTTTTCAGAAATGATTCTATGCCAGAGACAGTTTTCGGGGAGAAATTTTTGATCGCAGCATGAACGTACTCGCGCAATGTCATCCCCTCTGCTGCTGCTTTGAGTGCCACTTCCTCCGGTACGTCTACCAGCATCACCCCATCATTGTCGCTGACTTGATAGATTTCGTCCCCCTGCTTTACCGCCATCAGCAATTCTGCATCCAAGGTATGTAGGTACTGCAAAACCGATTCTAATTTCCGATCTTTGAGTGCTGATTCTAATTTGGATACCGCCGCTTGCTGCACTCCCAGTTTTTCGGCGAGTTGCGCCTGGGTCAATCCGGCTTTTTCCCGCAACTGGCGCATCGCATCGGTCAGGTACAGCCGCAAATACTCCAGTTTTCCGGCTAAGATTACCTCGGGATCGTCACTGATTTTTTGATTGAGCCAGTTTTGAAAGTTGTAGTGCGTCATTGTTTTTATCTACTCCTTAAATCGCGCAATCTTTGTCTGGCGGGTTCTATATCGCGATCGCGAATCCCTCCGTCATATTTCTTCATAAAAGCGTGAAGCACGATGAACCGTTGCGGTGTTTCCGGTGTCAGGATAAACCGAGGATTGTGTTCGCTTTTTGTCATCTTGAACTCATATAGCTCATCCTCTAGCTTGTCGAAAATATCACTGGCTAACGATGCCAGACCTTTATCACACAAATATCTGAGATTAACCTGAAGTCTCTTAGTTTCCGATGGGCTCAACACCGGCTGGGGCGGTTTTGGGGGCTGTTCGTCTTCTGGCATCAGTCTGATAAAGAATGCCAGCAGATCTTTAGGGATATCCCCAGTTGCATCCTGATACAGTTCCCATGTCCAAGCCATCATGCGCTTACCTCTTTCTACTCTATTATTCTTTCGGCGGAATGTCAAGGGGTTTATTCCTTTTGTGGAATATCGGCGGAACCCTGCTGCAATCTGGGGGTGAGGAACTCCCGTTCCCGTGGTTGTAAGTTCTCCACAAGGGGAATAAAGTTGACTTCACCGGCATAACCCGCAGCCGTCGCTAGTTTTTCCAAGGTTTCCAGTTTCGGAATGGACTTGCCCGATTCAATTTGGGCAATTTGAGATCGCTTCATGCCCACTCGTTCGGCAAATTCTCTCTGATTGAGTCCGGTAGAAGCTCTAATGGCGATCGCTCGATTAGCCCTTTCAAATTCATCCTCTAAAGCATCGTATTCGGCTTTTACTTCTGGGTTGGCTAAAACGCGATCGCGAATCGACTCCCAGGGAATCGGTTGCTGTTTCATGTTTAGGCTTATTTTTATAACTGACTATTTCTCGATTCCATGACTGCTATCATAACCACACTAAAGTGTCTCCAATCTAAAAAAAATTTTTTATAGTTAGATCCCTTCTATGCGCTGCCTCCCCTACAATAGAAAACCGATCGCATCCCCCTAATATCCACCCCATGCATATCCTTGCCCTCTTGTCAAGCATCTTAATTGCTCAAGCTCAACCTGCACCAGAACCGCAGGAAATTGTCCAACCCCAGGAAGTTCGCCCCTTACCGGGCGGCCTGGATAATGTGCCGATGTTTAATAGCAACAGTCCCGAAAAAATCGGCAGCGAAGGCATTTTACTCTCCACCTTCCCCCCCGATCGCAAAGCAGTTCCCTCGGCCCATTTAAACTTCCCCTTTCAAGGTCGCTTTGATATCTTTGCTCATCATGTGTTTGGAGACAGAGAACTGGCTGATTTAACCCCCATGTATGTGGGAATTCTTGTCCATAATCCCACCAATGAACCCGTTACCCTGAATATCCTCCAGGGGGCAAGTTATCTCTCTCAACCCGATGCACCGTTTGTGCAATTGCAGCCCTTAGTCGCCAATCCTCTGGGGGAGGTTTTCGCCGGACCTGGGGGGCGAGTGACCAATGAAATCTTGCGGGGACAACGCCAAGATATCTGGCCCGCGCAACTGGTGATTGAGCCCCAGTCGAGTCAAATGTTGATGAATCTTCCCATTCCAGTCCGTACTTTAGAACCGCCTCTGAATGGTCGTTCGACCTTACTGCGGTTATCCAGTAGTGGACGGGTGTATGTGGCGAGTTTGGCGATGTATGCGCGGCAGGATGCCAATGGGAATGAGCGAGCACCGACTCTGGAAGAATGGCAGCAGCTTTTACAGACGGCAGATGTGGCAACGCCGCGCGATCGCACTCCCACTCCCCCAGACCAAACCGAGGGCCAAAGAATCTACGGGCGAGTCGCTGGGGTGTCCCAGGGGTCTAGTTGGGTGGGTCAAGTGGTCGATCGCCCGGATATTCAAGGATTGAGTATTCCTCCCTCGGGAAAAAGCTTTTCTTATGCGATCGCTACCTTACCCGGAGGACAAATGGGAACGGATCAATCCCAAAGTGCGCCCATGTTGGTGCGTTACCCAGATACGGCCTATTCTGCTCATGGGAATTATGCCTTAGAATACCGTTTACGTTTACCCCTAATTAATGAAACGAATGCCACAGAAACCGTGACCGTGAGTTTACAGACGGCGTTAAAAGAAGAGACTTTAACTCAACAAGGGTTACGCTTTTTAGAACCGCCAGGACCCCAGGTATTTTTTCGAGGAACGGTGCGGGTTCGCTATACCAATGATTTGGACGTACCGACCACGCGCTATTGGCATTTAGTGCAGCGTCGGGGACAAATTGGGGAACCCTTGGTGACCTTGGAAATGCCCCCGGGCAGTCGCCGTCTGGTAGAGGTAGATTTGATTTATCCCCCGGATGCCACCCCACCCCAAGTCCTCACGATTCAGTCTCGCTGAGTCGGGGATCAACGCTTCTGTCTCTCATTCAGGGTGATTAATCATGCACTAAATTCGTGAATTTTAGGAGTTAAAATAGGGGGCGGCGATCGCGCCTCTTTTGCCCTGCACAGGGTGAGTTCACTTGTGATATAAATCACCCCAAATCTCGATGAACATCACCGCTGATTTTTCTTTAGATCACTGGATATTCCCTAGTTTTAGGTAATAGTCTAAGGATCACTTTTTATTGGTCGTGATGCCAGTTCACGCTATGCTTTATCAATCCAGAATTTCAGACGTATTTTTTCAAGCCTGGAAAGCCGGTTATATTACCCGGTATGAACACACTCAACTCATTAATGTGGGATTAGTAACTCGACTTAACGAAGAAGACCGGGCGGCCCTCCATCGCCTCTCCCACGCGATTAAGCGGGGATGGCTGGAAGTTATTGATTAATATCTTCAAGCTGTAGTTAAAGGGGGGATTTGATAACATTTCGGTGGTCTGCTTTGACTGCAAACGGGGCTTTAAAACTTTTTCGGTTTTTATTCAGTTAAACTCTGCCGGTTGTTTAGGCAATTTTTGATTGATTGAGGTCAAAGGGCTTCAACAACCTGAAAAATTCCTTAAAAACCAGGCATCCTTGAGGATGCCTGGTTTTTAAAAGCTGTGTAGGGTAGGGAATAAAGCCTAGAGATCAACCTTTTTCAGGTGGGGAGATCAGCCGGATGAATCGGGGGATAAAAAATGGGTCACCGGGGGCTCGAACCCCGAACCAACGGATTAAGAGTCCGATGCTCTACCATTGAGCTAGTGACCCAGATTAATCACAATAACATAGTTTTAGGCTTTAAGTCAAGAGGCCGATTCCCATCTCAGGCGACGGCGCTGATGGGTTTGGGATGGGTTAAAAAATCATGGTCTTTAAGGAGTTTGTAAAGATTGACATCAGTTTCCAGTAAACAGGCATGACCGCTATTAGGTAATAAAACTTGTTTGGCGTTGGGAATGCAATAGGCCAAACGAGTGGCTTCGGCAGCGGAGGGTAATAGCCGATCGTCGGTACTGGCGATCGCCAACACAGGTTGACGGATGCGACTTAACTCATGCGAGTCCATTTCAAACTCTCGGAGTAAATTGACGCGCCAAGTGCTAGTAGGCTGGGGAACGGACTGCATTGCCGCTAACAAATCATTGCGTTCCGAACGGGCGATGCGACCGAGGGAGGCTAAAAAGGGTAATAAACCCATGACTGATAAGGCGTAGATCGGGGGGGGTAACCATCCGGTCAAGTGGGAGCCAAAATGCAACCAAGCTTGGCCCATAAAACAAGAGGCGGGATTGATTAAAATCAGGCGATCGAACAGTTCTGGGGCATCAATGGCAATTTTCAGGGCCAAGCAACCGCCAAAAGACTCGCCACAGAGATAAACCATATCGGGGCGAGTGCGACGAAATTGCGATCGCAATAAACCCACGACTTTTTCGGTTATTTGGTCCCAAGAGGATAAATCATGGGCAGGCATGGCAAGACATTGGATATTAAAGGCGTTAGAGAGACCTTTATTAATTTGCGAGCGCAGGAGTTCTCCGGTTCCATCCATGCCCGGTAAATAAACAAACAATGGTAAGTCAGGTTGGAGAGTCGAGGGGGTTGAAAAATGAAACCGCTCGTTAAAATTGTGCATTAGTGAACCCATATCTTTCTTCCCTAAAATTCTTCCTTTTCAACCCCGTTTAATAACAGCCTTGCCGGAGTAAACCGGCAATTTCTTCGCGGCAGCGATCGGTAATTTCATTCACCACCCGTTTTCCCGATTTACCAGGATAGCCCTGTTTTTGCGCCTGAGTAATCCAAGAGGGGCGACCCACGAGGACATTAACGCGACGATAAATCACCATAGGGTGGAATCCGTCTTGTTGAAAATGAGGTTCAGTGGGGTCAAATAGACTCAACATCCGAACGGGGAGACCGGAAAGCACTTGTTCTTCCATCGAAGCGATCGCCACCGGCACGATCGCCAGTTCCGACACCTTGGCACTCAAGGCTAAATGAGCGAACCCGCGATGAAACTCCCCAACTTCTGACGGAGGGGTTAACCGGACCATTGGCGTTGCGCCTTCGGGAAAGACCCCGATCGCCGCTTGTTGTTGGAGCAGCTTGCTCCCTTGACGAAAAAAGCGATGCTGTTGTGGGCCGTATGCCTCTAAGACCAAACAGCCCAACTCTGTCACAAATTCTCGTAACAGGGGGACTTGGCCCATGTAATGATGGCAGGCAAAGTGGATTGAGCGACCTGTTCCGGCCATCAGTAAGGGGGCATCCATAAAGCTGCGATGATTGCTCACGATCAGCGCGGCACCTTCTTGGGGAATGCGATCCCGGTAGTAGAGAAAGGTGCGCGTGCCAAAGGCCGTGAGAAACCCGTGGGAAATTTGGAGTGGCCTATCTTTTAATGACATTTTCACCGGCGCGATCGATTAACAGCCTGGGGAAATTTTAGAACTTCCCAGCAGCTTTACGTTTCGTCAGAGGTTTTGTAAACAATTATAAAGTAAAAATCCGTTTGATTAGTTTTTAGACTGCCCGAATTCGCAGCCTGAACCCCCCATTCTGGGTCCTGAACTAACCCGCTGTGTCAGGGTCCAGGCGAAACAAAGCTTTGAGGTTTTGGGGTCACCATGCCCTAGAAGTTTCCCCCCTGGAACCACTGGGTGCGACGGGAGAAGGTGTCATTACCCCAGGAGCAAGGGAGTCGGGTCCGGGGTTCTAAAACTTGAGTAAAAGAGGGCAGCACCCCTGGGGTTTGCGGGTTCAATCTTTCTCCTTTTTTGATAAAAAAAGGATGAGCGCGGGGCAGTTCAAAACCGTTGATCGCCGGACAACCTATTCCCGAATCGACTGCCGTGGGGGTGTCATTCCTGGATAATCTATAGAAAATCTTTAAAAATCTAAGCAAGAAATGGAAACAATTTTTATAAAATCTTTATATCTTAGAGGCATAACTCCCTGTCCAACCCCGGAATCGTGGTAAAAATTTGGTGAAATGTCGAGTAGAATGGAAGTTTGCCGTCCCTCATGTTACCATCGAAATAAAAGAATGGGGGTCGTTTTTAACCGAATCCATGAACTCTACCAAGACCAGTAAGAATACATTTGCTATTACAACACCGCTTTACTATGTGAACGATTTGCCTCACATTGGCAGCGCCTATACCACGATTGCCGCCGATGTTGTAGCGAGATTTGAGCGACTTCGGGGGAAATCAGTCCTGCTGATTACCGGAACCGATGAACATGGGCAAAAAATAGAGCGGACGGCAGAAGCATTGGGGCGATCGCCCCAAGAACACTGCGATACAATTGCCGCCGGATTTGACCGATTATGGCAAAAGCTGAATATTGCCTACGACAGGTTTAGTCGGACCACTAATCCCCGTCATGGAGCGATCGTTAAGGAATTTTTCCAGCGTGTCTGGGACAATGATGACATTTATTTAAGCCAGCAAACGGGGTGGTACTGTGTGGCTTGCGAAGAATTTAAAGAAAAACGGGACTTGCTAGAAGACAATCGCTGTCCGATGCATCCTAACCGGGAAGTTGAATGGCGGGACGAGCAAAATTACTTTTTTCGCCTTTCCAAATACCAATCCCAGCTAGAGGCCCTTTATCAAGAGCGTCCTGACTTCATTCGCCCAGAGATGCGACGCAACGAAGTCTTGAGCTTTGTGCAACAAGGACTGCAAGATTTCTCTATTTCTCGCGTCAATGTGGCTTGGGGTTTTCCGGTGCCAGTGGATCCAAAACAGACCCTTTATGTGTGGTTTGATGCCCTATTGGGATATGTGACGGCCCTGCTAGAACCCGAGGAAGAACCAACCCTGGAGAATGCCTTATCCAAATGGTCGCCGATTAATCTGCACTTGATTGGTAAAGATATTTTGCGGTTTCATGCAGTGTATTGGCCTGCTATGCTAATGTCAGCAGGGGTTCCCATTTCCGGTGGGGTGTTTGGACATGGGTTTTTAACCAAAGACGGTCAGAAAATTAGCAAAACTTTGGGTAATATTATTGACCCGTTAGACTTAGTGGAACGGTATGGATCTGATGCACTGCGTTACTACTTTCTGAAAGAAATTGAATTTGGACGGGACGGGGATTTTAACGAAACTCGATTTATCAATATTCTCAATGCAGATCTGGCCAACGACTTGGGGAATTTACTAAATAGGACCCTGGGCATGGTGAAAAAATATTGTCAAGGTCAGGTGCCGAAGGTGAATCCCGAGGAAATTGGCGATCACAATGGGTTAAAAGCAGCGGGGGTAACTTTAGGCGATCGCGTCACCTGTGCTTATGATGGCCTGCAATTTAGCCAAGGATGTGAAGAAATTCTGTCCTTGGTGCGCAGTTGTAACAAGTACATTGACGAACAGGCACCCTGGAAACTTTATAAGCAGGGGGAACAGCAGGCCGTTGAGCAAGTGCTCTATGCTGTTTTAGAATCCGTGAGACTCTCGGCGTACTTACTCTCGGCGATCATTCCAAATATCAGCACGGCGATTTATCAGCAACTGGGGTATTCGATTGATTTTAATGACCAAACCTCGATCGCCAGTGCGCTGAACTTTCCCACTCATTCGAGTTGGGGGATTCTCAGCAGCGATCGCCTGCTGGGAGAAGCTAAACCCGTATTTGCTCGCCTGGAGTTGAGCAATCCAGCGTCTTCATAGTTGGGCGATCGCCAATGTTCACCCAAAAAGAGCGAGTAGAATTAGCGATTATAGGGGGTGGGGTTACAGAGGGGTCCCCATCCCATTGCCAAAGAAACGATGATCGGGGCGTTAGGGCACCGTTCCGGTATATCATCAATGGCCTGATGTTCACCACCTTCAGGTGACAACCGGGCGATTCCCTCTATCATAGATAATATGAAAAATCAATTTTCCGATAAAAAAAACTGAGGAATAACAACCATGTTGCATCATCATCCAGAAAACAACAACATATTTACCCCCGAACAGGTTTTAGAAAATCGCGGTCGAGTTGCCATTTTTATTGATGGCTCAAATTTGTTTTATGCCGCTTTGCAGTTGGGCATCGAAATCGACTATACCAAGCTGCTGTGTCGCTTAACAGCCGGTTCGCGACTCCTGCGTTCTTTTTTCTATACCGGCGTCGATCGCACCAATGAAAAACAACAGGGATTTTTATTATGGATGCGTCGCAATGGTTATCGCGTGATCTCGAAAGATTTAGTGCAGCTTCCTGATGGCTCTAAAAAAGCAAATTTGGATGTAGAAATCGCCGTGGATATGATGGCATTAGTCGGCTCTTATGACACTGCCGTATTAGTCAGTGGGGATGGAGACCTCGCTTATTCAGTCGATGCGGTGAGCTATCGGGGAGTCAGAGTGGAAGTAGTTAGCCTCCGTTCCATGACCAGCGATAGTTTGATTAACGTGGCCGATCGCTATATTGATCTAGAATCCATCAAGGAAGATATCCAAAAAACCCCAAGACAACCGAACTATACCTACCGACCCCTTTCTAGTATTGGCATGATGGATGATGTGGAAGACCGCTAAATCCTGGTGGATTGAGACATCAACACTACCTATTAAAAAGTGAAAAATTCTGGTTTTTTCCTTTTGTTTTTATACGCCTTACTGGGACTGGGTTTACCCAGTTGTTCCTTTTTTAAAAAGGGTGATACTCCAGTTGGAACCGAGGGAGAAGAAGGGCAGGATCAAGCGTTAACATTTAACGATGTGACCCTGGAACAAGCCAATGCGGAGGGGGAAATCGTATGGAAAGTGCGATCGCCCTCCGCTCGGTATAATGATGAACAGAAAATTACTTATTTAGAGACACCAACCGGAGAACTCTTCCAGGAAGGTCAACTGGTTTATAAGATCCAGTCCAAAACGGGCCAGGTGCATGGTGACGGATCGAAAATTGTTCTCCAGGACCAGATTGTTGCCACTGAACTCCAAAATCAAGCCGTACTCCGTGCTCAGGAATTAGAATGGTTACCCGGACAAGATTTACTAATCGTTCGGAATAACGTAAGCGGTACCCATCCGGACCTGCAAATTACCGCCAATGAAGCAAGGCTGAAAAGTCAAGCCCAGCGCATGGAACTGCTGGGGAATGTCGTGGCTACAACTCAAAAAAATCCCGCCGCCTTACAGATGCGTTCTGAGGCGGTAGTATGGCAGATGGAGACGGACCAAATCATCAGCGATCGCCCGGTGCAAATCGACCGTTATCTGTGTGAAAATCCCCAAAATTGTCCCGCTAGTGATAAAGCAGTGGGCGATCGCGGTGAACTGAACCTGGAAACAAATGTTGTGACCCTGGAACAAGAAGTTCAGATTACCTTGAGTAAACCCCCACTCACAATCAACAGCGACTTGATGCGCTGGAATATTGATGCTCAAAACGTCACCAGTGAACGTCGGGTCACCATCGTCCATCCGAAGCAAACCTTGACCTTAATGGGCGATCGCGGCACCCTGGAACTCGCATCTTCCATCATCTCTTTAGTGGGGAATGTCAGCGGAGTCCGCGATCGCCCCTCATCCGAATTCAAAGCCGATCGCATGACTTGGGTAATTCCTACTGAAGAGTTCCAAGCCGAGGGCAATGTCTTTTATCGCCAAGCCAACCCACCATTTACAGTCACTGGACCCAAGGCAGTGGGCAAACTTCAGAACCAAAGTATTGTGGTGACGGGGGGTGATGTGGTAACCGATGTAATTCCCTAGAACCTCCATCCACCACAGATTAGAAACTGGGTTGCTTGAGAAAATCTCTGCCTCAACAGTAACTTTCTGTGGGCCAGAAATCTGGTTTCTTCTCCTGGAAATCTAAAACTGTACTAATTCCTAACATATTCCCCTACAAATCGAGTGAGGGGTGAGTGGTGACATCCCCCGTAAAACTGATTACCTGTGATAACCACGCGTCCTTACTTTATTTAGATTTTATATCTTGTTTTTAAGCGGATGGGAGGCCCAAAAGGGACAGAAACAGAAGACCCGGAAATTGCTCAAGGCCATTTAGTCCGCTAATTTTAACCATCCCCGGCGTACAGCGTAGATGAGGCGATTAATTGAGCTTTGTTCTTCTTCGCTGAGACTATCTTTTAAAAGGGTCGCTCTGAGAGATTGTCGGTGCTCCTGGGTGAGCCGTCCTGACCAATAAATTTGAAAGAATAGTTCAGAAAGATTGCAGGGAGGAATCAAGGATTGAGTGTTCATGATTGAAGATATTAAATTTTTAATTTTCAATTCTAATATGGCCCTTATGTAAAGCTTTGACTGCGATCGCATCCCTTCTGCTCCGGTGATATCGATCGGCTCAGGGCGTGATTTGCCCCCAAGGCTCCCCGGGAAGTCTTCGACTCAAAACTATCACCGGGGATGATCTAAGGCCGCTCAAAACGGAGCAATTTCAGCCATAGAGATGAGAAAGGGAATTTGAGAGAGTGTGAAATTTTAAAAGTTAAATTTTGGGGGATAAATCCCTACCCAAATTTGAACTCTGGACGGTTAAATAGGAACCAAAAAATTCTTAAAAAGAGACAGGTTCCAAAGTAACGAAGCGAGGGAATATTAGGATCAGGTTTACCTGGACCCCAGGAAGTCCATGCTCGGGACCCTAGGGAGGCGGGGGAGTAAGGGGCCGAATAGACCTCTTGCTTTCATTCCCGCTTCATCCCCCTTTCCCCCCCTTATTAACGCCAATCCGCTTAAGAGATTTATGCAAGAGGTTTAATGAGTCAGTCAGAGTACAGTGAGGATTGACCCGGAGTCCAGAAAAGTTAAAAGTTGTTGTCAGGGAGAATTAAAGTTTGTTAGCCTGAAGAGCGCCAGTCTAAGGGTAGAAAGTTTTTGTCAGAAAGAATTAAGGTTTGTTAGCCTGAATATTCCAAGTCTAACTGAATGGAACAATTCTCCACCGGAGTGGAAGCATCTTGCTGCCTACTGCGGAGCGGGAGCAAGATGCTCCCCCGGATCAATTCGCGGCTCAGACTGCTGCAAGATGCGCTATAGAATGATCTGAATTCTATTACCTAAATCGGCTATCATAACCTTGAAGGGGGCGGTTTAAAGCGGGCGATGCACTGCCTATCCGCCCGCTCCAGTCTGGCGGCTTTCATCCCTAGTTCTCGTCAGTTAGCGTTTGTTTTTTCCCCTCTCTACTCACCCCTTGAATCGAAAACTTATGATTCGGACCCAGGGACGGTTCTGGCAATACTTGATACCCATAGGCATACTGGCGGCAAGTTACTTGATCGCGGCTATGTTAGCGAGATGGATTCCAGGATTGGATCAAAATCTATTACCGTTTGGACCCCCGGCGGGAGTTGCCTTAGGGGGACTGGTGTTATGTGGGGTGAAAGTGTGGCCCGGAGTGGCAATCGGGGCGTTTTTATTTGCACAATCCCAGGGATTACCCTACTGGGTAGCGGGTGTTGGGGCGATCGCCTGCGTTGTTCAAGCCATAGTAGGAACGCACCTCCTGCGAAAGGTTGAGTTTGATCCGGCCCTGGAAAGGCTGCGGGATGTGGGGGCATTCATCGGCATCGGCGCAATCCTTTCGACCCTAATTAACGCTACGGTGTCTGTAGTGCTGGTTACCCTAGGTGGACTGCAAACCTGGGCGGAGGCGGCGGCCCAGTGGGAAATGTGGTGGTTAGAAGATGCAATGGGAGTATTGTTAATTGCCCCAATCCCATTGACCTGGAGCCGATTCCGTAAGATTAATATCAAATCGAGAGGGTGGGTCTTACTTGCCAAAATCGTAGAAATCATCGTCTTATCAATCTTGCTGCTGGCGATCAGTTGGCTGGTGTTTTGTTCGCGAACTCGGGTTTATATTGCAGACTATCCCCTAGAATATTTACCCTTTCCCCTGGTGATGTGGGTGGCCCTGCGCTTTGAATTACGCGGGACGGTACTGGCGAACCTGTTAGTAGCGAGTATGGCAATTTGGGGAGTAGCCCGAAAAAGTGGACCCTTTCTCAAACACGCCAGTAATGTTGAACAGGCCATTTTCTCCCTGCAAATCTTTATGGGAGTGGTGGCGGGCACAGCCTTGATCTTTGCAGCAGTCATGGCTAGAAGGCGACAAGCTGAAGAGTTGCTTCGCCAAGGGGAAGAAAGGCTGAATAATGCTCAACGGATCGCTCAGGTGGGCAACTGGGATTTAGACCGCGATCGCAAAGTGCTCCATTGGTCCGATGAAATTTATCGGATTCTGGGAGAAGAACCTCACAGCTTTGTGCCCAGTCACGAACAGTTTCTGAAATACGTGCATCCGAGCGATCGCACCGAAGTCCGCAAAGCATTTAAAAACGCCATCACTCAGGATCAACCCTACTCCTTGGAATATCGACTCGTGCGCCGGGATGGGGAAGATCGCATCGTTCATGAACAGTGCGAAATTAGTTTGTTTCGGATTACGGCTACAGTTCAAGATATCACCCCTCGGATTCGGGCCGAAGCCGCCTTACGCGCCAGTGAGGAACGCTTCTCGAAAGCCTTTCAAGCCAGCCCCCTGGGCATCAGCATCACTACCCGAGATCAAGGCCGGTTTGTGGATGTGAATCACACCTTTTTACACCTGCTGGGATATTCTCCGGCAGAAGCGATCGGCAAAACCTGGGAAGAACTCGATGTCTGGGTACATCAAGGAGATTACCTTAACCAAGTTCTCAGTAAATTAGAGCAATTTGGCTCAATCCGTGACCTTGAACTCCAGTTTCGCACCCAATCGGGAGAAATTCGCGATGCACTGCTGTCCATTGAACCCATTGATCTGGAGGGAGAACCCTGTCTACTGACAATGGTCAGTGACAACACCGAACGCAAACGCGCCGACGAATTCCGCAAGGCGAAAGAAGCAGCAGAAGCAGCGAACCTAGCCAAGAGTGCCTTTCTGGCGAATATGAGTCACGAACTGCGCACCCCCCTCAATGCCATCATCGGCTACAGCGAAATTCTCCAGGAAGATGCGGAAGATTTGGGTCAATCTGATTTCATTCCTGACCTGCAAAAAATTCACGGCGCAGGGAAGCAGTTACTTTCCTTAATTAGTGATATTCTCGACCTTTCTAAGATTGAAGCGGGTCGAATGAGTTTGGAATTAGAAAATTTTGCCATTGATACCCTAATTTGGGAAGTAGTCACCACCATTCAACCCTTAATTGATAAAAATGGCAATCAGTTAGCGATTGAATGCCCGGAAGATATCGGCCCATTTCATGCTGATATTACCAAGGTGCGTCAAATGCTGCTCAATTTAATGAGCAATGCGGCTAAATTTACGAAACAAGGTCAGATTGAACTCCGGGTGAGGCGCACCCTAGAAAAACCATTAAAAGGGGAAAATTCCTCGCTCCAAGACCGTTCCCCTTATGAAGTGGAAGGTCAAGAATGGATTTTCTTCCGCGTTAAAGATACCGGGATTGGTATGACTCGGGAACAGTTGGAGCAAGTGTTTAAACCCTTTACCCAAGCCGATGCATCGACGACGCGCAAATATGGAGGGACGGGTTTGGGCTTGACGATTACCCAGAAATTCTGTCAAATGATGGGGGGAGATATTAAGGTTGAAAGCGAGTTAGGTCAGGGGTCTCAATTTACCCTGTGGCTACCGGCGACTGTGGTTGCTCCCGTAATATCAAGGGAGGATGAAAACGCAATGGTTGGGGGTAATGATTCGTGAGAAGAGTGAGGTGGGAGATGGGTTGAGTGCGGTGAAGAAAGCCTCAGCCTGAAAACCCATCCGTAGAGGTTAGAAACCCGGTTTGGGGAACCAAGTGGTGACGAATTAGCAGAAATTTAGTCAAGAAACCGGGTTTTTGGTCCTAGGAATTTAATGCTATGTCGAGGTTTTAAAATCGCCGAGCATTACGGAAATAGTTCTACCTGTTGTTGCGGATTTTTTTCGGGTGTGGCAGTAGGGATGGCGCGGGAAAATACCATCAAAATTTTAACATTTATTATTGTTCCATAGAAATACTTAATATTTTTTCTTAAAACCTGAGAAGAGCGGGGGTTTGGGAATTATCAAATTTAGGCCATAATTTAGAGTTTTGCTGACGTAATCGAGGAGCAAATCAGGGTAAAATATAAACCTTGATGGAAAAAACCACAGCAGGCGCGACGGAGCGTCTAAGAGGTTTGGTGAATTGTTGGAGGACAACAGCAGTAAGATGGTCGCATTAACACCCAATTCTAGCTTTAGTGTAACGATTCGCTTGCAACTTCTCAACCGAGCCGGAACCCTGGCAACCGTGACCCAGGCGATCGCCTCCGTGGGGGGGAATCTCGGCCAAATCGACTTGATCGAACAAACCCGTGCTCATACAACTCGGGATATTACCGTCGATGCTTCTAGTACGGAACACGCCGAAGAGATTGTCCAAAAAATCAAGGGCATCTCAGACATTAAAGTGCTTAACGTTTACGATCGCACTTTTAACCTGCATCGGGGCGGAAAAATTAGCATTGAAAATAAAATTGCTCTAAAAACTCAAGCCGATTTAGCGATGGCATACACCCCCGGAGTGGGGCGAATTTGTATGGAAATCGCCACCAATCCTGAACAACTCTACAATCTGACCATCAAGCAAAATACGGTAGCGATCGTCACTGATGGGTCAGCAGTGTTAGGCTTAGGAAATTTGGGTCCCGGTGGTGCACTTCCAGTCATGGAAGGCAAGGCGATGTTATTTAAAGCATTTGCGGGAATTGATGCATTTCCCATTTGTTTGAATACCCAAGATAGTGACGAAATTGTAGAAACCGTAAAACGGATTGCTACAGTATTTGGGGGGGTAAATTTAGAAGATATTAGTTCCCCCCGCTGTTTTGAGATTGAAGCACGATTGCGCCGGGAATTGGATATTCCCGTGTTTCATGATGATCAACATGGAACGGCGATCGTTACCCTCGCCGCCTCTATCAATGCCTTGAAATTAGTGGGTAAAGCGATGGAAGATATCCGGATCGTCATGAATGGGGCGGGGGCCGCAGGGGTGGCGATCGCCCGCTTATTACGCCAAGCTGGTGCACGCTATATGATCTTGTGTGATTCCAAAGGCATCCTCAGTCACGATCGCACTGATTTAAACGAGGAAAAACGGGAATTTGCTGTAGAAAAAGGCGGCAGTTTAGCCGATGCCATTAAAGGAACGGATATGTTTATCGGCGTCAGTGCCCCGGGAGTATTAACTCCGGAAATGGTGCGATCGATGGCACCGGATCGGATTGTCTTTGCGATGGCAAATCCCATCCCGGAAATTCAACCCGAATTAATCATGGATGATGTCGCCGTAATTGCCACGGGACGCAGCGATTATCCTAACCAAATTAACAACGTTTTGGCATTTCCTGGCATCTTCCGGGGCGCCCTCGATTGTCGGGCCCATACGATTACCGAAACCATGTATTTGGAAGCCGCTAAGGCGATCGCCTCCTTGGTTAAACCCTCGGATCTCAGCCGGGAAAATATCATTCCCTCGGTGTTCGACGATCGCGTAGTTACCGCCGTCTCGGCAGCAGTGCAACAGGCAGCGCGTCAAGAAGGTTCCGCCCGCCATTAAGTTTGCACAATAAAAACCCGCACCCTTCAGGGTGCGGGTTTTTTATAGACGCCTGGGCCCAAATCGCCATCACCTCGCAACCTGATCTGGGATGGTACAGCGATCGCGACTTATATTACAATCTGTAAAGAACCATTACAGGAAAGGCAGAATGCGGGTAGCGATCGCAGGGGCGGGACTAGCCGGAATGTCCACCGCCATTGAGTTAGTTGATGCGGGTCACGAAGTGGAAATCTTCGAGTCTCGTCCCTTTGTCGGCGGGAAAGTCGGCAGTTGGGTAGATGCCGAAGGCAATCACCTCGAAATGGGATTGCACGTCTTTTTCGGCTGCTATTACAACCTTTTCGACTTAATGAAAAAAGTTGGTGCAATCGACAGCTTGCGCCTAAAAGACCATACTCATATCTTTGTCAACGAGGGTGGCAAAACCGGGGAACTGGATTTTCGGTTTATTACCGGCGCACCCTTCAACGGTTTAAAAGCCTTTTTCACGACTTCTCAACTCTCGGTATCCGATAAACTCACGAATGCGATCGCCCTCGGTACTAGCCCCATTGTCCGGGGTTTAGTGGACTTCGATGGCGCGATGAACACGATTCGCAACCTCGATCGCATCAGCTTCGCCGACTGGTTCCGCAAACATGGCGGTTCTAATGGTAGTCTCAAGCGGATGTGGAACCCGATCGCCTACGCCTTGGGTTTTATCGACACGGAAAACATTTCCGCCCGCTGTATGCTCACCATTTTCCAGTTTTTTGCTGCAAAAACGGAAGCTTCGGTCCTGCGGATGTTAGAAGGGTCCCCCGATACCTACCTCCATCAACCGATTATTAAATATTTAGAAGCCAGAGGCGCTAAAATCCATACCCGCAGACGGGTCCGGGAAATTCTCTTTTCAGAAGAGACTGGGGAAACGGAAGTCACGGGATTGATTGTGGCGCAAGGGGAAACAGAAGAAACCATCACCGCTGATGCTTATGTCTTCGCCTGTGATATCCCCGGCATTCAGAAAGTCTTACCCCCGGCATGGCGCAAATGGCCGGAGTTCGATAATATCTACAAACTCGACGCGGTACCCGTGGCTACGGTGCAATTGCGCTTTGATGGGTGGGTAACGGAATTGCATGATCCGGCGAAGCGTCAGCAGGTGGAGGAAGCAGCAGGCATTGACAATCTGCTTTATACCCCGGATGCAGACTTTTCTTGTTTTGCAGATTTAGCCTTGACTTCGCCCTCGGATTATTATCGCCAAGGGGAGGGTTCGTTAATGCAATTGGTGTTGACGCCGGGAGATCCGTTCATCAAGCAGAGTAACGAGGCGATCGCCAATCATGTGCTCAATCAGGTGCATAAGCTATTCCCCTCGTCGCGAGACTTGAATATGACCTGGTACAGTGTGGTTAAGTTGGCGCAATCCCTCTATCGCGAAGCGCCAGGGATGGACCCCTATCGCCCCGCACAACAGACTCCCGTGGGGAATTTCTTCCTAGCTGGAAGCTATACCCAACAGGATTATATTGACAGTATGGAAGGGGCAACCCTTTCGGGACGGCAAGCGGCAAAAGCAATTTTAGGGCGAGTGAATGAACTCACCGCGAGTCCTAAACCCTTGGCGATCGGTTAATTGAAGGAAACGCCCACACCCTGAAGGGTCTGGCTCCACGGACGAAGCCCGCCTGCGCGGGCTAGTCTATAAAAACGACTTTTCATATCAAATCCGGTTGTCACAAACCCGCTTTATTCTTGAGCCTGCGTAGGCAGGCTTTGTCTGTATAGCCCCACCCTTTAGGGTGCGGGTTGTTACCCTATAAACTATCAATTTAAACCTTTAAATTCTGATGACAAACTGGTTAGAACATAGCGTCTTAGTAGAAGTCAATACCCCCATTGATCATGTGTGGAGTCTCTGGTCGGATTTAGAGCAGATGCCGCGCTGGATGAAATGGATCGAATCGGTGCATATTTTAGAGGAAGACCCAGAATTATCTCGCTGGAAATTAGCCTCGGGTGGATTTGAATTTAGTTGGCTGTCGCGGATTTTGAAAATTGTTCCGAACCAAATTATTCAATGGGAATCCGTGGACGGATTGCCCAATCGCGGGGCAATTCGCTTTTACGATCGCCATCAAGAAGGCAGTATGGTTAAACTCACCGTCGCCTATGCCATTCCCGGCCTTCTGGGGCAAATTATGGATAATTTATTTTTAGGTCGCGTCGTAGAATCTACAATTCAAGCGGATTTAGAACGATTTCGGGAGTATGCGATCGCGGACTATTCTCAACCGTAATCGACCCAGGAACCCTCAGCATTCTCCCTCAAATCACCCGCTGATTCTGGAGTTAAGGGTAAAGTTACGGTAAAGGTTGTCCCCACATTGACTTCACTCTCTACTGCAATCTCACCGTGATGAGCTTCTACGCAGTTTTTCACAATCGTCAGTCCTAGTCCCGTTCCCGGGATTGTACCCACATTTCTCGCCCGGTGGAAGGACTGGAACAAGCGTTTACGGTCCTCTACCGGAATCCCGATCCCACTATCACGAATTTTAAAAATAGCCTGATTGTCTTGACAAATTAAATCAAAATAAATGGGACTCGTAGAAGGGGAATATTTGCAAGCATTGGTGAGCAAATTGCCCAGAATGTAGCGCAGCAGCTTTTCATCCAGACAGGCATCCTGAGTCGCACCGACTGCCTGAAAGATAATAGAATGATTTTCGATATCGCTAAATTGCCGTTCTTCGACCAAATCCTGACATAATGTGACTAAATCCAGGGGCTGTGGTTCATACTCTAATTGTCGATTTTCCACCCGACCCAGAACCAACAAATCATTAATCATTTGTTCCATATATTCGGCAGTTCTCTGAATCATTTGCAGGTAATTAAACCGTTGTTCTTCGGTTATTTTATCGGCAAATCGTTCCAATAATTGGGAGGCACATAAAATCGAAGTGAGGGGATTTCGGAACTCGTGAGTCACCATTGAAGTGAAGCTCGATTTCAGTTCATTCAGTTCCTTTTCTTGAGCAAGGGCCCGATTTAATTCTTCCTGGGCCTGTTGACGTTCTAAAATCTCTTTTTGCAAGAGTTCGTTGGTCTCGGTGAGTTCAACAAGCTGTTCTTCAACGGATTGCTGCAAGATCTCAATCACCCGATACATTTCCATTGGATCAAAGGCTTGCAGCAGGGTAGATTGGGTGACAATTCCTAACAGTTCCCCCTGTTCCGAGACGACAACCAACCGGCGTACAGACCACTGTTTCATGATCTGATGAGCATTCCACAGGGAGTCATGGGGTTTGAGGGAAAATAAAGGTTGACTCATCACCATCGCCGCCGAGGTGTTGTTCAAATCCAGATCTAGGGCATGAAATTGCACGAGGTCCCGTTCTGTGACCATCCCGACGGCTAGGGCTCGGATTTCCCGGAAATTCTCGGCTTGAGGGTCCGATTTTGGGGGAGAAATGGGGACGCCTTGAACGGAACCCTCGGGTAGGTTAGGGTTCAGGGTGTCTGGCATCTGGGTAATCACCACACAGCTAACCTTGTGTCGAGACATCAATTCCGCCAGGGACAGCAAGGATGCAGTCGGGGGTGCGGTCACTACCCCGCGTATCATCACTTCTAAGACCGATCGCGCCTTGAGGAGATTGACCGGCTGTAGCACTTTTCGGATACTACCATGACTCAACATCCCTAACACTTGCCCTTGTTGGCTGACAATGGGCAAGTGACGAATACAATGTTTTTGCATCAGGGAGAGGACTTGAAACAGGTCCTGAAACTCTGACTCCAGTAAGGTAATTACCTCCCTCGTCATGACTTCGGCAATGGCGATATTGACAATTTTCACCCCTGCGGCACACAAATGCACCACATCGCGTTCGCTAAAAATTCCCCGTAATTGCTCACCCTCCATCACCAATACACAGCCGTCGCCCACATCATCCAGGGGGCTGAATGCCATTGATACGGTGACATCGGTGAGGGCGCAACTGGCTCTAGCGTGAGCCATTTGGGTAATGACATCAATCAGGGGGGTATCAGGAGAAACGACCATCGGCGATCGGTTGATCGCTTGTTCTAAGTCGGGGGAATAGAAGGGTAAATAATTAGGTTGCAGCATAGTAATTCGACAGGAGGCTGAAGGGGAGCCAGAGAAGGGCGATCGGAGTCTAAGGCATCGGTATCGCCTGGAGTGCTTCTTTTAAGATAAGCTAGAATTTTCTGAAATTTAAAATCTTTAACCCGTTAACCCAAGACCGGGGATTGTCAGTCAATTTACCACAATTTTGTTCTGAGGATACTAACCCTTTTCCCATTGGGTGAGATAGGGAGCAACATCAAAGACCCTCTCTGATTGTGGGAAAGGGATTTAGGATGAAGATTGCACCGGGTGAGATTTACCTTTTACCAGGTGGGATCGATATAGATATTAATGGTGACCTGTTCTTGGCCCCCAGGCACGCCAGAAATACAGGAACAAACGGTGCGATCGCCATTAATTTCGACTTCACAAGCATGACAAGACCCCATTAAACATCCCGTGGGAATCATAATTCCCGCCCGTTTTGCCACCTCTAACAAGGGTTCTCCGACCTCAGCTTTTACCGTAATGCGATCGGGTAAAAAAATAACATCTACACTCATAATTTTAGCGGCGGTGAAGGGTAACTTTTCATTGGGTTTTTCTCCAGGCGATCGGCCCCAGACTCATTGCGCTCTTTTCCCCTTGAACCCCTAGGGATTTGCTCGTTATAACAAGGGGGTTAAATCTAAATGCGCTTCCACAATCGTTGCCAAAGCATCAATAATTTCTTCGCGTTGGTCTCGGTAGTTAGCAATCCCTGTGGGTAAAGATTTTAACCCTCTTTGATTGCGGAGGCGATTTAACCAAGCCCGCCGCCAAGGTCCATTATCAAACAGACCATGCAAATAGCAACCCCAAACCGATTGCTCTTTATCCACCAGCCCCAAATTCAAATCATCAAATAGGGGTTTAATATCGGGAGATAACGCCCCATTGAACCGTTCGCTCGGTTGCGTCCGACCCTGATGAATTTCATAACCCGTAACGGGTAAACCCGGGGTGGGATAATTAGAATTAACCACCCGCTGTCGGGAGATTTTATGATTGGTAATTACCGTTTTAATCGGCAACAGATTCAACCCCTCAAATCGTCCTTCGACCCCTTCAACCCCTTCCGGGTCCGCCACCACTTGGCCTAACATTTGGTATCCGCCACAAATGCCTAAAACCGTTCCGCCCCCAGCCACATAGTTTTGCAATTCCTCGGCCATCCCCGTTTGTTTCAGAACGAGTAAATCGGCGATTGTTGTTTTAGAACCGGGGATAATCACTGCATCGGGATAGCCCAAAGATTGCTTGGGGTTGATATATTTGAGGGTTACACTCGGTTCGGCTTCTAAGGGGTCAAAATCTGTAAAGTTAGAAATTCTGGGTAAGCGAATTACTGCAATGGTAATTTCGCTCTCTTCTTTGTGACTAGGCGGATTTAATAAACTCAGGGAGTCTTCTGCGGGAAACATTTCTGTGATCCAAGGAATGACGCCGAGCACGGGAATGCCGGTGTATTCCTCTAACCAGGTAATGCCCGAGTCCAGGAGCGATCGCTGTCCTCTAAACTTATTAATAATAACCCCACGAATTAAAGCCCGTTCTTCGGGGTCTAATAAGGCTAAAGTGCCAACCACATGAGCAAATGCACCGCCTCGGTCAATATCTACCACCAAAACAGTGGGCGCGTTGAGATGTTTGGCAACGCGCATATTCGTTAAATCTCGATGTTTGAGGTTAATTTCTGCGGGACTTCCGGCCCCTTCGCAGACGATGATATCAAATTCTTTTGCAAGGGAGTTTAAGGACTCAACGATCGCACTCCAACCGCGATCAAAAAACTGTTCATAATATTCTGCTGCGCCGACTCTGCCCTCGGGTTTTCCTCGGAGAATGACTTGCGAAGTCATGTCTCCTTGGGGTTTTAATAAAATTGGGTTCATTTCCACTTCCGGGGCAATTCCGGCAGCCCAGGCTTGTACCGCTTGGGCGTAGCCGATTTCTCCCCCTTTGAGGGTAACGTAGGCGTTTAAGGCCATGTTTTGGCCTTTAAAAGGGGCAACGCGCATCCCTCGGCGATAGAGGATTCGGCACAGGGCCGTGGCGATCGCAGATTTCCCGGCGTGGGATGTGGTCCCCACAACCATAATGGCTTTCATAATGGCAGAAATTTCTGTTGTGGTTTTGCTAAAAGGTTGGAAATCGCACCCAACGATTGAGAAAATTATAAAGGCGATCGCTCCAAGATGGGGGGGGAATTTCCCCCGGGGACTGTTCCCATAAAGCCACCAGTTGCCGTCCCAAGGGAGTGAGGCGGAAACTATCGGTAATCCCTTGACCATCGACTTCTCGACGCAATACACCCAGTTGAATCAGCCACAATAGGCTATTTTCCACACTACGTTCGTTGAGAGGCGATCGCGCATAGTTGTTTTGGACTCCGGCTGCATCGACGATTGCCAATAACGGCACACTGCGATCGCGCATGGTCACAAATAATTTTAGTTTAAAGGGCAAACACTTCATTCCCCTAGCCGCCCGTTTTAAGGTGCGTTCGGGATATTCAATTCTGTGGGTTTTCTGGGGTTGAACGGCAGTCATGGCGATCCTAAGACTAGGGCATGGATAGTTTTAGATTAACTCCGATCTTACCCTCTCCAGCCCTGGAGTTGAGCTTCGTCGGACATAAAATATCCACCGGATTCCCCTGATTCACCGGATCAGACCCCTGGCCCGGGCCTACTTCATATTGACAAAATGACCCGAAACTGATAGATAGAATTCGGCATAATCGCCCCGGCGACTTTAGACCGGCTTTTGCCAGGATTCTCCCGGAAGTGGCTTCCCCCAGAGGCGATCGCCTCCCTCACCCTTTTCCTTTTTGATGAGTCATTCCCGATTCACATTATTCAGTACGGAAATCTCCCCCTTACCCCACTCTTTTTTCCTTGTGTAAATTGAGGTTTGATGATACAATTACCAGACATCAAACTTAGGAAAAAACACCATTTATGACCTTACCTGTCGGCACAGCAGCCCCGGCATTTACTGCCCGAGATACCAATGGCAACCTCGTCAAACTTTCTGATTTTGCCGGAAAAACCCTAGTATTGTACTTTTACCCCAAAGATGATACTCCGGGCTGTACCAAAGAAGCCTGTAGTTTTCGCGACTCCTATTCCGAATTTAGAAACAAAGATATCGGTGTATTAGGAGTCAGCCGAGATGATGAAGCTTCCCATCAACAATTTACCCAAAAGTTTAATCTTCCCTTTCCCCTCTTAGCGGATACGGATGGTGCCATTACCAAAGCCTATGATGTAGAAAAGGGCACCTATTCTAAGCGGGTCACCTACATTATTGATGCGATCGGCAAGATCTCCCAAGTTTACGAAGGGGACAATCTGAATACTGAAACACACGGTCCCGATATTCTTGCCGCCATCCATTAGAATTCACTAACAAAGGCGATACCGCAGCCCTGCTCAAAGTATTCTGGCAGCACTGCTCTAACTTCTAACTCCCTTGGGGGTAAAGTCCAGCTTAGAAACCGGGTTTTTTGACAGCATTTTTGCTAAGTTGCAGCAAATTTGGACAAAAACCCGGTTTCTGGTCTCCGGGATTCAATTTTGTAGCAACATTTTAAGGATGCAACTGACCAAACATCAGGGCATTGGAGACTTGAGTACCCGATGCCACCTCCAGACAGTCCCCTGGAGGTTTTTTTATGGACCTAACAATTAATCCCCTAAATTCATCAGGATAACTGAGGAAAAAAGATTATTCCGGATAGAATCTAGGCTCATAAGTAACAGGGTCTTATGGGGTAGGCAGGAAGTCTTCCTCCTGTTGATATTACTGTGAGCAGAACCGATGAGTTTAGGCAATTCCTTTACTTTAAAAATTCTCCATGACACTTTTTTAAAAGTGTCTCCTGCATCATCTTCTAGTTTAACGGCAAACCACAAGGTAGAGCTAAAAGCGGGAGAGACCGTTGAGATTAAAAGCTATGAATTGAGCGCCGGTCATTTCCGAGTCCAATTAGCAAAAGGAATCGCCCCAGTGGGTGAAACCGGCTACTTTTATGAAAAGCATATCGAACTCATTCCCAACCTGGTTAACTGTACTTTCAACAGCGGTAATTCCACCGAACCCCCCCCAGGTTTTGGGTTGCTAACCATCTTAGAAACCACCAAAATCAAAGCCAAACCCGAAGACTCCTCGCAATTGAGCGATCGCGAACAAGCGGAACTGCAAGCGGGTCAAACCTTTTTAATCACGGGCCATGCTTGCGTTCCCGGCCATTTTCTAGTCTCCCTCGCCGAAGAAATCCCCGGATTTGGGAACCGGGGTTATCTTTATCATCCCCATGTTAGCCTCAAAAAAGATGGCAAGGCGATCGACTACGACCCCAACGCCGTTACCCTGACCATTCTCCAAACCACCCCCTTCAAAAAACAACCCATTGACTCTAGTCAACTTCCCCCGGAAGATCTATACGCCCTCAAATCCGGCGAAATTTATGGCGTAGCCAGCTATGCAATGGAATCGGGTCATTTAAAAATTTCCCTGACAGAAAACCTGCCGCAATTTGGCAATACTGGCTACCTTTTCCCGGATTTTGTCCAACTAAATCGGGACAATACGCCAATTAGTACCGGGTTTGGCCTCACCTATCAAGGTCCGACGGAAGTTTTAGTCGAAAAACCTGTGATTCTTAAAGGCACTTATGAACCCCAGAAAATTGCCACTGTCACCGTATCTGCCGAAGATAAATTTTCCCTGCCGGTGCAATTAAATCCCAGTGCAGGCACTTGGCAAGTGAATTTAACTAACGGATTTAGTGGGGCGGGCGCTCGCTGGTTACGCCTCAAAGGAACCGATTCTCGGGGTCAATTGATTGGGTCTGACGTGATTAATATTAATGTCACCACAGATCCGGCAACGGTTGGAGAAGCTTTAACTTTAAAAATTCAGCAGGATACCTTTTTTAAGGTTTCTCCAGTGGATTCCGCCAGTCTGAATACCCAGCAAAAAGTTCTACTTAAGGCAGGGATGACGGTTCAAATTAGCCGTTATGGATTATTAGATGGTCATCTCAAAGTTACTCTCAATAGTCCGATTCAACCCATCGGTGAGTTTGGCTATGTTTATGAAGGCCATGTGCAACTGAGCAAAGGGAGTAAAGTTTTCAATTTTAATATTGAGGATGTCCAGATTGCTGGAACTCCCGCCCAAATGTTGGTCACCAAAACCACGTTAATTAAGGCGCAACCTGTTGATTCTGCGAATCTTTCTGCGGGTCAAAAAGCTGAGTTGCTGCTGGGTAAAACCCTGGGAATTACTGGCTATGCCTGTACCTCCGGGCATTTCCGGGTAACTTTGAGTGAGTCGATTCCCGGTTTTGGGAATGTGGGGTATGTGTATTGGCAGCACGTTCAAATTAAGAATCGGGATCAGGTGGTGTCGTTTGATTCCGATGCGTTGACAGCAACGATTCGGGAGACGACGGCGTTTAAGAAACAACCTGTTGATGCAGCGCGGTTGAGTGCTACGGATAAGGTGACTTTACCCCTGGGACGGGTGTATGGAGTGGCGAGTTATGCGATCGAATCGGGACATTTGAAAGCGTCGTTAACCGAAGAGTTTCCTGGGTTTGGAAATACGGGTTATCTGTTTCCGGGACATCTGCTGATGCAGCGTGGGGGTCGCACCTTTGATCCAGTCCCGAATCAAATCGAACTGAATGTGCCGTATTTTTCCCAACGGGATAATCCTCGCTACTATTGGTCTACCTGCAATGTGACCTCGATCGCGATGGTGTTTCATTACTATGGCCTCCGGTCCAAGCGGGGGGGTCAGTTGGAGGATGAACTGCTGCAATGGTGTTTCAACTATGGCGGAGTCGGGTCCCAAACGGATCACAGTGTTCTATCGGCGATGGTCCGCGCTTATGGGTTTAAGCATCGCTTTATCACCACCAGTACCTGGTCTGAGGTGAAGAATGAGCTAATCAATCGCCGTCCTGTGGTGATTGCCGGATACTTTACCGCAACGGGGCATATTATCACGATTATCGGCTATAACCGGCAAGGTTTTATTGTTCAAGACCCTTGGGGAGATGCGCTGACGGGTTACAGCCATACGGAAGGACGCCGGTTGATGTATCCCTACAGCTATATGGACCGGGTGTGCGGTCCTGATGGTAATGTTTGGATCCATTCGATTCAGAAGTAGGTCTGAACTACAGGAACTGTAGGATACCGATGCCCTATCCGGGGTACAATTTAGAAACGGGAGGGTGCGATCGCCCTCCCGTTTCTGTGGTGAGCAGCCCCCAGAGGCGGCGACGTGAGTCGGTATTGTTATCAAGGCACAGCCGATCCCGACTCTAAACTCTAAATCCTCAAATCCTCTACCTGCGTTATCCTGAGCTTAGAGGCCATGTAAGTATTAATCATTGAAACTCAGGAGATTAAAACGATGAGTTGGAACAGTTCTACCCCAGTACCTGATCGCATTTTTGCGAGTTTGCCCTACCTACTGCCCCTGATTGTAGGGGTGCAATTTGGCATTTTTTTGTTCAAAGAGTTTCCCTTTCTTGCCCTCTTCTTTGTCCCCCTACAACCTTTAATGAGCCTGTATTATGGCATTCCATTTGCGAGCCTGATTATCTTTTTCGTCCTGCTGTTTGCTGTAGTTAGAAACGACAATATCAGTCGCTTCATTCGGTTTAATACCATGCAGGCCATCCTGCTTGATATTATTTTAGCTATCACGGGTTTGGTGGTGGAACTGCTCGGGAAGGCCCTCCCTGCCTTGGCGGTGCAGACGCTGTTTAATATGCTGTTTTTGGGAACGATCGCAGCGGTGGTTTACTCGGTGGTGCAGTCCTTGTTAGGGCGCTATGCGGAAATTCCGACGATTTCTGAAGCGGTGCATATGCAGGTTCGCTAGAACGGACCAGCAGCCATTGGCTGCTGGTACAGCAATTAAAGCAGCCGACGACGACGGACTATAGAGCCGATGGGGTAAGGCGTTGCCTGACGGTATTTTCTAAGCTGCCAATGCCTTCGATTTCCACCCGGACGCGATCGCCCACTTGCAAGGGTCCTATCCCTTCCGGGGTTCCCGTCAATACCACATCTCCTGGGAGTAGGGTCATCACCTGAGAAATATAGGAGACCAATACATCCGGGGGAAAGACCATATTATCAATGATGCTCGATTGCACAGGTTCGGGGGCATTATTGACAAAAGTCTGTAAACCTGCTCCAGGACTGAGTTCTCGGACAATCCAAGGTCCTAAGGGACAAAAGGTATCAAATCCCTTGCCTCGGGTCCATTGACCATCTTTTTTCTGTAAGTCCCTCGCCGTCACATCATTGGCGATCGTGTATCCCCAAATTTTCCCCGTTGCCTCCTCCGGCGTACAATCGACGCACCGTTCACCAATCACAAGGGCCAATTCTCCCTCATAATCGACCCGCTCAGACTGAGGCGGATAGGCGATCTCGTCTCCATTGGCAATCACAGTAGTCGGGGGTTTCAAAAAGAGTAGGGGTTCTCTAGGAACTGGCGTTCCCATCTCAGCGGCATGATCTGCATAATTTTTGCCGACGGCGACAATTTTTGACGGAACGCAAGGCGCTAAAAGCCTGTACGTGTCTGGTTCTAGGAACCGCTCAGTCGGTTGTCCCTTTAACCAGGGGGGCGCATCAAGCAACTGAACGCCTCTACTCAATTGAAGTAATCCATAGTAAATCCGTCCCTCTGGGGTTTGGATTCGGACGTAGCGCTGTGCCATAACGTTGATTTATGCCCTCTGTCGTAGTGTGATGTTTGGCTCTTGTGACCCTAGTCTTAGGAGTTTTAGAATTAGTCTTCAGCAGTTCTTTAGCACCCTCTTCATCGCCCCAAATGGTATCCTGTCCTTGGGTTAAAAAGATCTCCTTTGGTCATCACATCTAAAAAAAATATCGCATCACTCCACTCCTGTTAAATAAAACAACTTTTTCTCCGTTGGGGTGGTTGTGACTACAAGAGTGAAGTGGCCAATTCGGAAGAGGGATCACCGAGCAGTTCCCAGGACTGCTGAGGTCAGATACATAGAGATCTCAGCACAGCAGCAGAGGACCTAGGGGTTAAGCCCAGCTCTGCGCCTCAGCGCTTTACGCAGGCCCAAGTTCTAACCCTCGGGGTCTGCACCTCACGGGACTGTCCAAGGCTAGAGGGTGCTATCAATGGCGCCGGACTTTTTTGGGCAAGGGTGCAGAAATGGGAAACCGATATGATAAGATAAAAAATTGCGCGTAAAATCAAGGCTATAGGGGAAAAACTCCCTGAACCTTGTCATGCCTTGCTTCTTCACAACAATGGCCGAACAAAAGCCAGTTTGACAAGATCGGCGGGCGATCGCGCCAAGAGCGAAGAAGCCATTTAGTCCATAAGGAGATTTCCTGCAATGCGGTATATTTACGAAACCATGTACATCCTGCGTCCCGACCTCGGAGAGGAACTCACCGAGGGGGCGATCGCCAAATATCAAGGCATCTTACAAGAGAATGGGGTCACCACTGTGGAGACTCAACACCGGGGTAAGCGTCGCCTTGCTTATGAAATCGGCAAGCATCGCGATGGCATCTACATTCAAATGAACTATGAATGTGATGGCAGCCAAGTGGCCCCCTTAGAACGAGCCATGCGGTTGAGTGAAGACGTGATTCGCTATCTCACCATCAAGCAAACCGTTCGGGAAGTCGAGGCGGAAGAAGAGGTTGAGGCAACGGCTTAATCCGGACTCAACCCGACCTGCTGAGGCGGTTGCATCCATCGCCCTTGCAGCAATTCATTGACAGGCGATCGGCGATCGTGCAACTATAAAAGATTGGCTGTCTATATTAAGCTCGGATCAGGTTCAGCCCTGATAAAAGCTGGGGCGATCGCTCATCTGTAGACCGATCAACCCGCTACCTGTACGGCACACTCCACCAGAATTCTATGACTTACGCAATTATCGAAACCGGCGGCAAACAACTACGAGTAGAACCCGGTCGTTTCTACGACATCGAGTTACTTCCCGTAGATGCCGAAGAAAGCATTACCCTGGAAAATCTCTTACTGATTCAGCATGAAGATCAGGTTCATATCGGTCAACCCTTTGTAGAAGGCGCGACCCTCCAAGCGACCGTCATGCAGCATTACCGGGGTCGCAAGGTGATCGTCTATAAGATGAAACCCAAAAAGAAAACCCGCAAAAAGCGCGGACATCGCCAAGAAATCACTCGGCTGATGATCGACTCCATCAGCTTGAATGGGGCGGTGTTAGCATCGGCTGAAAATAACACCCCAGCCTCATCTACCCCCTCAACTGAGGCAGAATAAGAACAGCGGGAATCGAGGAGTCAGTTGGAGGGGCATTAAGCGATGGCGCAGTCCGGACAACGGACCCTACCATTAGGCCCTTCCCAGGGCTACCCTTTCCCAAGATTCAATCCTGAAATTACCGAAGTAACACAGAGGAACTATGGCTCATAAGAAAGGTACGGGTAGTACACGCAACGGACGTGACTCTAATGCCCAGCGTCTTGGCGTCAAGCGCTATGGCGGTCAAGTCGTGCGCGCCGGAAATATCCTAGTCCGTCAGCGCGGCACCAAGTTTCACCCTGGACAAAATGTGGGTCGCGGCAGTGACGATACTTTGTTTGCCCTGATTGATGGGGTTGTCACTTTTGAACGTAAGGGCAAGAGTGGTAAAAAAATCAGTGTTTATGCAGTGGCAGCAACGGCTGAACCCGTGGCAGTTGAAGCATAAATGGCTTAATCCAGTCCAAGGGATTAAGAAAAGGGCAGATGCGATCGCGTCTGCCCTTTTTTTTCGGCTTTTTTCTGACCAACCATACGTTCAGCGGGATTGGCCTCACATTTAAGAGCAGATCCGGTCCCCTCCCCTTGGCAAGGGGAGGGTTAGGGTGGGGTGTTGGCGGTGACTTGCCAAAGCCACGTCAGGAGGAATGAGTGGGTGGAGGGTGTCGGCGGTGACTTGCTTAACCAAGTCACGAAGAAAGAGGTTGGCACCCGGCTCCATACAGGCGATTAAACCCGCAAGAGTGACGCGCAGTCGGAGGTAAGCGGAGCTATCCCGTAGGGAATCGCCCAAGAAGAACCCCACCCTAACCCTCCCCTTGCTAAGGGGAGGGGACCGGAGGTGGAGTTAAGCGTAAAAAACTTACTCTTGTAAGCCCCCAACAACTCACCGATCGCCCAGGAAACAAGATGTTACAAAACGTAACTAAATGCGCCAGCGATCGCCAGATAACTCTAGACTAAAGTCTTGAAACTGTCGCGCATTCCTTCCTTAATTCAGATATGTTTCCAACTCATCGCCCTCGCCGTTTGCGTCAGCACCCCCAACTCCGCCGAATGGTGCGGGAAAACCTCCTCACCACCAGCGACTTAATCTATCCCCTGTTTGCAGTCCCGGGGGAATCTGTCGCCAAGGAAGTCTCATCCATGCCAGGAGTCTATCAACTCTCGGTGGATAAAATTGTCGAAGAAGCTAAAGAAGTCTATGACTTGGGCATTCCTGCCATTATCCTCTTTGGCATTCCCGAGAATAAAGATCTTGAGGCAACCGGCGCATGGCATGATTGCGGAATTGTCCAGAAAGCAACCGCAGCGGTGAAAGCAGCGGTTCCCGACCTCCTGGTGATCGTGGATACCTGTCTGTGTGAGTACACCAGTCATGGACATTGCGGCTATTTAGAAGTAGGGGACCTAATGGGGCGGGTGCTCAACGATCCCACCCTGGAGTTGCTGAAGAAAACGGCGATCGCCCAAGCGAAAGCAGGCGCAGATATTATCGCACCGTCAGGGATGATGGATGGATTCGTTCAGGCGATCCGGTCTGGATTAGATGGGGCGGGATTTGAAGATATACCCATCCTGTCTTATGCGGCGAAATATGCCTCCGCCTATTATGGCCCGTTCCGAGATGCCGCAGATTCCTCTCCTCAATTTGGCGATCGGCGCACCTATCAAATGGATCCGGCCAATGGTCGGGAGGCCCTTACAGAAATTGAACTGGACATCCAGGAAGGGGCCGATATGCTCATGGTCAAACCGGCCCTTGCCTATATGGATATTATCTGGCGCGTCAAACAGGCGAGTAACCTGCCCGTTGCCGCTTATAACGTTTCTGGGGAGTATGCGATGGTCAAAGCTGCGGCCCTCAATGGTTGGATTGATGAGGAACGAGTGGTGATCGAAACCTTAACCGGCTTCAAGCGCGCCGGTGCGGACCTGATTCTCACCTACCATGCGAAAGATGCGGCCCGGTGGCTGGCAAACCAGTCCTAACCCATCGGTTTCTAAAAACCTTCTCTTAGCCCGCCTGTGCGGGCTTTATTCTTGCTGCCTCAACTCTAAGGGCATTCTGACGGTGGATATCGGAGTGCAGAATTTTTGGCGGGGAATGGTCTGAAACAGCCCAATCGTCACCCCCGCGCGACCCCGGATATTTACTGAACAAGAGGGGTAGAGAACTCCAGAAAACTGTCGGACTATTTGTTACCGCTTTTGGGCCAAAATGTCAAGAAATTATGATATAAAGAATTAGAATTAAGGTAGTTAATTTATCAGTTATGTTATAAAAAGAGTTATACGATTAAAAATTATCGCATTTTAGGAATCAACAGTAGAACCCTTTGGCTTAGACTTCAGAACGCAATTGCCCAGGGAAATAGGAAACAACCAGTCCTTGTGATCGGAGGGGGAAACTTATTCTCACCTTTGTTACAAACAAGGAAACCTCGGGGGAGTGAATGAGCGGAACTATACTACCCACTCATTCATAAAAGCTTATACCTTCCCATCAATACCCAGAGTTGGGGTCAAGTCAAGCCCGAGAGTGTTAAAGACCAGAAAGCACTCGATTTCAAAAGCGATTGGTCAATAAATTTAGACATCAAGTGAGTAGGAAAAGGACGATGGATTGCAGTCACATTCAATTTCGCGATCGCAAAGAAGACGTAGATATCCACCAGCTTCAAAGGCTATTTGAACTCACCGCTTTTTGGGCGAAAGAGCGAAAAATTGAAGATTTAGCTATTGCGATCGCCAACAGCGATCCTGTGATTACCGTTTGGGAAGGAGAGCGTCTGATTGGGTTAGCCCGCGCCACCTCTGACGGCATTTATCGAGCTACAATTTGGGATGTAATTATTCACCCCGAATATCAAGGCGTGGGATTGGGACGCAAATTAGTTGAAACCCTTTTAAGTCATCCCCGGATGAATCGAGTGGAGCGAGTTTACCTGATGACCACTCATCAGCAACGATTCTATGAGCGAATTGGTTTCCAGGAAAACTCAACCACGACAATGGTCCTCTACAATAACCAAAACTTCACTGAAGAACTTAAGACTCGCGAAGTGCTTGTGGAAGCGAGCATTGAAGTCTAGTTATTTCTGAACTCTCTACGGCTCGAAGCTCCTCCGGCACCGGACCCGCTTCAACTATTTCTAAATGGCCGCCCATCAGTTCCAAAATGCTCTGATTCATCATCAAAATCGTACCGGGTGACAGATCTACCTCAGTTTCGGGAGTCCGTTCCTTGCGGTTCTTTTGGAGTTGCAGGAAATCCAGGGGTTCGGAAAAACAATGAGGCGGAAGGGGAAGATCGATGGAGATGATCACATCACCCCCCGAGGTTTTACTCGGGGTTGATTTGCTTGATCCAGATAAGGGGGAAACTTTTGCACAAATGGCGATGCGACCATTCCCAACGGGATTAATAGCTAGATCAATAAAGGTAACGAGAACCTGAGTCAAACAGCGCTGGTCCGCAAAAATGGAAATTTTAGGGTCTGGTTGGGAAATTTGCAACGAGATATTGCGGTTAGCGGCTTGGAGTTCAGTTAAATAATGGACTTCTTCAAACACATCGGCAAGATGGAGGATTTCTAGTTTTAGGGGGTTGCGACCTTCCTCAATTCGAGAGACTTCGATAATGCGATCGAGCATTTGAATCATCTTGTGAACGGAGTTATTGGCCTGGACCAAAAACTCTCGTTCTTCTGCGGGATTATCGCACAAATCGCTTAAAATTAATTGATGAACGCCGATTAAACTATTCAAAGGCGATCGCAACTCATGGGAAATTCGAGACAAAAAACCAGCTTTAAACTGACACATTTGACGAGTCAGTAGATAATCAAGCTGAGTTTCTTTGAGGCGAGTCGATAGGTTAGAGTCTCCTAAATGTGTACCTTGACTTGCGGGTAAATTGGTACTCTGATCCGGTCTGTAGCGCGATCGCATCAGCCATCCACTTCCAAACCCAAACCCCACAGCACCGAGTGCATAGATCCCATAGATCCAGTCCATAGTTTGCCCGAAATTCCAACCTAATTCCTGAACGCTGATTGCGGTGGTAAGAGACATGGCATCCCCGCTCATCTTCCCCTATCCACGCTGTTTGAGTCTAACTCAACGACACCTTGACGGAGAATTTCCCAACTTTGCCCCGTCCACTTTGCCACGGTGGAGGGGACGCCACTGGCCGTCGCGTTCGGTTCCGACGGAGCCCATTCCAGAGTCACCACTTGGGGAAAGCGCGAACTAATCTCTGCCATTGTTTGCAACGGGGGCTCCCCACTGAGATTAGCGCTCGTCGTGGCTAAAGGGCCAGTTTGAGCCAAAATCCTGCGGGCGATCGCCTGATTGGGAACTCGAATCCCGATGGTACTCGGGTCCACTGGATTCATCACCGAGGGTACCGCAGCAGAAGCGGGTAAAACCAATGTTAACGCACCGGGCCAATGTCGGTTCGCCACCCCTTGCCAAATTTGCAACTCACTCTCCGTCCTTTGCACAAAAGGCCAGAGGTCAACTTCTGTGGCCCCCATCAAAATTAGGGGTTTATCCAGACTGCGTTGTTTGACGGCAAAGATGGACTCAGCGCGACTGGGCAGAACTGCTAATGCCGGGACCGTATCCGTGGGGAAACTCACGACCTGACCCCCCAGGGCCGCCTCAATCAACGCTTGTTCTGAAACTGATGTCATCGTGACGTTTAGGACCCTCAATGTTAACTACGGTAAGCTCGGGCAAATCGCTCAATCCCTGCTAAATCTGAGAATATCTCAATTTGGGAATAACTGCCTTGGTGTTGTAGTAACTCCATGACAGTAGGGGCTTGTCCTGCCATCATTTCCAAGAGCAAAAGCCCACCGGGACATAAATAAGTCGGTGCCGTAGCAATCAGATGGCGAATGCAGTCTAATCCATCGGGTCCGCCATCCAGGGCGATCGCCGGTTCATGGTTGGCGACTTCCGGTTCTAACTCCCCTAGCATGGCGGTGGGGATATAGGGGGGATTGGAGACAATGCCCCGGAGTCGGTTGAGTCCCTGGAAGGGATGTAATGGCTCAAACCAGGATCCGCAATAAAATTGAATGCGATCGCCGTATCCCAGATTGAAGGCATTCTCTCGGGCGATCGCCAGGGCAGCTTCTGAACGGTCCACCGCATGAAGGGTAACCTTTGGTAAGACTTCCGCCAAACCGAGGGCGATCGCTCCACTGCCGGTCCCCAAATCAGCCCAGTCGCCCTCCGTTAAGGGGGTGTCCAGATGCGGACGTGACTCGCATTGGGTTGAGCTCACCGCTAAATCAATGGCCCATTCAGTTTCCGGTCGGGGGATGAGGACCCCCGGACTGACCCCTAAAGAAAAATTTCGCCAGGGGGTGACCCCGGCGAGATATTGGACTGGAACTCGGTCTTGAATCCGTTGGTGCCACTGTTCCTGGAGTTGGACCCAGGGGCGATTGAGGGGAATTTGCAGTCGCCCTTTATAGGAGTCCAGACGCAGGGCTAACTGATCCAAATCGCTGACCGATAGCAGCAGCCAATCTAGCTCGTCCAGCGGCACATTGGCCGCTATAGCAGCGGCGCGAGCTTCCTGACGCCACTGCCACAGTTCTAACCCAGAAACTGCCGGATCCGATGAACGGCTCATCGATAGTTTGGTCCTTTATCCGCGATCGTTTCCCCTAGCATCAATCGTTCTGGGTGTTTTCGTCAAGGGTGCAACCGCCCGGAGTTAAGGTTGTGCCGGTTCGGGTTGGGGTCTGGACTGGAGATATTCCAAGGTTTCCGTGGAAGGAACCAGGACAATTTTGGTCACCGCTGGGTCATTATTGTTTTCTAACTCTTCGATGACTTTCTCCAGATTACTGACCCGAACATCAATGCTGGGCGCTAAATCGGGCTGTTGTTCCCGCACTCGGGTTAACATGGATTCCAACTGCTCGCGATTGAAAAAGATGGGAATCAGTTGCTCGCCATTTTGTTCAATGGTCAAATAGCCTTGTTCTGGGCCAACTGTCGCATAAAAGAGCGGTACGCCATTAAATAAAGGCATTCCATTGGATTGCGGAATTTCCTGACCTTCCTGCTGTAGTTCCTCAGCGGCAAATTGCACCTGTTGTTGGACGGGAATGAAGGCAAATTCTACGCGTTCGGGATTATCGGCATTGGCTTGTTCTAGTTCATAAACCTTAGCCAAAGAAACGGGGACAACTTGGGTATTGCCCGCTAAATCGGGATTTTGTTGTTCTATTTTTTGAACAAACTGCTGGGCATCCCGTTGACTCATAAAGAAGCTGGCGATCGAAGCCTCCTCGTTATTATTGGTGACCGATGCAATTAAGGGAGTGCCTTCGGTGTTCGTTATTGTAAAGACTAGAACGGATTCTAGTTTTTTCATAATGTCTTGGGCGGGTAATGCGATCGCCCGATTCATTCCTGGTAGCAATTGCCCCAGAAGAACGCTTCCCATTAAACCGAGACTTGCACTCCAGCGGACTAAGGATTTCATTTTGACACCTGATAGCGATACGAGTTGATTTACTTGCTCCAACACATCAAACCTCAATCGGTTTTAGGCTAATTTTTTTGAAAGATTTGGTTTTATCTTTCGCGGTTTTTGCAATAGCTCGGTAAGTTTTGGGTTATCAAGCTTGCGAGATTCAGTTGCTCCTGGCTCAATCTACAACAGATTTTCCCCTAATTACAGAATTCTGAGGGATCCGGGTTGTTATCTGTAGCGTTTCTAAGGGCAACCCCGTTGGTAGTGTCGAGGACTATTCTGAATAGGGAAGAGTTCCGTTATCTGTTAAGATATGCGTAAGCCCCCTCTCCTCGGATCTGGCTCGAATCTCCTTTCAGTACCTAGACTTGCGCTGGGGTTTGCCCAGTGCCCAATTATCCTAAACACCGACTTTAACCCTGTTTAGCTGCCTTCAAGCTGGCTTCAGCCTGAGCGATCTAGCCCTTTATTATCGCAGTCTATTATAGCAGCCTAGCTATCTCTTATCATCCTCTTGGGGATACTCATTCCCAGGGTTTTATTTCGGTGTAGCGACAAAATGAACTCAAAAAAAATAGGTGTAATTTTAGAAATATCCCTCTTCATGACCCGGGAAGGGCGATCGCACCCCTGGTGACGACTTACCCCCGCTACCGAAGAATACTCTAAACCCCTGGTTCATTTTATTGACGAAATAGATAGAATCGGGATGACAGGATTTGAACCTGCGACATCCTGCTCCCAAAGCAGGCGCGCTACCAAGCTGCGCTACATCCCGGACAGTTGTTTTTAATTATAGCATCATCCTCCCCGGAAAAGTCAAGACTTTATTTTGGTGAGGGGGAAAGAGGCAATGAGGCAGTGGCGATCGCTCCTCTAAGGGGGGCCTTTATCCATAAAACCTCGGTTCGACAGGGGCTTTAGGGGCTAAACCCCATTCCCTCAAACCTTTGGAAGTACCCCATCCACCGCTTAAACAGCCTTAGCAACCCCTAGGATGGGCGCAACAAATTAAAATCAAGACTAGACCATCAGTACCCTCTTCAATCAAAGGAACTGTTAGCAGGTTTCTGGCCCTTTCTTTGGGGCAAATTGCTCCAGATTTTTTTAGAAAATCTGGTTTCTCCCCCATGCTGTACCCCGGATTAGACCCCCTTTGCTCCTCAAGCCCCATCCAGGGCGAAAAAATCAATAACCTAGACATCCAGACTGCTTTGATTGAGGTTAAGCTGCGGCGCTTATGTGCTGATGAGATTGCCGTAACTCCCGGGACTCTTGCCTAACTCGACCTTTCATCGCCTCCTTTTGCAACAGCATAAACGCCTGAAAATCTTCGATATCATATTGTGTCTGTTGTAACAACAAACGGAGGCGTTCTTCGGCTTCCAGGGTCAGATAACCTGTCACTAATGCCTGCTGTGCGATTTGGCTAATTACATTCATGAAAATGTACTCCTCATTAGATCAGTTTATAAAAATACCGTGCTGCCAATTCATGACCAACACAGTTCCTTTGTTGTTTCATGACGGTAAATAAATCAGAATAAAATCTATCTTTAGAAAGAAGAGGGTGGGCTTATCCTCCTTTAGGTAGAGGTCGGGCGGATTAAGAGGCTGACTATTGACGCCACAAGTGGAATTTACCCCTGGAAAGTGAAGTCAAGGATTAAAAGCCATTCAATTTTTTGCGATTTTAGGAGAATAGAATAATAAAAAACCGGGGATTTGGTGAGGGAACAAATAAAAATTGAATATAAAAAAATGGCTGTATTAATGTGGATTTTTAATAAGAAAGGGGTTTAGTTAAGGCTTTTACATCCCATTTAGGCGAGTTTGAGGGGTTAAGACTTAAGGGGAATTTCGCGGCCTTAACTCATGGGGCGCAGGGGAGAGACAAAGT
The DNA here is from genome assembly GCF_025370785.1 of Laspinema olomoucense D3b. Taxonomy (GTDB): domain Bacteria; phylum Cyanobacteriota; class Cyanobacteriia; order Cyanobacteriales; family Laspinemataceae; genus Laspinema; species Laspinema olomoucense. The sequence continues at coordinate 41,599 of NZ_JAMXFA010000045.1, forward strand.
TATTGACATTCCGACAGTTTTATGATTAAAAATGGCAAATAATGGGGAACCTGGGAGAAAAAAGAGGGGTGGTTCTTGGGGGTGGAGGAGATAAGGGTTTAGGCGGTGAGGAGGCATTGTTTCGGTGGGTTAAATCTCTGATAAAATTGGGGATCAATTAGGAAGTCTATCTAGTCGGGGCGATCGCGCTTTTGGGGATTGTCCGGCGATCGCCAGCCCATCGGTATTTAGGCAATCTCGTCAGCGATCGCACCGCCTACCCAACCGACTAGAGCCAGACCCTCCTAACCTGCTAAAAATTTCGAGTTGCATAGATGAAATCTTACCTAGCTGCCGCGATTCAAATGACCAGCGTGCCGGACCTTGCCAAAAACTTGGCTCAGGCAGAAGAACTGATCGATCTGGCTGTGCGCCGGGGTGCCGAATTAATTGGGTTACCGGAGAATTTTTCGTTTTTGGGAGAGGAATCAGAAAAGGTTCACCAAGCTGAAGCGATCGCCGTTGAAAGCGAAAAATTTGTCAAAACAATGGCTCAGCGGTATCAAGTCACCATCCTCGGAGGTGGCTTTCCTGTACCCGTAAATCAAGCTCAAGTTTACAACACGGCCATCCTGGTAGAACCGAATGGACAGGAAGTGGCACGGTATCAAAAAGTCCATCTATTTGATGTCAACGTTCCCGATGGGAACACCTATCAAGAATCAAGTACGGTTAAAGCAGGAGAGGTCCTCCCCCCGATTTATCACTCCGAGAAACTCGGGAATCTGGGATTATCAGTCTGTTATGACGTGCGCTTTCCGGAACTGTATCGCCATCTTTCTTATAAAGGGGCAGAAGTTTTATTTATCCCGGCTGCCTTTACGGCTTATACCGGCAAAGATCATTGGCAGATCTTGCTACAAGCGCGGGCGATTGAAAATACCTGTTATGCGATCGCCCCGGCACAAACTGGGCGGCACTATGGCATGAGACATACCCACGGTCACGCCCTAATTATCGACCCCTGGGGTACAATTTTAGCCGATGCCGGAGACAAACCCGGAGTAGCGATCGCCGAAATCAGCCCCTCGCGCCTCGAACAAGTGCGTCGCCAAATGCCCTCTTTGCAACACCGAGTTTTTATTTAACTGAGCGGTCCTCCCCTTTGGACCCGGAACCTTAGTGGCAGAAGACATCTGGCCGGTTTTGCCCCTCGTCCTCGGGCCTGACAACCCTCGGTAATTATAGTAACCATAAGATTTTTTGCGATCGGACTCGCTGCTTATGGGAAGACAATAAATCCAGACTGACGCTTCAAATCCGATAACAACCGCCATCCGCATTTTGGACTGTGATGATGACTTTTGAAATTCGGTTTCTGAGTTCGAGGGCGTCAGTCTGGTGAACAAAACAGGTACATTAGACAGGACGAGTTCTGCAAAATAAATGGCAGAGAGCCTTATATGGGTGAATTCCCTCACCACAACACTTTTTAATTCCTTCCTGGACCAAACTCTTCCCCTGCTGGCAACAGCAGGAACCGAAGTGGCCCCAGCCGCTCACTCGGTGAAGGTAGACGAAGCGATCGTCGTAGCGGGAGTGCTACTGAGTTTAGTTGTGATTTACCTCGCCAGCAAAATTGGCGGCGAGATTTGTGCGCGGATTAACCTGCCTCCGGTTTTAGGTGACCTTGTGGGCGGTGTCATCATTGGGGTTTCCGTCCTCAAGCTGATTGTTTTCCCTGAAGGCGGGGAAGATGGCAGCAGTTCGGTGCTCATGAACTTCCTGCAAAGCACCACCAGTTTGGAACCCGAAGCCCTTGCGGCCACCTTTGCCGCCCAGAGTGAAGTCATTGCAATTTTGGCAGAACTCGGGGTGATTATTTTGCTGTTTGAAATTGGTCTGGAATCAGAACTCAAAGAACTGATTAAATACGGACCCCAAGCAGCAGTGGTGGCCGTGGTTGGGGTGGTTTTACCCTTTGGTGCGGGAACCCTGGGCTTAATTAGCCTGTTTCATGTCGCCACCATCCCAGCCATTTTTGCCGGGGCAGCCCTGACTGCGACCAGTATCGGCATTACCGCCAAGGTTCTGGCTGAAATTGGCCGTCTGGGTGACAAAGAAGGCCAGATTATTATTGGTGCAGCGGTGCTCGATGATATCCTCGGGATTATTGTCTTGGCCGTTGTCGCCAGTCTAGTCAAAACGGGTGAAATCGAAATCACCAATATTGCCTATTTGATTGTCAGTGCAGGCGCTTTCTTAATCGGTGTGATTATCTTGGGACGCTTTCTGAGTCCCTATTATGTGGCTTTTGTCAAAGAACTCAAGACCCGTGGACCTTTGCTAATTACGGCCCTAATTATTGCCTTTGTCCTCTCTTATGTGGGTGCGGCAATTCGATTAGAAGCCATTCTGGGGGCATTTGCTGCCGGGTTAGTTCTTGGGGAAACGGAAAAACAACAGGAACTGCAGGAAGATGTGGTTCCCCTGGCGGATTTCTTTGTTCCGATTTTCTTCGTGGTAGTCGGTGCCAAAACGAATCTGGGAGTTCTCAATCCGGCGGTTCCCAGCAATCGCGAAGGGCTGATTATTGCCGCCTTTCTGATTGTGGTGGCGATGATAGGGAAGGTGATGGCGGGGTTTGCCGTTTTTGGTCAACCGGGTATCAACCGACTGGCGATCGGCATCGGCATGATTCCCCGAGGGGAAGTTGGATTAGTCTTTGCTGGGGTGGGAGTCGCCAGTGGCGCACTCTCTCCGTCCCTAGAAGCGGCGATTATTATGATGGTGATTCTAACAACGTTTGTAGCACCCCCGTTGTTGCGCGTGGCGTTTAAAGATCCATTACCCGAACCGGAAAGTGCTGGATCTGCTCCGAAGTGATCTAGCAATTTTCAACCCGAATCGGGATTGTCGGGTGTGTCAGAGCGAACGGTTACCCCCGGTAACTGAGAGGTTCTGACGCACCCTATCCACTCCTTCGGAAGGGTCAGAATTAATTTGAGATGGGTTATCTAATTATTTTTTAGAGTAACCTGCTTTGGGAAATTCTCATTGCACCGATATTGTGGAAACGCAAACAAGATAGGGGTATAGCAATGCTATACCCCTAGAGTGAGACCTAGAAAGCTCGCTCGTTGGAAATTCGTTCTATTTTAAAGTTCCCGAAAGGGGAAAATTAGCCAACTTTTACTTCAGTTGTCTTAACATCCTTGGCCCCATAAACCCCACGAGCGATTCCCACCACTCGATCCAAATCGGCTTGGGAAGGAATTTCTCCTTTAAATACCACGGTACTGCTAGTTTGGGCGATCCAGAGACGGTCAAAATTGGTGGTACTGGGATTTTCATCCAGGGCCAGGGCCACACGCTTGGCGAGGCCGCTCTCGTCATATTCCCCATTTAATCCTAACCGTTCTGGGGGAATGTCTGGCTTTTGGGGTGCGGCTGGAACGGAATAGGTCTGTGCGGGAGCAGAAGGATTTGAGGCTGGGGGTGCTTGCACCGTTGTCTCTTTAGATTTGTCCGGTTTTCCGATATTGAATAATTTTTGTAACAAACCCATTTGTCATTGACTCCTAAATTTTCAAGGGTTTCCAGATTTTATGCGAACTTCAGAGTGGTTCCATTCCATCTCTAGGAGGATTTCTCAGTCAACTGTCAGCGTAAACTGGTAGAAATCCGGGTTCGCCTCCATCCTATCGTTTGATAGTCGCTATCATTGTAGCCTCGTTAACTCCCCAGGAGCCCAGCACCGAGGAGGATCTGGGTGGGGAATTAGGTCCCTGGGTGGGGAGACTGAGGCATTTTTCGGGGGAGATGCTGGGGATCCGGAAAAATGAGCAGCCCTCAAATTCAGTCTGCAAGGGTTTTAAAGGAAAACCGCCGAGGCTGGGTAATTTTAGAACGGGGTCAGAGTGGGGGATTTATCAATCTGTAACCCTTACGGAGTTTGCTTTTCGAGTTAAGGATGGAGGGGCAGCGGTCCCCTGGATAAATGACCAGAGTTGAGGATTTTGTTAAAAAATTGGGGTTACCCTGGCAGGGCAGGATAAAATTAGCTGGCATAGACTGAATGGAATACAAAAAATAGTAGCGATCGCCCTGGTGGGGTCGCTTTTGTCCTATGAAACATACTCTGTCTGTTTTGGTGGAAGATGAAGCCGGGGTCTTGAGCCGGATTGCTGGACTGTTTGCCCGTCGCGGGTTCAATATCGAAAGTCTGGCGGTGGGTCCAGCAGAACAATTAGGCATTTCTCGGATTACAATGGTGGTACCCGGGGACGATCGCGTGATTGAACAGCTTACGAAACAACTATATAAGCTGATTAATGTGATCAAGGTGCAGGATATCACGGAGACTCCCTGCGTCGAACGGGAGTTGATGCTGCTGAAGGTGAATGCGAACAGCAATAACCGCCCTGAAATTGTGGAACTAGCCCAAATTTTCCGGGCGCGGGTGGTAGACGTGGCGGAAGATTCGCTGATTATTGAAGTGGTGGGAGATCCGGGTAAAATGGTGGCGATCGTCCAGGTCCTCGCCAAGTTCGGTATCCGCGAAATTTCCCGCACAGGTAAAATTGCCCTGACTCGCGAATCGGGGGTGAATACGGAGTTTCTCAAGTCATTGGAAGCGAAAATGTTTCCAATTTCTTAATGCCGGTGTAGGCACTTCATCGCTGTCGGACAAAAAAACCTGTGGGTTGATAGAACCTATGCCTGTTGCACGGAGTTCAATCACCCACTCTTGGGGCGATCGCCTATTTATTGGAAGGCGATCGCTAAATTTTTTTCTCTTAATCAACTCAAAAAATTGTGTAACCCCTTAAGGCGCACCTGTGAGTCATCCCGCCTCCAGGAACGGTGATAACAAATTGCCCCTTATGCTGCCTGTTGTTGTTGTTGCTTCACAACCAACCATTTTCCCGTATCGGGGTCGCGATAGGTGATAAACGGATTCTGGCGGAGTGGTTTGGTTTGGTTTGCCATTGCAAAAACCTCCCTCAGTTTGTTCTATATTTATCTTATTCTGGAAATAATAAGGGAACCGTGATGAAACCGCCCCCAAGATACGATCGCGATCGCATCTTTCCGGTACCCTGCACACTGACAGTTATCTTCAAATGAGTATTTACCCCTGATGACGACTCCCGATTCATCATGTTAATCTCAAATCAGCTAACAAGCGGGACTTTGGTGCGACTTCCGGAAATAACCTGTAAAGTTAGACTCTACAAGTCGTGCCGTGACTCCCCTTGTTAGCCCTTTTTTAAATAGGACTGTTGTAGCGTGGACGCCCAGTGGTCAAAAGAGGTTTCCCAAGTTGAACGCCAAGATTTAGTCATGTTTATTAATGCCTGTCTCTCTTGTACAAGACAGCGGGAATTTTATAGTAATCATTATGGGACGGGTGTTTCTCTTGATTTTTTGCATGACTATATCTTAGGCAATTATCGGTTATTATATGCCCGCACCTTAGCCGCAGGCATCAATCATTTTAATCGCGCCCAAATCATTTTAAAACTGTTGGCGACGGGACGGGATACCTCACCGGAACATCGCCAGGAGGAAGGGGCGTTAATTGCCGCTGCCTTAAATCAATTGCCGCCACAACGGGCATGGAAAGTATTAGCAGAAATTCGCCGCCGGGGAATCAATAACCGGCGCAGTCGGGCAGTTGTGAGAGATTATATCCAATCTCGCCGGGATATCAGCTTTCAAGCGGTGAAATATCGCGCCAAATTACGGGCAGTTGCCATTCATAATCATCTCAAATTAGAGAGAGAACTGGCAGCATTTTTATTCGATCCGACGAAAATCAAAGCTTATCAAACAGCTATTTTCGAGGATTTTCGGAAAGCAAAATATGATCGCGAGGCGATTTATGCCTTACCCGTAACCGTTGCCGAAGGATTTGCGGCACAACATGGAATCAAACGTGAGATTTTCCTTGATCGCATTCAGCAACAAATGACGCCGGGGGAAAAATTACGCTTGCAAAAAACGGCCAATCGGGGGAAACAGGAAATTGCTGTAGATTTAGCCCAGATGCCCTTGACAAAGTTAGCTCTCTATGTGCTATCGTTATCCCGGGCCGAACGAGGCGATCGCTTTGCTATCCTAGATGACGCCCTCGACAGCGCCGCCCGTCGCACCTTACAACGCTCTCCCCTGCACCTGGGACGAGTCGCCACAGTCCTCGATTGCAGTTATTCCACCTCCGGTTCCTCAGAAAAGCGGCGGCGTCCCCTGGGGATTGCCTTAGCTGCCCATTATCTGCTAAAAGCCGCAGCGCAAGAGTATCGGGCATTTTGGACAGTACCCCAACCCGAGGCGCTGTTAGTCACTCCTCGGGGACAAACGGACTTAGCGACGCCGGTATTGGATGCCTTGGAATGGGGTGCGGATTTAGTGGCGATCGTCTCCGATGGATGGGAAAACGACCCTCCCGGAGGTGCGGCACAAGTGCTGGAAATTTACCGCACTAAGTTAGATGTTCAGGGACAGACTGCTATTGTTCATTGTAATCCCGTGTTTGATTCCGATGACTTTTTATTACGCAGTCTCACTCCCGCGATTCCTACGGTGGGATTGCGGGAAGCGGAGGATTTGCCCACCCTGCTGGGATTTGCCCGCTTTGCCGAGGGGGCTGCGGAATTAGCGGATTTGGAAGCATATCTCGCGGCTAAAGTGAGGCAATTGTTGGGGGAGGAACAGGACGGGTGATTGTATAAAATACCCCGCAGGCTGAAGCCCGGAGGCTATACGGACGAAGCCCGCCTGCGCGGGCTAAGAAAATTTTGATAATAGGATGGGGTATGAGTCACAAGGTATCATTGTTGGATAAATTATCCTTGCGCGGGTTAGAGATTGCGCCATCCCAGGTTTATGGAGGGATTCGGTTAGTGCCGTTGTTGCGATCGCATTTCCGCCCGGATTTACGCCTGCGACAGCGCCGCTACCGGGAAGATTTCTCCTCGGTGGCAGTGGAGGGGAAGATGCAGGAACCGGAGATGAGCTATATTTCCTATATTCCGCATGGGTTAGTGTTGTCCTGGGACGAAGGAACAACGGATGTGGCATTCGGGACACAATTGCAGGGACGGGATGGCAAAGTTGTCGATTATGGTTGTGCGAAAGTGCGAGTGATGCACCGGATGGCGAAACGGGAAAGCGAGAATTCCCTGAGATTTCTGCCCTTGCATTTAGCAATGGAGGGATTTTTGGGGATGTTTTTTTCGGGACCGGCGATCGCATGGCAGGAGTATTCCCGGCAAGCGCTATCCGAGGGATTGGGTTCGCGGGGGGAAATGTCATACAGTGGACGGGCAGTCGGAGGATTTGCCGACGCCTTGCGGGTGTTTGAAATTCACGAGAATCAAGTGGGAGTGTTGGTATTTGTTGCCGATGCGATCGCCTCTGCCTTTATCGTTCCCAACCCCCAAGATTATCGCGCCTTACATAGCACTTTATTAGAAGATTTTTATGGGGAATTGATATTTCAATATGGGTTACTTTATGATACAGTATTGCCGATGAATGTTGCCATTGAAGCGGATAAAATCCAGAGTTTGAAGGAGTTAAGGAAGGCCGTAGCTGAGATGCGATCGCACTGGGGAAAGTTCCCCGGATTTATGGCAGGGGATTTATTAGGGCGATCGTTAAAGAGTCAGCGAGTTTACACTTTAAAAAGCTTTGGACTACAGCGGTTTATCACCGACCTCGAAACCAAGGGAGAGAATCATATCGGAGAGGCGATTATTTCAGAAGACGGAGAGATTCAATATTTAAAAACCTATCGCTTATCCGCCGCCCAAACCCGCCGGGTCTATTTGTTAAGTCAGTTGGCAAAATATGATTGGAATTTAGAAATAACCGCCCGGGAATTGGGACAGAGTAAGGATGAGTTGGTCTTGCGGTTGGACAAGGCAGGGTTTGGGTATTTGTTGAAGCAAAATCTGTTAGAAGTAGCGCGGAAGAATCAGAAGAAAGGCAGGAGGTAGATAGGCGGATACTTTGAACGGTGCAACTGGAATGAAGCCAGTGGGCGCGGGCTAAGATAGAGTCGGGGTAAATTAGACTAGGAGTGGGAGAGTCTTGCTCACTTCTTCAAATCGCGACAGGACTTACGCATTTTTGAAGGGCAAACCCTAAATGTAGAGACTATTCGCGAATCGCCTCTACATTTAGGGTCAAATAGCGAGCAAGATGCTCGCACTCCTTACGTTACTCAAATTTCTCCCAGTTTGCCGATGCAATTTAGGGAGTAGATTGCCTTTCTCACGAAAGGGAAGAATTGTCTTTTACGTGCTGAGGCAGACAATCCGCGAGCGCCGCATATCGGAGCTATGCCTAATGCTTTAGGCATTCCTTCAACCAGGAAAATTTGGGAGCTACTATAGCCTCATTCATGTTACAATGAAGCGATTTAAAATAAATAAATGCCTCTTATTCTTCCACTGATTCTTCGTCTTCTTCATTTTCTTGAAAGTTTTCAACTCCAGCCAGAGAAATACTTTTTTCAATAGGTGCAGCTTGCCAATAAGTTACAACTCTTCTGTATTTTTCCTCTTGAATTATTAGTTTGATCTCTAAATCTGCCTTTTGTTTTCGCATAAATTTTATTTCTTCCTCTAAAGATATAACTTTATTTTTAAACATTTTTTCTTGTTTCTTCGATTGGTCAAGGTCGGTAATTGCCTCAGCCATTACCTTTAAATAATCCCGTAACATCTCTACGGTATCAAATTCTCCTTTGCACAAACTATATACACACTTCTTTTTTCGTAAACGGTAAGACAAACCTTTCCCAAGTCGATCTTTAAAAAAAACATCTGTTTCCTCATTCCATTTATATGGTTGATGAACAGTTTTAATAACCTTATGTTTTCCGGTATATCCACAATAAGGGCATTTTATTTCAAGAGCGTTTCCCATAGTCTTATTTCTTAATCCACTAAAAAGCATTGTGTTATATATTTTATTTTAAGAAATCTATTATGTCAAGTCAAGTAAAATGACGTTTTTGAATATAAAGCCATCTTTGCTACTAGCAACCCATAATATAAGCTGTTCAGCATTTAAATTGGTATAATAGTCAGACCTACCATAACAATCAAGCCCATGCCAGCTGCCAATTGTTTAACGCATGAACAAGTCAAAAAACTTCAAAAAGCCCTGAAAGAGGAACCCAATGGGAAGATCCGAGAAAGGATTTTAATGCTTCTCTTACTGAACGATGGGAAGACTCAAGCTCAAATTGCTCAATTTATCGGGGTCTCCATCAATACAGTATGCCATTGGTGTATTCATGGAGACCCGGATAATCGGGAAAGTTTAAAAGACAAGAGGATGGAAGGCAATAACAAAAAGGCCACTGAAGAGTATGTTAACCTTTTATTAGAAACCCTATCCAAAGAACCGACTGAGTTAGGATATGAATTTGGACGATGGACGGCTCATAGATTAGCTACTTATTTGCATGAAATAACCGGAATTCAACTGAGTGGCTCCCAAGTCAGAAGGATATTAGCTAAAAAAAAGTATGTCTACATTTGGGGAAAATATAGCTTAGAGTCTAAGAGGGATGAGGAAGAGAGAAAAGAGTTTAAGAAAAAATTATCCGAGTATTTAAGGATAGAAAAAGAAACCCCTGAGCTTTTGCAGGTATGGTTTTGGGACGAAAGTGGATTTAGTTTAAGAGTAATAAGAAGAAAAATTTGGTGTAAAAAAGGAAAGCGAAAGCAGCTAAGGGGTGATAGGAGGAATGGACGGGTCAATGGGGCGCATCCAGCAGTTAGGGGAGGGACCTTCACAGGGTTGGGTTCGGGAGAGGTCCAGGAAGGAGTAGAATAAAAAGAGGGAATGTGGTTGCACACATTCCCGGCTCACTAAAAATTTAAACTAAGAGTATGATAACACGGCTGGAAGGATTGATGGCTGAGGACCTCGACTGTCCAAGCTACTATTCAAAACTAGAAACAGCATCGAGTCTAGTTGCACTCGTGTGGGTAGCATGGGGCATTGGATTAGAATTGGCAAGGCCAGTAGTAGAGGGGGAGTTGACAAGACGAGCCAAATTACCGACCCAATGGCCTTCTTGTCCACATTGTGGGACTCGTTTGAATAGTAGAGGTTTTCAACAACGTTCAATGCTAACCCTTGTGGGACGAGTGAACTGGTCTCGCCGAGTGGGGCGTTGCCCGCTCAAGTGTCCTGGTAGTCTATATGTACCTCTTGACGAGTTGCTCTTAATCAAACCTGACCAAAAAACCTCGGATGAAGTGGTTAAACTGGGATGTTTATTAGCAATTTTTGTTCCGTTTGAAATCACTTCGCATTTACTCTCACAGTTAACTGGTATTAAAGTTTGCGCTCAAACAATAGCCAATTGGATTACTCAAAAGGGACGGTTGGCCACGTCCCAACGAGCGGAAGAACTCACCGGTTTTTCCCAAGGAGAAAGCCCCAGTCCTGAACAACTATCGGATGAGTTCCAGTCAATGGCTTTAGCTATAGCGGGTGATGGGGTGATGGTGCCTTTTAGACCCCAGGAAAAAAGTCCGTCTGGAGCAACGCAATGGAGAGAAATAAAAGTCGGGATAATAGCGAGATTAGGAGCGTATGTTACCCGCGAGGGTAAACCCGCAACCAGGCTACATAACCGTCGTCTAGTTGGGGTTCTCGGAAATATTCATGACCTAGCTCCCCGACTGATGGTAGAAGCCCTGCGCTCTGGACTTCAAACTGCCTCTAAGGTAGTCTGGCTATCTGACGGAGCCGTAGGATTCGGGAATTTATATTATCAATTTTTAGAGCCGTTAAACGTAGTAGGGGTTTTAGATTTTTATCATGCGGCTGGACATTTATGGTCAGCGGCGGCTGCATATAAAGATGGCCGGACTCGCGCTGCAAAAGACTGGTTTAAACATTGGCGGCATGAATTGAGGCATGGCAATTCAATAGGAGTAATCAGTGAGCTAAATACTCGGGCTAATTCTCCCTCTTTAAAAGCCAGTCAACGCCAGAGCATCCGACGAGTACATGATTATTTTAAGGCCCACGAAAAACACATTACTTATCAAGCCTTTGAAGAGCAAGGAATACCAAGAGGCTCGGGCATGGTCGAGAGTGCTTGTAAATGGTTGATACAACAGCGCTTTAAAGGGGTGGGTATGCGGTGGAGCAGTGAGGGCTTTAATCACCTGTTACATTTACGTCTGGCCTGGGTAAATAGTCGCTTTGATGACTTGTTTTCAGATGGGAGTTGTTTCTCCCCTTCTAACTCCTCCCCCAACTCCTAGATGCGCCCTATTAAGTACAGTAGTTATTTTTCGTATAACGATCCCAACCGGACGTTCGTCCTACCCGAAAGCGGTACTTACCGAG
>NZ_JAMXFA010000046.1 GCF_025370785.1 Laspinema olomoucense D3b
CTCCCCATCCTCCCCATCCTCCCCATCCTCCCCATCCTCCCCATCCTCCCCATCCTCCCCATCTCCCCCATCCTCCCACCCCGATCGCCTTTCTTTACAATCCCATGGTCTGTTCCTGGGTATCGCTTTGTAGTAGACTACAAACGTTCGAGCATCTGACGTCCGAGGGGAAGCGAAGGCCAGTTTGCCTCACTCCCTCCTAAGTATTTTTGCTCATTAAAGTAGTAACAATACTCGGCGATCGGTCCTGTTGTTGCTCGAATCTGGATAATGCACAACACTCTCATTGACACCAGAGTAAGGATTTAATCCGATATTTGCCCGCCATCTGCGGATAATCGGGTAAAATCTCCAAAGAGAGTTGAAAATGGATCCGCCAAGAAGCGCCCTCCATAATATTTTTCCGCCCTACCTTTGAGACTTCCTTGCTTGGTTGCCGAGGTGACGTGGATTCTTAAGTCTAAGAGGGTACGAGTCTAATAAGACGAATCGACCTTAAACCATCTTGCGCTTTTGGAATCTTTCTAAAAGCTTTGCGGGATACCGCCATAGTCGCCTTCAAGGGTGATAGTGCCATCGCTGCATTGTCCAGCAATAGCCGGACAAATGTCGCATAAATGTATCAAGTAGTAAACCATCTGTTGACACTGTTGGGAGAAGAAATTTAATGCGGGACGCCATCACAAGCCTGATAAAAAACTATGACGTCACAGGTCGCTATCTCGATCGCGACGCCATTGATAACCTGAAGTCCTATTTTCAAACCGGGACTGTCCGGGTACAAGCGGCTGGAATTATTAATGCCAATGCAGCCGCACTGGTTAAACAAGCCGGGATCCGTTTATTTGCGGATTTACCTGAGTTGATTCGTCCGGGTGGAAATGCTTATACGACCCGTCGCTATGCCGCCTGTCTGCGGGATATGGACTATTACCTGCGGTATGCCAGTTATGCCTTAGTTGCAGGAAATACCGACGTTCTTGATGAACGAGTTCTACAAGGATTACGGGAAACTTACAATTCTTTAGGAGTCCCCATTGGACCGACTGTGGTCGGAATTCAAATCCTTAAAGAAATGGTCCGAGAACAGGTTGCCGCCGCCGGAATTCAACCCGGTGATTGGTTAGATCAACCTTTTGATCATATTAGCCGCGAGTTAAGCGAACGCGACATCTAGTCGGAAGACTTTAAAACCGAATTTTAAATCTCGGGAAGTCCGCATTGGCGGACTTTATATTTTTTGGGGGTTAGGGGTCTGCATCAACCCCTGAATTTTTCCCTGATTAACTTGATAAAAGGTCAATCAGGGAAATCCCCAATCCGGGTGAGTAATCCTTACGGTGAATTTTATATCCTCAGACTGTTGTAGAGAGGAGAAAGGAGCATTTCTACATCTTCTTTTGATTTGAGGTTATGTACATCAGATTTTGGATGACTCGCTCTCCCTTTGTTTTAAAAAGCAGCCAGGTCGCCCCAGACCTGGCAACGGTGAAGCAAGTTTTTAATGCGCGATCGCTCTAAAAATTGACTGGCGATCGCTTCTACCTTGCCATTGGGATAAACAATATAAATGCTATCTCCACTCAGAACCGCTAATAGATTTTCTGAGGGTGTGAAGGAATCACGGTCGGTCGCTTGTGAGAAGGCCATACCTGAATTTGCCTAGAACGTCAATATTGGTTCTGAAATTGTTGCCCGTCTCAATCATCAAGCCATTTCTATATTTGCTAAGTGATCTTACTTAACAAATTAGGCGATCGAAAACAGCTACAAAGGCGATCGCGATCGTTTCTAAAATGGACAATATCTGATATAGACGCAAAAGTTCCCTGCCTTCTAACTTCCCAGAGAATTCCCCGACTCTGGAAAAGGTCACACTCTTTTCAGGGCATGACGTGGGGATATAAGGGTCATCGGACCCAGGATGATTTTAAAAACTGAGTTCGTAATGTTGTGATAGCTGCAAGGGAATTTTCAGTCTATGGGTAGATTTAAACTATTAATAAGTATCGTGTTCCCCCAGTACACTCCAGGGAGTTAGGGTTTCCACCTGCCCAACCAGGGTTTCAGGCAGGGTTTGAACGGCAACTAAGGGGATGAGTCCACAGAGAAAAGAGGTGAAGACAACCAGGGAAACGGTTAGGAATCGATTCGGGCGATCGCCAGGAAAATCATTCCAATGGTGTTTATTTCCCGAATTTTCTCCGGTGATACTGCACTCATTTAGTAATAATTCCAGGGAAGGTTGCTCTAGCAATCCAGGCATTTCTTTCCGTAAAACCGATACGGTGACTTCTGTTTTGGCGATCGCCACTGCTGCATATTCTTTTAATTGCTGCAAGGCTTCAAAAATTTCGCGATCGCTATAAGGATGGTCCCGATATTCCGAGGTCCAGGCTTTAAAATCTTGCAAATCCACCTTAACAGGTGATTCTCCGCTTCCTCTGCGCTGAATCCAGCCATACAATAAATTGGCGCAGGGGTTGAGTTTTGCTTCTAACATTGAGTGCCTCTCCACTGTAAATTCAACTGCGGATCCAAGCTAATTCCTTGTCTTAATCCAACTCCCTAACCCGCTTGAATTAAACCTCGTCTCTCCAGACTCAAGGGTTCAAGAGTGGGATGAAGAACAGGGGTCATTTTTTTTGGATTTCTCCTTAATGGTAACATTGGTTACAGTTCCGTCAAGAATTGTGTGCATGATTTTTCGTGAAAAAATATGAAGCCTTCACCGTTAAAGGATTCTATAGAGCTTTTGCAGAAGGAGGCTCATCCCAGGCCCCTCTTTTTAAATGAAAAGTTCGGTCAGGATCCAAAATCTTAAATTGTCAAGGATTCCTGACAATTTAAGATTTTTAATCATTCAGCATGGCTCAAAATTTACCCCTCTTGAACCAGGGGATTAAACATACTTGGTTCATTCTAAAAAAAATTAAAGATGAAGAATTTAAAGCGCTTCATCTTATCTTTAAAAACAGGAAAACTTGAGTGATTGATGAAGGATTCAAGGTTGAGGGGGTTGGCCGGATACTCGCCATTGCTACGGAGCGATCGCCTAAATTTTGGCCCAAAAAACGGTAAAATCAGGTATTGCAAATCCGTCTGCACCCCTGAAATCCCGTGGCTAAACAACGACTCGACACCCTGTTAGTAGAAAGAAACCTCTGTTCCTCTAGGCAGCAGGCACAGCGTTTCATTCGGGCTGGGGAAGTCAGGGTGAATGGGCAACTGCTGGATAAACCCGGTACCGAAGTGGATATCAATGCTGAACTTCAGATCAAAGAGCGATCGCGGTTTGTCTCCCGAGGCGGCGAAAAACTCGCCAAAGCCCTGGAAACCTTTCCCATTACCGTCAGCAGTCGCTGCTGTCTCGATGGCGGCATTTCCACCGGAGGCTTTACCGACTGCTTGCTGCAAGCGGGGGCTAAACTCGTCTACGGCATTGATGTCGGCTATGGTCAAGTGGATTGGGGACTGCGTAACGACCCCCGGGTAATTTTGCGGGAACGCACCAATTTACGGTATTTGAGCAAAGCAGATTTGTATGAGTCTGAAGAGAATCTGCCAGATTTAGGGGTGGTGGATGTCTCTTTTATTTCTCTGACCAAGATATTACCGGCCTTATGGGAATTGCTGGTATCTCCCCGAGAATTAGTGTTATTGGTGAAACCTCAGTTTGAAGTGGGGCGATCGCGGGTGGGGAAAAAAGGCGTAGTGCGGGACCCAGCGGACCATACCGATGCAATTTTTCAAGTCTTGCAAGCAGCACTAGAACTGGGTTGGGGTTATGGGGGGTTAACTTGGTCTCCCATCAGTGGTCCAGCCGGAAATATCGAGTATTTACTGTGGTTAAAAATGGCAAGCGATACCCCTGCACCGGATCAAGTAGCGATCGCCCTGATGGCAAAACAGGCGCAACAAATATCCAAAAAACCCGCAGCGTCAAGCCCGGAGGCTACACGGACGTAGACGCGCTAGAGGCTTCCCGAAGGGTAGCCCGCCTGCGCGGGCTGAAGAGAAAACTTGTTTAGGTGCGATCGCATCAATTTTGGATGATTTATTTGTTGGAATACCCTAGGCTGTTGCTGTAGAGGCGATCGCCCCTTATACCAAATCCAGTTGTCAAAAGTCGGTTTTCTCTTCAGCCCGCGCAGGCGGGCTTTGTCCGTGTAGCCCCAGGCTTTAGCCTGCGGGTTTTTATAGACCTATCAGAACCGAATTCCGTATCATACCAAATCCAGTTGTCAAAAGTCGGTTTTCTCTTCAGCCCGCGCAGGCGGGCTTCGTCCGTGTAGCCTCCGGGCTTTAGCCTGTGGGTGTTTATTTCACGCCCTCAGCAGCAGGCGGGCTTCGTCCGTATAGGCCCACCCTTCAGGGTGCGGGTTTTTATAGACTTCAATCCCTCAGCATCCGCAAACCGTTGAGGGTGACCAGCAAAGTCGAACCTTCGTGGCCCAGCACCCCGATGGGTAGGGTGAGTTCCCCCAGGAAATTGGCCACCATCAGTAGGCTAATGGAAACCAGAGCCAGGGTGATATTTTGCCAAATGATGCGCTGGGAGCGTTGGCCGATGACAATAGCCTGCTCTAGCTTTTCTAGGCGATCGGCCATCAGCACAATATCGGCAGTCTCCAGGGCCACATCTGACCCGGCGGTGCCCATAGCAATGCCCACCGAGGCTTGGGCCAGGGCCGGGGCATCATTAATGCCATCCCCCACCATAGCTACGGTGCCGTACTGCTGTTGCAGAAGCTTTATCACCTTAACTTTATCTTCGGGCAGCAGGTCGGCATAGACCTCTGTGACACCCGTTTCAGTCGCCACAGTTTCGGCGGTGGCGCGGTTGTCACCAGTCAACATCACCGTGGCCATAATGCCTCGCCGACGCAGAGTTTGTAGTAACTGGGCCGACTGGGGCCGCACCTGATCGGCCACGGCCAGCAAGCCTAAAACCTGCTGCTGGCGGCGCACCCAAATCACAGTTTTGCCCGCAGCCTCTAGCCGTTGACTGGCTTGCACCAAGGTCGGGTCTACGGGGGTAGCCAGGTCAGTGGAGATATAGACCAGCTTGCCCACCTGCATCGGTAGCCCATCCAGTTCGCCGCTAATGCCTCTGCCGACGCTGGCTTGGACTGCGGCGGCTGGGTGTAGGGGAATCTGGCGCTGGTGGGCGGCAGCGACCACGGCCTGGGCGATGGGGTGTTCGGAGTAGGTTTCTAGGGATGCGGCGATTTGCAGCAGTTGTTCGGGGGTTACGCCAGGGGCGGGAATTTGGTCGCTGACGTTCAACAAGCCGGTGGTAAGGGTTCCCGTTTTGTCAAAGGCGATCGCCTTGACCTGACCAATGGTTTCTAGCAGGGCTCCGTCTTTGAAGAGAATCCCCTGTCTCGCCCCCCGGGCAATCCCCGACAGCAAGGCGGGCATAATCGACGCCATGAGGGCACAGGGGGAGGCGACTACCAAAAAAACTAAGGCGCGGTAGATGGTGATGTCCCAAGCCCAGCCCAGGATCAGCGGCGGCAGGGTGGCCAGCAGGACCCCGGCCCCAACAATCACCCGAGCGTAGCCCCGCTCAAACCGTTCTAAAAATTGTTGGGAGGGGGGTTGAGTGGTTTTGGCTTGCTCGACTAGCTGAATCACCCGCTGAATCAGACTGCTTTCGGGGGGTTTATGCAAATCAACCAGCAGCACACCGCTGCCGTTGATGGTGCCCGCAAACACTTCATCGCCCAAGGTTTTTTCCACGGGAATCGATTCCCCGGTGATCGGGGCTTGGTTGACGGTGCTATCGCCTTGGGCTACTAAGCCGTCGGTGGGGATGAGGTCGCCCGGTTTGATTAAGATGCGATCGCCCACCCGCAAATCTGCCGTGGCTACCTGCTTTTCCTGCCCCTGCACCAGCATCCGGGCGGTATCCGGCGTTAACTGCATCAAGCTACGAATATTGCGCTCAGTGCGATGCATGGCGATGTTTTCCAGGGCACCGCTGAGCGCAAAAATCAAGATCAGCACTGCCCCATCCACCAGCAAGTGGTAATCCTGCTGCCACAGCCCCAAGGCCGCCGCCCCTAGGGCCGCCACAATCATCAGCAAATCTACATCTAGCTCGCGCTCTTGCCACAGAGTGGTTAAGCCCTCCCGGGCACTGGCATACCCGCCAATCACGTAGGCAGCAAACAGCATCCAGACTCCCAGCCCCAGCCACTGCATCTGGAGCGCCAGCCAGCCCAACATCGTTAACCCAGCGCAGAATCCTGCGGCGATCGCCTCTGGGTAGGTCTGCACCCAAGGGGGTAGCCTTTTTTGCAAGGGGATGGGAATGTAAACCATGAGAGACAGCTTTGAGGAAGAACACTTCCAAGGTAAACCTTGACATTAATGGCAATGTCAAGCTCAAGGGGTAATATCCTCGCTATTGGTTGGGCTAATGGCGAAAAACAGCAACCCTTGACCTTGAACATTGACCTTGACATTGCCATTAATGTTAATGCACAAAATGGCCAATTTTACCTCTTTTTTTCAGGTCCTCTGTGTCCTTTGTGGGCTTTTTTCCCCACCCTTTCCTAACAGAACGCGACAGGAACAGGCTGGGGGTTTTTTGGAAATTTTATTTCAGGGAGTTCCCTAAAAAAAATGGGTAAGTCATCAGGGGGACTGGTGAAATAGCTGCTGACTTTCTGCATCGCCCACCCAGCGCCAGTGCCAGGGTTCATAGTTGACTGAGGGATGATTTTCAGGGAAAGAAAGTTCAAATCCAAAGGTAGCGGCGTTGGCGGTTAACCAGCGAAAAGCGGGGGTATTTTCAAAGCTGACCCGCAGATCATGGGTGGGTGCTGCTCCATCGCCGATATCCAGAGCATAGCCGGTATGGTGTTCGCTGTGGCCGGGGGGTGCGGCATAACGCGCGCGTTGTTGTAGGGTTTGGCCCCGTTGGTCGGCGATCGCATAAAAAACGTGATGTTGAGCCTCGCGAGTGCGAAATCCGGAGAGGGGAACCAACTGGACTCCATCGGCTGCCGCTGCACTTACCATTGCCTCAAACTGGAATGCTGCACTTTGACGCAATGTTTGCCCATTTCCCACGGCGACTAAATCTCCATCCGGGGCTTCGGCGTAGGCTAAATGACCATAGAGGGTTGCGCTGGGAGTGTGAGTGGGCAAAGGAATGTAGAGACTAGAATCGAGGAGGGGTGGCAAGGGGGGCGGAGTTAAATTCAGCAGGGATTTCCACGATTCCTCAAGGGTAACCTCTGGGGGAATCGCTGGGGGTGGGGTCAGGGCGAGGATGGGGCTAGGGTTGGGGAATAGGAAGGCGATCGCGCCGAGGGGAATCAAACGTCCAATCATTCATTTTTAGGGCAAATCATCCGATAGTTTCAGAATATCTGGACCGCCCTCCCCCGGCATCGCCCCCCTGACAGAAATTCCCCGGGATCAATTGAAGAAAATTACCCCAGGGGGATCTATCCTCCGAAAGAGCGCTGAGTCTCAACGGCATCCGGGCATCGGGTGATCCAGCGTTCCCGAAGTGTCCCTACAAATAGAGCCGTTCAAAGTATTAAACTCCTGGGAGTGCCTGTTCATTCTGATATAGCATGAGTTTAGAGACGCTGGCTGCGCCAAAGATTTGAAAGCCCCAAGCTTGATGGTATTCTGGCGAGTTGAGGTCACCTTAATATTAAGATTGAAATCATAAGGTACGAGCATGGCATCCATCCGCGAGTTACACAAACAACTAATCCGAAAAGAACGCTCGGCGGTAGAAATTACCAAAGAAGCCCTAGAGCGGATTGATTCGTTAGAACCCAAACTACATAGCTTCTTACTCGTGACACCCGATCGCGCTTTGGAACAAGCGAAACGGGTGGATGCCAAAATCGCTGCCGGTGAGGAAATCGGTATGCTCGCAGGCATTCCTATCGCGATTAAAGACAATATGTGCACTGAGGGGATTCGCACGACTTGCGGATCTCGGATGTTGGAAAACTATGTGCCGCCCTACGAATCTACCGTGACTGAGCGTTTAATTGAGGCAGGCGCGGTGATGGTGGGTAAAACCAATATGGACGAGTTTGCGATGGGCAGTTCTACGGAAAACTCAGCCTTTCAGCTCACCTCGAACCCTTGGGACCTCAGCCGGATTCCTGGGGGGTCTTCTGGCGGGTCAGCGGCAGCCGTCTCCTCGGGAGAATGCATTGTGGCCCTCGGTTCGGATACGGGGGGTTCTATTCGGCAACCGGCATCGTTTTGCGGCGTAGTGGGGATGAAACCCACTTACGGATTAGTATCCCGGTATGGATTGGTCGCCTATGCCTCTTCCCTGGACCAAATCGGACCGTTTGGGCGCACGGTAGAAGATGCAGCAATTTTGCTTAAGCATATTGCTGGATATGATCCCAAGGATTCGACGAGTCTGAAGGTGACGATCCCCGATTATATGAAATTCGTGAAACCGAATTTAAAGCCGAAGGGTCAGCGACGGATTGGGATTATTAAGGAAACCTTTGGGGAAGGGTTAGATGGGGGAGTGGAAAAAGCCGTCACCAAGGCGATCGAGGTGTTGCAAGAGTTAGGGGCGGAGATTCAAGTCGTATCCTGTCCTCGGTTCCGCTATGGGTTGCCGACTTACTACATTATTGCGCCTTCGGAAGCTTCGGCGAACCTAGCCCGTTATGATGGGGTGAAATATGGGTTCCGCGCTGAGGATAGTGAAAGTTTAATTGAGATGTATGGGAAGACTCGGGCCCAGGGATTTGGGGCTGAGGTGAAGCGCCGGATTGCGATCGGGACTTATGCGCTATCGGCGGGCTATTATGATGCGTATTATCTCAAGGCACAAAAAGTTCGCACCCTGATTAAAGAAGATTTTGAACGAGCGTTCGCCCAGGTGGATATTTTAGTCTGTCCGACTGCTCCTTCTACGGCATTTAAGGCGGGAGAAAAGACGGCTGACCCGTTGAGTATGTATTTGTCGGATTTGATGACAATTCCGGTCAATTTAGGGGGGTTACCGGCCCTGAGTATTCCTTGTGGGTTTGATGACCAAGGATTGCCGATTGGAATGCAGATGATTGCGAATGTTTTGCGGGAAGATTTACTGTTTGAAGTGGCCTATGCTTATGAACAGGCGACAGATTGGCATAACCGCAAACCGCAAATTTAGAAGGGCGATGCTGGGATTTTCTAGGAAACTGGTGATGCTCCGAAGGTTCATCTAAAATCAAAAGTCTAAGGTTGCAATTGGCATGAATGGAATGGGACTGCCGACTTCTGTAAAAGGACCTGTTTTGATTGCGGGGATTTTGGCGATCGCCTACTTCGGTGCTTGTTTGTTTCTTTATCTGCGGCAAAATCGGTTTATCTTTTTCCCCGCACCTGTTATAGAAACAACTCCGGCTGAGCTTGAACTCCAGTATGAAGAAGTTTGGATTCCTGTAAGTCGGAAAAATGGCAAAGTAGAACGCATTCATGGATGGTGGATTCCCTCAGAAACCCCCAGCGATCGCGTCTTGTTGTACCTGCATGGAAATGGGGTGAATATTGGGGCGAATGTCAATCATGCCGCCCGGTTTCATCAATTGGGGTTCTCCGTGTTGTTAATTGATTACCGGGGGTATGGACTCTCGGAAGGGTCATTTCCCACGGAGAATACTGTATTTGTAGATGCAGAAACCTCTTGGAACTATTTAGTTCAGGACCGAGGGATATCACCGGAACAGATTTTCTTGTATGGACATTCTCTCGGGGGGGCGATCGCCGTTGACTTGGCAAGTCGCCAACCCGATGCCGCTGGGGTGATTGTTCAAAGTTCCTTTACCACCATGCGGGAAATGGTGGATTATCGCTTCCATTTTTGGATGTTTCCCATCGATTTATTGTTGACCCATCGCTTTGACTCTCGGGCTAAAATCAGCAAATTACAGACTCCTGTTTTGTTCATTCATGGCATGGCTGATCCAGAAATTCCCAGTGAAATGAGCGAACAACTTTATCAAGTGGCACCGGAACCAAAACGCATTTTTTTAGTGCCGGAGGCGGGACATAATAATGTGGCATCGATTGCTGGTGAAGCCTATTTTCAAGCGGTGAGAGACTTTATCACCCTTGCTGAAGAGGACCTCAGTGCAGAGATTTCTCGGGATGGAATCCAATCTTTCCGATAACTTGAGTGAAGCCTTCAAGGAAGTTTATCTAGTAAAATCCGGCAGCCTAAAGGGTGCAGCGATCTGAATCAAGCCCGCCTGGGCGGGCTACCCTGAAAATCGGGGTTTGACAATTTGATAGGGTCTGATTCTCAAGAACTCCGGAAAGCGTTAAAATAGGACTAACCGGGGGATAAATTTCTCAATCGGGAATATCAAAACTCTATTTATTTCATCATCAAACTTCAATTAAACGTAGCCTTATGTCATTTGTTGGTTTACATATTCACACCGATTATAGCCTGCTTGATGGCGCCAGTCAGATTCCGCAACTGATTGACAAGGCGATCGAGTTGGGAATGCCCGCGATCGCCCTGACGGATCACGGGGTCATGTATGGGGCGATCGAACTCATTAAAGTCTGCCGAGGAAAGGGAATTAAACCAATTATCGGCAATGAAATGTATGTGATTAATGAACCCTTAGATACAAAAGCCCGTTGCCGTCGCTATCATCAAGTTGTTTTAGCCAAAAATACTCTAGGCTATAAAAATTTAGTTAAATTAACCACAATTTCTAGTTTAGAAGGGATTCACGGCAAAGGAATTTTTGCTCGTCCTTGTATTAATAAAGAACTCTTAGAACAATATCATGAAGGGTTGATTGTTACCAGTGCTTGCTTAGGGGGAGAAATTCCCCAAGCGATTCTGCAAAACAAAGTAGATGTCGCCCGAAAAGTGGCGAAATGGTATAAGAAACTGTTTGGGGATGATTATTATTTAGAACTCCAGGATCATGGGTCTCAGGAAGACCGGATCGTGAATGTGGAACTGGTGAAAATTGCCCGAGAACTGAATATTAAACTGATTGCCACCAATGATTCCCATTTTATCTCGTGCTACGACGTAGAAGCCCATGATGCGCTGTTGTGCATTCAAACCGGCAAGCTGATTAGTGAAGATAAGCGGATGCGCTATAGCGGGACGGAGTACATGAAATCCGCCGAAGAGATGGCGTTGTTATTTAGAGATCACTTGTCTGATGATGTAATTCAAGAGGCGATCGCCAATACCCTAGAAGTTGCCAGTAAAATCGAACCCTACCACATTCTGGGCGAACCTCGGATTCCTGATTTCCAATGTCCTCCGGGAGAAACTCCTAACACCTATGTGGAATGGATTGCCAAAGAAGGACTGAAGGAACGCTTCAAGGTTAAAAGCTACGAAGAAATCCCCCAGGTGTATCGGGACCGACTGGTTTATGAAGTGGAAATGCTGCAAAAGATGGGGTTTGCGGCTTATTTTCTAGTGGTTTGGGATTACATCAAATATGCACGCGATCGCGGCATTCCTGTCGGTCCCGGTCGAGGGTCTGCCGCCGGGTCTCTCGTCGCCTATGCCATGCAAATCACCAATATTGACCCAGTACATCATGGACTCCTATTTGAGCGCTTCTTGAACCCCGAACGGAAGTCTATGCCCGATATTGATACAGATTTTTGCATCTCTCGCCGGGATGAAGTCATTCAATATGTCACCGAAAAATATGGCAAAGAACGGGTCGCCCAAATCATCACCTTTAACCGCCTCACTTCCAAAGCTGTGTTAAAAGATGTCGCCCGGGTGTTAGGGATTCCCTACAAAAAATCCGATGAAATGGCGAAATTAATTCCCGTCGCCCGAGGGAAACCAGAAAAATTAGCAGTGATGATTTCCGATAAATCCCCTGCCCCGGAATTTCGAGAAGCTTATGTTAAAAACGAAGAAATACTCCGAGAAGATGGGACAGTAGTCAGATTCCAACAATGGTTGGATATGGCAATTAGAATTGAAGGAACTAACAAAAGTTCTGGGGTTCACGCTGCCGGAGTCGTTATTTCTGCCGACCCTTTAGATGAAATTGTTCCCCTCCAAAAGAATAACGACGGTGCAACCATTACCCAGTATCCGATGGAGGATTTAGAATCCCTGGGTTTATTAAAAATGGACTTTTTAGGGTTGAAGAATTTAACCATGATTCAGAAAACTCTAGACTATATCAAGGAAACCAAAAATTTGGATTTTGACCCTTATCAGTTTCCTTCGGAAGAACGACGAGCACAAGAAGTTCGAGGCAGAGGGGTGAAAAAATTCCCCAAAGATATTGAAAATACCTACAAGATTTTAGAACGAGGGGACCTCGAAGGAGTTTTTCAATTAGAATCCTCGGGAATGAAACAGATTGTGCAAGAATTGAAGCCTTCCAGTTTGGAAGATATTTCTTCAATTTTGGCTTTGTATCGTCCGGGTCCGTTGGATGCGGGACTGATTCCCAAATTTATCGATCGCAAACATGGACGAGAAGCGATTCAATATGAACATCCCATGTTAGAAACGATTCTGAATGAAACCTACGGGATTTTATGTTTACCGCAAGGGACGCAGATTAATAAACCTGATGGGTCTACCGTGGCGATCGAAGACATTCAACCCGGAGACTGGGTAATGACCTCAAATGGTCATCAAGTTTGGAACGCTAAGGTTGCCAAACAATGGCGCAGTGGGTGCAAAGAAATCCTCAAAATTACCCTCTCTAGCGGGACGGTGATTTATACCAGTAAATCCCACCGATTTTTAACTCCAGAAGGAGACAAAGAAGCGGGGGAATTGAAGGCTGGACCTGGAGGATTGAAAAATGCTCATATCTATAGTTCAGTTCTCTATGAACAATGGCCGATTTCTAACAATTCCAAACAGCTTAATGCCAATGAAGCCTATCTGTTAGGGTTGTTCATTGGCGATGGCAACCTGGTTTCATCTACTCCGAATATTGCTTGTTCGCGAGAAGAAACTGCCCAATATGTGGCAAATCTAATCGGGTCAACCTGGGGAGGTGAACCGAAATATTATTTCCATACGCGATGCTGGTACGCTTACTCTAAATTCAAGACGCAACCGAAACCGACTCCATTAACCCAATTTATGGATGGGTTGTATGGCGGACGGAGTTGGAAGGTGAAATCGCAACAGAAACATTTACCGGCAGATGTGTTGGATTATTGCGAAGGCGATCGCCTCGATTTGTTACGAGGTTTATGGGATAGCGATCGCTGCTATCATCCCACCTTATTATTTTTCCGCAGTTCCTCTCCCCAGTTATTACAACAAGTTGGGTTATTGTTAGGTAGCCTAAAAATCTCTTATGCGGTGTTGGACAATTATGTTTATGTCCTCGATCGCACGCGGTTTAAATCCCTGTTAGGCAAATCTCAACTTCCCGCAAAACTGGATGAAGGGATTGTTGACAATTATTTGGCAGTCGCTGCCAATCGGTTTAGCAAATTGCTCACCGAGGCGATCGCCACTACCGATTCCAAAACCAGGCAGGCGATCACCACCTCCCTCCAAAATGCCACCCTATTTAAACCCAAAGCATCCCAATACAAACAAAAGTTAGACCGCTGGGACGAATTTTATCACCATCTTTATGCAGAAACCTATCTGCAAGATGCCCGCTATGTGTATGTCATGGCAGTAGAAGAGGCAGGCGTCGCCGAATGTTTTGATATTCAAATGGAAGACCAATCCTCACCCTATTTTCTAGCCGAGGGCGTGGTTACTCATAATTGCTATCAAGAGCAAATTATGAAAGTCGCCCAAGATTTAGGAGGATATTCCTTGGGTCAAGCGGATTTATTACGCCGTGCAATGGGGAAAAAGAAACCCGAAGAAATGAATAAACATAGGGAACTTTTTCTGGATGGCGCAACAAAAAATGGCGTTTCCAAATCCATTGCCGAAAACTTGTTTAATCAGATGCTTTTGTTTGCAGAATATTGCTTAAGCTACGATACGGAGATCTTGACCGTAGAATATGGCCCAATGGCGATCGGTCAAATTGTAGAAAAGCAAATCCCCTGTACCGTTTATAGTATCGATTCTAATGGGTATGTTTATACCCAGCCTATTGCTCAATGGCATCATCGAGGTCAGCAAGAGCTTTTTGAGTATGAACTCGAAGACGGTACAGTAATTCGCGCGACGAAAGACCATAAATTTATGACTGAATCAGGTCAGATGTTCGCCATTGACGAGATATTTGAGAAAGGATTAGAGTTGAAGCGCGTAGAGGGGATAGAGAAATGGCAATTTCCTACAGCAAGTTAACACCTCAGTATCGACAACAAATTATTGAAGCGTTCCATAAAGGTATGGAATGTCGTGATATTCCTACTTATTTGGAAGTGAGTGAGCGTTCCGTTTCCCGAGTGCTTGCTGAAGCAGGCATCAATACCAAGCGCAGAAATCGCTATACCCTGAATGAAGGCTACTTCGATGTCATTGATTCTCAAATTAAAGCCTACTTGTTAGGGTTAATGGCCGCTGATGGTTGCGTTACCTCCACTAACTATGTGGTTTTTGAATCCGTTCAACGGGAATTGGTCGAACTGCTAAAAGCCGAATTACAATACACAGGTGAAATCCGAGTAATTGATCCTCCTGGTGGTTATGCTTCTCATTACCGCATTAATTTTTCTTCGGAGGGATTAGCGACGGCTTTATCCCGATATGCAGTAATTGCCGGTCGAGGAATATCCGGCGTTTATTACTTCCCTGAATCAGATTATCTTGGGTCTTACCTCTTGGGGTATTTTGATGGGGATGGTTGTGCGTATGTCAATAAAAATAGAACTGGTGGATTGGTTTGTATCGTTGGTTCCCGACCCTTTACTTGTGAGTTAGCCAAACAAGTTGACATGGGTAAAGTTGTGATTCATCAATCTCAATCGGTATATTATTGGCGGATTTATAGTCGAACTCATATCCAAAAATTTTATGATTTGGTTTATGCAAAAAATAAATTAGACCCAGACAAAACATTTGGACTGCAATATAAAAAGACAAAAATAGAAGAAATTTTAGGGAGTTACTCTCGTGGTTAAAATCAAAAGTAGAAAATTAGTCAGCACTCAAGAAGTTTATGATATTGGCGTTGAACGCGACCATAACTTTATTCTTGAAAATGGGTTAGTTGCTTCTAACTGCTTTAATAAATCCCATTCCACTGCCTATGGCTACGTTACCTATCAAACTGCTTATTTAAAAGCGAATTATCCCGTCGAATATATGGCGGCTTTGCTGACTTCCAATAGTGGGGATCAGGATAAAGTTCAGAAATATATCGCCAACTGTCAAGAGTTAAATATCACCGTCCAAGGACCGGATATTAATCGGTCGGGGGTAGATTTTACTCCCGTGGATGCGAATCCAGAAAAGGGAACGATTCTGTTTGGATTGTCGGCAATTAAAAATATTGGAGACAATGCAATTCATTGCATTTTGGCAGAACGAGAGGCGAATGGGCCGTTTCACTCTTTGGCAGATTTGTGCGATCGCATTAATCTACATACGGTCAACAGTCGTGCCTTAGAAGCCTTGATTAAATGTGGGGCTTTGGATGGTCTCAATTCTAACCGCAAACAAGCCCTTGAATATATGCCTTTGGCAATTAAATGGGCGCAGGACCGGGCCAAGGAACAAGAAACAGGCCAGCTTAATTTATTTGACCAATTAGCTGTAATGACCGAGACTTCGACCTTTGAGTCAGCGCCGGTTCCCCCCAATGTTGCTGATTTTCCCGTGGAAGAAAAGCTGCAATTTGAAAAAGAATTGCTAGGGTTTTATGTGTCCGAACATCCCTTAAAAAATGCGGGAAGAATTGCCGAACACTTGGGAATAACGGTAGTGAGTTTGGGGAAACTGGATGAACAGAAATCCCGAACCAAAATTAATGTACTGGTGGTGTTGACGGAAGTTAAACAGATTCTAACGAAAAAAGACGAACGCCGCATGGCCTTTTTGCAAATGGAAGATATTGAAGGCAAGGCGGAAGCGGTGGTATTTCCCGATACTTATGAACAAGTGCAGGAGTTGCTAATTCCCGATACGCCAATTCTGATTGAGGGGAAAGTCGATCGCCGGGACGATCGCACCCAATTAATTGTAGAAGAAGCCAAAATTTTGAAATTGGATGAGTTAACCCCACTGCGTCCGGCGATCGCACCGACGAGGATAACGGAGATGATATTGCTAGAACTGACCACCGATCGCATCAATACCCCTGAAGTGCTCGATCGCCTGAAAGTGCTTTTGGAAGAACATTCCGCAGACAAAACCAAAGCAACGGTCCCAGCAGTCGCCATCATCGTTAAGTCCGGCGATCGCCATCGCGCCGCTGCCATTTGCGGACCCAATTTTTGGGTCCAGGATTGTCATAATGTGGTCACAGCCCTCAATTCGGCGGGATTCCCGGCAGTAGTGTATTCTCTTCCTCCCCTGAACGGGATGGGGAATTTACCCCCATTCCCGGACCAGATTCCGTTTCAACACATTACCGTCCCCTATCTCAACTCGATTCGGTCAATTTTGCAGCAGTTCGATGAGGCATGATGGGGATAACGACAGCAAGCCGTTACAACGACCGGGGAAGGGGATAACGACAGCAAGTCGTTACTACAAACTTGCTGGTTTCTCCCCCATCTTCCCCATCCTCCCCATCTTCCCCATCCTCCCCATCCTCCCCATCCTCCCCATCCTCCCCATCTCCCCCATCTTCCCCATCCTCCCCATCTTCCCCATCCTCCCCATCTTCCCCATCTCCCCCATCTCCCCCATCCTTCATCACGGTGCCTGCCACAACTTAATCGTCTCATCCCCTGCAGCCGTGGCGAGGGTTTTGCTATCGGGACTGAATGCCACAGCAAAGACGCGATCGCTATGGTCGGTCAGAGTACAAATCGGCTTACGCTTGCGGATATCCCAGAGGATGACGGTTTGATCCCGGCTGCCACTGGCGAGTAATTTGCCATCGGGACTAAAGGCGACAGTATTGATCCGTTCAGAATGTCCTGGTAAGCGGGTGATTTGTTCACCCCGACCCACATCCCACAAGACCAGAGTGCCGTCAAAATTGCCGCTGACAATGGTTTTGCCATTGGGACTGAAAGCCACGGCATTAACGAGGCCCGAATCGCCGTAGAGGGTAAAAAATTGCTTGCCAGTGTGGACATTCCACAGCATCAGGGTAGTGTCGCGACTGCCGGAGGCGAGGGTAATGCCATCGGGACTAAAAGCGAGGGAATAGACCCAGCTTGAGTGGCCCCTAAGCTTGCGAAAGGCTTTGCCGGTGTAGGGATTCCACAGAATGATTTTCCGGTCCCAACTCCCAGAAGCCAACATGGTCCCATCGGGACTGAAGGCCAGGGCGTCTACTAATTCAGAATGGCCGGAAAACCATCCTCCCAGGTTCCGAATCCGTTCCCCGGTTTCGGCGTTCCAGAGAATGATACTTTTATCTCGGCTGCTACTAGCCAATAAAGGAGATACAGGACTAAAGGCGACGGAGAGGACTAAATCGGAATGACCCTGTAGGGTGCCGAGGCGATCGCCGGTGATGGGATTCCAGAGGATTACGCTTTGATCTGCGCTACCACTGGCTAAGGTTTTGCCATCGGGACTAAAAGAGATCGCCCAAACCCAACCTTGATGACCTTTGAGGGTGCGGATGCATCTCCAGGCATTGGGATCTTCTACCAGGGATGGGGTTGCCGGTGGGGTGGGGGTGGGGACGGTGGGCGGTAAACTTTCCTCTTCTAACGGGTTCAAAAAGGTCGGTCGGTGGGAATGCAAATCAGCCATAACTTCCGTGACAGACTGATAGCGTTCATTCACTCGGTCCTGCAAAAGTTTCTCTAGGATTTGGGCTAAACGGTCACTTACATCGGTCCCAATTTTCCAGAGTCGTTCTCTCCAGATCCATCTTCCCTCCAGGGGGTCGTACAAATCGTCAACCCACTCTCCGGTTAACAATTGAATACAGGTGACCCCTAGACTATAGAGGTCGCTGGCGGGATAGGCGAGTCCTCCCCGGATCTGTTCTGGGGGCGCATATCCTTCGGTGCCAATGGTGCTCCCGGTGCGGGCGAGTCCCAGACTGGCTAAATGTTTAGAGATGCCTAGATTGGTCAGGACTAATTCCCCGTTATGGCGGCGGCGAATATTCTCCGGTTTGATATCTCGGTGAATAATATTGCCATCGTGAATGGTTTTAAACACGGGTAAGAGAAGATCAAGCAGTTCCCAGATTTGGGGTTCTCGGAACGCCCCATGTTGTTCCATCTCTTCGAGCAAACTTTGCCCGTCGATAAACTCGATCGCCATGTACAGGCGTTTGTCTTGCTCAAAATAATCTAGCAACTGCGCAATCTGCTGATGATCTCCGAGTGCCTGCCGCCGTTGAGCATCGTGATGGAAGACTTCAATCGCTTTTTCCAGGGTACTACTGTTGTTTGCGGAGGCTTCTAAGCCGGTTTCGATTGGCAGCAGTTGCTTGATAATGCAGTAACTGTCTTGTTTCTGTTGATCCACCGCCAAAAACGTTCGTTCCATCCCCCCTTCTCCCAGAAGTTGGATGGTACGGTAGCGCTCTTTCAGCAGCAAATTCGATCCACAACTTAGACAAGTCTGGATATTCGTTGGGTTTTGGGGATTTTGGCAAGCGGGATTTACGCAATAAGTCATACGAGCAAACACTCAGAAGTGGTTATATAATAATCAGTCTTTACCAGCATTTTGGGTCGGCGCGGTTACAAAACGGGTCCATTGGGATTGATTTTTGCTAATTATTGGTATTGCAGACTACCAAGAGTCGGGAATTTAATCGGCTTTTTTTGGAGGGGACTCGTCTTGTGGATGGCCTATTTTATGTTTATGTTTTATTTTCAGTTGACAAGACAGCTTGCCAAATTTTGATTGTATTATCCCAACTGCTACTCACTAATTTGTTGCCCTCTGGACTAAAGGCCACAGAGGTAATAGGTCCAGAATGCCATTTTAAGGTGCACAGTTCTTGTCCGGTTCTCAAATGGAACAATCTAATCAGGCGATCGCGACTGCCACAGGCTATGATTTCTCCATCGGGACTCACGGCGATCGCTTGTACCCAATCCTTTAGAGTCGGCAAGCTGTAGGTCGGGCTGTGGGTCTGTAAATCCCACAGTTTCACGGTTTTGTCTTCACTGCCGCTGACTAACTGTTGACCGTTGGGAGTAAAGGCAATGGCCCTGACCGAGGCCAAATGCCCCTGGAGGGTGGTTTGCTCCAGTCCGCTGCTCAAGTCCCATAATTTGATGGTATGGTCATCGTATCCACCCCCACTCGCCAAGGTTTTCCCGTCAGGGGCGATCGCCACACATTCCACATACCCCGTATGTCCCATCAGGGTCCCCACTGCCATCCCCGTTGTCAGGTCCCACAGTTTCACGGTACTGTCAAAACAACCTGCTGCCAGTATTCCCCCATCGGGACTGATCGCAATCGACAACGGATAAGCATTTAATCCATCCCAGGTCTGCAATAAGTTCCCACTGCCCAAATCCCACAGTTTTAGGGTGTTATCCAAACTCCCACTAACCAGAATTTGTCCGTCGGGACTAATGGCAAGGCAACTCACCCACCCGGTATGAGCGCTTAAAGTCCCGATCGCATTCCCGGTTGCCAAATGCCAGACCTTGATTGTTTTATCATAACTACAACTGGCTAAGGTTTCTCCATTGGGACTAATCGCTACGGCGATCGCATAGTTCTGATGACCTGTCAAGGTATGAATACATTTCCAGGTAGTCGGAATAGCTGGGTTAATCGTCGGAGTGGCTGTTAGGGATTTGGACATAAACCCTTGGGGAAGCGACCAATAAAGGTCTACCAGCGCCCCTGACGCACTTTCGTAGCGATCGTTCACCCACTCCTGCACCATCTTATCAACTACTTTTTCTAAGCGGCGATCAATACTCATTCCTTTTTTGATTAATTCTTCTCGCCACAACCAGCGCCCCCTCATGGGATCGTACAATTCATCCGGGTTTGTATCGGTCATCAAATGAATACAAGTCACCCCTAAACTGTACAAATCACTGGCCGGATATGCTTTTCCTCCCCGCAGTTGTTCAATCGGTGCATAGCCTTCGGTCCCGATTTTGGTTCCCGTTTTAACTAAAACATTATTACTAAGTTGTTTAGCTACGCCAAAATCAATCAAGACATATTTTCCATCTAATTCTTGTCTTAAAATATTTTCCGGCTTAATATCTCTATGAATTACATTACGGTCATGAATAAACTGTAAAACAGGTAATAAATCTAATAATAAATTTTTAATTTTATCGCTCGAAAATGCTCCATTTTCTTCCAACTCCTGCAACAAAGTTTTGCCCTTGATGAACTGTTGTACCAAATAGAGCCGCCCATCGATGGCAAAATCTGCAAATAAGGTGGGTATCTGAGGATGATCCCCCAGTTGTAACAGTCGTTGGGCTTCCTGGGCAAACATTTTAGTTGCCGTTTCTAATAAGTCAGAATTTTGCTGAACTTGGGGTAAGGGCAAAAATTGTTTGATCACGCAGGTGGCATTTAAGCGATCGGCATCTTCTGCGATGAAGGTACGCCCAAATCCCCCTTCCCCCAGGAGGGAAAGTGCTCGATATCGCTGATTGAGTTGCAACTCATTGCCACAACTTTGACAAAACTTGATACCGGCTGGATTCTCTGGAGTTTGACAGTGGGGATTGAGACAATAGCTCATGCCATTTTTAAGTAAAACGCTTCAGGATGCGGGCAGGTCTTCTACTTTTCTATTTTAATCCCAATTTTAAAAAATTAACCGCTGGCTGGAAAAATTAATGGAGTTACTACCGCAGGGTTTTATCAGGCGTCTACATCATTATAATCAGAGGATTTAGAAGGGGGATATCGGGTTTCCTAGCAGCAGTAAATAACCAGATATTTCCCCCCTTAAAAAAATCATTCATTTATTATTCTAGCTTGGTTCTTAAAAATTGGGGGTAATTTAAGCCGATTAAATGGGTTTTAACCCTAAAGAAATGGAGGGTTTAGCCCATTGAATGCGCGGTTTTATTTTCAGGAGAGGGAATTTATGTTTATTCGGGATAAACCGGGGTGTTTTCAGGTTTCTCAGAGATTAAAGTTCTTCTCCAAATTCTGAGCGTAAGGCTTCTAATTCAGCGGAGATCGGGTCAAATCCTGGGGGTTTAGTGGGGGGAGTTGGGCTGGATTTGGGTGGGGGAGATGCAGGGGGTGGAGCATTCCCCGGTTGTCCTTGACTGAAATGTGTTTTAATCGCTTGTAAATCCAAAGAAACCGGGTCAAATTTTCCCGGTTGAATGGGGATGGAGGGGGGAGTTTGGGCAGCAGCAGAAGCGGGTTTGAGGGGAGGGGAGGAGACTGGATTGGGTTGCAGTGCCTGTAAAACCTCTGCCGCTGATTGATAGCGATCGCGCACTACTTCTTGCAACAATTTATCTAAAATTTGCGCTAAAATTGGAGAGGTACTTTTCCCTTGCTTTGCCAGTTGTTCTTTCCACAGCCAGCGGGCATTCATCCCATCATATAAATCATCGGGCATTTTTGCCGTTAATAACTGAATACAAGTCACGCCCAAACTGTATAAATCACTGGCGGGATATGCCTGACCCCCGCGAATTTGTTCCACCGGAGCATACCCATGAGTACCGGCGCGTGTTCCCATTTGAGCGAGGGCAGTCCCCGTCCCTTCTTTAGCCACGCCAAAATCGACTAAAACTAGCTTATTATCCTTGCGCCGCCGTAAAATATTATCGGGTTTAATATCTCGATGAATCACATTATTTTTATGAATAAATTGCAGAATTGGCAATAAATCCAGTAACAGGGATCTAATTTGAGTTTCGCTGAAAGCTCCCTGTTGTTTCAGTTCATTTAACAGGTCTGATCCCTCAATTAATTCCTGGACTAAATACCAGCGTTTATCCTGTTCAAAATAAGCATAAAGGGAGGGGATTTGAGGATGTTCCCCGAGGTGAAGCAGTTGCACTGCTTCCCGTTGAAACAGTTCTGTCGCTTTTGCTAAGGCAGTAGTGCCTTGAATTTGGGGAAAAAACTGTTTAATCACACAGGGTGCATTGAGGCGGTCTTCATCAACGGCGAAAAAGGTGCGACCCATCCCCCCTTGGCCCAGGGGTTGTACTGCCCGATAGCGCTCTCGCAACAGCAATTTAGTACCACAAGTTAGACAAAATTTGGTAGAGGGGGGATTGGAGGGGGTGGGACAGTTTGAATTGAGACAATAGGTCATAATCTTACCGGAATTGACAGAATGGTTATTCTTCTTCGGTGATGAGTGGCGATCGCACCGACACAAGTCAACCGCAGTCCAAACTAGGCTAATCGGCCCAGTTTAAGACAAGACTTGCCAAATTTTAATCGTTTCGTCCCAACTGCCACTAATCACCAGTTTACCATCAGGAGCAAAAATCACCGCATTCACCGCCCCAGTATGTCCATTGAGGGTGGTAACAGGGTTCGTGAAGAACTGGCCTTTTTCCTGGCGAATTTGCCACAGATTTAACGTTTGGTCCGTACTGCCACTGACGATATGTTTGCCATCGGGAGAAAAGGCGACGGAATTCACCATCTCCCGATGACCGGATAAGGTGGTAATCAGCTTTCCGGTGGCAAAATTCCAGAGTTTAAGGGTTTTATCTTTACTGCCACTGATCAGAAGTGTCCCATCGGGACTGATGGCTAAACAGTTTACCGATTGGAGATGTCCCCCCAGGGTATAGAGAACTTTATGCTGTTTTAAATCCCAAATTTGGATGGCGTTATCGAGACCGCCACTGGCTAAATGTTGACCATTGGGTGCGATCGCAATTGCTTTAATCATCCCCGAACGACCGGCCAAAGTACACAAAGGTGAGACGGAAACGCTGTCTTTTGGTCCCGTTCCTAGCTGCCAAAGTCGCACGGTTCTATCTTCAGAACCGGAGGCTAAAATCGTGCCCGTGGAGTTAAAAGCTAGGGAATTTACATCCCGTAAATGTTCCGTGAGGGTGGCAATTTCCTGGCCCGTATTCAGATACCAAAGCTTGATGGTATCATCATCGCTGCAACTGGCTAAAAGAGTCCCATCTGGCGAGATCGCCAGGGCATTAATGGATTTGGTATGACCGGAGAACCCGCGTAGAGTTTCCCCGGTAAAAAAATTCCAAATCAGGATGCGATCGTCGAGACTGCCACTGGCGAGAATGTGACTGTTAGGCGCGATCGCCAGACAGGTTACCCAAGAGGTATGGCCCGTGAGGGTCCGCACACACCGAGGTCTACTGTGGGTTGAGGCGCGATTGCTAATCGGGGGTTTGGAAAAAAGGGCCACCGGACTCACCCTCTGTGCAGGGGGAAGTAAATTCCGGGTGGAGGGGGTTTTCATAAACTGGGGGGTTTGAATCCGGGTGGCGGCGTTGGGGAGTTCCGGGCGATCGCCCTGGGGTAAAAGTGCGGCCAAATCGGTCAATACCGCCAGGGCAGACTGATAGCGATCGCCCAAGTTATCTTTAATCATTTTATCCAAGATATCCCCCAGGCGCGGGGCGATCGTCCGCCCTCGATTTGCCAAATACTCCCGCCAAATACATCCCTTAATTGGATCAAACAGTCCATCGGGTTTTGCACCCGTAAGCAAGTGAATGCAGGTCACCCCTAACCCATATAAATCACTGGCGGGATACGCTTTCCCGCTGCGAAGTTGTTCGATCGGTGCATAACAAGTGGTCCCGACCCTTGTCCCGGTTTTAGCAAATGAAGCGTCCGTCAGTTGTTTGGCCACCCCAAAATCAATCAAAATCAGTTGACCATCGCGCTTCCGTCTCAACAGATTCCCCGGGGTTATATCTCGGTGAATCACATTTTTGGAATGGACAAATTGTAGAACCGGCAAGACTTTGGCCAGGAGTTCGCAAATTTTCTCTTCCCGAAATGGACCTCCCTCTTTGAGTTCATGCCACAGGGTTTTCCCATCAATATACTCTTGCACCAAATACAGGCGTTTGTCCTGTTCAAAAGAGGCCAGCAGGGTGGGAATTTGAGGGTGTTCTCCCAGTTCGTAAAGTCGCACCGCTTCTTGGTTAAATAGGGCAACGGCCTTCTCGAACAATCCTTGTCTAGATTCACTACTGCCTTGTAGGGTCGGCAGCAGTTGTTTAATGGCACAGGGCGTATTGAGGCGGTCTTCATCGATCGCAAAAAAGGTTCGGCCAAATCCCCCTCGGGCGATCGGTTTAATCGCTCGATAGCGGTCTTTAAGCAGTAACTTTGAGCCGCAACTTTCACAAATTGAAGTCTTCGGCAGATTTTGGGGATTTTGACACCGGGGATTTAGGCAGTAGCTCATATAGGGGCAGGCGATGAACCGATCTAGTTTTATTTTGCCTTGTCAGCGTCCAAGTATTTCGACCATCCTGAGCAAAACCCCTCTACCTCTGTGGTCGTTTTATCTTTATTTCCCGCGATCGCGGGGAGTTTTTTGGCCCTCCTCTGAGTCCCCTAACGGCTAACCTGTCGGGGCTTTCTTGGGGTAACTACCCCTCGGGATCAACAGATTTTTAGCCCAAATTTTACACTTCTTGAATATTTATTAATTTTTATGGATTAACCACCTAAGTCCCTATTGTTGTATGCTATGATTGAGTTTGAATCAAATCTTAAATTTTGTTAAAGGCTTGCCCTCTTCTCCTCCAACAATTTTCCCTCTTCCCCTTTGCTTGAAGCAGTCCGAGGACTTGGTTTCCCCTCAGAGCCTCCTCTGGCAATGCCGCCTGGTTTTTCGGGGAATTATTTGAGAAGAATTTATCAATAATCCTCCCCCGAACTTGTAGATTAGTCCGCAACGTGGGAAGGATGATTACTATTAATAAAATTTCCCACAACTTGACGCAGTTGGGCGGCATCAAAGGGCTTAGTTAAATATTCCGTTGCTCCCGCTAACCGGCCTTGAACCTTATCAAATAGACCATCGCGAGCCGTTAGCATGACGATGGGCAGTTCTTGAAATTGAGGAATATTCCTCACAGTTCGACACAGCTCTAAGCCATCAATTCCCGGCATAGAAACATCGAGCAACAAAATTGCCACCTGCTCATGGTAAATCATCGACAAAGCATCCACGGCATTATCTGCCACGAGGACACGATAATCCTGAGCCAATGCTCGCTTGACTAAATCTTGCATGACGACACTATCATCGACGGCTAGAATTGTGGCTACGGGACTATTATTTTCAGACATTTTTCTCTCCAGTCCTTAAAAACACTTCAGACGGACAGGTTAGAATCGCAACAACTTGACCGGCTTTTCGGCCAAATCTTTCTTGACTCAATCGGACGATACTCTATCCCCTGAACGATGGGCAGATCTCTATTTAAACTTTACCCTATTTCTCCCCTGAAATAACGAATAGGGTCCAGAAACAAAATTCGGGGTTTTGGTAGATGAGGCTACAGTGGGTTTACCTTGATTAAACGCCCAGAACAACCGCCCTTCCCACCGGGAGGGCGATCGCCCTCTACTCCGTCGATCAAACCTCGGTATTTTCCGCCTAGGTTCATCGTTCGTAAAGCTTTGATAAAGTTGGCTCAAGTTGACCGCCGGATGAATCAGAGAGGGTCAGGAACTGACCGAGGACGGACTCAGATTTTTGACCCTTTTTTAACCTCAGTTATGCCATCCGTCCCCTTTCTTTTTGTCGAATTGACTCGGGGAATGTAACCCTTGGGGTTGCTATCAGGTGTTCCCTCTCTCCAAAGGCGTGTTCCGGAATTTTCACCTTGTAAACTTTACAGTTATTGGAGGCAGAAAGCCCTCCTCTGGGTCTTGACTCTGTGGGGAAAGGGGGTTAGGTCCAATTCCCCAACGGAGTCAGGAAAAACTGTTCTGAACCCGTCACAGGGCCCCGGTGATCCACAGTCCAATCTGGATGAGAGACTGGGTACTCTGGGGATACCAACCTTTAACCCCCAAGATTAGCGGTTTCCGGTTGGGGTTTTTTGGCCTTTGGGGGTTTGCGCTGACCCATTCCCAAGGCGGGTAACAGTTTGTCTTTTAAAAAGATACTAACGGTCACAAATAAGGCAATGATTAATGCCCCAATCCCTATGGGACTTGGGACCCAGAATCGGGTCTCCAGATGATTCAGTTGTCCCGGTTGCAGGATCCAGACCAGTTGCCGCCCATTGTTGCGAATCTCTGGCATCAGTGCATTGTCGGAGACGAGGGCTGTTGCACCCCAGGGCGTATTTAAGGTAAATTCCAGATCTAAAAGCACCCCCGGACTGACAATCACGGTGCCATTAGAGGAAATCACCCCGAGCGATCGCAAATCTAACTCATAATTTAGGTGATTATAAATCGCCAGTAAAAAGTTTCTTTGTCTGAGCGCCATCTGGGAAGAAATATCCGGAATTTGCGCCTCTGGGGAACTCGCTAACTGCCCTGGACTCCCCTCATCGGGATTAAAAAATTGGTTGAACTTGTCTACTAATTCTGCCCCATTATTAAACGGAATGTTCACCGTAATTTCTCGGTCTGAACTGCGCTTAACCTGCCCGTGCAATTGGCGAGTGCGGCGATCGATACTCTCTAACCAGGCTTCAGCGGTAGAACTACTAAAGGCTTTAAGTCGTTCTCCCAGTTGGATATGTTGGACAATTTCTCCGTGAGTTTGACTCTCGAAGTTAATCCCCACATCATATTCCACACAGCCGGTGAGCAACAGGGGGACCAGTAAGAGGACGAGTCCGACTCGCGATCGCCTCATGCTACCCCAAATCCACTCCCCGACAATCCTCCCAAAAACTGCTAATTTCACAAATTTCTCTCCCTCCGGTCAAATCATTAAATCATCTTTTACAAACCCGAAATTTAACCTTGTCTGGCAGAAACTCCCAGTTTTCCAAACAGCATACTTGGCAAGAATGCACCACCGCCTACCCAAACCCGTTCCTGACTAAAATCTACTAAATTGTCAAAGGCTTCAAAAATACTCCCGGCAACCATTGTATTTTTGACTCGCCCGACAATCTCGCCATTTTCGATTTTATAACCTAAATCTAAGTTAACCGAAAATTCCCCGGCCAGTTGATTGGATTGACCGGCCCCTAGCACTTGCTCGACGATCAATCCTTCCTTCACTCCCGCAATTAAATCCGCCGTGGAGGTACTCCCCGGATTCACGCAGAGATTGACCAAATCCGGTCCTGGACGCGAAAGTCCACCGCGAAACCCGTTCCCGGTCGATTGTAACCCGGCACGGGCGGCCCAGCGTCTGTCCCAGTAAAACCCGTTCACCACGCCGTTCTCAATCAGGGTGTTTGGACTGGTGGGAGTACCCTCATCGTCAAACTCACAAGCTGAGGGACCCAGGGTGGGGTCTTCAAACAGGGTCAGGCGCTCATCAAATACTTTTTCGCCGACTTTATCCATGAGGGGGGATGCCTTTTGGACCACCGCTTGACCGGATAAGATGGTATCGAATAGACTGCCCAAGGTACTCGCTGCCGCTCTGGGGGTAAAGAAGACGGGGAAAGAACCACTGGTGATGGTGGCGGGACGTTCGGCGAGTTGGTATTTTCTGAGGAGGTCTTTGAGGAGGAGATCGAAGTCAGGAAGGCGATCGCGGGCGACATCATAGCTATAAACTTGCAGAAAGTCTTCCCCTTTGACCAAGTTACCACTGATACTGGAGCTCACCATCTGGCTCGATCGCGTGGCATACAGATCTTGGGTGGTCATAATTTTGACCGTCCCACTGCGAATATGAAAGCTGACATCCACCAGAATATCGGGGTTGTAAGCATGAACTTGCTCAATTTGATTTCGACCCACTTCCAGCAATGCCTGGGTAGTTGGGGGTTGAAATTCCGAGGTTGGGGAGGACAGATGGAGGTTACTGGCAAACTCAAATTCCGCACTGTCCCCTATTTCCGAGGTTTGGACGGCAGCATCGACTAAATCATCGAGGCGGGTGAGGTCCGTGGAACTGGCAAAGCCAATTTTGCCCTGGGAAATCACACGGAGGGCAACCCCTTGCAGGGCTTTGGTTTGCAGGGATTTCAGGCGGTTGTTTTCAAATTCAATCGGGGTATCTTGACTGGAGACATAGTAAACCTCGGCAGAGTCTACCCGAGATTTTGCCAAGTCGAGAATTTTCTCAAGAGTCGAATCACTCACAATTTCTGTCGTTGTTACTGGTTTTCTTCTCGATCTTAGGCCGGATCGGCCTGCGATCGCTACCCGTCTGGATCGGAATCTGGGAAGAACATCGGTAATGAGCAATAATACTAGATTTTTTTCCTGAAATTCCGGGAAATTACTCCGGTTTGGGCGGTTTGCTTTGACTGCGACGGGATTTGTCCGGCTGTTTCTGTCGTTTGAGGCGCTGAATCTCCCCGAGCACCTGTTGCCATTGTGCGTTTAACTCCCGAGAAGCATCATCGCTGTGAAAATCTAAATAAGTAACAGTTTTGCGAATTAAATACTCAAATTCTGGCAAGTTCATAGGTGCTATCTTTTAAATAATTTTTGTGAGAATCTTCAAGGAAATCCCCGAATCCCCCCTGATATATATTAAACTAAATTTTCCCACAGGGAACTTCCCTCAATTCTTAATCGGGGAAATCCTAGGCGTAAAACTTTGCCAGCTTTCGGAGCCCTTCTGTGGAAACAACGCGACCCTCACTAAGGAATTAGTGAGGGTCGGTTTGACCCTTCTCTCCCTCCCCTAAGTCAGGAGCAATTTCCTACAGCATCAATCATCCTGAGTGAAATAGCGATCGAGAAAAGCCAGGGCATGATTTCGTAACTCGTAATACCGCTTATCATCCCGCAACGCTGCGCGATCGCGCGGATGAGCAAACGGGACTTTCAAAATTTCCCCGATTTGGGCTTGGGGACCATTGGTCATCATCACAATTCGGTCCGACATAAACAGCGCCTCATCTACATCGTGAGTAATCATCATCACCGCCTGGGGATGGTGTTCCCAAATGTCAAGTACCTGCCGTTGTAATTTCCCTCGGGTCAGGGCATCCAACGCCCCAAACGGTTCATCCATTAACAACATCTTAGGTCGAATCGCCAAAGCCCGAGCAATTCCCACCCGCTGCTTCATTCCTCCGGAAATTTCATCGGGGTATTTCTCCGCTGCTGCAATGAGATTCACCATTGCTAAATGTTCATTGACAATTTCGCGCTTCTCGACTTTTGACAAACGAGGCATCACTTCATCTACCGCTAGGCGCACATTCTCCCGCACTGTCAGCCACGGCAACAGGGAATACTGCTGGAAAACCATCATTCTTTCTGCTCCGGGCTTAGAAATAGGTTTTCCTTCCAAGGTAACTTGGCCTGAGCTGGCTTGCTCTAGCCCTGCTACAATCTTGAGTAAGGTAGATTTGCCACAGCCGGAGTGACCAATAATCGAAATATACTCATCGGACTGTACTGTTAAATCGATGCCGTCTAAAATAACCGACTGACTGCCATTCGTGGTGGGGTAAGCTTTGACTAAATCACGAATGACTAAAAAATCCTCAGTTGGACGAGTTTCAGTATTATCACTATTAAAGGAATAGTTACTGGGTTTAACCACGATTCACCTCGGTAAATGTATTTGAATAAAACAGAAGGTTAGGATAAACAGAAACAGCCCTAGGGCTGCCGCCGATCGCCATGCCATAAACATCGAATTTGATAGGAATGCTAACGGCTGAATATCTAATATCCAAACAGGTATCTAAGATAGAAAAAATTTCACTGGAGCTTTAGCCCTAATCTCAAAACTGTTGAGATAGCCCACGGGGTTGCTAGGGTCAAATGCCTTGCGATCGATAAATAACTCCCCGGGTTCTAATTTGTAATCCTCCGCAGGACAGGGAATCCCCATCTCGGTGGCAATCTCACGATAAAGGTCCGTGCGCCATGCGCGACGAGCCAATGCCTCCGCATCTGCGGGAAACTCTTTAACCTGTCCCCATCTGGCCGCCTGGGTCATTAGCCAGAGGCCCTGAGACTGCCACAAAAAGGTAGAATGATCTCCCGGAGGGTGAGGGTAATCATCGGGCAGTACATCAAAGATGGTGGTGTCAATATTAGAAACTATCCGCTCTTGACCATCAAAACCTCCATAGTTGTAGTTGCCCACAATACCGGGACGAGTGAATTTCGCAGGTGCGCCGGTAAAGGCGCGGGCTGAAATAATCTCCGCCACTTCTTCCCGATTGCGGGGATCGCCGCAATACTGACAAGCCTCAATCATGGCCTTTACTAAAGAGCGATAAGTGCGGGGATTTTCATCAATGAAAGACTCCATTACAGCCAAAATTCGGTCAGGATGGCCGCGCCACAGTTCTTTGCCCTGAGCAAAGGTAAAACCGACGCCTTCATTGCCCGTAATCGCTCGGGTATTCCAAGGTTCAGCTACCATATAACCCTGCATCGCCCCGATTCGCACATTGGAGACCATTTGAGGGGGTGGAATGATCATGATCCGAAAGGTAGTTATCGGGTCGATACCTACTGCTGCTGCCAGATAGCGGGCGAAGTATTCATAAATAGCAGAACTCAGTACCACTGCCCAGATTCGCTCCTGTGAGGGCAATCCTTCAAAGTAAGTGCGAAAGTCCCGCGCAAACTGATCGAGGTCTCCGTTGTAGTCTCGCAGGGGTCGCAGTCCGCTATCCCACATACGGCGATTCATGGTCATGGCATTGCCGTGGCGGTGAATGGTCATGGCACCACACATGGGCGCATGGCGTGCGCCCTCTGCTCCTAGACGAGCATTGGTAACGGAACCGGATACGACGGGGGCAGCATCCAAGCGGCCAAAGATGAGACCGTCTCGGGATGTGCCCCAACTGGCTTCTCGGTTGAGGGTGACGTTGAGTCCGTACTTGTAAAAAAAGCCTTTTTGGGCGGCTACGGCAAAAGGGGCACAATCGTTGACTGGCACATAGCCTACGCGAATATTGGGCTGTTCTAAAGTGCTGGGGTTAATTACTTGGTCAATTTCAAAGGTTTGAGATGCAGCATTTGTGCGGGAGTTGCTGGACTTTCCAGAGAAGGCTTGACCGCAGGCTCCAAGGGCTAATCCCGCAGAAAACCTGGCTACTCCCTTAAGCAGCGATCGCCGACTGATATTACTCATAGGTTTTAAGAAGATTTAAAGTTCAGTAAGCTGCGTTAACAAATCTGGGTATAAACAAACTCTCCATTAGGGAGGTACCCCCAGACGGAATGTAGGATAGTCAATTCAGTGAGGTAGAGACCAGGCTGAAGGTTGTTTCACCAGACTGAGCTTTCACTCTCTAGGTATAGGGCGATCGCCCCCATATCAAGAAGCAAATATACGGCAATCCAGCCCTATTAAACCTGGGTAGCGGGTCGATGGGTGGCCCATTGCTGAAGTCGTGCCAGCAGGTAGTCCAGAATCAGACCCGTCACACCAATGACGAGGACGGCGAGAAATACCGAACTCAAGTTCAGACGGTTCCATTCATCCCAGACGAAAAAGCCAATGCCTATGCCGCCCGTGAGCATTTCAACTGCCACAATGACGAGCCAAGCAATCCCTAAACTGATTCGCAATCCGGTGAAAATATAAGGGAGACTCGCGGGCCACAGAATCTTCGTCATCCGCCGCCAGGGGGACATCTCCAGAACCTCGGCGACCTGAATATAGTCCTTCGGTACACTGGCAACTCCCAGGGCGGTGTTAATCAGGGTGGGCCATAGGGAGGTAATGAAAATAACAAAGATAGCGGAAGGCTCGGCAAGGTTGAAGATTGCTAGGGCGATGGGTAACCAAGCTACGGGAGAGACCGGTTTAAAAATCTGTACGAGGGGGTTAATTGCCTTCATGGCCCGGGGAGAGAGCCCAATCCAAAACCCCACGGGAATGGCAACCAAAGTACCCAAGCCGAAACCCAACAGGACCCGGCGTAAGCTGGCTAACAGTAGCCAGCCAATGCCTAAATCTCCGGGTCCCCGGCGATAAAAGGGATGGAGAATGTAGTCCATATTCGCCACCAATGCCTCCCACGGATTCGGCATCAAGGTGGTAAAAAAGGTGGCGATCGCCCACCACAGGGCAATAATCGCCGCAAAACCAATCCCTGGGAGCAGCACTGTGTCTAATTGGAGCAGGCGACGACGCGGTGCGGATGAAAAACGGCTGCCCTTACGGGTAGCTATACGTGTACTCATCTAATTTAAACCTCAGAGTCTAGGACCAAATGGAGTCATGTCAGAATAAGCTGAACAATTTTTACCCGGAAGCATTATGCAGCTACCATTTCGGATAAAATTTGTACAACTGATTTTTACATGATGCCTATAAGGGAGTAAGTCGTAGCGATAGTGGGCCTAGGACACTAAAGCAGTCAGGTTATAGATATCCTGTACTTCAGTCTCCTCTCAATGCCTACGAAGTTAGCTGCCGGGCTAGAGCTGAGAGATGCTCTTCTTTCTCATTCACGATGGATTCAACGAAAGATTCGCCCCGATATATGGTTCCCCCGCTTTAGGACGATCGCAGACAAGCTACGGATCCTAAATTAGGCTGACTTACTCTTGTCACCCATTCTTACGAAAAATTTTCAGAATTGTCAAGGGGGGGTAGAATTTAATTTCCTGGCTGCTAGGGGCCGGACCTAACCCCATCGGAACTCATCCATTTCGCCGCTGACTAGGGTGGTTCCGTTGGGGCCTTGTCAGCGATTTCCGTGGTTATCCCCGGTTCACCGTCCCGCCTTGCAGTGGTTATCGCTCTTATTTCGCAGTAACATCGCTTGGTTATCCCAATTTTTATCTTTCCTACACCCTCGGATCACAGAACGACAGCAAGTCGTTACTACAAACTAGGAAACGGGCGGATTTATCTAAGCTAGGATTTAGGGGATTTGAGGAGTTTTGCCTGTAAAATTGTTACGCCTAACGGCAAGAATTTGGAAACGAGTTGTCCTAAGAAAAACTTTATTTTTAAAGGTTTGGGTAATTCTGCCCAGGAAATTTTTACAAATCCCAAGTGTTCATAAAACTCCACCAACCACCCCATACATTCCACGTAAACCGGGGCGATCGCCTCGGAGACTAGATGCTCAACCAGATAGGACCCTAAACCGCGATCGCGCCAAGGCTTTTTTACCACTAAACTCCCCAACTCTTGACAGCCGGAAAATTGGCGTAACTGTCCACAAGCGATGACTTGTTCCTGAAGTTCAATTACGGAAAAATTCTCCCATCGCAACTGTGTAGGATCGAGTTTTGCCTGGAA
This sequence comes from Laspinema olomoucense D3b, assembly GCF_025370785.1. Lineage (GTDB taxonomy): Bacteria > Cyanobacteriota > Cyanobacteriia > Cyanobacteriales > Laspinemataceae > Laspinema > Laspinema olomoucense. Next base: position 33,336 of record NZ_JAMXFA010000046.1, read on the forward strand.
TACTAATTTACGAATCGCCCCCAAATCTTCTGGAGTTGCGGGGCGCAAAATACAGCCCAAAGGCAGAGATTTTGGTGCAGCCATGACTTAACTCAGTCCCCATGATTAACCCGAATCCAGGGTCATTAAAAATTAATGATTCATCCCTTTTTATTGGAATAAACTGGGTTTTAAATTCTCTTAAAACCCCAAGTAATTAAACATTTATTCTTCGGCCCTCCCCTGGGATAAGGGTGACTATCCGGGGAGCTGAACGGGGGGTGAGCGGGTTTTTTACGGGATGAAACCTTTCCTGTTTAATAACCACCCCCCTCGTCATCATCACCGTTTTATATTGCGCTTCAACCGTTCCAATTCTTCATCAGCTTCCCAGCGGCGAAATTCCTGATCTAAAGGGTCGGCACCACTATTAAAACTGCGGTTATAACTTTTATTCCATCCCGTATCCCAACTTGTGGGAGTTTTCGTTTGAACACGGGCTGCCTCTGCCTCAACGGATTTGGCTTTGACTTCGCGACGGCGAACTTGAATCTGGCGATACAAATCCTTCGCCTTTTCAATCCGCTCTTTAACCCCTTGCATTTGCCCCCAGAATTGGTTGCCTTCCCGGAGTAAAGAGGCTTCTCGTTCTTGGGCAGCACGGACTAAATCTTCGCGATTAGCAGCTTTGGCTTTACTGACGCGATCGTGCCAGAGTTGAATTTCCTGAGCTGTGGAGAGAATGCTCTCCTGCAATTGCTTTTCTTTCCGTTGTAGCTCCAGAATTAACTTGAGGGTATCCTCCTCTTGCTCCCGCAGTTGCTCTTCTAGCACCTGCAATTCAAGATGAGGATTGTTTCGCATAAACTCCTCTAATCTGGTTTCTAAGAACCGGCTCATGTCTTCAAATAGACCCATTGCAGGCACTCCCTCGCTCAGGTTTCACTTCTTCTATCTATGGTAGGACAATTTTTCGTGAGGTAACTCCAAAAAATAAAATATCCAAACAACCCGCACCCTCAAGGGTGGGGCTATACAGACGAAGCCCGCCTGCGCGGGCTAAACGAATCTTGTTAGGTGCGATCGCATCAAAGTTGGACGATTTATTTCTTGGAATACCCTGAGTGTTTTCACGGCTAGGGGCGCATGAGCTGCACCCCTACTGCTTCATGAACTACAGAGTCTTACGAGAAATTCTCTATAGAGACTGTCCCGTATAGATTGAGCGCACTTCGCCATTGCGACGAATGATGGCTTCGCCGTCTTTGACTTCGACTAAACTCCAGCCGCTTGAGCCGATTGTCTCGCCAATATTCACGCGACGGGGAACGCCATCGACTTCAAATAAGGCAACGGAGCGATCGCCCAGTTCCAGAATTCCCACTAATTTATGCTTGAGACCGGAAACGCTAGAACTGGATGCCGCAGCGGCGGGGACGGGTTCGGATTCTTCCGCTGCGGGATTTTCCGCCCGTTCATTATTCCCAGGGGCTTCTTCTGCCGTGGGGGGGGCGGGTTGGGGAACGGGTGGGGGTGGGGCTGCCACCTGGGGTGGGATGTTAACTGTTCTGGGCGGTTGGGTGGGAGTGGGAGTGGGGGCCGGTTCTGGGGTAGGCGTTTGAGTTGCGGTTGGTGCGGGTGCCGCTGGTTTCGGAGATGCCGCCGGTGCTGGTGCTGCGGGTTTGGGAGATGCTGCTGGTGCTGGTGCTGCGGGTTTCGGCGCTGCTGCAGTAGTTTGAGGCGCTGGCGGGGTCCGAGGAATGGTAACCGTCAGATTGGGTTGAACCAGGGTCGGATTGATGCCACGTTCCAAGGCGATCGCAATCCGATTAAGCACTTCGGCAAGATTCCCTTGATGGGGGGTATTCACTGTCACTTGGGGAGCCGGGACCATCACATTCGGCGGATTAACCGTGACATTCACCGGAGGCGGTGGCGGGGGAATGGGTAAGGCGGTGTTGGGTGGCACTACAGGTTCGGTCGGTTGACCCGCTGCTTGGCGGTCCATGACATCAAGCGATCGCTCCATATAGGCAGCAAAATCCGCGTCTGCCTCGGCTTTCAACTGTTCCGCCGTTTTCGGAGGAGCTACGGCTTCAGGCTGTGCCGGGGCAATTTTTGCCCAGAATTGCTGCAAATATCCCCGATTCCACAACCATAAACCCAGGGTAATCAGGAGCAATCCACAGGCGGACCCTAATAAGAGGCGATCGAATGATTGTCCCTTGCGTCGTTTATCCGTGCGGGTTGCCTTGGCATCCACCGTCGCTTCTGCCGCAGTTTTGGGCATCATCGTCGGCGGGAGGATGATTTGCGGCACCTGCACCGATTGCAAGGTTACCAAATCCGGGGGGGCTGGTTTGGGTTTGCGCGTGCCTCCATCTAAAATCCGGTCTACATCTTGAAACAGGTCATTCATGAGGCGATCGGCGTAGGCATCCACCGACCAATTCGGGGTGCCCACCCCACCTCGCTCCTGTTCCGCCTGGGGTGAGTCTATGGTTTTGGTGCTGATATCCTGAGACATGGCCTTTTTTTTATAAGGGTTAGGGTTAAAGATGCGATCGCAATCATTGGGCGACTACTGGCAACCGGGCAGTTCCCCTCCGATTTTATAACCTAGTTTAGACAATCCGACAGTCCTAATTTTTAGGGCCTAATCCGTTTCAACGAGTTGCACCCATTTATTGTCCTCGCTTTTGCCAGAACGGTCAACCGTGTTTTTGTTACAAACTATTGACAAATTCTGTGGTCATTGGTCATTGGTCATTGGTCCCTCGTGACTTGGCTCTGCCGAGTCATGCGCTCTAGTAGGCTCTGCCTCCTGCTCTCTCACATCGCACCAGAACAGGCGGCAGAGCCGCAAGATGTGCGTGTCACGGCTTCAGCCATGACACGAGACGGAAAGAGATATACTAAACCGAGGCACTCGTCGCCAACTGTCGCCCTTGTAACTCCAGATAAATCAACAAGGCATTAATATCCGCCGGATTCACCCCGCCAATGCGACAAGCTTGACCAATCGTCAAGGGTTTCACTTTGGCTAATTTTTCCCGCGCCTCTTTAGACAATGTGATAATGTTGGCATAATCTAAGTCTGGCGACAGTTTCCGATGTTCTTCCCTTGCCACTTGGTCAATTTGATGTTGCTGCCGTTGGATGTACCCGGAATATTTGATATCAATTTCCGCGCCTTCCCGTTCCTCTAAACTCAAATCCAGATTACTCAGTCCATAACGGTTGAGGTCAACATAATGGAACCCAGGACGGCGCAACAACTCGGCTAGGGTAATTGAGCCTTTAATCTTTTGCTGAATATCAGCGGCGATCGCCACCCCCAATTCCTCATGTTCCTTAATGCGCGTCGTCTCCAACCGTTGTTTTTCTGCTGCGATATTCTCCTGTTTTTGGGTGAATAATTCCCAACGGCGATCGTCAATCAACCCAATCTCCCGTCCCAACGGCGTCATCCGCTGATCCGCATTGTCCGATCGCAACAACAACCGATACTCCGATCGCGAAGTCAACATCCGATACGGTTCCCGCAAATCCTTCGTACACAAATCATCCATCAGCGTCCCCAGGTAACTTTGTTCCCGAGGAAAAATAACTGCATCCTCACCGCGCACTAACCGCGCCGCATTAATCCCCGCCACAATGCCTTGTGCCGCAGCTTCCTCATATCCCGTCGTACCATTAATCTGACCCGCACAGAATAACCCCTCAATTTTCTTCGTCATCAAGGTTGGGTAACACTGCGTCGCCGGTAGATAGTCATACTCCACCGCATAAGCCGGACGTAACATCGTACAATGTTCCAAACCCGGAAGACTCCGCAAGAGTTCCAACTGTAAACTCTCCGGCAGACCCGTAGAAAATCCCTGAATATACAACTCAGGAATATCCCGCCCTTCCGGTTCAATAAAAATCTGGTGCGATTCCTTGTCCGCAAATCGCACAATTTTATCTTCAATACTCGGACAATAGCGCGGACCTTTCGCATCTACCCAGCCCCCATAGACGGGAGATAAATGCAAATTTTCCCTAATCAGGCGATGAGTTTCCGCCGTTGTGCGAGTGAGATGACAAGGCATCTGTTCCCGTTCCACCCAAACCTCTGGGTCAAAACTGAACCAGCGCACCTCCGCGTCCCCCGGTTGCGGTTCCATCTTGCTGTAATCCACCGATCGCCGATCCACTCGCGCCGGAGTCCCGGTTTTCAGCCGTCCCGTCTCAAATCCCAGGCGGTTCAAGGTGTCCGTCAATCCCACCGCAGCAAATTCCCCGGCACGTCCCGCACTCATGGACTTGTTCCCCACCCAGATCGTCCCACCTAGGAACGTCCCCGTGGTTAAAATCACCGCCTTGCAACCAAAGGAGACACCAAAATAGGTTTCCACCCCGATGACATCATCATTGTCACCGAGAACCAGATCCGTGACCATGCCTTCGCGGATAGATAAATTCTCTTGATTTTCGACAATCGTTTTCATAACGTGAGCATATTCCCGCTTATCCGTCTGAGCGCGTAACGCCCAAACAGCGGGACCTCGGGAAGAGTTGAGGACCCGTTTTTGCAGATAAGTGCGATCGGCCATTTTGCCAATTTCGCCCCCGAGTGCATCCACCTCATGAGTGAGTTGGGACTTCGCAGGGCCACCCACTGCGGGATTGCAGGGTTGCCACGCAATCTTATCCAAATTCAACGTCAGCAAAAGGGTGCGACACCCAAGACGTGCCGTAGCGAGTGCTGCTTCACATCCCGAGTGACCCGCACCCACAACAACGACATCAAAAACATCTTGAAACTCTGGTGTTGGCATGGTCATTCTGTCTGGATGGTGTTGGACTCTTTCCTAATCATAGCCCTTCTCATCCCCTTCTACACCGGGATGATGGGGCGCGTCTGGCTCCCTACTCATCTAGTCAGCGAGCCAGATGCTATTATTATCCTAGCCAGCAAGATGCTACAGTCAGCAAGATGTGATGGCCGTAAACCTGTGCGTGGTCCACTTAGCTCTTGCTCGCTAAAATGATTCGATGATTCGATGTAAATGCGTAAGCCGCTTATCACCTTCAATAAAATAGGACGTCGATACAGTAGAGATCACAAACCCAGTTTTTTCCTGGATTAAATTCTGTATCGCCGCCCTAGATTGGAGAGTTAAATTTCGTTCTTAAACGGGTTTTAAGACCGCATCAAGTTATCAAAGAGTTCTGTATCGCGAACGGAGTTAAAGTCAGACTCATGTTGAGCCATCTCTCTAATTTCCGGGTTGAGAGAAATGGCCTGCCGGAGGTTATCCACTGCCATATCTGTATCACTTTTCAAGGCATAGCAGCGGGCTTTTCCGTACCAGGCATCGGCTTTGTCGGAACTGGTGCGAATGGCTTTGTTATACGCTGCGATCGCCTCGTCGTAGCGTTGCAATCGAGTATAGGCCACTCCCTGGCCTAAAAATGCTTCATAACAATCGGGATTAATTTCCGTGGCTTTGTCATACATCTCCACAGCATTTTCATATCTCCCTTCCCGAAATAGCTCATTCCCTTGCTTGACATAAATGCCAAAAATTTCCTGGAATGGTTCCTCCATCCGGGTTTGCATTTTCATCGACTCTTCCAAGGTTGTGCGAGCTTCTGCAATTAAGTTTTGAGTCGCTAAAGCCATTGAAATCAACTCGTTTAATTGAGCTGTACTCTTGGGTTCTTCAGAAAGAGCCAGAGGCATTCCGCTATTCTCACTTTTGACCAAACTCCCCCCTCTTTGTGAGGCCGGGAGTTGAGCTGGAACGGTTGGGCCAAGTTGTTCCCTAACCTCACTTGCAACTTGATTGGCGACGCTTTTTTTCAGCAGCGAAATTCCCGCTAAGGTGGCTGCCACGGGAAGCACCACTAACCCGGCGATCGCAGCCGCTAAGGGACTCACCGTCCGCATAAAGGCACGGTCTACTTCGTCTTGAATCTGCTGTTGAATGGCTGGATCGAGTTCTGAACTTTGTTGTAACACCTCTTGCTGGGCAGCTTCCGATTCCGGGGCCTTCTCCGACTGCTCCTGGCTCTCATTGACTGGAGTGGCTGCCGGAGTGGTTTTAGCCGGTGGGGTGGGGTCCGCAGAGGGGGACGGTTTGGCCGCTTCCGGGGTGGAGGATGCCGGAGTCGGAGCCACGGGGACGAGGGGTTTGGGTGGAGGCGGAGGGCTCGGACGTTGTGCCGTCGCTGCACCCACAGACAGCAAGAGCGTAACCAGGACCAGGGTGCTTTGTCCAGCGATCCTCGCGCACAGCGCGGTGAGCGGCGCTAGATTCAGAGCAGGCGACATCCCTGGATGAACCGCCTGCTTCGACATAAAAAAGGTGAGCCTTACCCTGCGCGGCCCCCTTGTGTTCCCGACTCGATTTTTCATGGTCATGGAAATCTCACCTATTAATCGCTCGACGACTTCACCACTTTGGCATTACTGTAGACGATTCTACCGATTTCTCAGGTCTTAATTTCATTATCTTTAAGGCCAAAAGTCTGCCAACCAAGACAATACAGGACCGGAGCAATGCTGAGTAGGTTATCTTTTTTATCAGTCAAGTTTTTAATCATATCATTACCTCGATCGCCTATCAAGAGGGTCAAAATCCATCTCCCAGGGGGTCGGGGTAGATATTAAATAAACAGGACAAGACACCGAGTTTCTAGCCCAGATTTGGTGCTAATTGGCAGAGCTTTGGTAAAAAAACCCGGTTGTCTTCCCTAAACTGAAGCGATCCCAGACTCTGCTATAAAGGGGATGGAAAGTCAATATTCTATCTAAATTCCAGCGATGGAGGGCGGGGCAAAACATGGGAACGCAATGGGAAAATTTCCTGCAAAATCTGGGAGAGTGGGAAGGGTCGTTCACGCGACTCTCACCCACTGGAACCGTACTCGAAGACACCCCCACGCGACTTTCATTGGAGGGATTAGACGAAAATCAACGGGTGCGCTTCACCCTCCAATTTTTTGCCCCAGGGGCGAACCGGGAGACGGACCAACCCGTTAGGGAATTGGTCCAAGATTACCAATCCTTGGGGCGGCATATTTTATTTTTTGACTCGGGGGCGTTTTCCCAGGCGTCGATGCAACTCTCCCCTGTTTCTACTTTGCTGATTGAGTTTGGATTCATCTGGGGTAACCGTCGCCTGCGGGCAGTGCATCAATTTGCGGTGGGGGGTGAGGCGGAACGATTTACCCTGGTGCGAGAAAAGCGGGTGGGTGCGGGGGCGACGGAAAATCCGCCCCTGACCCTAGAGCAACTGTTGGGACGGTGGGAGGGGGAAGCGCAAACGCTTTTTCCAGATTTGCGAAATCCGGAGACTTTCAAAACGACTCTGGAGGTGCAAAGAACGGGGACGGAGGGTGTGGAGCAACGGATTACTTTGGCGAGTGGCAATCATCGCCCTCATGAAATCCGGTCTAGGGGGCGGGTTGAGGGGTCGATGCTGGAGTTTGAGGGGGGTGCTCGTCCGGTCCGGGTGTTGATGCTGCCGGATGGGGCTTCTCTGACTTTTCCTCACCGGGTGGAGGTGGGGCAGATGTTCTTTTTAGAGGCGGGTTGGTTAATTGAACCCAACCTGCGGCAGCGGTTAATGGGTAGTTACAATCAGAGGGGAGAATGGACGAGTGTGACTCTAGTGACTGAGCGCAAGGTTGGATAAGGTGGGGAAGGGGTGGGGGTTAGACTAATGAACAGGAGCGTTGTAGGGCTTTTTGGAGTAAGGCTTGATATTCCCGATCGCTGATGGTGTAGGCTCCAAATCGGTCCAAATGGGGGTTGCTCATTTGGGCATCAAACAAGATAAACTGGCGATCGCGCAGTCGTTCCACTAGCTTCACCATCGCTACTTTTGACCCTTCCGGAATTCGATAAAACATCGACTCGCCAATAAAAGCTCCCCCGATCGCAATTCCCAGAATCCCCCCAGCGAGGGTATCTCCTTGCCAGGTTTCAAAACTATGCGCCCAGCCTTGGGAGTAAAGTTCCCAATAAATTTCTTTTAATTCAGGAGAAATCCAAGTCGTCTGGCGATCGGAACAACCTTCTACCACCGCCTTAAAATCTCGGTCGATCGCCACGGTGAACCGTTCTTGATTCAGGGCGCGATTCAGGGATGAAGGATAGCGGAAGCGATCGTCTAGGGGAATCAGCGCTCGCTTACGACTGGAGTACCACCCTACGCTCTCATCGCCCACATTCGCCATTAAAAAATAGCCTTGGGCGTAACCTTGGATGATTGACGGAATATCAAATTCCATGAACTTAGCCGGTTAAAAAATGGAGAAATTGCAGACAGACACAAGAGAGGAACGGCTTAAAAAGGGAAGAAAGTGCTGCCCTCAAACCGGCTCACGACTTAAAAATATCATGAAACTGAGGGAATACTCTGACTCAGAATGAAGAATCAAGGATCAAGTCCAACGTCCCGACTTGCTATCGTTCTCTTCTGTTTGTAGTCAGGACTTACCCATGAACACTATATCTAGCGTAGCGATCAAGGCTCCTAAATTCTACCCCGTTTTGATGCATCCGCTCTCACTCTTCTACATCTTCGATGTCTTCCAGTCGTTCCAGCATTTCTTGGTATTCGTCAATATGCTAAATGACCGCCACTGGTTTGCCGTCTCGCAGAACAATTTGCGGTTTTGAGCGTTTGGTCTCCATGCCGATCGCCTCCTGTTTTTCTCATGCTTTATTCTATCATGCGATCGCTTTCTATATCCCCTGGGATTTCCTGTTGGCAAAAGCTAAAACTGTGGGTGGCTCTTGTTGGGAGACGCGCTCTTATCGGCGTCTCTACAGGAATTTTTCTGTGGGGGGTTCTTGTTGGGAGACGCGATCCTATTATTTGTGCTGAATTAACCTTAATAAATTAGTCCGCGAAGGCAGAATGATACTGTGTAAACGCGATTTCAATCGCCCCGGTTTATCCGCCTACGGTAACTTATAACTGGAAATTCGCATGGTTAATTTTCCTTGGCGAGGGTCTCTGTTTGACACAAATGCCCCCTCTTCTGTCTCTCCTTTGGCTAAAAATTCGATTTCTTGTTCTCCCATTGAATAAGTAATTCCATCAATTTCTAATTCGGCAATCACATGAACTGAAGCGACGGTTTCTCCCCCTTCGTTTTGTACCCGAAAGGGGACGTAAAATTGCTGGTTGCGTTCTTGAATCTGTCCCTTTGGCGTTACGGAGAGAATCGGCGGGCGATCGCCCTGGGTCATCCAGTCATAACTCACCAATCCAATCAGAATCGCCACGATTGACAAAGCAATGCTAAATGTCACCCATTCCGCAGGCGATCGCCCTGCAATTTCTTGGCGTCGTCTATCGTTTTGTTGCGTCTGTTTGCTTTGCGTCTCTTTCATTTCTGATGTCATACCGCTAACCTCCCCGCTGCACCGCCGATCGCTGCTGGAAGTCCCAATATTATACTATGACTCAGCCAAATTTGCCAAGGATCGCTAAAGTTAAGTTTCTGGAAAAACCACAACATCACCACCGATGCACCCAAAGATACTAAATAGCAAATTAAGGTTTCTCCTAACGGATCTTGAAATATCCCTCGCTGTTTATATCGTCTTTTTTGTCCCCGAAATCCCGCTGCAAATACAATACAGTAAGAAATCAGCAAAGAAGAAACCACAACGGCAATTTGCCAAGGGGGAGAACTCGCCGCCGCCAGCATGGAAACTTCATCGGTAGGTGCGATGTTAAAGGCAATAAAAATTGCCCCGATTAAAGTGGCACCCAAATCGGCTAAATTGTTTTCTATTTCTGTTGGTTTTGTTGAATTGCCTTTGGTGTTATTATTCTCCAAATTTAATTCAAAGCGATCGCCACTCATCAATGACGTTGCCAGCGCTACCCCTAACGAAAAGGGCAATCCTTCAAAAATCGCTTTTCCCAGTGCTTCATTCAGAGGCGTGTGAATATCGATTTGTCGCAATAATATCAACACCACTGTTGCCGAAACCAAGCCGATCGCGATCGCTTCCACACTCTCCATCGCCGTATCCCGCCATCGCATCTCGATATCTTGGTTGCGCCGAAATCCCGCCGTGCGATTGAAGAAAAACACCACCAAATAGGTAATCGCCAGCGCCACCAGTCTCATCGACGCTTTACTATACGAACCGATCCACCACACTTCCATCGTGTACAATAGGGGAATTCCAAACAAAAATCCTCCAGAAATCCCCCGAATTAGCTCATCCGATTCTTCCGCCCATTCCCATTTTTGGTGAGACTTTCCCTCGCGCTTTCCCATCATCTTTCAAAATTTCAACCTTGCTTTTTACTACAGGAATGATTCATTTTCTATTTTTTATAGTTTTATATTTTATAATTATATTCTGCCCTATGGCATCATCCTTCCGATAGATTTTTGCAGCTCTTTTCGGGACTTTGAATAGAGATAAGATAAGGAGATTAAGTTGTTACTACAAACGGGAAGATAACGGCTGAAGTCGTGATTTTGAATAGAGATAAGATAACGAAATCAAGTCGTTACTACAAACATCGGATCACGACTCATATTGTGATTTGGAACTAGGGGAACGACTGAAATTGTCACACCGAACTGGAGGGGTCATTTTTCAGGGTTCATCTTTGATCGCGGTTTAGGGTGGGTATGAGGGAGAATGTACTATAAAATTGGGAAATAGTAATGTCACATTCAATGCCCATGAGTGAACCCATTAAACCGATTACGTTGCCCCCAATGAGTAATCCTCAACAGGAGGGGAAATGGTTGCAGGCTGCTTTACATCAGTGGCTCGATCGCGAGTTTATTCCCGAGGCAGTCAACCACCAGATTGCGGAACGAGCGACGCAAATTTTTGTCCGTCAGCGACTCGAAGGCGAGAATGACCTAGGGTCTTTGGTGATTGCGATCGTGACTGAAATGCAGGCGTTTGATTTTTCTAAAAGTTTTTATGGGGAATTTGCGATCGCGAATGCCGTCAGTGACTTACTGTTGGATAGTCTGGGGATTGATCGCTGTTGTGGACAATAACCTGGGGAGCGTCGGGATTTTAGATTTTAGATTTTAGATTTTAAAAGTCTGATCTAAAATCCAAAATCCACGCTCTATATAGCTTTGGACTACCAGCTAGACTTGACAACCCCAGGGAGGAGTCCTTCGTGGGCCATTTCGCGAATCACGTTCCGAGAGAGTCCGAAATCGCGATAAAACCCTCTGGGACGTCCCGTCAGCCAGCAACGGTTGCGGACCCGGTTTGGGGCGCTATTGCGGGGGAGTTGTTGAAGTTGGCGGTGAATTTGCAATTTTTCTTCTGGATCCGTCGCGGCGGCAAATTGCGCTTTTAACTCAAATCGCTTATCGATGTACTTGTCAACGAGCGCTTTGCGTTTCTTTTCCCGCTCGATCATGGATTTCTTAGCCATGTAATGATTCTCATCCCTTAAAAAAGACAGCATCTTTCACTGTACATCATTTCACCTCAAAAAAACAATCCCTCTCAATAGTTAGAGAGGGATTGCTTTTGCTTTACCGGGTCAGGATTTTGGGTGCAATTCTTTCATGAGTTCATTGAAAAGCAGTTCTACACCTTTCGCGGCAGTCTGGGAACATATCAGCTTTCCAAAACGCTTTTTCGCCTCACCCTTTTTTACCGGGGCCGTCGCTTTGCCATCAGTTCCCAGTAACGCAGGGAGATCAAGAGTAAGGTTTAGACTTTGCTCTAGTTGACTGAGGATAGCAGGGGAAAGCAAGGGCCCGAGTTGAGTCTTGAGAGTTGCGATCGCATCCTGTTTCTGTTTTTCCAATAACCGGGAATGGTAAATCTCAGGGTTATCGTTATATTGCCGAGTCCGGGTATCGTAGAACTCAGCCAGTTGTTTTGAGATCTCGGTATCGGGGCGAGCTTTCACGGGTGCGATCGTCGTGACAATCCATAAATAGAGCATTTGGCGCGATATCTTGGATCCGCTTTTCTGGGTTGATTCTTTATCACCGGATGAGTGTTCAATCCCACCATAGCCCAGACGCTGTTTAAAACGGGCTCGCCAATTGCGATAATCACCGGAACCCATGAACCGCTCGATCGGGAAAATGTGGGAGATGACCCAACAACGAGTTCTCATCCCCATCCCTAACTCTTCCATCACTCGGTTATAAACCCTGAGTTCTGGTTGTCTCAAGAGAGCCCCTAGCTTTTCCTCTATCTGGATCTCCCAGTCGGTTAACTGGCAGAGTTGACGGGCTAGATTACGGGAATATTCAGAGATTTCAATCCCATAAGTAGGGGCGATCGAGATCTCGTAAAGTTTTTCGTAATAGCGATGATTGGTTTTGAGGTTTCGCTCTCGACCGGCAAGAAAACACCATAACGGGACCTGTCCATCTATAGCGCGTTGTGAATCTTTCAACGCTGCCTCTGGAAATTCCCGGGCGAGTTGCTGCCTGAGTCGGTTGATAATCGGACTCTGGATCCGATTTAAGCTTTGAAGTTGGTGACATCCATCTCTCATTGGCACGATGAAATTCTCATGCTCATATCCCAAAAATGCCTCTGGATAATTCCAGAAACCGAGGGCATAAGCGGCGAGGGCGAGCGCGTCAGCAGCATCATTCTTATCGGGTAACTTTTTAGATTTCCGAAAGGATGCAACTTCCGAGTGCCCGACCCAGAGTATTTTCACCCCGTGACTTTTTAAAACATGAGCCCATATCCATGAGTAATGTACTCCCGTGGGTTCCATTACCACCGCGTCAGGGTTTAGGGCGAGCAATTCTTTGATTCCGTCCCGGTTAGAATATAACCGAGGGAATGATTTTGAGTTCTCTTTAAAATAGAGTTTGAGGTTGTAAGGTGCTTCTGTTAGCGGGCAAGCTACAACATTATCCTTACTGACGTCAAGCCCAATAACGACTGATTTTGATTCCATGAATTTTCAAGGTTGTAACTGGGTGGGATTGCGCTAAATTTCCCCTTTCTTTCAGGGCCACGAATCACCCGAATAGGAAACAATTCACTGTCAAGCCTCTAAAGGGTTAGGCGCTATAGAGGCAATAGTCTGATCCACGAAAGATGTAAACCTTAAAAGGTCATTTCATTCTCAAGACCCCGATCTATTGCCAAGCACCACCGGGTCAAAGACCCGGGCGGTTCAATTGCGCTATCTCCCCGCGATCCTCCCTTTGGGGGAAGATTTCGATCCAGCGATAGCTATGGATCAGGCGATCGCCATCAGTGCGATCGCCTCTGGCAGAAGCCAGTCATCAGGCGGGGATTAGGGGATTAAAATCTTGGATACCCTCTCCTCTATGGAATCGCGTGCTTCCTCAAGAGCTTCAACCAAATAGAGTGCTTGCTCATCCTGGAAAATGGCGCGGTTTCCATTAGCCCAAATAACACGAGCTTCACAAGCGGTATCAGACAACTGAACCTCGGCAATTTGGGCTAAATTAACCCAACGGTTGCCCGGTAATAAAACCATCCAAGTGCTTGGTACTTTCACAATTGTTGTAGTCATGATAGGATTAGATTTAGGAAAGCGAATTGATTTACTAGGGAGCCTTTTAGGGGGGTCCCTTTCCCCGTTTTAATCAAGGCTAAATTTGGGGACGGTATGCAACCTTAAGGTTGCGATTAGGGTAGAGACGCCGATATGCACAAAGTACGTTATCTACCTCTTTTCTTTTAGCGAGTTGAGCGTGAATAACCTCCAATCCTTTATCGTCAGTTGAGATAACAAGCCAAGGATAGAGAGAATCTTTTTTAGGGTTGTATTCTTTCATCAAAGTTGCACCTGAACAAACTGTATAAATACAAAGTGAGATAAGCTAGGTAAGGGTTTGAGACTGAAAGTGCTATACTGTATAACAGTACAATCACAGGATAATTAACTTCCAAAGATGACGTTATTTAGACTCATCTTTTGCTGTAAAAGTAGTTAACTATCGCCATTTTCTCATGAGGAGAAAGGGATAATGCCTCCGCAGAGGCAGCACTCAAAAAAGAGCTATGCACTTCTTCCGTTGAGCATTGCAACAGCCTCGCCAGTGCCTCGGATAATCGCAAGATTGCAATGAGTTGAATTGCCGTGAACTCGAACTGATTCCCCTCTAACTCAGCAGGAATCATGGATTCTAAAACTACATCTAACCCTTCAGAATTCATCGCATCTACGAAGCGCTTATAATCCTCTGGGGTCCCTTTGAACTTCCTGCGTTGATATTCATTCATCTCATTAACCCCTTGCCTTGATCGTGACTACTGGGAAGGGGATTAATTCGAGACCCGGGGAAGATTGAGCTAAAGCCGTGGCTAGATTTTGGGTATAGGTCGTTTATCAGTCGGTCATGACCCAAGGATGATCGGGGTATGTCAGGGTCATGACCCGCGCATACCCCAAGGATATTCGCCGGATACTCGCAAGATACTCGCGGCATAACCGGGGGATAACCTGGGGATAACCCGGTTATCCCATTAGGATGACTCTGGGATAACTCTGGGACAACCAGGGAGTCTAAGCACAGATCAGTTTTGTCTAGAGTCGGGGATACCTGGGAAGGATCTGGGTTGATCGGGGATACCGGGGACAGCTCTGGGTGGATCTGGGTGGATGCGATCGCATCTGGGGAACTCTCAGCGCGATCGCCTTCCAGTTCCTCGGTAGGGGCCTCTAGTAAATTTTCCTCCAAAAAAGCGTCGATGCTGTCTAGGACGCTTTCAACATAAGCAATCAAGTCACTCTTGCGGGTATAGCGCGAGTAGCCAGTAATCTCGCGATCGCGGCAAAACTGCTTAATCGCTTCAACGGTCATCGCCTCCAAGTTGGGGCGCGAGTAGGTGCTCATCTTTTTTCTCTCCTGACAGAAAGGTGATATAGACAGAGGAAAGGACAGGTCGCATCAATGCACCCTGATAACGGACAGCATCTCGCTGCCTGTCCATTCGTGTTGTTTCTTGTATGTCATTCTGGCATGACACACTGACTTCTGTCAACCTGTCACGCCAAAATGTCATGCCAATAAGTCATAATGAAAAGAGAACAAAATGCTGAAAGACAGGAAGGTGGTTCCCTATTGGAGGCACTACGAATTGACCGAACTCAGTTAACTCAGGAGGAACTATGCAGGAGATGCGGGATCCCCCTGAGAACTTATGCTCGTTGGGTTTCAGGTGAAACCCAGGGACGGCCTACAATTTCCCAGGTCAAAGCCCTATGTCGTGAGCTGGGAGTGTCGATCGATGAGTTGCCGGATGACTTCGGACCGATAGTGCGATCGCACTCCCAAGAGGAGGGCGAATAAAAACAAACCCTCTGTCGTTCGTGACAGAGGGCCCCTTTAGATTGCGATTAAGACAGAGGAGGATTTTGGAGCAATGCTAGGGAACGAGTCGAGTCAGGATCCATCGGTTGAAATTATCACAGAGGCTATCGAGGCCCTGTACAGGGATTGGTATTACCTCCCCTGCTCTTGCGGCACAAGCCATCGGCGGCTATTTTTCCCTAGGACTAAAACGGGATGGAGAGAATTTTGCTCTTTCTGTAATGGTCTTGGTTTCCGTGCGATGAGGGTTGAGCAGATGGCTGAAAAAATCGAATGCCCTCGTTGCGAGGGAACCGGGGAATATCGCGCCTATTACCGGGTGCAAGATGACGCAGAGATTACCGGCTACGAGATTACCGGGGAACTTCACTGGATCCGGTACAGTTGTGGGTTTTGTGACGGGACCGGGGAGGTAGATCCGGATACCGCTTATTGGTGTGACGAGTGCAACGGAACCGGCGTGGATTCAGAGGGTGAAGAGTGTTCAGCTTGCCATGCTACAGGGATTGATGAAGATGGACCTTGGGCTGATGACTTTATAGAGGATACCGGGAACGATGAACCAACTTTCTCTGTTTGACCCTGAAAAATACTCAACCCCATCAAGCGATGGTAAACCGGATTGGTTCTACGACACGCATGATGGGGAGGAGTATGTTCCCTCTGTTAGCCCGAAAAAAGAAGAAAACGGATCTACCGAAACTTCCAAGGCAAGGGTGGATAGGTCTCAGGATGATGACATCAGCATACCCGGTCAATTCTCTCCAGTCAAATCAACCCAGAAAATCACCGGCGGGGGAAATTCAACGCCAGGGGAAGAAGTTATCCCCAGTGCGATCGCTTTCCCTTCCCCAGGGGTTGAAAGTTTAGACAGCAGCGCCAGCGGCGATCGGCATATTGGAATCTGTCGCACCGCTGGGGAAAATCTTGACAGCAGCGGCGAGGGCGATCGTCAGGTCACCGGGGATCGCACCGGCGCACCACAGGACTCTAAAAATCTGGGAATGCTAGGGAACGTCAGTGGCGATTGCTCCTGTTCTATAGCATCAAACTCAAACCCTTTAACCGAGATGGAAGGGAAGGCTATCTGGGATAACCTGATTTTTGGCCGAAAAACAGAGAATCCCGGTAGAGTCGCTTGTAAAACTACCGGGAACTCAGGCGATCGCAACCCAGGGAGGAACGATCATCAAAGGGTGGAATCCCACGATTCTACACTAGATATGGTGTCAGATGACAGCTCCAGGAGCGCTATATCTAGGGTTTGCTGAAAAAGTTATAAAAAGCAGGGGGGGTAAATGAACAAGAGGCCCCTATTCCTGCACCAATAAACAG
>NZ_JAMXFA010000047.1 GCF_025370785.1 Laspinema olomoucense D3b
CCTCCCCATCCTCCCCATCCTCCCCATCCTCCCCATCCTCCCCATCCTCCCCATCTCCCCCATCCTCCCCATCCTCCATCCCCAAACTAAAAGCCCCCTTGCTGACGGGTTTGGGGGCTTTGAAAAATCTCTAATTAGGCTGCGCGGTAAGAAGCAGTGAGACTTGAAACGTTAGGCTTGTCGAGAATAGTATTCAACCACCAGGAGCTCATTAATTTGTAGCGCGATCCATTCCCGCTCAATAACTCCATTGACCTTGCCTTCTAGTTTGTTCTTGTCAAACTCTAAATGGCTAGGCATATTGGCTAATCCAGGAGATTGCAAGTTAGCTTGGACCATCTGGCGAGATTTTTCCCGATCGCGGACGGCAATTTGATCTCCGGGACGGCAATTGTAACTGGGAATATCAACAACCCGACCATTAACCGTGAGGTGACCGTGATTGACCAGTTGCCGTGCGGCTGGAACCGTGGGTGCCATTCCCATACGGAAAATGGTATTATCCAGACGCATCTCTAACAGTTGTAGCAGCACTTGACCCGTAGAACCCGTGACGCGACGGGCGCGACGAACATAGCGCAGCAGTTGCTTTTCGCTCAGACCATAGTTAAAGCGCAGTTTTTGCTTTTCTTCCAAACGGACTGCATATTCTGAGCGCTTTTTGCGGGCTTGCCCGTGCTGACCTGGGGGATAGGCGCGCTTAGGAGTTTTGCGCGATAATCCGGGCAGTTCTCCTAAACGGCGTACTATTCTCAGTCTCGGGCCTCGATATCGTGACATTCCTTTTCCTCGTCAGTTGTTACACAGTTTTCCCAGACTCTCTAGTATAGATCTTTACTAGGTTCAGTTTCAAGTCTAACTTTAAATGACTTTGTGCTCAGAAACATCGGTTTAGGGTCAAATGTCCTGTTTTTTGTCATGAGGAGTCTTTAAATGATGATGATTCGGAAAATTCGCAGTCGCCTGGGGAGTAGCGCCCCAACTTATCCCAACTCTCCCCGGCAACGGTGGCGCAAGGGCGGACTGTTGGGGCTTTCTCTGGTGGCTCTAACGGTGGGTCTCATCCCGTTAAACCCGGGACCGGCAGAGGCCAGAAAAAATGCTTACGATCGCTGTGCTGCGGAGTTACTCGATCGCCAACTGCCTGCTGAAACAGTGGCCCTTGCCTGCTCTGCGGCCCTCCGTCCGGAAGAACTCTCCGAATGCGTGGCGGAGATTGATAACCGCACGGATATTTTGGCGGAGGATGCTCTAACTCGCTGTCAGCAGGTGCGCCGTCCTCTGGAGTTGGCCACCTGTGTGGTGGATATTAGCGATGATTCGACGGAAGGGGAAGCCCCTTTAATTCTCGATTTCTGTCGCCGCAGTTTGTTACCGGCTGAGTTTTCGGAGTGTGTGGTAGGGTTACAAAATCAAATTGACTTAGTGACTTCTCAGGCGATGTCGGTTTGCATTGATACTCGCGATCGCGTAGATTCACCCCTGCCTAATTTTATCCCCGGCAGGGAACCGCCAGCGCCCACTCGTCCCTCGCCAAATCTTCCGTCTACTTAATTCCCTACACCCTCAAGGGTGCGGCGTTTGCGGACAAAGCCCGCCTGGGCGGGCTACCCTAAGAAAAAGACTGTTACAGCCGGATTTGGTTTGCCAGCCCTTACTTCCAAAAAAATGCCCTCATTCCCCTTGACTACAGGAATGAGGGCATTTTTGCTGATGACTAAGATTAGGAGTGACACTCACAACCGGAGTGCCCACACCCCTTTCCATCCACATGACCATTGGCACAGGCATCAGAACAGTAGGGCTTGCCATCTTTCATGACGGCTTTATCCGTCGGGACCACGCACAGGCAGGATTCACAGGCGCATTTCATTTGAGTTACGGTTGTCATTGCTTGACTTCCTCCATTAATTCTGAATTCATCTTAACACATGAACAGCTATTCAGGTATTTTCTGTGTTTTTTTTTTAGAATTGCAGGACCACGGGAAGTCGCTGAGGCAGAGGAAGGCTGAAAGCCTCTGTTAGTAAGGACTTGAAAAAAGTTTTACTTTAGGGGTTGTCAAAAGACTTAAGTTCAGGTTATAGTAACTTCAGTGACGCGGGATAGAGCAGTCTGGTAGCTCGTCGGGCTCAATACGCAAGTTAACTAAACGCTTGACAGTTAGCATTGCGATGGGCTGCATACTAAGGAGACTGGTATGCGATCGCCTCTCAAATTCGGGGAAGCCGGTAGCGCGGTAATCCCGAGCCAAGCTCTGAACAAGAGAAGGTGTAGAGACTCGATGGGAGGCACCCTAACAGTTAAAGCTGAGGGTGAAGGGAGAGTCCAGACCACAAACTGGAAAAATTCCAGGCAACGAAAGTTGTAGATGGTACGCATAACCCGAAGGTCGGTGGTTCAAATCCGCCTCCCGCCATTACTAAAACAAAACCCTGTAATCTTAAATGATTGCAGGGTTTTGTTTTTGGTCATTGGTCATTGGTCCTTTGCAGTCGTTATCCGGTGTTCAACGTCCCGCCTTCAGGCGTTATCCGGTGTTCAACGTCCCGACTTCAGTCGTTATCCAAGAATGGGGGTCAGAAACCGGGTTTCTTGCGACAATTTCTAGAAAATAGCAAAAATCTCGGTTAGAAACCCGGTTTCTAGTCTTGGTAGGGGGTCAAAAACCGGGTTTCTGGTCCTAGGGTTGTCCCCTCATTCTAAGGTGATCGTAAAATCCGCACTGTAATAGTAGAGGTGGAAGTGTAACCCCAGCCGTTAAAATGGAAATAGATAAAGAAGGGCGATCGCGTATCGGAACTGTTTGCCCCCGGTTGCCCCACGAATCAAGATCTATAAAGAAAGTGGGATAATTTTATGGCAGTTAAACTGCAACGACCTATTTTAATTGGTGGTTTGGGCTTATCATTTGGTCTGTGGGTGATGGAAAGTTTGCATCACTCCTGGGGACAGGCGGGGGAATTTGGGATACTCGGCGCGATCGCAGTGGGGACCGGACTTTGGCTGTTCAAAAAACGGGAACCGGCAACGATTAAACCGATCGCCGCTGAATCGGTAACCCCTGAGATGCTGGAAAAAGCCAAAAGCCAAGCAGAAGTTGCGATCGCCAAAATTGAGGCAGAGGCAGGGGATGCCAAAATCATTGCTGACTTAAGAACTCGCCTAGGACAACTCTCACCCTCTGCGACGCGGAATACACTCCATCTGGCGATCGCCGGGGGTAAAAGTACCGGCAAAACCAAAGTAATGCAATGGTTGCAGTCGAACTGGCAGTCACAAACCGATAAAACCCTAACCTTTGGGGAAATTCCTGCTTTGTTTACGGCAAGGGATGCGGATGAAGGGTTACCGTTACAAGCGACTGCGGCATGGAAACAGGCGATCGCTGCGGATGTAGTGGTATTTTTGACCAGTGGTGACTTAACGGACTCGGAATTTCAAGCCATCCAACAACTGACGATCGCAGCGGTCCCGGTTTTAGTCGCCTGGAATAAAAAAGACCAGACTTTACCGGAACAACAGGCGGGAATCTTGCAGCGTGCGATTGATCGCCTGGGGTTGACATTAAATCCTGAAAATGTAGTAGCAATTTCCGTGGCACCCAATCCAGTCAAAGTGCGGCAACATCAAAGTGATGGGACAACGGTTGAGACAATGGAACAACCGCAACCGGAAGCGACTGCGTTGATGACGCGGTTACAGGAGATGGTGAAACAAGAAAGCCAACAGTTTGTGCTCGCGCAAAGTTACCGGCAGGCAGTCGCCTTAAAAGCTGAGGCACAACAGGTATTAAACCAACTGCGTCGCGATCGCGCCATGCCAGTGATTGAGAAATATCAGTATATTTCCGCTGCGGCAACCTTTGCCAATCCAGTGGCAGCCTTGGATTTGTTAGCCACAGGTGCGGTTACGACGCAATTAATTGTCGAATTAGGGGAGATTTATCAGCATCCCTTTTCCTTTGACCGAGAAAAGGCGATCGCTGCTGCAATGGGGGAACAACTGGTAAAACTGGGAGTGGTGGAACTGTCTACCCAAACCATTTCAGCCATCCTCAAAACCAACGCCGTCACGTATGTTGCCGGGGGAGTTGTTCAAGGGATTAGCGCCGCCTATTTAACTCGGTTAGCGGGTTTGAGTCTGGTTGAATACTTCCAGGCGCAAGACGTGAGTGCAGAGTCCGGGATTAATTTGGAACAACTGAGTGAAACTTTAAAAATGGTGTTCCAGCAGAATCAGCGAATGGCATTTTTGCAAGGATTTGTCAAGCAGACTGTCACGCGATTCGTACCCGAATCGAAAAAGTCGGAAAGCCTCACTGCACAAGTGAAGGCTTTACAGGAGAATAGAATAGCAGAGCGTGTAGCGATTCCGAACCTTGAGCCAAGCACCTAAGACCCCCAACCCCATCCCCTCCTCTGCCGATTTGAATGGTTCAAACCGGCAGGATGTCCAGTATATGAACCGAGCACGCGCCAGCATACGGCAGGCGCAGTCTTTCTATTCCCAACAACGGCGATCGCGGCAGCAGGCGATGGATGTCAAGCAGCTTGCAGCGATGCAGGCACAACTCGATCGCCTGTCAGCTACCCTAGAACGACTTGACGGCGGAATGATTCGCATTGCCGCTTTTGGGTTAGTCAGTCGGGGTAAATCCACGGTGTTAAATAGTTTGATGGGTCAGAAAATCCTGACAACGGGACCGATTCACGGGGTGACCCAATGGCCGCGATCGGTACAATGGGATGTCGGGGGAAATCTGGCGGTGGAGTTGATTGATACCCCGGGATTGGATGAGGTTGAGGGTCAAGTGCGATCGGAGATGGCGCGGAATATTGCTCGCGCTGCGGATTTGATTTTATTTGTGGTGTCTGGGGATATTACCCGGACGGAATACGAAGCACTCTGTGAGTTGCGCCGGACTCAGAAGCCGTTAATTTTAGTGTTTAATAAGATAGATTTGTATCCGGAACAGGACCGGCAGGCGATTTATCGACAGTTACAGTATTTTGCCTCAGCCAAGCAGAAGCGGAAACAGGCAGCGGTAGAGAGTGAGGATGATTGGGTTGAGGTGGATGAGACTCCGAGCGATCGCCTGCCGCATCAAGAGGATATTGTTATGGTAGCAGCGGACCCAGCCCCGTTGCAAGTGAGAATTCAATGGCCCGATGGTCGAGTGTCTTACGAGTTGGAAACACCGCCACCGCAGATTGAGGAATTGAAGGACAAGATTTTGCAGGTGGTGCAGGAACAAGGGCGATCGCTGTTGGCGATTAATGCCTTAGTCCAGGCGAAAGATGCTCAAGAAGAGTTAGCCAAGGCGAGTATAAAAGCGCGACAAGAACAGGCGGAGACGTTAATTTGGCGTTTTGCTCAGTATAAGGCAGCAGCGGTGGCGCTGAATCCGTTGGCGCTGTTTGATGTTTTGGGGGGTGCGATCGCTGACTTGCTGTTAATTCGGGCATTGGCGCGGTTGTATGGATTGCCAATGACAGGATATGAGGCGGGTAAGTTATGGCAGCAAATTTTATTTAGCAGTGGCGGGGTCCTGCTGAGTGAGTTGGCGAATGGATTGTTTATGGGATTTGGCAAGAGTGCAGCGGCGATTATCGGTGCATCGGGAGATGTCGGGGGGATGACTGGGTATGTCGGCGCGGCGATCGCGCAAGCATCCGTTGCCGGATTTGGAACCTATAAAGTCGGACAAGCGGCACAAGTCTACTTAGAACAAGGCTGCACCTGGGGACCATTGGGTGCAAATACCGTCATTCAGGATATTTTATCCCAAGTAGAACCCAACACCGTCTTATATCGCCTCCGCGAGGAATTGCAGCAACAATTAGAGGTGAAAAATTGAATCAATCTCGCACCCTGGAAGGGTGGGGCACTTGCGGACAAAGCCCGCCTGCGCGGGCTAATTTTAAAAACCTCTTAACAAGCAAATTTCAGATAATTTTTGCCCCATTCTAACTCCCCCCCTTAGCAACGCCATCGGGCTGGGGGGGGTTCCCTCCAAA
Organism: Laspinema olomoucense D3b; assembly: GCF_025370785.1. Lineage (GTDB taxonomy): Bacteria > Cyanobacteriota > Cyanobacteriia > Cyanobacteriales > Laspinemataceae > Laspinema > Laspinema olomoucense. The sequence continues at coordinate 6,021 of NZ_JAMXFA010000047.1, forward strand.
TCCCGTAATAATCCTAATATAAAATCAAACCTAAATCCAACACAAACCCCGGCAACACATCTTCTCCAGAGAGTGTTTCAGGAGAATCAATGATTTCCACATCTGGCCCAGGACGATAAACTTCCACTCGCAGATTTTGACGGTCAATTAACCATCCTAACCGCACCCCATTTTCCAGATATTCCAACATTTTATCCTGTAATTCTTTCAAAGAATCACTAGCCGAACGTAATTCCACCACAAAATCGGGACACAAGGGAGCAAATTGCTGCTTTTGTTCCTCCGTCAACCCATCCCACCGCGCTTTTTGAATCCACGAAGCATCGGGCGATCGATTTCCACCTTTGGGCATTTTGAATCCAGCAGAAGAGTCAAAGGGAACACCCAAATCATTCGTATCCGTCCAATTGAATAACTGCTGAATCAGTCTACCATTCCGATTTCCCGTATCGCTGCCTGTGGGTGGCATAATAATTAATTCTCCCGTTGCCGTCCGTTCAAAGCGTAAATCGCGGTTGTTTTGACAGAGGTGAAAAAACTGCTCATCGGTTAAATCTAAGGTTAATTTCACCGGAGTAAACGGTTCGAGGGTCGCTACTTCCATAATTTTATCCCAATCCTTTGTTTAAATATTTGCCATCGAATTGTACTGAAGTTAATATAAAACAGGACCTAAATCCAAAACAAACCCCGGCAACACATCTTCCCCAGATAGGCTTCTAGGAGACTCAATGATTTCCACCTCTTGCCCAGGGCGATAAATTTCCACTCGCAAATTTTGACGGTCAATCAACCATCCTAACCGCACTCCATTCTCCAGATATTCTAACATTTTATCCTGTAATTCTTTCAAGGAATCACTAGCCGAACGTAACTCCACTACAAAATCGGGACAAAGGGGCAGAAATTTCTCGCGTTGGTCCGGAGTTAAGGCATCCCAACTTGCTATATTCACCCAAGAGGCATCGGGGGAACGATTTCCCCCTTTAGGTAATTTAAAACCCCCATTCGAGTCAAACGCTTTCCCTAAATTATTTTGCCGACTCCAGCCTTGCAACTGATAAGAGAGTTCGATGTTACGATTGCTGGTTTCTCCTCCCGTCGGCGGCATAATAATTAATTCTCCTGTTGCTGTCCGTTCAAAGCGTAAATCTCGGTTGTTTTGACAAAGTTGAAAAAACTGATCATCGGTTAAATCGAGGGTTAATTTAACCGGGGTAAACGGTTCGAGGGTTGCCACTTCCATAGTTTTATCCCAATTGGTTATATAAGGGAACGGGTTCTACTATTTCCTATTGATACCTATGTTAACCCATTCCGCACAGAGGGCAATGGGGGCGGGATTGAAAAAAGGCTCTTTTGCAAATGGGCTAAGTTCTGGTAAAATTAGCTGGTGGGATAGGGAAACTTGTCATGGGTCCCTAGTCCTTTGTCATTTGGATTGTTGAATACTCAGGACTAACCACCAATGACAACTGACCAACAACCAATGACCAACAACCAATGACCAATGACCAATGACCAATGACCAAGCACCAAAAACAGAGTCTAGCCCTAGTTTTATTTCTCCTGCGTTGCCGCCTCAGTTTATGGCGGAACATCCTCCTGCCGATCGCCCGATTCGGTTGGGGATTATGGCGTCGGGGAGTGGGAGCAATTTTGAGGCGATCGCGGAAGCAATTTCCAGCGGACAACTCCATGCCAAAATTCAAGTTTTGATTTATAATAATCCCCAAGCCAAGGTTTTAGAACGGGCTAATCGATGGCAGGTTCCGGCGGTTTTACATAACCATCGGGATTATGCTAGTCGAGAAGATTTAGATGCAAAAATTATTGAAACTTTGCACGAGCATGATGTAGAATTAGTGGTAATGGCCGGTTGGATGCGGATTGTGACGCCGGTTTTGATTGATGCGTTTCCTAACCGAATTTTGAACTTGCACCCGAGTTTATTACCGAGTTTTAAAGGCGGTCATGCGGTGGAAGATGCGATCGCCGCTGGGGTGAAAATTAGTGGTTGTACGGTGCATTTGGTCGCGCCGGAAGTGGACAGTGGGAAGATATTAATGCAAGCAGCAGTTCCCGTATTTCCTAATGATACGCGAGACAGTTTGCACGCTCGAATTCAGGTCCAAGAACATCACATTTATCCCCTGGCGATCGCCATAGCTGCTGCGGGTATCCATCGGCGATCGGCCCGGTAATACAAAATCCGGGTATGAAAAGTCCGTTTTTTTGTCTTAGCCTGCGTAGGCAGGCTTTGTCCGTGTAGCCTCCGGGCTTGACGCTGCGGGTATAGTTTAATCGAGCGATCGCCCTTCGTTGCCCGTTTTACCGAGTTTCCACAACACACTAGAAATCAAATTAGTCACAATGTGCGCTGTGATGGGAACAAACAAATTCCCAGTGATCAGCGCACTGCCGCCTAAAATGATACCCACTACCGTCGCCCACACCATATAGGGCCATTGTTGAAGTCCACTGAGATGTAATACGCCAAAGCATAAACTCGATAGGATTAAACCCACCGCATTCAAGCCGATCGCCGGAAGCATCACCCCGCGAAATAACAGTTCCTCACTCAGTCCTGGTAATAAACCCAACCACACTAAATCCGGCCAGACTAGGGGTTCTAAAACGATTTGTAGATAGAAGTCCGCACAGCGCCGATATCCCGGCCACAAGCGATAAACTAGGGAACTGGTGGCGCTGATGGCGAGTCCTAACCCCACCCCAGAGGCGATCGCCACTCCATCCCAACCCCAACCCAGTCTCGTGACATTCCCAAAGTATAGCCAGAGTTTGGCTATGCCAAACAAGACGATCGCCGTTACTCCCATCCCCATGAGAATTTGAGTCCGGGTAAAGGTTTCCAGTTGTGGATCGTTCGGAAGCTGTTGTGTCACGGCTGTTCTCAGTTTACAAGGTAGATGATTGACACCAAGTGCTAAACTTTCCGATGCGACTTCCGACTGGGCGATCGCCACAGTTAATCCGAAAGGCATTGCAGAGAGGAGAGACTTGGACTTAGGGCAGTTGGGGCAATTCCTCCCCGATGCGCCACCAACCAACCCAGGGCTTCTAAGTAAGAGCTTACCTCAATGGCGGGTACTCCCAGACTCGCTGGGGGGACTTGCATCTGAGTTTGATTCTCTCGGACAGCAATAATCTGGGCAGATTGGTGACTTAAACTTAACACAGCGCTGCCTCCGGCTGCTGTAGCAGGTATGACGAGGGCATTGACTTGTTCAGCCCAGATATCCGAAGCTTGACAATAGGGGGATTTTGTGCTAATAAATTGAGGAGCGCGACTCAGCCCAGCCAGCACACAGGGTAAAAAAGTATAGCCTATTTCTTCGGCAGCGGAACGGGGAGAGATATCCGGATCGAGGGGAAGGGGTAACAAGGCCGGGGCATGAGCACAGGGAATTTTGAAGGTACGAACGATCAAATGACTGATCACCGCTTCTGCACCAGCGAGGGGATCGACCCCAGTCCCGTGGCGATAGTTGTGGAGGGCTTCGCTTTCCATATCATCGGGAAATCGGGCAACCACGGCGATCGCCTCCGCTTTGGCTTCCTTAATTAACCGTTCAGCGGCCCTGAGTAAGCTATCTGGGTTACCAATGGTTCCCCAACTTGCACCAGCAGCAGAAGTCCGTAATTCGACCTTTAACGGGGCATCGGTGATGACATATTCAGTTAGATTTAAGCCTAAAGTTGCCCTAGTGGCATCAGCAGCTTGTAAGTGACGAATTCTCAGTTCCGGTTCCATCCCACAGTCGAGGATTAAACCGATACGATTTTGATGGACAGGTTGTAGTCCCCAATCTCCTTTGGCAAAGCAGTCGAGTCCGTATCCTTCCACATAGAAAGCATTAGAAATCGGCCAATATAATTGTGCGCCATTGAGGACATTAGGGTGAGTAATCAGGCGATCGCAAACTTGGGCGATCGCCCTCGCCACCGGCAACGCATCTCCCGCATAACCCCCAATAGCCGCCCCTACTCCCGTAGGGACGATTAGCATTACAGTGTAAGGACGTTGAAGCATAGGGATGGGGGAGATGGGGAGGATGGGGGAGATGGGGAGGACCGCCATCGAGATGGGGGAGATGGGGGAGATGGGGGAGAGGTTCGTAGTAACGACTGAAGTCGTTTCTTCTTCCCCCCTAATCCTTTATGCTTCCTGTACAGTCACCACCGCTTCTACAGCTACTTTTTGAGTTTCTTCATCTACCGAAGTTACCGCCCAACGCAGGGGTTCACCGCGTTTTTCCAGTTCCGTTTCAATGGCTTGCTGTAATTCAACTGGAGAGGCTTTTAAATCAATTTCAGCAGAGATAAAATGAGTCGTCATGGTCAAGAATTCCCTTGTAATTTATGGTCAGAATATTAACTACTTCAAAACCCAATTCTAACGATTAGTGACCGAATTGAGCTTCATAGACTTCATCTTCTTTTTCAGTCTCAATTTTGAGGTCTGAACGTGGGTAAGCAACACATAACAGGACATATCCCTGCGCTTGCATATCCGTGCCTACCCCCATACCATCAGATTGATCCACTGTCCCTTCTCCGATAATTTTCGCCGCACAGGTAGTACAGACTCCTGCATTGCAGGAACTCGGTAGATCTAGAATTCCTGCATCATAAGCAGCGCGAAGAATCTGTTTATCTTCTGGCACTTCAATCTTGTGGGAAGTGCCTTTATGGATAATTTCAACGGTATAAGTTTTGCCCATCGTCTCAGTTCCAGGAAATGACTTGCAGTGCGATTTTGCCCAATTTCTGAGCTTATCACTGATTGGAACGTTTTACTAGCCTCCAAGACTCAGAGCCCTCCCCTTGGCAAGGGGAGGGTTGGGTGGGGTCTCCGGAGCCCTCCCCTTAGCAAGGGGAGGGTTGGGTGGGGTCCATCCGGTGATGAAAAGGGGAGGGGACCGGAGAAAGAATTAATTCTTGTTTTCTTCCTGGAAATGGGGAACCCCACCCTAACCCGGACCTTGCCAAGGGGAGGGGACCGGAGAAAGAAGTAATTCTTGTTTTTTTTCTGGAGATGGGGGACCCCACCCTAACCCGGACCTTGCCAAGGGGAGGGGACTGGAGAAGGGTTTTAGCCGCCGCTTCTGAGTTTGTCTAGTACACTGCGGTCTTGTAGGGTTGAGGTATCTCCGGCGATTTCTTCCCCGGCGGCGAGATTGCGGAGGATACGGCGCATGATTTTGCCCGATCGCGTTTTGGGTAAATCATCGGTGAATCGGATTTCCGTGGGTCGCGCTAAAGCCCCTATTTCATTGACAACGTGCTGTTTCAAGGCTTTTTCCAGTTCCGGACTGGGGTCATATCCGCCCTCTAGGGATACGAAAGCAACGATCGCCTCGCCGCGTACTTCGTCCGGTTTACCCACTACAGCAGCTTCAGCGACGGACTCATGAGAGACTAAGGCCGACTCGATTTCCATTGTCCCTAAACGGTGTCCAGAAACGTTAATCACGTCATCGACACGACCCATTACCCAGAAATAGCCGTCCTCGTCGCAGCGTGCGCCATCTCCCGCAAAGTAAAGATAATGGCCGTCTTTGGGGGCGATATGTTCCCAGTAGGTGCGCCGGAAGCGGTCCGGGTCTCCGTAGACGGTGCGCATCATTCCGGGCCAAGGGTGCTTAATTACTAGATATCCGCCTTCGTTGGCGGGGACGGGACTGCCGTCTAAATCTACAATTTCCGCCAAAATTCCAGGAAAAGGACGAGTAGCAGAACCGGGTTTGGTGGGAATGGCACCGGGTAAAGGGGTAATCATAAATCCGCCGGTTTCGGTTTGCCACCAGGTATCGACTATTGGACAGCGATCGCCCCCAATGACATGAGAGTACCAGATCCAGGCTTCCGGGTTAATCGGTTCTCCAACAGTTCCCAATAATCTCAGGGAAGACAAATCCCGGGCGTTGGGATGTTCGTCCCCCATTTTGGTGAAGGACCGAATCGCGGTGGGGGCCGTGTAGAAGATGGTGACCCCATATTTTTCGATGACATCCCAAAAACAACCAGGGTTTGAGGGTCGTGGTGCACCTTCATACATCACCGTTGTTGCACCATTGGACAAGGGTCCATAGACGATATAGCTATGACCCGTAATCCAACCCACATCAGCAGTACACCAATAGACATCGGTTTCTTGGAGGTCAAAGGTCCATTGCAGGGTGACATGGGTGTAAAGGTTGTATCCCGCAGTGGTATGGACGACGCCTTTGGGTTTGCCAGTAGTCCCGGAAGTGTAGAGGATAAAGAGTAAGTCCTCGCTGTCCATCGGTTCTGCGGGACAGTTGGCGGAGGCGGTGGGTTGCAGTTCATGCCACCAGCGATCGCGGTCCGGTTTCATGGCGATTTCTTGTCCAGTGCGTTTGACAACCAGAACGTGTTCAACACTGCTGGCCCCTAGGTCTAGGGCTTTATCTACTTGCTCTTTCAGGGCAACAATGGAATCTTTACGCCACCCGCCATCGGCAGTAATCACCAGTTTAGCTTGGGCATCTACCAGGCGGTCCTTGAGGGATTCGGCGCTAAATCCGCCAAAAATCACCGTATGGGCGGCCCCGATCCGCGCACAGGCAAGCATTGCAATTGCTGCTTCGGGAATCATCGGCATATAGATACCGACGCGATCGCCTTTTTTCACCCCCATCTCTTTAATCACATTTGCCATTTGGCAGACTTCCCGGTGCAATTGGGCGTAGGTGAGGGTCCGGGAGTCCCCTGGTTCTCCTTCCCAAATCAGGGCCGCTTTATTTTTGCGGTGGGTGGTGAGGTGGCGATCGAGGCAGTTGTAGGAAATATTCGTCTGACCCCCGACAAACCATTTAGCATTGGGGGGTTGCCAGTCGAGGACTTTATCCCACTTTTTAAACCAGTGCAGTTCTTTTTCTGCAAGCTGTTCCCAAAACTGTTCCGGATTGGCGGCAGCTTGGTCATAAAGCGCCTGGTACTCTTCTAAACTCTTGATGCGAGCATTTTTGGAAAATTCCTCTGATGGCGGAAACTGCCGTTTTTCGTTCAGAATTGATTCAATCGTGGGTTGGGACATGGTTGTTACAGTCTCTATGTTTGGGCTTATTTATTATTTTTGATCCAGAAGGGCACTTAAAACCTTGAGATTTTTTAAGCGGGGATTCACCCAGGACCGATGACCGACGAGTGATAAAATCCCCTAAACTAGAGGATGGTAAGCGTTAAGGTGAATTGGTCATTGGGGATTTGTCCTGTGTCATTCGGATGAATAAGCAACGACCAAGGACTAACGACAAATAAACCTCTTGCAACATTCTCGATTGATCCCCCCAAACCCCCCTTAAAAAGGGGGGCTTAAGAGATTTAGGCAAGAGGTCCAATGACAAAGGACAAACAACAAAGGACAAAGGACAAATCACCCATGACCCTCTATCTCGGCATAGACTTCGGGACTTCTGGTGCTCGTGCAGTGGCGATCGATGACCATGCAGGGATTCAGGCACAGGTGGATTTTCCCCTGGACCGACAAACCCCGGAACTGTGGCAGGAGGGGTTATTTGCGTTACTGGACCAACTTCCTCTATCGGTGCGCCAGTCCATCGGCGCGATCGCCATTGATGGGACGTCCTCTACGGTGTTGCTGTGCGATCGCAGCGGGGCTCCGGTAGTGGAACCGATTCTCTACAATGATGCTCGGGGGATCACGGTGATGGAGACTTTACGGGAAATCGCCCCGCCCAATCATCCGGCGATCGGGGCGACTTCCAGTTTGGCAAAGCTGTTATGGTATGCCCGTCATCCCAAATTGTATCCCGATGCCCTTCATCGCGTGGCGACTACGGGTTTATTCTTTCTGCATCAAGCGGATTGGCTGGGTTTTCAACTTCATGGTCAAATTGGCATCAGCGACTACCACAATGCCCTGAAATTGGGGTATGACCCCGAGCATTTATTTTATCCTGAATGGTTACGACTGGCCTTGCCGCAACTGTTTACCAAGTTTATTCCCTATTTACCTCATGTGGTCAAACCGGGAACCCCCATCGCCCCGATAACCGCAGAAATGGGCGATCGCTTTGGGTTGCCTGCGGATTGCGTAATTTGCGCCGGAACTACAGATAGTATTGCCGCATTTTTGGCATCCGGTGCCAGGGAACCGGGAGAGGCGGTGACTTCCCTGGGTTCAACGGTGGTACTCAAGCTTTTAAGTCGCGATCGCGTGGATGATGCGCGCTATGGGATTTATAGTCATCGTCTCGGCAATTTATGGCTAACGGGCGGGGCATCCAATACCGGAGGGGCGGTCCTGCGTCAGTTTTTCAGCGATCGGCAACTGGCAGAATTCAGCGAAAGCATTGACCCAACCCTGGAAAGTCCTCTGAAATATTATCCTCTGCTTAAACCCGGGGAACGCTTTCCGTTAAATAATCCGGAACTGCCACCGCGATTAGAACCCCGTCCTAACTCCGATGTGGAATTTTTGCATGGATTATTAGAAAGCATCGCCCGCATTGAAGCAAGGGGATATGAAGTGTTACAAGAGTTTGGGGCCACGGGTCTCAAGCGGGTTTATACCGCTGGTGGCGGGTCCAAAAACCCCACCTGGACGGCAATTCGCCAGCGTCGTTTGAATGTTCCGGTAATCACGCCGACTCACACAGAAGCGGCCTATGGTGCCGCATTATTGGCCCGAATGCAGGACCGGGGCTAATTTGGAATTCGGTTGTCAACGTTTAACGTTTATAAAAACCGTCACCCTGAAGGGTGGGGCTATACGAACAAAGCCCGCCTGCGCGGGCTAAGAGGGCTAGTGATGAGGTTTCCAAAACCCGTCACCCTTGAAAGTGTGGGTTCTCTTCAGCCCGCGCTTCTCGGGCTTCGTCCGTATAGCCTCCGGGCTTGACGCTGCGGGCCTCTCCAAGCAATTACCGACCTAATTCCCAGATATTGATGATGTTATCATTCCCCGCAGTCGCTAATCGTCTGCCATCGGGTCCCATTGAAACGGAAAAGATGGATTTTTCATGGCCCGTAAGGGTTTCCACTAATCTACCACTGGGGATATCCCAGAGTCGGACGGTGCGATCGTCACTGACTGAGGCAACGGTGCTTCCATCGGGGGTAATGGCAATTTGATACACCGGGAAGGAGTGACCCCGCAGGGTTTGCAACAATTGCCCACGATTCACATCCCAAATTTTCAAGGTATTATCATAACTGCCCGTGACGAGATTCTGTGCATCGGGGGTAAAGGCAACGGAACTCACCCAATCATCATGGGCGGGAATGGTGGTGATTAACTCCCCAGTATTCAGGTTCCAGAGTTTGACATTGTTATCCAGTCCCCCGGATGCCAATGTACCGCCATTGGGACTGAAAGCGAGGGTATTTACGCCGTCCTCATGGGCGCTCAAGGTGCGAATAATTTGCCCATTCTCGACGTTCCAGAGTTTAACTGTATTATCCCAACTGCCCGTCGCCAGGGTCCGGCCATCGGGACTAAATGCCACGGATCTCACCCCCTTTGTGTGACCATAAAGGGTATAAATCAACTGTCCGGTTTCCATGTTCCAAAGGTTGGCGGTATTGTCATCGCTACCACTGGCAAGGATTTGACCATTGGGAGAGATATCTAAGGCCCTCACGTCATCTAAATGAACAGAAGCGGTATAGTTCAGTTCTCCGGTGTCGGCATTCCAAAATTTGATGGTATCTTCATTGCTACCACTGACGACGACTGGGGCAGTGGGACTATAGGCAACGGCAAAAATTGGGAACGCGCGATCGCCAAAGGTGGTTAATAGTCGGGAACTGGGGGTGCCCTGTTGTGCCAACAATGGGGGGGCGCTGGCTAGAAAATGGAGGTCGATCGCCCCCAGGGTCGCGATTCCAGCTACGACTAAGGCGCTAAATTTTTTCCAGGACGAGGGCGTTAAGGTCATATTGGCTTTATTAGAAAATTAAGTGTTCACCTAGGATCTAACACTATTTTAGAGTTTAGATTCACGCATTTTTGAGGAAAAAGTTGACTTAATCCACCGTCCCCTCCTGCCACTTTTGCCACTGTTGTTGTAAATATTTTGTCCATTCCACGGCGATCGCCACTTCGGTAAAGGGAATCTGCACGGACTGTTTTGGGGATGGAAACAAAAATTCTAAGGCAATGGTCTTGGCTTGGAGATTTTCCGGCAGGGAATCGACTACCACGGGTTGGTGATTCACCAGCAGTTGCACTGACTGTACCTCTTTTAAGGAAAAGGTTTCTTGATTCACGGGACCTTTGCGCGTGGGTTTTCCCCAAGTCAGGCAGTCGCCCTTCTCTCCTAACACCGCATAAATATCATACTTAGTGCGATCGAACCCTTGTGCCCAAGTCTGATAGGCTTCCACCTTTTGATATTCGTTCCATCCCGCCCAAGCGAGTCCTATAAATAGGGCCAGCAAGGGTAACCACATCAGTCCTCTTTCCATCTCTTTAATCTCTGCGATCGCTATAATTAGAGCTTTCTTCAGCCCGCGCAGGCGGGCTTCGTCCGTATAGCCCCAGCCTTTAGGCTGCGGGGTTCTCATCAGACCTTTGAATACCGTATTCCGTCTAAAATCCAGGCGTTCTTTAGACGCCATCGCTCATTTTTAGTTCCCCAAATTAATTTAATTTTTGCATCGGGGCCGTTTGCGGGTCGATAATTTTTTGACCTCCTCGCATAAATTTAATCGCCAAGGACATCTTAGTTGCAGACCCAAAAACGTGAGACACTTCCCCAGGACCAAAAGTATCATGAACCACCATATCTCCCACCACCCAAGTCTCTTTTGCCGCCGCCCCTTTTTGCGTTTTTGCAGCCCCCGAACTGCGGCGAGTTTTTTCCTTGGGAACCGAATTTCCTTGCAGTAAATCCCGGGGTAATTCAGCTAAAAATCGGGAGGGTTGAGCGCGTTCATAAGACCCCCACAACCGACGTTCTAAGGCATGAGTTAAAAACAGTCGTTCCTGGGCGCGAGTAATCCCCACATAACAGAGTCGCCGTTCTTCTTCCAGACTGCGCGGGTCATTCACACTGCGGAAATTAGGAAATAAACCCTCTTCCATTCCCACTAAAAAGACCACGGGAAATTCTAACCCTTTGGCGGAATGAATGGTTAACAAAGACACCGCCTGTTCCCCTTCTTCTAAGTTGTCTAAATCTGAAGCAAGGGAAGCACTCGACAGAAATCCCGTTAAAGAATTGTCTTCATTTTCTTCGGCAAATTGGATGGTGGCGTTATACAACTGTTCAATGTTGGCCATGCGGTTTAACGCTTCATCGGTGTTTTCGAGTTTCAGGGCTTCCATATAACCGGATTCTTCCATAATCCCTTTAAGGACTTCGATCGCCGGTAAGGTTTCTACTTGTGCCTGCCATCGGGACATTAACTCAGAAAATTCTAGGACTTGTTTTACCGATCGCCCTGCTAGAGTTTTCACCGATGTCTCATCACTGAGAATTTCCCACAGGGGGACGTTTAACTGCTTTGCCGCTTCATCGAGACGATCTAATGTGGTTTTCCCGATACTGCGTTTGGGAGTATTAATAATTCGCCGCAAACTAATCGAATCCGAGGGGTTCGCAAGGGCGCGCAAATAGGCAACGGCATCCTTAACTTCTTTGCGATCGTAGAACTTCAACCCCCCCACCACTCGATAGGGGATATTCATTTTAACTAACACATCCTCAAACGATCGCGATTGAGCATTAGTCCGATACAAAATCGCAAACGAACCCCAATCCAACTCCGGATGCTGATTTTGCAACATCCGAATTTGATTCACCACATATTGCGCTTCATCTAAATCATTTTCGGTCCGATAACATATAATCGATTCCCCTTCTCCCCGGGTGGGACGCAACACTTTATCAATCCGTTCCGTATTATTCTCAATCAGTTTATTAGCAACTTCTAGGATATTTTCGCGCGATCGATAGTTTTCCTCTAATTTCACCAAAGTTTGGGTCTCTTCATCCTCTAAACCATCCCCAAAGTCTTGCTGAAACTCCAGCAAAATGGTATAATCGGCCATCCGAAATGAGTAAATCGATTGATCTACATCGCCCACCACGAACACCGAGCGATTTTCCCATTTTTTAAAGGACTTTGCCGCTTTTCCATTGGTCACCAACATCCGAATAAAATCATATTGAGTGCGGTTGGTATCCTGATATTCATCTACCAAAATATGCTGAAATTTGCGATGCCAATAATCCAAAACCTGGGCATCCTGCCGAAACAATTCCACCGGAATCCGAATCAAATCATCAAAATCTAAGGCATTATTCGCTGCCAAAGCATCCTGATACCGACTATAAACCTCCGCTACCTTGCGATTGCGGTAATTTGTCGGGTCATCCGCCTCTAAATCCCGAGGAGACCACCCCTTATTTTTCGCCCCACTAATTTCATACCGGATTTTGCGAGGCTCAAACTTTTTGCTATCCAAATTCATCTGTTTGATAACAATATCCTTAATGGCCGCTTGAGCATCGGACTCATCCAGAATAGAAAATTTGCGGTTCCATTGCCGCCCATTTTCATCTTTAAATTTTTCAATATCGTAACGCAAAATCCTGGAACAGAGGGAATGGAACGTGCCAATCCACAGAGGTTTAATGCTATTTCTCCACACCTGCGATCGCACCTGAGTTTGTTCCGCTGGTTCTAGGGCAGAAAAGGGTTTATCATACTTTTGTTCCGCTACAATATCGGCGAAAATCTTCTCAATCCGTTCCTTCATTTCCCGGGCCGCCTTATTCGTAAAGGTCACCGCCAGGATATCGTCAGGATGGACTTGATTACTGCGGATTAAATTAGCAATTCGATAAGTAAGCGCCCGAGTTTTGCCCGAACCCGCCCCGGCAACGACTAACAAGGGGCCGCAAAAATGTTCAGCAGCGCGACGTTGGTTTGGGTTCAGATGGGCCAGAAAGTCAAGGGTTGAGGTCATGGTTGAACGAAGCAAAAGCGGTAAGGGCTGAGAAACACCCGCACCCTGAAGGGTGGGGCGTTTGCGGACGAAGCCCGCCTGCGCGGGCTGAAGAGTAAAGCCGGTGTTTGACAACCGGATTTGGTATCAGATCTGCTTTGTAATTTTACCAAATTTGGGGACTGTTGGAATCTGATTCATACCGCCACTGCTTTTACTCATTTTCCTCAAAAATAGGCGGCCAAAGTTCAGAAACCAACAGTTCCCAACCCGGTAACAGTTCCGGAATCGTTAAAATTTCATCTCCTCGAAGTTGCAGCGGTTCCCCGGTAGGGCGATAAACGGTCACGGTTTGTTCATCTGGGTCAATTAAAATTGCCACTTGTGCGCCTTGTTCTAAGTATTGCTGGAGTTTCTGCTGGATCGGAGGAATGCGATCGCTTTGTGATTTAATTTCCACCACTAAATCTGGAACCAGTTCGGCAAAATATCGAATACTACGCCGCAACCGTTCTGCTTTTACAAAAGAAACATCCGGTGCTTTCAGATTACTATTCGGCAAAATAAACCCACCGGCAGAGTCAAAAACTCGTCCCAATCGACGCGGATTAATCCAAGCATAAAGCGCCGCAATTAACCGGACTCCAACCTCGCTGGATACGATATCTGAAGGTCCCATGATTGATATTTGGCCGTTTTCTAATTCTAATTGATAGTCCAACCCAGCTTGACTGATGACACCTTGAAGTATTTCAAGGTCTTTGATTGTTACGCTGGACATAATTTTTTGTTAAAGATAGGTCTTTTTAATTTTAGCACAGTTTAGCGAAAGAGTTAATAGTTAACTGAAAAACGGTAAATTTTTGATAATTTTACCCGGAAATTGCATATAAATGTGTAATTTGGCTACCCTTTAACCCATGTAATTTCGCGGGTAGCCTCTTCAAAGTAAGCAAATAAATTTATTCTTTTATAACTCAAGTAAATTTGATAGTTTCCGCATTCTTACTGAGGTTCAATAATAAACGAGCATTCCTTAATAATTCTTAAAGATTAACCCACCCACCAATTCACTCATATCGAGTACAATAATCCCTTAATCTTCAAAACCGCGCATCTATGAACCTTCGCCTGTTCGCTGCGATCGCCTTCCTCTCCTTGGTCTGTGTGGGGTGTGATTCTAACCCTTTGGCACAACAACTCCCAGGAGGCGCACCCGTAACTACAACATCTCCAACGGTGACAGAACGTTATGATTTACAAATGAATCAAAGCGAAATCGTGATGCGCTTGACAGAAGTCGCATTCGCTGAAGATAGTACAATTGTAACATTATCCATCACCAATGGCCGCCGAGAGGTCATCAAAATTGATCCTGAAAAAGAACATATCTTTATTTATGATGACAAAAATAATAAATATAATCTAGCTATTCCTCCAGATAATCCCCTGATTCAAATCCCACCGGGTACGACGCTTAACGGTCAATTTGTATTTATGGGTCGGTTATTGCCGGAAGTTAACTCAATCCGATTACAAAATAGAATGGAGTGGGTCCGGGCTAATTCTTCTTCCCGACAGTGGACTCAATTTGATATGACAAATATTGAAATTTCCAGAAATTCCGAAAATGACCCAACCAATTAAATCCTTAAATCTAGTAATCGCCTCTAGCTTGCTGTTGACGACTAACGCTTGCCAAAATCCCCAGCAAAACTCATCCAAAATTACCACCTATGAAATCGTCCCTGTTCCTGTCACTCAATTAGAAAAGGTTAACCAGACCCCTAGGACAACATGGACCTTTAAACCTGTTCCCATGAGCAGGATTGACCCTCAATTTCTGGCTAAAAGGAGACCAACCGTAGAAACCCCACCTCCACAAACTCCAGTACCCGTAGAAACAACACCAGAACCGAGTTCAGCAACCACAGAAACCCTCCCTCCTGCGACTTCAGTCCAAGTAGAACCGCCACCGGAACCGACTGTAGGTACTGCGGAAGAAGACCCGACCGATTCAACCCGAATTATGGTAGAAACGGTGTTGCCGACGCCCACTGAGGTGGAACAGACCCTCACCGAATTAAATGCAGAAACCACCATTGAAGGGATTAAATTCAATCTCTCCGACAATATTTTATTTGAATTTGATAAATATCACGTCCGGGCGGCAGCTAAACCGACTTTGGAAAAAGTCAATCAAGTGTTGACCCATTTTAAGGATGCCCAAATCTTGATTCATGGACATACAGACAGCAAAGGAACCGATGAATATAATATAGAATTGTCGCAAAAACGAGCAGCGGCAGTGAAATATTATTTTGTCAATAATTTTCAAGCGGAACCTACCCGCATCCAAACCAAAGGGTTAGGAAAAAGTCAACCGATCGCCCCGAATACAAATCCTAATGGTTCTGATAATCCCCAGGGACGGGAAAAAAATCGGCGGGTTGAATTTACCATTCAAACAGAAACTCGGACGGTAGAAATTGCGCCCAATTCCGACCCCTTTGGGGAAGCAGTTAAGAAGGCAACGAGTGCAGCAACCCTGACACAAGCGGCTAAAACTCCCCAACAGTGGTTACAAGTCGCCAAACAATGGCAAGAGGCGATCGCATTCATGGAGGCAGTCCCCCAAAATAATGCCAATTATGTTATGGCTCAAGTCAAGGTGATAGAGTATCAGAATAACTTGAAGTATGCTCAGAAAAATGCGGGATTGATTTAAAGGCAATCAAAAGCTATATTCGCTTGAATCCCCGAGGGGAGTGGTTTAAAAAAAAATAGTTTCCAAAACGGTAACCGATTCCTCAACCGCGTCCTTAAGGTGTCAGACTAGCAATAGATGAATCCAAGAGGAAACTTTACCCATGAACCGATTAATGCCGACAAACCTGAATCTTTTAAGTCCGATCGCCGCTGTTGCCCTCGCCTTGGGGATGTTTGGGATTAGCCCCAATATGGATGCAGTTTCTGCCCAGGAACAACCCTCTCGCAACCTCACCGTCACGGGACAGGGAATTGTCGGTATTCCCACCACCTTAACAGAGGTGAGATTAGGGGTAGAAGTGCAGGGAAAAACTGCCCAAGAGGTGCAACAAGAGGTAGCAAGGCGATCGCAAGCCGTGGTAGAACTGTTGCGATCGCGCAATGTGGAAAAACTCCAAACCACTGGCATACAACTCAACCCCTTGTATCGCAGTAATGACAACGCAGCGCCTACGATTACCGGCTATTCTGCCTCAAATATTGTCAGTTTTCGTCTTCCCACCGATCGCGCCGGAACTTTGTTAGATGAAGCAGTCAATGCCGGTGCAACCCGCATTGATGGAGTCAGCTTCACCGCTGCCGATGCAGCAATGGAAACCGCCCGCCAGCAAGCGATTCGCGCCGCCACCCAAGACGCCCTCACCCAAGCGGATACCGTTTTATCGGAACTCAATCTCACTCGGCGAGAAATTGTCAAAATACAAGTCAATTCCGCCATGCCCTATCCACAACCGATGTTCTCACGCATGGAAGCAGCAGCGGATTTTTCCACCCCAGTTATCGGAGGCGATCAGCAGATTTCCGCCTCAGTGACTCTGGACATTAGTTATTAAATCCCTCAACCGTCGGGGGTTACAACCCCCGCCCACACTTCCCGACCCCTTCTCCCCATACAAACTCCTCTCCAACACCCCGCACAAACAACAAAGGACCCATGACAAATGACAAATCTCAAACTACGCTATAATCCAACCCAGTAGCGTTGATAATAAACCAAGAGCGTGGGCAATAGTATTTCCAACAAACTTTTGGCAGGAAACCTCACGCTGACAAAAAATAAGATAAACTTACTTTAGCACACAACCAGGTTAAACCATGTCAAAAATAACCATTGATTTACCGGATGAAGTATTTTCTGCCCGTCGTCTTCCTCCCGAAGAATTTGTTAACGATTTGCGATTAGCAGCAGCGATTCATTGGTATCGAAAATCTGAGATATCTCAAGAAAAAGCGGCTCAAATTGCTGGACTCAATCGACGGGACTTTTTAGAGGCTTTGTCCCGAGAAAAAATTGATGTTTTTGCCGTTGATATGGAAGACTTACAAAGAGAACTAGAGCGTGGCTAACTTTCCGGCTATCAATACTTCACCCCTGATCTTCTTCAGTAAAACTGATTTATTAGCATTACTGCACGAAACGGTCAATTCGGATATCATTGTTCCTGAAGCTGTAGCCATAGAGATCCAAACTTATGGAGAACAAGACATAACCCTTCAAGCCCTTTCGTCTAAAAACTGGTTACTCATTCGAGAAACTCCTCCCATTCCTTCAATCATTGAAAATTGGGATTTAGGTGCAGGTGAGTCATCGGTTTTAGCTTGGGGATATACTAATCCTGGAACAGAAGTGATTTTAGACGATTTAGCTGCACGTCGTTGCGCTACTACTCTTAAAATTCCAGTTAGAGGAACCTTGGGTTTAGTCCTGATTGCAAAGCAAAGGGGCTTAATTCCCTCTGCACGGCCCATTATAGAGCGCTTGCGTCAAAGTGGGATGTATCTGAGCGATCGCATTGTCAATCAATCCCTCAAATCTGTAGGGGAATAAATGGCAAATTAACTTAAATTTGTTGATGTTCTGACATTAGTTTTGGCCATCGTTTTAATGATGGCTTGAGTTTGCTAGTTTTGAGGAGTATTTTAACATAAAATGTCGGAAAAATGCCAAAAAATCACCCGCACAGCCGCACTTGCTGTATAATGGTCACCTGCCGGGGGCTGAGGCTCTACAGGGACCTCGACTTATGATATGAGTTAAAATTATGGCTAAACCATTACCCCTAACACCGCCACTCTATCTCGGGTCCCCCCCCTGAAGGCACAGGAGAGGGTTAGGGAGGGGTCCCTTCAAGAAGGGGATTTTTTTTAAGGGCATGATAACATATTAAGAACCTGAAATCATATAAATTTTAATTCTTCATCAGTAATTCGCTATGTTAAGATAACATCATACTGGTTGTCTGCAAGAAAAACAACGGATAGCAGCTAAATTAATATGCCCCAAAACACGCTTACGAAAAATCGCCGGTTAACTCAGGTGGGATTGCTACATTTAGGCCGATACCTGCGTTGGCTCAGACATTATCGGGGGTGGACATCGGTACATGATCTGGGGCAGTACATTGCAACCCAAGAGTCGATGTTGCTTAAGGACCGAGGGAAGGACCTCTATATCGACCCGGAACTGGTGCCGGGGATATCGGGACCGCAGATTAATCGGATCGAGGGGGGTAAGATTACTCGCCTTGCGATTGATCAGTTGATGTTGCTGATCGATGTGTTGGAACCCGTGCATCCGCAGTCGATGGATACGATGAGTTTAGAAAGTTTGCTAGATATTGCTACAGGGGAGGCAACGATTGAAGTGCCGCCCCTGGGCAGTGATTAAAGCAATTTCTTGGGGAATTTAGGGCAATCTCCCGGGAGTCTTAGGGATTCGTTGGGATTGGTCCGGATGGGGAGACTAACCGGCGTTACGTTACATTGACCAATGGGCAAGGAATTGCATTCGATCGCCCCAGGAGGATAACTCCCAGGGTAAAATTGACCGCATATATCAGAAAAATCCTCATACAAACCAAAAATTGGCCTCTCCATTCAAATGACTAAGCGAAGTTGGCTAGAGATTCTGGAATATTTATCCGTGGCGGGTTCCGTGGCGGGTTCCGTGGCAGCGATCGCGACGCAGCAGATTGTTTATGCTGCAACGCCGCTATCCCTGTCGGTAATCCTCAATTTGGCTAATCGCCGTCGATTAGCGCAGGAACCGTCTATCGGAGGCAATAGCATCGAACTCGGGGAGAAACTCGCCCGAGAGTTAAAGATATTGCGCGAACAAGTGCAGGGATTGCCGACGGATTCGGAGTTTAATCATGTCCAGTCGGCAGTGTCAAAACATTCGGAGGAATTTGAAGAAGTTAAGCGACAGTTAGAAAAAACCCTGTCCCTGGCGCAAGGGTTAGAGTTGAGTCCCTTGCGCCAAGATATTTCCGTACTCCGGGAGAATTATGCCGGGGTCCAGGAAACTTTGACGGCCCTGAGTGCCCAACTCCAGAGTGCAGAATCCCCCAAGAGTGGACATGGGGTTGAGCGGTGGGAGAGTGCGATCGCCCAGATTAATAGCAAAATTGCCCAATTTCAAAACAAGCTCTCGAAGTTGGAAACTGGCAATGCCACTCCGGATTTAAACCCAGTTTTGTCCGAAATTGCTCAAATTGAACAGCGACTGGAAACGGTTCGCGCCAGCGTGAGTCAAGCGATTGAGCAGGAAATTGCGGGGTTGCGGGCGGATCTCGAAGCGCGAGTGAGTGCGGGAAATCCTCTGGAATTTGGGGCGGAACAGGTGAGTTCCCTGAGCTCAGAAATTGCGAAATTGCAGGAACGGCAGCAAGCATTAGAACAGGCGATCGCCCCGGTAAGCGAGTTGCGGATGCAACTGGAACAGCTTAATCAGAAGGTAGCAGCGCAACCGGATGTTGAGCAAGTGGAACGCTTGAGAAATGCTTTATCCCTGGCGATCGCCTTGATTCCTCAACTGGAACAGCAGTTAGACTTGGAACGCCTCGGGGTTTCCGCCCGTGGTAACCAAGAGGCGATAGATTTAACGGGGGTGGATGAATCCCTGCGGAAAATTGCCGAATCTGTCAGCGAAGCAATCACGGAAATTGATACTCGGTTAGCGCCCTTAGAAGCGGTAAATTTGCGCCGGATTCAAGAGGATTTAGCCCTGCAAACTCGGGATTTAGAACAGTTAACCAGCGGATTAGCGGCCCTGCAACAAGAACAGGGGTCGTGGCAAACTGCCCTGGCTTCATTACAGGAAAAAATTGAGGGATTACCCCAATTTGTCGCCCCGGAAGCCCTGGAACCGTTGGAAGCTGCCCTCACAACCCTCAAAGAACGGGTGGATCTCCTGGGGGGATTTCCTATTCCTGAATTGCAGGACCAGCTTGAACAGTTAGCCGATCGCGTCAATAATTTACCCTCCGCGATCGCCTCACAATCCGATGTGGAACAACTGAATCAAGCATTACGGGAAGTTACCGCGAACCTAGCTGAAGTGCGGGAACTCACTACTTCCCTGGAAAACCAGAGTGAAGTGAGCAGTCGCCTTAGTCAACTGGATAGCATCGTGAGCGAACTCAGTTCACGCCTGGACGAAACCCTGCCGCAAGAACGGGATGCCTTGCGCCAAGAGGTGCAGAGTCTGCGGGAGCAACTGGAATGGCAAGGGAGTGGCGTTCCTAATGCGGTATCGAGTGAGGTGACTCACCAAATCCACGAACTGCTGGAACAGTTTAATTCTCGTCCGGAATTGGAGCAAATTGAAAGCCTCACTGCCAGTGTGAGTGAGCTGGATCGGCGATTGGAACAACTGCCCAACCCCAGCCAATCCCCGGCAGGGGGACGGGATGCAGAAGCGATCGATGTCCTGCGGCTGGAAATTTCTGAGTTGCGATCGGCCCTGGCGCAAGTGAGCGAATCCATCGGTCACTTATCGGATGTGACCCCGGAGAGAATCGAACGGTTAGAAGTTGCGTTAGGACAACTGGAAGGGCAACTGGAACAGTGGCGCAATCGCCCGGGAGAAGTTTCAGTGCAACCGCAGATTGAGCAACTGAGTCAGCAGCTAAAAGCCCTGGCAACTCATCCGGAAGTGCCGAACAATACCCAACAAAGTGGTCATCTGCAATCTCTGATTTCTCCGGCGATCGCCCAGCAACTTTATCAAATCGAATCCTTACTGGAAGGGATTAAAGCTCATCAGTATGAGTTAGTATTTGACCGACCCTCGATTAGAGCGCAACTGTTCGAGGCGATCGAGACGGCTGAACATCGTCTGATTTTAGTTTGTCCTTGGGTTAGTCGGGCGGGATTGGATGGTACCCTGCTGCAAAAGCTGGAAGGGCTGCTGCAACAGGGTGTACAAGTCGAAATCGGTTGGGGACATCTGCGGGATATTGAAGCCGGAGAATTCCCGATTCGGATTAATGAACATTGGCAACTGGACCCGATGGCAAAACGCGGGTTATACGATGCGCTCAATGATTTGGAACATCTGCGGACTCAATATGGCGATCGCCTACAATTGAAAGTCCTCGGCACCCATGAGAACTTTTTGGTGTGCGATGACAAATGGGCGATGTTAGCGACTCATCATTTCCTGAGTAGCAGTGATGCGCTACCGGAACGAGAAGTCGGATTACGCACGACGGACCCGAAGATTATTCACGGGTTGATTGAGCGCTTTAGCGAACCGTTGCTGAATCCTGCTAATGCCAGCGCCTACTACAATCGCGGGTTTGAGCGGTTGGATATTGGGGATTACCAAGGGGCGGTAGAAGATTATACTCGGGCGTTACAGATTGACGGCAATCAGCCGACGGCGTATAATAATCGCGGATTAGCGAAGTTCCAAATCGGTGATTTTGCTGGTGCAGTCGCCGACTATACGCGATCGCTGGAATTGAATGACAATGAAGCAGTGGTGTATTTTAACCGAGGATTTGCCCGGTTTAATCAAGGGGATTATACAGGAGCAATTGGCGATTACACCGAGTCCATCCTGAAAGCACCGGAACAGACAAGCGCGTATTTCTATCGTGGGGAAGCCTACGGACGCTTGGGGAATTATCAACAAGCGGCAGAGGATTACACTCGCGCCCTTCAACTGAATCCCCAAGATGCTGTCGCGTATAACAACCGAGGATTAGCCCGGTATAACCAAGCGGACTATGCCGGGGCGATCGCGGATTATACAGAAGCCTTGCGTCTGAAACCCGATGATGCCGTCGCCTACTTGAATCGGGGGGTTGCCCGGTCCGCAGGGACTGATTATCATGGAGCAATCGAGGACTTTACCCAAGCCCTGAGTCTGAATGAGAAGTATGCCAGCGCCTATAACTATCGGGGTCGGGCGAGGGCAGAAATGGGCGATCGCCAAGGGGCGATCGGGGATTTACAAACCGCAGCAAACTTGTTTTCTCGCCAAGGAGATACCATCCATCACCAACAGGCGATCGCTGCCCTGACTGCGTTAGCGAGTGCAGAGTAACCCCTCGGATGTCCCCTGAATCTCAGGGGACCCGATACCCAATCCGGTTCTCAAAGACCGAAAATTCGTTCTTTAGCCCGCGCTTCTCGGGCTTCGTCCGTATAGTCCCACCCTTTCCTTACGGAACGCTACGCGAACAGGGTGCGGGTTTCTATCTAGCGGGAATTTTTATTCCCGCTTTTTTGTCGAAGTGACTATAATTGGTGCAAAACCGGGCATCCTACCACCAACCATGCAAACGATAAAACCTTCCAATCAAAGTTTTAGGGGCAATCTCAACTCGTATCCCTGGCAAACCTGGGTTGAAGGCACTTGTGTTGCCGGATCCGCCGTGGGAACCGTCGTGGCAGCCATTTCCGGACAAGTCGTCTATGCGGCGGTGCCTCTCACCTTGGCGTTAAGTCTGAATTTGTCCAATCGAATGCGATCGCAACAGGAAACGGCACAACAAACCACCTCGGCGATCGCGGATGTCCGTCAGAGGGTAGACTCTCTCCAAACTGCCATCTCCCAACAACCCCCCGTGGAAAAGGTGAATTTGCATCCCCTCCATGAGGCGATTTCCCAGTTGCAAACCATCACCCAACGCCTCCAAAAAACCGCCGTCCGCGAAGATGACTGGGAGACGGTGAACGTTCGCTTATTATTAATGCAGGAACAGTTGGACCAACTCTCCACTCCACCCCAGGCACAATCACAATTCCTCAACTCTCCAGAGACAGAAGAAACCCTTCCCCCCCCTCCTCATTTGGCTGAATTCCACTTCCAAATTCAAACCGAAATGGAACCCTTGGCCCGTCGCGTCAAAACATTAGAACAACAAAACAAACAAATTGTCAAGCCCTATTTGCAGCGTCTCACCCAAGCGGTTAAAAAGTTGGAACAAACGAGTTCTCTCACTGCCTTAAAACGCCACTTAGACCGATTACAGGCTGAATTTCAACAGCAGCATCCCGAATCCGAGGAAATTACTGCCCTCCAACGGGAAATGACCCGCATCAGCGAGGGATTAGCACAACTTCAACAGCGTTTTGAAGCCCTACCTCCCTGGAGCAACCTCCAACAACTCGGGAGTAGGGAAGCGCCGATTAGGGAGTTATTTGAGAAAGTCTCAACCCTCAACGCCCAGATGCAAAGACGGCTGAATTGTTTAGAAAACGAAGAAGTGGAACGCCTCCATCAAGAGATTGAGTTTCAGGCAACTACGATCGCCTCCTTACAAGATGGATACGATCGCCTCTCTCATTCCGTCACCGATTTAAGCAGCCGCCTAGAAACCTTGCCCCACACTGCTCCGCGAGAATACGAACATTTTTAGTCCGATAGGGTGGGCATTTCCCACCCTACATCCCAAACGCCCCAAAATTGGGGCAGGATGTAGCAATTTTGTCCAGAAACCCGCTTTTTGCCCTCTACCCTATCCCCCGCACCAGCGGATCACCCCATCGGCATAAAAAATATTAATTTTAAAGCCCGTTTTATTGACCCGTGAGCGTTATAAATCTCCAGGAGTTTCCGGCGCAATATCAATCCCTCGCCCTTGTTGCATTTGATGCTGAGGGGTAATCAAATCGCTGAGTTCCCTAATTTCCACCCCAATATTCTGGCAAGCGGCTTTTAATTCTTGGGAAAATAGGCTAGTATTCTGCCCATAACCACTCTGTGCCGCAGCCGTTTCTAAACCTTGTTCCGCATTGGCCTTAGCACAGTCAATCAGTTCTAGTCCTTGGAGTTGTTTACTTGCTGCCATAGGTTTAGCCCTATCTCACTCATTCAGATTATTCACTTACCCTAACAAGAACCCATTCTCAATTCATCCCCCGAAAGGAAGAAGATAATTGATAATGGATAATTGATAATTGATAACTTTCCATTATCCATTATCCATTGTCCATTATCAATTATTAAAGCCAATACTTCCAAGCCGCATAAGCAAGGGTAACAATGCCCGTGACGATCGCCGATTCATCTACCTCGAATTGAGGATGATGCAGGGGGTAATTGGGTTTGTCTGGATATCCAACGCCGAGACGAAACATCATTCCCGGTGCGTATTCCAGATAAAGGGAAAAATCTTCTGCACCGAGGGAGGGTTCAGGAATATAGAGGACGCGATCGCTTCCCCAGGCTTCTAATGCCGCTGATTCCACTAACTGCGTCATCCCGGTGTCATTTTGCACCGAAGGGACTCCCCGTCGGTAGTTCATTTCATAGCTGCCGCCATGCATCTGGCAGACACTTGCAACAATTTTTTCAATCCAAGCGGGTAAGTCGGCATGGGTTTCCGGATGCAGCGATCGCACGGTTCCCAGCATTTTTACACTATCGGCAATCACATTCGGCGCACGTCCTCCATTCAGTTGACCAATGGTCAAAACCACGGGACGCAAGGGGTTCTGAGTCCGGGCGATCGCCTGCTGGAGGGTAGTAATCACCTGAGACGCAATCCAAATCGCATCCACTGCCTCATGGGGACGCGCACCATGTCCCGATTCCCCAATAATCGTAATTTCTAGGTCATCGGCGGCAGCGGTTAATGCTCCCCGTCGAATCCCAATCGACCCCCCGGGAATCGACGGAAAAACGTGCACTCCTAAAATAT
Source organism: Laspinema olomoucense D3b (assembly GCF_025370785.1). GTDB lineage: Bacteria > Cyanobacteriota > Cyanobacteriia > Cyanobacteriales > Laspinemataceae > Laspinema > Laspinema olomoucense. Next base: position 30,693 of record NZ_JAMXFA010000047.1, read on the forward strand.
TGGTGACTTGTTGCATTGCACCATCGGCAATCATCCAACCGGCACCTTGAGCAATTTCCTCCGCCGGTTGGAATAAAAAACGCAGGGTTCCGGGTAAACGATCTACCAGTTCCGAGAGGATCATCGCCGTCCCTAATCCAACGGTGGTATGCACATCATGTCCGCAAGCGTGCATCACTCCTGCCTGGTGGGAGGCATAGTCTAACCCCGTCCGTTCGGCGATCGGCAGCGCATCCATATCAGTGCGAATTGCCAACACTCTCTCATCAGTAACTTGACCGGAAAGTTCTCCTATGACCCCGGTTTTACCCACCCCCTCCCGCACATGAACCCCACAGGAAGAGAGCACCCCCGCCACATAGGCAGCGGTTTGATACTCTTGACCACTAAGTTCGGGATGACTGTGAATATGTCGCCGAATCTCAATCAGGCGGGGAGCGAGTTTAGCAGCAATGTTTTTAATGTCAGTGAGCATGAAGGTCCGAGGGTGAGCGTACAGTTTTTATTATAGAGTTGCTTGCTCCGGGAACTCTGTGCGGCCAGATTGAGGGGCGATCGCCAAAAGCCGACTGATTCTTAAATCTAAGAAAAAGTCGGCTCTTGATAAGGAATTCAATTCTTTAAAGTTGTAACCCTCTAAGGTTTTGATTGCCGCAGTAGGTAAGCTTCATTGGCAAGACGGCATGGATGGCTTAACAAATAATATCCCCTACAGTTTCTCGAACAAATTGTAAGGCTTTCTCTGCTCCTTCCACCAAAAATTCGACCTGTCCATAAGTTTTATTGATCTTTCTAGCATCAATTTCAACCCGTTGAGCCGGATATTTTTGTAGAAGTTCTAGCAGGGAAAGTCGGCCATCATCCGCAGCAGAAAGGACCAAACTCGATCGCAACCCTTCAACCCCTTTACGACCCGAGGGCGGATAAATGGCTTGACTGATCTCGTAGAGGAATAATTCTCCCACAATAAAGTTGAGGGTACGGTCTAAAACTCGGACGCTCGCCGGAATTTCCTGGGTTAAAACGGTCCGAAATAGATCCCGATCCACATCGGCAATTCCCGTCAAAAATCGGATCACCTGAGATGCTTCTCCGGTTTCCCCAAATTCCACTAATTCGGTCATGGGAATGGCAATTCTTTGGGGACCATAAGTCAGGACCACCACTTGAGAAGCCGTCGCCGGGGAAGGTGTAAACACCACAAATGAAAGACTCGTCAGAAAAACAACGAGGCTGAGGGCTATAAATTTCACCCACTTTTTGGGTAGCTGACGCAGACTGGTGACAAACGTTTTGATTTTTATTTTCATGGCATCGCTCCTGAAGGATTTTTCACCCTTTTTGCTGGCTTCACCCGACCCAAATTATCGGCTCATGAAGCATTAAATAGAGGCAGTCACTCTGCCTCTATAGATTGAGTTCAGTTTATTTAGACCAGCCTAAGTTATTCGCCTTAGATCCGGTGAAAAGTTGGGGGACTGGTTTGGTGTCAAAATCTGACCCAAACAATCCCTCTTCACAAACGACATCTGATAAATAGGTTTGGACCACTTGTGCGATCGCCAAAACATCCGTCGCTAAGAAACTAATTCGGTTATAGCCTTCTTCTAACAGGGGACCACTGACGCTCAACTGTGGTTCTGGATAGTTTTCTAGCAATTCCAAAAGGGTAAAGCTATCGTTGGCTGCTGCCGAGACGAAGGAATCAACGACTTGAGTAACATTTTCCTCCACTGCAATACCCAGAACAGGTTCAAGACGGGTGAGGATAAATTGACCGATGGTGCTGTTAAGAATCTTTCTCAAGAATTCCTGGGAAACGGGAATTTCTTGACCCAATGCAAATCGTAATGCTTCAATATCGCGATCGATGATACCCAAGCGGTTACGAAATTCTGCGGGTTCCGCACCTTCGCTCACAAACCGGCGCAAATCGCCGATCGAGATGGTCTCGCGGGAATCGCCGTACATTAGGATGATTCTCTCTACAGCCATCGCATTGTCACAATTGATGGTAACCGCAGCAGTTACTGCTAAAACCATTGCCAGACCTAGGGATAAAGCCCTTTTCCAGATCCCATGAAACTGTTTCACCACAAAGGAGAATTTTTGATTAATATCCAACCCAGAGGTTATGTTCATCCACGTACTCCTGATACAACACTTCAGACTTGTCTGTTTTGCAACGTTGACTATATTGATGTTAGAGGATTTTCTCTACCAGTTTTTTGTTCCTGGAAAGATTCCAGAAAATCGACAATCTCTGTGAAAACAGGTCAGTCTTATGTTACTACATTTTTTCTCGTCTTTTTACTCATTCTAAAGTTAGATATTTTTAAACTAAAAAAATAATCAGATTAGCGATAGTTATTTTTGACAAATTATATTATTTCGTTGACAAAAAACTGATGGGTTTTTCAAGCAAATAACCCCTTGTAGCTGTAACCCCTGATTTTCGTTTGTTTCAGCGGGATTTACTCTTCAGGAGTTTATAGTTTATCTGAATCTGATAACAAGGGGGAAGAGAAAATCGCCGCTCTGTGTTCGTCGCCAGACAAGCTTTACGGCTAACGAACAATCATCGTAAACTTTTTTTTGAATTATCCTCCATCAGGGATTCCTCTATTTCATTTGGCTTTTCGGTTTCCTAAAAAAAAGTTATACAGGAGGTTCATCGCCAAAGTACGGGATGGAGGTCCTACAGAGGGAATTGGGATCGCCCTATAGGAAATCAAATCTTGCCCGGTCACTCCGGGTAAGGCCCCCTGCACTCTAAACCCGGGTTCGGCTAGGAGCGGGGAGATAAAAGCATAAATAAATCCCATTGAACATGAGTGTTCTGAGAAATACCCGTTCCACTTATACTCCGAATTTTCCCCAAACTATTGAGCACAATCTGACCTTCCCGGGATGCATTAATTTCCGGCGGTACAAACGTATTAACCCAGGCCAAGAAAGAACCCATATTCAGATAACAATAGCCGAGGTTCGGTTGTGGTAACGGTTCTAAAGCAGCTTGGAAATTAAAAGCATTGGTGAGACTCTGATAAGGTTGCGGATAAAGTTCTTGGAATGGTCCTAGTCCCGTGGTCATCATCAGGGTCTTATCAGAAATCCATCCATGAGCGAATACACTTTCTGTCCTCCCATTCTGGTTAATGACCTCCCAACTGGTGACAGAGTTTTCATTAATTTGATGACGAGTAATAGTAATCACCCCGGACAACTCCCGGGCAATTAATTCATCGAGCTGAGTTAACACCCGTTCCGCACTCTGGCGATCGCTCGTTTCAATCATCGACCCCATTCCCAATTTCATCGTTTCATCCACTGTGGGGAAAAAGCCCCGATTGGTGGGAAAAACAAAAGCGGTAATTTCGCCATCCATCCAGGGGAGGATATCTTGTGTCACGTCTAAACCCAGAGTCGATTGAGTGAACTCCGGGATTTGCTCCAATCCGGGCAAAGTGAGGAGGTTTTGACCCAAAATCGGGCCGATCGCCTGCCACAAATTCAGACTGCCGCCACAGGTGAAGTAGGTGGATGCCGGAAGGCTTGCCGTCATTGGGTTCGGGGTTGCTACTCCCCGAGGCTCAGTCTCGGGGGTTTTGTAAAACCCCCGAGACTGAGCGCGGATCCCTTGGGGTTCCATCCATACCATCAAATCGATCGCACTGTAGGGAGTGGTCAACTCACCCCCTGCCGGATTAATATCCCCGGAAGCGGGTAGGGGAACCAGACGGTTCAACAGGGGAGAAGTGCTCGAAAGTTGGGCCAATTCGGGAAAATTGCCATAACCAATCACCAGCGATCGGCCCAATTCAGGATGCGCTAAGGTCCGCTGAAACTGAGGATCTCTGGCTAAACTATTGCTTGTGTCTTTCGTTGCAATCCAACGTTCCAAGGGGGCGCTACTCTGGGCCGCCGCCACATATCCCGGAACAATCGCGATCGTCAAACCTCCGGTTCCCTGAACTTCTGGGGCCGGGACTGCGGGGGGCCTGGGGTCGGGTTGAGCTGGGGCTGTCGGGGTAGAATCGGGCAAAATGGGCCTCGTCTGTGCCAATCCGGGCCACCCTTTGAGCCATTTGTTCCGTTTGAAAGGCGACAAGGGATTTAAGGCGATCGGCCCCCTTTGTAGGGACCCTGTAGACTCCCCCTGTTCCCTCGCCATACTCTGATCGGGCCATTCTAACAGCGTCACCCCCTGAAACTGCCGTTCCCGGGGCTGTCCCTGAACCGCACTTAATTGCGCCACAAAATTAGGAATCCGGTTCGGGTCCTGAATTGGAGCCACCATAACCGCATTCTCCTGGAGAGAGGCCCTCCCGGTCCCTTCTCCTCCTGGCATCAGGGCGATCGCCGTCCAGTCTCCCAACCAGGGTTGGATATCCCTGGCAAAATTCACCTCTGCCGGAATGTAAGGCAAAAATCCCGGCCCAGAAAACCCAGGCGGGAGGTCAATAAATCGATTTAACCCATTCCAGGCATTCGCGCGGGTATCAATCAGCAACACCCCGCTGATATCCCCAGGTAACACCGTCGTGACTGGCAAAGGGGTTGTCGGTGCAACCCCCTCCGGTACAGGTTGTGCTTGCAGCACTGAACCCGTCGTCAGGACTAAAACAGAAAGCACTGGTAAGGTGACGCGCTTAAGCACTGAACCATTTCTCCCTTTTGCGATCCACAGCAAGCGTACCGTATTGAAGAGAGTTTCGCAATTTCAGACCGGCCCCTAGAGGAGAAAAGCTGTGAGGAGTCCCTTTTTTAAGTCCCGAGTGATTCCGGTCCCGAACTCACCTTAAAAAAAGGGATTGAGGACTAGACAAGGGGGATTGACTCTGTTAAATTTAATTTTATAATGGGAGGCTTTACCCAAATTTTATTGAACTCACCATTCGGATTATAAATATAATATTGTACTAAGCCAAAAAAAGCAACCCCCTCCCCCCGCTCTTTTTTTGCCCTCCTCGTTATGTGAGTGGCCATTAATTCAAAAACCCGGTTTGAAGAAACCGGGTTTTTCACGAGCTTACGGATGCTCTCTCACATTGACCGAGGGAACATCTCAGCTAACATCGGTCTCACACCGCAGCCACAGCGGGGAGCAACGCCTCTTTGAGCAATTGCACCTTATCCGTAGCTTCCCAAGGTAAGTCGAGGTCCGTGCGGCCCAGATGACCATAGGCGGCCACATCCTGGTAAAAACGACCGCCTCGTTCCCCAGGCAGACGCTGCAAGTTAAACGTTTGGATAATCCCTGCCGGACGCAGTTCAAAATGCTTCTGAACCACTTCTAGCAGCTTATCTTCGTCCACTTTACCCGTGCCAAAGGTGTCAATGGTCAGACTCACCGGGCGGGCGACCCCGATCGCATAACTAATTTGTACTTCGCACTTCTCGGCCAAACCAGCCGCTACAATATTTTTTGCCATATACCGGCAAGCATAGGCTGCGCTGCGGTCTACCTTCGTTGGGTCCTTCCCAGAGAATGCACCGCCCCCATGACGGGAATAGCCGCCATAAGTATCGACGATAATTTTGCGTCCGGTTAAGCCCGAATCCCCTTGGGGTCCGCCAATGACAAATTTACCTGTGGGATTCACCAAAAAGCGGGTGTTCTCGTCAGGTTTCACCTGGAGGTCAGCAAAACAAGGTTGAACCACCCGTTCCCAGACATCTTCTTTGATTTTGGCTTGTACCGCCAGGTTATCGGTAATGTCTGCAATCGCCGGGGTGTGCTGAGTGGAAATCAAAATGGTATCAATGCCGACGGGAGCCCCATTTTCATAAATCACTGTAACTTGGGTTTTGCCATCGGGACGCAGATAAGGCAGTTCGCCATTTTTGCGGACCATTGCCAGTCGGCGAGACATCCGATGCGCCAAGGAAATGGGCATCGGCATCAGTTCGGGGGTTTCGTTGCAGGCAAAGCCAAACATCAACCCTTGGTCACCGGCACCGATCGCATCGAGTTCTTCTTCGCTGATCTGTTCGCGGGTTTCTTGCGCTTGGTCAACCCCTTGGGCGATATCAGCAGATTGTTCGTCGAGGGCCACCAGTACCGAGCAACTATTGGCCGAGAAGCCATTTCCGGCATCGGTATAGCCTATTTCCGCAATCTTTTTGCGGGCGACTTCGACAAAGTTTACTTGTGCTTGGGAGGTGATTTCCCCGGTAATCAGAACTAAGCCCGTGTTAACGACGACTTCGGCGGCGACACGACTTTTGGGGTCCTGGGTCAGCAAGGCATCGAGAATGGAGTCAGAAATCTGGTCGCAGATTTTATCGGGGTGTCCTTCGGTGACGGACTCTGAGGTAAATAAGTAGCGACGAGTCAACGTTAAGTCCTCCTGGGATCTGGATAACGATCGTTAAACTATCTTAGTCTGACGCTGGTAACAGGAAGTTTCAAGATTGAATGAGGATTTCCTCTAGAGAGGCGATCGCTACATCCGCACCCGCGAGGCGATCAGAAGATGCCGGACGCCAGCTAATCCCGATACAACCTGCGGCACCAGCGCGTTTTGCCATCTGAAAGTCAGCAGGGGAGTCCCCCACCATGAGGGTGACCCCCGGTTCAACACCGAGGGACTGGCAAGCTTGTAAAAATAGAGCGGGGTCGGGTTTACTGGGCCCGGAATCCACGCCCATTTGAAGTTGAAGATAGGTGTCAAGCTGATAATGTTGCGCGAAGGCTTGGACTCGTGCGGTACTGGCTGCGGAGAGAATGCCAAGTTTGAGTCCTGCCTGGGAAAGATTGACGATCGCTTCCAGGCAGCCGACAAATAAGGGAGAAGGGGTAGCATTTTTTTTGAAGAACTCATCGGCTTCATCAAATGCGGCCCGAGCAATTTCTAGGGCGTCCAGCCAACCGCGTCCGGTTTCGGCAATGTAGGCGGCAGCGGCAATTTCGTTTTCGCCTCGGCTGCCGACGGCGAGTAAGCCGGTGGGGTCGAGGGTGTTATTGGTGAGGCCAAAGGCCATGAGGAGGGGGTCTCCGGTTCCCGGAACCCGAGCGTCGATGATGCGCGATCGCTTGTGTCCCAAGAGTCTTAAAAAATCTTCTGAGTCTTCTAAGGTTCCGTCTTTATCAAAGATGATTGCCTCAATGCGCTCGAATTTGATATCTCGACACTGAATGGTGGTCAATGTCTTTAGTCTCCTGTGACGGTGATGATTAAAGGGCGATCGGTTCGGGGTCAAGAGTCAGCATATTTTCCCCGAGGGGAGGAAAGGGGGTTGCGGTTCTTTCATGCCCTGCTATTGACTGAACGGAGTACCTGGATGGCCTCAGTTCAAAACTCCCCCCAGTGATAAAATGTCCCCGCTGGGGCCACTCTAGGGTAATTCCTGTTCCAAAGGATTACAAAGGAGGGAGCAGTGATGAGGGAGCAAGGTTAAGTGAACCAGGGACGGGGGGATTGCTTTTGAATCCAGTTAGAAGTTTAATCCGTTACTCCCCGAACCCAGTCTCACCGATTGAAGATCCGGCGATCGCCAGAGTTTCCCCGATCTATTCTTCGGCGACAGCAGAGACTTCCTCTTGAGTAATCGAAGTTTCCGGTGCTTCTACAGCAGCAGGGACTTCAATTGCGTCTTCTACAGCAGGAGGGACTTCAATCTCGGCTTCTTCAGCTACGGGTTCTTCCACGGCAGCCACAGGAACTGCTGGCTGCTCTTGTTGTCCTTGCTGTTTGGCCCGCATTTGTTCGCGGAATTTTTGAGCCATTTCTTCAGCGCGATCGAACACCGACTGCCGGTTCTTCACCATATCCCCGGGTTCCGGTTCGAGTTGCTTGGTAGACAGGGAGATGCGACCCCGTTCTGCATCCAAGTCAATGATCATCACCTTCAGCTCGTCATTGACATTGAACACGCTGTGGGGGGTATCGATGTGATCGTGGGAAATTTCCGAAATGTGCAGTAAACCGCTGACTCCGCCGATATCGATAAAGGCACCGTAAGGTTTGATGCCACGAACTGTACCGATGACGACTTCGCCGACTTCCAAGCGGTTCATCTTGCGCTCAACCAACGCTCGACGATGGGATAGAACCAGACGATTACGGTCTTCGTCTACTTCTAAGAATTTTAAGGGGAGTTCTTCTCCGACGAGTTCTTCTTTGGGTTTGCGGGTGCTAATATGGGACCCTGGAATGAAGCCACGCAACCCTTCAATGCGAACCAGCGCTCCACCGCGATTGGTTGCAAAGACCTGAGAGCGCACCGTGGCGTCTTCGGTTTGCAACTGGCGAACTCGTTCCCAGGCCCGCATATATTCAATGCGGCGGATGCTTAAGGTTAGCTGCCCATCCTCGTTCTCATCGGTTAGGATAAAGAACTCGCGAGTTTCGTTCGATTGCAAGACTTCATCAGGAGCGTCAACCCGGTTGATCGACATTTCCTGAATGGGGATATATGCCGCTGTTTTTGCACCAATGTCAATCAGAGCGCCCCTCGGCTCTAGACTGAATACTGTACCGGCAACGACATCACCGGGGCTAAAGTGATAGTCATATTTATCGAGAAGAGCTGCAAAATCCTCGTGAGTAAAGCCTACATCTTTGGCGACTGTGTTCTGATTGACCATGCGATTTGATTCCTGGAACTGTTCTCCGTTCGTAGTCGTGTATTTTTTGAAAAGATGTTGTCGATGTTGATTTTGAAGCCGTAAAACGGCTAGAAATCTTGAGCAACTTAAAGTCTAGGCTAACCTGGACATCAGTGCACCATCACACTCCTTTTCCCTTGGTCGCCTCGGTTGGGCGTCCAAGGTTAAACAAAAAAGTTAGAGTTTAGTGTGGGGGCGAAAGCAAGAAGAGGGAGGGGGGTCTTGGCCACGAACTAGCGCGTTTAGACTGCTCCTAGGGGTTCTGCTTCCCCGCTCACAGGCAAAGGGAAAGAATTGACTTCGAGCAGTTTCCTGTCAAAGATTCAGCCGTTGTTTTTGAGGGCTGGTTCGATTCAACTTCCGGTTTGGCTTGCAAGCATTCAGATGACGTCAAAAAGACGCTTCCGTACTATTTTAGACGCTTTCCTTTGGAAAATTTTAAGCCTAGAAAAACTATTATAGCTTGAATGCTCTTTTTTGAACACCGAGCTTGGGAAATTTTTCAAACAATTTCTGTAGAATCTCTCGTTAAGACCCGGGATAGGAACCCCTTGCCACCGGTGAAGAGGGGACAGATCCATGAGCGATCAAGGGCGATCGCTGTGGTTGAAGAGAATTTATTTTAAGGATAGGTTAATGGTTACCTCGGAACTCACCGACCCTTGATTACCCAGAGCCTAAGCGGTAATTTTGCTCTAGGCTTGAGCTAGAGAAGAGACAGGGGGAGAATCCTGGGGTGCATCATTGATAGTTAACTGCCCTGGATCATCGGGAGATTTTCGAGGGGAATTGTCTTCTTCCGGGGTGGGTGAGTGTTCAGTGCTCTGGCGATCGCTTTGATTTTGCAGGTCCTTTAAAGTGTCCACAAAATCACGAATCCCTTGGAATTGTCGATAGACTGAGGCAAACCGGATATAGGCCACTTCACTGACCTCTTGCAGTTGAGAAAGGACCAATTCTCCGATATCATTGCTCGTGACTTCGCGTCTAAATCGCTGTTGCTGCAATTGAGCTTCGATTTCATCGACTAAATTTTCAATTTGTCCAGCCTCAACGCCGGTTTTTTCACAAGCGCGAACAATCCCGCGCAGTAACTTAGAGCGATCAAACGATTCCCGGGAGCCATCGCGTTTAATTACCGTGATCGGGACATATTCAATCCGTTCATAAGTGGTAAAGCGACGGTTGCACAGGAGACACTCCCGGCGACGCCGGACGCTTTGACCGGCTTCAGCGGAGCGAGATTCTAGCACCCGACTGTCAGTATGCTGGCAAAATGGACATCGCATGATTTTTGTCCTGTGAGCGAGAGGAACTCCGAGGGGAAGGCAGAAAGAAATCGGGAAATTATTCCGGCGATTAGCGGCTGTTTTTCGCATGGGAGTTCCCGCTGTGAAATCTTCCTGCCTAAACTCGGTTAAAAGCGCAGCATGGGGCTGGCTTGAGGAGTGGGGTCCAAGTCTGGGGAAAAAATCTGAGTCTATCTATATCCTATTTTTGAAGGTTCAATGCGATCGCAATGGCCGCCTCGCCTTCTTTGCCTTCTTTTCCCAATGGAATGAGTCAGCTAGAGGAATCAATTAACTCAGAAATTACCCCCGGATTGTTACTTACCAATGCGAGGCGGTTCACGGAAGGCGATCGCAAAGAACAGCACACCGATGGCTAAAGTCAGAATTAAGATGTAAGCGACACTCTGCATAATGATAAATTCCTGATCATCAAGGGTAACACCAGTCTACCAAGCAATAGAAAAAAGGTCTAACAAAATGCACTTGTCTTTTGGGACCAGTCCATTTGTTAGACCTGACTTCAGAGTTAGAGGTAAACCACTCTAAACTTCTTGTTTGCGGGTTGAAACGTCCCCGACTTTTTGGAACAGACCAAACTCGACCTGCTCTTCGAGATCCGGGTCGATTCCAGCAAACACATCGCGGAAAATCGTCCGAGATCCGTGCCAGATATGACCGAAGAAGAACAGCAAAGCAAAGCAGGCATGACCATAAGTAAACCAACCGCGAGTGCTCGTGCGGAACACCCCATCGGAGTTGAGGGTTTCGCGATCGAACGCAAACGGTTCGCCTAACTGAGCTTTCCGAGCATACTGCTTAACCAGAGTCGGTTCGCTAACGGTTTTCCCGTTGAGTTCCCCACCGTAGAAGCTCACCGTTACGCCGGTTTGCTCAAAGCTGTATTTAGATTCAGCACGACGGAAGGGAATATCCGCGCGCACGATGCCATCGGCATCAGTCAAGACCACGGGGAAGGTTTCAAAGAAGTTGGGAAGACGACGCACCGAGAGCACGCGACCTTCACCATCTTTAAACACGGGATGACCCAACCAACCTTGGGCGAGTCCATCACCATTGTTCATGGGTCCTACGCGGAACAGACCACCTTTGGCGGGGTTGTTGCCGACGTAATCATAGAACGCCAGTTTTTCAGGAATTTGGGCCCAGGCTTGTTCTAGGTTATCCCCTTGAGCCAGGGAAGTTTGTACGCGCCGATCAATTTCCTGCTGGAAGTAATTGCTATCCCACTGATAGCGGGTTGGACCAAACAGTTCAATCGGAGTGGTGGCGGAACCGTACCACATGGTACCGGCGACCACGAAAGCGGCGAAAAATACGGCAGCGATACTGCTAGAGAGTACGGTTTCAATGTTCCCCATGCGCAGCGCTCGGTACAACCGCTCAGGCGGACGCACAGATAAGTGGAAAATGCCAGCAATAATGCCAACAATACCTGCTGCAATGTGGTGAGCCACGATACCACCCGGATTAAAGGGGTTAAAGCCATCGGGTCCCCACTCGGGCGCAACGGGCTGGATATGTCCCGTTAAGCCATAAGGGTCAGAAATCCACATCCCCGGTCCGAATAAACCTGTGAGGTGAAATGCTCCAAATCCGAAGCACAGCAGACCCGATAAGAACAAGTGGATCCCAAACATTTTGGGCAAGTCCAGGGCGGGTTCGCCGGTGCGGGGATCGGTGAACAGTTCCAAATCCCAATAAACCCAATGCCAGCAAGCTGCTAGGAACAGCAATCCGGAGAGGACAATATGAGCAGTAGCCACTCCTTCAAATGACCAGAACCCGACGTCAGCTGCGCTTTCGCCGGTAATGCTCCAGCCTCTCCAAGAATCAGTCACGCCCAGGCGAGCCATGAAGGGCATGACGAACATCCCCTGACGCCACATGGGGTTTAGGACGGGATCGCTCGGATCGAAAATCGCCAGTTCATAAAGGGCCATTGAACCGGCCCAACCTGCCACCAGAGCTGTGTGCATCAGGTGTACGGCAATCAACCGACCCGGATCGTTTAAAACGACTGTGTGTACTCGATACCAGGGTAGTCCCATTGACTACGCTTCCTCCTCAGTTTGAGTTATCTATTTGGACGCTATCTTTGAGCCTTTTATAAAGTCAAAGCGTTTTCACTGGGGGTCCAAGCCTTAAAGCTGGGGGCTGGACAGTGGCTGCACGATGACTATCGCATCTCAAAAATGAGACAGTATTTAAAGAAGTGTAACTATTGATGGAATCGAATGCAAGAGTTTTGGTTATTGATGTAAAGAAAAGCGATCGCCCCGGTACAGTGGCGGGTGCTGATTTCTGAGAAGCGGCTGCATCCAGATTGCCGAGTCTCTCAGGGTTTTGTTCCCCTAGAGCCAGGGGTTAAAGCCTTGATTTTTAGAAGCTTCCGGCAGAAGCGGTCCCTAAGCGGAGTTGATTTGGGGTTTCCAGGCAAGGACCTGGGAATTTGCGGTTTAGGTTGCACCCAAATTCGCAAAATTGGGCCGATTAATCTGGCAGGTGGCTTCTGAGGCGGACAAGCGCTCAATGACTTGCTCGGCACTCATCAGACGCCGCAGCACGACTTGCCCAATTGTAGAGGCCCCACTGGATGCGGGGGAAATCGGCTTGACTTCCACCATGATTACGGAGTCTTCCACCCGATAGAGCCATAATTTTTCGTCATTATTCTCCACAATACAAAAGTGTATTTTCTCGATTTCAGGTTCGCGTCTCCAGGCGACTGCATTCCACAGTCCTTCCACTCCCCAAACGCGACCAACGGTCCAGCCTTCTGTTAGAAAAAAATATTTCACGCACTCCTCTTGGCATCAGACGAAGAATCTGCTGTTTTAAGATATCGCAAAAATACCCACTGTTTGTATTTTCCCTTCATTAACTCTGGAGTTGCTAAGTCTAAGAAGTGTAGCAGTGCAATAGGGGAAACCTAGCGATCGCCACTCGCCTGCCTCTAGAAAAATTGTCCATTGACAGCGATATCATTTACTGATATCATCAAAGAATGGCGTCAAGCTGGGGTAATAATGCAGACACTTCGTGTAAAGGCATCTCAATCTGAGGGACTTCAACTGGTAAGTGGATTAAATAGCAAACAGCGTCGAACGCTAAAGGCAATCTATGTACACCCCGTTCGGTCAGATATTGTCTGGACAGATGTTGAAAGCCTGTTCGTAGCGCTAGGGGCGATTGTCCGCCCAGGGAGAGGGTCTCGGGTGCGAGTTGCATTAAACGGCGTCAAAGCCGTTTTTCACGAACCACATCCTGAAAAGGAAGTGTGCAAGGACGCAGTTAAAAGTGTCCGGGAATTCTTAGAAAAAGCTAGAGTTGCCTCTATATCTGTGTCTGAGTAACCGTTAGTAAGATGTTCAGAAAGGGGCAACTTCACCAGTTGCCCCAACCCCAAATTTTTAAAAGCTTGACCACCCATCTAGTCACCCCATCACCGCATCATGCCACACAATTTTACAAACTCTCCAAAAAGTGTTGTTGTGCCATTTCGTCGTTCCACCACTGAGGCAACTATGTTAACTTACAAAGGTTACACTGCTAAACTTGAAGTAGATTCAGAAAAAGACATCCTTTTTGGTCGCGTTTTGGACATCAAAGACGTGATTACCTTTCAAGGTAAAACCGTGGAAGAAGCACGTCAGGCATTCTATGATTCTGTTGATGATTATTTAGAATTTTGTGAAGAATTAGGAGAAACGCCAGAAAAGCCTTTCTCCGGTAAGCTGCCATTTCGCACCACCCCAGAACAGCACCGTCAAATTTTTCTTGCTGCAACAAAAGCCGGTAAGAGCATCAATGCTTGGATGGAAGAAGTTTTAGCAGATGCAGCTCATCGGGGTTTCCAGAATTGACGTTTATGCTAGGTCGTCTTTTCTTTAGGGGGCGATCGTAGGTAGGGTGCATTTGAGTTTTGCTCTTGCTTTGAAAAATTAAGGAGACAAAATATGGGGTTTAAGAAGACAAGATATCGCGTCAAATCAACTGGGCAGCTAGTGATTGAAAAAGGCTGTGACATTAAGCTAACAAGCTCACAAATTAAAGGAAATATTGTCTATGAATTATTAGACGATAATGGTTATGGGACAGGAGAGATGAAGTCCTTCTCTCCTGATGATTTGGAGATATTCGGTTAATAATAAATACTTTATCGTTTGAAAATCGATTAAATGCCTGGACTTTTGAAATGACTAAAGTTGCACTTTTTAAATGGTGGAAAACAGAACCAGAAAATGACTGGGATGACCGTTACAAAATATTAGAATGTGAAGACGAACAGCGTTTTCCTATTCATAAAAGTGAAATTCATTCAGCACAAGAACTCAAGAGAGGACAGTTTATCACTTTTGAGATTGAAGAAAATGAGGCTAAGAACCTGCGCCTACTTAGACAAGTGGGAGTGATAGATTCGTATAACATAGAAAAAGGTTTTGGTAGTGCAATACTTCTGATAAACGACTCAGAATTGTTGCAATTGTTCGAGCGGGGTGAAAACGTTACAGCAGAAGTTTTTTTCCATATTAATGAAGTTACTTCGGCGAGGCAAGATATCAAGAGAGGAGATGTTGTTGTTTGTGATATCAGAAAAATATATCGACGAGACAAAAATACATATAGAGATAATGCTTTAAATATAAAATTATTGAGTACCGAAACAGATGGAGAAATTATCGATAATTGCGTTAACAGTGATAATATCGATGTGTTGTTAGCAGTATTTGGCTGTTCTCTAAACGAGCCTCAATATGACAAGGCTGTTAATTCAGTAGCTCATATTCTAGCTAATTGTTCAGTTCCTAACAAAATATCATTGATTTCAAAACTTCCTGACGAGATTAAAAAACACGAAAAAATTATAACCTTTTTGTCTGATGATAAAAAACTAGAATTTTGGATTAAGCAACTTAACAATCCTGAAGAGTATGAGGGCGCGACGGTTAAAATTGCGGATTTGCTACAAGGGTGTGCTGATCCTAAGCGAGCTTCATGGCTGTCAATAATTCCGGTAACAGCTAAACAACATTCCAATATTTTTACTTTTTTGTCAAATGATGAAAAACTAGAAATTTGGGTTAAAGAACTGAATAATCATGAAAAGTATGAGAGCGCGATCGAGCAAATTTCTGAGTTGCTCCAAGGTTGCTCTGACAATAAGCGCGCATCAGTCATTGGCAAAATACCATTGAAGGCTAAACAATCTCCCAAGATTTTTGACCTTTTATCAGATGAGGAAAAAATTAATTTTTTCGTCTTGCAGCTTCAAAAACCAGAATCTTATGAAAGCGCGATCGATGGAATTGCCAAAATTTTGGATCAATACCCTCAAAAAACATTTGAATTAAATTATTATAACGAAATTTGGGATTTGGATGACGAAGATGACGATATAAATTGGGGATTAGAATACTCAACTAAAAATCAATCTAAGGATGTAAATAAATCTTATGACGATTTGCTTAAACTTCTTCAGAAACTTCCGGATTCAGCTAAGAACAACGAAAAAATTTTTAAATATTTACCACCTCAAGAAAAAATAAAAATATTGTCGGGGTCGTTGGTTAATACTTTGTCAAGGATGGAAAAAGTATTTTCTCACTCTTCACTTTCAGGGTCGGAACGCAAATCACTAATATTTCAACTTCCAGACTGGGTTAAAGAAGCACCTGGGCTTCAGCGGTATATAGTTAAAATACCCCCAGTTATAGCTCGTCCTGATGCGGCTGAAGCTGAACAAATTCGTGCTTTTGTTGCCGAACGGGAAATTAAATGCTTGTGCCATTTTACTACTCTTGAAAACTTGCAAGGTATTTGCGAAGATGGGGGGGTACTCTCATCTCGTAAACTAAAATATTTAAATTATGAATACCAGCAAATAGATGAAGGCCGATGGGATGGAAAATTGAATCATATCTGTTGTAGTATTCAATCTTATAACTCGATGTACCTTTATCGTGCTAGAGAGAGACACCAAACGCAAGGCTGGGTATTACTTGCTATTAAACCAGATTACCTCTGGAAAGAAGAAACGCTGTTTTGCCCCATTAACGCAGCTTCAGGACGGGGGGCTTACATAAAAAAAGGTTTCGCAGGACTTAAAAGTATGTACGATTCTGTAGTCATTGATATAAACGGCACACCACATACAAGAGCAGGACTAACACCTTGCAAACCTACCTGTATTCAAGCAGAAGTACAAGTAGATGAAAGTATCTCCCTGGATGATGTTATCTTCATTGGAGTGCCTCCAGGTAATGAGCAAAAAGTACGAGATGCCGGGTGGAAAGGTGAAATCAAGAACTGGTCTCCTAAGTAGCCAGCAATATAGTTTTTTAATAGACCTCTTGCAAAATAATTTTATGCTAAAATAAAAAGTTTTGCTTGATTTTAGCCGATGGCCGGTTATAGCTG
>NZ_JAMXFA010000048.1 GCF_025370785.1 Laspinema olomoucense D3b
GCGATCGAGCAGTATTTACTCTACAAAGAAGTTAATTCCCTCAATGCCAACCTAGAGCAGCAGGTCCAAGAACGCACTGAGGAACTCCAACAGTCCTTAAAATTTACCCGCATTCTTAAACAAATCACGGACCAAATTCGCAGCACTTTAGATGTCAGTACCATTCTACAAACCATCGCCCAGCGGGTGCGAAATTTGCTGAATACCGATCGCGTGGTGATTTATCAGTTTGATGACAGCGGCACGGGTGAGGTTACGGTAGAAGATTTGCGGGAAAGCTGGCAATCGGTTCGGGGGGTGCGCTGTCCCGGATGTATTCCTACCGATGTTTCTAACTTGTATTTAAAAGGCCGGATCCGGGCGATTGATAATGTTGCCACGGCGGAATTGAGTGACTGTCATCGAGAGTTTTTAGAAAGCATTCAGGTCAAAGCTAATTTAATTGTCCCGATTCGGATGGGTTCAGATTTGTGGGGATTTTTAATTGCCCATGAGTGTGAACAACCGCGCCTGTGGCAAGATCAAGAAATTGATTTGTTGCAACAACTGGCGGATCAGGCGGCGATTGCCATTGGACAAGCGGAACTCTATCAACAAACCCAAGCGGCGGCAGCGAAAGCTCAAGCCCAAGCGGTGGAGTTAGAACAGGCGATCGAAGACCTCCAAAATGCTCAAACCCAACTGATTCAAGGGGAAAAAATGTCCAGCCTGGGACAGCTAGTGGCTGGAATTGCTCACGAAATTAATAATCCGGTTAACTTTATCTATGGCAATCTGAATCATGCCACCCAATATGCAGAGGATTTGTTGGATTTGCAAAAACTCTACCAATGTCATATCCCGGAGCCTCCGCCAGAAATTCAGGAGTTTATTGAAGAAATTGATTTAGATTTTCTGATTGAAGATTTGCCCAAAATGTTGGCATCTATGAAGGTGGGGGCGGACCGCATCCGGTCGATTGTGCTGAGTTTACGGAATTTCTCCCGGTTGGATCAAACGGATATGAAAGCGGTGGATATTCATGATGGGATTGATAGTACCTTGATGATTTTACACCACCGATTTAAAGCCAAAAGCGATCGCCCGGGAATTGAAATTATCAAAGAATATGGGGAACTGCCTCCGGTGGAATGCTTTGCCGGACAGCTCAATCAGGTGTTTATGAATCTCTTGAGCAATGCTATTGATGCATTAGAAGACTGGGATAAAGAGCGATCGCCTCAAGAACGCCATCAGGAACCCTGTAGAATTACAATTCGCACTACCGTAACGGGGGATGACGAGAAAAGAAATGCGGCGATTTGTATTTTTGATAATGGTCCGGGCATTCCCGAACATCTGCGATCGCGCATTTTTGAACCCTTTTTTACTACGAAAGAGATTGGAAAAGGAACAGGAATGGGTCTTTCCATTAGTAAACAAATTGTGGTGGATAAACACGCCGGAACTTTTAAATGTCTCTCCCAACCGGGTCAGGGAACTGAATTTTGGATTGAAATTCCGATTATGCAGTGCAAACCCTCTGCCACCGTAGAGGTGGAGACATCAAACCCCACCCATCTGCCCTCTTCCCGGTAGCTTGCGGAACCCGTGGGCAGTTTTTTCTCAGTTTGCAGGGAGGGTAAATGTTAGTTTACCCTTCCCTCGGTGATGAGCTTTGAATGCTGCTGTCTGAGGGCATAGAAAAAAGTTATCTTCACAATCAAATGAATTGATAGTCTCATGGAGAAGCACTCCCTGTAACGATTAACAGGAAAAATCAGCCGATATAGACTGACCCAAAAAAAATAGAAATCTTATAATAAGAAGAAATCAGGGAAGGTTGGGGATATCCAGTGGCCTGACGAATTAGTTCGCGCATCTACTCAATTGAATCCATAAACGAATAGTTACCCGGGTGGAAGGGCAGAATACAGGATGGAGTATGAGCAATGAAAAGTTTACTCAGGGTCACCGAGATAGAACCGGACGTCTCGAAGCGGGGAGGTTTTTTGATGAAGTCACCACGAAGAACGGCGCTCGCTCAGGGTACAATGGAACCGTACAAAACCTTGTCTGGGGCGATCGCCCGCATTCGAGAATCCCTGGATTTAGAACGCCTCTTTCAAGCCACAGTGACGGATCTGCGGCAATTATTAGATGTGGATCGGGTGGCGGTATTTCGCGTATGGCCGGAATATAAGGGCAGTTGGGGACAAATTATTGCCGAAGACGTGCGATCGCCCGCAGAAGCTGCATTGGGGGCAGAATTAGGCGATCGCAGCTTTGCGGACGAATGTAATACCTACTATCACCTCGGCGGTGTTCATGTCATCGCGGATATTTCCCAGTCCCCTCTCCCCGGGCCCTATCACGATTTTTTAACGCAATTACAGGTTAAATCTCACTTGTGCATCCCCCTCCATCAACAAGATACCCTCTGGGGACTCCTCTGGGTGCATCAATGTCGGGGACAGTGCCACTGGGAACCGAGCGAAATTGAGTTTCTTCGCCTCATGGCCTCTCACTTGGGTCTGGCCCTTGAACGATCTGAAGAACAGGGCCAATTCCAAGCCCAAACCTCACAATTAGCCCAGGCAGCCCGACGAGAACGAGCCTTAGCCACGACGATCGATAAAATCCGGCGATCGCTGGATATCCATACCCTCTTCCAAACCACCACCCAAGAAGTCCGCCAACTCCTAGACACTGATCGCGTCGGGGTCTATCGCTTCAAACCCGATTGGAGTGGCAACTTTGTCGCGGAATCCGTTTCCCCGGGCTGGAATCCCTTGGTGGGAAACCTGCCGGATATCGCCGATACTCACCTCCAGGAAACCCACGGCGGACGCTACCGCCAGAATCAAGCCCTCGCCGTTAATGATATCTACAATGTAGGCCATGCTCAGTGTCATATCGAACTCTTAGAAAAGCTCCAAGCTAAAGCCTATATCATTGTTCCCATCCTCGCCGGAGAAACTTTGTGGGGATTGCTGGCTGCCTATCAAAATTCCGGCCCTCGTCATTGGTATGAGTATGAGGTGGAGTTAGTCAGTCAAATCGGCGCTCAGTTTGGGGTGGCGGTGCATCAAGCCGAACTATTCGACCAGTTGAAACATCAAAAGGAGGAACTATCTCTCACGTTGCAAAACTTGCAACAGGCCCAAAGTCAACTGGTCCAGAGTGAGAAAATGGCGAGTCTCGGCCAGTTGGTAGCGGGGGTGGCCCATGAGATTAATAATCCTGTGAATTTTATTTATGGAAATCTCACTCACGTGACAGATTATACCCGTGATTTGCTGGAATTAGTGGAACAGTACCAGGAATACTATCCCAATCCCCATGAGGCGATTCAAGAATTCAGTGAGGAAATCGAGTCGGATTTTTTGAAGGAAGATTTGCCGAAGATTTTATCCTCGATGAAAGTGGGAGTAGAACGGATTCGGGGAATTGTTTTATCCTTGCGAAACTTCTCGCGGCTGGATCAATCCGAGAAAAAGCCGGTGAATCTTCATGAAGGGATGGATAGTACCTTATTGATTTTGCAACATCGCCTCAAGTCTAAAGGGGATCGGGCGCCAATTCATTTGATTAAAGAGTATGCTGAGTTGCCGTTGGTGGAATGTTATGCGGCGCAAATGAATCAGGTTTTTATGAATATTTTGAGCAACGCGATCGATGCCTTGGAAATGCACGATCGCGAGCGGACCCCAGAACAGATTCGTGCCAATCCCAGTTGGATTAAAATCAGCACTGAATGGGTGGAGAATGATGCCTCTAGCACCAGTTCAGGCGCAGTTTGTTCCGACGGGCCGGAAAACCCCGACTTGAGCAAGGGAAGCGGGGTGGTGATTCGGATTTGCGATAATGGTCCAGGAATTCCCGAGGAGGTGCGATCGCGAATTTTCGACCCCTTTTTTACCACGAAACCGATCGGTTCAGGGACAGGTTTGGGCTTATCCATTAGCTATCAAATCGTAGTGGAAAAACATGGGGGTTGTTTGACCTGTCTTTCCCAAATGGGACAAGGCACCGAGTTCCGAATTGAAATCCCGATTCAGCCGCTGCCGATGACTTCTCGGGCGGCATAATCTACAGGGTCAGGGGCGATCGCCCCTGAAAGCCTGGGTTTAGGGAGCAGGGGTCAGTCTTGATGGTATTTTATATACACAAAGCGGGTTTAATGTCAATCGCATTCTTCCGGATTTATACCTAGCTTAGAAAAGTGATGATAAAAATTAATCGGTAACAATTTCTCAATAAAAATACATGATTCTTGATGTTAGAAATTTTCCCCTCAATTTTCCGGGTTTTTAGTGCGATCGGCCAAATTAATCGTTCCAAATATCCGCTCAGTTGCCTAAAATTAGAAATAGACCGGCACGGGTGAACATGGCATCGTCGGTACAGAGGACCGCGACCACCCACCCCCAGACAGGAAGCCGCTTAACGGAACTGACCGGGACAGCAAACTAAAGACCCCATCCCATCACAAGGAGTATTGTCTGATGGTAGTATCTACCAACAAAAAACCGGCTGCCAACTTAGAACCGAATCGTCAGCAAAAGCAGCCCAAAAAGCACAATCACTATGGCTTTCAGGATTTCTTTTCCTTTCACCCCGACACCGGGATTGTCACCGACTGGAATGAGGGACGAAATACCTTTACCAGCGAAGACTTTATTATTGGCTTAGTCGAAGGGTTAGAAGAAGAAGTCGGCAGTGCCGCCTCAGTGATTATGTACACCATTGGCTGCGAATGGGGGACCAAAGATGCCGAATTTTTCAAAAAATGGTTTGAAAAAGAATATCAACGGGATATCCGCCAAGCCAATCTGATGTTCCTGCTAGAAACCTGGTGGTGGCCCTTTACCGCCCAAGGATGGGGACGCTGGGAAGTCGATCTGAGCGATCGCAAGCATGGATTTATGTTTATCAACCTCTTTGATTCTGCCGTTGCGCGCACCCTCGGCGATGTCGGAAAACCCGTCTGCTACATCTATGCCGGTCTATTTGCCGGATTCTTCACCTGCTTGGTCAACAAACAGTTAAGCTGCATTGAACTTCAGTGTTACTCAATGGGTGAAACCTACTGTAAATTTTTACTCGGCAGTCAAGATCGCATCGATGCCGCTGCCTTCTGGCAAAATGAAGGAGCCACTGCGCGGGATATTCAACAACGGTTAGAAGCCGGAGAACGCCTGCGATGAATAACGGCAAATCGTTATTACAACTGTCCGTCCAAGAGTATTTTAGTCAATGTAACTGGCAAGGAGAACCCCTAACCCAAGGTTCTAACGGACAGCCAACCGACCCCGCCTCCCGGTGGACCTTGGTGGTGGGGGATTATTTCCGCCTGTTGCCTTGGGAAGGGACCCCAGAAGTCGGTTCTTTTCCCAAACCCTCATCCTCTGCGGGGACCGCCTCCTCATCACAAGAGGAAGTGACCCTGATTGATTTACTGGAAGCCTTTTAGGACTTTCCACAGTGGCTGAAGTTGCGACAGCAAACAGCGACTTCAGTCGCGATTCACAGCCAATCCCGTACTGATAGAAAAAACCCGCACCCTCAAGGGTGGGGCTATACGAACAAAGCCCGCCTGCGCGGGCTAAAAGAGAAAGAATCGGCAGATCGTCACCCCAACGACTGTTGTTCTTAAACTTATCCCATCCTCCAATCCAGATCAGAAGACAACCATGCACCCCGAGATTGCGCGACTGCTAGAGCAAGCTGAACAGCGTTATTTACAGACGAATGAACTCGAACTCTTTCGACGCTATGCGGTATCCTTAGCTAGACGCATGGAGACTTATGAAATCCTCCGAGACAAAGAAGAGCAGATTTTTCAACCCGTAGCCGATCGCCTTGTCGCCGCTTTTCCTGATGAACGCCAGGACCTCCTAGAGCGATCGCTAAAACATTGGCTGCTGATTAGTCGCTACTGTGGGACCGCCATGCTATTAAGTGACCCCGACTTTCTGGCCTTACGCCTGAAAGATTGGATGACTGGATTAGTGCAAACGCACCAAACCCAAACTATCGAACGCAAACTGTACGAGTTATTACTTCAAGGGGTCAAAGCAGAACTTTCCGATAAACACTTCCCCCTGATTCAACCCCTATTTGAGAAAGCCAAAGCTATTCTATTGGAGGAGCCTAAACCTCAGTAGTTTACTCTTCAACTCCTCGAAAAAATATCCCCTACTGTGAATTTCTAAGCATAACCCTATGATTTCTATTTCCAACCTGCTGAAAGAACAACAACTCCCGGGCAATTATTTTGCTTATGATGTCTATGTGAAAGGCGACTTAGAACTGGGACTCTTGGAAAATCGCCGAGGCGATCGCCTCCTCGCCATCCCCGAAACCTTAATTTCCGCCATCTATAGCGGACTTGAACATGAAACCGGCTCCGCCGCCCGCCTCGTCCTCTTCAACTGCGGTAAATGGTGGGGAAAAAACTTTTATGTGAGATTTTGTGAAGAGATTTCCGATTACTATGGAAAAACCATCTCTCAAATGGAAATGGTTCAATTCATTCAATGCTTTCAGCAATTTTGGAAAACAATGGGTTGGGGTAGCGTTGAATTAAATCAAGACCATTATCAAGATGGATTCTTGATCATCATTGCCAAAAATTCCCCCTACGCAGACCAGGCCCCCAAATGGAATCGCCCTGTCTGTTTTTTAGAAGCCGGAATATTAACCGCCTTTTTCAGTCAATTAACAGGTAGAGACCTCCTCTGCCTGCAAACCACCTGTGAATCATTAGGGTCTGACAGCAACCGTTTTATTCTCGGCCTGAGCGATCGCATCAAACCCGCAGAACCCTGGATTGTCGAAGGCAAAGACCACGAAACCATCCTACAAAACCTCTCCAAATCCCCTCAATAACTCCCGGGTTCATAGTAATAATTTCAGTGTTTTTTTTGTGGGCGGATGGGTTTGACAGCAGGCGATCGCAATGTGAACTAGCCTACTTTGGCGAGGGTGAACTGGCTACAAAAACCCCTCGAAACCCACCCACAGCAAACCCTACTTATAACTGATAATAGCCCGTTCCGGAGAGGGGTCAAGGGCAACCAACTCATTGCGCTCAAAACCCGCATTGTGAAAAATTTGCTCGAACTCCGCCCAGGTATAGGCATCACCCCCAGGGGTCATGGTGAGCATGGTTAAGCTAAATCCCGCTGCCTGGGGTGGTGTTACTCGGTCTGGATTCGGGATAAACTCGACAGTAACCGCTCGTCCCCCGGGTTTCAACGCGCTGTAGACTTTCTCCATAAATTGCTGGCAGGTGGGCAAATCGAAATGGTGAAAGAAATTCGGAATCAGCACCAAATCGTAATCGTTCCCAAAATCAACCTCGAAGGCACTCCCTGGCAGCAAATGATAGCGGGAGGCAATCCCGGCAGCTTCTGCATTTTCTGCGGCTACCGTCAGCACTTCTTCCCAGTCTACAGCATAGATTTCAGCCTGGGGATGGTGTTTGGCGATGCTGATGCCATACATTCCATGACTGGCGGCAATATCCAGCACTTTACCCGGTTGAGCGCTGTTAGCACTGACTACAGCGGCTACGGTTTCCGATAAAGGCTTCATCATATTCATCATGCCCCGTGCAAAGCCAATCCATTTATCATGGTCCGTGGTGATGTCGCTTCCTTCTAATGCCGTCCCCCCTTTACGGACAGCATCGGCTAGAGTTAGACTGGCCTGGACGGACTGCGATCGCGCAGTCCACTCGACCATTCCACCGAGGTAGGCTGGGGAATTGCGGTTTAAAAACGTTGCACTATCCTCGGTTAAGGAATAGAGACCCTCCTGTTTTTCCAGTAGTCCCATAATCACCAGGTAATCGCACAGAATTCGGATTCCTTTTTCTGAGGCGGCGCTGCGATCGGCAATGGCGATCGCGGTTTGTGCTCCAGCAGCAATAGTCGTGAAGATATCGAGGGTGACTGCGGCGCTGAGTGCCGCAGTTTTCTGGTAGGCGCGAACGGTATCCATAATCAAGCTGGGATTTGGCATCATCTGAACCTCAAAGACACTCTCTTTATGATGGCAATTTTTTCCCGCCCTGCGAGCATTTTCTTTGATAACCCAGTCAACCTAATTAATTATACTTTTTGCCCCGAGTAAAAATGCTCTGGATTGGTTGTCTGATGGGGGAATGACAGCGAAGTTTAAAAGTATAGGAGATGGTTTTCATAACTTTCTGTCAACCTGTTAAAGTGAAGAAATCATATAAATTTTGAGGTTTCAAGGTTAACTCATGACTCCCGAAAAAAACTGGTTTGACACCGCCCGATTAGGAATGTTTGTGCATTGGGGCCATAGCAGCCAATCCGGTTATGAATTATCCTGGCCCTTGGTCGGAGGGGTATTTAGTTTACCCTACTGCCAAGATGTCCCGGTAGATGATTATCACGGGACGGCTCAAACTTTTAATCCAACTGAATATAATCCGCAATCCTGGGCACGTTTAGCGAAACAGTTGGGGATGCAGTATGTAATTTTAACAGCAAAACATCATGATGGGTTTTCCTTATTTCATACTCGGCAATCCGATTTTTCCATTGCCAATACACCCTACAAAAAAGATATCGTCCGAGAGTTTGTGGAAGCGATGCGGGCTGAAGGGTTGCGCGTCGGCCTGTATTTTTCTTTAATTGATTGGCATCACCCGGATTACCCAGCTTTTACCGAAGCGGATAAACCTTATCAGTTTGGTAAATTTCGGCAGCCTACGAGTTTTCAGTGGGAGCGCTACCGGGAATTTATGTTGGATCAAATCAGAGAATTATTGACCCATTATGGCAAAATTGACTTGCTTTGGTTTGATGGGGGTTGGGAGCGATCGCCTGAGCAATGGCAGCCTCAAGCGCTACAGGAAATGATTCGCTCCCTACAACCGGATTTATTGATTAACGATCGCCTCCCGGGATTTGGCGACTTTGATACCTGCGAACAATTCATCCCGCCCCAACCTCCCGAACGCACTTGGGAGGCTTGTTTAACCCTGAATGAAAGCTGGGGTTACAACCCCACGGATTCCCAATTTAAGTCACCTCGTCAACTGATTCATACCCTCTGCGAAATTGCCGGTAAAGGGGGAAATCTATTGCTGAATGTTAGTCCAATGGGAAATGGAGAGATTCAATTTGAGCAAGTGAAACTGTTGCAACAAATAGAGGAATGGTTAACCCTTCATCATGAGAGTATTGTCGGTACAAAAGCGGGTTTAGAACCGTGGCAATTTTATGGTCCTTCTACTCGCCGGGGGAATCGATTTTATCTATTTTTGCTGATGAAACCCTACGATTCAGTAACAGTTAGAGCTGTACCCATCAAGCGGATTCAGGGTGTTTTTATCGTGGGTGAAAAGCAACCCTTACAATACTCAACTCGATGCGCAATTGTCGATTCCCTGTTCAATCCTGACCCTCTGGGTGAGTTAACGATTCAAGTGCCGGAGCAATTTCTTAATCCCTATGCGACGGTGATTGCCGTTGATGTGACGTCATCGGATGAGAGTTAGGGGAGATTTGATGAGGGCGATCGCTGTTTTTTCAAACACATTTAAGGATTAACTGGCTTTTCGCGCCGACTCGATTAAAACCCAACCTATCACCAGCAACAGCACCCCGGATCCTAAAAAACCCAAGTCCCACAGCAGTTGATGGGGTCCAGGTTTGAGATGATGGATGCCGAGAATGTGGTGATCAATCACTCCTTCAACCAGGTTAAATAACCCCGCCCCCATCAGTAAAGCCCCAAAAAAGGCTTGCCCCGAGTGAGCAACTTTTGCCCGCGTCCCTGCCCGCCACAGCAGAAAGATTCCCGTCAGAGTAAGCAGCCAATCCGCTAAATGAAAGAGTCCATCGCCTAATGTGTTGATCTCCATCCCAGCAACAGTCATATCTGTTGTGAGACTGGAAAACATATGATGCCATTGCAACAGTTGATGGAAGATAATCCCATCAAAAAAGCCGCCTTGCCCCAACCCTAGCACCAAACCCGCAATGATCAGGGGACGATACTCGCCTGGAGTGGCTAGATTTGAAGTGCTGGGGTTGGATAATTCCTCGCTGTTGTTCATAGGGCTGCCAGTTTTCTTTTTATTATAGGGGCAGCTCAGTGGGTAAGGTAGGAGCAACGCGATCGCCTCGAATAACTCCCCACTCCAGCAGTCGGTTATTGCCTACTTTCATCGGTCCCGCCTAGGCGAACGGTTTTTAATTCGTGATAAAAAAGGGCTGATAGCTTAAACCATAGTATGTTATAAATCCTGAAATTAAATCTGTCAGAACTAATTTAGGACTTTTATATGAAGCTAATCCCCTATAAATTCTTGGAAGTTTAGACAGTTATCTATCGAATAACGAGGCATAAAAAAACACGGAATCAAAAGTTTCCGTGTTGGAAGTTTCACCCGATGTACAAGGTTAGGTTTAACGGCTAATGTAGTGAACCCAGAACTGTCCATCTGGAATACAAGTGCGGCGGATTAAGTTGTAGGAGTAGTTCAGATAAGCACCCTTTCCGTCATTGCGATAACCCGTTGGGAACCATTCGCCATAAGGGTCGTGAACGATAAATCCGTTGGCATCAAACCCGACTAAGACGATAATGTGACCAAAGCTAGTAAAATAGCCGTGAATCACACAGGGATTGCCACCACGTAGGTGGTTTTGGCAGCGTTCAATGGTTCCCCATTTGGTAAAGTCATCTTTGCGTTTATAGTCTCGGACAACACGGGCTAAATCTTCAGGTTCATGGCGGGAATAGCCGCGATCGAGACACCAGCGATATAACTCATCTTCCATCTGGCGATACCGATTGTCATAGCGGGGAACGCCTAGATATTCCAAACACATGGCGATCGAGGTAACATTACAAGCGCCGCTGGGATTGTAATAGTTATCCATCTGAGACCTAAAAGGTACATTTAATCGCACCGAAGCTGCCGGTTGCTGCGGTTGAGTGAGGGTGCGGTTTCCTTCTATAAGTTGAACGTGTTCTTCAAAGGCGTACCAGACTCGATTTCCACGAATCGCTTCTTGTAAGGTAATCCGATAATGACCGCGATGGCCCCGTTCATAATTCGCTAAGGTAAAACTTTGACCTGGTTCTACACTAAATTGCTCATTGGCAGTGAGTACAGAAGATTGCAGAGGTAAAGTTTTAAAAGTTGTTTTCGTGGTGGTTTGTAGGGAAATTCGGGGGGTCGAAAAAGTTTGGGCCTGAGCATTCATCAGGGCTGCAATTGTTTTCGGACCCAAAGCTTCTTGTTCTTCTTGAATCCCGTTGAGGTCCTGAAAGCGTTGATAAGCGGCGCTCGTCAGTTCACCAAAAACGCCATCAACGGGAGGCGTGAGTAATTTCAACTCAGTTAATCGCTGTTGAATTTCAGTGGTTAAAGTCTGATTGCTGGCGACTTCGGAGAGGGGGCAAATCTTATCAATTTCCAGGAAAATGGAATTTGGCTTGTCGTTAGTTACGGTCATAATCAAAGACTGATGGGCAAAATGCAGGGTATAAAGACGCTGCCAATTGGTTCTAGCGCCTGTAATTTTATTGCGGAGAAAATAACGGTTGCTCCGGAAATTGAACGCCACCTAATCCAAGATTTAACCGCCCGGTGAGAAAAGAGACAGGAAAGGGCGAGAATCCTTCTGGCAAGAAGTGATTCTCATGGGTTCTATTCCGCCCGGTTGCCCCACGCTGGCCGATCGCCCTGCTATCGTGGAAAAGACTATCTTGTTAACCAACGCGATCGCCCACTTTTATGACCGAAAAAGCACGAATTTGTATCCTCGGCGGCGGATTTGGCGGCCTGTATGCCGCTTTGCGCTTGAGTGAGTTACCCTGGAACCCCCCAGGAGCCCCCGAGATTGTTTTGATTGATAACAACGATCGCTTCTTGTTCTCCCCCCTCCTCTACGAGTTACTCACTGGGGAATTACAATCCTGGGAAATTGCGCCACCCTTTTCGGAACTGTTGGCTAATACCAGAGTGCGCTTCCATCAAGGCACTGTCTCTGACATCAACCTAGAGAATAGACAGCTCCATTTAGAAGATGGCATGGAATTCACTTACGATCGCGCCATCTTGGCCCTCGGTGGAGAAACTCCCTTAAATTTAGTCCCCGGATGTGCCGATTATGCCTTCCCCTTCCGCACCATTGCCGATGCCTATCGTCTGGAAGAACGCCTGCGCCTCCTAGAAGCCTCCGACAAAGATAAAATCCGCATCGCCGTCGTCGGTGGCGGCTATTCCGGCGTGGAATTGGCTTGTAAACTAGCCGATCGCCTTCAAAAGCGAGGTCGTCTGCGCCTGGTTGAAATGGGGACAGAAATTCTGCGAACCTCTACCGAATTTAACCGCAAAGCAGCAACCAAAGCCCTAGAAGAACGGGGAATTTGGATTGATTTAGAAACCACCACCGAAGAAATTACCGCCGATACCATTTCCCTGTTATATCGAGGACAAGTAGACCCAATTCCCGTGGATTTGGTGGTTTGGACCATCGGAACCCAAGTAGCGTCCGTGGTGCAATCCCTCCCGGTGAAGCATACCCAACGGGGTCAAATCGAAGTGACGCGGACCTTACAGGCGATCGACCATCCGGAACTATTTGCAGTCGGGGACCTCGCCTATAGTCTCGATGCCAGCGGACAACCTGTGCCCACCACGGCACAAGCAGCGATGCAGCAAGCGGATTATGCCGCCTGGAATGTTTGGGCCTCCCTGAGCGATCGCCCCCTTCTCCCCTTTGAATATCAAGGATTAGGCGAAATGATGACCTTGGGGATTGATAATGCCACCTTAACCGGATTGGGTGTCAAATTGGAGGGTCAAATGGCGCACCTCTTACGGCGTTTGGCCTATTTGTATCGGATGCCCACATTTGACCATCAGCTTAAAGTCGGCTTAAATTGGATTACTCAGCCCGTGCGTGAGTTTTTCTCTCAATCCGGTTTACCCCGTTAAGCTAACGTGATGTCCCAACCTTCGGTCATTTTTTTCGATGCCGCCGGTACCCTCTTTGGAGTGCAGGGCAGTATCGGTGCAGCTTATGGAAATTTTGCCCGTCGCTTTGGGGTAGAAGTTGACGATCGCCTCTTAAATCAGGCATTTTTTGATAGTTTTGCCGCCACAGAACAGGCGGCATTTCCGGGAGTCCCGCAAACCGAGATTCACCGCCTGGAATTTCAGTGGTGGGAGGCGATCGCCAAGGATACTTTCCAACGCGCCGGAGTCTTCCATCAGTTTGCTGATTTTTCCGCCTTCTTTAAGCAACTGTACGATTACTTTGCCACCGCTGACCCTTGGTTCCTCTATCCTGATGTGCGCCCTACCCTCGAATCCCTGCACTCTCAAGGCATTCCCCTGGGAGTTTTGTCAAATTTTGACTCCCGGCTATACTCGGTCCTAGAGGCATTGGATCTGGCGCAGTTTTTCGATTCTGTCACCATTTCTACCGTCGTGGGGGCTGCAAAACCAAACCCGCCGATTTTTGCGGCGGGTTTAGAAAAACATGGCTGTGCAGCGTCAGACGCATGGCACATCGGCGATAGTTATCGGGATGATTATCAAGGGGCGATCGCCGCTGGTTTGCGCGGGATATGGTTACGACGTAACTCCGATTAGAGACTTAATAAGGGTAGCAGGTGAGTTGCTGGGATTCCATTTGTAACTGTTCCATCAAGTCTTTATTCCCTAGCATTTTGGCTGCCTGCATCCGGCGTTCTAAACTCCGGCAAATGTTATTGCGGTGCAGTTTGGCCACCTCTTCCATCACCTTCTCTCCCGGTGGCGCATCCATGAGGTGCCTCACCCGCCCAGTCTTGGCCGTAACAGGTGCCACGGGGGTGGTGACAGTTTCTCCAGAATTGTACCGGGCGCCCCGATAGCTTAACTCATTGACAGTCGCCGGGACCGGAATATGCCGAGGATAGCGCACTTGCCAATCATTCCCCCGATATTTCCCCCCAATTTCTGCCTCCATGAGATTAAAGCCCTGGGGTTCCGAATCGTAGCCAATTCCCCGATAAGTTAGTTTCATATCTTTGTGCCTGTTCTAAATTAAGTAAATTTACTAAAGTTGGGAGAGGGTCGCCTTTTTAGGCTTTTCCTCTATTTCTGTATTATATTTTACCGTTTTGATGAAATAGTGGTTTTTTTAATAAAACTTAACAATTTCAGATATTTTCTAAGGCATGGGCCTTTCCCTCGTTTACGGGCGCGAAAGCCTTGATCCCTGATGATACCCAAAAAGGGGCCACCGGAATTAGGTTCAAAGGGAAGCGCAAGAAACGACAAAATTCGTGGCAACGAACAGGGGAGCAACTAAATTTTTTCTAAATTTCTTCCTTTGTAGCAAGGACTTCACTCATTTCCCAGCATGAACCCCCTGGAGTAACCCTAGACTCTGCCCACAGCAACAGGCGATCGCCCCATAAAAGAAAAAAGACCCGACTAAAATCAGGACGTTGAACCGGGTAGAAACTAAATTTATTCCTTTGTAATAACGACTTCATTCGTTTGCGCTCATTAACTTGATGGAGGAACAACCGAATCCGCAAACTCAAACAACCGATCGCTAAAAGAAACAATTAACTCCGCATAAGCTAACCGTTGCCGCCATCGTTCGGGAATGCCCAATTCTCCATAAAATGCACCGGCAATTTGTCCATAAATTGCCCCCGTTGTATCGGCATCATCCCCTAAATTAACCGCTAATAAACAGCCTTCTTCAAACGATTGACTAAGATAAAAAGCCCATAATGCAGCTTCTAAAGACTTCACCACATAACCCGTCCCTTGAATTTCTGGCGGTTGACGAGTTTTGAAAGAACCCGCCGCAATTTCAGCAATTTCCGCAACGAGGGGATGTTTTTGCCAATATCCCGGAATGGGACTGTAGTGAGGAGAAAGTAATTTTTCCTTACTGCTACCCTGGATTGCACCGATAATTAATCCGGCAAAATATCGGCAAGCATCGACTGCGGTAGCTGCACCGTGGGTAGTGCGTGAACTATCTTTTGAAGTGGCGATCGCCACTTCAGGATTATTCGCATAAAATAGGGGAACAGGTGCTAACCGCATCAGAGAACCATTCCCGGCACTCCGGGCATCTGTTGCCCCACAATAGGGTTGTCTCGTCTCCTGAAATCGACCTAGGGCTTGTTGCACCGTATTTCCAATATCAAAACACTCTCCGGTACTGCTGAGATATCCCGTTTGCTCCCATGTTAAATATTTTTCTAATTGGTGAATCGGATCAAACCCCTGTTTTTCAATCAGACTTTCTGCTAGACATAAAGCCATTGAAGTATCATCAGTCCAGTCTCCCGGTTTGAGGTGAAAAATCCCCCCGCCAACCATATCGCTGATGGGGGTAAAGGTCCCCGGTTTCTTAAATTCTAAGGCGGTTCCCACCGCATCACCCACGGCTAACCCCAGAAGACATCCACGATATCGAGCAATTTTTTCCATTAGTTTCCATTATAATTATTAGGTTAATGAAAAATCTTAAACGCAATTAAAATCAGGGCGTGAGGATTCGCTTTTAGGGGGATAAGTCTCGCAAATAGTAAAAGCGATCGCTCTGCCACTCGCTTCCCTTAATTCGTCCTAAATATCCCGTGAGAGGAGAAGAAAGCTCGATTAAAATTTCGTGCATTTCTTTTAAGGGAATAAAATGGTGAGGATGGGAACTCACATATAAAGCATGAAGTGCTTCTACCCCAGCGAGTTCTAAGCGGGCATTTTCTAAGTGTCGTTTAACCAGTTTGATAATGCGCGATCGCAACTCAATCGATTCTTTGACTTTATCAATATAACTATTAACTTTATCATCAGCCCATCCATACGGGTCTTGCCGCAAACACTGTTTTAATTTCAGCAAGTCCACGGACCCCTTATATTTAGCTTGCAAGTGAACTAGACTTTGCAAGGTTTCCGGATGGATGACATTCATTTGATTTTCAATTGCCACTTTCAGCGCATCCACAGTTAAATCTCCAGCCGCGACGATCCACTTAATAGCTCGTTCGGATCGTTCCGTTCCGAGGTGATTTCCAGCCCGGGTTAGGAGTTGAACGGGATTGTCAGCGATCGCGGTTTTGGGGTTTTTAGCACTACACTGTCCTACCATAAGATAAGGCGTTTCGCAATAAAAATCGAATTCTTCCTCGGCAATCAGCGACTCAGGAAGCAGTTCGGGACCGCTAAACCCTAATTTCAGCAACCCTTGGCGCACTAGCTTAGCAAACCCCTCGGCATCTTGAGAATGAGCCACAGTGGCGATCGTCCTAATCCAGGTTAAATCCGGGTCCTCTGAGATGACGGGAACCGGATTTCCGAACCCGAGAAACTGTTGCAAATCATCATCGAGGTTTTGTGCCGTAGGTTGAGAACGAGCAAGGTTGGCGATCGCCCCTTGCAAGGCATCTAATTCCGGATGCAGCGGGATGAGGAACTGTTCCAGTTGTGAACGACGGTATGCAAAGGTGCGATCGCTCAATACCGGCACCGAATCAGTCACGGCAATAGGTACAGGTAACGCAATGGGAATGCCGAGGCGGTCCTGGGTTGGAAGAGCACAAGGTAAGGCGATCGCCTCTGGGAGTCGATAAACCCGCAAATGAGCCAGAAAAATAGCACCCTGGTCCTGGAGAATTTCCTCTAAGTCTTCTAAACTCCACAAGGTTAAGCGAGACAGAGTAGGCAAAAAATTTCTCTGCGTAATGGTTTGGCACCCTTCACACCGCGCGATCGCCGCCATCTTCACCGTTTCTGAGACTTCCGTGGGTTCCTCCCTGCTCGGTGAGCGCAGTTGTGGGCTAAAATCATTTCTGAAATAGAGGGCAAATTCTCGTCCCGCCTCCAGAAAAATTTCTGCCACCGCCGCAATCGTAGCCCCTTGGATGAGCGCCTTAACATCCGGTGTACTTAAGCCTAAAGC
Source organism: Laspinema olomoucense D3b (assembly GCF_025370785.1). Classification (GTDB taxonomy): domain Bacteria; phylum Cyanobacteriota; class Cyanobacteriia; order Cyanobacteriales; family Laspinemataceae; genus Laspinema; species Laspinema olomoucense. The sequence goes on from NZ_JAMXFA010000048.1 coordinate 16,956, forward strand.
AGTTGAAACTAACACAGGTTGGTTCATGATGCCATCTCTCGGGGACCTAGTAGAACAGGGTGATATTTTCCTCACTGGAGGATGATTAAACTGGAGAAATCATCTAAATCGCTTCAAGACTGATGCATCACTCTGTATTTCTAGTAGGCGAGGCAGTACATCAAAGGAACCCATCATATCCCGTGAAATCCCCAAATTTGCCTCAGTCTTGTCCGGTGTGATTATTTTCTCTCATCATCCTGAAGAAAGGAAGAGGCTGGATCAGAATTATTTTTACAAAAAGAATTTTAGAACAGCCATCGCCCTAAAAAAGAGTTGCCGACCCTCTTAAGCGATCGCCCACAAACGGAAACGCCGTTAACCCTGTATGGGTTAACGCGCCCAGATAGAATTTCCCTAACCAAAAATCGGGATGACTGGATTCGAACCAGCGGCCCCTTCGTCCCGAACGAAGTGCGCTACCAAGCTGCGCCACATCCCGTAATTTATCAGCATTTATCACTCTATGTCCTGCTTGCCAGAATTGTCAAGTAGTTCCTGGCAGATTCTTCCCAAAAGCGTTGAGGAGGGCGATCGCACCAGCGAGCGAGTTGAACCCTAGACCAGTATCATAAGGATGATGTCTTTTAAAAAATTTTAGGGCGTAAGCGTGAGTGTAAAACCAGATTGGCTGCGGGTCAAAGCCCCGCAATGGGAGCGCGTCGGCAACGTTAAGGAAATATTGCGGGATTTAGCCCTCAATACCGTCTGTGAAGAGGCATCCTGTCCCAATATCGGAGAGTGCTTCCACAACGGCACCGCTACTTTCCTGATTATGGGGCCAGCCTGTACCCGTGCCTGTCCCTACTGCGATATTGATTTTGAGAAAAAGCCCCAAGCCCTAGACCCCACAGAACCCAGTCGGTTAGCGGAAGCCGTGCGGCGAATGCGGCTGAATCATGTGGTAATTACCTCCGTGAATCGGGATGATTTGCCCGATGGGGGGGCAGACCAATTCCGGCGCTGTATTGAGGAAGTTCGGGCCGCTTCCCCCGGCACAACCATCGAAGTGTTAATCCCGGACCTCTGTGGGAATTGGCAAGCTTTAGAGGTGATTTTGCAAGCCGAACCGGAAGTGCTCAATCATAATACTGAAACCGTGCCGCGTCTGTATCGCCGGGTGCGTCCCCAAGGCAACTACGAGCGCAGTTTGGAATTATTGCGGCGATCGCGCCAACTAGCACCGGGGTTGTACACCAAATCGGGAATCATGCTCGGACTCGGGGAAACCGATGAAGAAATTCAGCAGGTGCTGCAAGATTTACGCGCCGTGGAGTGCGACATTTTAACCTTGGGACAATATCTGCAACCGACCCCGAAACATCTACCTGTGGTCAATTGGGTCACGCCTGAGCAATTTACCGCATGGCAGCAGCTTGGCGAGTCCTGGGGATTTTTACAAATTGTAGCCTCTCCCTTGACCCGCAGTTCCTATCATGCCGAGCAAGTCCGGGCATTGATGGAACGGTATCCTCGGATAAATAGCCGCAACCCTCAAATTGTGTAGGGGAAGGATTGAGCAAAACTGATGGATAATACGCCGACTTTCCCCGCCACCAAACCTCAGACCCTCGGAATTTTGGGGGCTGGGGTTTGGGGGCGGACTTTGGGACAGTTAGTGACCCAAAATGGTCATCGGGTGGAATATTGGTCTCGCAGTGGCGATCGCAGCTTAGAGGAGATTGTCACCGAGGCAAATATTCTCCTGTCTGCGGTATCCATGAAAGGAGTGGCCTCGGTTTTGTCCCAAGTCACAGCCCTTGGCCTTGCCCCAGATACCATTATTGTCACGGCCACCAAAGGATTAGACCCCCAGACGACGGCAACGGCGGCGCAACTCTGGCAACAGGCATTTCCTGCGCGCCCTGTGGTGGTTTTAGCTGGACCTAATCTCTCCAAGGAAATTCAACAGGGATTACCCGCAGCAACGGTGGTGGCGAGTAACGATGAGGGTGCCGCTAGTTTGGTCCAAGCGGTGTTTTCTTCTAGCAACTTTCGGGTTTATACCAATCCGGACCCCTTGGGAGTAGAATTGGGGGGGACCCTCAAAAATGTCATGGCGATCGCCTCGGGAGTCTGCGATGGTCTCCAATTGGGAACAAATGCTAAAGCGGCTTTACTCACCCGAGGACTGACTGAAATTATTCGCATTGGTACCCATTGGGGAGCACAAATGGAAACCTTTTACGGATTGTCAGGACTTGGTGATTTACTGGCGACCTGTAATAGCCCCCTCAGCCGCAATTATCAAGTGGGTTATCAACTGGCACAAGGCAAGACCCTGGCTGAGATTCTCCCCGATTTAGAAGGAACTGCCGAAGGGGTTAATACCACCCAGGTGTTAATTCAAAGGGCTAAAACTTTGCAGATTTCCGTTCCCATTTCTTATCAGGTGCATCAGTTACTCGAAGGCAAAATTACCCCCAAAGATGCGGTTGAGGCCCTGATGCTGCGGGATATCAAGCCCGAGTAATGTCCCAATCTACTAGCAACTGGAAACTAAAAGGGTTCTTTTGTGATCTCAATTCTAGCCCCCCGTGATCCGGAACGGTGGCGGTCGGTGATGAAAATTAACGAAGGGGCTGATAGAAGTCACCTCAAGTTGAGGTAATACTTTCTATACTTGCGTGTAGGGTTCAGGAAAGGGAATTTATCTGTTTCTGTAAAGAACCCTCCTGTTTGATGTAAAATATGGCGAATTCACCGAACGGCGAATTCACTGAACAGGGGCAGCCCGGTTCAGGTAATTAAACCGCCAAATCCCTTAAGTAACTCACCTTATAACTGATAGTAACGTTATGTAACGGGACGCTCAGATGTGACAGGAAGTCTCATATCGAGGGAATATTGATAACAAAGCAGTCAAGAACCGCGAACCACCGATCATCACCTGGAGACGCTGAGAAGATCACCATGCCAGGAATTTCTCTTTACCCTAATACAGAAGACGACAATCCATTATTGCCCTCCGACTTCGAGCTTGATGCTCCTGGGGACAATGACTTAGACCTGAGTTCCGATCCGCTTGCAGTGGAGCTGGAAATGGAGGAACCGGACACCGTTGAAATCTCTCAAGCCCCCACTCGTCGCACCACCGACCTGGTTCGGTTGTACCTCCAGGAAATTGGGCGCGTGCGGTTGCTGGGGCGAGAAGAAGAGGTTGTGGAAGCCCAGAAAGTGCAGCGGTATATGCAGATCAAAGAGATGCGTGATGCTGCCGCTACTGAGGATAATCCAGAACTGCAACGCTATGTTCGCCTCGTGGACACCCGCGATCGCCTCGCCTCTCTCTTAGGGCATCGACCGTCCTTAGAGCGGTGGGCCGCTGAAGCGGGAGAGCAAGTCAGCGACCTCAAGCCGATTTTAGCTGTAGGGAAACGTCAATGGGCCGCCCTTGCCTCTATGACCGTTGAGGAACTAGAACGCACCCAAGCTGAAGGAATCGGCGCGAAGGAACACATGATTGAGGCCAACCTCCGTCTCGTGGTTTCCGTTGCCAAGAAGTATCAAAACCGAGGGTTAGAGCTCTTGGATTTAGTCCAAGAAGGAACCCTGGGTTTAGAAAGGGCCGTGGATAAGTTCGATCCGACCAAGGGGTATCGGTTTAGCACCTATGCTTACTGGTGGATTCGTCAGGGCATTACCCGGGCGATCGCCACCCAAAGTCGCACTATTCGCTTGCCGGTTCACATTACCGAAAAGCTCAATAAAATTAAAAAAGCCCAGCGCAAGCTTTCCCAAGAAAAAGGCCGAACTGCCAGCATCGAAGATGTTGCTCAGGAATTAGAAATGACTCCGGCACAAGTCCGGGAAGTGTTATTGCGAGTTCCTCGGTCTGTGTCTTTGGAAACCAAGGTGGGCAAGGAAAAAGATACGGAACTGGGAGATTTACTCGAAACCGATGATATCTCTCCTGAAGAAAAGTTGATGCAAGAAGCCTTGCATCGCGAGTTGCATCACCTCCTGGCAGATTTAACCAGTCGAGAACGGGATGTGATTGGAATGCGGTTTGGATTGACGGATGGACATCCCTACTCCTTAGCAGAAATTGGTCGTGCTCTGGACCTGTCTCGGGAACGAGTCCGTCAAATTGAGTCCAAGGCCCTGCAAAAGTTGCGGCAGCCCAAGCGACGCAACCGCGTCCGAGACTATCTGGAATTGTTGAGTTAGGGGGAAACGCTCATCGCTTCAGGGGAGTTCTTTGACTCCAATCAGGCAATGGTGCGATCGCCTCATCAGTCAGGGTGGTTGGTGGATACTCAAACAACTTTTTATCCCCCGCGACTGCTATCACAAGGGGGACTATCTACTGGATAATATTGCGATCGCCTTTCACAAGTCGGGAAGGCGATTTTTGCGCCGGGGAGGGCCCTTTCAGAAGGGGGGAGTTTTGGCCTTTTAAAAATTGTTACAAAACTTAAAACTCTAGCCGCTAAAAATTCATGGACTCCCCTCAGAGTGAGGATTTTGTACCCGGTGTAACCACAACCAACCCGGGTCATTAACACCGGCTCCTCATTCACCCGGTCCAGTTTAACAATTCCATAATGCTTACCCCTTATGGCTTTGAGCAATTAGAGAGCCGGAGATTGAGTAGGTGCTAATAATTGTCAATAAGCCAGCTTTGTTGCAAATTCTCAAATTATTGTGTATCCTTCTCAATAAAGAGGGTTTCTTGAGAAGAGAAGAAGATTGCTATGTCTTTCTACACAGCGTCCTCGCTTAAAGCTGAATTAAACGAACGGGGTTGGCGCTTAACCCCGCAACGAGAAACGATTTTACAAGTGTTTCAAAACCTTCCGAAAGGTGAGCATCTGAGTGCTGAAGACCTCTACGAACTTTTGCAAGAGGAAGGAGAAGGAATCAGTTTATCTACCATCTATCGCACCGTAAAATTAATGGCGAGGATGGGAATTTTACGCGAATTAGAGTTAGCAGAAGGACACAAACATTACGAAATTAATCAACCCTATCCTCACCATCATCACCATCTGATTTGTGTCAGATGTAACAAAACCATTGAATTTAAAAGCGATTCCATCTTAAAAGTAGGGATTAAAACCACCACTAAAGAAGGATACCACCTGCTCGATTGTCAACTGACCATCCATGCGGTTTGTCCCACCTGTCAGCGCGCCTTAGTGCCAATTTAGGGGCAGAACTTAACCCTTCTACCCCCAACAGTGCTAACTAGAAATAACCCACGCGAGTATCGATCAGTCCCCGTTGTTTTAAAATTTTGGCGCGGTTTTCAGCAACCTCCCGGCGCAGATTGGAACCAGCATGAATGTAAGTCCCCAATCGGTTCTCGGCCTCAAACGCATCGGGAAAAATTTCCCGAACGGCGCTGAGGGTAAAATTACTGCGTTTAGGAACGACAACTATATAAAACTTGCGATCCAAAGCTTGGTTAGTCTCAGCACTCGCCACCCCAGAGGGAACTAATCCAAAACTCATTTGAAACTCTTTGAGGGCTTGTTCCGTGCGGGGGCCAAAAGTGCCATCGGCGACACCGATCGCATATCCTGCTGCAATTAACCGTTCTTGAAGAGATTTAACAGCAATGCTGCGATCGCCCAGTTTCAAATTTACCGTCGCGTTTCCCGTGGCGATCGGGGTTACAGGTTGCCAGGATGGAGCCGCCGGAATCCGTGCTAATTGTTGGTCTAAAACCCCACGAGTAGTCGGTCCCACCTGTCCCGTCCGCTGGAGATTAAATGCCTGTTGGAAGCGCAAAACCGCCTGTTCTGTCTCCAAATCAAACTGACCTGTAGCGGCACGATTCAAATACCCTAACTGTCTTAACTGGTCCTGGAGGGCGCTCACCTGTAGACCCGAGTTTCCCAAACCCAGCACTTGATTGGTCGTTCCCACTTGGGTCACTGGACCAAAACTGGCAGCCGGTCGTAATAATCGCTCGATCGCCGTTAACGTCTCTGGATCCACTCTCCCCGTCACCGGCAGGCCATTATCACGCTGAAAACGCCTCACCGCGTCCTCGGTGATCTCACCATAAAAGCGAGTTGGCTCCGTATTAAAATAGCCCAACTGCTGTAAGCGCACTTGAATCGATCGCACCGCTTCACTCTCATCCCCTCGTTGGTAGGCCAAAACCTGGGTCGCCATGCTCAGCAGTGCGACAGTAATGGCCACAGAGAACCAGCCAATCAACCCAGCACTAGAGAAATTTTTTCCTTTAAAGCCTGCAAAAAATTTTCTGACCCCTGGGGCCAGCGGTTCTAAGGGGGCGAGAGGGGCATCATAGACAAGGAATAATTGAAGATAGGCAAAAGTTTCCATAGTGGTGTCGTTAAGGTGGAGTCAAAATACATCTGCCACCTTTATAGCAGCTTTTATCGACACCGCGAACTTTCCATACCCCGGTACAACCTGATTCAAGCGGTTGCTGCCAGAAGATTTCCCCCCTTCCCACGAAAGATAGCACTCAGGAGCGATCGCCACGTTCCCCTTCTTGCTTATCCATGAATATTCCCTCTATAAGATAGGTTAAATAGCAGCAATTATAACCCTGAAATTTGCCCTGAAATTTGCCCTGAAATTTGACACCCTAAGCTCATGGTTAAGGGATAATAACCCCGGAGATTGCTCAATTTTTCCAAGCCGGTAAGCGCACACTAAAGACGCTGCCTTGGCCTAGAACTGACTTAACATCAATCGTTCCATTATGGGCTTCAGTAATTCGTTTACACAGGTGCAGGCCCAAACCGCTTCCCGATCGCTTGTGCTTGCCCGGAAGAAATCTTTCAAACAATAAGGTTTGATCCGCCTCACTAATCCCCGGACCGTTATCGGCCACCGCGATGCCAACCCAGTTGGGACCCCCGGCATTTTTACCCGTCTCATCTTCCGTAATGCGAATCTCGATCATCCCATTATCGGTAAACTTGATAGCATTACCCACTAAATTAGTCACGAGGCGACGCAGTTCTAGCCGATCGCCACGGACGAACCCAGAAGTTTTGCCGGATCCATTGACCGCCGTCCCATACTTCATCTTGATTTGGGTGTCTTTTTCCTGGGCGATCGGCATCAGTTCCTCGATAATTTCCTGAATCAGTTGGGGCATATCCACCAAAGAGAAATTCAGGTTTTTCCGATCAGCTTCGTAGCGATACACCTCCAGCAACGTATTCACCATCTTCAACAAATTTTGGTTACTCCGGACCATCGTGGTGAAGACTTCTTCCATCTGCGGAGTGATCGGTCCGAGGGCTTCTTGTTTGAGCAGGGTCAACATTCGATCCGCCGCAACTAACGGAGTTCGCAAATCATGGGTGAGCCTTGATACGAAATCCTCTCGCTGACGGGCGATTTCATTCCGCTCATCTACACTATGCTTGAGGCGCAACAAACTCCGCACCCGCGCTAAGAGTTCATCGAGTTCGACAGGTTTGCGGATAAAATCATCAGCCCCAAGATCTAATCCCTCCACTACACTGGGTTGATCGTGAGCGGTGATTAGCAAAATGGGGATAAAGGACAATTTTTTGTTGCCGCGAATCCGCCGGGTGACTTCATAGCCATCCATTCCCGGCATCATAATATCTAGCAATACCAAATCGGGCGGTGATTGGTCAATTTGCGCTAAAGCTGAATAGCCGCTCTCCGCCTGAGTGATGTCATATCCTTCTTCTTCCAAAATCGTCTTGACGAGCAAGACATTATCAGGAGAGTCATCGACAACCAGGATGCGGTCTGTTTTCGGGTTTTGAGGCAAGGAGGGATCGCTCATTTATCTATAAAAATTGGACTCGGCTCAAAAAAGCAGTTTGGGTGGTAAGGAGATTGTCTCACCCTACCGCTTTTGATGTTCTCGCTCTTTAGACGGATTTTATCGGATTTTGCTTAGGCTATGGCGTTGCTTAATGAATATTTGTTGTTGTTGACTTGGATTTTCAGCGTTTTGTAGTAGGCTAATAGAGGGGTAAAGTGTTGCTACCTATAGTTCTACGGCTCTTGGGATAAATCTCAAAGTTGCTACAATCGGGATCCCAACTTCCCAGGCCGGAGCGATCGCAGAGAATCCCAGTTTTTTGAGTAAGAGCCCACCCCTGGGAACCCGATGAATTTTCTACGGCTAAAGCAATAATCCGGTGCAGGGGCAACTTTGGGGTCTGACCATCCCTTGGGACCCGGGAGCAGCAATACCGGGATGGAAAACGGAGCGATCGGTTCGGGCTTTTCTATCCAATGAAATAATTTAGGTAAAATTTATCTAAAGGGATTATCTCTGTAGATAGATGAAATAATTTTAAAGATTTAAAAGAGGGTTTATTTGCGGGGGGAAGTGACTAAAACTCTATCTCAGGATATAAAAATATTTTATTAACAAAATTGGGCTTCATCAAGAGAGAGATTGACACTTAACCTGAAGATTTGTAACAATCGACTCAGTTCAACTTGATAGAAAGAGAAAATTTGTTTATGACTGCTAATTTGACCGGAAGAAGCCAAATCCGTTCCCAAGGAACTCAAGACATCGTTAATGATTTTGAAAAATTGAGTACCGATGATAAATTGGCTGTGCTGTATTGGATTTACGAAAAAATGGGAGACTCCGTTACTCCCGCCGCACCAGGGGCAGCAGAACCCAACATTGCACCGATGCTGATGGATGACTACTACAACCTCTCTGACGATGAGCAGCTTCAGATCATGCGGGATATTGTGGAGCGCAAAGATACCGTTTATTCCCATGCTTATGGGGCTTTATCTGCTAATAATCAATTAGTAGTCTGGTATGCCTGGGCAGTGGGAATGGGCGATCGCATTGTAGATATGCCTCCCGATTACCCATCCACCCCGGAAACCGATCGCATTTTAGCTGAGGTAGAACAGGCAGAATTCGAGGAGCAAATTTCGATTTTCCGCGAAATTGCTGGCGGAATGGGCTATACTGTCGTGGGTTCCATCCCCACCCAAGCTGAAACGGGTGTAACCCCCAGCTTATAGTTTTAATGCTCGACTATAACAGCATAAATTTTGTAGGGACGCACTGCGGTGCGTCCTTAAATTTTGTCTATGTTGTTTATTTTTCTGAGCAGGTAAAAGTTTTTAATAAGAGGGATAAAACGGGGTTAAAGCCTTACGCTACAAGTTAAATCAGGCTGATTTTTATGCATTTTGTGGTTGGGGACTAGAAAGGAAACAAAAAATTCTTTTTACTCTCCTGGCTTCCTCCAGCCTCGGTAGCCAATGGGTTATACAGCCGAGTTTTTTTGATAAAAATTTGTAGAACTCTGCCTTTGAAAATGAAGCGGACAATTTTTAAAGGAAGTGGGAGCAAGATTGCTCTAAATTAACAGGAGGGAGCATCTTGCTCCCACTCGTTAATTGATCTCGTTATCCGGATTTAGACTAGCGCTATCTAGGGAGAGCTTAATTATGGGATTGCCCTAATCAAGCTCAAAGATAGAGCGAGGGATTTGAATAGAGAAAGTCGAACCTTCATTAAGCTGACTTTCTACAGAAATCCTCCCCTTCATGAGGCGAACTAAAGAGTCACATAGAGCTAACCCTAAGCCGGTCCCTGAATATTCGCGAGTGGTGGTTTGATCTCCTTGGCGGAAGGCTTCAAAAATATGATTAAGCTGTTCGGGAGGGATACCGATGCCGGTATCTTTAACGGAGATTTCCACCGAATCGGGGGAGGGACTGGATACGGAAACTTCCACCCCGCCCGAGGTGGTAAACTTAATGGCATTCGAGATTAAATTGCTCACAACCTGCCGTAAGCGGAGGCGATCGCCGACCACCTGGGGATTATCCAAGGTGGAATTAAACTGCAAGGTTAAACTTTTGTGTTGGGCAAAAATTCGCAATTCCTCACAGGTGGCACTGACTAATAAATCCAGTTCAAACTGTTCTAACTTAAGTTCAGAATGACCGGCCTCAATTTTAGACAAGTCGAGGATATCATCAATTAAAGCGAGCAAGTGCTTGCCATTATCGAGGATTCGTTCCACCATTTGTTTTTGCTGAGGAGGCAAAGGATGGCGGCGCCCACGTAAGAGGACTTGAGAAAAGCCCAGAATTGAATTCATGGGAGTCCGAAGTTCGTGAGACATGGTGGCTAAAAACTCCGATTTGAGGCGAGATGCCTCCTTGAGTTGGCAGTTCTGACGTTCAATCTGTTGACGTTTGGACTCTAGTTCCTGATTTTGACAAGCCAGAGTATGATTTTGAGCTTGTAAGAGTTGATCGCGCTCCTCTAAAATTTCGATAGAGCGGGCATTGTTAATAGCGATCGCCGCTTGTTCGCCCACTGCCGTTACCATTTGACGGAGGTCCTCCACCTCAAAAGCCGCCAAATCGTCCCAATTGCCCACGGCGAGTACCCCCAAACGCCCTGCTCGCGCGGACTCAATCGGCACGGCATACACACAAGCGGGTAACTCGCGCGAGAGAATTTCGGTCTGGGAATCGGAAGTCAGTCCATCGAGAGAATGGCAGCGCAACAGACACTGACCCGTAGCAAACACCTCGGATAGTAAAGAATCCTTGGTTTTCAACGGGACTCCGATGGGTAAATTTTGGGTACCTGCGCCTGCTGTGGCCATTAATTCCAGACGGTCGTGTTCGCGATCGTGAAGGACAATTAGGCAAAACTGGGCCTTGGGGATGGCCTCGCAGACCGCTTCTACCATGAGTTGTAACAACCGGGGTAAATCAGCAATCCGCTGGTTAAGCAAATTTGCCAACTGTTGGAGGGTCCGCAACTGGCGCTGCCGTTCCGCTAAAATGCAGACGGTCCTACGGAGGTTTTCTCCCGTCTCCCGAGCTTCCCGGTAGAGGATGGCCTTTTCCAGGGTCATGGCACCGCGCCGCACCAAATCTTCAACCAGAGACAGGTCGCTTTGACTGTAGCTGGCTTCCTCTTCTAAACGAAGACGACGAGAACTCGGCTGATTGCCGCGCACCAGGAGAATGGAGCCAAAGGTGCGATCGCCGAAGCAGATGGGTAACCAGAGATACGCCTGAATATCGAGCGATCGCAACAGTTCCAGATGTTCTGCATCCTGAGCAACTGCTGCCAGTTCATCCTCAGAAATGCCAAAACAAAACTCCGCCCCATTCTCCCGCTCTCCCGAGTCGCAGCGATACTGTGAACGGCGAATCTCGGCCAGTTGTTGCAAATAACTGTACCGACCATCACCCTCCACAGGGTAGCGATTTTGCAAGGCCCAAACCAGCGATTGCTTCGAGGGGTCCAAACAAGCCACCGTCACACAACGATAGTCTCCATCGGAGGACCCCAGGGGCCTAGTACCCGTTTCCATGACATTGATCGCGCACCAATCGCCAAACCGAGGCACCAGCAGTCTCCCCAAATTCTCCAGGGTAGTTTGGTAATCCAGGGAGGCGGTGAGGAGGGTGGTTGCTTCTGCTAAAAAGGAGCGGGATTCAGCAATGCGCTGCCGTTCCGTACTCAGGAGGGTCTTGGCTGCCTCAGCCACTTTTCGGGCTAACTGTTCGCGCAGGAGCAATTCATCTTTGAGTTGACGTGCCTTTTCGAGTTCGACACTTTGCTTGCGGACTAAGCGCTCTAGGTCATGATTAAGCTGGGCAACTTTTTCTTCCTTCTCCTTGCGCGGGGTAATATCACGGGAAACCGAGATTACTTCGGATTCCCTGTCTAACCGGGGGTTAGGGGCCGCGCCTAGGGTCATTTCTAACCAAATATAGGACCCATCTTTGCGCTGATGGCGATAGGTGACTCGATCCCTAGGGGATTCTGGAGTTAAGCGCGCAAAGATGCCGTTGACTGCTGGCACATCCTCGGGATGAACAAACCCATAAATACTTTGTCCCACCAGTTCATCGGGTTCATATCCCAAGAGGGAACAACTGGCGCTAGAGGCATACAGATAAAGTCCCTCGGGACTATGGCGAGCCATTAAGTCCTGGGACTGTTCGACCATAACCTGATAGTTGGGGTCGTTGAGTTCCCTGGGATAGTCTTGAGCTTCGGTAAAATCATCAATTTGCTGGAGGTAGACAATCACCGTACATGGAGAGCGCTCCTCCGGGTCAAAATCTGGATCAAATAAGGGCTGAAGGTTGAGGGAGACCCAGTTGAGGGTGTCATCGGGTTTGCAAATCCCCAGGATGGTATTCCATTGCGCTTGTGCTGTGGCAAAGGTGATGGCGACGGGATGGCGATCGCCTTCCACGGGTGAACCGTCGAGGAAGATGCTGGAATAGCCTGCATCCTGATACGAGCGTCCGACCAACTCCCGAACGCTTAAGCCTAAAATTCTTTCGGCACTGGGATTGCAGGTGATGAGAATCCCATCGCCATCATAAATAAGCACCCCTTCGTCCTCTGAGGTTCGGTGCCACCCTTGAGGAACAGCGGGTCCTTCGTTGAGGGAAGGTTGTTCCCTTTGTCCCGGGGAACTACCCCCTTCCATCTCTGTGCGGTAGGAAACGGTATCGTGAAGGCGCTCCCTATCTCTACCTGGATAGTTGTTCTGGAGCCGGGGATTCTCCTGGGCTGCGTTTTCCTGGGGGTCTGGGGAGTTTTGGGGAGAGGGTGAGGCTCCAAAATACGGGGAAACGCTCTGGGGGCAGTGGTCTGGGGTTGGTTTGCTGTTCTGGTTCAAAGCTAGGGTTTCACTCCCATTCAGCAGGGGAAAATCTCCCCTGCCGTTCTGGGGTTGGGAAAAATGAGTTTCTTTGTAAGGGTGGGATGAGAAGGCAGAAACGGACTCGGCGCGATCGCCCGCTTTCCCCACAGAGGGTTGCTGCGATGGGGAGGCAGCGGAACTGCGATCGCGGTCGTCTTGCCTATGGCGATCGCTCTGGCGGCCTACCGTTACCAGCTCTGCGCTTAGGTTCTGGGGTAAGGGTTCCAGGCCACCCCGGCTATTTTCGGGGCCATCTGGGCCGTAGTCCCCGCACTCAGGAGACAGCTTTTCCAGAGTTTCTGATGCTTGCTGAATCATCCTTTCTAGCAGCGCTAGTTCAGAGGTATTCAAAGCCGATCGCCCTTCCAATACGAGAAATAGCAGCCCCACCTTCTGAGCATCGCCCTTCCCGATCACCGGAAATACGAGCAGGGACCCCAGTTCGGTGAGGGGGACTTCAGAGCCTTCCCCTTCCGGTAAGGCAATGGACCAAACCACTGCTTCCGGGGAAGGCGATCGCAAATTCTGAGCCGGGAAGGCTTTCAGCAGGAGGCTTTCTAACCGTTCCCACAGGGAATCAGTCAGCAGGCGATGGCAATTCATCACCCCTTGCAATTCTCCCGACTGGTCCCAAAGAAGACCGGCGATCTGATAGGGACTCATTAAATCTAGGGTTTGGAAGAGTTGGGCGAAATCCTCCTCGTTTTCTATTCTCGGCAGTGTTTGAGACTCGGAGTCCTGGAAGAATTCTGGGGCCGTTGTCTGGGGTGAGTTGAGGTGAGTTGAGGGCACTGGGCGATCGCTTTCCCGCAGTTGCGCCTGGAGTACCCTCACTTCTTCCTGAGTTTCTGCATAGAGGCTAAAACAGGCTTGTTCTCGCTGTTTCCGTTTCGTAATATCCCGCATCAGGGTCACCGCCCCTAATTTGATCCCTCCTGGGTTGAAAATGGGATTACTATTAGCCAGCATGATCCGGGGTTTTCCCGTTTTTGGAGTGACCACTAATTCTTTTTCTGATGCGGTTTCCGTCTGTAAGGCTTCCCATAGGGGCAACGCTTCCGGGGAAGTGGGCCTAGGAGCCATCGATCCCGGGTTTCTCTGGGAATTACCCATCCCAATCCCACCCCCTAAACCGGAGGGGTCCGGTGTCCGGGGGAGTTTTTCATCGGTTGGACCCGATTCTGATCCATTCTGCGGGGGTTTTTGTTCGGCTAATCCATATAATTCTTGTGCCGCCTGATTAAAAATTTGGATGGTTCCATTGGCATCCCCAGCAATAATCGCCTCGGAACAAGAGGCAATGAGATTTTCTATAAATTCTTGTTTTTGTTGGAGTTGGAGTTGGGTTTGTTTGAGGCGATCGATATCTGTAAAAGTTCCGTGCCATCCCACCAATTCCCCTTTTTTACCTCCCAGGGGAACGGCTTGGACCAGCATCCATCGATAGATGCCGTCGCTTCCTAACAAGCGCAGTTCCATTTCACAAACCGAAACCCCTAAGCGTTTTTGGGTTAGCTCCGTAGGGGTTTCTGGGCAGGATAATACACGGTGCCAAATCGGTCTATCTTCCGGGTGGATAGCTTGTAAAAAGCGCCTACCCAAGGAAACCTTCCGACCCATCCCCGTATAGGTTTCCCAGGTCGGGTTTAATTTAGTCATGACACCAATAGCATCTGCTTTCCACAGGATTTGTCCCCCCAGGCCAATCGTTGAAGCTGCTTCCCTAGGAGTCGGTGAATCTTTTCCAGGGGGTTGCTGCGGTGAGTGAAAAGCGGTCAGATAGTGGCGATGTCTTCGATTATTAAATTGAGGATTGGTAAGGTTATTCATCTGGGTTGACTCCATCCCGATTGTCAAAAAATTGGGTAAATTGTGGATCTATTTGAGGGATTCTGTGCTAGGTTCAGGGTCAGTAGCCTATTGCTGGGTAGGTTTTTAGGGGGATAAAGTTAAGAGAATTTATCGCACTTTAAATAAAAGGTCTTTATACGGAGGGAACCTGGACAAGGCGAGGGAAATATCAGAGCTGAATTGGCATCAATTTATCCGCCGAATATCGAGGTTTTGAAAGCCTTGACCAGTGCTTTAGGCCGATTGGCGCAGATCTTAACAGAAACGTTTTAATCAACCCAGAACCACTTGGGGAGGGTCTTTGAGCGGATTGACCCGGCTGAGTCTGGTGGCAGGAGCCTCGGGAAGAGGGAGCCGGAAAAGCTCCGAACCGGGCAAAGTTTTGCCTCCACTGCTTCTATATAGAATCTCCGAATCCGACTCCCGCGAAAGGGAAAGCTAAAAGCTTATATGGCGATCGCCTCGGGAGATTCTCCCACCCTGGGCAGATGACATCGAACCCGCCCCTGAGCGCCACGGGCTCTAAAATAGGAATCTTTCTCGGGACGGATAGGACAGTTTTCTGTGCAAAAAAAACACTGCATCCCTACTGGCGATCGGTGGTAGTGGCTGCCCTGGGGATAGAAATCGAGCAGTTCCTGGGAACATTTCAAGGATCCAAGTAGCCAGTATCCGGAAGAAAGTTGATAAAATAATAAAGTTTAGAGACCTCCGCTGCGTCAATTCTGGAATCCCTGGTCCATTGCGGCTTAAATAATTTAATGGCAATGTTTAACACTAAAAAGGACTCAATAACTGTACTGTTAGATAATATAAATGTATCTGGATCCGGTACGGACCACCTCTATCAATAGGTGGAATTCGCTCTGGGAAACGAATTCATCCGGTCGGAATGGAACCAAGGTATCCCCTAAACCCCGTGAAGTAACCCCAGGGGCGATCGCCCCGGGATCACTTAGTTTTCCCCTTCCATCCAGGGAGGCTCTGGGAGTGGAACGGCAATCATTGGGGATAGCCACAGCTTATTGAGAAGCGGAATTTTGACAAGAATCAGGAGGGGAAAACGACCCGGGAGGGAAAAGGTCCCCAGAGTGGGAAGCACTTTGATAAACTGGTTTGAGAGATCTCCTTTTTACGGGCATCGAATTCTTTTTGGCCATCCGGGTCATCACGAACGTAGCCCTAGATTGTTAAACTTTTGTTTTCCCTGGTGAAAACTTATATCAAAACTCAGCACCCCTGCCGACTGGAAGGGGCTTCGGGTAACCATCCGGACTTAAATGCTGAAGAAAGCCAATCACGCCGTTACTAAGTACAGAACTGAAGAATACCCCCTAGGATGCCGGTAAAGTATTGGTTAGAACCCAGGTTTTTCAGAAAATACTTGACCTAAAAGGTCCAAGAAAGGTCCAAAAACCCGGTTTCTGGTCCCGGGGATCTAAAACTGTAGCAATGCCCTAGTTCAGCGGACATTTGAGTCGCGGTGTAAGAAGTGGCACATCCGGGTTTCGGAGGGTTCCCCAGATGAGATCCCAGAAAAAAACTCTCCAACTTCTCGCTGTAAACGACGGGGTTGAGACCCTTTTTAATAGATGAGTGAAATTCGCGTTGCTTTAGTTGAAGACCATGACCTGACTCGGATAGGAATCCGAACCGCTTTGCAACAATCTGATGGAATCGTTGTTGTCGGCGATGCCGCCAACGGCACCTCGGGATTGAAGTTGCTGATGGATACAAAGCCCGATATTGGGATTGTTGATATTGGGTTACCGGATATTGATGGAATTGAAGTGACCCAGCGACTGCAACAAGCACAAGCGGCCCAAGGGCAGAATCCCAAAACCAAAATCTTGATCTTGACCTTTCAGGATAATGAAGATGCGGTTCTGGCTGCATTTGCTGCCGGTGCAGATTCTTACTGCATGAAGGATATTAGCTTTGAGGAATTGCTGGGAGTGGTTCGCCTCACCTACGAAGGTAACTCCTGGATTGATCCGGCGATCGCCGGAATCGTCCTCAAGCAGGCCCGCACGACGAATACCCAACCCACCCTAGGCTCTCAGAAGAAAGAAACGGTAACGATTAAGGCTCCCGAACCGGAATATAGCCAAATTATCGAAGCCTATCCTCTGACGGAACGAGAACTAGAAGTTTTAGAACTGATTGTCCAAGGGTACAATAACGCCGAAATTTCCGAAAAGCTGTACATCACTGTGGGTACGGTGAAAACTCACGTTCGGAATATATTAAACAAGCTCTGTGCGAATGACCGCACCCAAGCTGCGGTTTTGGCGTTGCGCTCTGGATTAGTTGGATAATTTGAGGGGTTATATCATGTTTGCTGGAACAGGGGCACTGATCTAACCCCCTTTCCCCCTTCCTTTGCTAGGAAGGGGGAGAAGAGGAAGAGATGTTTTTTTAGGTTAATCCACCGGACTGGATATTAGGGGTTGAGCCGGAGGGATTTGAGTTGTAGGAATGGGGAGTTTTGCGGCGATCGCACAGACTCTTTGAGAATGGAAAGTCCCCCAATCGATCTACCTTGGGATAGAGGTATAGCTCCCCTGGGGTTGAGTAAGCTAAAGAAGATATTCATCAGTCAAAAACTGGACAGTTTTAATCCTCGGAATATCGCGGTTAAACTGCCTAAACTTGGGTAGGGCGATCGCCAATGCCCTGGAAGTCAGAGGGTACTTGATTCATCCTGCGCCTTCAATCTCCCTTTCCCCGGCCAAAGCTTACGAAAAGTGCTTCTGTTTTGCAATAGTCCAGCAGAGTTGAAGATTGAGGGTCCGACCCTAACTCCCTAAATTTTTCTCCCTCCCGGGAGAGAGAAAGGGGGCACTCAAGCGCTAACAACAGGTGGGGTTTAGGATTCTCTAACCCAAATCCCCACCTTCGGTAAAGCGGTAAATCCTCTGGATTGATTAAAAGGGTTTAGTTAGCGATTGAGCTATCTAAGCCCTATTTTAATAAAACCCTAACCCATCTTTACTCAAACCGGGCCGATGAGGGAGAATTTCCCCCGAAGGTAATCCCCTTTTTTTTAGGGGTTTTCTGAAGAAGCCTGATTAAATTAAACACGCCCTTGAAAATTTTTTTAACAACAACAAGGAACAAAAATGGTAAAAATAAAGCAACTGTTTAGGCTGTTAAAACTGGCCTTTTCCGAATGGCAACAAGATAATGCAGGGCGATTGGCGGCGGCCTTAGCCTATTATACCATTTTCTCTTTAGCGCCGATCTTAATTATTGCGATCGCCGTGGCCGCAGTCATCTTTGGGCAAGATGCTGCCCAAGGGGAAATTGTCCGCCAACTTCAAGGCACGATCGGCACTGAAGGGGCACAAGTCATCGAAACCATGATTGAGAATACCAGGCAAACCGGGTCAGGTATTTGGGCAACCCTGATCAGTCTGGGTTTACTCATATTTGGAGCAACGGGACTCTTTAACGAACTCCAGGGTTCTCTCAATACGATATGGAACGTAAAACCCAAACCAGGACGCGGGATAAAAGGAATGCTCCAAGACCGCTTTTTATCCTTTGCCATGATTCTCACCATTGGGTTTTTACTGCTGGTTTCCCTGGTGCTAAGTGCCGCCTTAGCTGCAATTGGAAACTTCTTCAGCCATCTGGTTCCCGATATGCTCATGGGGCTGTGGCAAGTGTTAGATTTCTTCCTCTCCTTTGGGGTGATTACTGTGTTATTTGCCATGATTTATAAAGTCTTGCCCGATGTCAAAATTGCCTGGACTGATGTTTGGCTAGGGGCGATCGTTACGGCGTTACTCTTTGTTATCGGTAAAACTTTAATTGGCTTGTACTTAGGAAATAGCACCATTGGTTCGACCTACGGTGCAGCGGGTTCTTTAGTGGTTTTATTGTTGTGGGTTAACTTTTCGGCACAAATTTTATTTTTTGGGGCCGAGTTTACCCAGGTTTATGCCAACCGCTATGGATCTCGCATCGTTCCAACGGAAAATGCCATAGCTGTAGGGGATGAAAACCCGAATCCCCGTTAAAAAAAGGGCCTGTAAAAAATTGAATCAGTTAATTCTAAGGTTTATCCCTGGGGTGTTTTTCAAGGGAGGAACTCTAAACGGTTACAGGGAGAGGATTTCCTGAATTTCTCTATCGATAGGAGTAGGGGGAAACTTACTCCCATAGATAGTTTAATTAAGCAGGGATCACCGGATAAGGTGTAAAGAGACTAAATAAAACATTGAGGGAATACTCATGGATAAACAAAAAATGGATAACAAAGAAACCGTTAATAACAAGGTCACGGAACCTGTAGAAGGGCCGGTGCATTACGATCGCGGAATCATTCCGGCAGAAGTGGCAGCGCGCAAAGAGCGTGAGGGTGACAAGTTTATGAAAGCTCCCTCTAATGCAGATGAACCTCATGAAAATCCGGATCATACCCGTGATGGCTTTACGGTAGACCAAGAAGGTTTGATTAATAACTATGCGATCGAACCTGAAATGTATATCAATGAGCCGGGTGACTTGCGCGAAAAAGAAGAAGCTCTCAAAGCCGAACGTGCTCGTGAATATGACGAAGTTCATGACAATGACGAGGATGGGAAGCTGACGATGGAAGGCGATCGCCGTGGAAAAGGTCCAGGCATCATTTAACTAAGTCGCAACCGGGGAACAGTCGTTTCCCCCCAATCTATACTCTGAACTTTTCAAAACCGCAGTAAAACAGTCTACTCATTAGAGGAATAAGAATGACAGCTACTCTTGGAATGTCTGCTCAAAGTCAAAATCCGATCAGCGTCAATATCGGGATTGACGACAGCACCCGAGAAGAAATTGCTCAAGGGTTATCCCGGGTGTTGGCCGATAGCTATACCCTTTATCTGAAAACTCATAATTTTCACTGGAACGTCACGGGACCCCTATTTAGCACCCTGCATCTCATGTTTGAGGAGCAGTATCAAGAATTAGCCCTAGCAGTCGATGAAATTGCCGAGCGGATTCGCGCTTTGGGGTTTCCTGCTCCTGCTACTTATGCGAAGTTTTCTAGCCTGACTTCGATTGAAGACAATGAGGGCATTCCCGAGGCGAAAGAAATGATTCGCTTGTTAGTTCAAGGGCAAGAAACCGTGGTCCGCACCTCCCGGGAAATGCTTTCGCTCCTAGAGGAAGCCAATGACCAACCCACCTTAGATTTGCTGACCAAACGGATGCAAATCCATGAGAAAAATGCCTGGATGCTTCGTAGTATGTTAGCGGGTTAATCGCTGCTGTTCAGCAAATCCAAAGGGAGTGAGGTCATTTTGAAAGCCTAGAAAATGGTATGACCCACTCTCTAGCTAGAAAATCGTTGCAGTATTAGGCAAGAAAACCGGGTTTCTTAACTGAATTGGTGCTAATTGAGCAACAAAGGAAGGTCCAGAAACCCGGTTTCTTGTTCTCTTTATTAAATCCAGTGACGCAGTAGGGGGATTGCACCCCATCCAATCAGCCCAGAAAAATTAACCTAGGGTCATCTACAGGAACTCTACACTCAATTTCCAGGAGAGCGTACCCCTGGGGAACATTTTTTCATCAATTTTGGAGGCTTTTTATGAAGTTTACTACCTTATTGAACCGTAAAAATTCGGGATTATTAGGCACAGTTTTTACTAGCCTCTTGCTGGGAGCAGTTGCCTTTCCCATTGCCAGCATTGCTCAGAATAGTCCCACTGAAGAGAACAAATTACAGGCTCAGGCACAACCGATGCCCCTACCCCAGAACGTGCAAATGCCCGTAGCTTACGTGCCGCCGGGAACGGCGCCCGTTGCGGTAGAAATCATCAATAGCACCAATACTCCGATTACCTACGAGGCGATCGGGGAGACTGGCGATCGCACCCTCGTCGGGGGCGAAGGAGCCATGCTGATGGATCTGCAAATTCCCTTAACCGTCACCTTTGAGCGACCCGATGGGGGGCTGATTCAGGCCGAACCCCAAGTGATTGCCCCAGGAGAGATTCGGATTTATCTCACAGAAGCCAACAACTTAGACTCAGACATCACCAACATGAGGATTGAGCCTAACGGTAGTATGTACCTGTACTAAACTCACAAACTGCCAAAAGCCGAACCTCACCAGATAAAAACCCGAGTCTTTTTTAGGGTGAGGTTTCGGCAGCTAGGCGATCGCCCTCGTATAGTCATACTTTTCCCCCCTGGAGCCGAGTCCGTAGATAGGGCGCAACTCTGTGATATACCTGAACCGTCAATTCTTCCTAACCGAATAATAAACAATAAAGATAAAATCCAAAGTGCATTTTATCTCACTTTTGGATTTACACTGCAAACTTAATTAACTAAAATCTCACTTTATGTCTACCAACAACTCACAGCCCACACCCCGAATCGCCATTCTCATTGAAGAAGGAGTGGAAGATTCAGAATTTAAAGTTCCTTATACAGCATTTCAACAAGCCGGGGCCAAAGTCTCTGTACTGGGGTCCGGGATGAATCAAACCTATCATGGTAAAAACGGGAAAGTTTCCATCCAACCCGATGGCACCACCACGGAGGCGCGCGCTCAAAGCTTCGATGCGGTAATCATTCCCGGGGGTGCGGCACCGGACAAAATGCGAACCAACCCCAACACGATCGCCTTCGTTCAAGAAGCCGCTGCCTTGGGAAAATTAATCGCTGCCGTCTGCCACGGACCCCAAGTCCTCATCGAAGCCGACTTACTTCGGGGACGTCGTGCCACCGGCTTTATCTCCATCCGCAAAGATATGGAAAATGCCGGTGCCACCTATATTGATGAAGCCGTAACCACCGACGGCAACCTGATCTGCTCTCGGCAACCGGGTGATTTAGCCATTTTCACGACCGCCATTCTCTCTAGGCTGAATTTGAGCATTCCCGACCAATCCCT
The DNA here is from genome assembly GCF_025370785.1 of Laspinema olomoucense D3b. Lineage (GTDB taxonomy): Bacteria > Cyanobacteriota > Cyanobacteriia > Cyanobacteriales > Laspinemataceae > Laspinema > Laspinema olomoucense. Next base: position 38,388 of record NZ_JAMXFA010000048.1, read on the forward strand.
ACCCGATCGCACCGACACTTCTGCAGAATGGTGGCAACTTGCCGAAGCTTGGGGTGGATCAACCCGTCAGGAAATTATCGACGGCTTGCTCAAGGCAATGGCGGGAGAACGCTATAGCCAAGAAGCCTTTAAACATTATGCTGAAATCACCGCCGATAGTGCGACTCGCTTGCTGTTGTTAGAGATTTGGGAAGAAAAAGTCAGTCATATTGAACTGTTGGAAAGCCGCCTGCGAACCCTGGGAGAACAACTATTTTTACCGGCAATGGCTGCTGCTGCCTTCGCTTCTTTACGGAACATTTTACCCGCTGGAAATGACATCACCATTTTGCGTCAAGCCTTGGGGGATATTCAAACTGGGGTGATTGACTGTTTTCACTTGCAAGTGCAGTTTACGGACCCCGTGTCCACGATGATTTTTAGTAGCATTGAACGGGACCTGGCTAAGGCAGAGCGACGCTTGGCCTGTCTGTACCAAGAACGGATAGGCTTGAAAGAGCCGGAACCGGCGCAACCGACTACCCTGGTGGGAATTGTTTAAATTTTCAACAGAGAAAGGTGAGTGATTCAGGCGATCGCTCACCTTCTTTGTGGTTACCCCTGTAGAACAGACTCAATGGGTTTAAAACTGTTTTAATCATATCCAATCCGGTTGTGATAGGTCTATAAAAACCCACACCCTCAAGGGTGGGTCTATACGGACGAAGCCCGCCTACGCGGGCTGGAGAGAAAAACGACTTTTAACAACCGGATTTGGTATCAGAAGGTTACATAGGGCGCAGAATAGGAAAGTCGTTCAGACTTTAAAAATACTCATAAAAACAGGAGATAAAAAATGAAAACCGAATCCAATAAGCTGCAAACTGGACTCAAGGAACAAGGGGTCAAATCCAATAACTCAGCCTGCAAACAAGTGGGTGCAACAGTGGGAGATGTGCAAGAAAATATTAATAAAGCTGCTTTAGAAGTGAGTAAGGTGGCGGTGGATAAAGTGGCAGAAACCATCGAATTTGTGGGGGCGATCGCCCAGGGAAACAGCGGGGGAGTTGCCTTTGATGTGGCTTCGTTAAGCGCAACGGCTGTTGAAGCCGCTGGACAAGCCAGCCAATGGGCCTCGGAAGCGGGAAAATCGGTAACTCAAAATGCCTCGAAGACTGCCGACACTGCGACCAAAGAATCGATGAAATTGTTTGATCGCACGGTTTTAGAAACGGGAAAAGCCCTCTCGTTTATTGGAGAAAACCCGGTTCTTAAAAAATTCGCTAAAGTCTTTAAAGCCCAATGGCTGCTGAATTTAGTCGGACACGTGGATATAGACAAAGCTGAAGCCGAAGTTCGCAAGTTGCAGCAAGAGTATCCTCATGAAAGCCCCAATGAGATTGCCCATCGGATTATGGTGGAAAAATCCCTTTATGCCGGGGGGATTGGATTGGTCAGTAGTATTCTGCCCGGACTGGCCCTAGCCTTGTTGGGGGTGGATGTGGTAGCAACAACCGCATTACAGGCAGAAATGGTTTATCAGATTGCCGGTGCTTATGGCATGGATTTAAAAGATCCGGCGCGTCGAGGGGAAGTGTTAGCGATTTTTGGCTTATCCCTGGGAGGGTCAGCGGCATTGAAAGGGGGATTAGGGGTGTTGCGGAACCTGCCAGTAGCGGGGATGGCGATCGGGGCGAGTTCTAATGCGGTGATGTTGTATGGATTGGGATATGCAGCTTGTCGTTTTTATGAAGCGAAGACAAATCCGCTGACTCAGGAGGCGGCGACTCAAGCATTAGAACAAGAGAATCAGGAGTATTTGGAACGGGCGATCGCCCAAAAAGATGTCATGGACCGGATTTTGATTCATCAGATTTTGGCGTCCCGTCCGGATACCTCTTGGGCGGAGATTTTGCCGGAATTAAAGCAATTAAACTTTACTACGGAGTCCTTGAAGGCGATCGAGGCGGAGATTGAGCATCCGGTCCCCTTGCCGGAACTACTCAATCTCCTCGATCGCGATTTTGCTTATCCGTTGTTAGCCCAATGTTGCCGAATTGCTCAAATCGATGGGGTAATCACCGATCAAGAACAGCAGGTGATGGAGGCGATCGCTCACCATTTCCAAATTGACCTGCAAGAGGTTCAGGCGATGATTAGCGCACCGCCACAAGAATGATGGGGGAGATGGGGAGGATGGGGGAGATGGGGAGGATTAGCGCACCGCCACACGAATAAACCCCAACCCCCTGGAGGCTTTGCGGTTAACGCGAATCAGGACTTCAGGGAATTTTAGGAGCTCATCCGAATCTGTAGGCGGGGCAGTCTATCAACTGCCCCGACTCTGTAGGGAAGATGACCCCACAGCCCGAGGGTGGGGCTTCCGTTTTAAACCCGAGCACAACCGGATTTGAGATTACTGGTCCTCGTAGACCATTTGGGGTAAACCCATGCTGTAGTTTTGGACGCGACTGTTGAGGTTATAGGAGAGTTCTCCACCTTGGAGAAGCGATCGCAAATAATACTCCAGATCCGAACCGATGCGGCGTAAATTGTACTCCGTTAAATCTTCCCCGCTGTAAGAATCAACCAGTTCATCAAACTTGCGATAAACCTTCTGTAACGTCGGTTCAGACCAGTTAAACTCATTATCCGGATCCACATCAAGGGTTAATAAGTCTGGACTCGGAGCAAACTCATTATCTTGCACCTCTGCCGTAAAAATCCGAATGTGACGGGTCGTTGACTTGAGCATCATAGCTATTATGCCAGGGTAGTTAAAATCAATACATCATCAATTGTAAAGCCCTGTAAAGCTCCCGCTCAATCCCACATCAACGGGATAGTAAGTTAGACTGTCCCAGGATAAGCACAGGAGGATTCCCGAGTGAGGGGGTGACAAGCGGGTTTTCCTATAGCCCCAGTACCACCCACACCAATTCGGGCAAGCCTTTCCCACTCTTATAAGGCCAAGGCGAGGAATAAAAGCCCTAAACGGTCAGAAAAAAGCTAAAATCGGACATTGGCACTTATGTTCAGCGATCTAGCTTGAACCAGGGGTGACCTACATAGGATACAACTATCATGGATCGAGTAATCAATATATTCCCCAACTGCTGCGCCCAGAGAAAGGAGATAATATTGCCGACATTCGGCTGATTAAAAACAGCTTCCAGGCGCGAGGAATCCCCATGAACAAACCATCGGCCATAATCTACTGTCCCAACTTTACTTGCCAGTCTCCCAACCCGGAGACCCAAAAATTTTGTCAAAAATGTGGCACTCCCCTGCCGAAACGCTACTTATGGGCAGTGGGTGCAACGGGCCGTCCCAGCTATCAACCGGGGGATATCTTAGCCGATCGCTATTGGGTTAAGGAGGATAAGATTCTGGTCGATACCAAACCCGGGGTCTTGCCAGAAATGCCAGTCGAGATTCCTGGGGCGATCATCCCCTATCTCAAACTATTTCCCCTGCGATTGCACCTCCCCCAAGTTTATGGTCGATTGCCCTCGAAAGGAAACGACCCGAATCGGGATATTTGGTTACTAGAAGAAACGGCGATTTACCCGGAAGGGGCCATAGTTTCGGTTAACCCAGGTCAACCCCCCGAGGCAGTTCATGCCCAACTGATGCCATTACTGACTGACTGCTGGGCAGATGCCTCACCGATGCGGCAGCTCAATTGGTTGTGGCAAATGGCTCAACTGTGGCACCCGTTTAAAAAGGAAGGGGTAGCCGGGAGTTTGCTAAATCCGGGATTGCTGCGGGTGGAAGGATCCTTACTGCGCCTGCTCGAATTGCCCCGGGATCCCACAACGCCAGACCTATCTGAACTGGGTCAGTTGTGGTTGAGTTGGGCCAAGACTGCTCATCCGGCGATCGCCCCGTATCTGGAGCAACTTAGCCAAATGCTCAGGGCCCGAGATGTGCAAACCCCAGTGCAACTAATCGAGTTGTTAGACCGGGGTTTAAGTGTCTGTGGAGAGCTTTACAAGCGCACCTATTACATTGCCACGGGGACCGATCGCGGGCCGACTCGTCGCCGGAATGAAGACGCCTGCTATCCTCCCAGTGGGACCAGCCGTGCCACCTCAGATACCAGTGGGTTAGCGATCGTCTGTGATGGCATTGGGGGACATGAAGGGGGGAATGTCGCCTCCAATTTGGCGATCGAAACCTTACAACAACACCTCGAATCCCTCGTTTCCGAGAATACCCAAAGCGCTCCCCACCGGATTATAGAGCAAATCGAACAGGCCGTGGGGATTGCCAACGATCGCATCGCTAGTCGCAATGACGAAGAACAGCGCCAAGCTCGACAGCGCATGGGCACCACCTTGGTGATGGCCTTGACCCATCGTCATGAAATTTATATTAATCATATTGGCGATAGTCGCGCCTATTGGATTACCTCCACCGGATGCCGACAAGTTACCCTCGATGATGATGTCGCTTCTCGGGAGGTCCGTTTGGGTTACTCCCTATATCGGGATGCCTTACAACAAGGGGCCGCAGGCTCTTTGATTCAGGCATTAGGCATGGGTGCATCCTCGGTCCTTCATCCCACCGTCCAACGTTTTATCATCGACGAAGATAGCGCTTTCCTGCTCTGTTCCGATGGGTTGAGCGACAATGACCGGGTAGAGCAATACTGGGAAACGGAAATCCTGCCAGTTTTATCCGGGGAATTCCCCGTGTTGCGATCGGTCACCAAGTTAATCGATATTGGTAATTTTCATAACGGTCACGATAATGTCACCGTGGGGCTGGTCTACTGTAAGATAGAGCCGATTCGGTCTGCCGGACTCGACTCCCGTCTGTTGGTGGCCCAACTCCAATCAGTCCCCCCAGCAGACCCCGTAGAAGACTCTCAACCCACAGGTTTCCCCAAGAAGGATCCCGAAACTCTCAAACCCGAGGATGCCCCGACGGAGTTGAGACCCTCTTTACAGCCACCACGTTCCAAGTTGCCGATGTTACTCGGAATCCTGTTGTTAGTTGGCGTCGGCGTCGTAGCGGGTTTAGTTCTCACCCAGGAGGGATGGCAGAATCAAATCGAGAATTTGCCCCTTTCACCGGAAGACTACTCGAACCCCCCGGCTCCCGTGGGTGAACCCCTCCCGGTTCCAGACATCACAGAAAAGCCCACTCTAGAACCGGGCCAGTACCTGCAACTGCGGGATTCTTTTACCGCGCAAGCGCCAGAGGATGGGAAATTGGTGTTGTTGAAGCAGCAAGGGCAGGCCATCCCGGGAAATCAATTGGGGTTTATCCCCGGTGGCAGTGTTCTGTTGGTGATGGGCAAACAACAGGCAGTTAGCGATACCGATGCCTGGGTCCAAGTCCAAGTTTGCTCGACCCCAAAACCCGTGGAATCGGAGGGGGCTGCACCCGCTCCCGTTTCTCCGGCTGAAGGGGCCTCTGAACCAGGCAATGAGGACGCCTCCCCACCGGCAGCGCCACCCCCTGTAGGGGTCCGCCCGAGTAATATGGGGTGGATTTCAGAGAAGTTGTTACTTCCGCAGGTCCTGCCGAATGTCGTCCCCCCTGATACGGAACAAAGGGGATGTATCGATGAACCCAACCCTCAGTCCTTTGAGGTGCGATAACCGGGCATTTTTGGACTAAATGGGGGAATTTTCCCGGGGTCATTGCTCCCCGGTGAGAACTTAGGGAATTTGGGCTGCTCCGGCTCTTTTTCCCGAACCCTATTCCGGCTATATAATCTATAAAATTGTAGGTAAGGGGAGAAAATCGCTACCCCCTTTTCCCATGACTTCACCGCAAATCGGTCGATGGAGACGCAGGGCTCCGAACTGATACGGAATCCGGGTTTTATATTTGCGGGTTGGCTACAAATTATGAGGGTTGAGTCTTTAAACTCAGGTGCAAGCCTAGCCAGACGGACGCATTATTGAAGACCCAATCCTAAATTTAGGGGTTTATGCCTAAATTTAGGGGAAGTCGGGTTGAGCTGGAAAGGGCGCAGAAGGATGGAGGGGGATGGACAAGAGAAAGAACTACCTTCGGGGCTGGGGGAATTGTGGGTTTGGGGACTGGTTCGCCTGCCCCGAAGGTGGGGAACAGTCTATCTAAAGGAATATGTTACGGTATAAACTGCTCTGACATTGCCCGCCTACTATCAGCGTCAGGGGACGGTTTGGATGACAAGAATATAGGGGTAAATCAGGGAGCCAGATCCGTTAACAACTGCGCTGGGACTGGCATGAGGGGACCGTAAAATGGGGGAGGCATCAACCCAGGATCCAAACAGAACCCGCTGATTGTTCGGAATCCAGGCAGTTCCATCCATTAACTCCCAACCGCGATCGCATTCGGGAGATCAGAATCAGGGTGTGGGGTGAGGTGCAATGCAATCAGGATGGGGATAGAGACACCAACCCCTAGAAAACCTGTAGAAAACAAGATATTTCAGGTAAACGAGGGGGGGATGCTCATTCCCCAGTAAAACGATTCATAACATCGATGCTCTAGGGCATCGAGAATTAGAGATCGATGCCAAACATATCGAGGCAACTATGCCAAAAAAGCCGAAAATACCCTGGAGTCGCTATCTTCCTGCTACCATCATCTTTGGGATGGGGGTTGGACTGTCTGTCGTCGGATTCAGTGTGGTATGGGAGTGGGAAAATCGGCGACGGGACTATGAATTAAATCGGAGCATTGACGGTTTAACGGGTCGATTGCAGCAGCAACTCGACGCCGACTTGGAAGTCATTCGCACGATTACGGATTTCTTTCACGCTTCTGCCACTGTGGATCTGGAGTCCTTTGAGCAGTTCGTGCAGCGTCCCCTCTCAAACCCTTCTACCGTGTCTCTCGTGGCTTGGATCGAGCGGGTGGAGGATGCCGATCGCGAGGATTACGAGGAGCGCATGGCGATTGAAGGGGACAGGAATTTTAAGATTACACAATCTATCACTCCCGGCGGTTTCATCGAGCGCGATCGCCTTGCCGAATACTTTCCCATCTCCTATATTGCCCCTCTCCAGGAAAACCCCAATGCCTCCGGCTTCGATCTAGCTGTCAATCCCGCCTACCAAGCGGCACTGAAACGCGCGGCACAGATGGGCAAATTGGTGGTCAGCGAGCGCCTAGAGTGGCAAGTTGGCTCGCGCTGGCGACAGGGATTTTTAGCGGTTCACCCAGTCTATGAGACGGCTGTCCCCACGGGTTTCTCCCTCGAAAATGACCCCCAGCCCAGTGAGGAGGCGGTGAAACCCTTGCTCGGGTTTGTCGTGGGGTGGGTGGAGGTGGACAATCTGTTTCAACTCGCTGGAGCCAGGGGCAGCCAGTTTAACTTGTACCTGTGCGATGAAACCCCTGGAACAGGAACTCCCCCGGATTCCCGTCAACCCTATCCCCTGCTCACTTTCATTGAATCCACGGAACTGGTCACCTCAAATAGTGCCACCGAACCTTTTGCTATAGATGTGCCATCGGAATGTCCTCTCAAACCCCAGGAAAATCAGCGAAATCCTGTGCGTGCGGTAATCATTGCTAACGGGAACGAAGGTGCGATCCGGCGAGAAATTAAGGTGAATGGACGGATTTGGGCATTCTATATTTGGCCGACGGATGAATATCGTGCTTCGCGAAGGCACTGGCGTTCTTGGGCGGTGCTGATTATTGGCTTTTTGTGGACACATATTCCGGTCACCTATCTGCTGACTTCGGTTTCCCGGACTGCGGAAATTGAAGCTTTAGCCTTAGCCCGTGCGGAACAAGCTGCCCAGTTGCAGCAAGCGTTTAAGCAATTGGAGGTGGAACAAGCTAAGTCTGAGCGCCTGTTGCTGAACGTTTTGCCCAAGGCGATCGCTGAACGTCTCAAGGAGGATACCCAAACTATTGCCGAGAGTTTTCCGGAAGTGACGGTCTTATTTGCCGATATTGTGGGCTTTACAAAGTTAGCGGCACGGATTTCCCCGACAGAATTGGTGCAATTACTCAATGAAATCTTTACGATATTTGACCGACTGGCGGAAAAGCACGGGTTGGAGAAAATTAAGACGATTGGGGATGCCTATATGGTGGTAGGGGGTCTGCCCGTGCAGCGCCACAATCATGCCTCGGCGATCGCAGAAATGGCCCTAGATATGCAAACGGAAATCCTGAATTTTAATCGCAAGTGCCACGAATCTTTTGCCATACGGATTGGCATTCATTCTGGACCGGCGATCGCTGGGGTGATCGGAACTCACAAGTTTATCTATGATCTCTGGGGCGATACGGTGAATATTGCCTCTCGCATGGAATCTCACGGGGTTCCCGGACGTATTCAGGTCTCTAGTACCACCTACTCCCTCTTACAGTCTAGCTACTGTTTCGAGTGCCGAGGCCCTATCCCCATTAAAGGGAAGGGGGAAATGCTTGTCTATCTACTCACCGGGAAAAAACAAGACGGCATCTGCACGCCCCTGTTTGATCTGCCCTTCAAGGAAGAGGTTTAAGAAGACCCTCCACACTGGGAGGATGGGGAAGATGGGGAAGATGGGGAGGATGGGGAGGATGGGGAGGATGGGGAAGATGGGGAGGATGGGGAGGATGGGGAAGATGGGGAGGATGGGGAGGATGGGGAGGATGG
>NZ_JAMXFA010000049.1 GCF_025370785.1 Laspinema olomoucense D3b
TTGTCCTTTGTCCTTTGTCCTTTGTCCTTTGTCCTTTGTCCTTTGTCCTTTGTCCTTTGTCCTTTGTCCTTTGTCCTTTGTCCTTTGTCCTTTGTCCTTTGTCCTTTGTCCTTTGTCCTTTGTCCTTTGTCCTTTGTCCTTTGTCCTTTGTCCTTTGTCCTTTGTCCTTTGTCTTATGTCTTATGTCTTATGTCTTATGTCTTATGTCTTATGTCTTATGTCTTATGTCTTATGTCTTATGTCCTGATTATTCAGGAATCCAAATGACAAAGGACAAAGGACAAATGACCCCTTTAAGATGACGGCATTAAATAAAACGGATAGACCATGCTACGCGACTCGTAACTGTCTGTAAGACGATATTCAATCCGAACCTCAACCCGACCTCGAACCGGATCCGGTTCGGTGTAAATTCCCTCAATGATAATCCTCGGTTCCCACAATTCCAGAGCCTCTTCAATGTAGACTCGGATGAGTAAAAGGGTTTGAGTATTCATCGGCGCAAACACCAACTCCGACAGGCGCGACCCAAAATTGGGGCGGTAAACGCGCTCTCCGAATTTGGTATTGAGGATAATCCGAATGGATTCCTCCACATTGCGAACATCGGAACTCAGTTGCATTTTGCCCTGGACATTGATCCGTAACGGAAATGAACATCCCGTTCCGATGTAATCCCGAGGCGGTTGGGGGTTGTAATCGTTTGCCATGAAACAGTGAGTCCACAGACTTTAGTCGCTAGTTTACTAAAGTCTACAGACTTAGGAATATTCGCCAAAAGTCGAGTCTAAAGGAATTGTAGCCACTCTGTGAACGCTGACTCCTTCAGGGGTCAGCGTTCCTAATTTACGGAGGCCCAACCAACACCGTCACCCCGGTGGCAACCACAGGTAACGCCAAGGGAACTGGAATCGGTGCCGGGACACTCATCCCTACGGCCATTGTCATCATGTGAGCTACGGGACGGCCCATTGCCAACACCGTCACGGAAGCTGGCATCACCAAGGTCCCGGCTGCCATCGGGGCACCGGCAACCGCATCCCCCATACAAGCAATGGGACGACCCATCACTAAAACCGTGGGTGCTCCGGGTCCTATAATCGGACTCCCCCCCGCTACATCTCCTAATACTGCTACCGGAAACATAATTTTCCTCTGATTATGGCCTGGATCATTTAGCCCCCATTTTTAACGGCCTCACCAGGGACTGACCATTAGCCATAAGTCGCATTCTCGGATATCTCAACAGTTGAGACGAATCAGGGGTGCTAAAATCCCTGCACTGGCACCGGCAGTCACTTGGAATGCAGCACCGGCGGTAATACTCGCGGCACCCCCACTGGTGAAACTCACCGAACCCGCTGCCTGTCCACTTAAGGACCCGCCCGCTTGCAGACCCAAGGAACCCCCCGCTTGAGCGGTCAGGGAGGCCCCGGCTTTAATCCCCACCTGTGCCGCCGATTGCACATTAACTTGTGTTGCGCCACTAATCTCAACTTTAAGTGGGGATTTAATCTCGACTCCGGTTTTTCCCAAAACGTCCACTTTCAGGGCATCAATTTTAATCCCCGAATTGGATATTTCAATACTATTCGGGCCAACTTTCAGCAGGATTTTAGTCATTCCTGTGACTTGAATTTCCCCGGCATCGACTTTGAGGGTGCGGGTTTTTCCCGAACTCCCCGTTTTCACGTTCATGTCCCCGACGGAGGTCACATCTATCTTTTTACTGCCATTATCATCCATTAAGACGGTATGCCCGCCATTGGTTTTGGCTTCCAGTTTCTTTTTTTTATCATCTAACAGCAGGTAATGCGCCCCGCTGGTTTTCATTTCTATTTTTTTGTCTGTATCATTCAGATGCAGTTTATGTTTATCTCCGTCAACGGTCTCAATATAAATCCCTTTTTTACTGCTGCCTTTATCTTCTTCTACAAATTGCAATTTATGGCCGAGGCGAGTTTTAATTGTTCTGAGACGCACTTTTCCACCGACGACGGATTCGGCCACTTTTTCTGGGGGTTTATCTTTGCCATTCCACACGCCCCCGATGATATAAGGTCGATGAATATCTCCATGTTCAAAGGCTACCAGCACTTCATCATTAACTTCTGGCAAGCAGTCAAATCCGCGATTGAGTCCGGCCCCGATCGCCACTACCCGGGCCCAGTTACTTTCATGCTCTTCCGTCAGGGTGGGAAATTTCACCCGCACTCGTCCTAATCCGTCGGGGTCGTTATTATTAGATACTACTCCCACCATCATGGTTTGTCCCGGTTCGAGTCGGCTTTCCGGTGCAACGGTGGTGGAAATATCATCCGATCGCAACCCTCGAACACTAAATTCTGTGGTGTAAATCCCCTGTTGATAAAGGTGGCGGGCTTCGGTAATATAGTATTTTCCGCTATATTTTCCCATGTCGGCAAATTGGACAACTTTGCCGGTGCGGATATCTGGATTTCCTTCGGCTACGCCATCCGCTTGAACGAATTCTCCGCCTAATTCATTACATAAAGATTGGGCGATCGTATCAGCTTCTTTATTACTAAAAACAGGTTTATCCACGACTATCATGGTAGCTTTCGCGGGTTGCCCATTGAATGCAGAACTGGTTTTTTCACCCTCTTGATAGTCGGTTTTCGTTAAGACTGTAGCCGAATTAGCCTTGGAAACAATCGGCTTTTTTAGTTTATAATCCCACCCGCGCACCTCCACGGCGCTCACTTGTTCGGTACTGGAAACTCGCACTCGAAAACTATGGATATCCTGTAACCATTTTAACTCTAAAGTGCTGCCTGCTTTGGGTTTTCTAAAATTAAGTTTTCCATCCTGAACAAACAGTTCAAATCCATTGCGGGTTGCTCGTTCCCGCAAAAATTCCATGTTGGTTTGGTTCTCTTGAAACACATAATCATGGGGAGAACCACTGGAATCAACAGTACCACTGGAAATTCCCACTTCCTTAATCACTTTTTTAAGGATATCGGTATCGCTCATATTTTGAAAGGACCGATTATATCTCCCGCGATGCAGCCGATGTCCGACGTCATAGCCTCGAATCAGCATGGTAGCTTCCGAGGTTTGGGTAAAGCTACATTCAATGGAGGTAATCTCTCCTTTAAACAGGTTGGCAGTGGTTTGACCTTTGGAAAATTCCGGCGCTTCCGTGGTACTGGAACTAAACCCAATTTCGATGGGTTTACCAATGGCAAATAATTTTTCATGTCCCCAGGGTTTTCCGATCCCGGGAAAATAGTCATTGTTAATCATCAGGGTAAACATTCCCGGCTGATGAAGGCTTTCCTCTACGGAAATTTCTATAATATCTGCCCTTAATTTTTCCGATGCCTCGGTTCCATCTATTGTTAAGCTAGGTTGAGCTAAATAAGAGATTGCTGTCATGGTTCCTAATGTAGATTTGGTATAAATTTCTGATGATAATTAAGCAATGAAAAGTCATCTTGAGTTCTAATCAACCCCAATTAAATCTCCCCCATCCTCCCCATCTCCCCCATCTCCCCCATCTTCCCCATCTTCCCCATCCTCCCCATCTCCCCCATCCTCCCCATCTCCCCCATCCTCCCCATCTCCCCCATCCTCCCCATCTCCCCCATCTCCCCCATCTTCCCCATCTCCCCCATCTCCCCCATCTCCCCCATCTTCCCCATCCTCCCCATCTCCCCCATCTCCCCCATCTCCCCCATCTCCCCATCTCCCCCATCTCCCCATCTCCCCCATCTCCCCCATCTCCCCCATCTCCCTACTTCCCAGTTGCTTTTGCTTTATCCACTTCCGTGAGGGTCAAATCGACTCGCGCTTGCACGGGGGTTCCATCGGGTAAAAAGCGGGTTAATCGATAGCTGAGTCGGGTGACGAAACAGCGCATATATTGTTGTTGTCCCCAGGCAAAAATATAGGTGGGAGGACGTTTTTTTGCGCCCGATCCTTTGGTGGCAAAACTGACAGCTTGTTTGAGAAGATTGATAGAGGGTAGGATGCTGGTGCCGGTTTCGTAGGTATCAAAGATGATGTTACTAATGGTGAGGGTGCAGGGTTCGGGATGGGCAAAACTGACTTTGGATAATCCGGAACTGGTTCGCGCACCTCGACTGGGATTGATGCTAACGGATTGATCGAATACCAGTTCGGTGGGGTTGAACATGAATTCGATGGTGTCACTTTCTTGGGAAATCAATTTAGCTTTTTCCAGTTTCCCTGATGCAACGTTGTTACCTGGCATGGCGGTTTTTCCTCATGGTTAAGTCTGAATTTACCAGGGCGATCGCCGAGAATAGCGACCCCCATTTCGTTCGCGCTCAATTGTTAGGCGCTGTTTAACCAAATCGTAAACTTTTCGCGCTAAAATCTCTAGGTCTTCCGGTTCCGGTGTGGGTCCATATCCCGGGGCGGTGATGGTGACTTCTCGACTTCTAGGATCGGAATAGTCGGGAGGATTTTGGACGGGGACGGGGGAGCGATCGCGGTTGGGTTCTGGGGGGTTATCTCGTTGTACTCCCCAGGGCGTTAACACAAATTCCCCTTCGGTATCGATTTCGGCGGTTTGGGTGAGTAAGTCTTCCAGATTCGCCCAAGCGGTTGGCATCGACTCGGTTGTAGTAGCAATTCCCAGATCCAGGGGAGGAGTCGCGAATGGGGTTAAGGCGGACAATTCAGCAAAATTCGGGGAAATTTCTTCTACCGAGAGGGTAAGAGGGAGTTGAAAAGATGGGTTAGCAGATAGGGTAAGTTGGGTTTGCCGATCGCCGATGGAATGCCACTGTCCCAGCGGTTGTCCCCCTCGGGTGGCGATCGCAATTCCCCTGAGTTCCTGAATCTCTTCTCGGGGTTCCTCCTGAAATTGCTCCCGTTCCTCAACCGTTTCCTCGTGACTGGATGCGATCGCCGGTTCTAACTCAAAACTCGTTAAAGTTTTCCTAGCAATCGGGGTTAAAAATTGAGGTTTAAAGGGTTTTTGTCCCAGGGGTTGATGGGGCAAAAAAGGCTTGTTAATTCCCAGGGGTTTCAACGCCGCCACACGACTGCGATCGCCCGGTTCCTCCCCATAATTCTCCACAGTTTCTACCATAATTTAACCCCTAGATAAAGAACCCACCGGCACCCCTGCCACTCTGGTGAATCTTGCCACCACCGCCGAGAGCATTGCCACCGGAGTTGCTATTCACCTCAACATTTAACCCTTCATAAGCCAAAGATAACTCTTCAATGGCTACCGTTGCCGCATCTGCCCTTAATGCTGGTGCTCTCCAGGCGACGGGAACTGCCCCAATTAGAGTCCAACACTGAATCGTTTCTCCCGCTGGATTAAACAGTAAAATATTAATATTCCGACGCTGGGGACTCCCGGCACTATCCGGGCTAATTTTAGTCAGCATTCGCGATGCCCAGCCCCAAAATGCGGCATCATTGGTTAGTCCTCGTTTGAGGGTAACTTCTGAAAATTGGGTATTTCCCAGGATGATTCGCTGTTGGTTGTTGACTCCCCCTTCAAAATAGGTGTCATAGTTCACCGTAACGCTCAAGCCCGAACATTCGCTAAAACAAGCGGCGATGGAGTTGCTTTCCTGCATCTCCACATAAAAGCGATTTGCCGTAATATAATTCAGTCCGTGGGTTTCCGGCTGATTTTGTTTCGTCATGAATAATGACTCCCCTTGGATTGGGTGACGCATTGAGGCCCCCAAACTATAGCTTAGTTTAGGTTTTTTGGAGTGTTGTGGATACTAGACAAAGGTCGAACTTGACCCCTTTTCCCTGGACTGATTTGGATTAGGGGGGAGATTGTCGGTAAATCGGAATGAGTCCGGTGCGATCGAGGAGGTTTTGAACTTCTAGGGTGGTTAGAATTTCGGCAAATTTTTCTCCCACGGAGGGAAGACGATTGTCCCGGGGATAAATCACCACCAAAGGATAGGCTAAGGGGTAGTGATTTTGGGAAAATGCGGTTACATTCGGGCTATAACTGCCTTTATTATTACACAAATCGGTGAGAGGAGAAATCGGTTGGTTATCCAGATTTCTAACTAAGGGAGAAACTGGAGATTTGTTCCCTTCACTTAAGGCAAGAGGATAAACGGAACATTGTCCAAAGACTTTACTCAAAGTGCCAAATCCAATACTGCCGATATTTCTATCTTCAAAATCTCGGATGACGGTTCGCAGCATTGAGAAGGTAGAAAGCGGGGTAATTGGGGCAGGAATTCTGACGAGGGTATTGGCGGTAGTTGGGGTTTTGAGGAGGTTGTGAAATTCAGCGATCGCCCGTTCATCTTTGAGCACTCGCTGTTCAAAAATTCGCAATGCTTCTTCTTCATTGGGAATATACAGTTTAACGGGAAGATTGGGACCGCCTAATTCTTGCCAATTTCTAATTTTACCCGTATAAAGTTGCCGTAATTGGTCGAATGTAATGCTCCCATTTAAACGCTGGGGAAGTCCATTTTCTCGGCGAGAATAGCTAAACGGCACAAAAACCACGATGCCATCATAGGCAAATTCTCGATAGCCAATTTGAGTGTGAATTAAATTATCATAGGCTGTGCGAGCATTGAGCAAATTTGTAATGGCAAAGTCAGTTTCTCCCGATAAAACTTTGGCGATCGCCTCGTTTGAAGAGGGCTCAGGTAAATAGCGAAATGTATATTTCGGAGGTTCTGCGGGGTCTTCGGGTTGGAGGCGTTGTTGCAAATCTTGCTCTAAAGTTCTGCCTGGGGCAATTAAATTCGGTTGCTGGAGTAAAAAACTCCAAGTGCCATTTACCGATGCCGTATAAGTAAAGTTTCCTAGGGGAATACCGGCTAATTTGTCAATACAGCAAACCGGGTCTTTTGCCACAGCTTTTTGCTGCCGACTCACCATTGCCCACCAAATTAATAGGGCCAATAAAATTAACCCAGCAGTTCCTAATAAAAAGGCTAAAAGTCGCCTGCGTAGACGGCGTTTTTTTTCCACGGTTTCCAGAATAATTGTTTCTGGTACTCCCAAGGGAATTACGCTGCCATCACCGATCCACCATTCCCCAGATAATTTTAGCAGGGTTTGCCGCGCTACTTGAGCCGTTTCAAATTTTTGAGTTCCCAGTCCAATTAAGTTTAAAATAAAGTCTTTCAGTGCAGGATGGACGCCCAAGGGCCAATCATCTTCTACCCTCGGGTCAATTTCCTGTTCAGTTTGAGGGTTAAATGTGCGTCCAGCTAACAAATAAAATGCCACATATCCTAATGCTTTTAAATCTTGTCCAGGGGAGGAATAGGCCGAGTCAGATAGAATAGGTTTTCCAAAATTTTCCCAGAGGGCTAAATCACATAAATAGATAAAAAATCCTTGGGTATTGGGAACAAAAATTAGGCTATCTAAGCTGAGGTTTCCATGAATAATTCCCTGTTTTAATGCACCAGAGCGCAACCGAAATTTCTGCTCGTGGAGAAACTCTAAGCTTTGTAATACTTGGTCCAGGACTTGACGAACTTGAGCGTTAGTAAATGCCCCCGTTTCTAAGAGGTAGCTGGACAGATTTGGGAAAGCGTCGATTTGTCCTTTAGTGACGAGATAGCAGCGTTCTTCCCGCAAGGGTGCGACTGCCTCCCAGGGGGAAATCAGCCTCTGGTCCTGAATGCGCCCATCGGCTAAATTAATCCCCCCCACTAACCGAAATAAGTCCTTGCGCTGGCGAATTTCTTCCGAGTTAAAATAGCGGTGAGGTAAGATATATTCTTTGAGGATGACAGGTTGGCGATCGCTGAGTTGGATGGCTGCATATAACCGTCCCATTCCCCGATGGCGCAATAATCTTTCAATTTGATAAGTTGCGCGATCGCCTCGAATTTTAGTTTCCGGCGCTAAGGGAACAGGAAACCCACATTGTCGGCAATATTTGGCTTGGGGGTTTGCCTCCAGGGTCTGTTGAGCCTCTTCGCAGCTTAAGGGATTTCCTCGGGCGCAATCATACTTTAAATAAAGGGGTTGAACGGGTTGAAAAACTTCCGGTAGCGTCCCTATTTCGATTTCTGGGGCGAGTTGCTGTGAATTTTTTGCCAAGTCTTGGTTTTGGCGCAATCTTCCCGGTAGCTGGAATTTTAATGCCGACAGTTTCGGCGGTTCAATCTTTAAGTTTTGCTGTATGAAGGGAATTACCCATTGGAACCGCGCGGGAACGAATCGGAACAGGCGATTCTTCATGCCCAGTTTTATAGACGAACCCCGCATGATGATGCGACTGAGTTCGCGGCTACCGGCTTCTTGGGCTAATTTTTTGCCAATGTCTTTAGACATAATCTGGTTAAATTTAAAAACTTGTTTTAGAATTTAAGGGAATGTTTCAGTTTACAGCCTGATATTGAATGTTTGGAGGAATCTCAAATGGCGCTACCCGAGGTTGTTCGACTGTTTAGAGCAGTTCAAGCCGATCCTTCGCTTAAAGAAAAATATAATTCTGCTCCGAGTTTAGATAAATTAGTCGCGATGGCTCGTCAAGATGGATATGATTTTACAACCGCAGAATGGATGGAAGCGACCCAGTTTAAGGTAGAAGAATTAGAGTCAAAGTTATCGGAAATTCCGGGAATTTAACCCCCGAAAAAAGGCACGGCATTGCCGTGCCTTCGCTTAGACGGGCTTGCCATCAACTTTGACCTGACCCTGATCACATTCGAGATAAAGGTCGGAGGCAAGAGGCGCAAAAGTAACCCCAAATTTGGCAAAATCAAATTCTGCCGCTTTGGCGCTGGCAATCAGGGAATTTCGCAAGGTATTTAAGGCGGTTGTATATTGCACAACTTCTGCCCCCGTTTGACCTTCTAACTTGCGCCGATTGCGGTCTGAAATTAGCCGGTTGATTTCAATTTGGATCTGTTGAACATGACCGTCTAATCCGCCCGGGGTGCGGAATAAATCCGAGACTCGTTCTCGTTTGAGGGTTTCCAACCAGCGCGTCGGGTCGATGTAGGGGTCACTGATACTATGGCGATCGTCTACTTGAGCGTGTCTATCTTTGCCCTTTCCCTTTCGCTGAATGGCTGTAGCCGGTGCAGCATTGATGGTTAATTCCTCCTCGGGAGTTTGAGCGGTGGCGTGGGTTTGGAGTTCTTCGTCTTCCTTGAGTTGCACTGTTTCACGGGTTTGAGCAGTCGCCTGAGCATCGGGCTTTATAGACTCTTCCTCGGATTCGCGGCGATCGCCTCCTTGACGCTGAACCGTTGGGTGGACCCCCGGGGTTTCCGATTCCTCCGGTGGAAAGATATCAATCTTGGCAAAGTTGAAACCCTGACGCTTTTTCCCCTCGGATTCCCCTTGGACCCCCGGGGTCTGTTCCGGTGATGCCTCGGTTGGTGAGGGGAAAGGACGCGACTCAAATTGACCCTCTACTGTAGAAGCTTGAGGATATTTTTTCTGACTTTTGCGCTGAACTAGGGTTCTGATTTTTTTCATAAAGACTCGTCCTGCCGCAACTTGCGCGGTACCGCATCAATCGCCTGAGATGGAATCCACCTATTTTACGGGACTCGCTTGGGGAGTCACATTCGACTTATGGCTAGTTCTCCCCACGGCTACCGGGTGACAGGTGGTGGCGGTGGTGGCGGTGGTGGAAGAGGTGCAGGCGCGGGTTCAGGTGCGGGTTCAGGTGCGGGTTCAGGTGCGGGTGTGGGTTCAGGTTCAGGTGCGGGTGTGGGTTCAGGTTCCGGTGCGGGTTCCGGTGCGGGTTCCGGCGCGGGACAACCGATTTCCGAGACAGAACCATCAGGCATGATGGCGCGACAGAGGGAGGCGTCGATCAGGATGGTATTCCTAAGTTTGGCATCGGTTAAGTCGGCGCGTTCTAGGTTGGCCCCTTCTAGGTTGGCGGTGGAGAGGTCCGCGTCGGTTAAATCGGTGAGATAGAGATTGGCTTTAGGGAGAGAGGCCCCGACGAGGTTCACGAAGTTGAGTTCGGCATGAGCGGCGATCGCCCCATATAAATCCGCATCCCTTAAGTCCGCTTCATGCAAAATTGCACCACTGAGGTTTGTGACGATTAAGGAGGCACTTCTGAGAGTGGCCCCAACCAGGTTGGCGTCGAGAAGAGAGGCCCCGTTCAGGTTGGCTCCGTTCAGGTTGGCCCCGCTGAGGTTGGCCCCGTTCAGGTTGGCCCCGCTGAGGTTGACTCCGCTGAGGTTGGCCCCGCTGAGGTTGATGCCGCTGAGTTCACAGTTGCGACAGTCTCGGGTAGTGAAGAGTTGTTGCAGGTGTAGGGGGTTCTCAGCGCCCAGGGGAATTGCGCTAGTCACCAGGAAGGCGATCGCCAGTAGGATTTGTTTCATGGATCCCTCGAAGTTGCCTCTTCTGTTCTCATTGTCTCCCCCAGGTTTTCCTATTGGCTATTAGACAGAAGTGGAATGCGATCGGCTTGCTCCTACTGCTCAGGGAGTATCAAGGGCAAGCATTTTATATGACAAACTGATGGAGATTCGCTTTATATCATATTCACGGGCAATTGTTATCAGAATGCGATATTCAGTTTTAAGTCGGTTTCAGGGAACCCTACTCGGTGCTAATATAGGCTATAGCATAGGAAACGGTGTGATTTCCTTGAGCGGACCTCTGCTGGAGGTGCGCCCGAGGCCAGGGGACGAGGAATACCTGGTGGCGAGTGCGAAAAATTTAATTCAAAATGGCGGATTTGACTCCTCTAGCTGGTGTGAGGCAGTCGCCTCGGTGTCTCAACAGTCCGAGGGAATGGACGTTCCGGTAATCTTAGGGGCCGATCGCCTGATGGCTGTGGTTCCGGTTCTCCTCTTCTATCACGAACACTTAGAATTTTTGCGAACGAACTTATATCAGATTAGTGAGCTTTTGTCAATCCCCGTGGCTGAAAGAGATGGACTCTTGGCCCTGGGGTATGCGATCGCCGCCACTCTGACAGAACGGCTAAACCCGCACAGTTTGATTGGAGAAACCATTGCCTATCTTCAGGACACTTCATCCCCTCTGATTCCCCAACTGGCAACCGTCGAAACCCTCCTCGCCCAAGGTGTCAGTTTAGAGCGGGTTCGAGAACAAGTAGCCCAGACTGAGGGTCCCGGCAGCCTCCCCTTTGCCCTAGGCTTTTACTGCCTTCTGAGTACCCTAGAAGACTTCCGATTATCCATCAGTCGTGCCACTCGCACAGGGAGCCAAGCCCCTGTGACCACTGTAATCACGGGAATCTTGTCCGGGGCTTATAACAGCATTCCAGGCATCCCTTGGACCGGGCAACAGGGTCCCTTGCAAACCGATAAAATGTTCCACCTGGGCGATCGCCTGCTGGCCACCTGGTCGGGGGTCTATGATGTCCAGTATCAACCACAAGAAGCGATTCATTTTCGCGCTGTCGCCGCACCTAATGTGATTCGTCCCTGGCGACTCTAGGGCCTCAGTGGGGGGATGGGGGAGAATTGGGAGAAGAAAAATTTAGATTGTTCTTACCAAATTTCCGGTCTTTAACCCCAGATTAGGGCCAGAAAGCCCCTATCGCCTGCCCTTTACCTCATCCTAAACAGACGTTCTAGGCAAACCAACGGCTTGCAATCCCCCTGAGCTGATTTACCCCACCGATCCCCGCCTTTGGGGGTGAAGATTTAGGCCGAGGAAGAGTGCCTCTATAATAGTGCATAACGCCTTGCCTTCTACTCCTAGCAATCCTCTAATTTAGAACAGGCACGAGAGATCCATGAGATCAATTCAGATGCTGACTCGGCAACTCGAACAATGGGGGAGAGATTGCGCCAACATTTACTCGCGCAATCTCTCCGATCGCAATGGGCGGAAGAGAGGGACCCTCCCTCAAGGGTCCCCTCCGTCTTTGCCCCACGAGTTACCCGCCTCTCCCGCTCAAGGTTCGACGGAACCGAGGGCTTGGACAAAGGGACTCCCATCGCGGATGAATACCACCGTCCATTCCCCTGTAGCGGTTCTACTGGCGGTGACTTGCCTCACCGCAACCATCGGACAGCGCTTTTACAATCAGCCGCAACTGGGTGTAGGCACTATTGCCCCAGAAACCTTTATCGCGCCTGAAGATGCTAGGGTAGAGGACACCAAAACCACGGAAGACAATCGCAGGGCGGCCCGCATTGGGTCCAGTCCGGTTTTAATGATCGATCGCCCCGTCTCTCAGCAGATTGAGAAAGTCCTGCAACGAGTGTTAGACGAGGGGACTCAATTGCGCCAAGTCGGGGGGCAATTTCCCTTTGTGGATACCACCATCTTGTCTACTTCCACCCAGCTTTATCTACGACAGGCGCAAGAGTGGGAATATAGCGGGGTGGTGAGGGCGGCGGGAGAAGATGCGCCAATGGTGGAGATTCCCGACAATTCCCTCCCGGGCGCCGATAGCTCATCTCCGGCAGATTGGGCGGTGGAACGGGGTCTGTTAACTGACTCCGGACAGCAAGCGGTGATGGAACTGCAAGGCTACCGCAAACGCGGGGGGTCCGTGGCGTTTTCGACCTTGATTGAGGAAATTTCCCAGGCGCGTCAAACCTACGGTTTAGCGGTAGCGGCGATCGCAGATACGACCAGTATCGCCTCAACCCATATTTATAGTCTCAATTTATTTGAACTCTCGGACGAAGAGTGGATTCAAACTCAATTGGGTCTCCACAATGCCTTAAAGCGGATGTTGTCCCAAGGGATTCCACCCGGACTTCCCAAAAATATTCTGCAAATGGCGGTGATGATTCAGTTGGAAGGCCAGGTCCCACAGGAGGCAGTGGAACTCTCTGAGAATTTGCTATTGGAGGTCCTACAGCCTAATTTAATCAAAGATTTAGAACGCACCCGAGTCCGCGCGGAACAAGCGGCCCTAGAAGTTAAGCCGGTTTTTGTCAGTGTGGAACAAGGGGAGGTGATTATTGAACAAGGGGAAACAATTTCTCAGTCCCAATTTGTGCTCCTCGATCGCTTTGATATGAGTCGTCGGGAAATTAATTGGGTGGGACTATTTGGGTTTGGGGGAACGGTGACGATCGCCGTGGGGATTTTTTGGGTGGCGCAAGGGCTTGTACATCCGAAGTTACGACGGCGCGATCGTACTCTGGTGTTACTCCTCTCCTTGACGGCACCCCTGCTAATTTCTTTGGGAATTCCTTACACCACCTTACCGGCAGTCGGGTTATTACTTGGCAGTTTCTACGGGTCCCTCCTCTCGGGGACTGTTGTAGGACTGCTGAGTGTACTCTTACCCCTGGGTATTGAAATCGAGTGGACTTATTTGCTGGCGAATGCGGCAGCCGGGTTAATCAGCGGTATCCTCGCCGGACGGATGCGATCGCGAGAAGAACTGGCAATGGTTGGGGGTGTGGCGGGTTTAACCCAAGGTGGAGTTTACCTGATTGGCAGCCTGATTCCCAGTGCCACGGCAGGGACGATTTGGTACACGATTCTCGGGGCTGCTGGGATTCAGGCGATCGCTGGCGTCTCCTGGAGTATTGTCGCCCTCGGTTTGAGTCCTTATCTGGAACATCTGTTTGACCTAGTGACTCCCATCCGTCTGGCGGAACTGGCGAACCCCAATCGCCCCCTCTTAAAACGTTTGGCTTCCGAAGCGCCGGGGACCTTTCAACATACCCTGTTTGTCGCCACCCTTGCCGAAGCGGCGGCGAAGGAACTTGGCTGCAATGTAGAACTGATTCGCACAGGCACACTGTATCATGACATCGGTAAAATGCACGACCCCCAAGGGTTTATCGAAAACCAAATGGGGGGACCGAATAAACATGACGAAATTGATGACCCTTGGGAAAGTGCGGCAATTATTAAAAAGCACGTCAGCGAAGGGCTGGTAATGGCGCGGAAATTCCGTTTACCGAAAGCGATTCAAGCCTTTATTCCGGAACATCAAGGCACGATGTTGATTGCTTATTTTTATCATCAAGCGCAACAACGTGCGAAACAAGAAGGGCGAGAAGTCCGGGACGAAGAGTTTCGCTATGATGGTCCGATTCCCCAATCCCGGGAAACAGCGATCGTCATGTTGGCAGACTCTTGTGAGGCAGCTTTACGCAGTCTCAAGGATGTCAGCCCAGAGGAAGCCTTGAATATGGTGAATAAAATTCTCAAAGCCCGGTGGCAAGATAATCAACTGGGTGAGTCCGGTCTGAAACGGGAAGAAATGCCGAAAATTGCCGAAATTTTTGTGAGAGTTTGGCAACAGTTCAATCACAAACGGATTGCCTATCCCAAAGCTGCGCTTTCTCTCCAGTCGAAGTAAGAAGAGGGGGAACTCATCCCCCCTGCTGATACTTAACCTTTGACTCCGGTCCCGGCATCTGTGGGGACAATGTATTGCTGCAAGAGGAGAAATAAGAGTAAGACTGGGGCAATGGCGATCGTTGACCCCGCAGCAATCAACCGCCAATCTAAGGAAAATGTCCCTTCTAATCGCGCCACTCCTAGGGGTAATGTATAAAATTCCGTGCGATCAATCACCAGTAACGGCCATAGAAAATCACTCCAAGACCCAATAAAGACAAATAGCGCTAACGTCACTAGGGCGGGTCTCACCGCAGGAATCATCACGTTCCACCAAATCCCTAATTCTGAACAACCATCCATGCGTCCCGCTTCTTCTAATTCCTTCGGTACTCCTTGAAAGGCTTGGCGCAATAAAAAGATGCCAAAAGCCGAGGCAAGAGAGGGCAAAATAATTCCTAAATAAGTGTTTTTTAACCCCAATTGTACGGTTAAGATATACAAGGGAATCATGACAATTTGAAAGGGAATCATAATCGTAGAGACTATCCCCGAAAAAATCAAATTCCTGCCGGGAAATTCTAAGCGGGCTAAGGGATAAGCCGCTAAGGCACAAAATATCACATTAAAGCTCACTGTTAGGAGCGCAATCAGGGTACTATTAAATAAATATTGTCCGAAGGGACTGGCTTGCCATACCCGGACAAAGTTCTCGAAGGTGGGTTCGGCGGGTAGGAATTGCGGAGGAACTTGAAAGATGTTTTCACTCGGGGATTTGAAGGCGGTACTCACCAGCCAAATTAAGGGAAGTAGGGTGAGGAAGGCGATCGCACTTAACAGGGCATAGAGGGCCAAGCGTTTCAATCGGGAGTGGGTTTGACGCGCAACGGTCAGCTTGAGGGAATCTTTCATAGAGGTTAGCCTTGAAAGTTGAAAATAAAGACAATCAAAGGGATTTAAACCGGAGCATTATAACACAAAATTCCATATTTTTCTAAAAAAATTCGGTTTTACTCTTTCTAAATTTTGGCCCAACCCCCTGAATTAAATTCAATTTTAGTCTTATTTAAACTCTCCTTTTCTATAGAACCTTTAACACTTAAAAATTACCAAAGTAATATCATCATGTAAGGCATTTTCTCCAAGGAATTGATTAAAATCTACTAAAATTGCCTGCTTAATTTCTTCCGCAGGCTGAGACCAAAATTGCCTCACCACTTCACATAATCTCTCAATTCCATACATTTGTTTGGCCTTGTTCCGGGCTTCGGTAATGCCATCAGTATAAAGTACGACTCCATCCCCCGGTGCAAGGTCAAGGGTTAGATAATTTAAAAATGGGGTGATATCCTCTTCTAGTCCGATGGGTAAGCCTAAATCCATCGTATCAATGCGCTCAAGCGTACCATTGGCCCGACCAATAATCACCTCTTCATGTTGACCGCTAATGATTAATTTGTAATTGGCATAATTAACCAGGGATAAAGTGATATTTTTATCACTCTCCATTCGTTGAATACTCTTATATAGAGTTTGATTTAAAGTATTTAATATCTCGATGAAATCATGGCTTTTTGACTCAATTAAGGTTCGGACAGCGGCTTGAGTCATCACCATTAAAATTCCGCTCTCTAAGCCATGTCCAGTGACATCGCCAATGCAAAACGCAATCCCTCCTGGATGGGGTAGAATATCGTAATAATCTCCCCCCACTTCTGTGGCAGACTGCATATAAGTTGCGATATCCAGTTCTTCAATGCCTTGGAGTTCTTTTGGTTTAGGTAAAACCATGTTCTGCATTTCCGCGAGAATGAGTAGTTCGGCTCCCATTCGGCCATTTTCAAGAGTGAGTTTGTGATTTAAAGCGGTGATGAGTTGATTGGCTTTGGCTAATTCCCCCGTGCGTTCTTTGACCTTTTCTTCTAACTGGTCAAACAAATCTTTGAGTTGATGAGCCATTGCATTAAAAGACTGGGCCAGTAGGCCAATTTCATCGGGCTTTTTAGCAATAACAGATTGGCTTAAATCCCCTTGGGCTGTTAATTGAACTGCCCGGTTTAATTGGCGCAGGGGTTGGATGGTTTGGGTAGAGATGACCCAGGTGATTCCCCCAACAGCGATTAAAACACCAACAGCAAGGACGGTGGAAAATTGCCAAAATTGGTAAACTTGATTTAAAATTTCTGACTTTTGTTGTTGAACGATCGCCCCCCATCCGTTTGCTAAAACGATGCTGTAAGAAACCCATTTATTCTGGTCACTATCCTCAAAAATTAATAAACCAGAACGCCCGTTAATCAGAGATTTGACCGGGGGATATTCATGAAAGTCTTGTAAGGCTTTGAATTGAGGAGAGTGAGGATGAGCGAGGATTTTACCCTGGGAATCTACAACAAAAGCATACCCGGTTTTACCCACCTTAATGGCTTGGACTTGTTCCGTGACTTCCGTGAGGGTAATTGCTAAGGCGAGAACCCCCACGATTTCCGGGTCCTCGGCATAAAGTGTCTGGTTAATGGGAGTGGAAAAAACAATAGCGGGTTTGTCTAAGGTTCGTCCTAAAAGAATTTCTCGGGATACTTCTTGTCCGGCGATCGCTTGTTTAAAATAGTTGCGATCGCCATAGTATTTGAGGGGGTTGCGATCGCTGCGGGCCACATTGAATCCATCGGTATCCAGGGTATTAATCAGATAAATATCTGGATACACGGCAATCCCTGCTTTTAAAACGGGTTCTTGTTCCTCCCCATCCATATCCCTAATAGCCGGTTGCAAACTCAAATTTTGAATAATTTGAACGACTTTCTGATCCCATTGGGTAACTTTATGGGCGAGAGACTCAGCTTGCAATATCAGTTTGTCTTCTGCCTCCTTCCGGAGAATTTGACTCCCTTGATAGCTGGCAATCAGCAAGGTTCCAAACATGGGAAGAACAACAGATCCAGAAATTAACAGGGTCAACCGCCAACGCAGACTGGTTTTGCATAATAACGCGACCATGTTTTATACTTTCGAGGGGTAGAGGAGATTAGAAGTTAAAGGGGAGAGGGTTTAATCCCCCTGTTGATCGGGATGAAGCATTCCATCCGATTTTCCCTTCAAATTCTCGGGAATGAAATTCTGCACCTGCTGCAGAAATGGGCCAAACTGTGGGGGGATATCTCTCCTTTGCCGCTGCGATCGCTTATCCCTTAATTTGGCAGTTTCATCAGGTTTGCACCCTGCTTGAGAACCGTTTAGCTTGCTCGTTCTCCGATTTGTAGAGTAATTTACACCTAATTATTTATTTTATCCTCCTCCCTCCCACCGGGTCAAGAGTTTTGACCCATGCTGTAGGGGGTCCGGGAAAATAGGAGAAGGTTTTACAGATCCACCCAGGACTAACGAGTGCGATCGCCAAGGGTTTTTGAACTAGAAAAAGGGGTTGCGGTTCACCCAGGGCATTGTGCCATTTCCCGGGACAAATTGTCATAAAACCTTAAATTTTCTACAAAAAAAACCTGGGGTTTTCTCTCTCGTCCCCTCCAACTCATTCCGATGGGATTTGTCGCCACCCAACTTCGGTACAAACTGCCTGCAAGGGTTTATCCCACAACGCGATGGGTAACTGAAGTAAATCGCCAAAACCGAATAGAATACCCACCGTGGGTTTAGACTGCCATTGCGGAAGAGACAGCAGGCGATCGTAAAATCCACCGCCATATCCCAGACGATATCCCTGGCGATCGCATCCCACCGATGGGACTAAAATTAAATCCACTTCATCCGCTTGCAACAAGGGTGCATCAGACATGGGTTCTAAAATTCCATACTTCCCTGATTTTAAAGTATCCCCGCTACTGTAGCGATGCCAAACTAACTGTTTATTCACGCAACGGGGAAGTCCCCACTGATGAGTTTTATCACTAAATAAAGGACTTAAATCCGGTTCTTGGCGAAAACTAATATAAGCTAAAATAGTTAGGGAGTTTTGATATAAATCCGTACATTGTAAATTGCCACAAATGCGATGACTTTTCTCCTGCCATTCTGCTGGAGAAAGAGCCTTACGCTTTTGGAGTAACTTGAGTCTGAGTTCCGCTTTCTCCAGTTGAGGGTCGAGAAACATTCGGGAATTGTCAACCATAAAATTGTGTTATAAACTTGGAGTAAGGACAAGGAATTCCCCGGTCCTTACCCGGTTCTTGCCACTTCACTTGCCGCCTAAGCTGCGTTTTCCCGATACCAAGCAATCGTTTTTTGCAATCCTTCTTTAAACCCAACCTCTGCCGTAAATCCAAACTCTTTTTTAGCCAGTTCCGTATCTAAACAACGGCGAGGTTGACCATTTGGCTTGTCTGTATCCCAGACCAGTTTGCCCTCAAATCCCATCAATTCGCAAATCAGTTCAATTAAATTGCGAATGGTGATTTCATAGCCCGTTCCCAGATTAACCGGGTCAGATTTATGATAGGATTGGGTAGCCATCACAATCCCTCGGGCAGCATCAGTGGAGTATAGAAATTCCCGAGAAGGAGTACCATCGCCCCAGACTACTAATTCTTGATCGGCCCGTTTTTGGGCTTCATGAACTTTACGAATTAAGGCCGGAATGACATGAGAACTGCTGGGGTCAAAGTTATCTTCCGGTCCATATAAGTTAACCGGAAGTAAATAAATGCCGTTAAAATTATATTGTTGCCGATAAGATTGCAGTTGGACTAATAAGGCTTTTTTTGCAACCCCATAAGGCGCATTTGTTTCTTCCGGATATCCGTTCCAAAGGTCATCTTCTTTGAAAGGGACGGGGGTGAATTTGGGATAGGCGCAGATTGTGCCAACACAGACAAATTTTTGCACGCCTGCTTGATAGGCGGCGTGAATTAGTTGTGTCCCCATCATTAAGTTGTCATAAAATAGTTCGGCTGGTTTTTCTTGATTCAAGCCGATTCCCCCGACATGGGCGGCGAGGTGAATGATAATATCTTGTTGTTGAACAACCTGCTGACAAACTTCCATGATTCGTAGGTCAGAATCACGCGATCGCGGGACGGTAATTTTAGCGGGATCTGCCCCATTATGGGTTAATTGGTCGATGACTTGCCGACCTAAAAATCCGGCCCCTCCGGTGACGAGAATACGTTTGTCTTTTAAGTCTAATGATTCCATTTAGCTTAACCTCTGATACTTAATACTTGAACGAGGCGGCGATCGCACCTGATGGTCCCCTCCCCAAGACACCGGGAAGGGGACCATCAGGTGCAGTTAAAGCGTAAAAAACCTACCCTTGTAAGTACCCCTCCCCAGTGTCTTGGGGAGGAAACGGGATTGGGTTGTGAATTAGTCCACCATGTGACCACTGTCTTGGCGGATAAAGGCGCGATCGATAATCGATTGTCCCGTGGGAGATTCTACCCCGATCGCCTTGAGGTCGGAATCCACCATTAAGGCCACCAATTGTTCAAAGGTAATCGACGGTTCCCATCCTAATTTTTCCTTCGCTTTACTAGGGTCACCAATTAATAAATCAACTTCGGCAGGACGTAGATAGCGGGGGTCGAATTCCACATAATCCTCCCAATTCAGGTTAACAAAATTAAAGGCTAAATCCAAAAATTTCCGAATCGAGTGGGTTTCATTAGTGGCAATGACATAATCATCCGGTTCGTCTTGTTGCAGCATCAACCACATGGCGCGAACGTAGTCTTTGGCATAGCCCCAGTCCCGTTGGGAATCCAGGTTACCGAGAAAGAGTTTTTTCTGCTTTCCGGCGACGATCCGGGCGATCGCCCGAGTAATTTTGCGGGTGACAAAGGTTTCGCCTCGTCGGGGAGAGTTATGGATCCAACCTTGGCCGACTCCAGCATGGAAGGTCCCGCTAGTGGTTGCTAAATCAAACAACCATCCTTGATAGTTAATCGCTTCAGCGGTGATCACTTCTGCGCGGGAGGTGCCTTGGGGTGGGGTGGCGTTGACGTGAATTTGATACTGTAGGCAGTCGCCTTGGGGTTCGGTGGCAATCCAGGCGGGTTGTTGCAGGGTGGTGATGGACATCCAATAGAGTCCAGCAGCAAGGAGGGCGGAGGGAGTTTGGACGGTGAAAGAGTCCCCAGCAAGGGGAGAAACCGCTTTAAATCCGTCTAAAAAGGCTAACCGTTCGCGATCGCCTGCATTGAGAATCCGCTTGGGAATGCGTTTGTCTTGGGATTTGCTGTACAGTTCGGACTGCAAGTAGTCCCCGTAAGCGGAATTGCCAGATAACTGGAGACGGGATGCGCCCAGGCGATCGCAACTTCCACCAGAGACTTTTCGCCAAGATGCAGCGAGGCGACTGGTTAAAGTTGGATCGGGAATTGTCAAGGTTACCTGACCTTTGCTGTCAATTTCTGCAGCAGCAACGAACACTCCTAGCAACCATGCCTCAGTTTCGGTGAGGTCAATTTGTTCAGGCGATCGCGGCAAGTCAATCAATGCCAAGGAATCCCCAACTTTGACCTCACCGGCAGGTTTTTCGACGGCCAATTCTCCTTGTTCCACAAACACAACGTGATCGCTTGTGGCATGGTAAACCGCACCCTCCGCAGCAATCCGATGTACAGTTTTGTTAGCTTGTTCTGGGTCACCATTCCAAGTTGCCGTCATGCAAGTCACTTGCGCCCACCCTTTGGCATCCCAGACTTCCAACCCGTTACCGTCCCTAATGTCCGTGGTATATCGAGTTTTATGGCCTGGATCCTGGTTATGGGGGACAATTTCCGCAATGGACACCAGGTCAATTAATCCATCCTGACGAATGAACACCGGAGTATTGTCAATCACGCATTCATGGTTGAACAGAATGCCATTACAGGCAAATAAATCATAAGATTCCCGATAATTGACCGTTTGCCAGTGCGCGTAAACCTTGGCGCAGGAATAGGGACTCCGGGGATAAAAGGGGGTCGTTTCCTTCTGCGGGACTTCCACAACCTTACCAAACATTTCCGAGGAACCCGCTTGATAAAACCGGACTTGGATCCCGGTGCGATGTTGGTAGTCGCGGATTGCTTCTAACAGACGCAGGGTTCCCATTGCCACAGTATCCACGGTGTACTCTGGGGAGTCGAAGCTGACTCGGACATGGGATTGAGCGCCCAGGTTGTAAATTTCAACGGGTTTGACTTCTTCGAGAATGCGGCGGAGAGTGACCCCATCGGTCAAATCGCCGTAATGGAGAAATAATCGGGCGGCTTCACTATGGGGATCCACATAAAGATGGTCGATCCGGTCGGTATTAAAGGTGGAAGTCCGGCGAATAATCCCGTGGACTTCATAGCCTTTTTCTAGTAATAATTCGCTTAAGTAAGAACCGTCTTGGCCGGTGATGCCGGTGATTAATGCCCGCTTACGTTGCTGCGTCATTTTTTATTTTTCCTCTCAATCTCTAGTTAAGTCTTTTGACTCAAAGTGGCGATCGCCTGAGTCTGTACTGAACCGCACCCTAATGATTATTTGCCGTGACCCCCATCCTGGGAATTTTTCCATCAGGGAGGGATTTATCAAATCAGTCTTTCACTTTATCGTGAATTTTGCCAGTTAATGTGAAAGAACCCTATAGTTTTGGCGTAGTTTTGGCGAACTTTTTGTAAATCGAGTCGTCCGGTTTCCGTTACGGGATGTTACAGGATTGTACTTCCTCCGGGTATCAACTGTCACCGTTTTCTTTAAATTTTCCCCGGGGTTTGGGGTGGGTAAGGCAAAAAAAATTTGCTGAAGCCTTGCGTCCTCAGCATAATTCCCGATCGCAGTCGGTGGGTTAAAGCGGGTGAACTGCACCAGCAAGAACACTGATGCAGTTCAGAGCAACAAGGCCCGTTAATAAGCCCCATTATTTTTAGGGAACAGCACCACTTTAAGGGTTTTTAAGACAATCCACAGGTCCATCCACAAGTTTTTAAAATTGACATAATAAACGTCAATTTGGATGCGCTTGGGATAGGGAATGTCATTTCGACCGGAGACCTGCCATAATCCGGTAATTCCGGGTTTAATGGTAAGGACTTTATCGATATATCGGCCATATTTGGGCAATTCTTCAACCACTAAGGGTCGAGGGCCGACAACGCTCATTTCACCTTTCAAAACATTCCAAAATTGGGGGAATTCATCCAGGCTTGTGATTCTTAGAAAATGGCCGATCCAAGTAATTCTTGGGTCTTGCTTGAGTTTGAAATTATCCTCAAATTCTTGACGCAGATGAGGGGAAGTTTCCATGATATCCAGCAAAACTTCGTCGGCATTGAGCACCATTGTCCTGAATTTAATGCATCCGAATTTTTTGCGGTTCTTGCCAACGCGCTCCTGCACATAAAAAATTGGGCCGGGGGAGCTAATGTAAATCAGCAGACCCAAAATCGCGTAAACCGGGGAAAACACGATTAGAACGCACAGGGAAAACACAACGTCGAACAGCCGCTTGGAAAATTCTCCGTTGATACCACTCAGGACGAAAGGCCAAAAAGTCCGTCTGGCAACCGCCCGAATCACTTTGCCGGAGATGAGTTGGCTATCGGCAGTCATCTTACTCCTTTAATTCACACCACACACAGTCCTGATTGTAAAGCCTTCAGACGTTTTGCACCGCGTCTGGAGAGTTCAGGTCACAGACACCCAGACAAAACTGACTCTTTCAAAGTGCCTGTCTTTCTGAGTCTGAGCGATTCATGCCGATTTACTTCCCGTCAGGAGGAGTTGATTACACCCTGCTCGCCTCAATCCTTTCAAATTGCAGATTATTTGTACAGGGGATGGAAAGAAAGCATTGCAGATTTTTTGGCTGATTTGGTGGTGCGATCGCTCAACTTAAGGGTCCCAGCAAGGTCTGTTTACCCATATACCATAAAACTAGCTTTTTATCAAGCCTTCGCCAGAAATTTCTGATAACACTCATTGATAAAATTGCGATAACGCT
The DNA here is from genome assembly GCF_025370785.1 of Laspinema olomoucense D3b. GTDB lineage: Bacteria > Cyanobacteriota > Cyanobacteriia > Cyanobacteriales > Laspinemataceae > Laspinema > Laspinema olomoucense. The sequence continues at coordinate 23,153 of NZ_JAMXFA010000049.1, forward strand.
CCTGAAACACCTGGGGAGTGAACAGGGCCGCTTGTTCCCGCCCCGCTTGGGGATTAAACTGCGATCGCAACTGTTCAAAGCTCACCACCGCCTCCATTAAGGACCCTTCCGTTTGCTCACCAAAAAATAATCCCGTCCCCTCCGAGGGATGGTTGCGGATATCCAAAACCGTCTCTAACGCCCCACCCGCCCTGTATGCAATCACCGGCGTCCCACAAGCTTGAGCCTCCACTAAGGCAATCCCAAAATCCTCACAGGCAGCATACACAAACGCCTTCGCTCGTGCCATATAATCCTCCACCACCGGATCGGGTTGTTCCCCCAGCACCTCCACATTTGGCCCTGCGATCGCCCGAATTTCTGCCAACTCTGGACCCGTCCCAATCACCACCAACCGTTTTCCCAACTGATTAAACCCCCGCACAATGGTCCCCACCTTCTTATAAGGCACCAACCGCGCCACAGTTAAATAAAAATCCTCCTTCTGAGGTTCAAACCGAAAACGCTCCACATTCACCGGCGGATAAATCACCTCTGCTTCCCGCCGATAACACCGCCAAATCCTGCGCGCAGTATGCTGGGAATTGGCAATAAAATAATCCACCCGATTCGCCGAAATCACATCCCACTGTCGCAATCGATGCAGCAAATACCGCGTCAAAATTCCCGCCAATCCTCGCCCCGCCCCACTATTCTGTAAATAATCAAACGTTAAATCCCAGGCATAGCGCATCGGCGTATGGCAGTAACAGACGTGCATCTGATGCGGTGCCGCCAGCACCCCCTTCGCCACTGCATGAGACGAGGATAAAATTACCGGATATTCCCGCAAATCTAACTGTTCGATCGCTAGAGGTAACAAGGGCAAATACTTTTGAACTCCCTTTTTAGCACCCGGAAACTGTTGCAAAAACGTCGAACCAATCTGTTTTTTAAATAAATAACTCTCCGGATTTTTCGATTCAAAATCAATCAAGGCATACAGATCCGCATCCACTGCATTGAGAATTTCTTTAACCACCAGTTCTGACCCCCCAGTTGCATAAGGCGTCAGCCATTCATGCACCAGAGCATAATTTTTTACCATCAAATCCGCCGTCTCTAAATCTCTTCTCGTTCCCAGGCTCTGCCTGGGAATGCCATAAGGGAGGCTCTGCCTCCTCTTTTACGCCTACCAAATCCGGTATTCATAGGCTTTAGGTCTAAAAAACCCGCACCCTAAAGGGTGGGGCTATACTAACAAAGCCTGCCTACGCAGGCTACAGAATAAACCCGAGTTTCTTTAGGGTTTGGGAATCACCAAGTTGCCATAACTCAACTCCGTAATCGCCGTCCATTGGTGCATTTCTTCGCGAAATTTATTCCATTGTTCATAAATCCCGCGAAAAGTTGCATCTTTACTGGCACTTTCTGCATACAAGTCAAAAGTGACTTTTTTCGCTGCGTCGATAATTTCTTGACTGTAGGGCAGTAACTGAGTCCCCCCCGCTTTTAAGGTGGCTAGGGCTTCGCGATTGAGCACTTCATACTGGGCCAGCATATTCAAATTTGCCTCATAAGCTGCCGTTTTAAAGATTTCTTGATAATCCTTGGGCAGTTGAGCCCACTGGGACAGGTTCACCAACACATCCAAGGTCGGCCCTGGTTCCCACCACCCGGGATAATAGTAAAATTGCGCTGCTTTATTTAAGCCCAATTTGAGGTCATCATAAGGACCAACCCACTCTGCTGCGTCGATCGCCCCGCGTTCCAAGGCGAGAAAAATCTCACCTCCGGGCAACACCTGGACGTTGACCCCCAGTTTTTCCATCACCTGCCCCCCCAATCCCGGAATCCGCATTTTCAACCCATTCAGGTCCCGGACGCTCTTGATTTGACGCTTGAACCAGCCCCCCATCTGCACCCCGGTATTGCCTGCGGGAAAATTAATAATATTGAAATCGCTATACAGTTTCTGCATGGCCTCTAGTCCCCCGCCATGATACAGCCACGCATTCTGCTGTTGGGCATTTAATCCGAAGGGAACAGCGGTGGCAAAGGCGAGGGCTGGATTTTTGCCAATGTAATAATAGCTGGCAGTATGTCCGCATTGGACGGTTCCACTTTGCACGGCATCAAGAACCTGTAATCCCGGAACCAGTTCTCCAGCAGGATAGGGGCGAATCTCGAATCGGTTATCGGTCATTTCGGCGACGCGTTTGGCGATGGTTTGCGCGCCTCCATAGATGGTATCCAGGGAGGCGGGCCAACTGGTCGCCATATTCCAACGAATTCTGGGCAAGCTATCCCGAGAGGCGGCAGGACCTTTGGCCGCAGGACGACAGGCCGTGGCGGCAGCGGCACTCAGCGCACCTATGGCCCCATGACCGATGAGTTTTCTACGTTTCATAGTGTGTTTTTACCTTGCAGGAGGGTTGAGGGTTTTGCGGTGGCAAACACCGGATGATCTGCGTCCGAAGGTTTGTTCGGGATACTGATTTTATCACCCCTTTAAACTCTAAACTCTAAATTCCCCATGCTCTGGTTTTTTTTAGCAATTTCAACGGCTATTTTTACTTCGCTCCAAGATGTTTTAGGGAAAAGAACCCTACAAAATATCGACGCAACGATTGTGGCTTGGTCTTGGTCATTTTTTACGGCGTTGGTGTTACTGCCGGTGCAAGTTTTGGTAGGAATTCCTGATTTGGGCAGTCAATTTGGGGTCGCCCTGGCGGTGGGCAGTGTGCTGAATGCGATCGCCTCTGTGTTATATATCCAGGCGATTAGTACCTCGGATTTATCCCTCTGTTTGCCCCTGATTGCCTTTTCTCCCCTGTTTATGGCAATTTCTTCTCCGATTATTGTGGGGGAATGGCTCAGTTGGATGGATGGGTTGGGCATTGGGTTGATTGTCGGTGGGTCTTATTTGTTAAATCTCAAAGACCGCAGTCGGGGATATTTTGCGCCGTTTCAGGCCCTGGTGAGAGAACGGGGGCCGAAATTAATGTTGGTGGTGGCGTTGCTGTGGAGCATTACGGCGAATGTGGATAAGGTGGGTGTCCAAAATTCTTCGCCATTATTTTGGAGTTGGGCAGGGTTTTCGGCGATCGCCTTGTTGCAATTTCCCTTATTATTCTCCCGATCCCCAAATCCGGGGCGTCAGATTTCCCAACATTGGCTAGGGTTGAGTCTGATGGGACTCTGTACGGCGATCGCGGTCTTGTTTCAAATGCTGGCCCTGAAATTAACCCTGGTGGTTCAGGTGATCGCCATTAAACGCACAAGCGTTCTCTTCGGGGTGTTGTGGGGTAAGTTCCTGTTTCATGAGTCCGGAATTCGCGATCGCTTCTGGGGAGCAACTACCATGCTGATAGGGGTTGTCTTGATGACTCTGTTTTAACCCATTTGCGCTGCCTCTTTGGGGGAACCGAAGAAGCTGGCGGGTTTTTCGGCCCTTTCTCCACGGGGTGACATTCCCCAGTAAAATTAAGAACAATAGAAGATAAACCCGTAGTGCTATTCTGAGATGCCAAGGGGAGGGTGCTGCACTCAAGCTGTGGTCTCTCGTTCGCGATCGGTTCGGCGAGAGTTTCTCCGAATCCGAATAAAATGGGAAAGTAGAGATGCCTGGAGCAACTTTAATCTATGTCTAAACTTAGACTCATGGTAGTGGATGATGAGCGAGACAACCTGGATTTACTGTACAGGACGTTTCGGCGTGACTTTCAGGTACACAGAGCAGAAAGCCCTCTCGATGCGATCGGCCTGCTGGATACCGAAGGGGAAATGGCGGTGATTATTACGGATCAGAGTATGCCGGAAATGACGGGTCTGGAATTGTTGAGCAAGGCGAGAGTCCGTTTCCCCCATACCATCGGCATTCTGTTAACGGGGTACAGTGAGGATGCCCTAGAAGCCTCAGAAGATATGATGAATAAAGCTAATGTTTTTAAATGCATCAGTAAGCCCTTTGATACTCAGGACCTCAAGGCACTTGTTCAAACGGCGGCTGAAATATACCAAACTAATAAGCAAAGCGCGTAATTTTCACAAAGAAGCTCTTTTTCCCCATTCAGGGTGAATGGGGATTCTCCGATGAGTGGATTGTCCCTAACACACCGATGAGCCAAATCGGGTAGGGATGGCTCAAAGCACTCATGATGAGAAAATCAGGCGATCGCCGTTTGAACAATCCCCCATGATTGCCCTTTCCCTCAAAGCCTCCTCCTGGTGCAACCGGGCGGGTTGTTGCTACTTTTGATCCGGTTTCTCCTCCTGGCGATCGCAGCGGTTCTTTCAATTCCAGGGTCAGTCCCCTCCAAACCCTCTCCCCTGGAGATCCCACCCCTTGAGTCACCCCCTCTCCACCATCTCTCAATCGCTTTTATAAAACTTAAACCCTCCACCCTAAAATCTCCTCTCTAAACTTCCAAATCCCTCCCCTACAAATCTAGGGAATCCCTGACAAAAAGGCTATGAAATCCGCAGAATTTAGTTAATAATGAACAGTTGATCGGTATTGCAGTAGAGGCAAAAAGTAATGGGTCGCGCTACCAAAGTCGTCCTGGCATATTCTGGAGGAGTTGATACCTCCGTTTGCATTCCCTACTTAAAAGAAGAGTGGGGCGTTGAAGACGTAATTACCCTAGCGGCAGATTTGGGACAAGGTGAAGAACTTGGCCCGATTAAGGAAAAGGCTCTAACCTCCGGTGCCAGTATCTCCCTGGTGGAAGACGTGACGGAAATCTTTGTCAAAGATTATGCTTTTCCCGCCATCCAAGCAAATGCTCTGTATGAAAACCGTTATCCCCTGGGAACGGCCCTAGCTAGACCCTTAATTGCCAAAATCCTGGTGGAGGCGGCGGAAAAATATGGTGCCGATGCCGTCGCCCACGGTTGTACGGGCAAGGGCAATGACCAGGTGCGGTTCGATGTGTCGATCGCCGCGCTCAATCCCAATATTAAGGTCCTCGCACCAGCCCGGGAATGGGGCATGAGTCGGGAAGAAACCATTGCCTATGGTGAAAAGTTTGGCATCCCCACTCCCGTTAAAAAGTCCTCTCCCTACAGTATTGACCGCAATCTGTTGGGACGGAGTGTGGAAGCAGGTCCCCTGGAAGACCCCTGGACTGAACCGGAAGAAGAAATCTATGTGATGACGAAGGCGATCGCCGATACTCCGAATGAACCGGAATATGTGGAAATCACCTTTGAAGAAGGTCTCCCCACCCATATTAATGGCAAGGCCCTCTCTCCCGTGGCACTGATTACAGAGTTGAATGAGGTGGTGGGTCGTCATGGGGTCGGACGCATCGACATGATCGAAAATCGTCTGGTAGGCATTAAATCTCGGGAAATCTACGAGTCCCCGGCCCTCCTGGTCCTGATTCAGGCTCACCGAGATATCGAAAGTCTCACCTTAACCAAAGATGTCACCCAATACAAGCGCGGCATCGAGGAAACCTACAGCCAATTGGTTTACAACGGTCAGTGGTACAGTCCACTCAAAATGGCCCTGGATGCGTTTATCCAAAAGACGCAAGAGCGGGTCTCGGGCACGGTCCGGATTAAACTGTTCAAGGGCACGGCAAATATTGTCGGGCGCAAGTCGAATGAGTCTCTCTATGCGCCGGATCTGGCGACTTATGGGGCGGAGGATACCTTCGACCATAAAGCAGCAGAAGGGTTTATCTATGTCTGGGGTCTGCCGACTCGGATTTGGTCTGAGAAGGTTAGAGGCAATTAATCTCACCCTTTAATCAATGGTAATAAGGCAAAAGAATTGCGTTATCTTTTGCCTTTTGCCATCGGTGTTATCTAATTATTCTGTAATTCAATATTGGGTTATTCAATATATAGCGCGTCTACATGGATTGGATAATTTCTTAAAAAAATGGGTGCAATTGTAGGGTGGGCATTGCCCACCCTACTCCTATGGTTAGACTGTTGCAAGAGGCGCTATATAAGAGAGGATTTCCCCTACAACTGGTGTCCTGCCGATATCGCCATCGCTGCGGGTGATTCGGGTCAATGTTCCATGTTGTTAAGTTATCAAAACACAGGTTAATTATATTAAATTTTAAAAGAGTGTGCTAGGCTACCTCCGATGAGTGAGTAGAGTGCTTACAATCGGACTAATAAGAGCCAGCATCGGTTACTTTCGAGTTCGGGGTGATTGAATTCACAACGGAGCGGTGATGGGTGACAACCCTCCTGGGCCAAATTGGATGGATGCTGGAACAAATACCGTGCTGCTCTCTTCAGTGCGTTTTTATTATCAAGTTCTGATTAAGATATTTTTTGAGGTGAACATAATGACGTCCTCACAAGCCATCCGTCAGCCGATCGTATTTCAGCCGCAAACCTGTTTAGATGAGGCCACTCTGGCGACTATCGAACAAGCTGTCGCTCAGTGCGATCGCGGGACGTTCTTCGCGATTGACATGAGTCAGGTGGAGATGATTGACAGTCCTGGATTATTTACCCTGGTTTCGGCCCTGAGAACCGCTAGAGAGCATGGGTCCCGCCTCGCCATCTACCACCTCAAAAGCCCGGTTCGGGTCATTTTTGAAATTACTCAGCTCGATCGCATCTTTGAGATTTTTGATACCCAGGAAGAAGCGATCGCGGCGATCGCCCCAGAGTTGTGCTCCTCTAGTCCCAATTCTGACCTCGCTGCGGCTTAACTCTTCTGCTTTTAAGCATCATGGGTGTTATCTAAATCAATCATTGGAGACGAGTGGGGATTTGTCCCTCTCAACTTGCTCTCGCCTCCGCCTGTTTCTCACTTAAATGGACTCACTTTGCAATCGGAACGATAGTGAGGTCATAAATCGGCTGTCCGGTCAAGCAGTACCAATGACAGGTGACCAAATCCGGGTCTTGAATGCCCAAACTGGCTAGGGCGGGAACTGCTGGAAAGGGCCAGAGGCGATCAAAACAGAGACCCTCCTCACCCCATCCAAACTGAATTAAATAAGTAGCCGGAGGCGCTTCTAGCCAGTGGAGCAGCTTTCGTCCCAAGGCATAAATCGGTTGTCGCCAACGGTCCGGCAGATGCACGGGCTGGATGTATTGGGCCATCTCTTCAAGGCCCGGTTGTTTCTCATCGGCCAGTCCGATCGCCTCCCCATAAATCGGCCCTTTTGCTGTCAGTACCACCGGCAGCCAGAGGTTCCCCGTTCCCGGTGCAATCTGCCACCGTTCAGCTACAATGGTCCGCAACCCTTCCACATCCCGACAAGCGCCATAGAGGGGTTGTAGGTCCCCGATTACCGAGTCGGGGATATTTAAGCTTAAGGGACAAACCCACGCCTCACTATCCGGCACAGAAAGGTTTTTTATGTGAGAAATTGAGGAGACCTTCACCTCACAATGAGGATGAGTTTGAGCGATCGCCCCTTGGAAGGCTTCTACCATCCGGGCGATCGCCTCGGAGTCAGCACCGGGGAACCCCATTGCTGACGCCTCATCTTCGACAACAATCCAGACGAGACTAGGCATTGCCCAAGGACGGTAAACTGATATCGCCGCCATCGCCGCCGGAAATGCTGGGTAACTCCAGATGTCCGTTCTTGCGCTTGCTTCTAACCGCCAAGCGATAGCTGACACTTTGGAGTTCGGCATGGAGTTGCCGGTTTTCCCGTTGTAGCCGTTCCACCTTGTCTTTAACCTCTTCCATGCGATCGGCAAACTTCTGCCGATAAATTTCCGGTAACTCCTGGACCACCTGTTCCAGCATCCGGGCGCGATCGGTCAATTCCTGAACCGATTGGCGCAGATGATAAACCTCCCCATCTTTTTGAGCAATCTGCTCTTGGTAAAAGGACACCTGTTCCTCAACCCCTTGCAGTTGTTGGCGCAAGGACCGCATTTGAGCCAGGTATTCCTCGGGGACATCTTGAGACGTGGGTAGTAGGGAGTTATTGCCCTTGACTAACCGAAATAGTTCTTGGGAGAGTTGTTCAACAAGCTGGTCCCGCATCTGCAACTCTTCGCGCAGTTGAGACACTTCCGCCTGTAGGGAATGTAGGCTTTGGGCTTCTGATTGGCTCACGATGGTTCGCAGCTCCTTAATTAACTAAATATCGGTTTATGTAATTGTTAGCGGAAGCGGGGGCGATCGTCATCCTCCCCCAATCGGTGTTCTGTGTTAATTTACCATTTCACTTCGAGATTGGCACTAATTTTCAACATTCTGTTAAGAAACTTCAGCATTTCATCACGACTTGGGTGGCTCCAGGCTCCCGGTAAGTAGGAGGCCCTAACCCCAAATCCCTAGTCTGGGAGGACAACCTAGATTAGAAAACGGGTTTCTGGAGACAATCTGTGCGCTTACCATCCCATTTAGGCTAGAAACCCCATTTCTGCTCCCGACCCGAAAGCCCCAGGGGGCCTCAAACCCTGCCTCCCTAAATCTTTACACAAATTTTACCCGAGCTTGACCGATAGATTAGGTAGAGTTATGATTGTAGCTATTGCGATGAAGCAAAAAAAAGTTAAAATAGTTCGTAGCCGGAAACAAAAACAGCAGCAGTCCAGTTGTCTAGCACGGGTCCTCACCGACTCGATGAGTAAAAGGGCTCGCCTGGTTTAAAAGGATGTAGAAAATGCTGAATCTTGGATGACCACCTCTAAGGGGAATTATCAATCCATCGGCAGTTCTTCTGCCTCTTGAAAACCCCCTCATTTTTTCCCTCGTCATCCCTGGGATTTTCCGAGGTTTAGGTATAACTAAGGGGGAGCCAAAACCAGGCCAGGTCATCAATTCGGTAAAAATTCTGTGTTAGAGATCACTGCGGCTACCACCAACCTGTAAGATACTAGGCTAGGGAGCAACCTACCGGGGTGTCAAAATGCTTACAACAGTCAACAAAGAACTCAAGAGTGAGAGTTTGGAACTCCTACGAGCCTACCAAACCTCTCCCACGACCCATCTGCGGAATCAAATTGTCCAACTGAATATTGGGCTAGTTCGCAAAGAAGTCCATCACTGGATGCAACAGTGTACGGAAACTTATGACGATCTCCTGCAAGTGGGCTGTTTGGGCTTGATTCGGGCGATCGAACGGTTTGATATGTCGAAGGGGCACGCATTCAGTTCCTTTGCGGTTCCCTACATTCGTGGGGAAATTCAACATTATTTGCGGGATAAAAGTCCATCGGTGCGGATTCCGCGCCATTGGTTAACCCTGCAACGACAGGCAACTAAGGAAATTCAGAAACTGCAAGAAAGTCTAAATCGCCATCCCTCCGATATGGAAGTGGCGTCTGCTTTAAAGATTTCTGTTACGGAATGGCAAGAAATCAAGCTCGCCTGTCGCAACCGAGCTCCCCTGAGTTTGGATGCTCCAGTGCAGGATGATGACGAAGGCGCAGCATCCCTGGGGGAATTGGTGCCGGATGCCGGGTATCGCAGTTTCCAGTTAGCGCAGGAAGACCAAATTCGCCTGCAATTGGCCCTAGGCAAACTAGAGGATGGGACTCGCAAGGTCCTAGAGTTTGTATTTCTGCATGATTTGACTCAGAAAGAAACAGCGGAACGGATGGGGATTAGTTCGGTAACCGTTTCTCGCCGCGTGAAGAAAGGTCTAACTTCCCTCAAAAAAATGATGGGAGGAGCGGAATAGCTCAAAAACTGCTTATGGTGTAGAAAATAGAATAATAAATAGAAGTAGTGCCAAGCGCGATCGCCACCTCAGCGGCGATCGCGCAATGTTTGTTGAAATTTGGCATTCGGTGGAGAGGGGGGTGCGAATAACTGCGGTAAGGGGAGCATTTGAATGGACAAACCGCAGCTATTGTTGAGGTCTCTTACCATCATTCCCATTTATTGAACTAATCCTAACATCTCTTTCGGCATGACCGTATCTTGGAGATTGGCCCCTATTAAATTAATATTGGCCAAATTGGCAGCACTTAAGTTGGCATCGGTGAGATCGGCAAAGGAGAGATTGGCATCGGTGAGATTGACTCCTTCGAGATTGGTTCGGGTTAAGGTGGCGCTGTTGATATAGGCCCCTTGGAGATTGGCCCCTTCCAAATTGGCGCCGGTTAAATCCGCACCTTCGAGGTTGACATCTTGCAGGTTTGCACCGGAGAGGTCCGCATTTCGCAAGTCGGCACCAATCAGATGGGCTCCGCTTAAGTCTGCACCGGCGAGGTTACAAGCGGCACAGAGATTGGTTTCGATTAATTGGTTGATGTGGGTGGGATTTTCTGCGAAGGCAGGGGTGGCAGATAAGAGGGTGATGGAGAGTGCAGCGATTTTTAAAAGGGTGGTTTTCATTGGAGTTTTCTCCTTTAATGCTATATTTATATTTTCGCTGGTTTGGGGAGATAATGCAGCGATCGCTCACCCCAAATAGGAGTGAGATATTTGCAATATTTAGGCGATCGGCGTCCTTGCCAAAAATCCCCACTCTGGTATAATTAGCAAAGATATTTCGCGGTTTACGGGTAATTAATGCGGCGGGGATGAGGTGTCTCACCCCTCACTTAGCTAGAAATTGGGGTAAATTGGGGTAGATTTAGGTATAATTTACTGGGAAAACTGCGGATATCAAAAACATGAGTCCCATGACCCCGGATGAATCGGAGAAAATTGCCCAGTTAATCGCGAGTTTACCGAGCGATCGCCTCTTAGAACAGTGTCAAACCCCGCAACAACAGGTAGAATGGCATAACTCCAGGACCAATCAGCAGATGATTGCCGAGGGTTGGCAAGCGAAATTTAGCGGGCGATTATTGGATGACTCTATTGCTGATGCCTGCGATCGGGGCAAAATTTCCCCACATAAACATGATTTAATTAACTTAAGAGTCAATCTTTATCGAGAACAATGGCAACTGATTAAAATTGCTCACCCCCATATCCAAGCATGGCATCAGGCAATTTATCAACAGACTCAAAAACATCCCAAATTCTTCCACGTTTTACCCTTCTGGCATAAATTGTTCTCCCCCGGGTTTAAAGCGCCCTATCCCTTTGTCACACCCTGGGAATTGTTTTCAAAAACCCTCGAAGAAGAGGTTAATGCACCCATTGAATGGTCATTAGAACCCTATTATGTCGTTCCGGTGAAGAAATGGCGAACTGCAACCGGACTGCTAAAAGAGCAATTTGAGAATTTGAACGAAGATGGCAGTTATCCGGAACAGAAACCCTCCACAGGGGATAAACTCAAAAATCAGATTGTTTATGACAAAGTGACCTTTTCCTGGTTTGGGTTCACCCTATTTGTCTGCCAATTTGTCACACTCAAAAATCCCACGATTCGGCAGCAATACATCGCCTTTAATCGCACCCTTGCCGAATATTACAAAATGGGTATCCGTGCCAGTCGCTCCGTGCGCGGGTTTGCTTGGCAGAAGGGAGAGCAAGTCCCGACTACCCAGCATGGTGGAACATATCGTAAATAGGGCTAAAACACAAGTTTTTTTAATAAAAGTTCACATCAGGTCAAAAAAATTCGCCTCCCCGAGAACCCTGATATGATCAACCTATCAACTTTGGTGTTCTCGGAGAATGATTGTGAGATTCAATTCATTAAAATCCCTTGGCATTTTTTCCAGTTTGGGATTCCTGTTGGTTGCCGGTATCCTGAGTGCGGATGCCGGAGATTTGGGGATGAAATCCTTGCCGCCACAGCAGTCTGTCCAAATTAGCCAAAACAATTTAGGTCCCGTGAGTGGACAATGGAGGATTGCTATTGAGGTGACTGCACATACGAACCCAGAAGTGAGTACCCAACCCAATTACTGGCTACTCACTTCCCTGGAACAAAACGGGATAGAATTATCGGGGCAAATTCTTGATGCGAGTCAAAGTGCTTGTACAGATGCGGAAATATCGGGGACTGTTGAGGGAAATCAAGTCAATTGGATAATGCATTATACGGGTTCTTGTTGTCGAGGTGGCATGATGAAATTTGAGGGGGTGATGGTTTCACCAACTACGATTGAAGGGACTTTAGTTCCAGTGGGGAGTTCACCGCCCAATTGTACGTTATGGTCGGCGAATGTGGTGGCCAGTTATGGGAATTATTATTATAAATGATTTTTGGGGATTTTAACCACTGATTTCACGGATTTTCACAGAAGAGGATTTCGCGGAAAATTGGGGAATGTTAGCCCGCGCAGGCGTGTCCTGAGCCCAGCCTGCCCTGAGCTAGTCGAAGGGTCGAAGGGCGGGCTATAGCCCTAACGGGCATGGCTTCGCTAGTGTCCGTTTAGCCCCACCCTTTAGGGTGCGGGTGGGGCGAACAATCCTACTTGCCTTTGGCAGTAGCTTTGGATTGTTTGGCTGATTTTTTAGCTGCTTTTTCTGCGGTTATTTTGGCTTGGCGTTCTTGTTCTTTTTCTTCGGCTATTTTATCGAGATAGTAGTGATAGTCTCCGAGGTAGGGACGAAATTCACCGTCACGGATTTCGACTATTTTATTGGCGACTTTGGAGATAAAATAACGGTCGTGGGAGACGATAATCACCGTGCCATCGTAGTTTTGGAGGGCTTCTTCTAGCATCTCTTTGGCTGGGATGTCTAGATGGTTTGTGGGTTCGTCTAGGAGTAGCAAGTTTGCGGGACGTAGGAGCATTTTTGCTAAGGCTAAACGGGCTTTTTCTCCTCCACTAAGGGCTTCTACGGGTTTGAATACGGTGTCTCCACTGAAGAGAAATCGCCCGAGTAAGGTGCGAACTTCTTCGTTTTTCCATTCGGGTACTTCGTCATGAATGGTGTCCATGACGCTTTTGGTGAGTTCTAAGGCTTCGGCTTGGTTTTGTTCAAAATAGCCGGGAATGACGTTATGTTGTCCGAGTTGGATGCTGCCTTCTTTGGCTGTTTCCATTCCCATGATCATTCGCAGCAGGGTGGATTTGCCGCAACCGTTGGGTCCTAAGAAGGCGATGCGATCGCCTCGTTCAACGAACAAATCAGTGCCTAAAAACAAGATTTTGTCGTCGTAGGTATGCACCAAGTTTTTGATATCTACGACTTCTCGTCCACTGCGAGGGGCTGGGGGAAATTGGAAGCGGAGGGTTTTTAATGTGCCTTCCGGTGCTTCGATGCGTTCGATTTTTTCGAGTTGTTTTTCCCGGCTTTTCGCTTGGGTACTGCGGGTGGCACTAGCCCGGAAGCGATCGACGAAGACTTGTTGCTTTTCTAGTTCTTTCTGTTGGCGTTCGTAGGCGCTCAGTTGTGCTTCGCGGTTGAAGGCTTTTTGTTCTAAATAGGAGGAATAGTTGCCGAGGTAGGTGGTGGAGACGCCTCGTTCGGTTTCAACTATTTGGGTGCAGAGGCGATCGAGGAATTCCCGGTCATGGGAAACGATGACCATTGGGGTGATTAATCCCTTGAGGTAGGTTTCTAACCATTCGATGGTTTCTAGGTCTAGGTGGTTTGTCGGTTCATCCAGCAGCAACAAGTCAGGACTTTGTAACAAAATTTTGCCTAAGCTCATCCGCATCTGCCAGCCACCGCTAAAGGCACTGACGAGGCGATCGCCATCTTCCTGGAGGAATCCCATTTCAGGCAGGATTTTCTCGATTTGCGCTTCTAGGGTATAACCATCTAAGGCTTCAAATTTGCGGTGCAGTTTATCTAGTTTGTGGATGAGTTTGTCCAGTTCTGCTTCGTCAGCGCTTTCCATTGCGTGTTGGACGTGCAACAGGTCATGCTGGACTTGGTTTGCCTCGGTAAAGACGGTCCAAAATTCTTCCCGGACTGTACGGGTGGGGTCTACCTCGAATTCTTGGGTGAGGTAGGCGATATGGAGGTTGGACGGACGGATAATTTCTCCGGCAGTGGGTTCGATTTCCCCGGCAACGATTTTGAGTTGGGTAGATTTTCCGGCCCCGTTGACGCCGACTAAACCAATGCGATCGCCCGGTTTGACTTCCCAGTTAATATCTTTGAGAACTTCGCCAGTCGGGTAAATTTTACTAATATGTTCGAGTCGTAGCATCCAATATCTCCAAGGCAGAGGGAACAAAGGCAAGTTCAGCGACGGATTCCGGAAAAAACAGACGCGATCGGGGCATCTGGGGGCCGCACTATCCGTCCGGTGTAGGCTGTGTTGGGTTAATCTTAACAAAAATTAACGACTAGAGATCGCAGTTAGATGGGTGTTTTCATAAAGTTTGGCAGGGTAGGTCCAGATCAACGGTTAAGTGTGGCTACGAAATGAACCGCAAAGTTCGCAGATGCTTAAATGTCGCCTTGGGGTTACTGGTTGCAGTCGCCTGGTCCATAGGGTTTATCCCTAATATGGCTACATCTGAAACTCCAGTGCGGGAAGAAATTCGTGGGGTCTGGTTGACGAATGTGGGGAGTGATGTCTTATTCGTGCCTGGGGCGGTTCATCATGCTTTGCAGGAACTCTCCGACCTTAATTTTAATACAGTTTATCCTGTGGTTTGGAATCGGGGGCAGACTTTTTATCCCAGTGTAGCATCCCACCAGGTGACGGGGCGATCGCAGGATTGGTTACTCTCCCTGATGCGGGGCAGTACCGATGTCCTCGGGGAAATTATCGCCGATGGGCAGTCTTTGGGTTTGCGAGTGGTTCCCTGGTTTGAGTATGGATTTATGGCACCGGCTAACTCCGAATTAGTGAAACGGCATCCAGACTGGGTAACTCGACATCAGGATAATAGCGAGAATCTGCGAGAGGAAGAATTAGCCCCAATTCTCAATGAAAATCCCTTAACGATTCAGCAGGTTTGGTTAAATCCCCTCCATCCCGAGGTGCAAAATTTTCTCCTGCGGTTAATTGTGGAAGTTGTCGCTAATTATCCCATTGATGCGATTCAATTTGATGATAATTTTGGCTTGCCGGTTGAATTGGGATATGACCCTTACACCATCGCCCTGTATCAAGCAGAACATTGGGGAGATTCTCCTCCCAGTAATCCTTATAATGCTGAGTGGGTACGCTGGCGGGCGAATAAGATTAATGATTTTATGGAACGCATCTATCAAACGGTGCAATTTGTCAATGTTGATTGTTCAATTTCCCTAGCAGCGAATTCTCAAAGTTTTGCCTATCACCACTATTTACAAGATTGGTTAACCTGGGTAGAATCAGGATGGATTGATGAGTTATTTTTACAGGTTTACCATTCAGAATTGAGTCGATTTGAGACAGAGTTAGATATTTCTACGGTGTGGTATGCCCGCAATTTAACTCGGGTGGGAGTAGGGATTTTAACGGGAACAATGAAACGTCCGATTGCCTTTGCCGAGATAGAAGAGCGGGTCAAAGTTGCTCGCGATCGCCAATTTGCAGGATTTGCCTTTTTCTATTGGGAAAGCCTCTGGGGAAAGGTGGCATCCGAATCTCCCGAACAGCGGCGCAACAGTTTTCAAGCCCTCTTGAAAGAACCTGCTATTTCCCCCGTCCCGGTGCGATCGCCACCCCAGAAAAAAGACAATTCTCAAACTTAACTCCACACTATCCTAATTACAACAACCTCGTTCCCAGGCTCTGCCTGGGAATGCCAATAGGAGGCTCTGCCTCCTGCCTACTCCAACATCTTAATAAAAAAATAACTTATCCCAACCTTTCTAAAATCACCTCTACCCCAAGAGTGATAAAATACTGTCCAAAAATCCTTCAATTTTTAGACCAATCGAGAAAAATGGTCATTTCATGATATCATTAACCGTTGGCTAATCTAAAATCGGGTATCCTTGAGATTGATGGACGAAAAAACTTGGATCCGATGGGCATACGGAGTAATCCTAGGCGTACTAATTGCCTGGTTCCTATTTCCTTCCTTATCCTTAGAAGCAACCAAACCTCAAACTCCTGCCTCCACAGAAATTAGAGGCGTGTGGTTAACAAATGTCGCCAGTGGGGTACTCTTTACCCCTTGGGGAGTGCATCTGGCAATGCACCAACTTGCCGAACAAAACTTTAATACCATTTACCCAGTCGTCTGGAATCGAGGCAACACCTTTTATGAAAGTGCCGTTGCTAAACGAGAAACCGGAAGATCTCAAGCACCCTTCTTGCGCCTGTTTCATTTAGGTGCAGATGTTTTGGATGAAATGATTAAACTCGGCGATCGCCATAACATCCGAATCATTCCTTGGTTTGAATATGGATTCATGACCCCCCGCAACTCCAACTTAGCTAAATTGCACCCTCAATGGCTCAGCGCCACCCAACAAGGTGAACCGACACAAACCGAAATCCCCGATGAGCTTAATCCCGCTGATATTCCCAACCCTCCCCCTTCAAAACAAACCTGGCAACAATTTTTCGTCCCTGAAAATGTTTGGCTAAACCCCTTACATCCAGATGTCCAAGACTTCATCCTCGAACTCATTGTCGAATTAGTCAGCCACTATAATATCGATGGCATCCAACTGGATGACCATTTCGGAATGCCTGTGGAATCTGGCTATGACAGTTTTACCGTCCAACTGTATCGGCAAGAACATCAAGGTTCACCCCCACCCGATAACCCCTTCGATGCACAATGGATGCGCTGGCGTGCAGATAAAATCTCTAGCTTTATGGAAACCCTTTATCAAGCCATTAAATCCGTCAATCCCAATTGCATTGTCTCCCTTTCTCCCAACTCCCAAGACTTTGCCTATCGTAAATATCTCCAAGATTGGGGAACCTGGGTAAAACGCGGTTGGGTGGATGAACTGCTTGTTCAGATCTATCGCAATGATTTAAACGTTTTTAAAACTGAGTTAGCCCAACCGACAATCCAGGCAGCTCAAGAGAAAATTCCCGTCGGCATCGGCATCCTCACCGGCACTTTGGGGCGGTCTATCCCCATCCAACAAATCCAGGAACAGGTCCAAGTAGTGCGCGATCGCCGCTTAAATGGGGTATCCTTTTTCTATTGGGAAACCCTATGGAGTTATCTCACCCCAGAGTCACCCCCAGAACGTCGAAAAGCATTCCGGGAGCTATTTTCTCAACCCATCCCCTAAGCGTTCCCGGTTTCAATTCATGACGCCCCGTCTCCCGAGTCCTCAACAACTGAAAGTTCCTCCAACTCCCCAGAGTCCTATCCTGTTTGGATGGAGTTTTTGGGTTCAATGGGTGTTAGCCACCGGGCTAGGTTTTCTGGTCAGTTTGCTGTGGGTAGAAATCGGCGTCAGACCCCATCTAGGAGCAATTTCTGCGGCAGTGGGGAGCAGTTTCATCGCGATCGCTCAATGGTTCGTCCTCCGGCAACGCCTCTCCCACATTTCTTGGTGGATTATTGCCACTATCACCGCCTGGGTCCTGATTGGCAGTAGCAGTCTTGGTGCATTAGGTTGGATCGCACCGCGCACCGAACTCATTACTATGCGCCTGCTCTATGGCTTCATCGATGGCGCGATCGTCGGCATCGTCCTAGGCTTAGGTCAATGGTTTGTCCTGAATCGCTACTTCCCTAACGCCGCCTGGTGGTTACCCATCTCCTCCCTCAGTTGGGCAGTCTCCTTACCCTCTGGATGGGTCATCGGGGGCATCCTCCGCTCTATCACCGGCCTATTTTTTGCGGAAGTCATCGGTTTAACCATCACCTGGCTGGCGATCGCTGCCCTCTCCGGTTTTGGATTCCTCCGCCTCCTCCATCACAATGGCATCCAATAATCCATAATCCCCCCAAAAACCAACCCTTAGACAGTCACCACAAAAAAACCCCCGTTTCTACCCTTGATATTATTGTCAATCTGCAATATTATCCAGATTTCCCCAAGAAAACGTCAATTTTTCGAGTCTTTATACTGTTGTTAACATACAATCGCAAATCTCAAGCTTGCAACAAAAGACTTACCCCAATGGGGTGAATTATTAGCCAAATTGCGCAAATATTTGAAAATTTATTAAATATTTAAATAGAAAACCCCTAAATTTCCCTAAAAATTGCCAAAATTGATGAACGCAGGAGCAAGGGTTCTAGGCTATAATTGAGGAGGAAACCAAGGGGTTACTGTGTCTAATTTCAGAAAGACACCGATCGCCACAGCCAAAACCCTTGAAAAATCGTTATCTCTTCCCCGGTAAACCCAAAAATCCGACTAACTGCCATCACCCTTCTTGCACCAATTTTTTGAGCAGTGCAAATACTGCCCTTGACAAAAACGCAGAATTATGATATGGGAAGAACCTCCAACCTGGGATAACCCTTTCCAGGAAAGAGACAAGCCTTTAAAATAGAGGAGATTGGCGCATCACAGCGATCGCGAAAGTCGAGACTTGTTGTTTGAGGGGAACCCGTGTTTTTTAGCATCATTATTCCAACCTATAATCGCCGACCGATTTTAGAGAAATGCCTCAGAGCATTAGAAGGGCAAAAACTCCGAGCCCCGAGTCAAATTAGCGGCTATGAAGTCATCGTCATCGATGATGGTTCCACCGATGGAACCTTAGAATGGTTAGCTGAAAATCGCCCAGACTTTCCCCATGTGCAGTGGCTGGAACAAGCGCATCAAGGACCGGCAACCGCTCGAAACCGAGGGATAGAAGCCGCCCAAGGGGAGATGATTATTTTTATTGATAGTGATTTAGTGGTGACTGAGAATTTCATCCAAGCTCATGCCGATGGGTTGAAGGAGGGAGAGGAAAGATTTAAAAGCGATCGGCTGTTTACTTATGGTCATGTGATTAATACCTGCAACTTTGAGAATCCGACGGCAGAACCGTATAAAATAACTGATTTTTCTGCTGCTTATTTTGCTACAGGTAACGTGGCGATCGCCCGCAAATGGTTGGAACAAGCAGGAGGATTTGACCCTTCTTTTTCCTTGTATGGATGGGA
Organism: Laspinema olomoucense D3b; assembly: GCF_025370785.1. Taxonomy (GTDB): domain Bacteria; phylum Cyanobacteriota; class Cyanobacteriia; order Cyanobacteriales; family Laspinemataceae; genus Laspinema; species Laspinema olomoucense. The sequence continues at coordinate 41,906 of NZ_JAMXFA010000049.1, forward strand.
AGACTTAGAACTGGGAGTGCGACTAAAAAAATTAGACTTAAAATTGATAAAATGTCCCCAAGCAGCCGGATATCATTGGCATCCGTCCTTTACCTTGGATGATTTACCTCGGGCGATTAACCGAGAGATTGAACGGGGAAAAATGGGAGTAGTTTTTTACAAAAAACATCCGACTTTGGAAGTACGGATGATGATTCAGATGACAGTATTACATCGAATATTGTGGGGAATGCTGTCCCTGGGAGGGAGATTGAATGAACGGACAATGGCTGGATTTTTGCAGTGGTTGATAGACCAAGGAAAATCACAAATTGCCTTAGAAGTTGCCCGAATTTTCTTAAACTGGTACAATGTCAAAGCAGTGTATGCGGCAGCGAATGGAGAGGGTCAAGAGTAAGGGATGAAGAGGCGATCGGCTCTTTCAAATTTCCTGACTTATTCCCCTGCTTTTATCCGCGTTTTCCGCAATAGTCCAGCGAGACTTACGACAGATAAGGCACCCAGCATAGAGGGTTCAGGAACCGAAGTAGGTGTTACTTCTAAAAGAGAAAAATCAACAGATCCATAGTTAGAGATGGGAGTCGTTTTGTCATAAAATTCATTCCAAATTGCTTCAACTCGATAGCTGCCGGTTTCAAACCCAAAGTCTTCCGTTTCCCATCCTTCTAAAACATCTCCAAATTTTTCCCCATCTATGTAGTCATTACGCCAATAAACGGGATAAAAAGAATCAGCTAGAGTATAAACCCGATCCCGGAATAAAAATTCCATTGTATCTACCTGGTAGCGGTAGTTATCATAGGTCAAAAATCCCCAGGGAGATTGATTTATATCATCCAGGGTATAGCCAGACTTCTCTTCTGTTGCCTCATCATAACCAAACCATCCGGAAAAGGTTTCATTTCCAATTGTTTTATAGGTTCTTGAAAATTGACCATTTATAATAGAGTCTATCTGTTCATAGTAAGTGGCTGAAACATCAAACTTATAAGTTATCCGGGCGGCATTGGCGGAATTAATGGCGACTGTACCCAAACTGAAGACGGCCCCAGTGATAGCCAAAGTGGATCGGGTCAAAAGATTTAAAGTCATTATTCTCTCCTTAAATTAGTGAATTAGTTAAGGGGAGGTACAGCCATTGGATATACATGAAATGAAATGTTGCCATCCAAAACCAACTGCCTTCCCCTAAAAAACTGAGTTTTAATCAGGCAATTGAGCTTTTATTCGCTTTTTCCGCAAGAGTCCGGCGAGACCTACAACGGAGAAGGCAGCGAGGATGCTGGGTTCAGGAACGGATGTCGGTTCTTCTGGGACTGGGAAAAAATTAACCGTTTGCTCAAAAATCAATCCGTCAGAAGTTTTCCGGTAGAATGCAGTCCCAATTGCTTCCATTCTATAGCCCCAGCCTCTAAACACAAAATCTTCAGTTTCCCAATATAAACCAGTTCCAATTTTTTCATTATTTGCATAGTCCATCCAGAATGAAATCGGTGATATGGCATCTGCTTGGGTATAAACTTTATCGAGGAAAGAAAATTCTATAACATCGACCTTGTAGCCTTTCGATTCATAAAGAAACACACCCCACTGTGGTTCACCTTCGCCTTCAATATATTCATATAAAATATGTTTAGATTCCGTTGCATCATCGTAACTAAACCGTCCTGTTAAGGGGGTATATCCGTCGGGACCGTAGGTCTTTATTGAGAAATCATAAGTAATGCGGGCAGCATTGGCGGGATTAATGGCGACTGCGCCTAAACTGAAGACTGCCCCAGTGATAGCCAAAGTGGATCGGGTGAAAAGATTTGCGCTCATGATTTTATTCCTAAATTGGGAAATAGTTTTTATACACAGCGAACAAAATTATTTAAAGTCAACTCCCTAAACAAGGAATGATTTCCGGCGTTCCCCTTTTACGGAAATACACCAACGGTCTGGATTTAATAACGAAGTTGCATCGTATTGGAAAATTTTAGAATTTTCCGCTTCCTCTGCCCAGTGTTTTTACGGAACTTTACTGAAGCAACATCATTATTCCCCTAAGTGCTTTTGCTTAAAATGCCTCAAACACCAGACGGCACAAGGGATTGATGTGCGTGGTATTACGGATTTAACTGTAAAGTTTAGGTAAAGTATCTGTTAATAAGTTGGGTGATTAGCCAGTGAGTTATTAACAGGCTCCATTCCAATTTGTAGTCAAAATTGCCAATAATATTTCTTTAGATAGAGGAGAATTTACGTTAAATACACCCTCAGATAGAGGTGTTTAAATTAGTTTAATTTTCCTACTTCCCTAGAGAGAGAAAGAGAGAAAATCCGGCAGAGGCCGTAGAACAAATAGAACCGATCGCCCGATGAAGGAGACTCAAGGACGGGACTCATCCGGGATTGGGGCCGCCAATCGGTAAAACCCTGGGGCCAAATCAGGGGCCGGAAGAGATAAAGGGATGAGGAGAGCAGGCCGAGAGATAGACCTCGGAAAACCGTAAAAATTAAAGCGTTAGAAGTAACGACATCGTGCTATCCTAGTAAAGTTGTCTAATCTCACACATCCGGGGTTTCGGGTGTTTCCAGGGCGCGATCGCGACCTTAGAAATCCGCTCGGATGGAGGATTAACCCGAATCAGGAGAAAAAAATGGCAGTAGTTTCGCTGGCTCAACTGTTAGAGTCAGGGGTTCACTTTGGGCATCAAACCCGACGCTGGAACCCCAAAATGTCGCCGTATATCTTTACCGAACGCAACGGCGTCCATATCATTGACCTGGTGCAGACCGCCCAGTTAATGGAAGAAGCCTACGACTATATGAGATCCGCCTCTGAGCGTGGGGAAAAAGTCCTATTTGTAGGAACCAAGCGCCAAGCTGCGGGAATTATTGCTCAAGAAGCCTCCCGCTGTGGGGCTTACTACGTTAACCAGCGGTGGTTGGGCGGAATGTTGACCAACTGGACGACGATCAAAAGCCGCGCCGATCGCCTCAAAGAATTAGAACGCATGGAAGACACCGGCGCAATGGACCGGCGTCCCAAAAAAGAAGCCTCCATGTTGCGGCGAGAACTGAGCAAGCTGCAAAAATATCTCGGCGGCATCAAAAACATGAGAAAGATCCCCGACATCGTAGTGATCGTGGATCAGCGCCGAGAATATAACGCAGTCCAGGAATGTCAGAAACTGGATATTCCCATCGTCTCCCTGTTGGACACCAACTGCGACCCCGATTTTACAGATATTCCGATTCCCGGTAACGATGATGCCATTCGGTCGATTAAATTAATCGTCGGAAAACTTGCCGATGCCATCTACGAAGGCCGTCATGGAGAAGTCGATTCGAGTGGTCAAGACGAAGAATATGACTACGACGGCGTAGAGGGCGAGTACGACTATGACGAAGAAGGGGAAGACGCCTATCCAGTCGATGGCGACGAAGAAAGCGACGAAGCATAAAGGCGATCGCCCTGAACAACTTCGCTAAGTAAGCAGCAACTTCACCGATAGGCGCAAGAGTAGAACCGGGACATTCCCCCGCAATACCTTCCTATCGCTGAAGTTGCACTAAAAAGCTGAAAATAAAGTGTTCTGGCGATACTTCAATCGTCTATTCTTAGGCTGAAGGCAGATGGCGAAACCCCAGAATTCTGGGACAGTGTAAATCGAGAAAAACGAAGAGAAAATGGCGGACATATCTGCAAAAGTGGTCAAAGAACTGCGCGAAAAAACCGGCGCAGGCATGATGGACTGCAAAAAAGCGCTCAAAGAAAATGATGGGGACATGACCAAAGCCGTAGAATGGCTACGGCAAAAAGGGATCACCTCTGCGGAGAAAAAAGCAGGACGCTTGGCAGCCGAGGGACTCGTGGATAGCTACATTCATACCGGGGGTCGAATTGGCGTCCTGGTAGAAGTCAACTGTGAAACCGACTTCGTAGCGCGTCGTGAAGAATTCCACGCTTTGGTTCGCAATATTGCCATGCAAATTGCAGCCTGTCCCAACGTCGAATACGTCAGCGTAGAAGACATCCCCCAAACCTTAGTCGAAAGCGAAACGGCGATCGAGATGGGACGGGACGATTTAGGCAACAAGCCGGATAATATCAAAGAAAAAATCGTTCAAGGACGGATTGATAAGCGTCTGAAAGAACTGACCCTGCTGGATCAGCCTTACATTCGCGATCAGAACATTACCGTCGCTGAGTTAATCAAGCAAGTGATCGCCCAATTGGGTGAAAACATTCGCGTTCGTCGCTTTACCCGCTTCGTTTTGGGTGAAGGGATTGAAAAAGAAGAAACCAACTTTGCCGACGAAGTAGCGGCGCAAACCGGGGCAAAATAGACTTGGTTTAGAGTAGGGGCATTCAACCCTATAGCGGTTCCCACAGTGATGAGGTACGTTTTTGGAGTGCGAGCATCTTGCTCGCTATTAAAGAAAGCGAGCAAGATGTGATGCCTCCGGCACGCTACGCGAACGCACTCCTATAAATATCTGTACCTCATGAGTCCAGGAACTGCTATAGCCCTCTTCTGTCACTCTAGGTAGAGTATAATAAAAAAAAACGGCTGAAAGCCAGAGCAGGACCATGATT
>NZ_JAMXFA010000004.1:0-86695 GCF_025370785.1 Laspinema olomoucense D3b
AATGCCCTTTTTCCTTTATGGTAGTTTTAGGAAACATAGCTCGTTGGGAGGCTCCCTTTCTATTCTAGAATAGAACTCTCACACTTAAGTATGTTATTTAAGTCTAAAAAGGCCCCATCCTTTGAGGTTAATTATCCCGCTAACCAATACAGGCATTAGGTTTACGAGATTGTTAAGAAATATGTGAGTAACGCATAGCTTGTTAAGGGAGAGGGGAGGGGGGTGAGGTACAAATCATTTAGGATTGCTATATCGGGAAAAACACGACGATTAGCCTCGTAACGGCATTTCCCCAGGGGTAGCAGAACCGAAATTAATTGCCCTAACTCTCTATCCAAGTGATAGGTAACTCCTGTGCGAGTCTAATTTTTCTAAAGTAGGCTTGAGAAGCGGGATTATCTACAAAGTTAGGCCGGCTGAATGCTAATCCCTCAATTTTTTAAGTAAGCCCACTGTTTCCAATCTCGACGCCGGGACAATCCTTTAATTTCAATATCCATCCGATTTGCTTCGGCAATTTCAAACATTCGACGCAACCCATTTCTAAAATTTTTCTGCTTACTATTAAAAGAAATGGAATATCGCAAGGGTTCACGGGCTTGAATATACACTAAGCGATTATTTTTACGATTAGACACTAAGATAGCTCGTTTGACATCAACCCACGGGATAATCAGTCTCGGACTCAGAGGACTTCGCCGTACAATTCGGGTATTACTAATTTCTATAGCAGCACATAATTCATCGGCAATAATGAGTAAAGGACTCGTCATGGCAATCCAAATCAGCGCCGTCCCAATCGGAATAAACAGCAGGGACACACAGGCACAGATCAAATAAAAGACTCCTAATCCCCAACCAATCCACGGATGACGAGGAGAGAGCCGCAGGAATTGTTCTCGGGTGCTCATGATTTGGCTTCCTTTAAAGGCTTTTTGTGTTAATCTTAATCAATTGAAATTGTATTCAAATCTTTCTAAAGAGATAGGTTAAGACCCGCTTTAGGTGAGGTTCATCCAAGAGCGTGTCCCAAAGGCTTCACAAGCGCGGGAGGCAATTTTTGCCGCAGAAGCTAAAGCCCGGGGAAAGGTTTCTTGTAAAATATAATGACAAAATGCCCCATGAAAAATATCACCGGCCCCCAATGTATCAACGGCTTTGACTTGAGGAACTTCTACCCAACCTGGGATACCCGGGCTGAGGTATTGAATGGGTTTTTCCCCGTTAGTAATGGCAATATGGGGAATTTTTAGCTGGGCAAGGTAGGTAAAAACTTCGGAGGCATTGTGGCAGTTTGGGGGATAAAAATTACTGGAACATAAGGCATAATCTACGAAGGGGAGAAGGGTTTCCAATCCGGATTTCCAGCTTCCTCCATCAAGGACGACGGGGATGGTTTTGGCGTGACTGATTTGGGCGATCCGTTGACTGACGGACATTTGATGTCCATCCATCAAGACTATGTTAAAATTTTCCCAGGAATCAAGGGGTAGACGATCGCCAAGAATTTGAGATTTGGTGGCATTGAGGGAAATAACAGCCCGATCGCCCGTTGCTTGGGTAACGATAATCGAAGACAGGGGTGGGGGTTCGGTGCGGTGAGGGTCTAAATCGGCGATCGCCACCCCATACCGCCCTAATTCCTCCTGAACAATGGCAGTTAGCGGATGTTGTCCGACTGCCCCTAGCAGGGTCGAGTGATTGCCAAGGGAACTAAAGGCGATCGCCGCATTGGTTGCCGGTCCCCCAGCATTGATCATCGAGTCAGTCGCCACAATTTTCTGATTGTTCTGAGGCACTCCTGCGGTTAAATAGATCACGTCCACGGTAACTAAACCCACAAACAATCCTTGTTTTTTCTGGGTTTCATCCTCGCGTTTTAGGTCAGCCGATTCTTCCATTCACCACCTCCCTTGGGTTCATACTTTATCATGAATTGGGATGCGGATGAGCAGGAAATCCCCAGAAGAGTCTACACTCATTCTTAGGTTACATGGTCCATATTAAGATAGGGAAAATTTTAGCCCTTTGTTCATGGAAATTGATTCAAAACTAGGCACACTTTATATCGTGGGAACGCCCATCGGAAACTTAGAAGATATGACATTCCGGGCGGTCCGAATTTTGCAGGAAGTTGATGCGATCGCCGCTGAGGATACCCGTCACACGGGAAAATTGTTGCATCATTTTCAAATTAAAACACCGCAAATTAGCTATCACGAACATAACCGGCAACAGCGAATCCCCGAATTAGTTAATCGGTTAGCAGAGGGTGCGGCGATCGCCCTCGTCACCGATGCCGGAATGCCCGGAATCTCCGATCCCGGATATGAACTCGTCAAAGCTTGTCTGGAAAAAGGAATTAGGGTGGTGCCCATTCCCGGACCCAGTGCCTGCATTACCGCCATTAGTGCAGCGGGTTTACCTGCCTCTCGATTTACCTTTGAGGGGTTTTTGCCGGTAAAGGGAAAAGAACGACAGCAGCAATTGCAGGCGTTACAGGGAGAGACAAGGGCGATGGTGCTTTATGAAGCCCCCCATCGGTTGCGGAAAACATTACGGGATTTAGAGAAAATCTTAGGGGGCGATCGCACCTTAGTCTTAGGGCGAGAGTTAACGAAACTGCATGAAGAGTTTTGGCGCGGAACAATTGCCGGAGCAATAGCACATTATGACGACAATTGTCAACCCAAAGGAGAATTTACCTTAGTCATTGACGGGGGCGATCGCTCAACCCCCGTTTTTTCAGAAGAAAGCCTCAAGGCGGCCTTACAAAATGCGATCGCCCAGGGACTCACCCGGTCCGAGGCGACCAGGCAGTTGGCTCAGGAAACCGAACTTCCGCGTCGCCAGATTTATCAACTCGCGATCGCCCTAGATGAGCAAAATGCCGAGGACCTGTAAACCCTACCCTCTGAGTACCGCATTTAGGAGGGACTCCCCAAGCGGGTGTTCCCGAAGGACTCCCAGGTAGCCCTCTGCTTCCATGCAGAACCTAGCTTTAAAGCAGCAAGCTATTTGTCCCTCAACCGGGCTTCGGGGTTAAAGGGACCCACTCTAGTCCCACCCGCCATTCACCCTTACAGAGAATAAACTTGACCATCAATCAGTAAGCGGGTGATCCCCTTAGATTGCAAATAAACGCTAGTTTTTTGCAGCATCCGGCCATCAGGAACCTTAATCACCCGTTGATTTCGCGCCGAAAAGCGCCGAGCCACTCGGTGATTGTCAAAAACCGGCAGAGTTCGTTCATAAGACTCTTGCGCGGGAATTTGTCCGAGTTCGGCAAACTCTTTGAGAGGGCGAGTAATTAACTCCCCCCCTTTGTCTACCACCACATAACAGATTTTTGGAAGTTCAGCTTCCGCCAGGGGTAAGACTTCGACCACAGTAGAAGTGCGAGCATGACCTCGCCGCAACAGCGGTTCATCATCACCCCAGTCATCCTCCTCATCATCCTCCTCTAATTCTTCGTCATCCTCCTCATCGTCGTCCTCATCCTCCTCATCCAGGATGTCTTCTCCCAACATTTCCTGGAGGGCGCTAGTTTCCATGCTGGGATAGCGATCGTTAAAGCCTTCCTCGGGGAGTTCAAGCTCATTATTATCTTCTTCCTCAGAAGCGCAGGAAGCAGAACGGAGGCGAATGCGTCGGTTAGCTGGAGCAGCTAACGGCTGCTCCTCTTCCATATCCAGCGACTCTGAATCACTCGGAAGAAAGCGACCAGAGCGCTTTTGTTGAATGAGGGATTCATATTCCTCTTCGGATAACGTGCTTTTGAGGATGCGGCTAATTGTCGAGCTACTGACACCATAACGACTCGCCAGGGTTAAAGTCGTTTCTCCAGGCTGTCGATACAGGTCGATAATGTCGCTTTTGTCAGATTCAGATAGTTTTCGAGAACTCATGCCGCATCATCGGGGGTAAACATTTGGACGAGAGTCGGAGACATTGAACGCGCTTCAAGGGAGATGAGCGCCATCTTAGCGCGGCCAGTGTCTGAATGGGGGAGGACTAGAATATCATGCCATTGTTGGATAGGGGGCGAGTTATAGAGCAGTCTCGTTCCAGACAAGGGATTGTCGCCCAATCAGATTGGGGATCACAGAAGTTACGTTAATCCGAGGATCCACCTCTTCTGCGCCCCCGAGAACGAGAACGAGTAGAGATATCGTATTCCAAGACTGCACCAATGCCGAACAAAACGGCACTGAAAATCCAGAAGACTTCCAAAAGACTGCCACTTTCGTAGTTAGCGACGCGGACATCTGCGTACTTAAACCACATATCGGCAATATAGAGGGAAAAAGTAGCCGCCGCAATCATACGCCAAGACTGAGAGAAACGTCCTCCCCAGAAGGCTAACAACAGTGCAGTTGCCAGGATCAGGAGCAAGACGTCCATGATCACATAGAACAAATTCACATAGACAGCCACAGGAGTCAGAGCTTCGTCAATGGCCAAAATGAAGCCCGGAGCGGTTTGCGGGGTGCTGGAGGCTGGCGCAGGAGCAGGAGCCGAAGTCCCGGATCCGTTAGCTGGTGGTGCAACCTGCTCGATCGCCTGGGGTGAAGCAGCCTCGGGTACCTCAATCGGTTCAGCCACAGCCAGCCAGTAGGCTAACGCGATCCCCGCCAAGGCGATCGCCCCCAAGACGGCCCACTGCCAAACTTCTAAATTCAGCTTGCGCCCTGAGACCGCCAAAACCATTCCAATGGTTAGGGCAATATAGGTAATCGCGTAAAAGAAATCCCCCAAAGACACATCTGGGGCAAGATTCCAATACAGCTCCCATAAGCCAAACAACACGCCGCCTAGAAAATAGCACAGCATTCCAACCCCAATCGCCAGCCAGACATTCCGTCCACTGACAATCTGAGGAGAGCGCCAATTTCTAAAACACAGAATTGCAGCAGCCAAGAAAGCAGCTAATTCAAATATTAACGTACCGATTGAGTACCATAAGGGTCTCCCCAGTCCAGGAGACTCCGGTACGCTAAATAACAAAAAAAACAACAACGCTAAAACAGCCCAGGCAATTCCGGCAACCACCAGGGTCTGAGCTGCAAACATGGGTTGAGAACTGGTTAACTTTTCTGAAGTCGTTCGCATAGAAATTCCCAAATTGCTAACGGGGCATCGGTCTTGGGGTCTAGGACTTTCTTAAACGTAGAAACGGCCAAGGGCTTGCCTAGAGAGCCGTTTGTTAACGACAAGAGCACAGAACCCACTTGAAAGAACACTCTCTCAAGATAGGGACCACATCTCACCGAGGGGAGATTGTCCAAGCCAATCTCTAAACTGCTTGCGTTCCGCAGCGGGCATATCTTCCAAGATATCTAAGGCTCGTTCTACAAAGCTGGTATTCCCAAAATAGGCTTTGCCCAAGCGATAGAGTTCTTGCAACAAGGTATTCAAATGATGCTCTTGCCAAGACGGGACTTGAGCGCCCCCTAAGGGGTCCATCTTAAGCAACTGGTTGACCGCATTCGGGGATTCCGCTTGAGGGAAGCGCCATTTTTTAAAGGTCTCAGCAATGTCCTTTTCAAATGAACCCGCTTGCCGATTGCCCAGCAAGTCTTCTATGTCAAAGAAAACCGCTTGGAGCATTAAAAGACAGGCTTGGGTGTACAGGGGCGCTGCTGCTACCCCTCCATGAGCATCCTCTGTAAGCTGGTCCAGACGGATTTTGCCCCAAACACTGTATCGATCAGTCTCTTCAAGCAGTACGCAAGCTTTCCCACGGTTATCCGTTAGGTCCCTCCAGAAGGCCCTTGCCTCATCCGCCTGTTGAGCGCTAAACACGTTAATTAAGCGAAAGGTCTGACCTTGATAGTTCAAAATCGGTATTTGCTGACCCGTTTTTGGGTGCTGAATACCCGTTATTTCAACATCCTGCCGTTTCAGAATAAACATGACGCTGCCAATTGAGTCCTCGTGGCCTGTGGGTGCTGTCGGTTCAATGGAAATGGCGAAAAGCGAGAGTTTCGTTTGTCGGCCTGCTTGGTTTCAAGATTAAGTTGAACCACACTTTGGCTTTAGTTTAGTCTGACTCACGCAGTTAACCGCAACTCGGCAAGTCTTGCTCATTTCCCTGGCGACGTAATTCAACGCCCTGACTAACCCTTATCTTACTCTATGGCTTATCCGGAAAAACCCCAAGCTTGTTATTCGTGCTTTGGGAATGCACTACGAAACTCGGTGATAGCCTACCTAGATAGCCTACCTAGGATGTCGGCTTCTCCTGGGGAGCACGAGACCCAATCACTCCCGACCCCAAGAGATTTCTAGCCGAGGTCGTTGAGGTTCAGTTAACAGGGTTATCCCTAGAGGCGGGCTTTTCAAGGGAAAAAACCTAATCTCCTCTAAATGCGGCTATGCAAATGTCCTCTTGTTTGATAAAATACAAAAATCAACCCTTGCAGCAACTTGGTTTTTGACAGTCTGCAAGAAATGAACCTCAATCGGAGTTTTCCGGTAACCGTTGTTTGGGTGCGTAACTCAGGTGGATAGAGTAGCGAACTTCTAATTCGTTGGTCGCAGGTTCGAGTCCTGCCGCACCCGTTTCTCGGTTCAAGTTTTCCCAGTTTGAGCAAATTTTTGGCAATAGTGGCTTTTCTCCCCTCTTGCCTTAATTTTTATCAAAAAAACAGGGTCTAAATACTCTTTCAAGCCTTAAACCCCATTCTTTAATATTCTCACCTTTAAAAGCCCGTGACGAGGATTGAACTCGTGACCTCACCCTTACCAAGGGTGTGCTCTACCACTGAGCTACACGGGCAGACAACATTCACCTTTCCAACGGTTACTAGGTCATGATTTTTTGACCATTCACGTAGAACTTTGAATGAATTGTGGTGGGCCGAGCTGGATTTGAACCAGCGTAGGCGTAGCCAGCGGATTTACAGTCCGCCCCCATTAACCGCTCGGGCATCGACCCTTTTTTGTCCACAATTACTAATACTAGCAGAATTCTCAGAGAAGTCAAGGCTTTAAGCAAACTTTTTTTAAAGCCTGGGTTTAAACCTGACCCGGCGAGTTCATCGACCATTCCCCCGGTTGCTGCGAATACCTAGGGGAACGGCATTGACAACCCCTTTGCGGTGGGTCCGGTTGTCCAAATCACTCTCGTCGTAAATTTCCCCCACCAGTTCTTCCAGAATATCTTCTAGGGTCAATAACCCAACCGTTCCTCCGTACTCATCCACGACGATCGCAATATGCAGCCGCTGTTGCAACATCTCCTTAAGCAAATCCGCTACTCGTTTGGTCTCCGGGACATAAACGGGAGGATCCATCGCCAGGGTCACACCCCCATTGTCGTTTCCCTCCTGTTGACAGACCCGAATTTGCTGGATTGCCTGCTTGAGGTGAACGATCCCCACAATTCGGTCCTTGGATTCCTCCTGGACGGGAATCCGAGAATAGCCCGTTTCTAAACACAAATCCACCAAATCCTGTAACGTCGCCTCATGGGAAATCGTTCGCATTTCAATCCGAGGTTTAACCACTTCCCTGGCGCTTAAACTATCCAACATCAGGGCTTTGTTGAGCAACTGATGCTTGTACAAGTCCAATTGACCCCGACCCCCGAGAATTTCGATCATGAGTTGGAGATCGGTTAAGGATTCCCCTTGTTGAACGTTATTCCCTTGAACCAAACGAATCATCACCTGGGTAATTTTTTCTAGCAACTGCACGATCCCAAATAAGGACAGCACCCGCGATAACCAGTAGATGGGTCTTACAACTACCTTGAAAATGGGAATCACGTTGTTAATCGCTAAAGATTTGGGGGTAATTTCCCCAAAAACTAGGACTAACAGGGTGACAACGGCTGTTGCTACTCCTAATCCCGCGTTTCCCAACCACAAGGCAAACAGATTACTGGTCAAAATGGCGGAAAAATTATTGACGAGGTTATTGCCGACGAGGAGGGTGGTAATAAAGCGAGTGCGCTTGTGCAGAACGAGGGTAAAGATGCGGTGCGGGTCCCCTTGTTCTTTGATGAGCGATCGCAATTTCAAATTATCGAGGGCGGTAATAGCTGTTTCTGAACCGGAAAATAGGGCTGAAAGGACCAGCATGAGCATCAGGCCCCCGACATCAAGCCAAATATTTCCTAAGAGGGGTTGCAGTTGAGAAACAGCTAAAACTGAATGGGGGAGGGGTGAAGAAATCACGATGGGGCAGAAGTAAGGGGGTAAAAGGAAATGAATGGAGAGCGTTGTACTCATTAGGTTATCAAGTCCGCTCCTGATGCCCATAATAACGTTCCCATCGGCTCTCGTTGTCAAAGCAGTCCGGTTGACCTGAGCAACAAAATTGCGGCCCTTTTGCCGCAGGAAGTTTCGGTTGCTCTCAATCCGTGATTGCCTGCCTAAGTCTTAGACTGATCTCAATTTTCCGGGTTTTTTCAAGTAAAAAAACCCCTAATTTAAGTCCGGTTCCCTCCCCTGTGTCTTGGGGAGGGTGAAAGAGGGGTCTTTTACCTGTCAATCCGGGTAAGACTATCCAATAATGATTTCCAAACCTTAGCCCAAAAGGCTTAGGGTAGACCGGACAAATCCGGGGCGATCGCCTCGATGTCCCGGTCTAGTTGAAACTATAGGCCGATTGCAACCCCCACCAAATTAAAAAGGCAATGCCGCCTAAAATCAGCACAGAGGAAACCCCAACCAGCAATGGGCTGTCGGCTCCTTTAAATTTCATAATTCCACGATTTAAGTCTGACATAGCGCTACGCTCCTGGCTCAGGCACAACAAAGATTAAACGTTCGATCAATCCCTATCCTCTGCCCTCGTTCAAAATCCGGGACAGAGGGTCGCTTACTCCAGGGAGAACAGACTTGGCATTTCTCCCCGTTTTGGAGTCGGGGGTTGGTTTTTCTCCCCCATCATTGTAACTGCGGATCTGCGGATTCTTTTCAGGAGGGCGAGGGTCTGCTCTCTATCTTCTTAAAGAATCGGGGAAATGGATGGACTCGCCCAGAACGAGGATTAGGTTCTAAACCTGGGGTCTAACCACCTCAGCCCCCCTGCCCCTATTCCGCGTCCCCCAGCCCCCACAGAGAGTTGGAATGGAAAATTGAGGAGGAAAATACTTTGACTCGCGATTAATAGCGTTTAGATGCTATAGTACATTGACACAAAATACGATCTGCTAACTGTGCAACCGACCGTCTCCACACCGGGAGCCTTAAATCCAACAGGCCCCAAGCCAGAACCGAAAGGATAAGGACCTCCTCTATCAGGACCCTTACCCCTAGCCCCAGGAGTTCGATTGGGAAAACTTGTAGAAAAAGCGGCTATACTGTATTTTGATAAAACTGACGATCAGGAGCGAAACTCGCTCTACAACGGAGCACCATTACAATAACTCGAAGCAATAACTGCATGGGCAACAAGCCAACCATTGCTATCTCTCATCTAGGGTGCGAGAAAAATCGCATTGACACCGAACATATTCTGGGCCTGTTGGTACAAGCAGGTTACTCGGTCGATACCGATGAAGAAGTAGCAGATTACGTCATCGTCAACACTTGTAGTTTTATAGAATCGGCTCGGGAAGAGTCAGTCCGGACGCTGGTAGAACTGGCGGAGGCGAAGAAAAAAATCGTCATTACCGGATGCATGGCGCAACATTTCCAGGAACAACTGTTTGATGAACTGCCCGAAGCAGTTGCAGTTGTGGGAACGGGGGATTATAATAAAATAGTAGAAGTGATTGAACGGGTCGAAGTCGGCGAGCGAGTCACAGAGATTTCCGCAGAACCGACTTATATCGCCGATGAGACGACACCGCGTTACCGGACGACTACCGAAGGTGTAGCGTACCTGCGGGTCGCGGAGGGATGTGATTACCGCTGTGCATTTTGCATCATTCCGCATCTTCGGGGAAACCAGCGATCGCGCACCATCGAGTCCATCGTAGCGGAAGCCAAGCAACTGGCCTTGGAGGGCGTCCAAGAAATTATTTTAATTTCTCAAATTACCACCAACTATGGGTTAGACCTATACGGTGAACCCAAACTGGCGGAACTGCTGCGTGCATTGGGGGAGGTAGATGTCCCCTGGATTCGGATGCACTACGCCTATCCTACGGGACTGACCCCTAAAGTGCTGCGGGCGATTCGGGAAACTCCCAACGTGCTGCCATACTTAGATTTACCCTTGCAACACTCCCATCCCGAAGTGCTGCGGGCGATGAATCGGCCCTGGCAAGCGGGGGTCAATGATCGGATTATCGAGGGAATTAAAGCAGCAGTGCCGGATGCGGTATTGCGGACGACCTTTATCGTGGGATTTCCCGGCGAAACGGACGAACACTTTGAGCATTTGTATCAGTTTGTTCAACGTCATGAGTTCGATCATGTAGGGGTATTCACCTTTTCCCCGGAAGAAGGAACCCCCGCCTATACGCTGCCCAATCAACTCCCGCAAGAGGTGATGGAGGAACGGCGCTGTGCCTTGATGGAATTGCAGCAGCCGATTTCACTGAAGAAGAATCAAGGGGAAATCGGTAAGGTTGTAGACGTATTAATCGAACAAGAACACCCTGAAACTGGGGAGTTAATAGGCCGATCGGCGCGATTTGCGCCAGAAGTCGATGGGTTGGTCTATGTTCGGGGAAATGCACGTCTCGGGTCGAGGGTGCCAGTGGCGATCGCCAGTGCTGACGTTTACGACCTCTACGGTCATGTTGCCACTGTAGCTGACCTAGTGCAACGGGAATCAATTGCCCTCGGTTAAGTAATCCAGATTTTCTGGGGAAGTTTGGAACGGTTTTTGGTATGGTCTTTAACAGATATGTTGAGATCCTCTGCAATTTAAAAGCTCGTTCAATACCTGCCCCGGATCGGTGGCCCGGGCCTTAAGACAGAAAGCCCGATTCTACCGTGCCTTTTCTTTACAAATTTTGTGAATCAAAGGCAAATCAGAAGTACCCCTCAACATCAGCTAATCTCAATTAGCATCAATACCAATTCTATTTTTATGCTCTACATCGAAAGCGTATCTGTCCTAGCTCCAACTACCTAAGAGCAACCCCATGTAGCATCAAAAACGAGAAATGGTATTAGCTGCACTTTAGCAGCCCCAAACTCAAACGTTTTAGGAGAATAAATGACTGTTTCATTTCAAAGTTTAGGTCTTTCAGAAGAGCGCGTACAACAGCTAGAAAAACTTGGGTTTACTGAACCTAGCCCCATTCAAGAACAAGCCATTCCCAAACTGATGGCGGGACTTGATGTAGCCGGACAAGCTCAAACTGGAACGGGCAAAACTGCGGCCTTTTCTCTGCCCATTTTGGAGCAGATGGATGTTAACGATAAGAATGTTCAAGCGCTGATTCTGGCCCCAACGCGGGAACTGGCGATCCAAGTCAGTAATGCGATTCGGGAATTAACCGACGATCGCCGGGTACGGATTTTTGCGGTGTACGGTGGTTCCTCGATTGAACGCCAAATTCAGCGCCTGGAACGGGGAGTTCAGATTGTCGTCGGCACCCCCGGACGGGTTCTGGATTTGCTGAACCGTGGGCATCTCAACTTGGACACCCTCACCCATCTCGTCCTCGATGAAGCGGACGAAATGCTGAGCATGGGGTTTATTGACGATGTGGAAAAAATCCTCGATCGCGCCCCCAAAAACCGTCAAACTGCCTTCTTCTCAGCCACGATGGAACCCTCCATTCGGAAGCTGATGAATAAGTTCATGCGCGATCCGGTCACGGTGAAGATTGACCAACAGAAATCAACACCGAAGCAGATCGACCAAGTAATCTACATGGTCCCTCGCGGCTGGTCAAAATCTCGGGCCTTATTGCCGATTTTAGAATTGGAAGACCCCGAAACGGCGATCGTCTTCGTCCGCACCCGTCGGGCTGCGGCTGAACTCACCAGCCAATTACAAGCGGCAGGTCACAGCGTGGATGAATACCACGGGGACCTCAACCAGTCCCAGCGGGAACGCTTAATTGATCGCTTCCGCAAGCAACAGGTGCGCTGGATTGTCGCTACGGATATTGCTGCACGGGGTTTAGATGTGGATCACCTGACCCACGTCATTAACTACGATTTACCGGACCAAGTGGAAAGCTACGTCCACCGCATCGGACGCACGGGCCGCGCCGGTCGTGAAGGAACTGCTATCTCGCTGATTCAGCCGTTTGACCGGCGCAAGCTTCAACAAATTGAGCGGCACCTGCGTCAAACTTTGAAGATTCGCTCGATTCCCACCCGCTCTCAAATTGAGGCGCGGCATCTGGAAAAACTGCAATCTCAAGTTCGGGAAATCCTCAGTGGCGAGCGTTTGGCTTCGTTCCTGCCGATCGTCGCTCAATTGAGCGAAGAATATGACCCCCACACGATCGCCGCTGCAGCGCTGCAAATGGCTTACGATCGCACTCGTCCTAACTGGGCAAGCAATATCACCGAAGATGCGCCCGAGGAAATTGAGAGCTATTCCGAGAAGCGCTACGACGACCGCGATCGCGATCGCTCATCCCGCTCCATGTCGAAGCCGATTAAGCGCTCAAAACCTCGTAACTCTTCGTCGCGAGAGCCAATTGGCGAACGTCAATAGAGGGTAGTGCCGGTAAGGGGGAATGAATCGGGGCAATTTGTCTGGGTGCTGTTCCCTCTAACTCCGTATTGATTACTAACCTCACGAGGGGATCATCTCGCGATCGCTGGATTACCCCCTCTCCACAGGAAAATAAAACCTGATTGGCTGGTGAGCATTTTGAGAATGCAACCGGCCATAATTTTTTTAGGGCAGTGCCAATACCAGGGGGTTGATGGCGGCTTTTAACCATTACAGCCCCAAGGCTAATGCTGAAGATTTAAGCGGATTGCAACTCCGAGATGAGAACTCCCTGATGAGGCTTGCATCACGATTACAGGGTGAGCCATTTATCATTAAACTCTATCAAATCCTCGTTAAATTTCAGTCGTCAGATAGATGTTATTTCGGCTTACCTATTCCTCATGGGCAGTAATAACAACAGTAAAGGAAATTGGGAGACTCCTGGCATTACGGCGCGGAAAGTTGGGATGCCCAATTTTTAATATTTTATAAAATTCACCCCTCGTTTAAAGTTTTTTAAAGTTTTTTAAAGGTTTTTTAACGCTTCTTCAAAAATCTACCCTTTTTATCTCAATTAACCTATAAATAGTCAGACTAGAGTGACATGACATTTCCTAAAAATTCAGCTAATAGCTTGTTGTGAGTTTGGGGAAAAGCCTAGTTTTTGCCTGAACTAGCAAGGGCGATCGGTGATATAAATTGGCAGATTTTTGGCGGTTTTTTTAGCTTTAAAGGGCTGTTTAACCCACTCTGTCCAGAGTTTTAGGAACTCCCTAACTGTTAATTGTAGTGACCTGAGCCTCCTCTCTCTAAAGCGGTAGGCAAGCTGGCTCGCTTGAGTTAACATAGAGTTAATTTGCGGTAAAATTTGTTCCTAACTTGCTAAATCCTGGCTCAGAAGCATCGGTGAAAACCATTCCAGGGGGTTGGGAAAGGGTTTGAAAAATATATAAAATCAAGCAGGTAATCTATGAATAAAAAAACGGCTACGGTTAGAGATTTAACCGAAAAATTTTGGCCAGATATCCAGACAAATGAACCCTTGATTGATACTTTTAGGCAAGTTAGAGCCAGGGACCGCTTACGCGATCGCCTCACCGAATTATTCTCGATCATGATGACAGTCTATCTGCCGACTTTCGTACTTGTGTTGTTGGTCCGACAGCAAAATCGAGTCCCCATTCATCATCTCATGGGCGACCCTACTAAAGTTGCAGATTTGCCTTTTTATATAGGAATGGTTACCCAATTGGGCATTTTATTATGGTGTGCCACCGCTGCTATTTGTCTGTTTACTTCTCTTTATCTCAAACCCCTGAATCCCTCCCTAAAACATCAACATTTTCTCTTTTTTGGGGGGGTGATCACCGTCGTATTGATGCTGGATGATTCTTTTCAGTTTCATGAGGAAGTTTTTCCCAATTATTTTGGCATTTCAGAAAAAATAGTTTATTTAGCTTATGTGATTATGCTGGCCCTGTACCTGATAAAATTTTATAAAATCATCTTGAACAGCAGGTATTTAGTTTTTGTGGGGTTGGCCTTTGCCTGCTTCGCCCTGTCAATTTTGTTGGATATGCGGGCCATCATAGATTTAGTAGACATGGGACTGATCTACGATCGCGACCGGGCCTTATTAGAAAATGGATTTCAGTTGTTTGGAATTGTGAGTTGGTTTACTTATTTTTCCTTGACCTGTAAAGAACAGATTCAACAAGGGATGCACCGCTTCCAATCCTAATTTAAAGGTCAGGACTAAAGGGTTTTGCGGTAGTTCTATCTCGCCACTCAAGTGGTTTCCCGGTTGGAAGTCGTTGAACAGGGAAGAGGAGACGGCATTCGAGGCGATCGCCATTTTAGGATCGCGGATGACAATTTTCGGGGGTATCCCAGGGATCGCCGGAGGGGTTTTGAGTGGCTGTAGTGGTGAGGATGAGTTGACCATTAGGGCTAATCGCCCAGGTATTAGCCTCTACTAAAGGAGGAGATGGGGGAATCGTCGCGCCGGTGGAATGGGTTGGGGTTAAATGGGGAGAGGGTTGCACCTTTCCCAAATCTTCCAGGATGCGATCGCCAGTGAAGGGGTCCGTGGGATTCGGGGGTAATCCTCCGCGTCCGGTAACAATAAACTCACTCTGGGACACTCTTGTACCACAGCCCTCAAAGACCAAATTCGCCAGGTTGAGTATTTCTGAGGGGAGAGCAATTAACCCGTGGGTGGGTTGGAGATCCGGGGTCTTGACGGAGACTACTCCATCAATGCCTTGACTGGAACTGGCCGTAATTTGACTCTGAGGACTCTCAAACAGACCTTGGGTGAAGATTTGGATGTTCCCGCCCATGCCTTGTATCGCATTGGCGCGGATGCGACTATTTTCTAGTAAGGCGATCGCATCGGTGGTGAGGGCAACGTTACCGCCATCCCCAGTCCCTAACGCTTCGGCGGAAATAGCTGACTGTTGTCGCAGAGTTAGGAGATCGTTGACCTCTAATTGAACATTACCACCTCGACCGGATGCAGCAATTCCCAACAAAAACCCATTATTCAGACTCAAGCGCTCGCTGACAATGTTGAGATTGCCTGCCTCTCCCGTCCCTTGAGCGCTGACGGAGATGCCACTGTTTTCTAGAATCAGCGATCGGGTATCGATTTGCAAGAATCCGGCATCGCCGATTCCCTGGGTGGCCGTTTCCAAGGCACTTTTTTCTTGCAGTTCCACGGATTCGGATGCGGCAATTCCCAAAAAACCTGCATTTCCCTCACCTGAGGCCAAGGTGGAGACAAACGATTGATTTTGGAGACTCAATTGATCCGTTTGGATCAGCACATACCCGGCACTGCCCGGTCCTTCACTGGTGGAAATCATAGAGGATTGGTTTTGGAGTTGGACGAGTTCCGAGGCGTTGATCCGAATATTTCCCCCGGATCCGGCGGCGAGGGTGGAAGCGATGATTTGCCCTCCGTCTTGTAAGCGTAAGTCACCTGTATCAATAAAGATATCACCGGCTGGACCCGGACCGGCAGTTCCCGTTAGCAAATAAGCTCCCTGGAGAGAAATCAGCTCCCTGGCGCGGACCGTCAGGGTTCCCCCAGTTCCCTGAGTGAGGGTACTGGTGGCGATGTGAGCGCCGTTGCCAAGGCTGAGTCTCCCAGTCTCCAGAGTGAGATTACCGGCGTTACCGGAACCGGAACTTGCAGTAAATAATCCATCCTTAATCTGATCCGGTTCAAATGTACCTTCTCTAACGGCTTGGGCTAAATTAAAGGTTCCGGTTCCGGTTAATTCTACAAAGTCCGTCGCTTGAATAGTGAGGTTGCCTCCGTCGCCGGTTCCCAAGGTGGAGGTAGAGATCATCGCCCCATCCCGCACAATCAGCGATCGCGTGTTCAGGGTCAAATTGCCCGCCCTCCCCCCCGCCTGAGTTTGGGTTTCAATACGGCTGAGATATTGCCCATTGGCACTGGTGCCGCTGACCTCTATTTCTGAGGCAGTTACGGTGACGATTCCCCCGGGAACTGCGGCAAAGGTGGTGGCGGCAATCTGCGCGCCGTCACGAAGGTTTAGTTGTCCGGTTTGAATCTTGATATTTCCGGCAGGTTGGGTGGCATTGACATACGCACTAGCAAAGATGCCACTGTTAAACCGACCTTGGGAACTGGTTCCCCCGGCCTCGATGGAGTCAGATACCGTGATGGTAATGGTTCCGCCTAGACCTGCACCAAAGGTGGAGGCGGCGATCGCACCTCCATTTTCGAGTTTCAGGGTTTGTGCATTCAGGGTCACATCTCCGGCATCCCCATTGCCCAAATTATCGGCAAACAGTTCGGATTCGACCAGGTGGATTGTGCCACTGTTGATGGTCATATTGCCTCCCTTGCCATCGGCAAAGGTGGCGGTAGAAATAAAGGCGGCGTCGGTGAGTTGTAGGGAGGGGGTGTTTAAAGTGAGGTTGCCCCCGTTGCCTGTACCGAAAGCGATAGAAAAAATGCCGGTTCCGACGTCTTCGGGGCGGGTGATTTCTTGGTTAAATAGGCGATCGAGGGTTTGGTTAAAGCTATTGTCCCCGGTCATGCTCACTGCATCGCTTGCCTGGATAGTGAGATTGCCTCCAGGACCACTGCCAAAGGTGGAGGCGGAAATCAAGGCGCGATCGCTCAATTGCAGTCGCTCCGTAGTGATTTCGATGCCTCTGCCGGTTCCGTTCCCTAATGTATCGGCTAAAATTCGAGATTGGTCGGTGAGCGTGAGTTCGCGACTCCCGATGCGGATTTGTCCTCCAGCTTCTCCACTCACATCTAGCAATGCACCGGCTGAAAGTGTAATATTTTGGGCAGTGAGGTCAATTGTGCCACTGGGTGCGCTCAGTTGTGCACCGGCGATCGCCAGGTTGTCTCCGACTAAGGCTAATTTTTGGCCAGTGGGGACTTCTAAGCGAGCACCATTGAGGGCAATGTTCCCCGGGTCGGTGCCCAGTTGTAACCCAATCGGGGAACTTACAGTTAATAAAGGGGGGTTTTCCCCAGGATTGGCCTGAAATTCCGTGCGATCGCTAAATTGGATGCGATCCCCGGCACTGGCAACAAATGAACCCCCGATATTTAACTGAGCATTCGCCCCGAATATTATCCCATTAGGGTTTAATAAAAATAGATTAGCGCTGCCATTTGCTTGGAGAATTCCATCAATATTTGAGGCGTTAATTCCGGTGATGCGGGCGAAGATATTTTGAAGCGTACTGACCTGATTAAAATAGGCGGCCCCCCCGGTCGGTACGCTAAATTCTGTAAAACTATGAAATAGATTAGACCCGGCAGGAGTACCGCCGGTAATGACTAGGCGACTGCCCTCTGGAGTAACGATAGAATTGACCGGAAGCGTGGTATCGGGAACAATTTGAGCGCTGCTGGGTTCGCAGAGCAGGCCAATGGAAAACGGTAAAAGCAACCAGGGGATTTGCCAGGGGGGGTTGGGTTTAACCTGCCGAATTAGAGGCAACATAATGGCACGAAAGTGACAGGCCGGATATTATGCTCTAGGCTATCACAATTTGAGGAAAAAGCGAGGGAACGGGGGAGCTTTGGGGTGGGTGGCTAGAACCCGGGTCAAGTGTTCAATCCAGGGAACTGTGACGAGGGTTTTGGCCCTGATGTGCTGTGATAACGACCCTCAATCATTTTGACCTCGACAGAGGGAGTCCGATCTCAGGTTTATCCTATCTTAACCCGGCCTCCTGGAGAGTTCGGGTGAGGAGATGGCTTTCTTCCATTCCCGAACTTCCCATTTTTAGAGGCGATCGCTAAGTCCAAATCCTGGACCCAGAAACGGGGCCATCTTATGATAATATTACTAGAATAATCTAACTTGATGAGCAGGAAACCCTTGATGAGTTCTGAGACTCCCCTGTCAGAAGAAAACCAAAGCGAGGCTAGTTTAGAAACCCTTGACCCTAGACCCGAAATTTATCCTGGGGAAGTTTTTGCGAATGTTGCTGATTTTGATACGGGCATTCGCCAACTGTTGCCGATTTACGATGACTTGTTGGCGGCGTTACTGCGGTGCATTCCGGTTACCAGCCAACGGATTTTAGAATTAGGTTGTGGAACAGGAGAACTTAGCCTTAAACTATTGGCTCACTGTCCCGATGCGGAGTTAGTGGCAGTAGATTATTCCCCGCGAATGTTGAGTGTTTGTCAGGATAAAATTGAAGCGGCAGGCTATGGGGAACGGGTACGATGGATCGAGGCTGATTTTGGAAATTTGGCAACGTTAAATGTGCCAATTGCACCGCATCAGGGGTTTGATGTCTGTGCCTCTTCGTTAGCGATTCATCATCTGAGTGATCCGGTCAAATTAAAACTGTTTAAATGGGTTGGTCAGAATCTGTCCCCAGGGGGATGTTTTTGGAATGCAGACCCCGTATTGTCAGAAACTCCAGCATTAGAGGCCGTTTATCATGCAGTCAGAGAGGAGGGGGTTCAGGAACAGGGAATCACTTTAGAGAAAGTGCGGGCTAAATGTGGTAAAACCATTCCCCAGGGATACTCGGGTCCTGATCGCTTGGCAACGGTGTTAGAACAGGTAGAGCTTTTAAAATCTGCCAATTTTTCCACAGTAGCCATCCCTTGGAAACACTATGGAGTGGCAGTTTTTGGGGGAATTTGTGGAGCGATTTAGGACGACACAGGCGCGGGGATGAGGGAGATAAAGAGCCAGTTTCCCGAACAGGAACACAAAACCCGCCCTGATCGCCTAGTTTATCCCCGGCAAATTCTGAGTCACCGTCAGTTCTAGAAGGGAGTAAAAGCCGCTATAATTGCCAAAATAGGTGGCGATTGGGACTTACCCTGGTCACTCCTGTTGTGAAAGATTTCTCTCGTTTTTCCGAGTGGGTACCCTATTTAGAGAGTAATCTGGCTGAAGCAATGGGGTCTTAATTCAAAAGACTCGTGTCCCCCTAGCGAGGAAATCAATGTTGGAACAATCACGCTCACCGATCCGGCGCTATAGTTTTGCTGTGGCAATGGTAGTCGTGTCTTTGATACTGAAGTTTTTAATTTCTTCAGAACTGATGACAAACAACCCGTTTTTGTTGTTCAGCGCGACGGTGGCGGTGAGTGCTTGGTATGGAGGACTTCAGGCGGGATTGCTGGCTACATTCTTAGCGGCAGCTTGCGGTGAATATTTCTTCTTGTTACCTTTTTATTCCTTCGGAACACATAGCTCTGGGCAAACTTTAGCCTTGGGGGTATTTTTGCTAGAAGGAGTAGGAATTAGTTGGCTGATTTCTGCACTTTATACCTCCCGACAAAAGGCCGAATTATATGCTTTGGGGTTAGAAAATACTCAGGAACAATTCCGACAGATTGCTGAAAATATTGATTGCCTGATTTGGATGACTGACCCGGAGAAAACCAAAGTTTTTTATGTCAGTCCTCAATATGAAAAGATGTGGGGGCGATCGCGAGAGAGTTTGTATCAACAACCCTACTCGTTTTTGGAGGGAGTACATCCTGATGACCGCGATCGCGTCAGAACGGCTTTAGCTAAACAGGCCAGCGGGGAATATAATGAAGAATATCGCACGGTTCATCCTGATGGAACGGTCCGCTGGGTGCGATCGCGAGCCTTTCCAATTCGTGAGCATCGCACGGGAGCGGTGCATCGAGTGGCAGGAATTGTCGAAGATATCACCGAACGCAAGCAGATAGAACAGGATTTTTTACACACCAATGAGCGGTATCAACTCGCTTCAACTGCCGTCAATTGTGTGATTTATGACTGGGATTTAGAGAGTAAGCGGGTGGTTCGCAGTGAAAGCCTTACCCAATTATTAGGCTATCCCTTAGGCAACGACCAACAAGATGCTCAATGGTGGCTTTCTCTGATCCATCCCGATGACTTAGAACCGGCCTTTATTGCGATAAATAAGGCATTAGAACATGACAATCGCTTTGATATAGAATACCGCCTGCGACACCAAGATGGGAGATATTTGGATGTGTCCGATCGCGGAGCAATTCTGCGGGATGAAGCCGGGAAACCAGTGCGGGTGATTGGCACAACCCTCGATATCAGCGATCGCAAAAAAGCGGAAACGGAATTACAAAAACGAGAAGAACTTTTCCGGACCTCGGTGGAAAACTTGCTGGATGGTTTTGGAATCTATACGTCAGTGCGGGATGAATCTGGAAAAATTATAGACTTCCGCATTGAATATGTCAATGCCGCAACTTGTGCCAGCAATGGATTGACTCGGGAAGAACATGAAGGGAAAAGACTCGGCGATTTATTTCCCGGACACCGAACCACCGGACTTTTGGAGGAATATTGCCGAGTTGTGGAAACCAGACAACCCTTGGTGAAAGATTCCTTTGTGGACGAAACACTCACTACCGCAACGGGAGTCCCCAAAGCATTTGATATCCGAAGCGTTCCATTTGGAGATGGATTTCTGGCAACCTGGCGCGATATCACTGAACGCAAACAAGTGGAAAATGAACTCTACCGACGGGAACGAGAATTTAAAGCCTTGGCGGAAAATTCACCGGATATTATTGCCCGATTTGACCCGAAAATGCGTCCTTTGTATGTAAACCGAGCCATATACCGAGTCACCGGGCGCTCTCCGGAACAGTTTCTCAGCACAAGTAACCCAGAACTCACTTTTGCCGGAAGCCAGTCGTCAGATTGTCAAGGGGCCATTGCCCAAGTCTTTGCCACGGGGCAGGAAGGGGAAATCGAGTGGGACTTAACTGATGTCAACGGGTTGACTCGATATTATCAGTCTCGCTTAGTTCCAGAATTTGATCGCTATGGCGCTGTAGAATCGGTTTTGTCTCTCAGTCGCGACATCACGGAATATAAACTCGCTAAGGCTACTTCTGAGCGCAACCAGGAACGGCTACGATTGGCTTTGGAATCGGCGAAATTAGGCTTGTGGGATTACGATTTAGGCTGCCAAGAAATTTCTATGTCCCGGAGATGTTTAGAAATATTTGGACTGGATCTACTCTCGACGGTGATTAAATATGCTCAGTTCTTTGAATGTGTCCATCCCGAGGACGAGGACCGGGTGAATCGGGCCATACAACGTGCGATTACTGAGCAGGCGGATTATGACATCGAGTATCGAATTATCCGAAGGGACGAATCGGTGAGGTGGATTGCGGCAAAAGGCCGAGCTTTTTATGATGACAGAGGGACGGCGGTTGGGATGGGGGGAGTTCTCCTGGATATTACCGAACGGAAAAAGGCCGAGGAAGAACGCGATCGCCTCCTCAAACAACTGGAATTTGAGCAACAACTGCTCAAAGCGGTCCTGCAACAAATGCCCGCCGGTGCGATCGTGGCGGAGGCTCCTTCGGGGAAAATTCTTCTGAGTAACAAGCAAGCGCAAGCGATTTGGGATGAAGCGATCGCCGAAGAACACAACCTAGAAGACTATCACTTGTTCCTAGGATTGCATCCCGACGGACGACCCTATCAACCCCAAGAATTCCCGATGTTTCGGGCAATTACTTTCGGTGAGACGATTATTGATGAAGAAATCGAAATTCCCCTCACTCATGGACCGTCTCAGATTTTGTGCGTGAGTGCTAAACCCGTGAAGAATTTAGCGGGAGGGATTGTCGCTGGGGTGGTGATGTTCTACGATATTAGCGATCGCAAGTTAGCCGAACGCCAGCGCGAGGAGTTGCTCTTGCGCGAACAGGAAGCCCGCAAGCAGGCAGAAGCTGCTAGTCGCATGAAAGACGAATTTTTGGCAATTGTCTCTCACGAGTTGCGATCGCCCTTGAATGCGATTTTAGGCTGGTCTCGGTTGCTGCGTCGCCGCAAACTCAACCCGGAAAAAATGGCTCAGGCCCTGGAATCCATCGAACGCAACGCCGAAATGCAAACCCAGTTAATTGAAGACCTCCTGGACATTTCGCGCATCATTCGTGGCAAAATTCGCCTCTACCTGCGTCCGTTGCAATTAATCCCCGCCATTGAAGCGGCCATCAATACCGTGCGTCCTACGGCAGAAATTAAAAAAATCAAGTTGGTAACGGCCCTTGAGTCTGAGGTGGGATTGGTTTCCGCAGATGGCGATCGCCTCCAACAAGTCATCTGGAATCTGCTCTCCAATGCTGTAAAATTCACCCCAGAAGGCGGACTTGTGGAGATTTGCCTAGAACGGGTGGAAAACTGGATACAAATCCGGATTATGGATACCGGAATTGGCATCGAACCGGAATTTCTGCCTTATATGTTTGAACGGTTCCGGCAAGCGGATAGCAAAACCACGCGATCGCATGGGGGGTTAGGATTAGGACTGGCGATCGTCCGCAACCTCGTCGAACTGCATGGCGGCCAGATTTTTGCCGACAGTCCCGGACCAGGAAAAGGTTCTACCTTTGTGGTGCAACTCCCCTGCTTACAAGATACCAGCAATGGGATAGAGGAGCAATGTTCCGGGTCGTCATCAGTGGAGTGCGATCAATCCTTTTCAGAACTGGCGGGGTTAAAAATATTAGTCGTGGATGATGAATTTGATACTCGGGAGTTTTTAATCACCGCCTTGGAACAATACGGTGCCGAAGTATTTGCCGCTGCCTCCTCTGCCGAGGCGATCGCCTTAATCCAAGAAAGGCAACCGGAAATCCTCCTCAGTGATATCGGAATGCCCGGAGAAGATGGCTATACTTTAATTCGCCAAATTCGCACTTTACCCCCAGAACAAGGGGGAAAAATTCCCGCTGCCGCTCTCACTGCCTATACTCGCACCGAGGACCGTATTCTCGCCCTCGCTGCCGGATTTCAGATGCATATCCCCAAACCCATTGACCCTAGGCATTTGGTTGAAGTGGTGGGACAACTGCGGAAAAAATAATCCTGCCCTTAACATCCGGGAGAATTAATCCCCTTAATTCCCCGGGTTTCCAGCCTCAACAACCCCCGGATTTTTCCCAGTCAATAAATAAGTTGTCATTTCTCCCTTCCCCTTAATCAATACTTTCCCCCGTTCCTGAAACAAATACTCGCCTTTCAAAAACTCATAGGTTTCCTGGGTCACTTGAATCGCCCCAGGAATGCCGTGAGATTCCATTCGGGAAGCCAGATTAACCGTATCTCCCCACAAATCATAAATAAATTTTTTAATGCCAATTACTCCGGCAATTACTGGACCCGTAGCAATGCCGATGCGGATGCGAAAATTCTGCCCAGTTTTTTGGTTAAATGTGGCGATCGCCCGCTGCATATCCAAAGCCATATCAGCAATAGCTTGAGCATGATCCTCCCGAGGTTCCGGCAATCCTGAAACCACCATATAGGCATCGCCAATGGTTTTAATCTTCTCCAACTGATGCAACTCGGCCAAAGCATCAAACTCCGAGAAAATCTGATTGAGCAATTCCACTAATTCCCAAGGGGAAATATGGGAA
Source organism: Laspinema olomoucense D3b (assembly GCF_025370785.1). Lineage (GTDB taxonomy): Bacteria > Cyanobacteriota > Cyanobacteriia > Cyanobacteriales > Laspinemataceae > Laspinema > Laspinema olomoucense. The sequence goes on from NZ_JAMXFA010000004.1 coordinate 23,516, forward strand.
GAAAGTTCCGTAAACCCGACAATATCTGCAAACAAAACCGAAACATTCGTGTAACTATCCGCCAAATTTTTGGGATTTTGTTTCAACCGAGTGGCGATCGAGTGGGGTAGAACATTCAGTAATAAACTTTCTGAAAGTTTTTGTTCCTCCTCCAGTTGAGCATAAGCCTCCTCTAAATCCCACCGGGCTTTAAACTCTGCTTTTTGTAATCGTTCATATAAATAGACTGATAAATTGCCAATAAAACAGACCCAGAAGAAATACAAAGCCATTACGGAAGGCTTCATCCAAGTTATTGAGTTGCTGAAGGTTACTCCCAGGAGCGAATTTACCCCCAAATAGTACACAAATACACCCAATTGAGCCGCTAGATGAAGATACCAACGCACCGGAGTAAACGTCGCCTGCCCGAAAAACATAATCGTCCAAACTAAGAGTTCTGGTTGAGCAACTCCAGACAAAGTACGCTCAATTTGCGGAAGAACCGTCACCACCCAATAAAAGGCGAGAAAGACTAAACTTGGATATCGGCGACCTAATTTGCTATGCTGAAGTAACAAACATAACAGTAAACTGAGTTCAATCATCACCTGCGATCGCAACCAGTCCGGCCTAAATTCCTCTGGACGAAACAATAAATTGCTCACTTGTAGCAGACTGGAACTCAAAAAAGCCATCAATCCAATCCACAATCCCACATCCAGACGCTTCCGCATAAAACGGTCCCGCCATGCCTCATATTCCGCATCACGGGAGGTATGGGGAGAGAGGGGGGACTTGAGTATCTTGGTCAGCCGGGACGCTACCGGGTTGTTTTCAAGAAAGTCATGCTGCATGAGAGTTTGCCATCCGGTTGAGGGAATTGAATGCCAATCTATTCTCCTGAGTGTGCCACATTTTGCTCCCAGTAATTAATCTTCTGAGTGTAGCATTATTGGCAAGTCACCCTTTCTGTTGTAAAACCCGCACCCTAAAGGGTATGGCTATACGGACAAAGCCCGCCTGCGCGGGCTGGTTTATAAAAACTACTTTTTTTGATAAGAACCCCGCACCCTAAAGGGTGGGGCTATACGGACAAAGCCCGCCTGCGCGGGCTGGTTTATAAACACTAATTTTTCGGTCTGGATTTTGGATGATATAGTAACTTTTAAAACCGCCTTCATTATTAGAAACCGGGTTTCTAACTCCTAGATACCTGGATACGCGATCGCATCCGGACTCGATTAGAAAAACCGGACAAGAAACCCAGTTTTTGATACCCAATCCCGTTGCAAAAACTCGATTTTCTCCATTAGCCCGCGCAGGCGGGCTTCGTCCGTATAGCCCCAGGCTTCAGCCTGCGGGCTTGCCTATTTAGGAAAGAGACTGGGATTACCAATACAAACAAATGCCGCCCAATATTTGACCCCAGCAAAGGGTCGAAAATCATCCGGTTTTGTGCTTAAAATTTTTAACCAGATAGCACTTTCTTCACTATGCTGCGCAACCTCGTTAATTGCCTCCTCCGTTAACCATTCCGCCCGAATTTTCGCAATAGTAATCTGCTGTAAATAGCGTTGTGCCTCCTCCAATGCCTCAGTGCGACCCCAATCCGTCTGAAACAAATTGTGATAAAATCGTTCCATTAAAATTGCCGTGGGTACATCGGGAACACTCCACAGACTCATCACCACGGTTTCTGCACCCGCCACAATAAAAGAGCGCCGTAATCCCAGTACCCCCTCACCAATGGTCTGATCTCCCAAGGCTGTATTACAAGCCGATAGCACCACCAACCGAGTCCCGGTTAAATCCACCTGGAATGCACCCTGTGCCGTCAACACCCCCTCCTCCGCCGGTTCCGGCAAAATGCCCCCTTGCCGCGCCGTATTCGCCCCAGCCAAGGCTAAACCGGATCGCGTCATCGGGTCCTGGAACTCCACCCGGTATCGACTGCGAACCGATAACGGCATCCCTGGGGTTGTCTCACTTCCCAGAATTTGTGGCAACATTCCCCAGTCTGGGGGAGTTTGGTCAATGGGGAGAAAATAACCGTGCGTGGCAATATGGACAATTTTGGGCGATCGACACCGAGACAGCAAGGATTTTACCGCCTGGGCTTCTGTATAGAGAGGAACGCCCAATAATTCAGCTATCAACTTTCCTTCAATTTGCGTCCCTGGCAGCTTGGTAAAGACTTCACCGGGACCCTCTCCCAACTCCCGCAATAACGATCGCACTTCCTCAGAAACGGGGGAGGCGGGTTGAGTCGGTTGAATCGGGATGGGTTGACTCCTAAAGGAGTCACTACGAACGTTTGTAGTAACCCCTTCAGGGGTTATCGGTTGAGTCACCTGGCGATCGTACTCTCGCGCTTGTTTCTCAAACTGGTGTAAGCGATCGCCATAGGAAGCATTGTGGACCACCACCGCCAACCAAAGTATCCCGAAAACCAGCAGCAAAATTGCCATCGGAAAGACAGCTAATAAGATGAAATAGGAGAGAAACGCGATCGCCCCTGCCACTGCTAACATCATCTCCTGGGCGATCGGTTGCGGCTGCTTGGGCGGTTTTAATCCCTTGATTTGGGGCGGTGGGGGAGTCATCTCCTGGGCGATCGCTTGCGGCAGATTGGGCAGTTTTAATCCCTCCACCCGCAAATTATAATCGGGATTGGCAATCACTAACGAGTCCGTATAGTTCACGGGAATCGGGAACTGGAACCGCAACAAATCTCGCCCCACACTCAGATAGCGCAACCCATACTCATCCATCAAATAGGCTGTTCCCTCCTGGGACAAAATCCCAAAAGGCAGGGTGGTCAATTCCCCATCGGGAGCAATATATACTGTCTGATAGTCTTGCAGATAGCGTTTCAGGGGGACAATCAGCGTTTGATACAATTCCTGCCCTTCCGAGGTGGTGTAGAGCATTGGGGAAACCGGGTCAGGTGCTTTTCCCACGGGGGTTTTGTCCTTCGGTAAGTTAAACGCCATGTCGCGATCGGGGTGAGACTGTTCCTTGTCAGAAACCGAGAGGCGGAATGTCTGACAGAGGCGATCAATCTCGTCTGCCTCCCCTAAATCAATCATTTCCACCCCTGCCGCCTCTCCTGCGGGTAACACAAACGCCAGATATCGCGCTGGAAACCATTGTTTATCCCCATGCGCTTTCACTGCCTTGAAATTAAAGACATAAAATCGCACAAACTCCACCAGAGTTGACCCCTTGGGGAGAGCTTGGGCGATCGCCTCCCGACTGGCATGATTCAAGTGCATTTGCAGGTTCATCTCCGGCATTTGACGACTCAGCGATCGTTCCACCTCCTCACGTTCCTGGGTGACCCTTGCCAATTCTGCCCGATAACCGGACAACCGTTCCCCGGATTGATTCTGCATCTGGGTCGTCAAAAAGCTCACTTGCTGAATCAATTGGCGCAATTTCTCAAATTCCGGCATCAGGTGCGGGTAACGTCCGGAGAAGATGAGCGATCGCAGCAATAAACCCGCCTCCGTCGCCAACCCCTTGCGCCGCAACACCAAATCCAACGCCGCTTGTTTCGCTGTTGCCTCCTCCGGCAAATATTGGGTAATTAGAGAGAGAAATATCTCTAACTGCCAATAGTTTTGCTGCATATATTCCAGGCGTTGCCTGTCACTGCTGATAGATAAGATTTCACCAATCGTCCGGTTTTGAATTTGGGTTGCCTGCTGCATGAGTTGGAATGCTTCTTGAGGGCGATCGGTTGCCGCCATGAGTGCAGCTAAATGGTACAAACTGGCGGCATAGTCTGGATGATTCTCACCCAACTGCACCTTCCGAATCTCCATTGCTTGCCGGTTAAAGGTTTTAGCATCGGTAAACCGCCCCATTGCCCGATACAGTTCCGCTGAACTGTACAAACTGTGGGCATAGTCGGGATGATTCTCACCCAATTGCAGCTTTTCAATCTCGATTGCTTGCCGGAAAAGGGGTTCAGATTCCGTAAACCGCCCCATTGCCAGGTACAGTCCCGCCAAATTGTTCAAACTGCCAGCATAGTCGGGATGATTCTCACCCAACTGCACTCTCCTAATCTCCATTGCTTGCCGCAAAAGGGGCTCAGATTCCGTAAACTGCCCCATTGCATGGTACAGTAGCGCCAAATTGTTCAAACTTTGGGCATAGTTGAGATGATTCTCACCCAACTGAACCTGACGAATCTCCATTGCTTCCCGGTGAAGGGGTTCGGCATCCGTCAACCGCCCCATTTTCCGGTACAGTTCCGCCAAATTATTCAAACTGGTGGCATAGTCGGGATGATTCTCACCCAACTGCTCCTTCTCAATCTCTATTGCTTGCCGGTAAAGGGACTCAGATTCCGTAAACCGTCCCATTGCATGGTACAGTGCCGCCAAATTGTTTAAACTGGTGGCATAGTCGGGATGATTCTCACCCAACTGCACTCTCCTAATCTCCATTGCTTCCCGGTAAAAAGGTTCAGCTTCCGTAAACCGCCCCATTTCATAGTACAGTCCCGCCAAATTGTTCAAACTTTGGGCATAGAGGGGATGATTCTGACCCAACTGCACCTGACGAATCTCCATTGCTTGTTGCACAAGAGGTTCAGCATCCGTCAACCGCCCCATTTTCCGGTACAGTGACGCTAAATTGTTCAAACTGTGGGCATAGCTTGGATGATTCTCACCCAACTGAACCTGACGAATCTCCATTGCTTCCCAGTAAAAAGGTTCAGCTTCCGTAAACCGCCCCATTTTCTGGCACAGTGACGCTAAATTGTTCAAACTGTCGGCATAGTCGGGATGATTCTCACCCAACTGAACCTGACGAATCTCCATTGCTTGCCGGTAAAGCGGTTCAGCTTCCGTCAACTGCCCCATTTCCTGGCACAGTAACGCTAAATTGTTCAAACTTTGGGCATAAAGGGGATGATTCTCACCCAACTGAACCTGACGAATCTCCATTGCTTGCCGGTAAAGTGGTTCAGCTTCCGTAAATCGCCCCCTTTCATAGTACAGTAGCGCCAAATTGTTCAAACTTTGAGCATAGTCGGGATGATTCTCGCCCAACTGAACCTGACGAATCTCCATTGCTTGCCGGTGAAGCGGTTCAGCTTCCGTCAACCGCCCCATTTTCCGGTACATTTCCGCCAAATTGTTCAAACTGGTGGCATAGTCGGGATGATTCTCACCCAACTGCACCTTCTGAATCTCCATTGCTTGCCGGTGAAGGGTTTCAGATTCCGTAAATCGCCCCATTGAATCGTATAGTGTTGCCAACCCGCTCAAACTGGTAGCATAGTCGGGATGATTCTCCCCCAACTGTGCCTTCCAAATCTCCATTGCTTGCCAGTAAAGGGGTTCAGCTTCCGTCAACCGCCCCATTTCCCGGTACAGTAACGCCAAGTTGTCCAAACTGGCAGCATAGCTGGGATGATTCTGACCCAACTGCACCTTCTGAATCTCCATTGCTTGCCAGTAAAGGGGTTCAGCTTCCGTAAACCGCCCCATTTCATAGTACAGTCCCGCCAAATTGTTTAAACTGGTGGCATAGCTGGGATGATTCTGACCCAACTGCACCTTGCGAATCTCCATTGCTTCCCGGTAAAAAGGTTCAGCTTCCGTAAACCGCCCCATTTTCTGGCACAGTGACGCTAAATTGTTCAAACTGTCGGCATAGTCGGGATGATTCTCACCCAACTGCACTCTCCTAATCTCCATTGCTTGCCGGAAAAGGGGTTCAACTTCCCTCAACCGTCCCATTTCATAGTACAGTCCCGCCAAATTGTTTAAACTGGCGGCATAGCTGGGATGATTCTGACCCAGCTGTACCTTCCGAATCTCCATTGCTTGCCGGAAAAGGGGTTCAGCTTCCGTCAACCGCCCCATTTCATAGTACAGTCCCGCCAAATTGTTCAAACTGGTGGCATAGCTGGGATGATTCTGACCCAACTGCACCTTCCGAATCTCCATTGCTTGTCGCACAAGAGGTTCAGCATCCGTCAACCGCCGCATTTTTAGGTATAGTTGCCCCAGCATATTTAAGAGCGTGGCATAGTTATGATTATCCGTGCTGAAAGCCAATTTACCCAGTTCACACGCTTGTTGAGCCAATTGAATCCCTTGCTCATAGTGACCGTTTTCATAGGCTGTTAATGCCTTTTCATACAGAGAATTAACTTCCTCAACTAGATTATCAAACATTAGTCAACCTCCAATACTTGTGTAAAATAATATTACGTCAGCTCAAAATTTGGCCTATTCCCTTGTCTAATATTCCCGAACCCAACCCCAAACCAACCAACTCTCTGCCTCCGGACCGATGGGAGCATCTCGATAAGTATGAGCGCAAATATCTCCAAAAAATCATCATAGCCTATGATAAAATTATGGAAGTAACAGATGATGTTTATCAAATTGCCAGTCGCTACCGCTTGAGTGTTGAAGAAGTTGAACGGGCGAAAGACTATGCCTTTGGCAGGGGAGTTTCGCTGAATCAGTTTCTTCCGGACGAAGATATGGCAGCGGCATGGACTAGAATGGCATCAGGACAAGAGATAGACATTGATGAAGTTTTACTCAGACATGAGGTTTTTGAATCTAATCTAGTCGTCAATCAAGGGATGAATACAGAAAATGCCCACAATCTGGCACAAGCAAGATATCCTTGGTCTGAACTTTTAAAACAAAGGAGATATCATGAATAAATCATCTCTCGAAAAATTTCACCAATCTTTAGAGGTTTGCAAATCTTTAAAAACCATTCAAGGTCAGCGTTCCACTCTTCCTTGTGAAGCCCTCCATCTGCTGTGCGAAGTTGCCCAGGATCCATTCGAGTTACTGGATTTGTGCCAACAGCATGATAGCGAGATAGAACTTGCACTCACGGCGATTTCTGACTATGCTGCCAGTGTGGATAACTGGAAAGCGGGTGATTGCCCCTTTGGGGTGAAAGACCATTGTAATGTTTTGCACTTTCTCCTGAATGTTCACACCAAACAATTTGAGTTTTTTAGAGGCAGGGAAACCTTTACTCCGGAAATCATCTGTGAATTTATTAAAGATTGGAAAGGCATTGATTTGACTCCTTTAATTGCATCTCGGGAAAAAACATTCGTTGCCTAATCTGCGGTTAGGAACGGTGGCATCAACCGGCGGAGATTTAAACACCCGCCGGTTTTTTGGGTGACTCCATCGCTACAAATTGGAACCGATGCCAATTCTATCCATTCCCCTAAATTACTCCACCACCTCAAACTTCTTAGAAAATACCCGGGCATTCCACTGCCGTCCCACCTGCTGAAATATCTCCCGCAATCGTTCCTCGGTGACGACAATATCTCCCGGTTTATAATTCGGATTCACCCAGGATAACTGAACCGGATGGTCTGTCAGAATTGCCAGAAAATACTCGTTCCCAATATCCGTATATTGCAAAGAACTCGCTAACGCCTTGATACCGGGAATATGCAGCTTTTTATCTGGCAAAATCTGCGTCTCTGACGAAAATGCTAGGGAGGGACAAAGGCAATATCGCTTACCGGATACCCCCTGATTAATCAAGAGCAAATGACCCGTTTCCGGGAAATCCACCTGTAAGGCATATTCTTCCCCTTTGTAAATTGTCACCGGGTTTTTCACCCCATTCAAGCACACATCCCGGTCCTGGGATTTTAAATCAATCATCTGCAATTCTTCCATCGCATAAGTCGCCGTTTCCTCCGCCAATTTCCACCCCTGCCGAGGAAAGTCTATTTCCCACAACCAATCATAAATGATTTGCCAAGGGGATTTGGCATCCGGATCCTGCTTTTGTCTGCCTGGTTTTCGGGTCAACAAATCAACGGGCACTCCATCCGCTTTCATCGTGTCGCCAAATCGTTCTTTTATCTTTTTGACGACTTCTCCTAAAGTTCCAGGCATATTTGTAGCGGCAAAAGTACCATTCAATAAAACGTCCATCTCTTCTGCGACTTTCGCACTGGTTTTATCGCGGTGGAGTGGATGAAAGCGCAACCCACAGCAGAGGCGCTGGGTATCGTTGCCTTGCTGCCAGATGACTTGGTTGGTGAAGTTGTTGAGGAATCGTTCTTGTAATGAATTGTCTGCTGTCAGTGCAATCATGTCTTTTCTCCCCAGGTTTTAAGGGCCACTCCTCTAGGGAAGGGCCGGGTTTATTCCTATCCATACCTTAGCATTATCTGGGTCTAATAGGGTGTAAAAAATTTCCCACTATGAAAAGTTTTATTTGTTTTTATTTTACATTATTTGCTTTGATTTTCATAGATTTTAATGAATTTAATTGGTTTTTGGAAACAACTATTCCTCCAAAAAACAAACCCATATATCTTTTGATTTACAGCCGATTTACATCAATTTAAGCAATCCATTTAATGGGGATATAGCCGTTCGGAGTTGAACCCATGAGCAACAAAATCCCCCAAGACCCAAAATTCTGGCAACTGATGGAATGCGTTATCCCGAATTTAATAGGACTGTATATTGATAGTTATTTTGGTTGTGCATTGAGCGTTATCTGCTTATTGTGGCACTGGACTGGAGACAAAACCGATCGCACTTCTACCCCGCGTCAAAAAGCGATCGCCTTGTTGCCGGTGGCGATCGCCTTTTGTGTACTGAAAGGACTGGGTTCGGTCCCGGGTGCACCGGGTTCCGTGAATCCGGGAGGGGGGACCGTGAACCGGATGCCGTTAATCGCCGTGGTCCCTCCCAAGACAAAACCGGATTTTCTTGATACTGTAGAGTTTTAAACCGTCACTGGGAGGGAAAAATTTGAAAAAGAAGCGCGATCGCCGTCCTTTTATCCTGCCACTGTTGGCGCTACCGTTTCTCGCTGCATCCCTGTTGTCAGGATGCGGGACGAACCCCACCCGCCAAACCCAACAACCGGAGGTCCTCCGCTTACTCTACTGGCAAGCGCCAACGATTCTCAATCCTCATTTATCTATCGGGTTCAAGGATTGGGAAGCGAGTCGAATCACTTTAGAACCTCTGGCAACGTTCAATAATCAGGGGGAGTTAATCCCCGTTTTGGCGGCAGAAGTTCCCACCGTGGAAAATGGGGGAGTAGCGGCAGATGGTTTATCGGTAACCTGGAAACTCAAACCGGATATACAATGGTCCGATGGTACTCCCTTCACTGCCGCTGATGTGGTGTTTACTTATGAATTTATCTCCAACCCTGAAACTGCTTCGGGAAATTCTTCCAATTATGATGCGATCGCCTCAGTGGAAGCAGTTGACTCCCTAACCGTTAAAGTTAATTTTAATGCGGTTAATCCCGGTTGGTTTTTACCCTTTGTCGGGTCCGAAGGGATGATTTTACCCCAACATATTTTTGCGGATTATACCGGCGCAAATTCTCGCCAAGCACCGGGTAATTTATTACCTGTGGGAACGGGTCCTTATCGCGTCGTCGAATTTCGACCCGGGGATACGGTGGTTTATGAATCCAATCCCTATTTCCGAGAAGCAGAAACCCTCTATTTTCAGCGAATTGAACTCAAAGGCGGTGGGGATTCTACTTCCGCAGCAAGGGCGGTTTTACAAACGGGAGATGCGGATTATGCTTATGGTTTGCAAGTCGAACCGCAAGTTTTAGAACAATTAGAAGCGGGGGGACAAGGACAAGTCATGGCCATTTTTGGTCCATTAAGCGAACGGATTCAACTGAATCAAACCGACCCCAATCGTGCAACAGCGGCAGGCGATCGCTCTAGTTTAGAATTTCCCCATCCCTTCTTCAGAGATCGCCAAGTTAGACAGGCATTCAACCTGGCGATCGACCGCAATACCATTTCTCAGCAACTCTATGGTGTCACTGGCACTCCCACCCCTAATTTTCTCGTCTCTCCACCCACCTATCTCTCCCCCAATACCCGATTTGAATTTAACCTAGAACAAGCAGCAGCATTACTAGAAAAAGCAGGTTGGCGGGATACCAATGGCAATGGCATCCGGGATAAAAATGGGGTAGAAATGCGCGTTCTGTTTCAAACCTCAGTCAACCCCGTTCGACAGAAAACCCAGGAAATTATCAAACAAAACTTCAAAACCATCGGCGTAGAAATGGAAATTAAAAGTATTGATGCCAGTATCTTTTTCTCCGGCGACCCATCAAATACAGATTCCCTGAATCGCTTTTATGCTGATTTACAAATGGTGACCACTGGCAACACTTCCCCCGACCCCACCCGCTACCTCCAAACCTTCACTTGCAAAGAAATTGCTCGTCCTGAAAATAGTTGGTCCGGTAGCAATACTTCACGCTATTGCAATCCAGAATATGACAAACTTTGGCAACGTTCTACCACCGAACTAAGCCAGAAAACTCGGGGGGAATTATTTATACAAATGAATGATTTATTAGTGAAGGACGTGGCAGTGATTCCCCTAATCCATCGCGCTGATGCGATCGCCGTGAGCAATAGTTTAGAAGGGGTGGAATTAACCTCTTGGGATAGAGTCGTTTGGAACATCCACCAATGGCGGCGGAAAGAGTAACCAGCGGGGGGTTGAACGGAACCCCTGGCGGTTGCTTCAAATTCATTATTCTTGCGCCTATGAAAACCTACTTGTTGAAACGTCTACTGATTTCTATTCCCACTTTAATTGCCATTAGTTTGGTCATTTTTACCATTTTAGCCTTAGCACCTGGAGACCCTTTAGGAGAATTTGCCACTAATCCTGCTATCACCGCTGAAGTGCGAGAAAATCTGCGGCGTTCCTTTGGTTTGGATCAACCCATTCATATCCGATATGTGAAATGGGCGATTGCCTTTTTTACCGGAGATATGGGATACTCTTTTACCAGTCGCAGTCCCGTTATCGACTTAATACTGCAACGGTTACCCACAACATTATGGGTCGTTGGTTCTGCCTATCTCTTAGGCATATTAGTCGCCTTTCCGCTGGGAATTATCTCCGCACTAAACCGCTACTCTCTAGTCGATAAACTTACTACAACTTTTGCTTTTTTATGGTTTTCTCTCCCCACCTTTTTCACCGGAGTGCTATTTATCATTATTTTCAGCGTTCAACTCAACTGGTTTCCTTTTATCTATAATAGCACTTTAAGGGTAACCGACTGGAACAGTTTTATTGCTCAATTTAAACAGTCCATTATGCCAATTTCCGTGTTAGGACTGTATCAAGCGGCGATTTTAATGCGGTTTATCCGGTCCTCGATTTTAGAACAACTGTATCAGCAATATGTCCGCACCGCCTACGCCAAAGGTTTATCCAAATTTAGAGTCATCCAACGACACGTTTTAAGGAATGCGTTGATTCCCGTCGTCACCCTGGTTGCCCTCGATATCCCTGGGGTATTTACTGGCGCATTAGTTACGGAACAGGTGTTTCGAGTGCCTGGAATTGGTTCTCTGTTAATTGAGTCCATTTACCGCAGTGATACCCCCGTAGTGATGGCCATTACGTTTATTTATGCGGTGTTAATTGTAATTTTTAATTTAATCGCCGATTTGCTTTATGCTTTATTAGATCCGAGGGTGAACTATCATCCCTGATTCGGTTATAAATCCATCATTTAATCTAACCCTTCCCTTTTGATTATGTCCAATGTTAACCCCATTTCAACCGAATTTACCCCAACTTTCATAACCAAGTTAGGCCAAAAAGCATGGCAGAGATTTTATCAGGATAAAATGGCGGTTTTGGGTGCGATCGCCCTCACTCTTATCCTCCTGTGCGTTATCTTCGGTCCCTTCTTTTATACCACCACCATTGATGAAATTGATTTCAGTCGTTCCTCAATAGGTCCAAGTTGGAATCATCCTTTTGGCACAAATTCCCTGGGTCAAGATATCCTCGCCCGAATGTTATCCGGGGGACGAATCTCCCTCGCGGTTGGTATTGCTGCCATGTTGGTAGCGATTATTGTCGGCGTATTCATCGGTGCAGTTGCGGGATATTATGGCGGCATCATTGATGCCTTACTCATGCGTCTGACGGACTTATTTTTAGCCCTTCCGCAGTTACCGTTACTGCTGTTAGTAGTTTATTTGTTTCGTGACCCAATTCGAGCCATTGCTGGACCAGAATGGGGTATTTTCATCCTCGTTGTTATAGTGATTGGTTCCCTCACCTGGATGTCTGTGGCGAGACTGGTTCGGGCCGGATTTTTAACCGTTAAACAATTAGATTTTGTCAGCGCCGCACGTGCCTTGGGTGCATCTCCCCGGCGGATTATTTGGATTCATATTTTACCGAATATTATTGGTCCAGTAATTGTTGCCGCTACCTTGGCGATCGGGAATGCAATTATTACCGAATCCACCCTCAGCTTTTTTGGATTAGGATTTCCCCCCGACGTTCCCACCTGGGGACGAATGCTTTATGATGCCCGAGATTACTTACAAACCTCACCCCATCAAGCAATTTTTCCTGGAGTAGCAATTTTTATCACCGTCAGCAGCATTAATTATATCGGCGACGGATTACGCGATGCCCTCGACCCTCAAAGTAATTAGTTCTATTTAATCCCCATTTTCCTCGAACACTGGGGGCCATAAATCAGAAATTTGTAATTCCCATCCCGGAAGCAATTCAGGAAGGGTTAGGGTTTCACTGTCGATAAAAACGATGGGGGTTTGATTGGGGCGATAGAGGGTAACGGTTAATTCATCCGGGTCGATTAAAATCCCCACTTTTACCCCTTGTTCCAAAAACATTTGAATTTTTTCGCGCAGTTTAGTAATACGATCGCTTTGGGATTTGATCTCTACAACTAAATCCGGAACCACTTCACTAAAATACCGGACTGTGCGAGGCATTCGCGATCGCGAGACATAAGACACATCCGGGGCCGTTAAATCTGCATTCGGTAGAATGAAACCACCGCTAGAATCAAAAACTAACCCCAGACGACGAGGGGTGACCCAGTTCCCCAATAATCGACTCAACTGTGCACCAATGTAGCTGGAAACAATATCTGATGGACCCATAACAATCAGGTTTCCCTCGCGTAATTCTATCTGGTAATCATTAGAGTCATTTTTGAGTTGGGATTGCAGATTTTTTAAGTGGTCAATGGTCAAAGACATAAGTTTTTATAGGTAGAGTTTATTTAAAAGGATTATACCTCAATTCTCGGAACTTTTGCACAGAGTTGAGAAACCAGAGTTTTACACAAGGAAAGTCGTAGTGCGAGTCAAAATCTGGAGGATATCAATCCGGGTACAGGGTGGAATTCGCCACCCTGTGAGTTAAAGTGAGAGGGTTTACGATGTAGTCCGGGCGGGTTGATTGATCGCCGTGGGTTCGTAGAGATATTCAAACCAATTCCCATCCGGGTCCTTGCCGTAAAATGAGGCAGTCCCATCGCGGTGATCATGGATTTCCCGGACATCGGCCCCTTCTGCTTTGAGGCGATCGTAGGCGGACTGAATTTCGGCGCGATCGCTGAAGACGAAGCCAAAATGGGGTCCCGCGTGTTTGTAGCTAGGACTCAGGAGGGCCAATCCATCTTCCCCAGCTTTTAAATAAGCCCAATCGGGGTCCTTCCAGACCACGGTCATGCCTAAATTGTGGTAAAATTGCACCGCGCGATCGAGGTCCGTGACCCGAATGGCAATATGTCCGATCCGTTTCAGCTTCATCATCCTTTAAGTTTTATAAACTTTCTTTCTATTCTTATTCTAAAGTTCTGACGGGCCTAAAATGGCTACCGGAAGCTTCCTCCCCTTCCTCCCCATCTCCCGCATCCTCCCCATCCTCCGCATCCTCCCCATCCTCCCCATCCTCCCCATCCTCCCCATCAACCAGGGACCAAGGACAAATGACCTAAGACAAATGACAACTCTCGGTCAGTTTGCCTGTAAATTTGATAGTCTAGCATAAATAGTTTTGGGAACGGATAGAAGCAGTGGACATTCAAATTGGGCGCGGCAAAACAGCTCGCAGGGCATACGGAATAGATGAGATTGCCTTAGTCCCGGGTACAAGAACGCTAGATCCCTCTTTAGCGGATACGCGCTGGACCCTTGGCGGGATTGAGAGAGAAATTCCGATCATCGCCAGTGCGATGGATGGAGTCGTCGATGTCCGCATGGCAGTTTTGCTTTCTCAATTGGGCGCGATGGGTGTGCTGAATTTGGAAGGCATCCAAACTCGGTATGAAGATCCCGAACCGATTCTCGATCGCATCGCATCTGTCGGCAAAGAAGAGTTTGTGGGATTGATGCAGGAACTCTATGCCAAACCGATTCAGCCGGAGTTAATCGAGAAGCGTATTCATCAAATTAAGAGCCAAGGCGGTATCGCCGCAGTCAGTGCGACTCCGGCAGGGGCTGCCCAGTATGGCGCAACAGTTGCCAAAGCTGGGGCTGATTTGTTTTTCGTACAGGGGACTGTGGTTTCCACGGATCACTTATCTCCCGAATCAATTACCCCTCTGGACTTGGCTAAGTTTTGTCAAGAAATGCCGATTCCCGTGATTTTGGGAAATTGCGTCACCTATGAGGTGAGTCTGAAGTTGATGAAAGCTGGTGCAGCAGGGATTATGGTAGGCATTGGACCCGGTGCCGCTTGTACCTCTCGCGGGGTTTTGGGCATTGGGGTTCCCCAGGCAACGGCAGTGGCTGACTGTGCGGCGGCACGGGATAATTTTTACCGGGAAACCGGGGTCTATGTTCCCATCATCGCTGATGGGGGTCTGATCACCGGGGGAGATATTTGTAAATGTATTGCTTGTGGTGCCGATGGGGTGATGATTGGCTCGCCCTTCGCACGGGCTAAAGAAGCTCCAGGACGGGGCTATCACTGGGGGATGGCGACTCCTTCTCCCCTGCTTCCTCGGGGGACTCGGATTCGCGTCGGCAGTACGGGGAGTTTAGAACAAATTCTCCGGGGGCCAGCGGGTCTGGATGATGGGACTCATAACCTACTTGGCGCGCTCAAAACCAGTATGGGGACGTTAGGTGCTAAGGACATGAAGGAAATGCAACAGGTGGAAGTGGCGATCGCTCCTTCTTTGCTCACCGAAGGAAAAGTCTATCAAAAAGCACAACAACTCGGAATGGGTAAGTAAATTTACTTGCCTTCCGTGGTAGTGTAAAAATTGTGCAAAGTTTTACACCACCACTGCGTTCTGTAGTTTACAATAGAATATAGCGGAGACGCATGTTTCCGTTCACTCCTCACACCACACTCCGCCCGGACTTCTGTTCGGGCGGTTTTTTATTAGGGACGACTTGTTTAAATGCGAAAATAGACTAAACTAAAATCTGCATCCGAACCAATCGTCCTAAACTAACTCGACTCAATACATGAGATTTAGCCCCGTGCTACCCTCTTGCCAGAAAGTCTGAACACAGGCGATCGGTTCTAGGATGGTAAAATTACTCGTTGAGAAACCCTATAGAAAAGGAATCAAGGGCAATGTCAGCAGCCGCACAAGTTACAGACTCTACTTTTAAGCAAGAAGTGCTTGATAGCGAGGTTCCAGTTCTCGTAGATTTTTGGGCACCCTGGTGCGGACCTTGCCGGATGGTAGCCCCTGTTGTCGATGAAATCGCCCAACAGTACGACGGTCAGGTTAAAGTCGTTAAAGTCAATACCGACGAAAATCCGAACGTGGCAAGCCAATACGGAATCAGAAGTATTCCTACTTTAATGATTTTCAAAGGCGGCCAACGGGTGGATATGGTGGTCGGCGCAGTGCCGAAGACGACCTTGGCTAATACCCTAGAAAAATATATAGCAAAGTAATCGACTCACCATCGAGACTCCCTTAGTAACCGGATTGTCTGGAGATTTCATAACCAACTGTTGGCAATTGAGAATTAAGAATTTAGAATCCTAAAGATTAAACTTTTAATTGTTAGAGCCTAATTCTTAATTTTCTTTGGACTCCACTCAAACTGGACTCCTCCAGATCAACTTTGCGATCGCTGGACTCTGTGGGATCCAAACTCTATCCCGCCCTAGGTTGAACTCGGGCGGGTTTATTGTTTCTGCCCTCTTGCGCCCGGTGAAGACTGACAGAACCGCGCCGAGTCCGGGGGTACAGAATGGCTTAGAAACCAGGTTGCTCAACAAAAATTCTGAGAAATCAGCAAAAACCCAGGGCCAGAAACCCGGTTTTTGTTCGGGGGACCTAATCCTGTAGCCGGAAAAATCTCTACCCCCATCGGTTTTTCTACCACTGGGGATCGGTTTTAGCTAGAATCAAGGTGCAGCCTTTCTCATATTTATGGCTTCCCCTTACTCTTCTGACTCTCTCGATCGCCTCCAGGCCCAGATTAATGAACTCGTAGACGAGTTGCCAAACCTCAAGTTTAGAAAATGGATTGAGCGATCGCTCTCCACACTCGTTCGCCTGACGGGCGAAGACATTGAACGCCTGGACTGGAAAATTCTCAGTGCAGCTTTACTCGATATGGAAGCCGCCTTCCAAGCCTTTCATCCCCATCGCCATACCCGGAAAATTACGATTTTTGGGTCAGCGCGGATCCAACCGGAGACCCCCGAATACCAAATTGCTGAAGCCTTTGGCCGTGCAGTCGTCGAACAGGGATTTATGGTCATGACCGGTGCCGGGGGTGGCATTATGGAGGCCGGCAATAAAGGGGCCACCACAGCCCACTCCTTTGGCTTAAACATTCAACTGCCCTTTGAGCAAGAAGCGAACCCCTATATTGACCCTCAGAATTTAGTCGAATTCAAATACTTCTTTACTCGCAAGTTATTTTTCCTCAAGGAAAGTGATGCGATCGCCCTCTTCCCTGGGGGATTCGGGACTCAAGATGAAGCCTTTGAATGCGTCACATTAGGGCAAACCGGGCGCTTTGGTCCCTGTCCCGTGGTCCTGATTGACCGTCCCGGTGGCGACTACTGGAAAGACTGGGATGCCTATATCCGCAAGCACCTCCTGCATCGGGGTTTAATCAGTCCCCATGATTGCAGTATTTACACGATTACGGATAATGTCGAGGTCGCCTGTGAAACCATTCGCAGCTTCTATCGCGTTTATCACTCCAGTCGCTATGTAGGCGATCGCTTCGTGATTCGCCTCAAAACCGGACTCTCCGATGAGGCAGTCGCCCAACTCAATGAAGAGTTTAGCGATATCCTCGTCCGAGGCATCATCGAAAAAAGCCACGGATTACCGGAAGAAACCGGAGATGAAACCTTTTTACTCCCTCGCCTGATTTTCTTCTTTAACCGCCGGGATGCCGGACGGATGTACCAACTGATTCGCCGAATTAACACCCTCGGCGACTCCGATTCTGTAGAATCAGCTCATCCCGAGCGCAAATAAGGCCCAAAGATGAGAAAATAATCCCCAGAGTCGTTTATAAAACTTTACAAGAACATGACCGAAATTCAGTTTTCCCGAGGCATCAAGGAAGAGGTAATCCCAGACGTGCGCCTGACTCGCTCTAAAGATGGCAAACAGGGAACCGCGACCTTTTACTTCAAAAATCCCGCCATTCTGGACAAGGACAGCACCGATGAAATTACCGGGATGTACTTGTTGGATGAAGAAGGGGAAATCGCTTGCCGGGATGTCAAGGGTAAATTCGTTAACGGACAAGCTGACGGGATCGAAGCGACCCATGTGATGAAATCTCAGGCCGATTGGGATCGGTTTATGCGCTTTATGGAACGCTATGCCAAAGAAAATGGTTTAGGGTTTAGCAAGGCGTAACCCTTGGAGAATGGTCTCAAATCAGGGGCGATCGCCTTCAAAATTCTATGACAAACATCCCTCATCCCGACTCTCAAACGGTTACCGTCAATTGCGCCATCGTCACGATTAGCGACACGCGCACCCCAGAAACAGACCGCAGCGGGCAATTGATTCAAGAGTTACTGCTCCAAAACGCTCATGCTGTGGCGGATTATACGATTCTTCCCGATGAACCGGCCCTGATTCAGGCCCATCTAATCGCCCTGGGTCAGCGTCCGGAGTTGGAGGCGGTAATTTTTAATGGGGGAACTGGGATCGCGCCGAGGGATACGACTTATGATGCGATCGCACTTTTGTTAGAGAAGACTTTACCCGGTTTTGGGGAAATCTTTCGCGCCTTAAGCTATCAAGAAATCGGGTCGCGGGCGATCGCCTCACGGGCGATCGCTGGCCTTTATCAATCTAAGTTAATTTTCTCCATCCCCGGTTCCACTGGGGCCGTCAAACTTGCCCTCATCCAGCTCATTTTACCCGAATTAATTCACCTCACTCAACAGGTAAAATCCCCGGGACATTGAGGCGGTCATTTTCTATCTCTCTCCAAAAGCCTAGCCCGCCCAAAACCCCCTTGTTTAGGTCCCCCACCGACGCCCAAAATTCCCGGTTTGTCCAGGGATCAACCTTTAATTGAGCTTATTTATTAACCTTAAAATTAAAATTTGTCAATGCCCTAAAGGCATTTTTTTAAGTTTCATCTCCCCAGAGCAAACACCCCAGGCGGTAGAGTGGAACCGGAATGAATGTAGGCCATGATAACCCTAATCCGATGGACTGACGATTTTGGCCGTTTTTAATCAACCCGGGACCTGCTACAAAAGCGAGTAAGGGCTAACCGGGCGATCGCCACCCATCGGGTCATCCATCCCGGGAGTTTTGTGGGCCTGATTGTCTGCTAATCTCCATAATTTCACTTCCCCAAGCCCATATCTGACCTGAGTTTATCCCTGCGTTGGATATTCTACATCCGAGTCATCACAAGCCTTTCAGGGGAAAATCCTCGCCTTTTATGTAATTACCGCCATATTTTATACAGAAATTCAGAGCTGGTTCTCAGTAGTTTTACGGAAAACCGTATAATTACTGAGAATAAAATTATCCAAATCTGGGCAAGCTCAAACTTAATAATATTTAACAGGAGGAAAAAAATGGTAGCCATCAACGGTACAGATGCCAACAACGCACTAGAACCCTTACCCGCTCAGTCCGAAATTTTACTGGGACCCAATGGCAATGATACGATTCTGGGCAGTCCAGTCGATGATGTGATTGAGGGCAATCCTGGCTCAAACTACATTAAAGGGCAGGAGGGTAACGATTCCCTGTATGCAGGACCCGATGAGGATACCCTGCTGGGCGGCCCCGGTAATGATGTCTTGGTGGGCAAAACCGGAAATAACCTCCTGTATGGTCACGAAGGAAGCGACTTCATCTATGGGATTGCTGGGAACAATATCCTGTTTGGAAATCAGGGGAACGACTGGTTAGTCGGGGGCGAGAACAACGACATTATTTATGGCGGACAGGATGAGGATACGGTTTTTGGGGGCAACGGTGATGACCTGCTCTATGGCGACAAAGGGAACGATACCCTCTTGGGCAACGAAGGGAACGATACCCTCTATGGCGAGGGAGGAAATAACCTGTTATATGGGAATAGGGGCAATGATTTATTAGTGGGCAATGGGGCCCAGGATACCCTCTATGGTGGACAAGATGATGATACGCTCTCCGGTGGCGACGGAAATGACCTGCTCTCTGGAGACAAAGGGAACGACATTTTATTTGGGAAGGGAGGAAACGACAGCCTGTATGGTGGAGAGGGGGATGATCAGCTCTTTGGAGATGAAGGGAACAACTGGTTAAACGGTAACGGAGGAAACGATAGTCTCTATGGTGGAGATGGTAATGATACTTTGTATGTCGAAGAAGGAAATAATTTTCTCGCCGGGGGTGGGGGAAATGATCTCCTAGTTGCTGGTTTCGGGAGCGATAGGTTAATCGGAGGAGAAGGGAGCGATCGCATCGTCCTAGAGCGGGGGACCGGAAGTTTCACCCGCAGTGAAGCAAATCTGATTGTTGATTTTACCTTCGGCGAAGATGAAATCGAACTCATCAATGAACTCCGGTTTGAGAATTTAAACTTTATAGAAGAAGGTGACGGAAATTCCGTCAAGACTATTATCCAAGATAAGCGGACTGGGGAATATTTAGCGATCTTGCAGGGAGTGAGAAAAGTAGACATAGAAGCGACTCCCAGCGCTTTTATTGAGCCACCTCCGCCTCCTGATAGTGAGCCGGTGCTGTTTTTTCCGCCGAGTAATCCCATTCCCCCTGCGCCTCGTGAAGTCTTTGTGGTGAATGAGACCACTCCCCTAGGGGCGATACCTATAATTTCTCCCGATGAAAATTCCGGTAATAGTGAGTATTCCCTGTTAGATGTCATCGATAGTGAGGGAAAGTCAGTATCAAATCTATTTGAACTCGATGCAGAAACTGGGGAGATTTTACTCACCAACACCGAGAACTTGAGCGATCACGATTATTTCGAGATTGAAATTGCCCTTGCTGACTCGGTAACCGAGACAGAAACTTTGGAGACATACCGGGTTTATACCTCAATTCAAACGGCGATCGCCGAAGCGAATGAGGGAGACACCATTGTTGTGAGTAGCGGAACCTACTCTGAACTCCTGGAAATCAATAAAGGCTTAACAATTAAAGGGTTTCATGCAGGTGTAGCCGGAAACGATAGCACTCGCGGGACGGATGAGACGATGATTTCCACGGAAGCCGGTGGAACCAGTATTAGAATTCTCGCCAGTAATGTCACCCTGGATGGCATTGAGACCAACGGAGATATTATAGCCGTACAACCGGATAATGGGACAGCGGTTGAAAATCTGGTCATTCAGAATGTGCGAGTTTTTGATGCTTTAGATGGCATCAATTTAGAGGATGCAGCCACGGCAACGGTGGAGAATAATTTGATTCAAGGCAGTGGCGGGATTGTCTTGGGACTATTTGACTCCAATATGAGTGCGATCGTTCGCAATAACATCCTCGAATCGGTGGATTTTGGCATTTTGGGGTCTTTGTCTGAGTCTGAAGTTGCAGACAATCAGGTGAGATTAGGGGAGAATCGCAATTTATCGGATTTACCAGTCGGCGTAGAGCCCGAGGGGATGGGGATTAAGCTGACTTCTAATTCTGAGAATGTCACCCTGGCGAATAATGCGATCGAGAATGCACCCGTGGGGATAGTGGTTGAACCGGAAGTGACAAATGCGTTCCTGGAGAACAACAGTTTTAGCAGTACCCCCGAGGAAATCCGGGTGATGGCGTCGAATAATCCGGCAATAGCTGTGGTGGATAATCAACCTCTGATTAATATTATTACAGGTTCTAGCGCTGCGGACAGTTTGCAAGGCACCGATGGGAATGACCTATTGTTCCCTGGAGATGGGGTGGATACACTCACAGGTGGAAAAGGTCAAGATATCTTTGTGTATGCCACGGTGAATTCCCCGGGGACTGCCAGCGATCGCATTACAGATTTTACTTTTGGATCGGGTGGAGATGCGATCGCCTTTACCGAGAATCTGTCTGGTGTATCCGGGGGAACCCCAGTCACCCTGTCCAAGGCATCCTTGATAGATGGGACAGAGACGGTGATTGTGGATACTCAGGCTAGTATTTTAGCCATAACTAGCAGTAATGCTCGGATTGGCTATGCCTCGGATACGGGAAAACTGTATATCGATGATGATGGAGATTTTACCTCCGGCGCGATCGCCCGTGTCGATCTGGGGACCGGCAACGTAACCGCCGATAATATCATGTTTTTGAATTGATGGCTTGAGGCACAAAAAGAGGGACGCAAATCTGATGCGTCCCTCTTTGGCGGGTCTTTTTTGGTTAAAGAATTCCAGAAAAAGGCAGTTTACTGAATCGCTAACGGTTTAGCTTGTTGGACTTGTGCCAACAACGAAGCAACCGCACGAGCATAGCAGGGGTCATCGGAGGTTCCCCGGAGTTGGGGATTTGCCGCTAAACGGCGTTTGTCTTCAGTGCTTAAGTCGATCGCGATATCTGGGGTGATACCGAGTTGGGAGATATCAGTCCCATTGGGGGTGTAGTAATGGGCGATCGTCACCGTTAACCCCGATCCATCGGAGAGGGAATGGACCGACTGCACCAATGCTTTGCCAAAGGTGGAAGTACCAATAATTGTGGCGCGGCGGTTATCTTTGAGTGCACCGGATAAGATTTCGCTGGCACTGGCGGAGTTTTTATCCACTAAAACCGCCAGAGGTTGCTGAGCGATCGCCGAACGGTTGGCGCGGAAATCTTGACTCCCTCCATTGCGATCGACCGTGCGGACAATTTCCCCACTATCTAACCACATCCGAGCGATATCAATGCTGGCGTATAATAAACCGCCCGGATTGCCTCGTAAATCCAGGACAAACGCATCCACACCGCGATCGCTCAGTTCCCCAATCGCATGGCGCATTTGTTCCGCCGCATGGGAACTAAACTCCGATAACTGGATATAGCCGACATTAGTTCCGCCTTCAGCGCGGATATTATATTGAACCGCTTGTAGTTCAATCCGCTCCCGTTTTAAGACGACATCAAATTCTCCTTGAGTCGAGCGATAGACCCGCAAGCTCACTTCCGTCCCTTCTTTTCCCCGAATCAATTGGGCCGCCTCTTCCACTTTCATCCCTTCAGTGAGGCGATCGTCAATCTGCAAAATTTGGTCCCCCGATTGCAGTCCCGCTTTCTTCGCCGGGGAATTTTCGATCGGTTCAACCACAGTAATTTTTTGGGTCTCTGCATTGAGTTCTAAACGCATCCCCACCCCAGACATTTCCCCCGAAGTTTGAGTGGTCAACTCCTCAAACTGTTCTGGGTCTAAAAATCGCGTGTAGGGGTCATCTAATTTCGCTAAAGCAACCCGTACTGCGGCATAAGCTTGTTCCGGCGAGGAATATTCCTGACTTAACAACTCCGTGCGCGTTGCTTCCCAATCCACCTGATTAAATGAGCCATCCACATAGTCCCGATTCACGATTTGCCACACTTCATCCACAATCGCCTTGGGACTATTTTGAAGCTGTGCTCGCACCGCCCGAGAGCCAACAGGAGTTAATAAGGTGAGGGCAGCAGTGGCAGCAAAGGCCCCGCCAAATAGGGCAATTTGCAGCAAAGAGTTCCGTTTTGAGTATTGATTCATGTAAGTTGGGGGATTAGGGGTTTAACGAATAGAGACAATCTGTTAGAGAATTTAATCCAGAGAAACCAACGGGTTAAAATTGATTGTTTAGACTCTCAAAATTTTCCAGTTGCGGGACTGATAGTCACTCCTGTTGAGTCGTCGTTAATTTTTCAAATCAGGGTGTATTTTTCCAAGGAAGAGCATTTTTTTTGTCTCAGCCTTACCCCACAATGGGTCTAGTGCGGATCCATTCAGACTTAGCTCGAATTCCTCCACCGTGCTCGTGAGTAAGACAAGGGCTACTACGTTCTCATAGCAGCGGCAACAATTTCAAGGGCTGGCAACATCTGCTCCCGTTTGTCTTGGAGCGGTGTGTGGCCCTTTAACCCGTAAAGTTATAAAATGGGGTGACAATGGAGTAACCGTCCTTGGTCCCCTGACTAGCAGTGACTTCACGAAAACGGAAAGGGTTTCCGGATGACTGAAGCAGTGAGCGTCCCTGAAATCGCCGAATGGATGTTGACACACGGATGATTAGATTGAGGTTGTCTCTAGTGTAGCTAAAATATTTGTCAAGCGCAGTATGTTCCGATGCAATATTTTTTAAGTTAATCTGTAAATGTTGAAATTCTGTAACGCGGGGAGCCTGGTTGAACGCTGTGGAATAGATACCCCTGGAGATAGGGCGAACTTAGGGTGAGAGTGAGGAGGAAGGTCCGGTAGAAGGAGACAGTCTGAAGGAGAGTAAGCAAGACCAAGGAACTGGGACCACTGGCCGGGGTTACCTCCAAGCCACAAGAATTAAGAGCAGGAGAAGGGTGTAGTGGAATCTAAAGTACAAACCGTTACCGCGCGAGGGTGGGGAGAATGGGGGACTGTGGCGATCGCCATTGTGGCCCTTGCTGGAGCCATGATCATGCAGCAGACGCGCCTGGGAAACCCCCGCCTAGCCCAACTGGACCCCAGACAAGCTGAACAACAAGAAGCCCTCCAAGTCCAAATGTTGAGGCGATCGCCTACCCTCGGTTTCGATAACATGATCGCCAACTATGCTTTCCTAAAATGGGTGCAATATTTTGGCGATGAGGAGATCCGAGACCAAATCGGCTATGCCTTAAATAAGGACTACTTCGATGTCATTACCCGCCTCGATCCCCGCTTCGCCGAAATGTATCCGTTTATCTCCACGGCGGTTTCCTTCGCCCAAGGAGAACCCGAACTTGGGATCCAATATATGGAACGGGGTGTAGCCACCTTGTCCCCGGAAATCAATCCCAAAGCCTTTCTGGTGTGGCGCTTCAAAGGACTGGATCAACTGCTGTTACTCGGGGATATTCCCGGCAGTATTGAATCCCACGAAATGGCGGCCCAATGGACCCTCGGCACAGAGTACGAAGACTATGCAGAACTCTATCAAGGTGCAGCGGACTTCCTGAGAACCCAACCCGATAGTACCCGAATTCGCCTGTGGTCCTGGAATGAGGTCTATCAAAATAGTATCAATGAATCGGTTAAACAACGAGCCGAACAAGAAATGCTCAACCTTGGGGCCTCGAAACAAATCACCGAGGAGGGTCAAGTGATTTTTGTGCTACCGGAGACTCCGTAGGCGATCGCCATGAAGCAAAAATCCCGTCGGCAACCGACTCCCTCCAACTTACGAAATAGAGGCAGAGGAAAAAAACAGAAAATTGTCACCTGGGTTATTTTAATCTTTTTCCTGATCCTCAGCATCCTCGGCGGCTTGGCGGCTGTCCAGATTACCCGCTTACAGTCCGCTGCCTCTGGATCCAGTGATGCTATTTTAGTCCTCGGTGGCAGCATCAAACGAGAAATGTACGTCACCCAATTTGCCAAACAGAATCCAGATATTCCCATTGTGATTTCCCAAGGTTCTGCCTCCCCTTGTGTGCAGTTAATTTTCGATCGCGATCGGGCTCCTGCTAAGAATGTTTGGTTAGAACGATGCGCCTACTCTACCTTTACCAATTTCACCTTTAGTGGTGAACTCTTAAAACAGTGGGATGTGAAGAAAGTCAAAGTCATCACCTCCCAAACCCATCTGCCTCGCGCTAAGTGGTTGGCCCACATTCTATTAGGTGCAAAAGGAATTGCCGTAGAAATAGAAACTGTACAGGAAGAAGGCATCCCTGGCAATAAAGAGTTTTGGCTAAAAACCGCATTAGATGTGACCCGCAGTTTAATTTGGGCCATCATTGAGCCATACTATTCCACCGAATGTCAGCAGGTAGAACGCCTGAGTGAAATTGATATCACCCAATGGCAATCCGAGGATTATCAATGTGAACATCAAGGTCAGTTGGATTGATAGAGGGAGGATTGGGGATGGGGGAGATAGGGGAGATAGGGAGGATGGGGAGGACTGCCATCAGGATGGGGAAGTTTGTAGTAACGACTTGCTGTCGTTTCCTCCCCCATCTCCCCCATCCTCCCCATCTCCCGTATCTCCCCCATCTCCCCTATCTCCCCTATCTCCCCCCTCTCCCTTACTACGCGCGATCGCCTGGACTGTAGATAGAGACACTTCATAAAAATATTTGCGCCGAAACTGTTCTTCCTCAACTGCGGCACAAAAGCGATCGCCAGTGCCTAGGGGATTGGTCAAAGATCCCGGGATAACCTGCAAACTATCCCCCACTGTCTCCACTTGAAATCCTACAGCGATTAAAGCTTGTAAGCCTATTTCTAAAGTGCGATCGCTAATAGATAGCTTAGAGCATAATTGTTCCCGGGTTGCCCGTTGTCCAGTTCGGCTGAGATATTTAGCCAACCCCACCAACTGCTGCCAAACTTGCAGCGGTGAAACAGGTTTTGGCGGGGGATAGGCGATCGCCAGGGTCTTTTGAGTCTGGATTGCCAAATCTAACCACTGGTGCAACTCCTCCCAACTACTGGGACAGGTTTCTAGCACAATGGAGGTAGTGCGATCAAAATTCAACCCATCAGAATTCCCTAACTCAGTTTTCTCCTCTTCTCCCTTTTGGATCAGCAAATTGCGGCGAAAATCGAGAATAGGTAACCCCCCTTCCGGCGATGTTACCACTGTCCCCGCTTTTCGGGGTCGGACTGCAATCAAGCGCACTTCATAGCGGTCTTTATAACTGTTGTAGTCCAGTTCCACAACAGCATCACAAGGAACATTCGGTAATTCTTCTTTATAATGTCCCCACCACAGGCCCGGAAACCCTGTTTCGGTTGATTCATCCCAAATTTGAAACGTGGTTTTAATATATTCTATTTTACGACCCTTTTTATCCTTTTTCTCATTCCAAATATTTTTAAATTGGCAATTTTCAATCAACAGCAACGGAACCGAATTGCCCATTCCGCAAGGTTCTAATATTTTTAGCTCTCTAAATAAATTCTGACCTAATTCTGCTACAGTACAGCGTAAATCAGCGTGAATAACTGGCATTCCCAAGCCAACCCCGGCCCCCAGTTTTTCCTTCAGTAGTCGGTTAATCGCTTCAGTAAAAAGGGGAATATTTTGGGCAGGTAAACTTAACCCAGCGGCAAAGGGGTGACCGCCGAAACGGTGCAATAAATGCTCTTGTTCTTTAACTAATTCATACAAGTCAATATTTTTTACGGAACGCGCTGATCCACGGGCGAGGGTCAAGGATGTGGCATCGGCTGAATCAGTAAAAAGCGGGATTTTATCGGGGTTTTCTGCCTCAGAATTGCCAGAATCGGTACTTAAAAGAATGGTGGGACGGGCGTACTCTTGGGCGACTTTACCGGCGACTAAACCCAGGACTCCGGCAGGCCATTGGGGGTCTTGTAGGACGATGACTCCGGTGGTAGACAGGTCGAGGCGATCGAGTTTTTGTTGGACCTGTTTGTCCACATCTTTTTGAATAGCTTGACGTCGGGAGTTCGCGATTTCAGTGTCCTGGGCGAGTTTTTGGGCGCGACGCCGATCGCGAGTAGTGAGTAATTCCACACAGAAAGAAGCATCCCCATAAATCCGACTAACCGCATTAATGCGCGGACCAATGCCAAAGGAGACATCCGTGGGGCGATCGCCACTACGTTTACACAAATCCAACAACTCCCCCACCCCGGGTCGGCGGCGTTCTGAGGGGGATTTTTGCCACTCCTGATGCAGGCGTTTGAGTCCCATTTGGGCTAAATATCGGCAATCTCCACTCAGTTGTACCAAGTCAGCAATTAACCCAATGGCAACTAAATCTAATAATGCCTCTAAGGGTTCTTGGGGAATTTCCGGCAGTGTGCTATACATAGCTTCTACCACCTTGTAAGCAACAGCGACGCCCGAAAGATGCGCCAGAGGATGGGTTGCTGGAAGAGAACGGGGGTTAATAATCGCCACCACTCCAGGGCGATTCGGGGGTAAAGTATGATGATCCGTGACGATGATATCGATGCCCAACTGATGAGCATACTCGATTTCGTCCAAATTGGTACTACCCGTATCGCAGGTAACGATTAAGGTTGTTCCGGATGCCGCTAAATCGTCAATTCCCGCCCGATTCAGACCGTGAGATTGGGTTAAGCGGTTGGGAATGAAGTAGGTGAGTTGGTCAGTGGGGGTGAAAAATTGGCCCAGACCGTCCCATAAGACACTGGTGGAGGTGATTCCATCAGCATCAAAGTCTCCCCAAATTGCTACCTTTTCCTCCTGTTTCCGGGCCAGTTGCAGGCGATCGACACAAGCGGACATTTCCTGCCCGAAGTCAAATGGACTCGCCGGTTGATATCCCTGGGGATTTAAAAACCGCGCCAGTCCCTCTCGGTCCTGGATTCCCCGTTGCCAGAGTAATACTGCCGCATATTGGCCGGATAAACCCGATGAGTTTGAGTCGAGATACTGTCGGACTTGTTCTAGGAACCACTCCGGAGGGAGTACAGGTTGTTGCAGATGCCAGGTTACGGTTTGCTCGTTCATATCCTCCCCTTGGACTTGTTTTCAGTTATTATCCCACGGGTCTGACTGTAGGACATCGATATAATGTTACCCTAGGTCCCGGTGAAGTGGTTTAAGGGGTAAAACGGCATAATATTACGTTGCTGGTTGAACCGATTGGGGTGTCTCTACAAAGGGTAGGAAACGACTGAAGTCGTTACAACAAACTGGAGAAAGGGGAGGGATGCGATCGCGATCACCTCGGGGGTTGATTTGGATCTCCTGGCCCAGTGATGATTATCTTAGGGGGTGACGTCTTCTTATCACGGGTTTATTTGGAATGAGTAGTTAGATTAGAGCTAGAGCATAAAAAGGATTGATGATGTAACCTTTTAATCGTTTGCCCTTTAGGAGGGACTCAAAATGATGGGAATGTTTTGGATGGCACTGATCACCAGTTTAACCGCCTGGTTTTGTTATATGAATACCTCGGAAGAAATTCCCAGAATTTTGGCGATCGCCGTCGGTGCGATGGGGGTCGGTTGCGATCTCGTAATTGCACCTTGGCCGATTCAACTCTCCATCGTTCTCTTCATTCTATATAGAACTCGCCATCTTTCACCCCCACCCACAAAAGCCAGCTAACTTACCCTCTATTGCCGCCTCAAAATAGTCTCATTCTTTTCTCACTCTTGTTTTCAATCGGTCCCCGGGAATACTGGGCTAGAGGGTCCCATTCTTCTAGTTTTTTGATCTAAAAGACAGCTCAAACCCCTTATATTGAAATGAAAATAGAGCGAGATTGGCTTAATGTTATCTACGCTACGGGACCACCGGGGGAAAGATGATAGGGTCATGGGGCATTCAAGTTTGAACCCATGCCGTCCGCACTCCGAGCCATCCACAAGATTGAGGATATGTTCCCCATGTATCTACTGTCCTTATTATTAGTCGTTGCAGCGCTTTGGATATTGCATACAACCTCCCAGAACATTTACACAATTTTAGCGGGAGGAAGTGCGGGAATATTGCTGAGTTGGGGATTGGCTTTAGCCCCCTGGAGTATCTAACTCGCCCGTATTATAGGATTGTAAATTTACAGCCCAGATATTTAATCAAACCCGACTAACAATCGGGATTTAGGTTTATAAAAGATGGTTACGGGTGACTGAAACAGCATATAATAACCGGGTTAAAACTGCCCCGATTTTTTGCTAAGATTTTCAGCAAATCTTAGGTAAAAGAGTTTTACTAGCTTTGAAAAACTCATTGCTTCAAGGAACTCCAAATCATCAAACTCAACCTTCACTACTACTCGGGACCAGGCCAAGGCACTATGCCCGTTTATCTTTTCCGGAAAGGGATGATGAAATTGCCCTCTAGTGAAGAGAATTGGCTGACTGGTAAAAAACGATGGGGATCGCCGATCGCCCATTGAGTTTAGAGGACTTTAGGTATAAAAGCGGATTTTAGTGTTCCCAGAGCGATCGCCTTCAAGATGAACAGAGGGAACCAAGTTCATCCCTAACTGACCGATGGAAACTAGAGATAACCTCAACTTGAGGGAGGCGACCCTGGAAAAATTCAACCCTTGCGAATCAGTCCCCACCCAAAACTGCCAAAAATTAATCCCTAAGTGTGCGACATCAGGGTATAAATAAGAGAATATATAGCTCAAAAGTTCGTGCTTTCTTAGGTGGTAAAAGCTATCATCAAAGATAACCCAGTAAACAGTGAACTAAACCAACAGCGGCGATCGCGGTGAGGAGCAACCCTCACTCGGAGTCGCCCCACCCATCCTCAAATGTGGGGATCTTCAGGAACAACCCCAGCGCCAGCCAACCACTGGCGGCGAAAAGCGCTTAACCGGCTTAATTTTGGGAATACTCTAAGTAAGCATATTAAATCGACCAGCCATGACAAACTTCGCATCACAGCGGCGTGCTCTAGTTGTCCAGAATGCGTTTTCTCCCTTCGGCAATAAGCTCATCCAAGCAGGCTATGCCGATCGCGAACAAGTTCAACGGGCCCACATCGAAAGTCGGAAATCCGGGAAGCCTCTCACCGAGGTCCTGGAAGCCATTACCGGCAAGCAACTTCCTCCGGAATTGCTCAGGCAGTACAAAAAACAGCAGCTTTTTGAACTGAAAATTGTCTACGGTGTGGAAGCCTTGGATCCGGAAATCACCGAACTGTCACCGGAACAACTCGGTCAACTCCTAGATACCTTGCTTCCCCTAGAAAGCTGCCGTCGTCATCGCATCCTGCCCATCTCCCGAAACGAGGGCGCTTCACCTTCAGTTTCAGTGGCGATGGTCGATCCGGATAACTTAGCCGCCCTGGACGACTTGACCCGGATCCTACGGCCCCAGGGACTGAGCCTGCGCCGACTGGTGATTACACCAGAAGACTATCAACAATTACTCAATCAATATTCTGACGAAAAGGCAAAAGAGCAACAAGCCAAAGCCGAACAAGCCAATAAACTCGATTTAAGCCTGAACGCTGACGTCTTCAATGAGGTAGATGGGGAATCCCTCGACGACGCCCCAGAAGAAGATGAAGACATGAATCTGGATGCGGCGTTGCGAGGGGCCAACGACGCACCCATTATTAACACCGTTAATAAAATCTTGGCAAAAGCCCTCTCCGATGGCGTTTCCGATATCCACGTCGAACCCCAGGAAGAGTTTCTCAGAGTTCGGATGCGGAAAGACGGCGTACTCCACGAGTTTGCCCGGTTACCGAATAAGATTACCGCCGCCTTGACGTCTCGGTTCAAAATTATTTCCGATATGGATATTGCCGAACGTCGGAATGCCCAGGATGGCCGGATTCGTCGGATTTTCCAGGGACGCACCGTGGACTTTCGGGTGAACTGTCTCCCGTCGCGCTATGGTGAAAAACTCTGTTTGCGGATTTTGGATAACTCTTCCACCCAATTGGGGTTGGATAAGTTAATTTCCAATCCTGAAAGCTTGGCGATGGTTCGGGAAATGGCGAGTCGTCCCTTTGGCCTGATTTTGGTGACGGGACCCACAGGTTCCGGGAAATCTACCTCGTTGTACTCGGTGTTAGCCGAACGGAACGACCCCAGCGTGAATATCTCCACCGCAGAAGACCCGATTGAATATGCATTGCCGGGGATTACTCAGTGTCAGGTGATTCGGGCCAAAGGGTTGGACTTTACCAACTTATTGCGGGCATTTATGCGGCAAGACCCGGACATCATTCTAGTGGGTGAAACGCGGGATAAAGAAACGGCGAAAACAGCGATCGAAGCGGCTTTAACGGGACACTTAGTGTTGACGACCCTGCATACCAACGACGCCGCCGGGGCGATCGCCCGCTTAGATGAAATGGGGGTTGAACCCTTCATGGTGGCCGGTTCTCTGATTGGCGTATTGGCCCAGCGCTTGATGCGCCGTGTCTGTAGCGAATGTCGCATCGCCTACACCCCTACCCCGGAAGAACTCGGTCGCTTTGGGCTCTCCGTTTCTGGAGAAACGAATGTTACTTTTTATAAAGCCAACGTCGTGGCCCCAGCAGAGCGCAAAGCCGCCCAAGATGCCGGGACCTTATGTCAGAAATGTGGGGGCGGTGGATATAAAGGCCGGGTTGGGGTCTATGAAGTCCTCAAAAATACTGAAAATCTGCAAATGTTAATCTCTCAAGGTGCGCCCACGGAACGGATTAAGGAAGCCGCCGTGGAAGAAGGCATGATCACCTTGTTAGCTTATAGCCTCAACCTGGTTCGGGAAGGTCATACCACCTTTGAAGAGGTTGAGCGGGTTACCTTTACCGACTCCGGCTTGGAAGCAGAACTGAAAGCCAAACGCAAGACGGGTCTGACTTGCAAAGCTTGTGGTGCCGGATTGCAGCAGGAGTGGCTCGATTGTCTGTACTGCTTGACCCCACGCTTCCAAGAGTAACAAGAGTAAGGCGATCGCCTTAACTTTCCCCGGCAATTTACTTTCAATACAATCTAAACAGAGATTATCGGAGAGAACGCAACTATGGCAGGTCTGGTCATTGAAGATATTATGGAGTCCCTCGTTGAACAAGGTGGCTCAGACATCCACATCCAAGCCGGTGCACCCATCTACTTCCGCGTCAGCGGGAAACTCACTCCTCAGCCGCAATTTGGGGAAAATCTCGCCCCGGAAGAATGTCAGCAAGTCATCTTCCAAATGCTCAACAACCAACAACGCAAAACGTTAGAGCAGAACTGGGATTTAGACTGCGCCTACGGGGTCAAAGGGTTGGCCCGTTTCCGGGTGAACGTTTACCGAGAACGCGGTTGCTGGGCATCTTGTTTACGGGCCTTGGGTTCCACCATTCCTAATGCGGATAAGTTAGGGGTTCCCCAGGTGATCCGGGAAATGACCGAGCGCCCTCGGGGGCTATTGTTGGTGACGGGTCAAACGGGTTCAGGAAAAACCACCACGATGGCAGCATTGCTAGATCTGGTGAACCGCACCCGCGCCGAACATATTCTCACGGTAGAAGATCCGATCGAGTATGTGTTTCCCAATATCAAGAGCTTATTCCACCAACGGCAAAAAGGGGAAGACACTAAGAGCTTCTCAAATGCCTTAAAAGGAGCGCTGCGCCAAGACCCGGATATTATTCTAGTGGGAGAAATGCGGGACTTTGAGACGATTTCTCTGGCCGTATCTGCCGCAGAAACGGGTCACTTGGTCATGGGAACCCTGCACACTAACTCAGCCTCCGGTACCGTAGACCGGATGTTGGATGTGTTTCCCCCGGAAGTTAAACAGCAAATCCGAGCACAGATGGGGATTTCGTTGATCGGCATTTGCAGCCAAAACTTGGTCCCGAAAATTGGCGGGGGTCGGATGTGCGCCCAAGAAGTGCTCGTCAACAATGCGGCTATTGGCAACTTAATCAAAGAAGGAAAGACGGCGCAGATTTACTCCATGATCCAAACCGGAGGTCGCTTGGGAATGCAGACGATGGAAATGGCCCTGGCTAAACATTACAAAGATGGCAAGGTTTCTTGGGAAGCAGCCATGAGTAAAGCGGTGAAAGCTGATGAACTCGAACGGTTGATCGGACCCTCACCGGCCCTCACCAATGCACCGGCAGGCCGCTAATTGGGTTGGCAGGATATTGGGGGGGAGTGCGTAAATTCCTCCCCCTCAATCTTTCTAATCTCCCTAGGTAACCCCCCATCAAGAGCGCCCGTTGTTAGGATGGAATAAGCCATTACTTTAGAGATTTGCTGATGCTTCGAGTCCTTCCATCCCTGCACTCTCTCAATTTATCCCGAACAGGAGGTTAATCATGGCGACCAACGTCATCACGACTGAAGAAAAAAAGAAAGGCTTTGATTTTGCCGCCTTAGAAGAGAATCTGAGCGTGGCAATGGCTAAAATGACGGTGAAAGATAAAGCCGTTTTTTCCCGTCAGTTAGCCGTTATGTTTAACTCGGGTGTGGCGTTAATGAAGGCGATCGCCATGCTAGGAGAAACCTCAGATAATCCCAAATTAAAAAAGGCCCTCCGTCAGATTAAAGGGGAACTTGAAACCGGCGTCCCGCTTTCTGAGGCGATGTCCAAATTCCCCGATATCTTTGATGACCTCTACTGTGCAATGGTCGAGTCGGGAGAAATTGGGGGGGTGCTTGACATGGTGCTCAACCGTCTCGCGATTGCTTTAGAAAAATCCGCAAAAATTCAAAACCACATCAAATCCGCGTCCGCTTATCCGAAAGCAGTGGGAAGTATTGCGATCATCGTGTTTTTCGCCATGACCACCTTTCTGCTGCCGACCTTTGCCGGAATTTTCCAGGAATTGGGGGCAGAATTACCTCTGTTTACCCGAATTATGCTTGGAATCAGTGAGTTTACTCGGGATTACCGGAAAATGATTCCCCTGCTTATCGGCCTTTTCCTGTTGGTCACTGCCTACAAAGCATTTTACAAAACCCCCCAGGGACGGTTAATCTGCGATCGGATGTACTTGAATCTACCGATCATTGGTCCGTTAATTAAGCTGACTGCTGTTGCTCGTTTCTGTGGCACGTTTTCCATGTTAACTGGCGCGGGTGTTCCGATGCTCAGTTCCTTTGACATTGTGGCCCGTACTGCGGGAAATCAAGTGATTGCTAATGCCATTAGTAATGGTAAGTCCGAGGTTGAACAAGGGGGTAGCTTAACGGCAGCCTTCGAGCGAGAAAATATCTTTCCCCCAATGGCAATTTCTATGATGCGAATTGGAGAAGAAACCGGGGAACTGGACAAGATGCTGTCCAAAGTCGCCGATTTTTATGAAGATGAAGTTGAACAAGCTGTGAAAGGTCTCACCAGTACCCTAGAACCTATTATGATGGTGGGCATTGCGGGAATGGTAGGTTCGATTTTGATGTCTATGTATCTGCCCATGTTTGCTGTGTTTGAAAAACTCGGATAAACCGAGGGAAATGAGCGGGATTGACGAACCGATTCGTGACCTAAAAGGCCCAAAAATAGCGGGGTTTATTGCAATTTCCCCCCGCTTTCAATCGGATTTCGGTTTCTTGATACGGCTCATTAGACTGGAATGCCGACTCGGTTTAGGTCAATCCAGAAGTTGAAAAGTCTTGAAAAATCATGTCTCTTAAACAATACCATTACGAACAGTTACTCGCTGACTATAGCAATCGGGCCAGTGCGATCGCCCTGCTGCGGCAGTATCGAACCTATTTGGAAATGATTCCAAGTATGCGTCGTCCCCAGGAAAGTGTTATTCCCATTCCTTTACCGAATATCCGCATTCGCGAAACCATTTCTTCCCATTCTCCCAGTGGATTGAATGCAAACTCGGGTGATGTGATTTCTTTACCCTGCGATGTCGCAATTTTGATGTGTGACCCGGATTGGAAGGTTAAAATGGGTGGGGAAATCTTTGTGTTTATTCATCGTCCCGAAGAAGATTTTTCGGATTTACTCCGCCGCTGGCGACAAACTCAAATGTGGTTGTCTCACGCCTACGAATGGTTAATGCCTCTGCGTTATCAATACATGATTGGGGAAGGGTCGGACACGATTTATCCCCTATTTGTAGTGTTTGACGATACCCCCGATCGCATTAAACGCGGTCTCAAAGGGGCTTCTCTTCCCTTCGTGGTCCAAAACCTCAGTGGGTTAAGTGAAGAGGAGGAACCCGTGGAGGAAGCGGAAGATATTTTTATTTTCCAGGAAGAAGAAATCATTGAAGAATAGTTGCTGCATCAATATAGGGGATTAAAGGAGTTCCTCAAAGGTTATTCCGATGCAGTTGCGATCGCCCTTTCCTGTAATTTTAAATCACTAATATTACCGGATATGGCTTAAATTGTCAAGAGCTTTCTCGAAGTTTTAGACCCGTTCCATCATTGCCCCTCCAAATCCCGATCGCCGGGACAAATCCGAGGAGTTGGCGATCGCCAAACTGGTCTTTTCATGGCCCAATTATAACCAGCCTAAATGCCACTTTTCAAACTGGCATAGGGTTTCTAATTATTCAACCCTTCGGCAATAGAATCAAGCAAAACCCGCTCAGGAAACCATACGAATTTCTACACCTCTGAGAACCAGAGATTGAGGGTATTTTTTATGCACAAAGTTCCTTCGCAACAACACACAACAGCCTGGGTTATTCAAGTTTGGGCTTCCTTTGTTATTGCCTTAGCCGCCACTGGCGTAGGTATTGTTAACTTACCCGTTACCAATTGGGTCAAAGGTTATATGGGAATGGGTGTCCTCTTCACCGTTGGGTCATCGTTTAGCCTCGCCAAAACCTTGCGCGATCGCCATGAAGCAGAAAAACTCACCTCAAAAGTAGAAGAAGCGCGAGTCGAACGAATCCTCACCGAACATGGTGCCTTGAAATAAACCCAAAAAAGCCCCAACAGTCATCCACCGTTGAGACTTTCTTGAAAATCGCCCCGCATCCTACTCCTGGTTGTAGTAACGACTTGCTGTCGTTATCCAGTTTCAAACTGTTGTTTTTCATAACGACTTGCTGTCGTTATCCAACTTGAGACTTTCTTGAAAATTGGGCCGCTTCCTACCGCTTCAACAAAGCAAAAAATAAAGTTTCGCCTCCTTGAAGTTGGTCAAGCGCACCCCTCTAGTCGCTTACTGACTTCTTTTTTTTCGCTTAGACACTTCTTTTTTTCGGCGCGTCCCCACAACAGAAACCGCCTGTTCCACTGGATATCCCACTCGGGGAATCACCTGATACAATCGCTCTTTTTCTAGTTGCTTCAGTTCGGTGTAATCCACCCAGTGAATGCAGTCCACTGGACAAGTGTCGATCGCCTCTTGAATCACATCCTCCGGGTCTCCGTCTTGGCGAATCACCCGGGAACGTCCATAATCCTCCTCAATATAGAAGGTATTTCGCGCTACGTGAGCGCAATGTTTGCAGCCAATGCAAGTCGGTTCGTCCACATAGACGCCATTTTGTCGCAATGCGCCGCCTAACTCTGGCTCCAAACCTGAACGTTCCGGGGCATCCCGTAACGCGCCACCTAACTCCGGTTCGAGACCCGAACGGTCCGGTGTTTCGGGGGTTGAGAACTCAGAAAAATCATCCATTAGCTTGCCCAACGTTGCAAGACAACCCGGATCGAACCATCCTCATTTTTTTGCTGTTCGGCAATTTGAAACCCTTGTTTCGCCGTTTCATTCACCACGGTGTGATAGGCATAGCGCTGAGTAACTTCATTCAGAAACCGATTCACCGTCCAAGGTTGCTGCCAATATTGCAAATCCGCCACCAGGGAATATTCTTCGCCGTTCCAGGTAAAACCAATGTCATACCCGTTTTCTTGGGCGATCGCCACTTCGGCATTATGGGTTAATCCTTTATAACCCCGAACCTCCGTGGGGCCGGATTTCCAGTCAATTCCCAACTCCGTTAACGCCGATTGCAACGAAGTCAGATTGCGAATTTGGGTCTTAATTTGGCTGAAATGTGACATAGTGATGACTCTCTTGTGCTGACAATTGTGAATCTAAAGGGACCAGAAACAGTTAAATTGCAGTTTTACAAAAATTTACCACTCACTCCAACTCGCCTGGGCGGTTGCAGTCTGGGACAGTTCTACCACTTGGGCAAAATGTTCCGAAGTCTTCTCTTGGACCAGGACCTGTCCCAGTTGGGCTTCGATCGCCGCTGTGACTTCTGCACAGGATGCACCGACAATGCCAGTGACTTTTTCCTGCACTCGACCATCGGGGTAGATGACAAATTCGAGTGTTTCCATGCGTTTGGTTTGCGTTTTAGGTGGTTCTAATTCATCCGCAGGCATCCCTAGCACGGCCAGTCATGCCTTTGGGTCAATTCGGGGATCCTAGACTGCCCAGCTTAGCCAGTCCTGTTAACTTATTGTGACCAATCGAATTATATTGAGTCATACCTTAACAAAATTTATTACCGATTAGAGTAAATCACTCAATATTTGCTAAGTTTCCCCTAAGTTGAGGGCGTCGTCAAGTGCTCCCAACTTCTAGATATTTAGGGCCAGCACCTTGACTTCTAGCCCTTTTCACCCCTCCCCCATCCTGGCGATTCCGCTACAGTCAGGCCGCTTCAACCCTTGCCAAGCCGAGTCTACCCTGAAGGAAACATTGACACAATTGATGCTCCCCCATAAAAATTTTGATAGGTCTGGCCCCAGTTTTTACATTCATAATTCTTTACAAATCCCCACGCATCTCGCCCCAGAAACCGTGCTGCTGCTCAACTTCCGTTAGATAATGAGAATCTGTTTAATTCAAGGAATCCCCCATGAGTAACCCGCAAACCCCCCACTCCCCAACTCAAAACCCCCTCCGCATCGGTGTTCTCGGGTTTGGCGGCTTAGGACAAGCTGCCGCCCGGATCCTTGCCCCCAAACGCGAAGCCCTCTGGGTGGCTGCTGCTGATAAAGAAGGATATGCCTACAATTCCCAAGGCTTAAATCCCGATGCCTGCATCAGTACCTACCATCAACAGGGGTCCCTCGGCTACCTCGAACCCGGTGGTATCCTCAGCCATGACAGCATTGCCGAATTAATTTCTAAAGCTGAGGTGGATGGGTATTTCCTCGCATTACCGAACCTCCCCAATACCTTTATGGCATCGGTGGCGAGACAATTTATTGAGTCTGGATGGCGCGGAGTTTTAGTAGACGCCCTAAAACGCACTAGCGCCGTTGAACAGTTACTTGATCTCCAGGATGACTTACAAAAAGCCGGGATTACCTACATGACAGGCTGTGGTGCCACCCCGGGCTTATTAACGGCTGCTGCTGCTTTAGCCGCCCAAAGTTACGCCGAAATCCATAGCGTTAAAATTACTTTTGGAGTCGGAATTGCCAACTGGGAAGCCTATCGCGCCACGATTCGCGAAGATATTGCCCATATTCCTGGTTATACCGTAGCCCAGGCGATGGCGATGAGTGATGCAGAAGTGGAAGCATTGCTCGATCGCACCGATGGCAAATTGGCCTTGGAAAACATGGAACACGCCGACGATATCATGTTGGAATTGGCGGGAATTTGTTCACGCGATCGCGTCACTGTGGGCGGTATTGTGGATACCCGCAATCCCAAAAAGCCCCTAAGTACCAATGTGCAAATTACAGGTCGCACTTTCGAGGGTAAAATTTCTACTCATATCTTTACCCTCGGGGATGAAACCAGTATGGCGGCGAATGTTTGCGGCCCTGCATTTGGGTATTTGAAAGCCGGAGTGCGCTTGCACCAACGGGGGATTTACGGGTTGTTAACAGCGGCGGAAGTGATGCCGTTGTTTGTCCAGTAAGTCTGAGGGGGCGATCGCCGGGTGAGTTTTGAAGTGCGATCGCCCCCGAGTCCGATTAAGTCAGGCGCTGGGAGAGGAAACCGCTTCGGTCAACTCTGGGAATACTGCACCGCGATCAAGCAGATCCTGTTTCGCCTCCTCCGAAAGCCCCATCACCTTAGAAAAAGTCGCCCCTTCTGTGATCGCGCCATTCAAATTCGCACCGCGCAAGCGAACCCGCACCAACTTGGCATGATTCAACTTCGCATCCACCATCATCGCCCGAAACAAGTTGGCCCCGGTGAAGTCCGTATAATGCAAAGTGGCATAACTCAGGTCCGCACCGCCCAAATCTGCATCGGTAAGGTCCGCACCACTTAAATCCGCACCACTGAGATTCGCGCCGGTCAAATTTGCGCCGGTTAAATTTGCACCACTGAGATTCGCACAATAGAGATTCGCCCCAATCAGGGTAGACCGAAAGAAATCACACCCTATCAGTTTGGCACGAAATAGATTCGCCCCAAACAAGCTGGTGCGAAAGAAACTGACACCACTCAACTCCGCATTACTCAGATCCGCCCGAAACAGGTCCGTATCGCGAAAATCTCTTTCTCCAGCAGCATACCGTTCTAGTAGTTCGTTAGCATCCATATTTTTAAGGGGGTTATCTTACAGCTTACTCTTCTATTTTCTCAGAATAAGGCGGTTATTTGGGAAAGTTTAAGGTTTGGCTAATAGTTGGGGTTGTGGTGAGTGAGGGTTGGAGGTGGTTGGAGGGCGATCGCATCACAGTCCAGTAATCCATTAGTCAGAATGCTGGTGTTCTGGCTCATCAAAAACTATCGCTTCATCCTGTAAATTCAAATCAGTCAATATTGAAAATACTTGCTCATTTCTATTGGCTAGATATTATAAATCAGTTGGGCGGCGAGTTCTAATTTATCCCGTTTTGTGAGAGCGTCAAATAGCGTCAAATATTGAGAAATATTGAGGGTGGCGATCGGTCTCAAATCCGTCTGCGATTCCCTACGGGATAGCTTTGCTTCACGAGGCGCTTCCGGTAACTGCCACAAATCCTCAATGGCGCTGCTGTCAGAGAAACCAACACAGCGCCATTCCCAAACTAAAAGGGCGAGGTAGCTTTCATCCCTTCGCCCTCTTGAGTCATCTCCACCGGAACCCAGGAGTCAGCTCCCCCCAGACGACTGATGCGCCTCCGTGATTTTCTTCTGATGCGCCTCCGTGACTTTCTTCACAAAATCGGGGTATTCTTCCTTGACCCAATCCGGAAATGCCAAACCCGCATCGTCTCCTAGTTGCCGCTCCAATTCTAGGAGGATATCATCATCCTCAAGTTTATTGACTAAATTAAACATCACAATGTTGTGAGGTATTTTGTTATTCACATTAAAGTCTATCTCCAAAAAACTTTTTACATCGATATCCGTACCCAAACCCAGGATCACAAACTTGACTTCCTTTTCACTGTCAATTTTTTGACAAGCTCTTTTTAGACAGTCTTCAAAGCGCGGTTCATCATCAAACAATCCATCGGTATAAATGATGAAAAATGCTCCCCGATCCTTTGTTTTACCTTCTGCCAGCCAAATATCTAAGCATCGCTCCAAAGTCGGCCCAATAAACGTCTTCGTTTTCGGTTTATTTTCTAAAAATAAGCTTTGCACTTGTGCAGCATCCCGTACTGTGATGGGATAATCTGCGACTGCGTTGCGACTAAAAAAGAAGACAGACACCGAATCACATATTTTTTCACCAGCTTTTGCAGTTGGGTCGCTCGTTTCAGAAAGAATGGAGTTGATATGCCCTTCGACAATTTCTTGGAGATACTCATACCGGCTTTGATGGCCTGTAACAGCATCTTTTCTAGTCATTGAAGCGCTTTGGTCAATTAAAATGAAAACATCCCGATTGTAAATTGTAGCAAAGGGTGCGGATCCCATAAAATCCTCCTGTAAATAATTTTCGCACTCATTAACCCAGTTCAGATTGAAAATTTGTTTGTAAATCCCGTTGGTAAGGGCTAGGTAATCCTCCTCTTTTTTGACTATCCCTGAAATCAGTAAATCCCAGTGGCGGGGATCGTATCCATCGAACTTCATGGCTCTTTTACCGGAAGCTAGAAGGCGGCTGTAGATTCTCAGCGAGGCTAACTTACTCACTTTTTGACTGGGATTCACGCGACGGAACCAGTTTTCAATCCCGTGAAAATGATTGAGCCGATCTTGCCGTCTCCAGTTGTCCAAGATATTCTCCTCGACTAGAGTATCAATATACTCCTCAACATCAATATCCTCTGATATTGCCGAACCCTTTGCCACTAAGTCACACAATACTTGGGTCAAAAAGGGTTGTCCTCCCGTCCAACTCAGGATTGCTTTGAGGACTCTGGCGGGATTGGTAGTGGCGCTTTCCAGTCCTCGTTGCAGGGGTTCGCAGTCTCCCGTCAAGTAGCTGAGTTCGATTTGCTCACCAAAATTAAATGCATAAATGTAGTTCGTCACCAAGTCCGACGGTTTGGCAACACCCAGCAACACAAACGCCAGTTGCTTCAAAGCGGGTTCGTTCCTCGTTTCCGATAGGGATTTTAGGAACCCAATAAACGTATTTTGTAACTGCCATGCAATTAAGCTTTGAATTTCATCAATAAAAATCACCAACTTTTTGTCGAAAGGGACTAAAATTTCTGTATTTAGAAATTCTTTAAATTTGAGTCCGGGCTGCACGTCTTGATTTGCGTACCAAACTCGATCCAAGGCT
The DNA here is from genome assembly GCF_025370785.1 of Laspinema olomoucense D3b. Classification (GTDB taxonomy): domain Bacteria; phylum Cyanobacteriota; class Cyanobacteriia; order Cyanobacteriales; family Laspinemataceae; genus Laspinema; species Laspinema olomoucense. The sequence continues at coordinate 64,891 of NZ_JAMXFA010000004.1, forward strand.
TTTATTAAATTTCCACCTGTCCCCTTAATAGGGAATCCGGCAAACTTGTCTAGTTCTTGACAAATACGCCGCAGTAAATTAAAATAAAATTTAACTTCGGAGTCAAAGTTTCCGAGTTCCTGTAGTGAAAGTTGCAAGCAGATGATATCTTGGTTCCTCAGTTGAGAGGCAGTTTGATTCATCAGGCTCGTTTTTCCGGATTGCCGAGGAGCTAAGATATAGCAAACGCCGCAACTGCTGCGCTCGTTTCGGACAAATTCTAGCAGGCGATCGTCTGCCTCGCGCCGCACATAGCTGGGGGCTTTGGGTTCTAAACCTCCCCCTTCCGATCTGTAAAAGCTACTTCCCACGCTCTAACCCCCAGTAGGCGTTAAAGAACTGGCGATACAATTCACAGCGAACCCGCACTTCAAAGGGATAACCTCGAATCAAACCCGCGAGTTCTAGCTGATATTTTGCAAATTCATCCGTACATCTTTCCCCTTGCACAATCTTTTTAAAGCAGGGCATTAACTCCTCATGGGCTTGTAATAATTTAAGAATTTTTCCCAAACCGTAATCAAACGGATCATTTCTACTAACTAATTCTGTAAAAATGTATTTTTTTTGCTCTACCTGAATCTCTATTTTTTGTAAATATTTGCTGAGTTCATGTGACTGCTTTTCTAAAATTTCAGGCTTGATTTCATTTTGACTCATTTGATAGAGCGCTTCATTGAGCAAAGCCGGATGACCGCCAATAAGTTGTCTGATATAATTCACTTCATTGTAGTTTAACTCCAATTTGTAGTAGTCTTTTGCCAAGTCTACGATTTGCTCGACATCAAACTCCTCTAACTCGACTTGGATTCCTACATTTTGCAGGGGAGAATCGGTGATTTCATAATGCGGGAAAGGTTCGGTTGAGTAGGCGATCGCAAGACTCGGCCATAGGATCGCGCCTTGACCCACATACTTCATTTTTCGTTCATTCCAAGACCTCAGCAGATTAAGAAATGGGGTTTGGGTTTCTTGGCGACCCAAGACTTTATCAATCCCATCGATTATCAGAGTTTTCGGCTGCTTAATCTTAGCAAAAATATGGGTTTCCAGATAATCGGTGCAGTTAGATGCTGCGGCCACATCGTCCCGCCAATACTCTCTCAGGTCGGGGGGACGCAAGTTAGGAACAATCGCGCTAAAGCTGTGGGCAACTGCATAGGTGAACTGATACAGTAGCTTATTGAGATCCCTGAATGCCCCTGGCTCAAAGTCAAAACCACCGAGATCCACAAAACCCACGATCTGCTTTTGCTCGTTTTCTAACCAATGCCGCAGTCGCATCAATAACGAAGACTTGCCCAGCCCTCGCGCCCCCTTAATCCGCAGAAACGGTACCGAAGTTTGACGACTGGAGCCAATTTGCAGCGCTTCTCGGCACAGGCGATCGGCTTGCCGTTCGATATAGAGGGGTGAGTTCAGGGGCACCACCCCCGTCATGGGCGTTATTTTTTCCGGCGCAAGATCCTGCTGCGGTTCTTCCAGGGTCGGGGTGACAACAGAGGACCCACCCAGCAGTTCGGGTTTGTACTGGCGAAATAGGGCTTTTAACTCCTCCCGTTGGGCGCGTCCCTCCAGGAAAAAGCTGCGGCTAATATTCTGAATGTGCTTGCGGACGGTAGTTTCAGCCATCACAAGCTCGCTGGCAATCTGTGCATCAGTCTTGCCAGCCAAAAACCGCTCCAACACCTGCCGTCGCCTGGGTGTCAGTTCCTCAAATGCCCTGTGAAAGCGCTGTTTGTCGTCCATGACTCTAGGATAGCCCAAAAATGGTATCTCATACACGAGAGCATACACGAACCTCATCTCGTGAGTGTTGGTACACCGTGTACGAGTACACTTGGCGCAGACTGAGTACCATGTTAATATCGTCTTACAACAAGCTCAAGCGAAAGCAAAAAAATGGTAGAGTCGGCAAACCCTACCAGCTAAATTAACAAGTAGTATTTAAACTTACTTGTTCTTCTTGTACTTGTTAGCGATATAGCAGCCTAAGAAGGGTGTTAAGAAGCCACCCAACATAGGGATCATCCAGCTTTTTTCAACAGAGTCAATCTGTGTTGAGCGGATAGTTCCCAAAAAGGCGAATAGCAGAAAACCAAACAAAAAATACTTGCCATATCGCCAAACTAAGCCCTTAGCCAAAATTGGGGCTTCTACTATCTCTTTCAAGGGCATATTGACCTCCTTATTGGTCAGGGTTCTGACTGACCAAGTTGGGGAACTCAGCGGTGGATTTGGGTTAAAAGGCTCTTTTCCTATCAGGCCAGAGTTATGATCCCTTGGTTGGTTTAAGCCGCACCAGTCGTCTGGTGCGGCTTAAAATACTTGGCAGACATTATAACACTACACTCTCTAGTGTTGTCAAGATAGAGCCACAGGTTAAACAGTGGAGAAACTCCAATGGCTTATTTTTTTGTAAATTATTGCAGATTGCCAACTATTGCCTATGTGATCCAGTAAAATAACGCTTTATAATTTTCCCCTGAAGTTTTGTTCAGAAATTTGTTGCTTACAAAATTATGTAACACATTTCATGTTATTGTTAATCTGTTATATGTTTTAAACAGCCTTGTTCTACAGAATGCACCTCAGAGGTTAATTTTCAGAGGGATTTGTTAAAATAATTAACCTCTGAGGTAGATTTCTGGGACAAGACAGTGAAACTATGGATATCGAAAACTATTTTGACTTTCTCTCCCCGGATGATATTCGGCTCAAAGGAACGAGGGTCGGGATTGAAAGTATTCTGTATGAGTACATTTATCGCGATCGCACTCCCGAGGAGATTGTCAAACACTTTTCCAGTATTACTTTAGAACAAGTTTATGCTACGATTCTTTATTATTTACACAACAAAGAAGCAGTGAGTAAGTATATTGCTGACTGGTTAGAGTGGGGACATCAGCAACGAAAAGCACAAGAGATGAACCGTCACCCAGCCGCCACCCGACTCCAGAAACTGCGAGACGAACTAGAGACAAAGAAACAGGCAAATGACCCTCAAGTATCTCATGGATGAAAATGTGGATCCGGTTTATGTAACGCAATTGCGTCAGCAAGCACCGGATCTGGTGGTTCGTGCAGTGGGAGAACCTGCCACACCTTCCACCGGAACGAAAGATCCAGAGATTCTGCTTTGGTGTGAAGAATATGAATTCATACTCGTGACGAATAACCGGCGATCGATGCCAGTTCATTTAACGGAAAATATTGCACAAAATCGCCACATTCCGGGAATTTTTATTCTCAGCCCTAGTTTAAGTATCGGTAAAAATATAGAAGAGTTGATATTGATTGCCCAAGGGTCATTTGATGATGAATATCAAGACCAAATCGTTTTTCTGCCCTTGACTCAAGTCGGTGATGTTAGGCTGTAAAGTGGATGCCTCGCCCACAGCAGTTGAATGCGATCGCATCCTTCATGTAATTGTCAATTTGTAATGGTTCAAGGCCGATAAAACAGCGATCGCACCTCCAACTACCCTAATGTCAGCACCCCTGCGGCAAAATCAGCAACCAGCGGTTTATGTCGCAACCACTGCACACCTAAAAGAATCTCTTTGACGCGATATCCTCCTAAGACAGGCACAATCCATTCTTCGTTATCAATTAGTACATTTCCCTCATAAAGATTCAAAAATACTTGTCCCCCTGCTGTCTGGACTCTTCTTGGATATCCCACAGGCAACCACCCCAAATCCTCTGCTTCTTGGGCATTAATCAGCAGCCAATCGTTGAAACCTGTATCTAGAATTGCCCTGACTGGAGAATAGGTGTCATCTACAGCAATTAACCCAATATCAAAGACTAATTCTCCCTTTCTATTAAACTGCCCTGAAATCATACTCGGTAACAGGATCCCGTTTCATTGACGCAGTAGACTGCACATTGGGCAAGGGGATATTTTGCCCGGGCCTTCTCTTCTGCTACCCGGTCATCGGAATCGAGAAAATAGTCACCACTTTCTGGCTCTATGACCATAAACCAGTCGTAATAATCGTTTATCAAATCTGCTTTTGCTCGTTCAAATACTGCGTCACAGCATTTCATTAATTTTTCTAGTTCTGCCTCTAATTTAGCTATATCTTCAGGTGAGTGCTTGCTGTGAGAGCCACTTTTAAGCTGTCGGGTAGAGCGATGAGTTTTAGATAGTTTTTTCATGGGTAATTCTCCTACATCGGTCAATCTTCTATCTCTTATTTTAACTCAGTTCATGAAGAACTCTCTCGAAAATGAGTATAAAAGGGATTGCGTATGGCAAGAGGCGCGATCGCAACTTTCATGCACTTGTCAATCAGTCATGCTTGTGGCGGATAAAATAGCGATCGCTCTTGTACCTACCCCAAGGTGAGTAACCCTGCGGCAAAATCGGCAACCAGCCGCTTATATCGCAACCACCGCACACCTAAAAGAATGTCTTTAATTTCGTCTCCCCCTAAAACGGGAACGATCCATTCCTCTTCATCTAAGAGTACGATTCCCTCGTAGCGGTTCAAAATTACTGTTCCTCCTGCTGTGCGGGCTTTGCGGGTATCCGGCTGACGCAACCATTCCAAATTCTCCGCATCTTTGTTATTAATCAGCAACCACTCATTGAACCCCGTATCGAGAATTACTCTAACAGGGCAATGAGTGCGATCGGCAGCAATTAAACCCATGTCAAAGACTAATTCTCCCTTTCTATTAAATTCTCCATCAATCATACTCGGCAACAGGCTCCGGTTTCATTGATACAGTAGATGACACAGGCAGTTGTTGGATATTTTTCATGTGCTTTTTGTACTGCCAAATCTTCATCTTCGTCGATGAAGTAGTCACCACTTTCTGGCTCAATGACCATAAACCAGTCGTAGAAATCATCTATGAGCTTAGGTTTTACTCCCTCAAAAATGGCATCACACCGTTGCATTAATGCCTCTCTTTCTGCCTTGCGTTGGGCTATTTCTTCGGTAGTGTAGTTACTATCCGGAAAGACTCTGCCCAGTCGGGGCGTGCGATCGGTGTCAGAAAGTTGTCTCATGGGTTATTCTCCTAAATCAGTTAAGCTTATATTTGTTATTTTAACTCAGTTGATGGACAAGTCGCTCGAAAATGAACAAAAAGGGATTTGGTATGATAAAAGGTGCGATCGCAACTTTTATCCCCTTGCCAATCTGTCATATTGGATAAGGGTAGAAATGGCGATTGCCTCTTGATTCAATGGTCAATTTGTAATATTAGTTAATTAAAGTATTACTAGGTTTTTCAAAACTTATCTCCGCTTAAGAATAGGATTTGTGGATTAAGTATTATTAGTTATAAAAACACCTAATCCACAACTCTAAAACTACTCTTCGGGTTCAATTCCCGCAGCCCGTAATTGAGCCGCTAATCGTTCAGCCCGTTGGCGTTCCTGTTCAGCCCGTTGGCGTTCCTGTTCAGCCCGTTGGCGTTCTTGTTCAGCCCGTTGGCGTTCCTGTTCCGCCTGTTGCCGTTCCTGTTCAATCCGTTCATTACGCCACAAGAGTAAATTGCCCGCTTCATCCCACCACCGTAGCCAGTATCCGGAACGATTTTCTCGTTGTCCTTCCCAGACTCCTAAAAATAGCTGCATTTCGGGTATCCAATACCGGCTTTGTTCATTGGCGGATTCCAGTTGATACCGCTGATTTTCTCCTAACCGATACAGTGCTAATATCCCATTCTCTAAGTCAAAAATGCCATAGTTTTGGACTAGCAAAATCTGCTCATAGTAGAAGAATTTCCCGGGGGGATAGGTTGGTTTGATAGAATATTCTCCCCCTTCGGTTTCTGATAAAAACTCTAAAATGAGGGAGGGAATTTCCCCTTGCAGTCGCGGGGTATAACTCCGCTCGACTTCCGAACGTTTAACGGTAATATGGGGAATGTAAGCCCAATCGGGTGCTTTGACGACTATTTTGCCATTGAAGGTGGCACAAATGCCGTAATTAGTGGGAGTCAAGGCACTCTCAGGGAGTTTTCCCGCTAACTCCAAACTTTCGGTTAAGGCTGCCGCCAGAGTTGGTTGATTGATGTTATCCACGGGGTCATCAGGCAGCACAAAATCATCGGGCAACTTTTCCCAGGTGATGGTGTAAGAGGGTGAGTTAGCTAACATGATGACTCCTGCCAGGGTAGGGTTCATTTTTTACTATATCATGGCTCTGAGTCTGGCGTCTTGTCGGGGTGATTGATGAATCGTCCTGACGCTTAGGGTTTGCTTGAGACATTCAGAAATTGAACCTAATGATAAATCGGTCATAGGATATCGTTGTGGTAACGATTTATCCCAAATCTGAACAAGTCGATATTTCTGCCGATGACATTTGCAGTATTATTACAGACTATGATCAGCAGGAGAGTGCAAGCCAAGAAGATGCCTAAGAAACTAAGGCGTGCGCTTTTGTCCCCTTCCACTCACCCTTAATTCTGGATTGATGAAACGACTGATTTCTCTGACGATTAGCTTACTCATTCTGGTGGTGATCTACTGGAAAATTGATTTTCCCAGGTTGGTTCAGGTGTTTCAAAATTGCGATCGCCTCTGGATGGTGGTGAGTTTGGGAATGGTTGTCCCCCTGGTGGCGATTACCAGTTGGCGTTTACAGCAGCTTGCACCCGCAAGTTCAGGGCTAGATTTTCCCGAGGCAAATCGGCTGATTCTGGCTTCTAGTGTTTTAAATATGGTATTACCCTCGAAAATGGGGGATATTGCTAAGGCTTATTTTATGCGCGATCGCGGTCATTTAAGTGGGTCTTTGGCCCTCTCGTTGGTCGTGTTTGAAAAAGCCTGTGATTTGCTCTCCTTGCTCTTATGGTGCGTTTTTGGCTTGCTCTTATATCCCGCGAAAGATGCTTTATTTTGGGCGATGACGACGGGGGTTACAGGAGGATTAATCGTTGGCTTATTCTTGTTGAGTTCTCCTCGGTTTGCGCGGTTATGTTTTGGACTAGCTTCCCGTATTGCCCCAAAAAAGATTAAAATTAAGCTTGACAAATTACGCTTTTCCTGGGGGGAAATGCACGATTACTTTTGGGGCGATCGCCGTCGGTTGGTGACGGTTACGCTTACTTCTATTTTCCTCTGGTTTTGCCATCTCTTACAAATTTGGTTCTTTATCCTCGCCCTGAATGCCTGGACGCCTTTTTTAACCAACCTTGCCCTCTCTCCCTTAGCCATTCTTGCCGGGTTGATGCCCTTAACCTTTGCAGGAGTCGGAACCAGAGATGCCGCCTTAATTCTGTTTTATCAGCCCTATTTTGGAGAAGCAACGGGAGCAGCTTTGGGATTACTCTGTACCGCTCGTTATTTGCTCCCAGCAATTGCGGGATTACCGTTTTTAGAGCGATATTTATCTACCCTCCGCACCCAAAATCGTTAGGAATCCTCTAAAATTGATTTTCCCGGAAATCGCTGCTGTTTAACTATGAATTATTTACGAAAATTCCTAACTGGCCCTATTTCCCATCGTTTCAGTCCCGTTGTTATCTTTTGGTTCAGTTTGAGCTTGACTTTTGCGGCCATTTATGGAATTATGGCGTTGCAAAAAGCCTTTAATGGTGAATATATAGTTCAGGATGATGCGAGGCAGCACGTCTTTTGGATGCAGCGATTTGTGAACCCGGACTTATTCCCAGGCGATTACATTGCCGATTATTTTCAATCCGTGGCCCCGGCAGGATATACGGCAGTTTATCGGGGAATGGCACTGTTAGGAATTGAGCCATTATTGTTCAGTAAGTTACTACCGATCGCCCTAGCTCTCATCACCACAATTTACGGTTTTGGATTAACCTTACAGTTGTTTCCGGTCCCATTGGCTGCATTTATCAGTAGTCTGCTGTTAAATCAAAGTCTATGGATGAAATTTGATGTAGTTTCCGCAACTCCCCGCGCTTTTTTATATCCCCTCTTTGTAGGATTTCTCTATTATTTATCTCGAAATCAGTTAGTTGGCAGTTGTGTGGCGATCGCCCTGTTGGGACTCTTTTATCCCCAGTATGTTTTCATCGGTTCCGCCCTCTTCCTCTTCCGTCTAATTTCTTGGCAATCCTGGCGGATTTCTCTGTCTCGCAATTGGCGGGATTATCTGTTCTCCGGAATTTGTTTAGCTGTAGCCTTTGCAGTGATGTTGCCTTATGCCTTGAAAACTAATGAATATGGTCCGGTTTTAACCGCTGCTGACGCCGTGACTTCCCCAGAATTATGGCCCGGAGGAAGGAACCCATTTTACCATGAAAACCCTTTTTATTTCTGGTTAATTGGAGAGCGATCGGGAATTCTCCCCCCTGTACTGCCGCCGCTGATTTGGGTGGGAATTGTGTTACCTTGGGTTTGTCGCTATCCCTCCCGGTTTCCTCTAGTTTCTCAACTTTCTCCAGCAGGGCAGGTATTAAAAAATCTGATTTTGGCGGCACTTTTGATGTTTTTTACGGCTCATTCTGTATTATTTAAACTGCATCTACCCAGCCGGTATATAGATCATAGTTTTAGAATTGTTTTAGCCGTAGCCACGGGAATTTTGATGGCAATTTTGATGGATTGGGCATTGAAGGTTTTAACACCCTTTTCCGGGCACAGACAACAACTTATGGCAGCAGGCATGATGCTATTTTTCACCGTCGCCCTGATTTTTTATCCCAACTATACGCCGAGTTTTCCTCGCACGAATTATCGTCCCGGACCCTTTCCGGATTTGTATCAGTTTTTCCAACAGCAACCCCAGGATAGTTTAATTGCTTCTTTAAGCGGGGAAGCGAATAATTTACCGACATTTTCCCATCGATCTATTTTAGTCGGGCGAGAATATGCAATTCCCTATCATCAGGGATATTATCGTGAATTTAGCCAACGGATGCGGGATGTAATTCGCGCTCAATATAGTGGGGATAAAACCGTGGTGCAAGGGGTGATTGAACAGTATGGCATCGATTTTTGGTTAATTGAGCAATCGGCGTTTGAACCAGGGTATTTTGCCCGAAATCGGTGGTTGCAACAGTATCAACCGCAGGCAGATGAGGCGATCGCCTCCTTGGAAGCGGGAACTGTGCCCTTCGTGGCGGAGGCGATCGCCCGTTGTACGGTGTTTAACACGGGAGATTTGTGGGTCGTCCAATCTCAGTGTATGATCAACGATTAAGAGTAAATTCTCGGCCCCTTTCACACGGTTTAATTCCGTTCCCTTTCTCCAACTTCACTCTCTTATCTATGGCAATGCCCTATTTGCATCGATTTTTGACAGGTCCCTTGGAAAAATCTCCAAAATCTACCGTGATTTTTTGGCTGACTTTAACCTTAGTCTTTGCTACATTTTATGGAAGTTTGGTATTACAGCACGCGTTTAGTATCGACTATGTGGTACAAGATGATGCACGGCAGCACGTTTTTTGGATGCAGCGTTTTATCGACCCCGAATTATTTCCTAATGATTGGATAGCCGATTATTTTCAATCCGTTGCACCAGCAGGATATACTGCCTTCTATTGGATAATTGCCAAGTTGGGTATTTCTCCGATGCTGTTGCATAAACTCCTACCTCCTATTTTAGGATTAATCACCACAGTTTTCTGTTTTGGCATCACGATGGAACTGTTGCCGGTGCCAGTTGCGGGATTTATCAGCGCGTTATTGTTAAATCATTATATCTGGATGCGGGATGATGTGATTTCAGCAACTCCCGTGGCATTTGTTTATCCCCTATTTACCGGATTTCTCTATTATTTATTGCGGCAGAACCTTTTGGGAACAGGGGTATTCGTTGCCCTTTTGGGGTTATTTTATCCGCAATGTTTGTTAGTTGCCCTTGGAGTTTTAACTTTACAATTTTTGCGTCTTACTGATTGGCGTCCTCATCGGAAGCAACCGGGAAAGCTGTATCAATTTTATGGCACTTTATTCGGAATTGCCGCGATAGTTATTATCGCTTATATGTTCAAATCTGATGATTATGGTCCCGTGATTACTGCGGCTGAAGCTAAAACTTTGCCGGAGTTTTTAAAGCGGGGTAAAAGTGAGTTTTTTAGCGAGGATTGGGGCCATTACTGGTTTACTGGACAACGCAGCGGGATGATGCCTCGATTTGGGATAATTTCCCCGCTGATTTTAGGAGCAATTTTACCCCTTCTACTCCGATTTCGTGGGGCTTTTCCTTTGTCGGGGCAGCTCAAACAGGCAGGTATTTTGCTGGAGATTATTCTGGCATCGTTAGGAATGTTTTTCTTATCTCATCTGCTGTTATTTGAATTACATTTACCCAGTCGCTACACGGAACATACCTTTAGGATTGTCAGTGCGATCGCCGCTGGAATCACCGTTACCCTGCTCATGGATACACTGCTGATTTTTGGGGAAAATATAAATAAAAAAGCTATCACTCGGGTTGGCTGTTACATCATTTTAGCCGCCCTTATTTTAGAACCTTTAGGGTTAAAGAGATTTCCTCGCACTGATTATCAATTTGGGTATTTTCCGGAATTATATGAATTTTTTGCCCAACAGCCCAAAGATATTCAAATTGCATCAGTTACCGATGAAGTGAATAATCTTCCTTCATTTAGTCAGCGGTCAATTTTGATTGGCAATGAAGGGTATGTCGTACCTTATCATAAAAGGTATTATGCAGAAATCCAGGAACGGAGTATCAATTTAATTCACGCCCATTACAGCCCCAATTTAGCAGAAGTTGAGCAGTTCATTACCGAATATGGTATTGATTTTTGGTTAATTGAGGAAGATATGTTTACAGCCTCATATCTGAAAACTGATCGCTGGATGATGCAATATCAACCGGCTGCGAATCAGGCGATCGCCCAACTGGAAAAAGGCATGACCCCGGTTTTAGCAACAGTTGGCGATCGCTGTACCGTATTCCAAATGGGTAAATTGTCTGTCTTAGATTCTGCCTGTATTCTCACTGTCGCTTCATCCCCTCTATGATCTCATCCCGCTTTCTTCGCCTTATCTCCAACTCCTCGCGACAAGGGCAGATTTTCTGGCTGATTGGAACCCTCGCTGTGGCGGCAATTTATGCAATTTTTGCCTTAAAAATTGCTTTATCTCACCCTTATATCATCCAAGATGATGCAAGGCAGCACGTCTTTTGGATGCAGCGCTTTTTAGATGCCGATTTATTTCCAGATGATGTGATGGCGGACTATTTTGAATCCGTGGCCCCGGCAGGATATACAACACTCTATCAGATTGGGGCCAAACTGGGAATTAACCCGTTTTTATTGAATAAAATCCTGCCCTTAATTCTGGTCATTGTCGCCACTTTCTATTGCTTTAAAGTCGTGATGCAGCTTTTCCCTGTGCCATTTGCCGCGTTTATCTGCGGATTGCTGCTGAATCAAAACTTTTGGTTACAAGATGATATTCCCTCCGCGACACCCGTTGCCTTTGCCTATCCCTTATTTTTAGCTTTTTTGTATTATTTGCTGCGAGAAAATATTATCCTAACGGGAGTAACCATTGCCCTCTTAGGACTATTTTATCCCCAATGTGTTTTTCTAGCATCGGGTCTTTTACTGTTCCACTGTTTGTCCTGGAATCAGGGCCGAATTTCTCTATCTCCCCACCGGAAAAATTATTTACTGTCCGGGATTGGTTTAGCTGTAGCCCTGGCAGTGATGTTACCTTATGCCTTGAAATCTTCCGAATATGGTCCAGTTTTAACCGCTGACCAAGCCAAAACTTTATGGCCCAGCTTTTTTATTGATAATCCTCTGGAATATTGGCTATGTTGGCGGCGCACAGGGATTTTTCCCAGTGAATGGTGCGAACTTTCTTTTAGTTTACCGCAAATTTGGTTAGGGGTTTTGTTGCCGGTTCTGTTGCGATTTGCTCCCCGGTTTCCTCTGGCTGAAAAAATTAGCCCCCGCCTGATTCTGTTGCCGCAATTATTGCTTGTTTCCTTGGCAATGTTTTTGGCGGCTCATGCGCTGTTATTTCAACTGCATCTTCCCAGTCGCTATACGGAACATAGTCTGAGACTGGTGATGCCGATCGCCGGGGCCATTTCTTTGACGTTAATTTTAGAATGGTTGGTTCAAAAACTGCGGACGACTCAGGCAAAAACCTACCGATTCATTTGGGGACTAACAGCTACTGTCTTGTTGACAATTTTGCTAATTTATCCGATTCTTTTGAGAAAATTTCCCGATGTGGATTACAAAATTGGGAAATTTTCACCCCTCTATGAATTTTTATCCACCCAACCCAAAGATACTTTAATTGCCTCCATTGCTGAAGAAACCGATAATCTGCCTGCTTTTACCAATCGGTCTATTTTGGTCAGCCCCAGCTATGTGATTGGATATCATCAGACCTATTATCAAGAACTCAATCAACGGGCGATTGAAATTTTGAGTGCTCAATATAGTGAAAAATTGGATGCCGTCCAGCAAGCGATTCAAAAATATGGGATTGATTTATGGATTGTAGAACGCTCCGCTTTTACCCCGGAGTATTTAGAAAAAAGCCCGTGGTTGCGCCGCTTTCAACTAACCGAAACTCAACCGCTTTTTAAGGCGGCCAAGCAAGCTGAGGCAGCACTGCGACGGGGAACAGTTCCGGCATTAGTAAAAGCGATCGCCCCTTGTACTGAGTTTGAGGCGGGCGATTTTGTCGTACTCCAGGCAGAGTGTCTGACAAAGCGCCCCCGGTAGCGACCCCCCAAATTTGAGGCGATCGCTCACTTATTTTTTACCCTTCCCCGAGGGAAACTGCTCGATCTGCGCGGAACCATAAAAGACGATTTCCTGGTTTTGCAGTCGAATCCGATCCACCCGCAATTGGGTTCCCTCTAAAGCAAATTTATCTAAGTCCAGCAGGTTATTGACATGATTAATCAACTCCTTGCCCAACTCAACCGCCTTCTCATCTCCGCCATAACTCACTTCGATAAATTGGATTTTCCTGCGTTCTTCCACCTGAACGCTGGCGGTCATATCCAGGGCGATCGTTGTGTCAGAGTTGCCTAGACTCACTTGGGACAAGATTTGAATTCTCTTATCTGGGGTGAGATTGACCTGAGTTTGGTGAAAATTCAGGGACTCACCTTGATACTGTAATCTTTGAAGTTTTTCGACGACAAACGGTGTATTAAAGGAAGTGTTTAAGTCTGCCTCGGTTAAAACCACTCTCAGGGTGGCGCTGGTGGGTCGTCGTAACTGGACTTGACCGGCAAAAATCGCACCAATATCAATGGCAACGGCTTGCAAGTACAACTCCATGTTCTCGATCCGCAGGCCATTATACATCAGCATTCCTTTGCCAATGAAGTCAAAGCCATCGACGCTGCCCTGCAACAGCTTTGTTACGGGTTCTGCTCGGACATTGGCTTCAACTTTTTCAGATTTCTTGAACAACGCAGCGATCGCGGCTCCCGCTACTTTACTAACGAGGGCATCACCACTTTGATTTTGAAACGGTTTACTGCCAAACAATGAGGATACCATTTTTTTGCAGGTTTGTTTACCGCTCTATTATAACGGTTCATTACAAAATGTAAACTTTTGTGATGGTTATAGACATCATAAGGCAAACCAGGGGTGACCGTGGGCAACAGAGGGAGAATTGGGGAATTGACCGGGGTTGATTTGTCGTCCCTCAACCCCTTAACCCTATAGCCCGTCGTCTTTTCACGGGTTGAATTTCTTTGATGGCCCTGCCCTGGATCTGGGGAAAATAGGGTGGGGTCTGTACCCAGATTGGAGGAAACTGACCTCAAAAAATCTACCTTTTTAAGGAGAAATTCCCCCAAAACTCCCTTCTTAAGTTCATCCTTCCGACGTTCTCCGTTCTCCCAAAGGCGTCCCTTCCACACAAGCGCCTTCCAGTCTTGCTCCTTGCCATTCAGCTTGCTCCATCGTTGCACAGAGCAAGTTAGACCCAGTTAAATTGGCTCCACATAAAATGGCCCCATTGAGATTGGCTTCTTCTAAGTCAGCAGAGGATAAGTCAGCGCCGGAAAGGTTCGCGGAACTCAGTTCAGCCCCTTGCAGAATGGCCCGATTCAACAGGGTTCCGCGCAAATCCGCCCCGCGCAAGTCTATCCCGCTCAAATCTAATTGGCTACAGATGGACCCGGCTAAAAAAGCCCCAGCAAAGCTGGTATTGCGCAGGTTGGCATCGACTAAAATCGCCCCGCGCAAGTCGGCATTCCGACAATCCGCCCCAGATAAGATGGCCCCGGTGAGGTCGGCACCCCGTAAGTTAGCTCGCAATTGCGCCCCGCGCAGGTCGGCCCCGGATAGATTGGCTCCCATTAAATTGGCTCCTTGCAAGTCTGCCAGGGCCAGATTAGCGCCGCTTAAGTCGGCCCCCGAAAGGTCGGCATTTCGCAAATTTTTAATTTTTCCTTGTCGAATCTCTTGTAAATCCATGAAATTTGGGTGAGTGGGTGGGTGGGGGATAGGGGGGATAGGGGGGATAGGGGGGATGGGGAGGATAGGGAGGATAGGGGGGATGGGGGGGATGGGGAGGATGGGGAGGATGGGGAGGATAGGGGGGATGGGGGGGATGGGGAGGATAGGGGGGATGGGGGGATGGGGAGGATGGGGAGGATAGGGGGGATGGGGAGGATGGGGGAGATGGGGAGAAACGGAGGGCAAACGACTGAAGTCGTTACTAAGAAATCAGAAAGATAACGACTGAAGTCGTTACTAAGAACATTCTTTCTATCCTCCCCATCTCCCCCATCTCCCCCATCCTCCCCATCTCCCCCATCTCCCCCATCTCCCCCATCCTCCCCATCTCCCCCATCCCCCCCATCTCCCCCATCTTCCCCATCTCCCCCATCTCGATGGCGGTCTCCCCCATCTTCCCCATCTCCCCCATCCTCCCCATCTCCCCATCTCCCCAACTAGGCTTCTTCTAACCAAACATTGGGCAATTGAGAGGGGCGATCGGGGAGTTGCATGAGGCCCATTTCTGTAAGTCGGACGATATGGGAGAGGGTATCGACTAATTGGGGGTCAAACCGGGTATTACTGCGAGCTTGACATTTTTCGAGGGCATCGGATAGACTGCGGGCCGATCGCGAACCGCGAGATTGAGTGAGTTCTTGGAAATAGGACACTAACCCCAGAATTTGTGATTCTAGGGGAATATCTTGCCTTCGCAGTCCATCAGGTTTGCCACTGCCGTCCCAGTATTCCAGGTGATGTTTGACAATGTGGGTCACCGGGGCTAGTTCGGGCATGGCAGAGAGTAATTGAGCGCTGAGAATAGCCCGATCGCGCCAAAAGGTTAAGCTGACTTCATCTAACTCTCGGGAGGTTTTGGCAAAAATTTCTAGGGGTGCCGAAACTAACCCAATCCGGAAGAGTAACCCCGCCAGTCGCAGTCGCCGCAGTTGCAGGGTGGGCAAATCTAGCAATTGACCGACGGTTTCAGATAAGGCAGAAACTTGTAGGCAGGCGCAGGGATTGGCTTGATCCCGTTCATCCACGCGCTGGGCCATGCGTAAGAAGGCTTGCAGTTTATTCGCATTCAAATTCCGGCTGATTTTCAGGGCGCGTCCTTCTAATTCCCAGAGTTCGCGGGTTTGGCGGCTCATGGTCACCAGTTGCTGTTGCGACGTTTGCAGGTAGGTGACGATGCGGTTAACCACCCCGGTCATATCGGTCTGGGGAAGACCTTCGGTGTTGAGGATATCCTGGAGTTGTTGGCCCAGGCGATCGCACAGGGGGGAATTGTAGGGCCGAAATGCCTCGATTAAAATTTCTGCGGATTTGGTGACAAGTTGTTGGTCAAAGGTCCACATTCCATAGAATTTGCGTTCCATATCTACGGAAGGTTGACCTTCGGGTAAATACTCTTCGTCAGAAAGCTCGTGGCATAACAGCATTGCCCGATAGGTGGGCGCGATAATGATTAAATTCCATTCATTAACTAAGCTATCCTCCGGATCCAGTTCCACTAAGGAGACGTTTTCCAGTTGGCTGGTGCGGTGGGTGCTAAAGCCACTATCCGAGAGGGCTGCGATCGCCACGTGGCCGGAATGCTGGGCCAGGTCCCAATATCGTTCCGCTTCTTGCAAGTACCACTTACCTTGTTGAAAGGTGACTAAAACCAGGGGTTTCTGGTCCGAGTCCGTGGGGGAAGAGTCTAAAAGATGATCTTCGAGGGCGTGGCACAGGGCCACGAGGGTATTCTTAAAGTAAACTCCATAGCTAGAAGGCAGTTGTCCTTGAGGACAGGCGGCTTTTAGCTGGTTGAGTGTGGATTCCGGATTCATCTTATAGGGTGATTTATTATTTTCCCCATCATACCGGCAATGGGGACTGCTGTGAATGTGCGTCGGGTTTAAACGAAATCAAAGGCGTCTAAGCTGGTGGCGATGACATTTTGCAACCGAGCATAATATTCCCCGGTTTCGCGATCGCGAAGGATGGTATCCCCCGCAAAAGCATCTGTCCCTTGATAGATTTCCAAACGCGCAAAGGTGAGATTGCCGACGAATTCGATGATATCTTCCCCGTTGGTAAAATCCGTAATCAGATCAGCTTCGGTGAGACTGTTTCCCCCGGTGTCCGGACCGATGCCAAAGCTATCGTTACCTGGACCTCCGGTGAGGCTATCGCGACCGGAATCGCCAAAGAGGCGATCGTTGCCCCCGCCGCCAAAGAGGATATCGTTACCGTCTCCTCCATAGATGCGATCGCTGTTTTCCCCTCCATAGATAATGTCCTCCCCGGCACCACCATACAGGTGATTATTTCCCGCACCGCCATAGATAATATCCTTACCTGTACCGCCCTCTATGCCATCGTTGCCTTCCTGTCCATAGAGAATATTGTTCCCGGCGACTCCATAGATAATGTCATTCCCTTCGCGTCCGTGGATAACGTCATCGCCCGGGGAGCCGGTAATGCGATCGTCTACCCGGCTCAGTCCGAGTGCGGAAGCTTGGCTGAGGGTTTTCTCCATCCCCCGGTTGTTAGTATTGTTGTAGTTCAGACTTAAGGAATCAATCTCTAAGGCGTTATAGGCCGGGTCTTCACTGCTAATAGCATAGTGAATCCCCACCGAGGGCGTTCCGTGTTGGAAACTGCGACTCGGTACATAGGGAACATCTAAGGCATTCACCATGATGCTTTGGGAGACGTTCCAGTTTTCTGGGGTAAAGGTGATGGTGAAGTTGGCGGTTTCTTCCGAGGTGGAGTCACCCTGGGGAAAGCCCTGTGCCATCGTTAAGAGGCTCTGCGGCAGTTCTACCGTGATGGTAACGGTGTCCGTCGGCTTCTGGGAAAGGGCGATTTTATACGAGTCCCCCCTGAACCCTTGAAGAACCTCCGTACTGCCAATGGGTTGGATTAATCTCACCCCACCCGGGGTCACGGGAGGGGGAACATCGACCAGGGTCACCTCGGCGGAACCCACTTCCCGTCCATTGTAATCGGGGTCAGCACTGGTAGCTTGATGATGGATTTCCAAAGGACGATCGCCTTGCTCAATCTCATCGGCGATCGCGGTCAGGGTGACGGGTTGGGGGATGTCCCAGTTATCTGGGGTGAAAATGAGCGGATTTAGGGGTTCAATTCCCTCCCCCATCTGATGGGTGATGGTGACATCGGCGGTGGGTTTACGACTCAGAACCACCGAGTAGAGTTCTCGACTGCTACCTTCCGGGACTTCCAAGATCTCTTGGGTCGGGGTGATAATCAGTTTGGGAAGCTCCGAAACGCTTGCCTTCAAACCTTTAGCATAGATTCCATAACCACTCCCGTCGTAATTTTGACTTTGCCAGACCAGGATGAAGTTACCTTGATGGTTCTGGATGATCGCCGGGGAGGTTTGAGTGCCCTCGGTGTCAGCATTGATGGGTGCGGTTTCCTCGGGATTGAGAAGAGTTCCCTCGCGATTGTAGCGCTTGACGTAGATATCAGAGGTGGGGGAATTATTTTCGTCTGAATAGGCGATCGCGAGGCTTCCGTCGGCACCTATTGCTACAGCTTTAGTGGCAACGTTGATTCCCGGATCGAGTTTAATTTCACCCCCGATCGCTTCGCCGGAATCAAACTCATAGCGTTGAGCATACAGACCCCCGGCTGCATTGCCTCCGCCACTTTCCCAAGAGACTGAGAAGGTTGATCCATCGGGGGCGATCGCCACCATTGGGTTCTCTTGATTAGCCTGACTGGTGGTATTGACGTTAAATGGTTGCAAATCCAGTGGCCCGCTAGTGTCGAAGCGGCGGGCTACAATATTGCGAGCGGGTCCTCCTTGATTTCCGGGGGTAATTTGCTGCCACGCAATGACATAATTGCCGTTAGCGGACATTGCGATCGTGGGGTTAGCTGCATTGATTCCCCCGTTAGTCACCTGAAAGTCTTGAATCAGTCCGTTTTGGGCGTTGTATTGTTCCACGAAGATGTCTGCATTCGCGCCCTTGCCCTGGGCCCCCACCACGAGAATGTTTCCTTGACCATCGATAGCCAGAGATCCCTGGTTTCCGGCGTTGGTGAGTGAGGTGGCGATCGCCTCTCCTACGGGATTTCTAGCACTGTCATACCGCTGGAGAAATATACCGTTTTCCGAACCCGCTTCTTCCCAGGCGATCGCAAAGCTGCCATCGGCGGCGATCGCTACTACGGGATCTTTGAGATTGTTACCTGGGGCAACTTCAAACTCATCCCCGACGGGATTGCCCTGATTGTCATACTGTTGGGCATAAATCCCCGGGGGATTCCCCAGGCTTTCCCAGACGACTAGCGTCAGTCCCTGTCCATTGCTGGCAATTCGAGGGTTAACCTGATCTCCCTCCACGGTTGTATTAACTTGACTATCTAAACCCAATGTTGTTAGCTCAGGCATATACACTCCTCCCTTTATGAAAAAACCCTATATCCCCCAAGGTTTGTGGAAACGACTAACCTTCTGAATTATTGGACTCTTTCATCAAGATCGAGGCAATAACATTCAGGACTTGACTTGATCTTAAGTGTTTGTTACCGATTTAGATATGGCCCAATCGAGAGAACTTTAGTCCTAGACTGGATTAATCAGGTATTCACATCTCTCTCAAAATACATAGAGGCGGCGATTCAGTGCTCACCTCTTATACCCTAGGATGGATACATCTCTCCTATTTTGGTGCGTTGGCGATCGCTTCTTCCATACCGGGCATCGGTGTTCTCACCCTAGGTCCTTTAGTCATAAATCCCTAAATGTCTAAATGTTATAGTGGTTTTCCTCAATATAACATGATTATCCGGACCGTCAATTAAAGGACCCTGTGGAAAATACGCAGATAACGTGAGACTCTATATAGTTTTATTAAGATTTGTAAAGATTTCTGGGGATTGACGAAATTGACACCGATAGGGGATAGCCCAGGTAGATTTACTTGGGTTATCCCCTATCCGTCGAGAGAACCGGGATAGGGTGGGGAATTTCACCTCCTTGCGCTGTTTTTAGGCAAATCCTGGGTTCAAGGGGAGGATCGGCCTTTTGACTCCAAATAATGCCGATTTAAAATTACCACCTGTTTCTTCCTGGATTTCAGCGAAATTTTCAGGTTACCAAGGACTACCAATCATGACAAAAGCAGCCCAGTAATAGGGATGATTAAGATTTTGATTGGCTAAATGTTTGAGTTCCGGGGGCAGAGAAATTTTCCGAGATGGATTGTTAGCAATCCACTCACCCTGTTCAATCTGCCAGTCTCCCTGAATCATTGCTATTTGAGCACGGCGTAAGGCTTCGGCTTTAATGTAAGGTCGGGTGGAGGAAGGGGTACCATCTTCCTTAGTCCATCCGGATCTAAATTGATTGTAAAACTCATTCATTAAGGCTACAGTTCCTTCATCACTGATGTACCAAATACTGGCTAAAGCCGATTTAACACCGGCCTGAACTGCTAACCCGGCAAACCCCAACTCCGCATTGCGATCGCCGATTGCAGTGCGACAAGCCGATAGCACTAATAATTCCACGGGCGGTTCGTTCCATTTCAGTCGGCGCAGTTCCGAAAGCGGTAAGGTTGTATCCCATAACTGAATAAAAGAATTACTGGGAGACCCCGGTTTAAAATCAGCGTGAGTTGCCAAATGAATCATCTGGAAAGCTTCTTTCTGACGTTGTTCTTGGAGATTTTTTAACGTCAAATTTTCATTCAAAAAAGCTTGACCTGGCCACTCCGTTAGAATACTGGCAATTTCCACCGGGACCGCCGGTAACGGATACAGTTCAGAAAATTCTGAGACTCCCATTGCCAAGAGTTGGGCATTGTTCAACGGGTTATAATTCATTTCCGTTAAATTTACACTGGGAATGAGGCCAATGGTGTAGTTTTCAATGAGAAATTGCTGCCCATCGTATAAGGCAGCAACCGGAAGCGATCGCAATCCCTCATCCATTGAAAACATCAAAGTATCAATTTCCAGGTCTACCAGGTCCGCTGCTAAGGGTTGAATCAACCATTCATAGAGTTGTTGGGCAGGAACTTGGTAACTTTTGGTCGTGCGCGATCGCGGGTCGGCAATGGCCTTCCTAAAATCGGTGACAACTTTCAAAAGTGTTTCTCGATCTGCCGCTTCAACTTTTTTGTAAATTGGATCACCTTTGCTGGGCATAAGAATTAAGTCTAATTCTTGCTCTCGGACGAAGGTATAAAGTATCGCTGGCTTAGTCCCCGTCGGTTCAGAATCATGGACTATTTTTTCTTGTAAGGCGCTAAAAGTTCGGAAATTACGCGCTACGGGTTGACCTAAATAAACCCCCAGTTCTTCGGTAAAATACATATCCAGAAGGCTAACCGCTTCCGCTATATTTCCCCCATCAACCTGTTGTTCAATATCTATCCGGCTAACGGTGCGAATGTTTAACCCACTTTCGGATTGAGACAACTGTGATATATCGGAAGTTTGAGCTAAATCTAACCGTCCAGAACCCATCCCCTCGACAGAAGGAAGAGGTGGAGGTGGCACTAGGGTATTCGCAATCTCTGTTTCTCCTAAATTCGGCGCAACT
Source organism: Laspinema olomoucense D3b (assembly GCF_025370785.1). Lineage (GTDB taxonomy): Bacteria > Cyanobacteriota > Cyanobacteriia > Cyanobacteriales > Laspinemataceae > Laspinema > Laspinema olomoucense. Next base: position 85,910 of record NZ_JAMXFA010000004.1, read on the forward strand.
TCTAATTGCAGCGATCGCAGGTTACGAACGATCGCATCGGATGCCGATACCCCGTTTGGAGTTGACGGATCAATCGGAGGGGTGGGGACCAGCGGTGCGATCGGGGTATTCTCTCCGCCGTTATTACCGGGTATAACTGGGTTGGATATATTCCCTCCCGGCGCATTGCTCGAATCCGGTTCCGGTGAAATAATGAACGGTGGAGGCACTGGATTCGGCTGTATTGCAGGAGCGACAATCGGTCCGGTTGATGGATTATCTGACCCTATGGGTGGAGAAGTTGGAGTGGGTTGAGTCGGTGTTTCTGTCCCCGGTTGCGTAGGCGTTTCTGTCCCCGGTTGCGTAGGCGTTTCTGTTTCCGGTTGAGTCGGAGTTCCTGTCCCCGGTTGCGTAGGCGTTTCTGTCCCCGGTTGCGTAGGCGTTTCTGTTTCCGGTTGAGTCGGAGTTCCTGTCCCCGGTTGCGTTGGAGTTCCTGTCCCCGGTTGCGTAGGCGTTTCTGTTCCCGGTTGCGTAGGCGTTTCTGTTTCCGGTTGAGTCGGAGTTCCTGTCCCCGGTTGAGTCGGAGTTCCTGTCCCCGGTTGAGTCGGAGTTCCTGTCCCCGGTTGAGTCGGAGTTCCTGTTCCCGGTTGAGTCGGAGTTCCTGTTCCCGGTTGCGTAGGAGTTCCTGTTCCCGGTTGAGTCGGAGTTCCTGTTCCCGGTTGCGTAGGAGTTCCTGTTCCCGGTTGCGTAGGAGTTCCTGTTCCCGGTTGCGTAGGCGTTTCTGTTCCCGGTTGAGTCGGAGTTTCT
>NZ_JAMXFA010000004.1:86795-237956 GCF_025370785.1 Laspinema olomoucense D3b
TCCCCTGGGTCCGTGGGAGTTTCTTCCCCTGGGTCCGTGGGAGTTTCTTCCCCTGGGTCCGTGGGAGTTTCTTCCCCTGGGTCCGTGGGAGTTTCTTCCCCCGGGTCCGTGGGAGTTTCATTGGGACTGGGAGTGACAATCGTAATATTGCCTTGGGTGTAGCGAGATGGGGGGACGGGGACAGAGAAGTTGGGCGAAATGGTTGTAGAACCTGTGGTAATCGCACCAGCGGTCCCATTGACGGTGGCATCCCCGATAACAAACGGGGTGGTAGTGCCTCCGTTGTGTTGGATGCGAATATCTCCGCCGCGATCGCCACTTTCTACTGATGAAATACTGGTATTGACACCGTTCGGATTATTAAAAGTATCCAAGACTCGTAGGAAATTCCCGGCGGTGATGTTGATGTCACCCCCTTGAGAATTGAGGGTTCCAGTAGCTGTGATATTAGTGTTAGCGGTGAGGCGAATTTCTCCCCCAGCAGTGGCGATCGCATCCACAAACAATTCTCCTGCTGAGTTTAAAATCACGGGTCCTCCGGCAGTGGAGACCCTTCCTACCGTAATATTAGCGGGCGAACTCTGGGGTCTGGTAACCACAAAGGTGTTGCCGAGGGTTGCCGGGATATCCGTGGGATTCACTAGCGACGCGACTCCCGATCGCAAAATTAAGGTTGCCTCATTCAGGAGGAGTTCCGCATCGGGGTCGTTCAGGTTTCCCAAAGTGATATCGGGACCGGTGATGGTAATATCTCCAGCGGCGATCGCGCCACCTGCTTCAACTTTGAGAGATACCCCCCTATAAGACCCCAAAATTACATCCCCAATAGCGCTAATAATGGGGTCATATTCACTCACGAAGTAACCCCCACCCCCGACTCCATTCTCCAGGGAGAAATTTCCCCCAGCGGAAAAGTTAGAATCCCCGGAAATATTACCGGGACTCACTAATCTGAGATTTCCCCCCGCTTGAAATGCCGGTTGAATTCCGGTTAAGGCAAGGATATCAATGCGCTGATCGCCGAGAATGGCTAAATTGCCTCCGGCGATCGCCTGAAACCCCGTTTCCCCTTCGCGAACCCGCACTGTATCACCACCTCGCAGGGTTAAATCTCCCGTCGTCCGCAGTTGACCCCCCACAATCGTCAGGGTTTCATGGGCCGAAAAAATGGCATTTGCGCCGTTAATCGTCGTTCGGTTCTCCGGGACTGTCGCAGACAGGGGGCGATCGCTCATCATCAGATCCCCTGGTTCCACCGGCAGACCCGAACCCGTCAAAATCACCGTTCCCCCCTCGGTGACTGTAATCCCCGTCGCATGACCCACCCCAGTTTGAGTCAGTAATTCCGGTAAAGAAAGGGGATTCACCGATAAGGGAAGACTGCTGGAATTCCCCAGAGTCAAATCCTGGGGATTCACCTCAATACTCAGTAAATATCCCTCTTGAGCAATCCGCACCAAACTTTCTCCCGGGACGGCAGCAAGGGTAATCGTTCCTCCGGGCGCGCTGAGGGTTCCGGTATTGATTACGGTTCCCCCAATCAAGCTTAAATTCTGCTGGGAATTCACCGTCAGAGGGGCCGCATTAATAATGCTTCCCAGTTCTTGAGTGCTAAAAGAAAAAGCCAGCGGCTTGCCAATCAACTGGCTATAATTATTGAATCCTTCCCCATCAAACCACCCCGAAGCAAACTCAATGCGGGTCGCCGTAGTCGCAGTAAAAGCACCGGGAACATTCAAGGCAGCATCGGGCCCAAAAACCAGTCCAGCGGGGTTGATCAAGAATAAATTAGACTGCCCCCCAGTGACTTGAATTAAGCCATTAATATAAGAGGCATCCCCTCCGGTTACTCGCCCCAGAATATTGCGAATTTCCGGATTAGAGAGAAAGTTAGCGGTTTGACCAGCATTTAACCCAAATTTTTCAAACCGATGAAAAAGATTAGCGCCATCGGAGGAGAGAGTTCCCCCCTGAATGTGAAACACTTCTCCCTCGGGATGGACCACTGTCCCCGTTCCATTCTCAGCGGGAAGAATCGGTTGGGGGGGCTGAGAAAAGGCGACAATTGGAGTAACCAGGGGGAGGAATATCCCCCAGGATAGGGATAAGAAAAAGCTGGTTTTATAAACCTGGAATTTCATAATAAATTGGATATAAATAAATGGGTTACAGTGGAATAATGGCGTGTAATCCAGCGGTGATTCTCTGACCGGGGGATTAGGAATGTTGATTATATAGGAAGTTCAAGTGTTCGAGTAGAGGTGGCTGACCTATGGGTTCCGATGTGGCGATCGCCCCGGACTGAAAACACTCAAGTCTGGACTCCCCGGACTGAAAATACTGGTTAACCCAGTTACCGGACCTCGGTCCTTTTTAAAGCTGTAGGTTTAGCGCCCTATAGTCAGCAGCATCGCGATCGCTGTCCCTAGTCTCAAAAAAATCGACCCCTTCCCGGAAAAAATCCCCTCGCCCGTTGGCGATCGCCCCTTCCCCTCAAATTAGGATGACCACCCCTGGACCTCAATCCCTTGAGTCCCGATTGAACTCTATGACTTAGCGTTTTCTAGTATAGTCCATGCCTCGGAAAATGACCTCACCTAAAGGATAGAGTTTAACCCGGGGAAATTTTGATGATTTTCGGGTTCGGATGAATCCATAGGAATAGGCAAATTTAACCGATTTGGAGTATGAGTCGGGAAGGGTAGAGAAGACCTCACTAAGGATCCTGGCGATCGCCCCACCCAGAACCCTTCACCCCAGATTGAGGCCCCTCAACTCGGGCTGCGACGTTTTAACTTTCCTTTAGGGTTGAGAATCCCGAATTTTTATATTCAAACTCACCCCCATTGAAGCAGGGATTTTCCATCACCTTTACCCCCCGCCTACCGCATCCTTAATAAAATTAGCGAAACCAACTATTTTCAGTATTGTTATTCCTTCAAATACCTGTAAGTTTATTAAATTAAAAATAGTAAGTTTAAACAAATTACTAAACCAATGAAAAATGTAAAAACATTGTTTTATGGCCACAAATACAAAAAAGTAATATCCTCAAATTACGGGTTTTTATAGATACAATACAGGCAAGTTATACATAGTTATAAAAAGACCGTAGGTCTATTTTTTTAACATCAACTCCAATAAATTAGTGAAAAATTTCCCATTAAAAATAAAAAATGAACCCTGGCTCAGACAGAATCCCGGGAAGCGAAATTATTGGGTGGGCTATGATAAGTTACATTAAACCCTTCTACCGCAACGCGATAAGTTGATTGCGCTCGCACGCTGATGGAACAAATAACAAACTTAATTCCCGAAGGTCCAATTGTAGAATTTACCCTTCTGCTCTTGGTTATCTTGACTGTCCCTCCGATCTTTGAGAAGCTGCGACTGCCCGGATTAATCGGGTTGTTAGTCGCCGGAGTGGTTTTAGGTCCCGATGGGGCTAAACTGCTCAATCCCAGTACGGACACCATCAAACTGCTTTCGGACATTGGCAAAATCTACCTCATGTTCGTCGCAGGTTTAGAAATTGATATCCAACAGTTCCGCCGGACTAAAAATCGCTCCCTCGGATTTGGGTTGGCAACCTTCCTTGTCCCGATGATTGTAGGTACAATTATCGGACGAAGTTTCGGATTTGATTGGAATCCTTCCATTTTAATTGGTTCCCTCCTCGCCTCTCATACGCTCCTAGGCTATCCCATCGTCAACCGATTGGGAGTTGTCGGAAATGAGGCCATTATAGTGACCATTGGGGCCACAATCTTTACTGATATTGGCGCGTTGTTAGTGTTGGCAATTTGTGTGTCCTTCAATGCTGGAGAATTCACTGCATTTTCGTTAATCCTCCAGTTAGTATTACTGGGACTGTACTCCGCTGGCGTATTATTTGGAGTTGAGTGGGCAGGGAAAGAATATTTTCGCCGCACGGGAGATGAGGAAGGAAATCAGTTTTTATTCGTCCTGCTTGCCCTGTTTCTGGCCGCTGTCGGCGCTCAATTGATTAATGTGGAGCAAATTGTGGGAGCTTTTCTCGCCGGACTTGCGGTCAATGATGTGGTGGGAAACGGTCCGGTTAAGGAAAAAGTAGAATTTGTGGGCAGTGTTTTATTTATCCCATTCTTCTTTGTGGGAATGGGTTTATTGCTGGATATCAATGGATTTATCGAAACCCTAACCACCTCCCTTGGACTCACCTTGGCGATCGTTTTTGGCTTAATCGGAAGCAAATTTCTAGCCGCCTGGGTTGCCAAATTGTTGTATGGCTATCAGTGGATTGAAACCTTAACTATGTGGTCACTTTCTGTGCCACAAGTGGCGGCAACCTTGGCGGCAGCCCTTGTGGGGGTTCAACAGGGAGTGATTACGGCAGAAGTCTTCAACACCGTGATTGTGTTGATGGTGGTGACGTCAATTATCGGACCTTTGATGACGGCACGATTTGCCAGCAAACTGCCGGTACCCCAGGAGCAACTAGACCTAGATAATATGTCGATCTGGTGGGAACCCAAGGAAGTGGAGAACCCGATAAATCCTCCCTTAGCGAAATCGGATGATTTGTTTACCATAGTGGTGCCAATTTCTAATCCCCTGACCCAACGATATTTAATTCAAATGGCGGCGCTTTTAGCCCGTCATGAGTCTGGGCAAATTATCCCCTTATCCGTGGCGAGGGCTCATGTTCACATGGATGAACCCCAACTCGATCTCGCCCTCAAAGAGAGTCGGCAATCGCTCGATCGCTCGGTCCAAATGTTAGAGGAATTTCACGTTAAAGCAAAACCAGAACTGCGCATTGATGATGATATCTCCCATGCCATCAGCCGAACCGCCAGGGAATGGGAATCTAACTTAATCGTAATGGGATGGAGTCCAAAGATGGGCTTGCGATCGCGATTATTTGGTAACCTAATTAATGACGTCTTTTGGGCCTCCCACTGTCCGGTTGCCGTCATGCGCCTCATCGATGAACCCCTTAATATTCATCGTTTATTAGTGCCGGTCAAAAATTTATCCCCCCAGACCTTGCGGACTGTCCGATTTGCTCAGCTATTTGCCGATGCGAATTCAGGGGAAATCACCTTATTGCACGTTTGTGCTCGCCGGACTCCGGTCGAACAAATTCATCAATTTGAAGCCGATTTAGCCAGACTGGTCAAGCGGGATAACTCCCCCATAAAAATTGCTATTACCACCATTCCCGATGATGATGTGGTCAAGGTAATTATGAAGGCAGCGCAGTCCGTGGATCTGGTGATCCTGCGATCAATTCGGCGTCGGACTGCCGGGGGTTTAGCCATTAGCAATGTCACGACTAAAGTCATTGAAGAGTTGAAATGTTCCCTAATTTTGTTTGGTGAACCGCACTCTTAATAGCCGTTTTAAGCGTTAATCCTGAATAGGAGGAGAGTTGAAACCTCTCCTTTGTGGGGATTGCCCTAAACTACCTGCTGACTGTGCAATTGGTGCAAATGGGACGGTGCCACTGCCCCATGTTCGGTAATAATGGCGGTAATTAATTCGGCGGGAGTGACATCAAAGGCGGGATTGTAAAATTCCACGCCGAGGGGATAAATTCGGGTTGAGCCGATCTGATAAAGTTCTTCGGCATCCCGAATTTCGATGGGAATGGCGCTGCCTTCAATTAAGGTAAAATCAATCGTAGATAAGGGTGCGGCCACGAAAAAAGGAATCAGATGAGCTTTAGCAACAATTGCTAAATTATAAGTGCCGATTTTGTTGGCCGTATCCCCATTTGCCGCAATGCGATCGGCACCTACCACTACTGCATCAATTAATCCTTGTTTCATGCAGTGTGCTGCCATATTATCGGCGATCGCCGTGACGGGAATTCCTTCTTGGACACATTCCCAAGTTGTCAGTTTCGCCCCTTGCAAACGCGGACGGGTTTCATCGGCATAGACTCGTTCTAAGCGATCGCATTTCCACGCCGATCGCACCACCCCCAATGCAGTGCCATATCCTGCGGTTGCTAACGCTCCCGCATTACAATGGGTGAGAATTCGCAGCTTTTGCGGTGTACTCGGCAGGACCTCCAAACCGCGATCGCCGATCGCCTGACAGGTTTTTAAATCTTCTGCTTGAATCCCCTGCGCTGTTTCTAGCAAGACTTTCTTGAGATAACTCACCGGTCCTAACGTCTGCCTTGCCACGGTTTGCATTCGGGCGATTGCCCAAAACAAATTAACCGCCGTGGGACGAGTCTGCCGTAACGTTTCTGCCACGGTTTCTAACTGAGTCAAAAACTCCCCCCGTTCCTCCGTTTGGATTTCCCGGGCCCCTAAATACATTCCATAAGCTGCCGCCACTCCAATTGCGGGAGCACCGCGCACAATCATGGTTTGAATGGCCCTTGCCATATCGTCATAGCGCCGAATTTCTACCACGGCATACTCCATCGGTAGACGAGTTTGGTCAATGAGCGCTACATGGTCTTCTTTCCACACAACGGGATAAACAGGAGGATTTCCAGACATAATCAATCCGGTAAAAACTAGGTGAATCTGCTCTAACTTATTCTACTAGATAGGCCCAATTTTTGCCGAATTTCTTGCCAAAATCCAGTCAGTTTGCGCAGGAGGATGCGCCGGAGTCCTTTCGTAATCTTTTCAAAGCGATAGTAGAATAAAAGGTCTATCACCTCCGAAAGTTCCAGGGTTCCTAAATAGGCCAACCCTTTATCAATCCTGCGATCGCTGTATTGCAGATAAACTCTTTTCGCCACTGCCTCGGAAAAATCCCAGGACCGTTTAAATTTCTGGTGGAGGTGGCGTTGATACCCTGAAAAATCTCCCTGGCGATCGGCCAGATAGTCCTGGATATAGTCGCTCGCAATCTGTGCCGACTCCATTCCATGCCGAATCCCTTCTCCCCCCAAAAAATTCACCGCTGAAACTGCATCCCCAATGGCGATTAAATTTTCCCGGTAGTAAATATCCCGCAGTTCGCTACTGTAGTGCAGAATTGAACCGTGGGTTTCTAATCGCTGGTACTCATCAATCTGAAGATACTCTTTAATCAGTAACTCCATAGACTGTTTAATCGCCGGATATCGGTCCTCCAAAATTTGATGTTGACCCTGATAACGAGCTGCCCCTACTTTGAGAATATTGGGTTCCATTGGAAAAATCCAGGAATACCCTTGAGGCATCCAGTGATGGCCCAGGAAAAAAATCAGAGACTCGGCACAAGATTTATAAGTAGAGTCCTCCACTTTAATTAAATACTCGATGCCCGCCCCGGTAAAAAAAGTAGGACGATTTTGAGGGTGAGGATACATCAGCGATCGCGCCGCACCTGTGGCATCAACTAAGACCCGGGTCCGAACAGAGACTGCATCTTGTTTCCCCTTGGGTTTAAGCATCACCACCGTTTCACCCTTCTGGGAAGAGTGACTTAGGTATCGATGACCCAACCAAACCTCACCCCCATTTCTTGTCACTTCCTCCGCTAAAAATTCTCGAAGTTTAGCAAAATTCAACACCGCACCTAAAGGAGTAGAAGACTCCCAGCGTTTGTGAACATGGGTGCTGACAATCCGCAGATTCTGCCAAAAACTCCCCACAATGGATTCGGGTAACTCAAATTTAGCCAAGGTTTCCATCGGAGTTGCCGCGCTTGAAAAATTATTTGCTGCAAAGGTTTCATGTTGTTCCACCAATAAAACTTGAATGCCAGAACGGGCCAATTGCCTCGCACAATGACCTCCCGCTGGACCTGCACCCACAATAACGACATCAAAACTTTTCATTGAACCATCCAATTTAGTCCCGCAATACAACAATTATCATTCAAACAAAGAGAACGCAGAGAAATTATGTTTTCTCTGCGTTCTCTATTCCTGAGTTCTCTGGATAATTTTCAAGGGAGAATTGCTCAGGCTGTTAATTAATGAGCAACAGAAACAGGCGATTTAAACGTTTGTAAAACGCGATCGGCCATTTGAGAGGGAGTTAAACCCAACTCGGCGAAAGATTGCTCCGGTGTGGCATGATCCACCAACTGATCGGGCACACCCAAACGCAACATCGACACCGGGATATTATGATCTATGCAGGCTTCCGCCACAGCAGAACCAAAACCACCCATCAGGCATCCTTCTTCCATCGTCACTACTTTACCAATGCGTTGCGCCAGAGGCAAAATTAACTCGGTATCCAAGGGTTTGACAAATCGAGCATTCACCACCGTTGCAGCAATGCCATGTTCGTTGAGAATTTCCGCCGTTTGTAAGGCGGGATAGACCATTGAACCATAGCCGAGGATTAACAAATCATCACCGCTGCGGAGGATTTCCCCTTTGCCAATTTCCAGGGGTTCCCATCCTTCTTCCATCAAGGGGACACCGTACCCATTCCCTCGGGGATAGCGCATGGCGATCGCCCCATCGGTGTAGTCAATTCCGGTGACTAACATCCGTTGCAGTTCCGCCTCATCCTTCGGCGCCATCAGCACCAAATTGGGAACGCAACGCAGATAGGAGATATCATATAACCCTTGGTGAGTCGGCCCATCTGCCCCTACAATTCCTGCCCGATCCAGACAGAAAAACACGGGTAATTTTTGAATGCAGATATCGTGAATAATTTGGTCATAAGCCCGTTGCAGGAAGGTCGAATAAATCGCGCAAACCGGGCGAATTCCCTCACAAGCTAAACCTGCTGCCAGAGTGGCGGCGTGTTGTTCAGCAATTCCCACATCAATGTACTGATTAGGAAGTTTAGCTTGGAGTTTATCTAAACCCGTTCCTGTTGCCATTGCTGCGGTAATTCCCACAATATTGGGGTTTTCTTCCGCCAGTTTAATCAGAGTGTCGGCAAAAACTTTGGAATAGCTGGGGGGTTTGGGTTTATTGGAGGGGATGGCTTTTCCAGTTGCCAGATTAAAGGGATTTTGGGCATGGTAACCCACTTGGTCTTTTTCGGCGATCGCATAGCCTTTCCCTTTCACCGTGGCTACATGAACCAACACCGGACCCTGCATTTGATGCGCTTGATTAAACGTGGTGATCAGTTCTTCCAGATTATGCCCATCGATGGGGCCGATATAGGTAAAGCCCAACTCCTCAAAGACTGCCCCGACTTTAGGAACCGCCAACCGCTTCATCCCTTCCTTGATGCGTTGCATTTCTGGGGTGAAGGTTTCCCCGACAAAGGGGAGATGTTTGAACTGTTCCTCTAAATTGTCTTTGAGGAACTGAACTGGGGGACTCAGGCGCATTTTATTGAGATAACGAGGAATTGCCCCCACATTGGGAGAAATGGACATTTCGTTATCATTGAGGACCACCATCAAATTAGTGTGAGGCAAATGACCGGCATGGTTAATCGCTTCCAATGCCATGCCGCCGGTGAGTGCACCATCGCCAATCACCGCAACTACTTTGAATTTTTCGCCTTTCATGTCCCGGGCTAAGGCCATGCCTAAGCCCGCCGAAATGCTCGTCGAGGCGTGACCCGCGCCAAAATGGTCAAATTTGCTTTCACTGCGCTTGAGGTATCCGGCAACGCCATCTTTTTGGCGCAGGGTGTGGAAATTGTTGTACCGTCCGGTAATCAGTTTATGGGGGTAGGCTTGGTGACCCACATCCCAGATGACTTTATCGTGATCGAGGTCGAGGGTTTGGTAGAGGGCCAGGGTCAGTTCGACCACGCCCAAACCAGGGCCGAGGTGACCGCCAGATGCGGCGATCGTTTCCAGATGCTTTTCCCGAATTTGGCGAGCAATTTGCTCAAGTTGATGGATGGATAAACCGTGCAACTGGTTTGGGTGAGACAGTTCACTCAGATGCATATTTTTTATTGAATTCTGCGATCGTGCTTACAAAGGAAGTTACATAGGCTCAACTGGGGAGTAGAGGGTGGGTTTGCCGTCCCCCTCACCAGTGACGACCTATGGCGTATGCCCCATCGCTGCTTGGACTGCAAAGGGGATTAGCTTCAATAACTGCTACTTAAGGGATTAATAAGTCCCACTTAATTTACCATGAGAGGATAGGATTCGGATATTCCCCTCTTACTCTAGTCCAGGTGCCCCCCTTCGGACCAACGGGTTTTTAGAAAATCATTGGCGGCGGGCTCGGGATTGGGGGGAAAACCCTGGTCCCACCCCTTCAAGGGTACGGCTATCCGGACTTGGAGTGGCAGTTAGAGGTCTGGGTATTTTTTCAGCGATCGCATCTCACCAGGAGTCGGCTGTTTTGGGAATCAAGGTTAAATATCAAGCCGCCTTTGTGACGTTGGCGGCTGCTAATTTTGAAGAAATTGTGGAATTTTATGCTCAACTGTTGGCGATCGCCCCAAATCCCTATCGTCCAGGGGTCTATGCTGAGTTTGCTGCGCCAGGGTTGAGATTAGGGATTTTTAAGCCAAAATCCAGTCATGAATCGGAGTTTTTGCCCCAGGGTTCGGGGAGTTTGAGTTTATGTTTTGAAGTGACAAATTTGGAGGAGGCGATCGCCCATCTGGGTCAGTTAGGGTATCCACCCCCTGCAGCAATTACCACTGCCTCTCACGGGCGAGAAATTTACGCTTATGACCCATTAGGCAATCGCTTGATTTTTCATCAATCGCTTGAGCAGGTCCCTAAAAATTAGACCTCAGCCGGGGTAAATTATAAATACCCTAATAAATCAGCAAAACTAAAAAAGCTGACTGCTAATAACAAAATTGCCGTCAATTGGGGCAGCCTAAAGGTCGGAGAAGGGGCGATCGCACCGCGTACTAAACAGGAACAGGACGATCCGACCGCATAACTCAAACTCAGGACCAAATAAGGCCAGTCCAGAGTCACCCCCCAAAAGCCCAGTAAAACAATGGCTGCCGAAAGCATCACCAGTTCGAGAAACAGGGGAGGATTGTGGTGAATATAATTAATCAGGGTATCCCCCCAAAATTGCCAACGTCCCATTGAGATTAAAAATTTAAGACCTTGTTTTTTATCTTAATCTAAGATTAACCGGCAATTAACCCAGGGACCCGCCCCCTGGGGATAGAGGATGTCAGCCCCATGTCTATTCCCAAAGGAATACTCCCCCCTGAACCCGTGACTTTGGTGAGGAAGCGGGCAATTATTGGCCGGATAAGTAGGCGATCGCCTCAGACATTTCCACCTGGGGAAACGCCTCGTAAAACCGGCTGACACTCATAAAGGGATCGGGAGTTGCCAACACCACCAGGCGATCGCACCACCGATTCATCTCTTCCACCAACTCCGCAGGGGCCACAGGCACACAGATCCAAATTTGGGCTAGATTTCGCTGTCGTAACGCCTGTACCGCCACCGCCATTGTCATCCCCGTAGCAATCCCATCATCCACAACCAGGGCCAAAGCTCCCGTCGGATCCACTTGGGGACAAGCTGATGCCATCTGACTCAAGTGCCCTTGAGCTTTCGCTTGAGCCTCCTGTTGAGCGATTTGTCGCACGCGATGCCGTAACAAACGTTGTCTCCCCCAAAGAACCTCTCCATCCGCCGTTACCGCACCCAGAGCCAATTCTGGGTTCTCTGGACGCGTAATCTTTTTAGCCACAATAATATCCAAAGGACAACCCAACCGCTGCGCCAGAGGGGCGGCGATCGGCAATCCCCCACGCGGCAAGGCATACACAATCGGTTTAATCCGCCTCAAGTCTGGATCGATTTCAGCCAGTTGTCGAATCACCGCATCAGCCAGTTGTTCTCCCGCATCAGCGCGATCGCGAAATAATGGGGCAGGTATCATCGTACCCTCCAGCCACATAGCACTTCAGTTGCCTCTATGATGGCTGATTTTTTCTTAACCTGATGCGTAATGGGCCACTTTATTCCCTTTTCTGTTAGCCTAAAATTAGCCCAAACCGGCTTAAACTTGGGTTTAAATCATTTCAACCCCTGATATAATTTACCTCTCTACCTTCAATCTCTAAACCTCTAATACCCCGGAAGAATTTTCAAATTAACCAAGGATTTTAAGCCTTTTGGAACCCGTAGACCCTTTAAAAATAACCAAAATAAGGATACAAAATGACCGACAAAAACCAGCTTAATCTATTTGATATCACCCCTTTTGATGAACCCCCCAACCCCCCATCCTTTAATCCCAAACTGATTCCAACCCGGGCCGATATTCCCATTCCTCCAGGTACTTATACCAGCGTTGATGAACTGTCCATTCCCTGTAACCAATGCCACCGCTGCGGATTAGGCGCGAACCGTACCCATGCTGTTATTGGCCGAGGAAATCCCCAGGCACCGATTATGATTATTGGAGAAGCCCCGGGTCAAACCGAAGATGAAACTGGATTACCCTTTGTCGGCAAAAGCGGAGAGTTATTAGAAAAAATCCTCGCCTCCGTCAAACTGTCCACGGAAAAAGACGTTTACATCTGCAATGTCAATAAATGCCGTCCCCCCGGAAATCGCACCCCCACTCCCGACGAAATGGAAGCCTGTAAACCGTATCTTTTAGAACAAATTCGGCTAGTCAATCCCTCCATTATTTTATTAACCGGAGCAACAGCAGTGAAAGGCTTACTCAAGGAAAAACGAGGAATTACTAAAATTCGGGGTCAATGGTTTGAATGGGAAGGAAAACTCTGTATGCCCATCTTTCATCCCGCCTATCTCCTGCGCAATCCGTCCCGAGAAAAAGGTTCACCTAAATGGTTGATGTGGCAGGATATCCAAACGGTGAGTGCCAAATTAGAAGAACTTGGACTGAAATAGTCCGGGGACTAAAAAACCTAACCCCTGTACCGGCAATCTCGTAACCATAAACGGACCGCTTGAGCCATTTCGCTATCACTACTATCTCGCGGAGGAGTGGGGATTGCCCCTTCTGGATAGGCGGTGCGAGAAAACATTTGATTCACGCGCCACCCTTCATCAGTTTGGGATAAAAATAACCAATGATATTGCTGATATTCGACAGATTGAGTGGCGGTATAATGACGTTCTAAAGTGGTAAAAAAGACTTGGGCGATCGCCGGGTCAGATCCTGAGATTTCTAAATCTCCAGGCAACCGAGAAACTGGAGGATGATTCACCCCTGGTCCTTGAGGCAACGGTTGAAATTCTGGACGACCCGCGAGAATCACGAACCGAGGCACATAATCTTGGCTACTTCGTTGAATCGTGCGATTGACATAACCGGGTAAATCAGGCAGCAATTGACTCATTAATAAGTCTAAATCTGCCGGACAAACCCCTCGAACCCTAGGTGTAGAGGGAGAAACTTGGGCGATCGCCTCCGGTATCCCTGCCCTAACCCCCACTGGGAAGAGAGATCCCACCCAAAAGCACAGCAGAATCCTGGCAATTCTCTGAAGAGACCCCCCCAACCCCCCCTTGGTAAGGGGGGGCTTCTTAGAAATCCAAGTTTCCGGTCCCCTCCCCTTGGCAAGGGGAGGGTTAGGGTGGGGTCCCTCTTGGTCCTGGAGAAGAACCCCCCCCAACCCCCCCTTGGTAAGGGGGGGCTTCTTAGAAATCCGGGTTTCCGGTCCCCTCCCCTTAGCAAGGTCCGGGTTAGGGTGGGGTCCCTCTTGGTCCTGGAGAAGAGACCCCCCCAACCCCCCCTTGGTAAGGGGGGGCTTTTGAGAAATCCGGGTTTCCGGTCCCCTCCCCTTAGCAAGGTCCGGGTTAGGGTGGGGTCCCTCTTGGGCGATCGGAAGAACCCCCCCCAACCCCCCCTTGGTAAGGGGGGGCTTTTGAGAAATCCGGGTTTCCGGTCCCCTCCCCTTAGCAAGGGGAGGGTTAGGGTGGGGTCCCTCTTGGTCCCAATCCTGCATCATCCCTCTATCTCTTCACAAATCCGCTGAAATGCTGCCCCCGGGTCCTCCGAGGCGGTGATGGGTCGCCCGATGACCAAATAATCAGCCCCAGCTTTAATCGCCTCCCCAGGAGTCATAGCGCGGCGTTGATCTCCCGCTTCTGACCAAGCTGGACGAACTCCGGGACAGACTAACAGAAACTCCGAACCACAAACCGATCGCAATTGGGCCGCTTCATGAGGAGAACAAACCGCCCCAGGCAAGCCACTTTCTTTGGCGAGTAAAGCCATCTGTAAGGCATATTCGGGCAACTCGACGGGAATTTTGAGGTCAAAGGCTAAATCCCGGGAATTGAGACTGGTTAAGAGGGTAATGGCGATGAGTTTAGGCGCTTGCTCTCCAGCGGTTTCTACTAATGCGGTTTGAGCATCTTTGAGCGCCCTACGCCCACAGGTGGCGTGAATAGTCAGCAAATCGACCTGATACTGGGCAGCAGACCGACAGGCCCCGGCCACGGTGTTGGGGATATCGTGAAATTTCAGGTCAAGAAAAATCCGTTTTTGACGAGTTTTAAGTTCAGAGAGAATGCTGGGACCGGAACTGACAAAGAGTTCTAGTCCCACTTTCCAGAACGAGACCTCGGGTAGGGCATCAATTAGGGTGAGGGCCTCGGCCTGAGTAGGGACATCCAGAGGAACGATAATGCGATCGCAAACAGACATAATTACAGGGAAGAGGGGGATAAAGGTTAGGACTGGACTAGGCGCACAAATTTCTTTTTACCGACTTGTAAAACCTTATGATTCAGGTCGGCAATGGATTCAAAGGAGAGATTTTCATCAGCAATGCGATCGCCATCCAAACGCACTGCCCCCCCTTTAATCTGGCGACGTGCATCCGAACTACTGGCGCATAACCCAGTCAGATTGAGGATATAAAACAGTTTGGCAGGAAATTCCACCCCTGCTAAGGAGAATTCTGGGACCGCTTCCGCTTGGGTCGCATCCCCTTGCACCAGGGTTTCTGCTGCACGTCGTGCCTCCCTTGCCGCCTCTTCCCCATGTTGATGCGCCACTACGGTGGTTGCTAGTAATTTTTGGCGATCGCGCGGGTTTTCCGGTAACTCCTCCAATGCTAAGGGCGTTAACAGTTCAAAATATTCCTCAATCAGGGAGTCGGGAATCTTCTCCAACTTGGAATACATGGATAAAGGGTCTTCCGCTAAACCCACATAATTATTCAGGGATTTAGACATCTTCTGGGTGCCATCGGTCCCCAGCAAAATCGGCATGAGGAGGCCAAACTGAGGCACTTGTCCGAAATAGCGCTGTAAATCCCTTCCTACGGCGATATTAAACTTTTGGTCGGTACCGCCGAGTTCCACATCGGACTGAACCGCTACCGAATCATACCCTTGCATCAGGGGATAGAGAAACTCATGGAGGTAGATGGGGTTGCCTTTCTCATAGCGATCGGCAAATCCCTCTTTCGCCAACATTTGTCCCACCGTCATCGTGGTTAAGAGTTCCTGAATTTGGGCTAAATTCAGCTTGGACAACCACTCGGAGTTGTAGCGAATCTCTAGACGTCCGGGGGTATCAAAATCTAAAATAGAACGAACTTGGTCGAGATAGGTTTGGGCATTGCGTTCGACATCTTCGGGCGTGAGTTGGCGACGGACTTCTGATTTGCCCGTGGGGTCACCTATCTGGGCAGTAAAGTCCCCAATAATCAAAACTGCCGTATGACCCGCATCTTGAAACGCGCGCATTTTTCGCACGGGAATGCTGTGACCCAGATGGATATCGGCACCTGTAGGGTCGATGCCTAACTTAACCCGTAAGGGGCCCTCTGCACGGTGCAGACGGGCAACCAAGGACTCATTGGGGTCCTGGGATTCGGGTTGATTTGGAAAAATTTCGCTGACACCACGGTGCAGCCAAGCTAAACTTTGATTCAAGGGTTTTAATCGAATTGTGCCAGGTTGTACAAATGCGTCAGTGGGTTGGAGACTTACAAGTTTACCTAAAAAAGCAGGTAAGCCTTGTGCTGCGAGATCTTCAACCGAACTGGGCCAGGGGTTAGCGGGTAAACCATAACCCTGCACCCATCATAAATAACTTTGGTCCCTTATCCTGGGGTGCTTGACGTAATTATGGGTTTACGCTTTGAAGACTACTATGAATTGCCAAACTTAGTGAGTTAGGGTGGGTTAGACTGGGGAGAAAAAACAGTCCAGTCCCACCCAGCGAGCCGAGATTGCGATCGCGCCGTCCGGATTATTGGATGAGGAACTTGTCGATCTGACTTAGGGAAGCAAGCGGTGGGCGTTGCGGCAGGATTGGACTAGGGATGATAAACTGCATCGATGAGATAGCTGACACCATTTGTTCTGCGATCGCGCTAAAATTGCTCCCAAATGACTTGACCTCACCTGTATCCCCAGTTGCCCGGTCCGCCTTTCATCCTATAGAGCTTTGATTAGAGAGGAAGTAAAATCGCCGTGTCTACTAACACGATTAGACAAAATCCCCCTGGAGACTCCGCACCAATTTTCAGTTTTTTTCAGGGCGTCAGCAAAGTCACCGCAGGAACTCTGCTCGGAATGACCATGTTGCTCAGTTCAGTCGTGGCTGGTGGACTGGTCGGCTTGGCCTTGAGCTTCCGCAACCTTCCGGACGTCCGAGTTTTACGCACTTATGTTCCCACAGAAACGACTTACATTTACGATATTAAGGGGACACTTTTAACCCGGATTCATGATGAAGCCAACCGGGAAGTCGTTCCTTTAGATAATATTTCCCCCAACTTAAAACGAGCAGTTCTAGCCATTGAAGACAGCCACTTTTACTTCCACCACGGAATTAACCCCGGTGGGGTGATGCGGGCCTTGGTCGCCAACCTAGAGCAGGGGGAGACCGTCGAAGGTGGCTCGACCCTGACGATGCAGTTGGTTAAAAACCTCTTTTTGTCCCCAAATCGCTCCTTTAGCCGCAAATCGGCTGAGGCGGTTCTGGCGATTCGCATGGAGCAAATTCTCGAAAAAAACGAGATTTTAGAACTTTATCTGAATCAGGTGTATTGGGGACATAACTTATACGGGATTGAAACCGCTGCCCAAAGCTATTTTAATAAGCCCTCCTCGGAGTTGACCCTAGCCGAGTCGGCGATGCTGGCAGGGATCATCCAGGCCCCGGAAGAATACAGCCCCTTTGTGAACTATCCCCTGGCTAAAGAACGGCAGGCGTTGGTACTGGGCCGAATGCGGGACCTGAAGTGGATTACGGCAGAAGAGGAAGCAGAAGCGCGTAAGCAACCGCTATTGATCGGACGAGTGACCTCGTTCGGTCAAAGTAATCTGCCCTATGTCACGGATGCGGTGATTCAAGAGTTGACTCGCCGTTTCGGTCGGGATGCAGTCCTCAAGGGGGGGATGCGGGTTCAAACCACGATTGATATGAATTTCCAACGGATGGCCGAACAAACGGTCCGGCGTTGGCATGAGCAGCTATATTATCAAGGACTTTTCTATAGTCGCACCAATGGTCAAGTCGCTCTAGTGGCTGTGGATCCGCGCACGCACTTCGTTAAAGCAATGGTGGGGGGTGTGGATTTTCAAAACAGTCAATATAACCGAGCGATTCAGGCACGACGGCAAACGGGTTCGGCGTTTAAGCCGTTTGTTTATTATGCGGCCTTTGCTTCGGGTATGTATGGCCCGGACTCGATTGTTCAGGATAGCCCGGTGAGCTATCGGGACGGGGATGGGTATTACTCACCCCAAAACTATGGCGGCGGTTTTTCTGGGGCGGTGTCGATTCGCAAGGCATTGGAAGTCTCCTTGAACATTCCGGCGATTAAACTGGGCCAAGCGGTGGGTTTAAATAAAGTGATTGAAATTTGTCGATCGCTGGGTATTACGAGTCCGATGGAACCTGTGATTTCTATGCCGTTAGGGGCGATCGATATGACGCCGATGGAAATGGCTGGTGCTTTTGCTACTTTTGCCAGCAACGGTTGGCATTCGGATCCGACTTTTATTGTCCAAGTGACGGACAGTACAGGAAATATCTTGCTGGACAATACCCCGAAACCCAAATTGGTTCTCGATCCTTGGTCAGTTGCTTCCCTAACGAATGTCCTGCAAGGGGTGATTAGCCAGGGAACGGCAACAAGTGCCCGCATAGGCCGTCCAGCGGCTGGGAAGACGGGAACGACTTCTTCTCAACGGGATATCTGGTTTGTGGGTTATGTGCCTCAGTTGTCTGCGGCGGTATGGGTGGGCAATGATGATAACCGACCTTTGGCGTCGGGGGCTACGGGTGGCGGTTTTGTTGCCCCCATTTGGCGAGATTTCATGCATCAGGCGATGCAAGGGACGCCGGTGGAAGATTTCCCCTCTCCAGGGGAATTTGACCCCCCGCAGTAATTGGGTTGGGTGGGGGAGATGGGGGAGATGGGGAGGATGGGGATGATGTTCAACGTCACGACAGCAAGTCGTTTCCATCACCCCTATCACCCCGACTTCCCCCATTTCCATTTTTAAAAACGGGATAGGGGTTAAAACCCGGGTTTTTTTACAAAATCTGTAGCAATCCGCAGAAAAGAAAGGGCCAGAAACGGAGTTTTTGGCCTAACCAATCCAGTGGGACGCTCATGTCCCGTTTGCCTAGTTGCAAAAGTGTCCCTGGGCAATCTGTATATGGACTCTATTGACGGGATGGGGAGCTTTTAAGTCTCTTGTTCTAATTGCTTTTTCATGCGTTCTAGGGTTTGGTGCATCTGTTGAAACATCTGCTGCGGTGTCATGCCAAATTGACCCAGTTGGGTCTTAAGCTGTTCAACGGTCATTTGAGCCATGAAGTCTTCGGAGAGTTCAAAGCGTTTCATAAAGATGCTGTACCGATCCATCATGGCTTCCATGCGATCGATATAGAGCTTTTTCCCTTCTCTGTCAAATTTTCCGTAATTGCTGCCAAGTTGGATCAAAGCTCGATAATCTTCAAAGAGCTCTTTGGCTTCTTGCTGAACGATTTCAGAATCAAAAAAACCCATTGTTTTCCCAGTTTCTCTTATACTCGTTTCCCCGTTCGGTGGGAATTCCCACCCTTATCTTCTTATTTTAGTGCAGTGGTGGAAAATGGTTTTAGTCCAAAATAGATTTCTCCGGGGTTTTTGAGGGAAATGGGCTGTTAATTGTCGAGGAAACCGATCCGATTAACTGGCCAAAATCGCGCGACTGCTCGTCCAATGATGTTGCTTTTCGGTAAAAAACCCCAAACATGGGAATCATTACTGTTATTACGGTTATCTCCCATGACAAATACGGTGTCGTTGGGGACTTGTTGGGGACCCCACTCATAGTCGGGGGGTTCGGCGATGTACTCTTCTTGTAGGGGTTCGTCATTGAGGTAGAGTTGGCCGTTGTGAATGCGGACCAACTGACCTTCGGTGGCTATGACTCGTTTGATAAAGGCTTGGTTTTTGCTGTAACCGTACTGTTGAAGGGCTGCTGGCGGGTCGAAGACGATGATATCTCCGGTGGTGGGCGATCGCCAGTGATAGGACAGTTTTTCAACGACGATGCGATCGCCGACTTCTAGGGTCGGAACCATTGAGACGGAGGGAATAAATCTCGGTTCGGCGACGAAAGCTCGAATCCCGAGGGCTAAAATCAAGGCGATCGCCAAGATTTGTACGTTGTCTCGCCACTGCTTCCACCCGTTTGATTCAATGGGGGCTGTTGTTTTTAATTCCGTTTTCTCAGAGGTCATCTCCAGTTCCCTTCTCCCATGAGGCCAGATCTGCCCGCTTTGCTTCTGGCATCGCTTCCAGATCCGCAGGCATCTCGATGTTTGCTTGTGTCTTTTTATCTTACAACGTCCCTGTCCCACATCTGGTCTGGGACTTAACCGTGACAGGTTCTGGATTCGCGGAGGGTTTGATTCCTCCCTCCGACTCTTGATTAAGGGGTACAGGGATTTAGAAAATTAAGGACAGGGCCCAACCCAGGCTTAACCCTAGGGTAGCCACTACAAATAAAATTAAAAAATCTTGCCAGGGACGGAAGGGGCCAGTTTGCAGGTCAAGTCGGGCGATCGCTGCCGAGACTAATAAGGCTAATCCGTAAGCGGAAATATCCAACCACGAGAGAAACACCACTAGGAAAAAAGCGCCCAACAAAACTGTAAAAAACGTCCGATAATCGGATTTCAACCAACGCACGGAAATGGTGCGGATAATTGACCAAGGGGCAGCTAAAGCTTCGGCCATCAGAAATATAAAAACGATGGATAAAACCCACACCCACCAAGGCGATTCAGCGGTGGCTAAGGTCCAGCCAAAGTTACAATAAGTCCCCGCAAGGAGGAGCAGAGACAGCCGGGGAAGTGCTTTGATAAAAAACATGGGATATCCTCTGGCACTTGTTAAAAACCCCCGCTTTGAGGGTTGAATATTCGCGGGACTCTAAAGATTTGTAGAAATCGCTTGGACGGGACAGGTGGGAATACATTGTTCACAAACGACACAACGCGATCGCGTGAAATTCAGTTGAAAGCTCTCCCGGTTGAGGTGCAGTGCTTCCGTAGGACAGACTCCGGTACAGAGTCCGCAGTGGACGCAGCTTTCTTCATCAATTAAGATTTCCCGAGAGGCTAGGGAAATGGTAATATCATGCGATCGCATCCAATCCATTGCCGCATCCAGTTGATCAATATCCCCGGATAATTCCACCACTAGGGTCCCTACTTGGTTGGGTGCAACCTGTGCACGAATAATATTAGCAGCTACGTTAAAATCTTTCGCCAATCGATAAGTAATTGGCATTTGTACTGAGCGTTTAGGAAAGGTTAGGGTAACTCGTTTTTTCACGGTTTACTTTGAATGAGTTGCTTTGGATGAGCAAAGGGGTAAAACTCTGGGGGGATTTCCTAACGAATTTTTAGGGAGATTCCCGAGTCTTATTGTAGCGCGGATTATCAAACAAATGGGGTTCGCGCCCACTCCAGCAGCCTGACCCTAAGCCAGAATCGCACCGGCGTCGCTTCATCTCTCTGAATCGGCGATCGTTCGCTAAACTAGAAACAACTTGTAACAACTGGTAATAAAAGAGGCGATGACTGCGAATTTACCTGAAAAACCCACGGCTCCCTTCCTAAATCAACTCAGAAATCTGATTATTGTCCTGACGGCTACGGTTCTAGCGGTGGGCATTTTCCTGGGATTGCGGACTGAATCGAGTACGGTTTCCTTAACGGACCTGGAAACGGATTCAATCCCTTATGAGGTGGCACTGGAGAATGGCAAACCGACTCTAATGGAATTTTATGCAAATTGGTGTACGAGTTGTATGGCAATGGCACCGTTCATGAGAGAACTGGAAACTGAGTATGCAGAAAGGGTTAATTTTGTAATGTTGAATGTGGACAATACCAAGTGGTTACCCGAGTTGACTAAATATCGGGTGGATGGCATTCCTCATTTTGTGTTTTTAGGCGGGGAGGGAGAGGCGATCGCAGAGGCGATCGGCGAAATTCCTCGGGCAGTTATGGCCGAAAATATCGAGGCATTAATTGCGGGAAACCCGTTACCCTACGCCAAGGCTAAAGGTCAAAATTCAGCGTTAAATAGTTCCGCACTCCCCAAAACTTCCAGTAAAACAGACCCGCGCAGTCATAGCGCTCAAGTGGTAAATTAACCGGGTCTGACTTGGAGAAAAAATAGACCTCTTGCAAAATTTAGGATTGCTCCCACTTTTACCATGATTAACGTCAATCTGCTTAAGATATCCTAAGCAAGAGGTCTAATTATTTTATTCCTTTAGAGAGGCTATATCATCAATTACAGGGGAGTAATTGTCGGAGAATTAAGCTTTACTTTTCTACCCATTCGCGGACTAATTGAGCAAGGCGATCGCTACTATCGGGAACGGCTAAGGCACCGGCTGCCTCTGCCATTTTCTGCAAGGATTCTGGTGACTTGAGCCAGTCTAAAACTTGCTGTTCCAACTGTTGAGCTGTTAGCTCTTCTTGGCGGTACAAGACGGCGGCGCCAGCATCGGCAAAAACCGCTGCATTGTAGGCTTGATGATCTTCTGCGGCGAAGGGGTAAGGTATCAAAATAGAAGGCGTTTTAGTCACCGCTAATTCAGTTAAAGTCCCCGCACCCGCCCGACTAATTACGAGGGTAGCGCGATGCAATAATCCCGCCATATTTGGATAAAATGGCATAGAAATGTAATGCGGGTTCTGAAAACTATCGACTTCTGGGTCATTGTCTCCAGTTTGATGGAAGATCCAGGCACCGGCATCAATCCAAGATTTAGCGCATTGACGCACCAGTTTGTTGACAGCAACTGCGCCTTGGGAACCTCCGGCGATCGCAATCAAAGGGACGTTTTCTGGAATGGGTAAATCTAATTCCGGGGTGGTGAGGAAGGGCGATCGCACGGGAGTTCCGACAACAGCAGTTTTTGCCTTGGGTAAATATTGCGCTGCCTTCTCAAACCCGATCGCCACCACACTACAAAAGGGACTAAAGGTGCGGGTAACTTTCCCCGGCAGGGCGTTAGACTCATGGAGGATGGCCGGTAATCCCAAAGAACGGGCTGCTAAAATGGCTGGGGCGGCAATATAACCCCCGGTGGTAAAGACGCCGTGAAATTGTCCGGTTTTGAGCAAGCGGCGCACTTGAAACACGGAACGGACGAGTCCCAGGGCGATTTTGAGGGTGCCGAGCCCCAGACGCTGTTGAAATCCTTCCACAGGAATGGTGTGCAACCGATAGCGATCGCCAATCAGCTGCGTTTCCATGCGGTTGGGGACCCCCAACCATTCAATCTGATAGTCTTTGAGTTGTTCTGCGGTGGCGAGTGCAGGGAACAAATGCCCACCTGTTCCACTCGCAGCAATCAGTAGTCGAATCGGTTTATTTGCCAAGTCGGTAGCCTCTGTTTGCAGTTTCCTGGGGATAGTTTTCGGTTGGATGCAACAATCGCGATCGCATCTAAACTATAAATTTAAACGGGTTGAACTCTCTTGAGCGAGAGCCTGTGCACTCTAATTCAGCGCCTCCCTGCGGAAATCCCCGGTTCTGTGCGGAAGACTATTGCTAGGATCTTTATCTGTCGTGTCGTGTTGAAGCCCTCCCCAATGACTAATCCCTTGAGCTTACTGCAATCCCGTTCCCGCCTTTGGCGGCAACCCACCGCGACCCCCAGTCGTGAACGTTCGGCGATCGCTGCTTTGATGGTGGGTTTCACCCTGTGGTGTGCTGGAGGGGCCACACCAACCCGGGTTGCTGCAGCGACGGCTCAAACTGCACCCCCAGAACTTAACCGCATTCTCCAGGATATTGATGCTGCAGCCAATCGGCAAGATATTCAAGGGGTGATGCAGTTTTATAGTCCTACTTTTGTCAATTCCGATGGATTAGATTATCAGAGTTTAAGGGAAGGATTAACCCAACTTTGGCAGCGTTATCCAAATCTGAGCTATCGCACGGAAATCGAGTCTTGGGAACGGGATGGGAATGGATTTAAGGTGGAAACGGTTACCGAAATTACTGGGGTTGAGACTCAAAATGAGCGCAATTTGAGCTTAACGGCAACAGTGCGATCGCAGCAGCATTATAGTAATCAGCAAATAGTTCGTCAAAATATTCTAGCCGAACGCAATCAAATCACTACCGGCGAAAATCCCCCCACCCTACAAATTAATTTACCCGAAGAAGTCCGCCCCGGCGAGCGTTATCACTTCGATGCGATCGTTGTTGAACCCCTGCGAAATGATTTAATCCTCGGCTATGCACTGGAAGAACCCGTTCGCACTACCCAATATTTAATCCCTTCAGAGTTGAAATTAGAACCCCTCTCCGCTGGAGGTCTCTTTAAAGTGGGTCAAGCCCCCTCCACCGAAGATAATCGCTGGATTTCAGCCATTATTGTACGCAAAGATGGCATCACAATGGTCACCCATCGTCTCCGGATTGTCGCCCCTTCCCCTTGAGCTTGATTCTATCTTCAGATACCTGCTCTCTTAAAACTAAAACAATTCTCCACCGGAGCGGGTACATCTTGCTCCCCCGGATTAATGTCATGGCCTGATTGCTGTAAGAGACCTACAAAAAATAAAATATCCAAAACCCGCACCCTCAAGGGTCTGGCTCCAGGGACAAAGCCTGCCTACGCAGGCTAAAAGAGTCTTGTTAGTTCCTTAACCATCGGATGCAATAGCAATTTATTTGTTGGAATACCCTAAGGGAACTATATAAAAAAGTATTCCGCTGCTCTTAAAAAAAGTAGCGGAATGCTTTTTTCTTTCCAAATTCATTTGACTTCTACCTTACTGATGGAACTCTAATTCATTAAGCTTAAATATCTTTAAATATTAACTAATTGAAAATAATATCCTATCTGTGTTTAGGGTTGGCCGTGAAATTAGGTGAGTTTCGTTTTAAGGATTGACCCGGCCCAAATACCATGTATTTAGTGCCTGGATATACCCAAAATAGGAAAACGGTATTTTTAGAAATTAACCAGGCTAATTCTTCCTGGGGAATAATAAAGTTCGCCAAGAGGGTGGTGGCGAGGGAATGTAAAATTAATGCTCCCCCAGATACGATGATATAACGCCCTAGAGATTCGGCTAAACCGTGCTGCTTGCTATGACGAAATACCCAAAGTCGGCAAATGGTAAAATGGAGCAGTGCTCCGGCTAGAGAACCGAGGGCTGTTGCCGTGGAAATTTGCAGATTTACTCCTCGGTTGAATAAAGTAAAGACTCCAAAATCAAGGGCGGTTGCCAGCCAAGAGGCAACACTCATTTTGCTAATATCTCGAATGTGTTCTCTGAGCGCTCTCATTGCACACTTAGGTCTTTGATTGCATAAATACCATACTCTTGAATCAGCAAACCGGTTAAACATTTTTACCAGTCAAGAAAAAAGAGACATCAAGTTTGCAACCCTCTGGGAGGGGTGCGGGATCAGCATACAGCATCCTCGGACCGATGAGTACAATTAACCATGAGGAGCGAGGAGTGGGGACTCTGCTGCGGATAGGTCTAACCTACTTATTTATTGTATTCTGGTAGATAAAATGGGGTGGTAGTGTGTCAGTTGATCAACTGGCTACGGGTTGGGCTTAAGCTGAACTCTGCCATGATTCACCCTAACCCATTGTGGGTTGGAACTCGATGATCTGTAAAGCCGGGAGATTTTATGTCTTTAACATGGCCTTGAGTGAATATCCCCATGATAGCGCTAGGGGAAAATTGAAGGAGGGAGGCGGGAGAATGGGGATTAAGGTGGAAATCTTCAACCCTGGGTTATTTTGAGGAATTCTGGTCAGAATACAGCAGGGATTGGGGGAGAATTGAGGGGGGTTATCCAGGTTTGAAGCGGCGGAAAATTTTTCCGGTAGGAGCGGTTGGGAGAAATTTAAGGAAGCGATCGCTTTGTACTCGTTAAGAGCGCGAACTTAAAATTTTTAGGGCAATACATATCGCCGTAGTATTGGGATGGATTATAGCAGGTTTTGTAATAATTTCTATAAACTTTAGATAAAATTTACAGAATTAAGGCGAAAGTTAATCCGATATTTAAGAATTTTGAGCTAAATTGTGATCGGGCAAAAGATTAGGGATTGGCAAATTGGAGATTGAGAAACTACTGTGATGGATTGGAGCGATCGCCAGAACCACACACCGGGGTATCCTGCTCTAGTGAGTAACTACACCTAATCAACCCCCCTTCAGAAAATCTTGGGGAAACCGTTCCATAGATTTTGCTGAGGATTCTCCTCTCGGGAGGGCGATCGCGGCAATCCCCTGATTTAAGACTCACCGAAAACCGGGTCAAATCCTGCTAGATCAATCGGTACGACTCTCTCTTGAGGGAGGGGTTAACCTCCAACCGAGAAACCTAAATTAACAAGACTTAACATTCTGAAGGAAGGAATGGATCCTAATTTGCCCAATGATCCCTTAAATTAGGAAAGGCAGTGATAAGATCGAAAAACATCGCTATTCCGACCGGATTACCGGAGAGAAATAGCCTCTACCATCTTCACGAGATGTGCTCATGGTTCAATCCTTTACAACGACACCATCACCGACTGATAGCAGTCAAAAAGTTTCTAAAGTCGAAGGCATCAAAGAACGCAGCAATTATTTGCGCGAACCTCTTGCCACCGAGCTTTTAGAAGATACGACTCATTTTACCCATGATGCCTATCAGATTCTGAAATTTCACGGTTCATATCAGCAATATAACCGGGAAAATCGGGTCAAAGGGCAGGAAAAAGACTACCAAATGATGCTTCGTACCCGCTCGCCGGGGGGATTCATTCCACCTCAGCTGTATCTGACCTTAGAACGGCTGTCGGAAGAATATGGCAATCACACCCTGCGAGTCACCACCCGTCAAGGTTTCCAAATGCATGGAATCTTGAAGAAAAACTTGAAGAGAGCCATCCAGGAAATTGTCCACAACATGGGTTCTACCCTGGGCGCTTGCGGGGATATTAACCGCAACGTCATGGCACCTCCAGCGCCATTTACGAACCGCGTCGATTACGATTACGTTCGTAGATATGCCAACGATATCGCCGATTTGCTGACCCCCCAGAGTGGGGCCTATTACGAGATTTGGCTGGATGGGGAAAAAGCCATCACTGGGGAAGAAAATCCCGAGGTGAAAGAAGCGCGCCTGCGCAATGGCAACGGGACCATCTTCCACGATTCCCCGGATCCGATTTATGGAGCCCAGTTTCTACCGCGCAAATTCAAAATTGCCGTCACGGTCCCTGGGGACAATTCCGTTGATATTTATTCTCAAGACCTGGGCCTCATCGTGATGCTCGATGATGCGGGCCAACTGGAAGGATTTAACATCCTTGCTGGGGGTGGATTGGGGCGCACCCATAACAAAGAGGAAACCTTCCCTCGCCTAGCCGATCCCATCGGGTTTGTTAGAAAAGACGACATTTACGATGCCGTCAAGGCGATTGTGGCGACCCAGCGCGATTATGGCAATCGCGTGGAACGCCGTCTTTCGCGGATGAAATACCTGCTGGAGGACTGGGGCGTCGAAAAATTCCGCGAAACCGTGGAAGGCTATTTAGGGAAACAATTTGAACCCTTCAGACCCTTACCGGAGTTTAAATACCAGGACTTCCTCGGGTGGCACGATCAGGGGGATGGCAAGCTGTTCTACGGTATTTCCGTGGAAAATGGTCGGATTCACGATCGCGGTTCGTTGCAGCTTAAGACGGCTTTGCGGCGGATTGTGGAGGCATTTAACCTGCCGATGCTACTGACCCCACATCAAAATGTGCTACTGTACGATATTGCTCCGGCACAACAACGGGAAATCGAGCAAATTCTGCAAGAATGCGGGATTAAACGGGAAACCGAGATCGATCCGTTGGTTCGCTATTCAATGGCTTGCCCTGCTTTACCGACTTGCGGTTTAGCGATCGCTGAAGCCGAACGCGGGATCCCCGGTGTCCTCGCTCGCATTCGCGCCCTGTTAAATAAAGTCGGCTTACCCGAAGAACACTTTGTGGTTCGGATGACGGGTTGTCCCAATGGTTGTGCACGCCCCTACTTGGCGGAACTCGGCTTTGTAGGGAAATCACCGGATTCTTATCAAATCTGGCTAGGTGGAGATCCCAATCAAACTAGGTTGGCTCAAACTTATATTGAGAGTTTGGCGATCGAAAATTTGGAAGCTACCCTAGAACCCTTGTTTGTGTATTTCAAACAAGAACAGCTTCATCGGGTTGAACCTGAGAGCTTTGGTGATTTTTGTCATCGGGTCGGGTTTGAAGCCCTACGTCGCTTTGCTGCTACATATTCTGCTACTCCCAACGCTTCAATTCAAGAAATGGTTAATCAATTCTCTTCTCCAGTTAATTCGGAAACGGTCACGACTTCGGCTGCTGAACCCATTGCTGCCGCTACCAGTTCCGAATCGTCGGTGTCGGTAACTTCCGGAAGCGCTTCTCCCACGGGTGCGACTCCTGCTGCGGATTCCGGTGTCCCTCCCACTCCTCCGACTCCCCCCAGTGGCGGTGGCGGTGGCGATGATGACAGTGAAGGGGAAGAGGGCGGTTCTTCTCGTCCTCCCCGTCGCCGGATTAATGTCAGCAATGAGATTTATCTCCAGCTTAAGACGGAAGCAGAGCGTCAGGGTAAGCCGATGAGTCAATTGGCTGGAGATGCGATCGATGCTTTCTTGAAAAGCTTGACCGAACAAGCCTAAACTTCTCCCTAATTGTCTCGGTTCAATCCACCTATAGAGCAAGAAAAATCTGTCAGGAGTTCGATAAATTAAGGAATAATCATAACGAGCGTGATGGCTTTGGTGATAACGACTCCGGTTCCTAATGGAAATTCCTGGCAGGTTTTAACGGTGAGCTTTAAGTTTAAGCGACTGGGACTCTTAGGATATTTGCGAACTATCCGGTTCTTTAAAACCTGGTGGAACAGTAATAGCGGCCAATGGAAATGGCTGGCGGAAAAACCGATCTCAATGGAAGGTTTAAATCGGCAAGTGTGGCGCTCCTCGGTTCCTTCCCAAAGCTTTTATATTTTGCTGGGGTTGTCCGCCATTATTGCAACCCTGGGACTGCTTGCTAATAGTGCCGCTACGATTATTGGAGCGATGATTATCGCTCCTTTAATGGGTCCGATTCTGGGCATCGCTTATGGCATGGTGATGGGGAACCGCCGCTTGTTAAAGCGCTCGGCTTTAACCCTGCTCAGTGGAGTATTTTTAACGATTTTTACCTCGTTTATCATCTGTAACCTGATTGGCTTACGAGGGGTTCAAGGGGAAATCATGGCCCGATCGCAGCCGACGTTACTAGACCTCGGGGTAGCCTTAGCCGCCGGTACAGCAGGCGCTTTTGCTAAATCTCGCCGTCATATTGCCGATGCCTTACCCGGAGTGGCGATCGCAGTGGCCTTAGTTCCGCCCTTAAGCGTTATCGGAATCGGTATTTCTTTCGCTTCTCCTGAAATTTGGATCGGCAGTTCTTTACTATTTTTAACAAACTTAATCGGAATTATTTTGAGTGGTGGTCTAGTTTTTATTGCCCAAGAATATGGCTCACTCAAAAGGGCAAAAGAAGGCTTTATCCTCTCTCTATTTGCATTAACTATGTTAGGGGTTCCTTTAGGATTTTCCCTTAACCGATTAGTCTTACGAGACAATGTTCGCCGCAGTATTACGGTCTTAATTAGTCAAGAAACGCTAACCTTTTCTAAAACCGATGTCCGGAGAATACAGGTTGACCCGCAAGGAGAGGTACTGATTGTCAACCTCGAAGTTGCTGCACCAGCAAATACCATTTCAGAAAACCAAGTTAGGCTCGTTCGAGATTTTTTAGAAGAAAGACTGGAAAAACCTATTTCATTGAATGTTCAGGTTATTCCTCTGACACAATTTACGGCTCCCTCTGAGGCGATAGACCCCAATTTAGAACCCGAGGAAGGAGAAAATTTTATCCATCAAGAACCCTATAATTAAATTTAAAATAAGGTTGTTTTGTGAACGCAGCTAAAACCGGGAATTTTCAACAGTTAGGGCAACTGCAACGAGTGGCGATCGCCGAAGCACAATTCCTACCCGGGGAGATTCTCCTTGATCGCCCTCAACAGCATTATCTCAGTCGCGTCTTGCGCTTAAAAGAAGGCGATCGCTTTATTGCTATGGATGGACAAGGACAATGGTGGCTGGCTCAATTATCACCCAATCCTGAATTTGCCACAGTTTTAGAGTCAATCCCCGTGCAGACTGAATTGCCAGTTCCCGTCAGGTTAATCTTGGCACTCCCTAAAAATGGCTGGGATGAAGTGGTGAGGCAAACCACCGAGCTAGGTGTAACTACCCTCGTCCCAGTTTTGAGCGATCGCACGGTCCTCAACCCCAGTCCGAACAAGCTCGATCGCTGGCGTCGTATTGCGCGAGAAGCCGCAGAACAATCAGAACGCCAAATCATACCAACCATTTTGGATCTAGTCACCTTTCGGGACTATCTTGCTCTGCCGGAAAAACCCCCAAACCGCTATATTTGCGTCACTCGCACCGAAGCGCCCCATTTATTAGCTCAGGTTTTAGCCAGTCAACAGTCTCCAGCCGGATTACAACTAGGTCCCCTGGAAATCGCAGTCGGACCCGAGGGGGGATGGACCCCAGCGGAAGAGGAACAGGCGATCGCCTCTGGTTTCCAACCCGTTTCTCTCGGCAGTCGCATCCTCAGAGCGGTGACAGCACCAGCAGTTGCCTTATCCCTGGTTGCCGCAGCTTTAGAAATTAACCCGAACCCAAATCAGAGCATTTTACCCTAAAAAGCAGAAAGAGACGCGATTTTCGCGTCTCTTTCTAGCACTTCTACCGGCTCGAAGTTCGCATATTCCGCGCCATATCCAGATAAGAAGTCATATTCGCACCGGGACGACGACGGGGGGTAACCAGCACTGAGGTAGCTTCCCGTTTGGCAGCCGGAGTAGCCTCTTTAGGGGCTGGTTTAGCCGGTTCTGCCTTGGCGATCGCCACCGCAGGCGCAGGTGCGGGCGCTGCTGGCTTTGGTTCCGCCTTTTTCTGAGTTGCCTTAGATTTGCTCACCTTTGCCGGTTCAGACTTCTGTGTAGCAGCGGGTTCTAGCTTCTGGGCTTGAGCCGCTGGGGGTTTGGCAGCCGGAGCCGAGCCTTTCGATTCTTCTAGTTCCAGATAGTATCCAGATTTTTTGGCTCCAAATAAGCCACCCAAGAAGCTGAAAATGCCGCCAAATAATTTTTTGATAAAACCGAACATGGTCCTTACTCCTAATATGTTTACTCTCAATGGGCAAGGGTTCAAGCCTTAACAGCTTATTGCCGCCTCGGTCAACCGATCCGGACAAGCCGATTCGGTTCAAGGCCCCCAAAAACTGATAACTGTTTGGTTTAATTATGAAGTTCTGATAAGCCCACTCCCCCTTTTTCGAGGAAAATCTTAATAAAAATTTACAGATTCGGCTGAAATGTCCGGTTTTCCTGAGCACTGCTTTACAGAACTACAAACATTTTCAGAATTAAATTGTAAGTTGGCGATGAGAGATGGAGTCATTGGTCATTGGTCATTGGTCATTGGTCATTGGTTGATGGGGAGACTGCTATCTTCTCCATGCTGGTTCCTTTACAATAACCAATAACCAATAAACGCTGAAAGTTATGAATCAAAACAATCCGAAAAATCCTGTGATGTTAGTTCATGGTATTTGGGACACCCGTGATATTTTTAGTAAAATTTCTCCTGTTTTAACCGAACTTGGATGGTCGGTTTATAGCTTAGATTTAATTCCAAATAATAGTTCCATCGGATTAGACCGTTTAGCGGAACAACTGAGCGATTTTATTGAGCAAACATTAGGAGGCGATCGCCCCTTTGATTTAATCGGATTCAGTATGGGGGGAATTGTTAGCCGGTACTATCTCCAGCGACTCGGTGGCATTGAGCGGGTGCAGCGATTTATTTCTATATCTGCACCGAATCAAGGCACGATGACAGCTTACGCATTGCCCTTACCGGGATGTTTGCAAATGCGTCCGAATAGCCCATTTTTGGAAGATTTGAATCGGGATGCAGCGGAGATGCTAGGGCGGGTGAATTTCACCTCAATTTGGACTCCTTATGATAGCATGATTATCCCGGCAAAAAGCTCCCAAATGCCCGTAGGAAAAGAGGTAAAATTGCCGGTTTGGGTTCATCGATGGATGGTGAGCGATCGCCGCTGTTTACAGGTGATAGCTGAAACCCTATCGGAACCGCTGCGTGTTAACCCAGAAGTCCGGTAAGTAAGCGGCATATTTTTCTCGATACCGCCAGCTTTACATTGAGCGGGGCTGCCCCAGGTTACCAATCATTTAGGCTGGCTATATATTGGCCTTGCTCAGGATGTCTGGAAGCGATTTTTCGTTAAGAATTATAACAAGTTGGGGTCAGGTTTACCAAACCTAGGTATGATTATCCTAGAGCATTAGTATAGGCGTCAATAGATGGGAGCAAAAGTCGGTTTTCTGTCCCTTAATTCTTCCATAATAGCCCAATTTTTGTCAAAAAATACGGTTTATATTTCTGCTCGTGAACGGGGTGTGTCGGAGATAAAGACCGGATAAAATCAATAGATCTCTTAAGGGGAATAGAGCCTTGGTTCTGGGGAGCAAGTAGCTTGGCATTGGCTCAAAAACCCGGGCTGTTTTCCTGGGACTAAACTAGAGGTCTTATCCTTTCATCATACCAAAAATATCCCTGTTTTGATAAACAGGATAATCAGTCGAGGCGGCGCTATGATCAGGACAACAATAGTTTTAGCAACGTTGGTGACCCTAGGCTTTTCAGCAACACCGACTCTGGCTCAATCCTTAAACTGTGCGCGTGTACAGGACCCGGATGGCTGGGTAAATGTGCGAGATTTGTCCAGTGGACAAGTTGTCGGACGATTGAATAACAACACTCATTTTGCCTATAGATCGGTGACTTCCGATGGGTATGCAATTTTGGTTTCTGCTCTTAACCGGGGCGTTCACCAGAGTCGCTTGGAAAGGGTTTCCAATCAATTTTGTACTGTGTTTTGGACGGTGCAAGATGAGGAGGGGTGGTCAAATCTTCGGGCATCTCCGGGAGGAGATATTATTGGCCGGGTTCGCAGTGGCGGGCGAGTTTTAAAAATTGGCGGGGAAGAAGATTGGGCGGAAGTGATCACCTCGGAGGGTACTTTTGGGTATATCCACAGTTCGCGCTTACGGGGGATGAGTACCTGGTAAGCGGATAGAAATTGTAGGAGACGCGAAATGCGTTAAGCAATGGAGAGAATACCCGTTTATAGGGAAGTAAATGGACAGGGCATTGCCTTGTCTTTTTTTGGGCTAATTTTAGAAAGTCAGGGCAATTGATGAATTGCCCTTTTATTGGATTATTATAACTCTTGCAAAATAACGGATAGATCCCCCCAAACCCCCCTTACTAAGGGGGGCTTAAGAGATTTATGCAAGCAGTCTATTATAGACCCTGGGCATTCAATGGGAGAAGGGTTAAGTGCGATCGCCAATTTCGGTGAACTCGGCACTGCCAAAAATGGCATCAGGATGGGCGTAATATTTGAATTCCAGTAAATTATAAAACGGGTCCTCTAAAAAGAAGGTGCGATGTTCTAAGGGAGAACCTGAAAAGCGCCGTTTTGCTTCTTCGCGGAACAGGAGTTGATGGTGTTGGGCGCGTTCTAATAGGGTTTCCCAATCGGCTTCATTTTGGAAAATCAAGCCGAAATGACGAGGATAAATGCTTTTTTGAGGGGTGATGGGGTCTTTGGTGACATGGGCAACCAGTTGATTGCCATAGAGGTTTAAAATAACAGCAGTATGGGATTCGCGTCCGACTTGGCAACCGAGACCTTGAGCATAAAATTCTTTGGTCTTGGGAATGTCGGTGACGGGAAAAGCCAGATGAAAAAAGACATTGTTCATGGGGGATAATTTAAGATGCAGACAGAAGAATTTGTTTTTAATTATGGCGCGTTATTGAATCCTTGGCTGGTGGCAGTGGGATTAAATACGGTTTTGTTAACGATTGTTTATTTTTTACCTAAAAAGTTGCTCACTCCGGCAGGAATTATCCATGCTTGGATTTTGGGGGTGCTGATTTGGGGGGCCTTGGGTTGGTCCGGATATGCGGTGGTGGGGTTTTATTTTATTGTGGGTTCGGCAGTGACGCGCATTGGGATAGCGCAGAAGGAGGCGGAGGGAATTGCGGAGAAGCGATCGGGGGCCAGGGGACCTGAAAATGTCTGGGGTTCGGCATTGACAGCAGCGGTTTGTGCTTTGGGGGTGTTGGGGGTGCAAGGGTTGGATGGGGCGGAAGTGGTGCCGTTGCTGTTGTTGGGGTATGTGGCGAGTTTTAGTACGAAGTTGTCGGATACGACGGCGAGTGAGGTGGGGAAGGTTTACGGCAAGCGCACGTTTTTGATTACGACGTTGCAACCTGTGCCGAAGGGGACCGAGGGGGCGGTTTCTCTGGAGGGGACGATCGCCGGGGTTGTGGCATCAGTGGCAGTTGCTTTGGTGGGGTATGTGGTGGGGTTGATTGATTTGACGGGGGTGGGGTTATGTGTGATAGCGGCGTTTATTGCCACAAATTTAGAGAGTGTGATTGGGGCGACGATTCAGCAACAAGTGAGTTGGATGACGAATGAGGTGGTGAATATTATTAATACAACGATTGGGGCGATCGCCGCAGTCGGACTGGCGATCGCCTTGAGGTGGGTTTTGGGTTAAAGGGAGTATGGAAATGTTGAACAGCTAAGATTCATGATGTTTATACTCGTTGAATGGCAGGCGGCGATCGCCTAAATTGCAGGTCAGTCTTTCCTCCAATTAAGGCGATCGCCGCTTCTCCTGTGGAAAGTTAAGTGAGAAGACTAAAAGTCTCAGCAACCATCGCCTCGGGTTCTATTCCCTTGACAATCGCCAGGATTTCATCTCCCAAGGCGATCGCCGTTCCGCAATTGGAGGAGACGAAATTGAGGAGATTGAAGGTTAATCCCTCGCCTAACACAAACTCGTCTTCTCCCGGGGTAAAATCGGTGATGGTATCGGTCCCGAAACCTGCACGCAAGACAAAGCGATCGCGTCCGGCACCTCCAGTTAGGGTATCATTCCCTAAATCGCCACTGAGGAAATCATCCCCGGCACTGCCATAGAGGAGGTCATCATCCTTGCCGCCATACAAGGTATCATTACCACTGCCACCGATCAAGGTATCCTTACCGGCGTTGCCTTCTAACCAATCATCCCCGAGACCCGCACAGAGAAAGTCGCGATCGCCTACGGAACCCAGGGGTGCATCGTTGCCGATGCCGCCTCGAATGGTATCACTGCCATCCTCGCCGTAAAGGGTGTCATCTCCTAAGTCTCCAAATAAGAGGTCATCTCCAGCGGACCCGCACAGGATATCATTATCTTTGCCGCCATGAATGATATCATTGCTATTACCCCCATGCAGGGTATCATCCCCTTGATTGCCGTTGATGAAGTCATTGCTTTCACCGCCATAAATCAAGTCTCGTCCCCCAAGATCGGGGACATTGGGATCGCTGGGACCGCCGAACAAGCTATCATCTCCTTGATCTCCCTGGAGGATATCGTTCCCTAGGTCCCCGTAAACTAGGTCGTTATCTTTGCCACCGTAAGCGATATCGTCATTTTTGCCACTGTAGATGATATCCTCGCCTTCGTTGCCATTGAGCAGATCATTACCTCGATTACCGAAGATTAAATCGCGATCGCCCGCTGTGCCGATGGGGGTTTCCCTGCCATTTCCGCCCAGAATGGTGTCATTGCCAAGGTCACCAGACAAGATATCGTTATCTAGGTTAGCAAAGATCAGATCGTCGTCTTTGCCGCCGTGAATGATATCATTTGCTCGACCACCATAGAGGGTATCGTTGCCTTCGTTGCCGTTAATGAAATCGTTTTCTTTGCCGCCTTCGATGCGATCGCGCTCAATGGCAGAACCTACAGGGAAATCGCTGCCAACGCCTCCCAGCATATAATCAGCGCCGGTATCCCCATACAGAACATCGGTACCGCCTTTCCCCCAGAGAAAATCATCGGCGGCAAATCCTAATATGCCTTCATGGCGATCGTCTCCCAGGATCTCATCATTTTCCTGGGTTCCCAACAGGAATGTTTCAAGCGGGGGTCTGTCTTGGGGTCCATAAAAGATAATTTCTGGCGGGGGTGGAACCGGACATTTACACCCACTGTTTTGTGAGGGGTCGAGAGGGACGGGATTACAGGTGTTTGTACTGCTGGTATGCGACACACCCTTGAGGGGAGTTGCCGTGGGATTCTCGGAACTTGGGCGATCGCCATTGACAGGAGAATCCGGCGTTAAAGGACCGTTGTCATTACCCCCTTCTGTGCCTGGATTACTTCCGCGATCGGTTCCCGTATCGGGATTAGTTCCCCCACCTGTACCACCGTCACCTGTACCACCGTCACCTGTATTCCCACCACCGTTAGGCGGTTGAATGATTAAATCAAAAGTATCGCTAATGCTTGCACCGAATTTATCGGTAGCGGTGACTTTAATCGGGAGAGTGCCGAGATCGGTTCCTCCTGGAGTGCCAGTGAAGGTGCCATCCTCATTAAAGGTTAACCACTTGGGAAGCGGGTCTCCATTAGAGAGGGTAGCGGTATAGGTTAAGCGGTCATTGTAGACAGCAATATCGGCATCATCGAACGTATTTTCCGGGATGGGGAAGGTAAAATTGGTTCCCGGAGTGGTCGTTTGATTTTCCAGGGGATTGGCGAGGGTGGGAGGAACGTTATTGCTTCCGTTACCTGTATTCCCACCACCGTTAGGCGGTTGAATGATTAAATCAAAAGTATCGCTAATGCTTGCACCGAATTTATCGGTAGCGGTGACTTTAATCGGGAGAGTGCCGAGATCGGTTCCTCCTGGAGTGCCAGTGAAGGTGCCATCCTCATTGAAGGTTAACCACTTGGGAAGCGGGTCTCCATTGGAGAGGGTAGCGGTATAGGTTAAGCGGTCATTGTAGACAGCAATATCGGCATCATTGAACGTATTTTCCGGGATGGGGAAGGTAAAATTGGTTCCCGGAGTGGTCGTTTGATTTTCCAGGGGATTGGCGAGGGTGGGGGGAAGGTTATTGCTTCCGCCACCTGTTCCGGTGTCTGGATTGCTTCCACCACCTGTATTCCCACCACCTGTATTACTGCCACCTGTTCCGGTATCTGTATTCCCACCACCTGTATTACTGCCACCTGTTCCGGTGTCTGTATTACTGCCACCACCTGTATTACTACCACCTGTATTACTGCCACCTGTTCCGGTGTCTGGATTGCTTCCACCACCTGAATTCCCACCACCTGTATTACCGCCACCGTTACCGCCGTTAGGCTGTTGAATGATTAAATCAAAAGTATCGCTAATGCTTGCACCGAATTTATCGGTAGCGGTGACTTTAATCAGGAGAGTGCCGAGATCGGTTCCTCCTGGAGTGCCAGTGAAGGTGCCATCCTCATTGAAGGTTAACCACTTGGGAAGCGGGTCTCCATTGGAGAGGGTAGCGGTATAGGTTAAGCGGTCATTGTAGACAGCAATATCGGCATCATTGAACGTATTTTCCGGGATGGGGAAGGTAAAATTGGTTCCCGGAGTGGTCGTTTGATTTTCCAGGGGATTGGCGAGGGTGGGGGGAGCGTTAATGGTTAAATTAACCGTGGAGGGAGTTTTGGCATAGTCAGTCCCGTCGAATCCATTCCATGTGAAACTCACCGGACCATTAAAGTTGTTATTGGGGACAAAGGAAAGTTTTCCGATATCGCCTAGGGGAATTTCTAGGGGATTTGCGATGAGATTTCCATCAAAGAATAGGGTTCCGTTGGTGGGAAGAGAGGTAATTGAAATTTTCTGCAGCGTATTCCCATCACTGTCTGTAAATTGGCTGGTAAAATACTCGGGTTTAAAGACGAATGAAGTATCTTTTGTGCCGGTTTGAGTGATGGGTGCTAGGGTGGGGGGGGTATTGATGTTGACGACAAAGCGCCCGAGTTCCTGGGAGGCGATCGCATTGCCGGTGGTATCAGTAACCTGGTTTTGTTGCAAGGTTACTGTATAAGTACCGTTATCGCCGCTATCCCAAGTATCCCCGGGAGGGGTAATCTTGTAGATGACGTTGATACTGTTGAAATTGCCGCTGCGATTGGGGGTGGTTCTCGCCGTGACGGTGAGACTCTCGTTCTTGGGTCCGGTGACAATAATATCCCGAGGCTCTAAGGTACTCCAATCTATGGCCCGGTTATCGGTAAAGGTGACGGTGAAACTGTAGGGTTCTTCCCCTGCCGTGGTCACATTTTGGGCAATTACGTTTTCAAGGCGGGGTAAAATCTCATCCGTTGGTCCGGGAGACCCGATATCTAACCCGCTATTGTTGCGATCTAAGGTACTCTCGTAAGCTTTGGCGACAACTGGCGTAGGAGCAGTGGGTGCACCGATCGCACTAATTAACCAATTGTTACCAATATCGTTGACTTTTGTCAAGTCCTCTTGGTTATAAGTGAGAGGATTTAAATACAGGGAAGCGCCGACAGAAGGCGTCAACCCGGTGGTGTTATACGCCACCTCATCAATGGCCGTTGTAAACCCCTGCCTATAGCTACTAAGGCTGGGCCATAACCCAATGCGATCGCTAGTGTTGCCCAAGGCGGACCAATTACTGACAGGAATCAGGGGAATATCGCCGGTATCCCACGCTATCTTAAACGACTCAGCAGGCAGGTTGGCATTAAACAAAATTCCGGTTTTCCCCGGTGCGATCGTACCCTCCGCAATATTCGCCGGAGGCAGTGTGGGATCGGCATTGGCCTTGCCAAAGACAAATCCCTTTAAATTTAGGGTTTGATCCGTTGGATTGTAAATCTCCACCCACTCCCAGTCCGGTTCAGCACTGCGGGGATGGTACATAATTTCCGTAATCACCGGGAGAAGCTGTTGCTCATAAGCGCCGATATCGATCGCCGTACCAACCTTGCGCTGGAATCCGGTGCCGCGTTGGTCTGTGGCTAACTTAGTGCTAACAGTAGGCTCACCCAAGTTAATCGCTGGCGACCCTACCATGAGAGCATGGGTTAAGGGAGACCCGGGATCTGCGCCATTCAGTGCTAAAGTTGGATTGATGACAGCGTTAATGTCACTCACACCGAGGGAATTAAAGCTGTAATTTGTACCCCCATTTAACCCAGTAATGCCCGTCATATCGCCGATCAGGTTATACTGAGCCGGGGTAACCGAACCCGAAACATCCGGGTGGACATCACCCGATGGGCTCTGATCTTCGTTTCCGGCAATCAGGGTATGGCTGAGATTGAGGCTTATATTTCTCCCCTGTACCCGGATCCCGCCACCGTTGCCGGTATTAGATCTATCACTATCAGCAACATTAAAGGCGATCGTGCTGTGATTAACGGTTAGATTTCCTGTGTTGTAAATCCCTCCACCATCTTTCCCTGCTTGGTTATGGGAAATCGTACTATTGGAGATCTCCGCAGTGCTACCATTTTGGATGCCGCCACCATTGGCCTCAGGATTGACGTCAAGGGTACTCCCAGCCGAGTTGTTAGAAATGGTACTATCTCGAACAGTCAGAATCTTCTCATTCTTAATGCCTCCACCGTCATCCTCAGCTCGGTTGCCAGTGATGGTACTCTGGTTCAGGGTCAAAGTCCCCTTATTGTAAATCCCACCCCCATCTCTTCTATTGTTTTCCTCACTATTGGGAATATTGGCTAACCCATTTTTAACGGTGAGATTATTCAGAGTAACATTAGCATTGGCCCCGATATGGAAAATCCGGAAACCGGGTGCGTTTGGATCGCGAACGATTTCAGCCCCATTTCCATTAATGGTTAGGGTACCTGTCTGAATCGAGGGTAACCCGTTGGCACCGAGGGTAGAATCATCACTTTTAGTGAGGGTATAGGTATCGCCTGCTAAATTGATGATACTATCTTCATTATCATTATTAGCATCTGTAATTGCAGTAATCAGTTTGGTAACATCTCCCGCCGGGACCATATAGGTTTTTGCGAGTACGGCGTTATAGGCGGCGATCGCCTCGGACTGGAAGGGCACAGGGGCATCAATGTTTCCCGTACTCACTTCTAGGGTCCAGTTGCCGTTTAATTCGGCACTGCCGGTTAAATCATTGGAGGCGGCAATATCTGCACCCGTCAAGTCTGCTAGTTTTTGCAGGAAGGTAACCCCTGTATCCGAGGTCCCCACATTACATCCATAGAGTAAGATATCGGCCCCTTCACTGAGGGACCCGCGCAGGATCTGCCATTGGGGAAGATAGGCATCCAGGGTCTCGGCATCCAGTTGGGTTGTGCCGAGTTGGACCCTGCCGGAACTCCCATGAGAAACCAGATGAATGCTGTCGATGCCGGTCCGACCCGCGATCGCCTCAATGATTTGCTCGATCCCGTCGCGATCGCCATCAAGGCGAATCACCTCGGTGTCAGGGGCCAAGGCATCCAGGAGGGTTTGTTGCTCAGAAACCCCTGAATCGATAAAGACCAGGGTGCGCGACTCCGGGAGAGGATGAGTTGCCGGGATTGGTGGTTCTGGAGTGCTATCCAGGCCATTATACCGTTTGGAAATCTTCGGCAAGAAGTCGAATAGTTGTGATTGTGGGTAGTTCATTGCAAATACATCCCCGGGAGATATAGTGTTGACAATCGAATAGAACACCCAACCCCCGTATTATCACTAGGGCCTGGGTTTAGCCTAAATCAAGGCTTGACGATTTTTTGGGAAGAAAGAAAAAACTAGATCACCCTGGTTATGATCTAGTATAGTCCGTAGATACACGGAGATGGGTTGCACCCCTCAACTCAATACTTGCTCGGTCCTCTCTGAGCAAGCTTCAGGGGTGCAAAGGGTTTTTAATGGCACTGATCTGGGGCTAGGTAAAGGGGTTTACGGGGTCCTGCACAGATTAGGACGGATCCAACCTAAAATAAAACCAATACCCTGGGGGAAACCTCGGAAGCGCGACCCTAGGGGGGAAGGATTGGGGGTTAAACGGGGGTTTATCCGTACCACAATCCGAGCGATCGCCCGATTAGCGGCAATCCCATCTATGACAATCAGGAGACTCTCTCACTCAACGATGAAACCCTATCAACATATCCCCATTCTCGACTGTGGCGAACCCTTGGTGGCGATTCCTGGGAGTCAGTTTGCCCTGGTGTTGCCTCATCCTTACGAACTTTTGGGCGCACCCTACGCAGGGCGATCGCCATTTTATCTGCGTCAAGGGGTACTGACGGGTTTAATCCAAGCACAAACCTACCTCCAGCAGCAATATACCCAATGGCAGATTTTAATTTTTGATGCCTATAGACCTATTGCTGTGCAGCAGTTTATGGTAAACTATGCCTTCATGGAGCAGGTGCGATCGCAAGGATTAGATCCCGGGAATTTAAGTCCCTTTGAGCGCCAAGAAATTTTAGGGCAAGTGTATCAATTTTGGGCCGTCCCCAGTCTGGACCCCGCCACCCCTCCACCTCATGCCACAGGTGCTGCTGTGGATGTCACCTTGGTTGATGAGGCAGGAATTGCGGTGGAAATGGGTTCCCCCATTGATGAAATTTCACCGCGATCGCATCCTGACTATTTTGCTCAAAGCAGCGATCGGGATCACCAGGAGTATCACAAACATCGCCAAATTTTGGCCCAAGCGATGCAACAAGCTGGATTTGCTCAACATCCTAATGAATGGTGGCATTTCTGTAAAGGGGATCAGATGTGGGCCTGGTTAACTCACCAGGGGACTGCCTTTTATGGCAGAGTTGAGTAAAGTCTGTATAATGACCGGGTGTCATACCCAATCCGGGATTGACCAATGGCTCAACCCCGGATGGGGTATGAGTTGAGTCTGGATTCATCCCCTGGGGTTCTGACGGGTTCTACGGTCCAAATATGTCCAAAGGGATGGATGGGGGTAAGGGTATAACGAGGGTCGGATTCAAGGTTTTGATACAATTCCAAGCTGGGACGGAATAAGAAGAGAGAGGATGAGGGTTCTGTCATTTCCAGGCGATCGCTGTCGGTGAGAAGAAGAAATCGCACCTCGGGATTGAGTTTATAACTCAAGGCCATCAGACGACTGAGGCGATCGTTACTCCCGATTACTAGGGGGTTTTCGGCTTGATTGACGAGTTGGGCAACTTCCACATCATAATAACAACTATATTTATTCCACCAGGTTTCCGCTGAGGCACTCACGGCACAAGAAACAATGCCGACCCCCAGCAATGCCACATAGGCAACTTGCCAGAATCGACGCTGGAGATTTCTTCCCCTATCGAGACGGAGGCGATCGGCGAACAGATAAGCAACCGCCAATTGTAGGGCCAAATAGGAGGGGAAAAGATAGCGAGCAATCCCCGACCGCTGCCCCCCGGAAATCACGTCATAGAGCATCAAAAACAAGCCATTAGCGGCAATGGATGTGAGCAGAAACCATCCGACGGATTTTGGGGTTTTGCGAAGGGTCACCCACAAGGCATATCCCACAAACAAAATCATGGGGATGACTGCATATCCCCAGAAATTTTCCCAAGCCAATGGGGGAAAATCTTGGCCGGATTCTACATCAAAAAACCGCTGGGGATAGATACTATGAAGGTCGAAAAATACCGATGTCAAATTCACGACCCACCGCTGCACTAATGCCTGTAGAGGCGTGTCTTTCTCCAACCATCCTCCCAGGCGGCTGTTATGCTTGAAATAAACAACAATCCAAGGAAGTAAGGCTGCAAAACCGAGTCCGGAGGCAATGAGATAGGATTTAAAAGATTTAGTCCATTTCCATTGTTCTTGAAATCCTACATATAATCCATGTCCGAAAAAGACTAATGCTGAAATCAGATGAGAATAGAAACCTAAGACAACGGTTCCGGCATAAATCGCCCAACTGCCTCGGGTATTCAGTCGCAGCGATCGCAACAAGGCTAAACTAGAAACTAAGGTAATCAATGTCCATAAACTATATTGCCTTGCTTCTTGAGCATAGAGCAAATGTAATGGAGAAACTGCCACCAATGACATGGCAATCCAGGCAACAAGCGGCGCAGAAAATAGTTCTAAGCTGAGGTAATAAATGGCGGGAAATGCTAAGAGACCAAACAGAACAGCCACGCTACGAGTCACGGTGATGGAACTGCCAAATATCTGCATCCACAGTCGTGTGAACAGGTAATAGATGGGGCCATGTTCGGCATTTTCAGCTAAAGCCTTGATGGTATCCCCCCACCCTCGTTCTGGGGAGAGACTTTGAAACTGATGCAACTGGGCGATCGTCAGCGTTTCTCCGGTGGGAAGTTGCTCATAAAAGTTAGATTTTTGGTATCCCGCTACGCGCAAAGAAGTGTTAACTTCATCCACCCAGTAGATTTTATGATCTAAATGATAAAATCTAAAAAATGTACCAATTATTAGAACTAATACCACAAATAAGC
Organism: Laspinema olomoucense D3b; assembly: GCF_025370785.1. GTDB lineage: Bacteria > Cyanobacteriota > Cyanobacteriia > Cyanobacteriales > Laspinemataceae > Laspinema > Laspinema olomoucense. The sequence goes on from NZ_JAMXFA010000004.1 coordinate 129,661, forward strand.
GTAAACGATTCCAATAAAGTTGGGAAGTTTTCATCCTTAATCCTGAACAGTTAAAATACAATCTGCTGATAATACAGCAAAGTCAGCAGTTTCAAACCCTGAACACTGGGTCATCAAAGGAGTGATTGCGGGTTGAATGCCCGCTTTGAGATTGGCGATCGCCTCCTGGGTGACGGCATAGGCGTTTAACCATCGATTGTAAGATAAATACCCCGGAGTAAATGCCCCTTTTTCAATTAACCACCAGTCCACCCCTTCTGCTTGTAAAAATTCCACTAAATCCGTGAAATTCGGACTATATTGCGCTTGAATCATCCGCTGGAGGCGAGTGCGAAACTGTTCGTAGTAACCCCAATGATAGGGAATGGCATATTCGCGCGCGGCTAAAACCGAACGCTGAGCAAAGGTGGGTATATTATTGGCTTCTTCTGATAAGGAAGCAATCAAAATATCTGAGGGTTGTTGTTGCAAGAAGGCATAAAGCTCAGGTTCTTTTCCCCGTTCATAAGAAGTCCAGGGAAAATTGTTGAGCGCAAGCTGGGGATAAAATAGAAAGACTATAGCTAACAACCCAGAAATGATTCCTGCGGTCATTTTTTTAGGAACGGATTGTCCCCATCTCCATAGGGAGTCAAGTAGGATGGTTAAGGCGATCGCCGCTGTCCATGCCATCACCATTCGTAAGCTATGCTGGGTATAGCGACTGGGCAAATGGAGTTTAAACAGCAAAACATGGGCGGCAAAAAACATTACGAAAGCGGCGATCGTAATATCTCCTAAAACTCTGATGTTTGGTAAAACCAAGGGAACGAGAGGGAAACGTTTGGGAAACTTTAGCAAAAGTGGCAACAAAAAACCTAAAGCCATGAACACGGGAGTTAAAATGGCCGAGAGGGCAATCCCACTGCGCCCCTGAAACCAAAAAGACCAAGGATCATCAATAAAAAATTGGCTTCTCCCCCCCGGTAAAAATTCCGGTAGCCCTCGCGCTTGCAGTGCCGAAATAGTCGGCCCAAATTCTGAGCTAGTCAGGGCATAAACTAATAAAATACCACTGGCAATAGTTAAATTTATTCCTACAAACTTAAAAACTTTTTGGCCAAAATTGACTCTAATTTTACCCGATTTATAAATAAAAATTTGTAACACTAAAATTCCTAAAATAATTAACACATATTGGGGATAAAATAGTCCAAGCAGAGCAATACATATCCCCGTAACTAGACTATTTTTATGCAAAAAATAATATAAAAAGGGTAAAAATAAGGGATAGACGAAGGCTTTCGGCGTAGCAGAAATCAGCCCATCTTGCATCCATAAACTTTGATTGAGCAATACAGAAGCCGTGAACCCGGCGATCGGGACGGGAAATAACTCCATCGTCACTCCAAAACAGAAAGCAGTGGTGATTAAACCCAGGATAGGAGGCAATAGTTTACTTAGCAACAAGGGGGCAATTCCTACCCCTGCCATCACCCGATAAAAGAGTGCATAACCGGCAGGTGCAACGGATTGAAAATAATCCGCAATTAAATCATTAGGGAATAACTCCGGATCCAGAAAGCGTTGCATCCAGAAAACGTGCTGCCGCGCATCATCTTGCACCACCAAATCAGCACTAAACGCTTGCTGGAGTCCCCCTAACCCATAAACTGCCGCAACGGTTAAGCTCAAACTGAACCAAAAAATTACCGCTGATTTAGGGGTATGGGGTGCTGGTGCCATGCAAAAGCGATGCAGGCGGTTAGGAAAGGTAATGGAAACAGAAGTTCGGGAGGACAAGGGTTTAAATCTGGGAGGACGATTAATCTAAAATTCTACCCGATCGCTGGAAATAGTGGAAGCGTCAGCCATCTCTAACGCCCTAAGAATGATAAAATGAAGGGAATCTGCCGACAAGATTAGTCATTTAAACTTCACGGGGTTACCCTAACTATGAATACTACCCTTTAAAATCAAGGGGTTGCCCCTAAAACCCTGTCAACTTTCATCGGATAATGATTCATCATGACTATTAGCACGGAATCGTTTACCCCCCTGCCCGATCACACCCAACTTCCCTGTGAGGATGGCACCTTTGTGAAGAACTTTCAAGAACACCCGCAAAGCATTCTTTTGACTGATTCTATTCGTCCGATTCTGGATGCAAAACATCCCAATCGAGATTACTGCATTGGTCAAGATAGCGGGATTTATTGGCGAATCACTGACCCACCCCAGAAAGGTGCGGAAGCGCCGGATTGGTTCTATGTTCCCAATGTTCCCCCCAGCTTGGACGGACAACCCCGCCGGTCCTATGTGTTATGGCAAGAAATTATTCCCCCCCAGATTGTCATTGAATTTGTTTCGGGAAATGGTTCAGAGGAACGAGATCAAACCCCTTGGGAAGGCAAATTCTGGGTCTATGAAACGGTGATTCGACCGGCCTATTATGCAATTTATGAAGTCCAAAAAGCCAGTGTGGAAGTTTATAAGATAAACGGCGGTCATTATGAGTTAATTCCAGCTAATGAACGGGGTCATTTCCCCATTCCAGAACTGGGGGTGGAACTGGGAATTTGGTCGGGATTGTATGGCAATCTGGACCTTCCTTGGTTACGCTGGTGGGACAGCCAAGGAAATTTGCTGTTATATGGTCACGAACAGGCCGAAGAGGAACGCCAACGAGCTGAACAGGAACATCAACGGGCTCAACAGGAACATCAACGGGCGGAACGCCTTGCTGCACGATTGCGGGAGTTGGGGATCGACCCGGAAGAATGAGCCGATTAAAGGGTTCCTAGACTGTAAAAAACTCAGGGGTTAGGGTGTGAGTTTTTACATCCTAAATTCCCTAACTTAATCATTAATAAATAGGAAAAATATGGCAGCAGTTGATGAGAAAAGTATGGTTCCTACGGTCCTCGTGGGAGTGGGGGGGACGGGACATGAAGTGCTCTCCCGTGTCCGACGTCTGGTGGAGGAAACTTACGGAAGTTTAGCGAATTTTCCCTTAATTAGCTTTTTGGTCATTGATACGGATAAAGAATATAAAGTCAGTAGTTCACTGGCGGCTGGTTCGGGGTTTAAAGACCATGAAAAATACTGGGCCAGTGTCAGTGGGCGGCAGGTACGGGATATGATGTCGAATATGCAGAATTATCCCTGGATTGAACGCTGGTTTCCCAGGGAATTAGAACGCAATATTAGCGCAATTGAAGCGGGTGCGGGACAAATTCGCGGCTGTGGTCGGTTTGCGTTTTTCTGCAACTATCATGGAATTCAGAAAGCCTTTGAACGGTCGTGCGATCGCATTAAAGGTCACGAGAATTATATGCTTGATCGCTACGGCATCAAAGTGGTGACTTCGGGAATTAATGTCTTTGTCATCGGGTCTCTATCCGGGGGAACCGGCAGCGGAATGCTGATTGATATCGGATACTGTATCAATCATTGGCTGAAAGGACAAGGTAGCCCGATGGTCACGGCGATCGCCCCATTACCTGCCGCATTTGCTACCATTAATGTGGGCGATCGGGTCCTCGCTAATGGATATGCCGCTATGATGGAATTGAGCTATTTTTCCGACTATCGCACGGAATATTTAGCCCAATATAGTGCCAGCTTACTCGACGAAGTACGATCCAGTCGTCCCCCCTTTGATTTCACCTACTTAGTCGGGACAAAAAACGGCGACAGTGAATTTACTTTAGACCAAATTCGGGAATTAATTTCTCAAAATATCTTTCTGGATTTAACCTCAGATTTTGCTCCCCATAAGCGCTCCATTCGAGATAATATTAAAGGTGCTTGGGCGCAAGCTGACCCGGGAGGACGAGGGTATCCCAAAAACTTTATGAGTTTTGGTCTCTCCACCATTGAAATTCCCATTGCCCAAATTAGAACATCCTTATCTAATCGTCTTTCTGCCGACTTTGTAAGCTGGTGGTTAAACGAAAATGTTATCTTACCGCCCCAAACCTTTGAGTTAGTTCAAAATGACATTCTTAAACGGATGCGCCTCACTGATATGGAGTTACTCACGGATTTAGGTGCGGCGGGAGATAAATCTTATTTGGCAGAAATTTCCAGTTTTGTCAATAGTATCCGTACTGAAATATCCCGAGATAATCTTCTCCAATGTACCCAACAAGGGGTAATGGGAGTCGCGGGAACGGAAAAGGGCAAAATCCTACAATTTGGGGAGTTTTTGCATAACAAAGTGGAAGAATACCGGGCAAATCACCTGCGAGAACTCAGTCCAGATGAACGATTGCATGGGGATTTCTTGCAAAAAATGTACGATAACCGTAATCGCATTATCCAACAGGGACGCCAAGCCTTAGAAGAGGAATTTTATCGGATTATTGAAGACCGCAATCGGGGACCAAAGTTTGCTGAAATTTTCCTGGTTAATGTGCGGCAAGTCTTCGACAATGCCGGAGAAAAGTTTCGGCGAGAAGCGGAGAAAGTTTGGCAACCTAATGAAGAAAACCGCCGCAAACAGTATGAAGATGCCTTGCAAGATATCACCCATTTTAAAGATAAATTTGGCTTAACCAAACAGGCCAAGATGGAGGAGTATGCAGAAAAGGGATTAGCGGGGTTAGAAGGGAGTTTAATTGCTACCATTCAGCGCAAAACACGGTTTTTGGGGTTGGATGCGATCGCTCGCTTACAGGAGCATTTAGAGGAGTTAGAGCGCCGATTGGCCCGATGGACTCAGAAGATGCGCCAAACGCGCGATACCTTCGCCCATGAAGCGGATTCCCAAGCGGATAGTGCGGATGCGTTAACGATTAATGGGATTAAATTATACGATCGCCAAGAACTGAATCAACTCTATCAAGACTTGATTGAACAATATGCCAGTTCTACGGAAGGAAATAAGAGTCGCTATCAAACGGGACTGGATGGACTCTGTAGTAATTTATCGAGTCAAGTCCTGGCAGATAGTAGTCCTCTTTGGAAACAAAACCGGGCAGCCGGGGAAACCATGCGCCTGTTTGATGTGCAACAATTAGCCGAAGTTCAGGAAGAAGATTTCCAAGGGATTATTGCCGAAAAAAGTCGCAGTATCATTAATTCCGCACCGAATAGCAGCCGGATTAAGCGGGAACTGGCAGCTTGCGATCGCCTGTTCAAAGTCTTTAATAATGATGCTGCAGAAATCCGCAATCAATTGGCGATCGCCTACAGTAAATCCAAACCCGTTATCCTCCTTAATCCCGCTGTCATGACAGGACGAGATGCGGGATTTACTCCTGCCACAAATACCAAAGTGGCTGTCGTTGGAGGGCGAACTCCTACTGACCCGGCTGCTATTAAGCTTCTCCCCTTATTAGAGGAACGAGTCGGCAGTTCCGATGCCGTGACACCCTTAGGAGAAGAAGAACGACATCGGGTCGTCTTTGTGCAAGAAATGGGGGGATTTTCCTTGCGGTGTATTGATGGAATGCAGGAATTGCGCCACTCCTATCAAGACTGGAAAGGACAAACCATTGAAGCCAAACGCGCCCAACTAAAAGGAGAAAGTAAAGACCCCCCGATTCCGGTTCATATCCAAAAAGAACCGCCATTTTGGGATATTTTCCCGGAGAATCCCGCCCTGTATCAATTGGTAGTATTAGGGCGTTCTTTGAATGTTTTACGCATCGAAGAAAATCGCCAAACGAAAGAGAATCTAGTCCGTTATTCTCGCCCAACCTCCATCGGTACTGAAAATGTTGAAATATCTGCCACTTGGGAAGAAGCGGTACAAGTGCTAGAAGTGAACCAATGCCGAGGCGATCGCGAGGAAATTCAGCGTCAAGTTACTGCCAAAATCAACGCTGCTGAAACGGCAACCCAAAAGCGGGAATTGTATGAACATTTTATGGAGTATTTGGGGGAACGCCAAACGGAACTGGAGAAAGAAGGCGGCAAAGATAGCTTGATTTATAAGCGAGAAGCCAAAATCATCCAACAGGCGATTGAAACCCATCAATTGCATCTCGCTGCCGCTGCATCTCCCACCACTCCAGCAAACGCCCCCACCATCGTTGCCACCCCCACCGATGCAGCTTTGCAAACCCATGTTTTCTGCACCAAATGCGGCACTAAAAACCCGGCTAATTCTAAGTTTTGTTTTAAGTGCGGCAATCAATTACTGCCTTTGAGTTAAGGCTTAACAATTGATTCACTTCAAATCATAAAAAAGCCCGCAAATGCGGGCTTTTATTGCAGCTAAGGATTCCATAACGTAAAGGCTGATACCCAATCCGCTTGTTAAAAGTCGTTTTTATCCAATAGCCGGAGGAGGCAGGCTATAGCCCTAACGGGCATTGCTTCGCTAGTGTCCTTGTTTACCCACCATGCATGGGTGTGGGTTTTTATAGGTCTTTGAAAACCGGATTCCGTATGAATTCCAATTTTACATAACTTGCCATTGCTGGCGCAGTAAGGAAACAAAGGTATTGTATCCTTGAGAATTTCCCGGTGAATCAGGAATAAAATATTGGGGAAATTCTTTGTAGCAGCGCCATTGTTCATGGGGTTTCATCCGCAGATACAAGACTCGACCCATTGTACCATCAGGTTTCCATGTCATTTGGCCTCGGTTAGGTAGGGACATAATTTTCTCCATTTCTATTGAAAAATCGAGATTTATGGGGGTCTATTATGGCAAGTTTTAGTAAGTGAGTTGTTACTATCACTACCATTTTCATCCTAAAAATAGAATATTTTTTTCGACTAGGGCAGCAATAGGAATGTTCCCCCTTTTAACCGATCGCCCGTTTCCATCGATCCTTAAGCAAGACAACGGGTGTACAATACCTGTAGACCTATTGTTTTTGGAATGTGATAATGATTCCTACGGCTAAACGGTTTACGATTCAGGAATATCACCGCCTCACAGAATTGGGCTTTTTCCAGGAGGGCGATCGCGTTGAACTGATTCAAGGAGAAATGATTCAGATGGCAGCTAAAGGGACCGCCCATACCACGGTTACGAAACGGTTACTCAGAGCATTAGGGCAACGGCTGGGAGATCGCGCTACTATGCAAATTCAAGATCCTCTATTTCTCCCACCCAATAGTGAACCCGAACCGGATATTGCGCTGGTAAAAAATCGTGCAGATGACTATTTATCGGGACATCCCACCCCAGAGGATGTCATCCTGGTGATTGAAATTGCCGATTCTTCTTTGCGTTACGATCGCGAGGTGAAATTGCCGCTATATGCTAAAGCGGGAATTACTGATTATTGGATTTTTAATTTAGTGAACAATACCCTGGAATGCTACAGCGAACCCTATCAAGATAATCGGGAAACTTGCGGCTATCGTCAGCGTCGGATTGTTTTACCCGATGAAAGGGTTTCTTTGCCAGGGTTTTCCGATTTATTATTGGATTTGGCTGAAATATTTCCCCATCAAAGTTAGTTTAGGTAAGGGGTTTGATAGACTTTGGGGATGATTCCCTAATAAAGACCCCCCAGTCCCCCTGGGGAAGAGAGGGACTTGAGTAAGGGACTTATTTTGATGATTTTACCCAGCTATTTTATGCGGATAGGCGGTGGTAAATTTCCGTTAATCGTTTGAGGCGACTGCGAAGTTCCGGAGATAAATCTTCCGGTTTGTAACGCCAGGACCAATTCCCTTCGGATTTACCTGGCGCATTCATGCGCGCTTCGTTGCCTAATCCTAACACATCTTGAAGTTGAGCAATAGATTGATTAGCAATCGTACTCCATCCTAAGCGAATTAACTCCCAATGAATTTCTTTTTCTGCCGATTGCGGTTTATCTAAATACCGCCAGAGTTTTTCTTTCGCTTCTGCTGGCAAGTTTTGATACCATCCCACGGTGGTATCATTGTCATGAGTTCCTGGATAAACGACAAAATTTTGATTTTTGTAGTTATGAGGCAGAAAATGCAGTTCTGGATGAGCCTCAAAGGCAAATTGTAAAATTTTCATGCCTGGAAAATCGAAATGCTCCCGCAGTGCATCAACTTCTGGGGTAATCAGTCCCAAATCCTCGGCAATGATGGGCAATTTGCCTAATTTTTGACCAATGACTTCAAAAAATTCTATTCCGGGTCCTTTCAACCATTGTCCATTTTTGGCGGTTTTTTCTCCTTTGGGAACAGCCCAAAATGCCTCAAATCCCCGAAAATGGTCAATTCGCAATAAGTCTACGGCGTCAAATGTGGTTCTAAACCGCTCAACCCACCACTCAAATTCAGTCTCTTTTAATTTCTCCCAATTATAAACGGGATTTCCCCAAAGCTGCCCAGTTTCGGGGGCAAAATAATCGGGGGGAACTCCTGCCATTAGGGAGGTTTCTCCGGTATTTTTTTCTACATAAAACAATTCAGAATTAGCCCAAACATCGGCGCTGTCATGGGCCACATAAATTGGAATATCGCCGACAATTTGAACTTTTTTCTGGTTGGCATACTCTTTTAAGGCTTTCCATTGATTGTCAAATTCAAACTGTAAGAATTTATAAAAACTAACGCGATCGCTGAGTTCTTGTCGGACTATTTCTAATGCTTCGGGTTGGTGTTTTCGCACTTCTATGGGTTCCCAGGAGTTCCAACCGGCGCTGTGATGTTTCTCTTTGAGGGCCATGAATAAGGCATAATCCTCAATCCAATAGGCGGTGCGATCGCAAAAGTCTTGGAGTTGCTGATGCTGTTCAGCCGTGGCATGGGTTTGAAAATTCTGATAAGCGGTTTCTAGCCACTTCATCTTAACCGGAATGACTTTCTCAAAATCTACATAATCCTGGGGAAAGTCCGGAGTTTGGGCTAAATCTTCCTCGGAAATCCACCCTTTTTTTTGCAGATGTTCTGGACAAATCAACATCGGATTTCCGGCAAAAGCGGAATAGGACATATAGGGGGAATTGCCATATCCCGTTGGGCTCAAGGGTAAGATTTGCCAGAGTTTTTGTCCGCTTTCCACCAGAAAATCAATAAATTGATAGGCTTCCGGACCAAAGTCTCCGATACCAAATCGACTGGGAAAAGAGGTGGGATGCAGTAAAATACCGCTGCTTCTAGGAAAAGACATGATTATACCAAAATCTAGGTTTAAAGGTGTGTTTTTAGAAGAGGTAAACCCTATAAAAATAGTGCGGTTTATAGAGTTTAGAGAATTAGATTCCGAAAAGGATACTCTATAAACTCTAACGGATTTTGAGGCAGGGGGATCTACCTCGGGGATGATTTCAAATCCGTGGGAATAAAAAACGACTCGGAGGGAAGAGTTTGGATAGGGGGCGATCGCCTGAATCGGGTCCGGAAATTTGAGTCAATTATATCGGTAGATAGAGACGCCTTGGGGGGAAGCTGCGCTAAGATGAATACAAACTGGATTGAGCCGATTTGTCGAGCCTAATCATCGGAGAAATACTCATGCCTTACCCCTGTGCACCTTGGACACTTAAAGGCCGTGCCGTGCAAACTCTCCATCCAATTGATAGCAGTCGAGTGCGATCGCTCGTTCCCTCAGATTTGGCGATCGTGGAGGTCTTCCCGGGAAAAACTTTGGGAGGAGTTTATTGTGCTAAATATGGAGCAGGGTCGAGTTTATTATATAATGAATTAATTGTGGTTTCTGCATTAGTTCGTTCCGGAATGCAGTTCGGAGCATGGATTTCTCATATTTATGTGGATCATCCCGATTCCGTGGCTGGGGGTCGAGAAATTTGGGGACTGCCGAAAGAATTAGCTGACTTTACCTGGGAAAAAGATGAGGACGATCGCGTGATGGTCCGACAAGGCGATCGCCTTTTGTGCAGTCTTCATTTTAGTCTAAAAACCTTCCGATTTCCCATTCCATTTGCCTTCCCCAGCTTTAGCACCCTGGGTTCTAATTTACTGTTGTTTCCCGGTGAATTCACCTCAGCGATCGGTTTAGTTAAAAGTAGATTAGTAGTCCCCCCGGAAAGTCCGTTTGCCCTGTTGAACTTAACCCAACCTTATCTAACCTTTTCTTGTGAAGACTTAAAATTGGTTGCTGGTGCGCCAAAAGTGGTCAAAGAAAGAGCAACTGCCACCCCCTATGCTCCCGCCTAGCTTTCAACGTCACGACTGGCTGTCGTGACGTTGAACATTAGAGAACGACTTAAGTCGGGACCGTGAACAAGAGAATGAAATTTTTATCCCTGTTTTTAGTAACCACCTCAGTCATTTCTTAGCTTTTTATTCCCCCAAATTACTTCGCAATCCACTTTTCAATCATTCCCACGGGTACATGAAGGCTAGGATGGTCGAATACTGCTCGTACTGCCTCCGTCCCTCCAAGTTCCTTCAATTTTTGTAACTGGTTTTTCAGGTTAGAATTGAAATTAATATATTGCTCGATCGCCTGTTCGGCGACTGCTGAAGAAGGATTTCCCTGGGAAAGGGTTTCCAAAAATGCCTGCACTTCAGCATACAAAGCATTCATCGGAGTAACAGCTTCTTGTCCTGTCATCGTCTTCGTCCCGGGAAGCTTTTGTGCGGCGGGTGCTGCTGTGGAGAGAATGTGCGTATCAGGCAACTTAGGAGGAGTAGAGAAAGTAACCTCTTGCAGATCTGTTCTGTCACCAGACCCGAAATTTCGCACAACTCCCGCCACATCTACCCCGGTACTCGCCCGCAACTGTTCCAAAAATGACGCCATTTTCCCGGCAGTATTGCCATTGGTGGTATCGATAGAAGTCAGATTTTGAATTCTCACATCCGGTACCGTAGAAACCATTGTTTTGAGTAGAGGTTCTAGTTTTTGCAACAGGAAAATCTCGCGCGCTGAGGGTCCGGCAGCTTTCCAGGATTCGGCAAGACGTTTTGTCCCCATTGCCTGCGCTTTCCCATCTTCAATGATGGCTGATGCCTTCCCTTTTGCTTCCGCGATCGCCCGCTTACATTGTGCCTCAGCCGGTGCCACCACATCCGCTTGTAATTGTTGTTCCACTTGCTTAATTCGCTCGGTTTGCACCGCCACATCAGCCTGAGTCCGCGCCACTTCTGAGCCAATCTCCGCTTCAGCTTCAGCCACTAAGGCAGCGCGCATTGTCTTCGCATCTTGAATGCGCCGATTTGCTTCAGCGCGAGTCATTTCAACTTGACTGGCAATTCGCTTAATCGAGGTACTTTGATCATTTTCCGCAGTGCGAATCACAGACTGAGCTTTGGCTTTAGCTTCGGCAATTCGAGCATCCCGGACCAGTTCTGCTCGCTGTTTTCGCCCGATGGAATCCAAGTATCGCACATCATCGGAGATATTTTGGATTTGCAGGTTATCTAACACTAAGCCTAACTTTTCTAAATCGTCCTCGGCTTCCTCCAGCAAACTTTTAGCAAAGGCGATTTTATCTTCATTAATCTGTTCCGGAGTTAAGGAAGCCAAAACCCCGCGCAAATTTCCCTCTAGGGTTTCTTGGGCGATTTTTTCGATTTCTTTGCGGGTTTTCCCGAGTAAGCGCTCGATCGCATTATGTATCGTCGGTTCAGTTCCGGCAATTTTAATATTTGCCACCCCTTCTACTTTGAGGGGAATCCCCCCTTTAGAGTAAGCATTAGTCACCCGCAGTTCGATAATCATGTTAGTGAGATCCATGCGGTAGGCGCGTTCTAGCAAGGGGAGACGAATGCTACTCCCCCCTTTCACCAAACGGTATCCCGCTATACGATTATCATCCAGGGGACGCGCACTCCCGGCAAAAATTAGCACTTCACTGGGTTGACAGATGTAATACAGATTGTTGATTACCAGTGCACCTGCGCCACCGGCAGCACCTAAAATCGCTAGTAATCCTAGAATAACTTCCATTTGGGTCTCCTAATTGGTTGTTGGTTGTTGGTCCTTGGTCATTTGTCATTTGTCATTTGTCATTTGTGGTTTGTCATTTGTCGTTTGTTTGGGGGAGGGGAGGGGACCGGAAGTGTATTCTCCCCATCTTCCCCATCTCCCCCATCTTCCCTATCCTCCCCATCTTCCCCATCTCCCCCATCTCCCCCATCTCCCCCATCTTCCCCATCTTCCCCATCTCCCCCATCTTCCCCATCTCCCCCATCTTCCCCATCTCCCTTCTACACTCGCTCTACCGTAGATACTTCCGGTTTATTTCCATTGCTGCGGTTCAGAGTACCGATGACGTCGATACCGAGGGTGCGATCGACGCGATCGAGGAATTGTCCGACGATTTCCGGATAGGCATTAACCAAACTGGCGATCGATTTGCCATCGCCATTGTCAATCACATTGATCCGATCAATCTGGACACGCTGGGTAATATTTGCCACCTCTCGCAGGACCATTTCAATCTGTTGGATTAAGAAGACTTCGGCAGCATCTGCGCCGGTTTGTCGCCAGATTTCCGTAAAGAGGTCATTGACTTCGGCGGCAGCTTTGGCATTTTCCTCGAATACGGCAGCTTCCCCGCGCGATCGCAACTCTTGTGCTTGTCTGGCAGCTTCTGCGGGGAGGACTTCATCGGCTTCTAAACGGAGGCGTTCCAGGTCCGCGCGGATACTTTGTAGCAGTTGTTCGGCACGTGCTCGGGCTTCTTTTGCGGCAGCTTTTGTGCGTTCTTCTTCCGATCGCGCCTGTTGATCGAGTTCAGCTTTGATTTTCCGCAATTCGTTATTTTTTTCCTCGATCGCCATTCGTGCCAGGGTTTTGGCAACTTCGGACTCTTGCTGGGTTTGCGCTTCTACCGCCTCCGCTTCCGCCAATGCGTTGGATTCGGCAATTTCCGCATCCCGGACGATCGCCGCAATTTGGCGGCGTCCGATGGAACTGAGGTAGTCTACATCATCGGAGACACTTTGAATTTTTAACGTATCAATTTCTAATCCCAGCCGTTGCAAATCATCCTGTACATCGTCCGTAATTCGTTCCGCAAATCGCAGGCGATCTTCGTTCAGTTCTTCCGGGGTTAAGGTGGCAACAACACCCCGCAAATTGCCTTCTAGGGTTTCTCGGGCGACGCGAACGATTTCTTGGCGATCGCGGTCTAAAAAGCGTTCGATCGCATTGCCAACAATGTCGGGATTACTGGAAATTTTCACATTGGCGATCGCTTGAATATTCAGCGGCGTTCCCCCTTTGGCATAGGCATTTTTGACCTCGACTGGCACCGGCATAGTAGTCAAATCCATGCGCTTAACCGTTTCCAAAATCGGGATACAAATGGTGCGATGGCGAGTGACTCGATATCCTAATTCTTGACCCTCTTTGGTTTTTCTTTTCAACCCGGATAAAATTAAAATTTCGTTGGGTTTACAGATACAGAGGACTTTATTTAAAATCCATAATAATATCATAAACCCCAAAATTGATAAACCGATTGTCCCTCCCACTGAAATTAATCGATCCGTCATATTATTTTGAGGAGTAGACGGGGACGGATCGATTTGAGCAATTTGCAGGGTAGAGACTTCCTCCTGGGGTTTTCTGGCGATCGCACCCCCAGATTCGGTGAAATTTAGAGTCTTCAATGAGGTGTGAAGAAGCGGTTGCATAGCGTAGGATTCCTTTTCAATTAAATTATTGAGAGAGAAATGTTGGGTTTTTGAATGAACTTCCCCATGATTCAGCCCCGTTTTGGGGCGGCCTCATCGGGAGGGGTTCAAATCGGTGCAGTCTTCCGAGACAACCCAAAGACGATTATTTTTGAGACCGACAATCAAAACTTGGTCTCCTTTTTTTAATGATTTAGACTCATCTGTAAAGGCCATAAATTCTACATAAGCACCTTTAACGTTAACCCGGACCTTGCCTCTACTTTCGCAATTGAAAGGAAGGAGGACCTTGGCCGAAAGACCTACTAAGTCACTAGAACGGGCGAGACTATTGGCATGGCGTTCGGCGAGACTTCTGAGAATACCAACCATTGTACTTCCACAAAAGATACCCATTGCCCCAGCAATTCCAGCAATTTGTCCAGCAGGCATTTCCGGGCGCAACCAATTCAGGACCAGTCCAGTTAATCCAAAAAAGCAACTGCCGAAGGTCCAAAACTTGAGACTAAACAACGGTAACTGGAGGAGTCGCTTCAGCCCACTTTTCCGTTTTAAACCCTCCAGTTTTTGACGGGTTTCAGTAATTTCCAGGTCCGCATCAAAGGCTACCCCGAAATCTCCACCGTCGAGTTCTCCAATCATGGCGAACAGGACGAATATCCCACCAATGCCGAAACAAAAAAGATAAATAGGCATCATTTTAATAGTCTCGTCTGCTTATGAATTATTCAGACATCATTCATTGTCGCAAAAAAAACCCCAAGCGTCCAGTTTTGTTACGAAAATTTGTGATAGGTAGGATTGCCGCTTCTGTAGCAGCAACGGCGATCGCCCCGGAGTGATGGGATCTCCCCCGTGAAAATCAAGATCCCAATTCAGGGACTTAGGGGATTTGGGGACAATCTCCCCTCTGGGGAATTTTGCCCGAACCTAGAGAATTTGGGGGGATGGAGTCTGCATCCGAGGCGATCGTCCCACTTTTTCTGAGATAATAATGTCCCTAACTCTAAATTAAGGAAAACGTGATGCGACTATCACAAATGCTGTTTGTTACCCTCCGTGAAGACCCCGCCGAAGCGGAAATTCCCAGTCATAAACTGCTGTTGCGCGCCGGTTATATCCGTCGGATTGCCAGTGGAGTTTATGCTTATTTGCCTTTAATGTGGCGGGTTCTCAAAAAAGTATCCAATATTGTGCGCGAAGAAATGGACGCCACCGGTGCTCAAGAATGTCTGTTGCCGCAATTGCAACCGGCGGAGTTATGGCAAGAGTCCGGACGGTGGGAGACTTACACCAAGGCAGAAGGGATTATGTTTGCCCTCACCGATCGCCAGGAACGAGAAATGGGACTAGGACCGACTCACGAAGAAGTCATCACCGCGATCGCCCGGGAAACAATTCGGTCTTATCGTCAACTTCCCCTCCATTTGTATCAAATTCAAAACAAATTTCGCGATGAAATTCGCCCCCGCTTTGGATTAATGCGCGGACGAGAATTCATTATGAAAGATGGCTATTCCTTCCATGCGGACGAAGCCAGTTTACAGAAAACTTATGCCGATATGGACTGGGCTTATAGCAATATGTTTCGCCGTTGTGGCTTAGAATTTCGCGCCGTTCAAGCCGATTCCGGGGCCATTGGTGGGGCAGCATCCCAGGAATTTATGATCTTGGCAGAAGCGGGAGAGGATGAAGTTCTTTATACCGAAGATGGCAAATATGCGGCCAACGTGGAAAAAGCCACCTCCTTACCTCCCGATGCCCAACCCAGTGCTTTTAGCCTCTATGAAAAACGAGAAACTCCCAATACCAACACCATTGATACACTCTGTCGATTTCTCAAATGTTCCCCCACGGAAGTGGTCAAAAATATCATTTATCGGGTTGTCTATGACAATGGTAAAATGGTCTTGGTCTTGGTGAGTATTCGCGGTGATTTAGAAGTTAATGAAGTGAAACTCTATAATGAGTTAGCAAAACTAGCACCTAATTATGGGGGGAATGCCATCATTGCCCTGGATATTCCCTCGGAACAGGTACAACAACAATTAACCCTCACACCTTTACCATTAGGATATATTGGTCCAGATTTAGCGGATAATTATATCACCAAATCCGAACATTTGCACCGGGAATTTGTCCGATTTGCCGATCGCACTGTAGTTGAGTTAAAGAATTTTGTGACCGGGGCCAATGAAACCGGGTATCATGTGGTCGGTGCGAATTGGGGGGAACAGTTTCCTTTAAGCGATCGCATCGTCGATTTACGCAAATCCCAAGCAGGCGATCGGGCGGTTCATGACCCCAGTCAAGTCCTAAAAAGTGCACGAGGCATCGAAGTCGGTCACATCTTCCAACTCGGGACTAAATATTCCCAAGCTTTGGGCGCAACCTATACCAATGAACAAGGGGAAAGTGTCCCGTTAGTGATGGGATGCTATGGCGTAGGAGTCTCTCGATTAGCCCAGGCAGCGGTAGAGCAATCTTATGATAAAGATGGCATCATTTGGCCGGTGGCGATCGCTCCCTATCATGCCATTATTTGCATTCCCAATATTTCCGATACTGAACAGGTAGAAGTCGCAGAAAAACTCTACACCGAACTCACTTTAGCCGGAGTCGAAACCCTATTAGATGACCGAGAAGAACGGGCTGGAGTCAAATTTAAAGATGCAGATTTGGTGGGAATTCCCTATCGAATTGTTACGGGTCGCTCCCTGAAATCTGGTAAAGTAGAAGTAGTCGAACGGGCTACTAAAACCTCCCATGAAATTGCCATCTCTGACGTTGCCGTCACCCTAAAACAATGGATTGATGAGGCTTTATCTTCATCGGTTAGGTAACATCAGGAATGCGGAGTTTAAAAAGGTACGTTACTTACCCTAGTAAACAGCTTAAAAGCCGTTTCTGAGATTAGCTAACCAACCCTACTGCCCTGTCCAAATAGGGAGAATCCACCCCAGGAGTGGGAGCATCTTGCTCCCTACCCCTTTGGACGAAGCAAGATGCTCCCACTCCTGAATTTTCTGGATATCATGATTCATACACCCTATCAAAACCCCAATCACCGATGCTCTCTTCTCTCATCAAACCCGAATGGAATTTTTCACCCTTCTGCTAACCAGTCTGTTTACTTTAGTCTCTCCTGCGGGGATTGCCTTAGATACTTTGGCTGAACAGAATATTCGCGATCGCCTCTTAGCAGCGGAAGAACTCGAAGTCCGCATGGATAACACCCCCAGCTATCAATTACTCGCCGGAAAAGTCGATCGCCTGCGAATTGCGGGCCGGGGATTGTCCTTAATCCCGGGGTTAAGACTGGATATTTTAGAAATAGAAACCGACGCCATTGATATCAATCCTAGAGAGTTAGGACGGGGTTCCGGGAATAGCCCAGTCCGGGGATTACAAAAACCGTTACAGGCGGCAGTTCGGATTGCTGTAACCGAGGCTGATATCAATACCGCCTTGCAGTCCCCTGAACTTTATAATCAAATGCAAACTCTAGCCTTGAGCTTATTTAATTCTCCCTTAATTCAACAAATTGCTGCCCGTTATACCCTGGTTAATCGGCAAGTCACTTTTTTACCTAATAACCGAGTTCGGTTCCAATCTCAAGTTCAAGAACGGGGATATAATGACTTCCTAACCTTAACCGTAGAAACAGGCATCAATGTAATCGAAGGTCAACAATTACAACTCCTTTCCCCCTCCGTCTGGGTGAACGATCGCCCAGCACCCCGACGATTAGTCACCGGACTCTTAGATTTAACCCGCCGGTTTAATTTACAGCGGCTAGAAAATCGCGGAGTGCGATCGCAAGTCTTGCACTTTAACCTCACCCCATCCGGTGCAGAAATTGCCCTATTCTTGGCAGTCAACCCTTAGACTAGAGAGAATCACCCCCTACCGACGTCCCCTTTCTCAATTTCCTAGAGCCTCCTCCGGTTTGTGTGACAATAGCACCCCGGTGTGAGTTACCGCCCTAGCTGAGGAATCCTATGGGTGTGGCTCCACAGACAAGGGGCAAATATTCGGATAGACTGAGCTAGAGGATTATTGAAAATACTATGGATGTGGGGAACAGTATGAACGCCGAAGGGTTTGCTTTTAAGCGGATTGTGGAAGAAACTGAAAAATGGGGACAAGATACCGTAACCCTACCGGAAAATCTACCTCGTTCTGAGGCTGGGGAAAAAGCCCTGAGCGAATTTTTGCACGTAATGCAGCTTGAGCTAGAGGATGCTCGCTTGGAGGAGTCGCAGGTGCAGGAGTACCGGGAACCCCTGGCGCAATTTGTCTCGCAACCGTTGGTCCAGGAAACCCTACTCGGAGTTTTTGACAAAGACTGCAAAACTATCTCTACAGATACTTTAGCAGAAACCTGGACTCAGCTCAATTTAACTCCCCTCCCAGACGGGTTTAATTGGGAAGCAGTAGCGCGAATTTATTTCAAACAAATTAAAGCCTTTGTTCACGCCAGAGAATTGGTCGATCGCCTCCTGAACTCCCAAGGAGAAGATGCACTCACCTTGGATGACATCAAACAGGATGTATTTCTGCAACATCTGTTTGATGAACCTTGGCATGAAGTGATGCGGCAAATCGTGAGGATGATTGCACCGGAATTGGCGGGAGAGTTACTCAATTCTCTCATAGAAAACCAAGTCGAACCCTCTAACTTTACTCACTTATTTGTAGCGGCAGAATGTCTGGCGGTTTTGCCCGATCGCACCGCCTTGACGGGAATCGCCAATCAACTGCGCGATCGCCTCCAATCCTTAACCCAACATCCGGAAGTTGATGAACTCATCCTCACCCGCCTGCGCGCCATTTCCACCCTGGCGCGAGTCTGGAAAACCGACCCGGATACCCTCCCCTGGTTGCAATCCCTGGTAGAATCCCCCGTTGCCGAAACCATCCGCATGAGTGCCGTGGATGAAATCGCCCTCTGCTGGAAAGAACGCCCAGAGATTCTCTCTTGGCTCAAAACCTTAGCACAATCCTCCGTTGCTGAAATTACCCGGGTGAGTGCAGTGCGATCGCTGGCAACTCACTACCACCAGGACCCGGAGATTCTTCCCCTAATCAAAACCTTAGCCCAAAGCGATCGCTATTGGCTGGTTCGGGAGGCGGCATTGGAAGAATTAGCCCAAGGATGGCACGATGATCCCCAAACCTTTTCCCTGATTGCAGCGATCGCCCAATCCGACTCCGAGGCAGATGTGAGAGAGGCTGCCGTAGAAGAACTCGCCAAAGGTTGGAGTCAAGATAAAGAGACTTCTGCCTTGATTGGAACCTTAGCCGAGTCTGATCCAGATTGGCACGTCAGAATTGCTGCCATGCAACAGTTTGCTATCTCCTGGTATGACAATCCAGCTACCTTGGTTTGGTTACGAACTCGCGCCTTGTCTGATCCCGATTGGCACGTCAGAATTGCCGCCATGCAGCAGATTGCTACCGGCTGGTTTGAGGACCCGGAAACCGTCGCTTGGTTACGCGATCGCATCGTTTCTGATGATGCATGGCAAGTGCGCATCGCTGCCTTACAACTCGCTGCTGCTTGGTTTGAAGACCCGAAAACCTTACCGATTTTGAAAACAATTGCCACCTCGGACCGCGATCGCCGGGTCCGGGAAGCAGCAGTGCACGAGTTTACTCGCACTTGGAAGGATGACCCGGAACTGTTACCCATTCTCAAATCCCGGGTGACTCAAGACGAACATTGGCAGGTGCGTGTCGCTGCCTTACAGCAACTGGCTACGGGATGGTATGACGACCCGGACACCCTACCCATTCTCAAGGTTCAGGCGATCAATGATGCATCATCAGATGTGAGAATGACCACCTTGCGAGAACTGGCTTCCGGTTGGTTTGATGACCCAGAAACCTTGCCCCTTTTAAAGAGTCGGGCCACATCGGATCCAGGCTGGGATGTGAGAATTGTCGCCCTGCGAGAATTGGCAACGGGTTGGAAAGAACACTCGGAAACATGGACCATTGTCAAAAGCCGCGCTCAAGCGGATGAGAATTGGGCCGTGCGTCTTGCCGGGGCGATCGAGTTGGTGACCCACTGGCCCCAAAATCCGGAAACTTTCGAGATTGTCAAAACCCGGGCTTGTACCGATGAGGATTCGTTTGTGAGACTCTCGGCCCTGCAACAGTTGGTCAAAGGGGGATGGGATGAGGCGGCGGTATTTGCCTTTTTGTGCGATCGCGCCATCAATGATCCCTTTGTGCCATTACAAGATGGGGCACTCAATCCGCGAATCACGGCCCTGGAGGCCATCGTCCAGTATTATGGGGATCACCCAGAAACCCTCCCCTTACTCCGCGATCGCGCCCAATCTGACCCCGATGAAAAAGTGCGGGCCTTTGCTCAAGCCTTCTTATCCACTCCGGGCAAAAACTAGACCCGGTATTTCTGGTTTACCCCTTGACAAAACTCCTCTTTTACCCATTAGGCTCACCCTGATCGGTCCCAGCCTCGTCAGGGGGGACTCACCAGACTGCTCCCACCCCCACCTAGAAACCCGGTTTAAAACAGAAGTTCTGAGCCTCCTGTGTCATAACACCCACAACCTAAACACTGTAAGCAGGCCAGATTTGCCCCGGGGCAATTGGGACCAATTGGAGAAACCTGGAAACTGCCTTTTATCCTCCTTACAGCTTGCCCCCGCGACTTAGCCTAATTCATTAAAAAGAAATTATGGAATTATTTACCCTGGTTTTAACCGGAATTCTCACCTTAGTATCCCCCGTGGGGGTGACATTCGATAATATCGCTGAGAGAGATATCCGCGAGGCCCTCCATAATGCCGAACAGTTGGAAGTCCGCCTGGATAATGCCCCAAACTACGCCCTACTGAGGGGAAATATCCAACGCTTACGCTTTGCGGGGCGGGGATTGTACGTCACGCCGGACCTCCGTATCGATACCGTGGAAATGGAAAGCGACCCGATCGCGGTGGATATTAACCGTCTCAACCAAGAAGACCGCACCTCGATCCCGCGCTTTCTGCGGGAACCCTTACAAGGGGCGATGCGCGTAGTTATCACCGAAGCGGACCTCAACCGCGCCTTGCGATCGCCCGCTGCGGCTGATCCCCTCCGGGAACTCGGCATCGGGCTCACCCGGACCAATGAACCCGAGGCCCAAACCGACTCCCAACGCTTTCAAATTGTCAACCCCGAGGTGGAATTCTTAGCCAATAATCGCGTGCGCTTCCAGTTAGAAATTGAGGATCGCCGGGATAATGAATCCGCGCAAATCGTTGTAGAGACAGGGTTAACCTCAATTAACGGGGCAAGAATTCAGGCAGTCAACCCGACCATCTGGATTAATAATGAAGAGGCCCCCCCTCAGTTGCTGACGATTTTTTCCCGAATCCTCGATCGCGCCCTAGATCTCAGAAAATATGAAGAGCGGGGATTATTTGCCCGGGTT
This sequence comes from Laspinema olomoucense D3b, assembly GCF_025370785.1. Taxonomy (GTDB): domain Bacteria; phylum Cyanobacteriota; class Cyanobacteriia; order Cyanobacteriales; family Laspinemataceae; genus Laspinema; species Laspinema olomoucense. The sequence continues at coordinate 150,587 of NZ_JAMXFA010000004.1, forward strand.
TTAAAATTTGACCTGGGTCCCGATCGCCTAGAAGTTGCCGCATTTATTCGCATCGATCAGCCCGATGCCTTGTCGGGATTGACTCCAGAGTAAGTTTTCGGGAACGTTAGCCGCTTCCCTTGTAGTTTCTTGCCAAGGTCTACCGGCATCTTGAATTAAAGATGTAGCTATTTGTTCTTAAGGCATTGGCGATCGTCAATTAACCCCATGAGCGGATCACAACTGGGAAGAATTCACGGATTACAACAGGGGATCCTCCGTACTGAATACGAAGGGAACCCTTAGAGGACTGAAACATCCGCTCAGTTCAAAACCACCAAATCCGCATTTCTTATTACTGAATATTGTTTAACTGTTGAGGAGAACTTTTGATATGCAAAATGAACAAACTCGCCGCATTCCCCTAGGTGTTATTGCCACCCTCTCCGCTGTCGTTGTCGCCGCCGGAGGTGGAACCGCTTGGTGGGCGGTGAATTCTCAAAAGGACCTCACCCTCAATGGCATGAATCCCGTTCCCACCCAACCCCAGGACCCTGGGGTAAACATCGAGGTGACCCAGGACCCGACGGTAACGCCTCCAACGGCGCTCAATCCCGTGGAGCAATCGGTACAAATTTATTTGGTTCAAGATACCGGGACCCAATTTGAACTCGCCTCTGTCCCCGTGTCCGTCCAGGCAACGGAACAACCCGAAGCCGTGTTAAAAGCTGCCTTCGATCGCTTAGTCACCCAACCACCCAATAGCGGTGGCTTTAGCGCCATTCCTCCGGGCACCCAAGTGCTGAATGTCGAGGTCAAGCAGAATGGCATCTATGTCAACCTCTCCCCCGAGTTTACCTCCGGGGGTGGCAGTAGCTCAATGACCGCAAGATTAGGGCAGGTGGTTTATACCGCGACCACCTTGGATCCGAATGCCTCAGTCTGGATTTCCGTAGGCGGTGAACCCTTGGAAGTATTGGGGGGTGAAGGGTTAGAGATTCCTGTGCCGATTACCCGCACTATTTTTGAGTCCGAGTTTCCCCTGTAATTTATTGCCGTTGCTCAAAGCATTGACCCCCCAAGTCGCCCCGATTCACAGGAGCTTGGGGGGTCAATTTGTATTTGATAAAAGGCAGAAAAAACCAGGTTTCATGGGGATTCCGGTTTTTAAAAGTAAAAACCCCTACCCTGAAGAATGGGGGTTTTGGCTCACCGTTTTCCATGCAAGCTCAAGGCTCTAAATTGACGAGCTTGTTGTTCAATCCGCTCTGCAAGGCGATCGCACACCAGGTTACACAGCTCAAAAATTAGTGGATCTTCAACGCGATAATAAGCCGAAGTCCCTTCCGTGCGACGACTGAGGATTCCTGCTTGCAACATAACTTTCAGATGTTTAGAAACATTGGCCTGACTCGTTGAAGTCGCATCAACTAACTCTTGCACGCATTTTTCGCCATCTTTGAGTAAGTTTAAAAGCTTCAAGCGCATGGGCTCACTCAAAATACTGAAGTATTCCCCCACTTGTTGCAATACCTCGTGGGGTAAGGGTTGCGCTCGGTTCATGGCTAAGGGTCCTAAAGAATTACCCATTTTTCTATTTTCCCATTGTAACAGTAAACAGATTTATGACAATTAAGTAATTAAAAGGGTGTGACTGTTGAGCCGACTGCCTTGGGTTCAAGACAATCGACTCACCCCAACCGACCAAAAACATTACTCGGGGCTAATCCGCATCAAAGGTTGACCGTATTCTACCGGAGTGCCATTTTCGACCAAAATTTCCACCACTTGACCGGAAACCTCGGCCTCTATTTCATTCATCAACTTCATCGCCTCAATGATGCAGACGGTTTGGCCGAGTTTGATGCGATCGCCGATCGCCACAAAAGGCGGTTCATCAGGAGAGGGAGATCGATAGAACGTCCCCACCATTGGGGAAATGACCTCCAAAAACTTGCGATCGTTCGTCACCGGAGCCGGAGCAGTGGCACCGGGACCCCCCGGAGCATTCCCCCCCGGAGGCGCAGGGGTCCCCGACGAGGGAGAGGGTGTCGGAATAGTCGGTTCAATCGGGGGGCGCGAAGGCGCGATCGCCCCAGTTCCTTCAGCCATCGGAGTCAACCCCGGGTCAACCGGGATCCCCACCCGTTCGGCAATCAACCTGTCCTTGCGTAGGGTCAGCTCAAAATCGCCACTTTTTAAAATCAGCTCAGAAATATCCGTTCCATTGAAAGCCCCAAGCAGTTCACTCAGTTGGCTTAAATCCAGTTGCACAGTTTCTTTGACCCCGTAAAATCAACGTTTTCTTCTCTAGTTTTTCCCCATCCAGCCGAACGGAGGGCGATCGCCTCGGTTTCCCCGGGATAGACCAACCGCGATCGCCCTCCGGAGCAACCCAGGAGAGCGCCTAAATACCGCTCTCCTGAGCGCAAAGACCCAGGAAGACTGACCGCTAGTCGGTGAAGCGAAACTTTATGATTCTCGGCCCAGATAGGAATCGTTGCGGGTATCGATTTTAATCCGTTCACCGATCGTAATGAACAACGGAACCATCACTTCAGCCCCAGTTTCCACCGTTGCGGGTTTAGTTCCACCCGTTGCCGTATCCCCTTTGATACCCGGATCGGTTTGGGTCACTTGCAAAACTACCGAGTTTGGCAGTTCAACTTCCAGCACTTGTTCGCCCCAACGGACGACGTTCACTTCCATCCCTTCTTTAAGGTACTTGACGCGATCGCCAATCTGCGCCTCAGTTAAACGGGCCTCATCATAGGTTCCCATATCCATAAACACTAACTGTTCACCTTCTCTATAGGTGTACTGCATCGTGTTTTTTTCTAACGTCGCTTGTGGCACCGTCTCTCCCGCACGAAACGTGCGCTCGATCACACTGCCATTCTGAGCATTTTTCAATTTCGTGCGAACAAAGGCCGAGCCTTTACCGGGTTTGACATGGAGGAATTCAACCACCCGCCACACAACCCCATCTAATTCAATTGTGACGCCGGTGCGAAAATCGTTACTGGAGATCATGAATCTTTATTCGTGGAGAAGAATTGGGATTTTATTTTACCGCGAATTCTCCCCTTCAATGGTATTGGATCAAATTGCCACTTTCCGATCCCGTCCCATCCTAACCAAGAATTCCCAAGGGATGCCCCGGTGCAACTTCCCTCCGTATGGGAAGATTGATCCATGCCGATTAAAAAGGATTCAGAGATATATTGATGCTGGCTTCAACTAAAAAAATTACAAATTTATGGCAACGCGGCCTCAAAGCCGCTTTCATGGTCCTGCTGATGACCAGTCTCTCCCTCGGATTGAGCGCCGCTTGGTGGGATGGCGGCGAGAGTTCCACGCCGAATCGTACCAGTGTACTGCCCCAAGGGAATGCCATCACCGATGGTAAAGCCCTGTTACGATATGCCTTACCCATTGAAAATCGCGCCATCCGCGAGGCCCAGAGCAGTTTAGAAGACATTTCCCAACAACTACGCGGGAAACGCTGGAGTCCCATCACCAGCGATATCACCAAAGCTGCGGGGATTTTTACCAATCGCGAGGCGGATATCTTGAAGGATATTCCCGAATCTCAACAAGCGAATGGTAATGCTATCCTCGCCCAACTGAAAGAGGGAATTGACACCCTGCGATCGTCCGTGGAGGCTCAGGATAAACCCGCCACTCAGGAGGGACGCGATCGCCTCCTGGATTTACTCGGCCAACTCGAAGAAATGATGGTCGCTAAATTCCCTTATGAAGTCCCCACCGAATACAGCCATCTGCCTCAACTTCTGGGTCGCGCCACTGTAGCTGTCGAAACCAACAAAGGCAATCTCACCGTGGTCCTCGATGGATATAGCGCCCCGGTAACCTCCGGTAACTTCGTCGATCTCGTTCAGCGTGGATTTTACAATGGCCTAGAATTTATTCGTTCCGAAGATTTCTATGTCCTCCAAACTGGGGATCCCGTAGGACCCGACCAAGGCTTTATTGACCCTGATACCGGAGAATATCGCAATATTCCCCTAGAAATCCTCGTCCGTGGGGATACTCAGCCGACTTATGGAATTACCTTGGAAGAGGCTGGACGCTTTCGAGAACAGCCGGTACTCCCCTTTTCCTCCTTTGGCACAGTGGCGATGGCGCGCCCAGAAGATGACCCCGATGGTGCTTCTTCTCAGTTTTTCTTCTTCCTATTTGAACCCGAATTAACCCCGGCTGGGCTCAATTTGCTCGATGGTCGGTATTCCGTCTTTGGCTATGTGGTTGAAGGAAAGGAAATTTTAGAAAAGCTCAAACAGGGGGATCAGATTCTTTCGATGAAAGTGGTCCAAGGGAGCGAAAATTTCGTTCCCGCCCAAACGAGCTAAGGGTTTAAGGTTGAGAGGAACTGCGGGTTTGCAGCAGTTTCAAAGCACAAGTCTAGTGGAAACATCCACTAGACTTTACTATTTTTTGGAGGTTAAAAGGCGGGTGAAGAAGGAGCCAAAAAATTTCCTTTCGGTTCGAGAGTTGGGGGAACAAGGACTGTTAAAACGATTGCAGCGATTTTGTCCACCGGAGTGGGTGGGGGATGATGCAGCAGCGATCGCCATGACACCGGAACCGAATCGCTCATTGGTGGTGACCACTGATATGTTAGTGGATGGGGTGCATTTTAGCGATCGCACTACCTCGGCTGAAGATGTGGGATGGAGGGCGGCAGCGGCGAATTTATCGGATTTAGCCGCAATGGGTGCAGCCCCGTTAGCCATCACGGTCAGTTTAGGATTACAGGGGGATACCCCCGTGTCTTGGGTGGAGGGGGTTTATACCGGGATGGTGAGTTGTCTGGACCGTTATCAGACGGCGATCGCCGGTGGGGATGTTTGTAAAGCGCCAGTGAATGTCATTTCAATTACGGCGATCGGTTGGGTGCCCACGGACCGCACAATTCGCCGACAGAATGGAAAACCGGGGGATGCGATCGTGGTGACAGGGGTGCATGGAGCTTCCCGTGCGGGATTAGAATTATTGCTGCATCCGGAAATAGGAAAGGGTTGGTCAGAAGAGGAGACTCAGGAATTAATTACTGCCCATCAGCGTCCGAACCCGCGCCTGGATGTGTTACCGATTCTGTGGGAGGTGATGGGGGAGGGGGGAGAGATTGCGGGAATGGATAGTTCCGATGGGTTAGCCGATGCGATCGTGCAAATTGCCCGAGCAAGTGGGGTGGGGGCGACCCTAGACCGCCCTTTGATTCCCCTGCCACCGAGTTTGAGCCAAAGGGTCGGGGAAGAACGGGCCCTGGAGTGGGCCTTGTACGGGGGAGAAGATTTTGAACTCGTGCTGTGTCTGGCTCCGGAGGTTGCGCGTCAGTTCGTAGAACGACTGGGAAATAGAGCCGCGATCGTCGGGACCCTAACAAAAAGCACCAGGGTTTGTCTAACTGACTCCACTGGTGCTTATGCTGACGAAGTGATCACCCAAAGTTTGAGTTTTCAGCATTTTTAAGCGGAAGGTGATGAGTTTTGAAAGGTGAACAAATCAGTCCTGTTTCAAAACTCATTGCCCGCTTAGTTTGATGCTTACCATTTTTGAGCGACGAGTTCGGCTAAATCAACCACACGCTGAGAGTAACCCCACTCATTATCGTACCAGCCGATGATTTTCACCATGTTTCCATCCATGACCATCGTCAAGCTGGCATCGACAATAGAAGATGCATCATGACCTTTATAGTCAGAGGAAACTAAAGGTTCGTCACTGTATTCCAAAATGCCTTTCATCGAACCTTTAGCGGCTGCTTCTAAGGCTTCATTGACTTGTTCGGCAAAGGTATTTTTCTCAACTTGAGCCACAAAATCTACGACCGACACGTTCGGTGTGGGCACACGCATCGCGATCCCGTTCAACTTACCGGACATCTCTGGAATGACTAAAGCCACGGCTTTAGCTGCACCAGTGGAAGTCGGGACGATATTGAGTGCAGCAGCACGAGCACGACGCACATCCCGGTGACTGGCATCAAGCAACCGTTGGTCGCCGGTGTAGCTGTGGGTTGTGGTCATCATGCCTTTGATGATGCCAAAGTTGTCGTTGATGACCTTAACGATGGGAGCCAAACAGTTCGTTGTACAACTGGCATTACTGATGATGTCGTACTCGTTGGGGTCGTACTTATCATGGTTAACTCCCATGACAAAAGTGCCAACTTTGCTGCCTTTTCCAGGAGCAGTAATCAACACCTTTTTTGCACCTGCTTGAATATGCTTTGAGGCACCTTCTTCGGTTACGAAGACCCCGGTGGATTCAATAACCAAATCAACTCCCCAAGCAGCCCAGGGCAAGTTTAAGGGATTGCGATCGGAGACACATTTAATGGTCTTGCCGTTGACGGTAATGGAGTTTTCATCGGCACTAATGTCAGCATTCAACGTTCCCAACATGGAATCATATTTGAGTAGATGGGCGTTGGTGCTTGGGTCGGAGGTATCGTTTACACCGACCAGTTCGAGTTGGCTGTTGGATCTGGTTAACCAGCAGCGCAGGAAGTTGCGTCCGATACGTCCAAAACCGTTAATCGCTACTCTAATCACTGCGTCTTGCCCCTTTCTTTAATCTAAAACTGCCTAACGTAATGAACCCAATCATATCGCAACGGGTGTAAATTTCGATCAGTTTTTTTAAAGACTGGGGATCGAGCTAGAGTGCGGTGGTAGCGGGTGCTGTGGGTTCTGATAAAGGTGGTGAGTTTGGATATAAATTTGGACGGGTTCGGGAACCCAGGTGCGGATTTTGGGCCAGTCGCACCAATGATGACGCAGTAAGGTTGAAGCCATCGGCAGGGTTTGGGATTGTAAGATTTGCCAGCGTAGGTGAATCTGTCGGGTCTTGAAGGCGATCGCGACTTGTTGGCAAATCTCCTCAGTTTTGATCAGGGCGGTATGGTCTAGGGGATGCGAGGGATTTGTACCTAGAGTGGAGTTTAATTTAGGTCGTCCTTTCTGAAGGTTTAGGGGGGAGATTTCCATTAATAATGGAGTTTCTTCGGGGTAATTGACTGGGGGTGAGGATGGCGATCGCGGTGCAACCAACCACTCACAAGCCTCAACCAGTTCAGAAGCGCGATACCATTTGGGCAGGGTAGAAAAGGCGTCGGCCCCGATAATCCAATACCACTGGCTATTAGGGTAGCGCTGTTGGAGGCTTTGCCAGGTGACGATCGCATACCCGGCTTCGGGGTCCTCTGGGGAGGCGGGACCGAGGCAAAAGGCTGGTTCTGGGGCGATCGCCAAGCTCACCATTTCCTGGCGATGCTCAAACTCTACCCGGGATTGCTGACGGGGATCGCGCTTGTGGCGATCGGTAACCCATATAATCTGGTTTAATCCCGCCTGCTCTAAGGCGGCATAAGCGATTCCCAAATGCCCACAATGAATCGGGTCAAAGGTTCCGCCCAAAATCGCTCTTTTTTTGATCCGCTGAGGCTGCATTCTTTCGCGTAAACTTTGTTTGAGAGTGGCTATTCAAACAGAGCAGTCATTTTCAATTGGATTGGAGGGTCCGACACTCACCCATCATCGCAATCATAACCCGCCCTGATTTCCCGAAAGTGCTTTTTACGGGTATTTTTTCCGGAAATAGCCTAGCCACCGATGGAGGCACTTGTGCGATAGTAAGACTGCTTTCCCCTTTGTTCTGCTACGTTTCAGGAGCGTACTTTGACCTAACTTAGGTGAGATTAGCAACTCACTTGATGGGGTCACGAGTTATTTTCCGTTTTTCTTGACCATCGGTTATGGTAAACACACCCAAAACGTTTAACCCTAGAAAAATCTCGGGAAAAGACGAAGGATGGGGTGTATTCGACACTAGAATCGAAAAATGCTTCTTCAGGGAGAGCGCTCAATTTCTGTTATGACTGTATCGTACAAAAACAATTCTTGATATGATATCGCGTGTTATTGGCGTGGTGTGGTGTGTAAGGAGCTTACAATGCACAATTCTATCGATCTAAGTGGCAAACCCTTTCATTTCATCGGAATCGGTGGAATCGGAATGTCAGCGCTTGCCTACATTTTAGCGAAGCGGCAGGTCCCGGTATTTGGCTCCGATATTCGGTCGAGCCATATCACTCAGCGCTTACAAGAAAATGGAGCGCAAATTTTTTGGCGTCAAGATGCCAGCAACCTGGATTTTTACCGACAAAAGAGCGCCGCCACCGAAGAAGGGGCAGTGTTGAGTTCAGCAAATGGGGAGGGGTCCGGCGGTTTACCGGCGATCGCACCGAAACCAGTAAGATTAGCCGCCAACGGAAGCCCCGCCCCAGTTGAGTTGCCGCAAGTGATTTGCTCAACGGCGATCGATGGAGCCAATAGCGAATATCAAGCCGCCTTAGACCTCGGCTGTCCCATCTTTCACCGCTCCGACCTACTGGCTGCTTTAATATCCGAATATCAAAGCATTGCCGTAGCCGGAACCCACGGGAAGACCACAACGAGCTCAATGATGGCTTATGTGTTATTAAAGGCCGGTTTGGACCCCACGATTGTTGTCGGGGGAGAAGTCAAAGCCTGGGAAGGGAACGCTCGTCTGGGAGAAGGACCCTATCTAGTGGCAGAAGCGGACGAATCCGATGGGTCCCTCGCCAAACTCTCGGCAAAAATTGGCGTCGTGACCAACATTGAACTAGACCATCCGGACCACTACCAGAGCTTGGATCAAGTCATCGAGATTTTTGAAACCTTTAAAGAGCGCTGCACCCATTTAGTCGGATGCATTGACTGCGAAACCGTGCGCGATCGCCTTCAACCGGGCATCTCCTACAGCCTCAACCTCGATTCCGGTGCCGACTACACCGTAGACTGTATCGCTTATAGATCCGACGGCACCACAGCCCGGGTTTGGGAGCGAGGTCAAATCCTCGGTCAACTGTCCATTTCCCTACTGGGCGCACACAATCTGAGTAACGCTCTAGCGGTTGTTGCAGTTGGACGCTTGGTCGGTTTAGACTTCGCCACCATTGCCCGGGAAATTGCTACATTTGAGGGGGCTTGCCGCCGGTTTGAGACCCGAGGCAAATATAATGACATCCACTTTGTAGATGACTACGCCCATCACCCGAGTGAAATTCGCGCCACCCTCCATGCAGCCAGTCTGCAAACCCAAGGATTGCGTTCTCGTGCCAGTCGCGTTGTCGCCGTATTTCAACCCCATCGGTACAGCCGAACTCGGGCCTTTTTAGCCGAGTTTGCGGAATCATTTAGCGATGCTGATTTAGTGCTGGTAACCGACATTTACAGTGCCGGGGAAGCCAATGAATTTGACCTGAGCGGACAACAAGTCGCCGACGAGATCGCCGCTCATCATCCTCGGGTGCATTACAGTCCTTCTATGTCTGAAGTGAGTGAGTTTCTCGGCGAAGCCTTACTCCCTGGAGACCTCGCCATATTTCTGGGGGCTGGTAATTTGAATCAGATCATTCCGGAAGTCATGGCATTTCATCAACAGGTCGAGCAAACGGCTCTGGCAGAAGCACGCCATCGAGCCTGAGCGCCAGTAAGTTTCTAGGGAACCCTGGGCGATCGCTCCTCGAAATACCCTGGATGATTTACGTTCAAAAACAGTGGTCTATAGGGATTTAAGCACCTGGATTATCATGACTCTTTCCTCCGATACTGTACGCATCCTCAGCCCCTCCGTGGTCAAGCAACCGGCCAAGAATCCACATCTGACTCCCGTAAACGGCGATCGCGATCGATCCCAGTCTATTTATTTAGCAGGAACCGCTTGTCAGATTAAGTCCAATGTTTCCTTATCAACATTTACCTCCTTCCGAGTTGGGGGTCCTGCTGAATGGTACGTTGCGCCTAAACAGATAGAAGAGGTCCAAGCCTGTTTAGAATGGGCCAGGGCGGAAGGATTACCCGTCACCTTCTTGGGTGCGGGTTCTAATCTTTTAGTTAGCGATCGCGGCATTCCTGGTTTGGCGATTTCTACACGCCATCTGCGCTATAGCCGCTTTAATCCCGAAACAGGTCAAGTGACCGTTGCCGCAGGTCAGTCCCTGCCTCGTTTAGCTTGGCAAGCGGCTCAATTGGGATGGGAAGGACTAGAGTGGGCTGTCGGAATTCCCGGGACCGTCGGGGGAGCCGTCGTGATGAATGCTGGTGCTCATGGGAGTTGTGCCGCAGAGATTTTAGTGAATACTCAGGTAGTGTCCCACCGGGGAACAATTTCTGTCCTGACTCCGGAAGAGTTGGGGTATAGCTATCGCACCTCGGTCCTCCAAGGGGGCGATCGCCTGGTCACAGAGGCCACTTTTCAACTCAAACCAGGGGCAGACCCGGCGCGGGTCCAAGCGACTACCTCCGAACAACTCGAACATCGCAAATCCACCCAACCCTACCACCTGCCCAGTTGTGGCAGTGTGTTCCGCAATCCTGACGGCTCACGAGGGGCGGGATGGTTAATTGAGCAAACTGGATTGAAAGGCTACCAAATCGGCAGCGCTCAGGTGGCTGAACGTCACGCTAACTTTATTGTGAATTGTGGCGGCGCGAAAGCCAGTGATATTTTCCAGCTTATTCGGTATGTTCAAGCGCAAGTTGAGCAGAACTGGGCCGTGCTTTTAGAACCAGAAGTTCGCACGATCGGCGAGTTTCAAGGTTTGTAACCTCCCGGATTGAGAGGCGATCGCCCCCCATCTGTTCCCCGGAAAACTCGGTGATCCCCCGGGATGGGTCAATGGCATAGTGCAATTATGGCGTGGTAGTATTGCTAAGGGTAATGCCCGCGAGGGTCTGATTCTGAGCGCGACCTACTCCAGACCTTCCGTCGGATCAGGTCAAGCGGTAGGAGACAACGGTTAACCCGATTGACTTCTAAGCTCTCCCTTCCCTTTGAGATGGCTTGAGAGAATATCCGTTAGAGCGCCAGAGCTTCAGACCTTGACAGTACGGTGAGGCACACCGGAACTGGCTCTTACATTAAGGGCAAAACGCTTGGAGAAAGCGGTACTTGTCTCCTAAAATAGTCTCCTATTTTAGGGTCAGTCCTCTTGAGGAACCAAGAATCCACAGCAGCGATCGCGCCGCTCAATCATGCCAACATCGATTTGAACCCATACAGAGTTAACCCGTTATGGCAGGAAAAGGACAGGGAGGATTTGGCTTCGGTCTCGGCAAAATGAAAGAGCTGACTGAAGCCTTCAAAAAAGCTCAACAAGTACAAGAAGGTGCTAAAAGGCTTCAAGAAGAATTAGATGAACTCGAAGTCATCGGCGAAGCCGGTGGTGGTTTGGTTAAAGTGGTTTTAAGCGGCAACCAAGAACCCCGTCGGGTCGAAATTTCCCCCGATGCTCTCGGCGAAGGAGCGGAAGTGGTTTCCGAACTGGTTGCCGTTGCGATGACAGATGCATATAATAAATCCACCGCAACCATGCGCGAACGGATGGAAGAATTAACAGGTGGGCTAAATCTGCCCGGTCTGTAACTGCTATAGCTTAGGCAGTCGTCTTTGTATCGAGTCTAATCCATATCAACTACTTTTCATCAAGATCTAGCTGGCTTTCTGCTGTGTCAAGTAAGCCAGCTAATTTTATTTTAGGCTTTGATTTCGGTCTGTCTGAGCGTGATCCAGTTTAAAATCTCGGTAAGATAGAAGGCGATCGCCTGTTCCATCTATTATCCTCAGTCTCTAACTGCGAATAACTCACCCATGCCCTATAAACTCTTATTTGTCTGCCTCGGGAATATCTGCCGCTCACCCGCTGCCGAAAATATTATGAACCACCAAATCGCAGGCAGAAATCTCCAGGATCAAATTATCTGTGACTCTGCTGGGACTTCAGCTTATCATGTGGGGAGTGCCCCCGATCGCCGCATGGTAGCCGCAGCCAAACAACAGGGACTCTCCTTTATTGGCGAAGCGCGCCGCTTTCATCCCGCAGACTTTCAGAACTTTGACCTGATTTTAGCAATGGATCGGGAAAACTACGCCGATATCATCTCCCTTGATCCCCAAGGTCAGTATCGCCAAAAAGTCCGCATGATGTGTGATTTCTGTCGCCATCGTTCCGAGAAAGAAGTGCCCGACCCCTATTATGGCGGTCCCGATGGATTTAACAATGTTATCAATCTGCTCACTGATGCCTGTGAAGGACTTCTGGATTATGTCGTTGAGCAGCAGAATGTTAAGGTGAGTTCCTAAGCCGTCCAGAACGTGGATTCGGACAGCCTATCATAAACCGGAAACCCAGTAGTAGGTTTGCCCGGTTTTTTTGTAAAGACCCTAATTTAATCAGATTAGCGGGACGGTGCATCTGGTTTCATTGATTTTCCTGAGCATTTTCCAACAGTCTCACCCCCCACAACAAGGTAAAGGCGATGACAGTCATCATTAGCACCATTTGGTTGGCACGTTGATAATTCTGCATTTGGACCGCATCATAAATAGCCAGGGGTAACGTTTGGGTCCGCCCGGGAATACTGCCTGCTACCATCAGAGTTGCCCCGAATTCACCTAATCCTCGGGCGATACTTAAACCAAAACCTGCCAATACTCCACGATAGGCTAAGGGTAAACTAATCAGCCATAAAACTTCCAGTTCCGATGCGCCTAAAGTGCGGGCGGCGTCTTCCAGTTCAGGATTGACAGTGGCGATCGCCACCCTGGTGGATTCCACCATTAATGGAAGTGCTACTACCGTCGAGGCGATCGCCGCAGCTTGCCAAGTAAATAATAACTGAATTCCCAAAACTTCCTGAATCGGACTGCCTCGCCCTAATATCAGCAATAGTCCATAACCCACCACACTCGGAGGCAGGACTAAGGGTAAATTTAACACGGTCGAAACCAGCAGTTGTCCCGGGAAACGGGTTCTTGCCAAAAAAATGCCTAGCCCTAACCCTAAAGTTAAGATGGCTAGGCTGGCAACTCCTATCACTTGTAATGACAAAAATAAGGGCTGCCAAATCATTTTACCGGCTCTTCTCCCGGCAGAATAAAGCCATGTTTGTGCATCAAAGGTCTACTTTTATAGCTATTAATAAACCTAGCAAATTGCTGGGCATTATCTGGATTATGTGCAGTCTTGGGGACAACTAACATTTTCTCAATCGGTTGATGTAAATTATCAGGGATTAAGCTCCATTGACCTGGACGATTCAGGCTGAGCGACAAGGCAACGATCGCCACATCTACATTGCCTGATTCTGCATATTGCTGAGTTTGTCTAATGTTTTCCCCTAATACTAACTTTGGCTGAAGTTCTTCCCAAATTCCTATAGATTCCAAGGCTTGTTTGGCCGCAATTCCGTAGGGGGCGTGGTCTGGATTGGCAATGGCAACTCGTTCAATTTCTGCCCGGGTTAAATCCTGAAGTTCTTTGATCTGAAGGGAGCTATCTTCCCGATGCCACAGCGTAATTCGTCCCACCCCGTATAATGCCTTTGTTTCAGAAAAAACTAGCTGCTTTTTGTCTAAATCTTCAATAGATTTTGTATCGGCTGCCACAAATAAATCAACAGGCGCACCTCGCTCAATTTGCTGTGCAAGTTGCCCTGTAGAACCCAAGTTAATGATCACCTTATTTCCCGTTTCCTGTTCCCACAGCTTGGCGATCGGGGGTAAGACTTGATTCAAACTTGCCGCTGCCGAAACGGTTAGGGTCACAGAGGCAGAGGATGAGCTAGGCGGCTGGGTCCCCGGAGATCTCCCACAAGCTACCAGCAGCAGGAGTAGGGCATACACCACATACCTGAGAGGTTTTCGCCCATGTTGTCCCATAGTTGTTGCGTTTGACCTGATTTTGCATCCTGCTATTATACTGGCATTCTGCTAAAATACTTGCACAATCAGGGGTCTGGGACGACTTGACCCTTCCTTGCCTAGCTGCAATCTCCACCCTGGTAAATGCGATGCCCCCCTATAGGGCAGATTCTCCGCTAAAATCAACAGGACTGCTTCTTCTCACAAAAAAACAAAAACAAGGTAATTTATGGACATACAAGCCGCCGTTGCTTGGCAAGCCGGTGGACCTCTAAGTTTAGAAACCGTACAACTTGAGGGTCCCAAAGCCGGAGAAGTTATGGTGGAAATCAAAGCGACCGGCGTTTGTCATACCGATGCCTATACTCTATCTGGAGCAGACCCAGAGGGACTGTTTCCGGCTATCCTGGGTCATGAAGGGGCTGGAGTTGTGGTGGAAGTCGGCGATGAAGTCAAAAGTCTGAAAGTAGGCGATCGCGTCATTCCCCTCTATACCCCGGAATGTCGTCAATGCAAATACTGTCTCAGCAATAAAACCAACCTCTGTCAAGCCATCCGAGCCACCCAAGGCAAAGGAGTCATGCCTGATGGCACCAGTCGCTTCTCCCTCAACGGCGAAAAAATCCATCACTACATGGGAACCTCCACCTTTGCTAACTTCACCGTTCTGCCAGAAATCGCCGTCGCCAAAATCCGGGATGATGCCCCCTTCGAGAAAGTCTGTCTGATTGGTTGTGGAGTCACAACCGGCATCGGCGCAGTCATCAACACCGCCAAAGTCGAACCGGGGTCAAATGTCGTCGTTTTTGGATTAGGCGGAATTGGACTGAACGTGATTCAAGCAGCGCGTTTAGTGGGAGCCAACCAAATTATCGGCATTGACCTCAATCCGGCCAAACGGCCCCTCGCTGAAAAATTTGGCATGACTCATTTTATCAATCCCAACGATGTAGAAGACGTTGTTGCAGCCATCATCGACCTCACCGATGGCGGTGCCGACTATAGCTTTGAATGTATCGGCAACGTCAACGTGATGCGTCAGGCCCTCGAATGCTGTCATAAAGGCTGGGGCGAATCTGTAATCATTGGCGTCGCAGGGGCGGGCCAAGAAATTAGGACCCGTCCCTTCCAACTCGTCACCGGACGGGTTTGGCGAGGAACCGCCTTTGGTGGAGCCAAAGGTCGCCGGGATGTACCTAAAATCGTCGATTGGTACATGGATGGTAAAATCGACATCGATAGTCTGGTCTCCCATATCATCCCCGTCAATCGTATCAACGAGGCTTTTGACCTGATGCATACCGGGGAAGCCATTCGCACCGTTGTCACCTTCCCCGAATCATGACCCTTACCCTAAATCAGCAGAGTCGTTCCTTTGGTGGAACTACCCAGTTTTATCAGCATTCCTCCCAATGCTGCAACGCTCCAATGCGGTTCTCAGTTTATATTCCGCCCCAAGCAGCCCAGCAGCCGGTTCCCATTCTGTATTGGCTATCGGGGTTAACTTGTACGGAAGAGAACTTTATTACTAAGGCTGGGGCGCAACGTCTAGCCGCCCAATATGGCTTGCTGTTAGTCGCCCCGGATACCAGCCCCCGCAATCTGGGACTTCCGGGAGAACAGGACCGCTGGGATTTTGGGAGTGGGGCCAGCTTCTATGTCGATGCGACGGAATTTCCCTGGGCTAAACATTATCAGATGTACCGCTATGTCACAGAGGAACTTCCCCTCCTGATTGAGGAGAATTTTCCAGTGGATCCGACTCGGCAGAGTATTTTCGGTCATTCGATGGGGGGACATGGGGCGCTGATCTGTGCCTTACGCCATCCCTCCCGTTATCAGTCGGTCTCCGCCTTCGCCCCCATTACCGCCCCCATGTCTTGTCCTTGGGGGGAAACGGCATTTCGGGGCTATTTGGGGGAAAATCGTCAAACTTGGTCTGCCTATGATGCAAGTGAGTTAGTGAAGACTTCGGCTTGGCGGCGTCCGATTTTGGTTGACCAAGGGGACGCAGATTCGTTTTTGGCCCAAGGTCAGTTATTACCGGAACGGTTTGAGACAGCTTGTCAGCAGGCTGGGATTGACCTTCGGTTACGGATGCAGCCCGGGTACGATCATAGTTACTACTTTATTGCCAGTTTCATCGATGACCATCTCCGCCATCATGGGGAGGCGTTAGGTTGTGTTTAGGGTAGTTATAAATATGTAATAGACCTCTTGCAAAAATCCGGATTGATCCCCCCAAATCTCCCTTCTTAACGCCACTCGGCTTAAGATAATTTTGCAAGAGGTCTAATGATGCGGCAAGATTACTGATAGAAACTTAGTGCTAAAGACTTAGGCGCGTCTGCGGCTTCGGTGAAGGGTAGCCTGCCTCAGCGCCAGAGTGAACGTTTTAATAATACCTTAAGACAGGGAATTTATAGAGGGGTTAGAAAAACTTTATAATTTTCTAAAAAATTAGACATTCATATTCGGGCTTTATTGTATTTTATTCAGGATTATAACCAATCCTTAACTATTTAGGACTACGCCGAAGTTTTGTCTGACATTCAAGAGGGACGATTTCCACCCCAGGAAGCGATTGCCCTGGGGGATTTTGTTTGTTTTTGTATTGACTGAATTTTATCTTTATACCCCCAAGCTGATGTGTCTGAAATTAAGTTAGAACAAAGAACCCTTTAAACTAAGTGATGCTCGATCGCAAACCGCAAAAGTCCAGCGCGATTACTGGTTTCGGTTTTTCGCAACAGCGCGCTCACATATTTTTCCACCGTGCGCGGACTCAAGTGGAGGCGATCGCCAATTTGAGCATTAGAAAGACCTTCCGCCAGTAAATCTAAAACATCTCGTTCTCGGGGCGTTAAAGGAATCGTAAACGCTGACTCTTGTGCCGTTAATGCCGTTGCTTTATCTGCCGGGGATACAGGCTTATTCCCCTCCCTTGGAGGGGTGGCCCGAAGGGACGGGGTGGTCTCAACGGGCGATTTGAGGTTGGCTTCTCCAGCGGGAGAGAGGGAGTCATCAGAATTAAATCGCCACTGGGACTGGATAAGCTGCGATCGCTCCAACAGATTGCGAATGACAGCACCGAGTTCATCCAAATCAAACGGCTTCGGTAAATACAAATCGCAGCCGAGTTTATACCCTAAAATCCGTTCCGGGGTACTGGTACGTGCGGTTAAAAAAATCACAGGTAACAACCGTAAAGCCGGTTTTTTGCGGACGCGCTTCACCAGTTCATACCCATCCATCTCGGGCATGATGATATCCGTTACCAGTAAATGAGGTTGAAATTCATCTACTTTTAATAGACCCTCTTGACCATTCTGAGCGGCGATCGCAGAGTAACCGCACTGCTCCAAATAATGGCAGATAGACAGACGAATAGCGGGATCGTCATCAACAATCAGAATCGTCAAGGGCATGGGGTCTAAAGGGGGAACAGAACAAGTATAGACGCCACCGAGTAGCGTCTATACTTCTAGCGTAGGTCAAATCCAGAGTCAGGCCAACTCGATTTAACGAGCCGAGACACTTAAGCTGGCAGGTTGGGCCAAATTACCCGATAGAGTCACTTGCCGTCCATTGGCATGGAGATGGCGCAGGATTTTATAAATCATTTCAATGCGATCGCTCGCATCCGCTTTCTGGGCCAACTCCTCTAGGGATAACGGTTTCCCTTCCGCTGCAATCACCTCCATAATTCGGGTTTGAAGGTCGAGAATCTCAGAAGCTGCCTTTTTACCCGCTTCCACACCCGGTTGGTGATAGGCATTGACGTTAATCAACGAGGCATATAAACCCACCGCGCGATCGTACAGCGCAATCAAAGCCCCAACGGTGCGGGGATTAACCTGGGGAATCGTCACCGAAATGGAATCGCGCTGATTGTCATAAATCGCCTCCCGAGTTCCATACAAAAACCCTAACAAATAATCTCCCGTGGTGATTCCCGGGCCTACATCTGGGGAATGGCCCTGCCGGTCTTCTAAAACCTCAATAAACGTTAGGAAGAAATTCGGCACCCCCTCGCGCAGTTGTTGAACGTAAGCGTGCTGATCCGTAGACCCCTTATTTCCGTAAACCGCAATCCCCTGATAAACCGTATTCCCGGCTAAATCTTTCTCCTTACCCAGGGATTCCATGACCAACTGTTGCAGATAGCGGCTAAACAGCAACAGGCTGTCTTTGTAAGGCAGCACCACCATATCTTTTTCCCCCCGTCCATTGCCTGCAAAGTACCAGGAGAGGGCCAGCAATGCAGCGGGATTGCCCTTGAGGTCCGGTTGGCGAGTGGCTTCATCCATTTCTTTGGCCCCAGCCAGCATCCCTTGAATATCAATCCCCTGCAAAGCAGCCGGAACTAACCCCACCCCAGAGAGTTCCGAGGTGCGTCCTCCAACCCAGTCATGCATGGGGAAAGTATCAATCCAGCCTTCCTGATGGGCTTGTTTTTCCAGGGCGCTATCATGGCCGGTAATGGCAACAGCATGACGGGGAAAGTTAAGATTCATGCTCTCAAAGGCTTTTTGCACCTCAATCATGCCGTTGCGGGTATCTGGGGTCGTACCGGATTTAGAGATCACCAGGACCAGAGTGGTGGGCAGATGGTCTTTGATGTGATTTAACAAGGCATCGATCCCTGCGGGGTCGGTGTTGTCAATGAAGTGAATCCCCAGGGGTGCAGATTCGGGGGCCAGGGCTGTGGAGACAAATTGCGGACCGAGGGCCGATCCCCCAATGCCGATGGAGAGAATGTCTGTAAATTTGGAAGCGTTGGGAGGGTGGACTGTCCCGTTATGAACTTTTTGGGCAAAGTCCTCGATATGGCTGAGGTTTTCGAGGATTTCTTGTTTGAGTTCGGGGGTGGGTGCAATGTCAGGATTTCGTAACCAATAGTGACCGACCATCCGGCCTTCATCGGGATTGGCGACTGCCCCGGCTTCTAGGGCCTTCATCTCCTCGAAGGCTTGAGCAAACTTCGGTTTCATCGATTCGACAAAGGTCTCATCGAATCTCATTCGACTGATATCCAGGTACAGTCCTAGCCCTTCATGATAATAGAGCCAGTCCTGATATCGTTTCCAGAGTGAGCGAGCATCCATAACAACTCTCTACTTATCTTTGTTTCACCACACACAAGTGTACCGATATCAGTGGAAGCAGACTCAGGATGCGGATACAATTAGAGCCTTTCAGTGGTTAACCTGAACTAGGATATACCGCCACTCCCTGGATGACTTCCCTGGAAAGCTTAGGGTTCGTTCAAGTCTGGCAGAGGGAGAATCCGTAAAAACTTGACAAAATGACCAATAACTTGTATAGCCACCAAATAGTTATCCAGCCTAAACCGATAAAAAATAGGATGAGACCCGAGTTGGTGTAACTCCGGCAACTCGTGAATGCGTTCAATCTGCATAAATTTGAAAAAGACAAAATCGTACACCCGCTCGAAACTAGCTCGGTCTAACTGCCGAAGATCGAGAAGGAAAGACCGACTATAACGTGCTTCAAGAATCACAGGCCCAATCTATTCCCCCTGAATCTAAATGTTCACTTAAAGATAGGTCGCTCATCACCATCATAGCGATCGCAAATATCGTAAGGCTTCCTCACGAGTGAAGCTATCCCCAGGCTTCAGGCTGCGGTTCGCTTGCTGAATGAAGCGAAGCACATACAGATCATAATAAAGACTTTCTACCACAGCACCGACCTGTTGCAAATCATCATCTGGAAGCAACTCTACCTCTTCATAGAGTTGCACGAGCAAACTTCTAACTCTTTTTTTGAGCAGTTTCATGAATCCCTCCAAGGTTTGAGTCAGCGATTTTTGTCAGTGTAGCGGACTGGGCTAAATTTCCCACAAACCCTTAATCCCCTTAATTCACCGCAGGTAACGTCATGTCTTCCACCGGACGAATAATGGGGTCCGTGGGTTGTTCTTCTCCCTGGAAAACAGCCTTGAGGGCGAGTTCCAGGGTTTCTGCCATAACGATGCGGTTCTCATAGGCGACAATCACCCGGGCTAAAATAGGCAAACTATTTTCTTCTGCCTCAATATAAAGCGGTTCGACATACAGCAGCGATCGCTCAATGGGAATCACCAACAAATTCCCCTGAAGGGCCTGAGACCCCTGGCGGTTCCACAGGGAAATCTGTTGAGAAATCACCGGATCTTGGTTAATTCTGGCTTCAATTTGCTCGGGACCATAAACCAACTGTTGTTTCGGGAACTGGTACAGCAGTAAATTCCCATAATTAATGCCATCTGCTCGCCCCCCCATCCAGCCTATTAAATTGTTGCGACTCATGGGCGTAAACAGGTTCAACAAAATAAATTCTTCTGAGACTTCCGTGGGCAATTTCATAATCAAATAATAAGGCTCAACCACTTGCTGCTTGCTGCCATAAATCTCATTCGGCACCCGCCATTGGTCTTCCCGGTTATAAAAGACTTTCGGATCGGTCATGTGGTACGTCAGTAGTCGTTCTGATTGCACCTCAAAAAAGTCCTGGGGATAGCGAATATGGCTGCGGAGGGCCACGGGCATGGCATCTAAGGGTTGGAGCAAATTGGGGAAAATCTCTTGCCAACTCTGAACCAGGGGGTCCGAGGGGTCAGCTATGTACAATTTGACCTTGCCATTATAGGCATCTACCACGACCTTAACCGAGTTGCGGATGTAGTTAAATTCCTGAGAAGTCGGTTCAGAATAAGGATAGCGATCGCTGATAGTATAGGCGTCAATAATCCAGTAGAGATAATTATCACTTTCTGGAAACTGTTGTTCCGCAGGCGTGATTCCCGACTCATATAAGCGCGTATTAGCCACTACCAGATAGGGATCACTATCAAACTCCAAAAACGGGGCGATCGCCCGAATCCGGTCCTTAATATTGCGCCGAAATAAAACTTTCGTCTCGGGGGTAAAATTGTCCGTGAACAACATCTGCCAGTTGTTCAGGTATTTGGCAAAGATTAACCGCCGCCACCAAGAGCCAATCCCCACCCCCCCGGCCCCTTCATAACTATTATAAACATTCTCATCCCCCTGGGGATAATCTAACTCCGGCACCTTACTTGGTGCCATCACTGCGGTATCAGTGAGTTCCCCATAGTAAATCCGGGGATGTCCGATGGGAATGCTGGTGCGAATCAGCTCATTTGCTATCCCTAATGTGCCATCGTTGGCCGTTTCCTGCACCGTTTGGCGTTCCATGCCAATATCGCGAACGAAGTAGTCCGGCAATCCCCCGGGACCCACCGTATTCACGGGACTCAAGGTAAACCCATAACCGTGGGTATAAACTAAGTGTTTGTTAACCCAGGTTTGAGCTTCTGTAGGAACGCCGCTATAGTCCAGTTCCCGGGCTGAGATCAGGACCTGTTGCCGTTCGGTGACAGATTTCTGCGATTCTGGGTCGGTTTTTCGCAGGGTGTAACGATCGATATCTGCATCCGGAAATTTGTAATAGAGCCGAATTTGTTGGAGTTGGCGATTAGTTTGCAGCAGAGGGCGCGTATCCCAGAGGCGGATATTATTAATGGTGAGGTCATTGGCGAGGAGATCCTCAAAGGTTAGGGCATTTTCAGGGTTGAAAAGTTGGACATCAATGCGATCGAGGCCGAACCCCTGGCGGGTGAAGGCGATACTGCGCTCGATGTAAGGACGCTCCCGTTCGATTTCGTTGGGTTGGACGATCAAGCGTTGCACAGCGAAAGGCAGCAGGGCTCCGGCGATCGCCACCAGTGCCACATAGAGTCCCAAGGACTGTTTGAGCCGTTTAAAGTGATGTGGTTCTAGTTTACGAAAGGTCAGATAGAGCAAGAAAATGGCCAGTGCCCCGGATAAGAGGGCTAAGCCCCCATAGCTCCAGACCTCTACATTGGCCTGGGTATAGCCTGCACCATAAATCACAGCATTGCTGGTATAGAGCAATTCATAGCGTAATAGTGCATACCGCAAGGCGATCGCCCCCATCAGTGCCGCACCCAATCCATAAAGGTGACGCAATTGCCCCTCGGAAAAGCCGGGAAACTTCCCTTCGCTGATACTATTTCCCGAGACTAAATAGAGGATGGTGACTGCGGCGAAGAGGAAAAAAAGCACTCCCATTAGCCAAAATTGTAGGAGTTCCCAAATGGGCAAGTTAAAGATATAAAAGCTTATATCCCGATTAAAAACAGGTTCGGTAATATTAAAGGCGATCGGGTGGAAAAACAGCAGCACTTTTGCCCACTGACCCGAGAAGACTAGACCGAAGAAAAGGCTTAAGACAGCGGCGATCGCATAGAGTAAGCGAGGTTCCACAACGATCGCCAAGGTAAACAGCAACAACAGGGCAATTTGCCACCAGTCTGTGGTCATTTGCTGTAAGATTTCCTGGCTGGATTGGAGTCCAAATCCCAGGGGCACTGAGGGTGAGTTCAAGAGTAACCAGGAACCGGGATGCCAATAATCCACCACAACCTGAGCGTAGTAAACCAAAAGAGTGGAGATTCCCAGGGATAGGAGGATGACGAGGGCCAGCAGGGATTCTAAGTTGAGGGCAGTATAGGAATTGGGACTCGGGAGGTTAGGTTGGGCAAAGGGATGGCTAATATTCCGTTTCCAGCGATCGCGCCCTCCCAGGGGTTCCGTCAGTCCCCGACTGAGGATATCTAATTTGCCGTATTTAAGATGGTTCGCCAGAAATAGATTCCCAAAAGTTAAACCTCCAGTGATTCCCAGTCCTAACACCAGCAATACTAAGCGGGTAAGTAGGCGGACCCAAAAGACTCGTTCGTAGTCCAGTTCCTCAAACCACAGACTTTCGGCACTCAAAAAAGTAAAGAGTTCTATCCCCATCCATACGCCTAATCCGGCTACGATCCATTGAAAGGCGCGTTTTCCTAACCCTTTAAGCATGAATTTTAGAGTTTAGAGTTTAGATATAGCTGTCATTGTAGAATTATCAGTCAGGGAATGGCGATCGCTCCTCTTCCTCATACCCTTAATTTGCATAATTTTTAAACTCCTAGTATCCTCCCTCTGCCCTGATCTGCACTCTTAAATCCCCCCTTGGAAAGGGGGGTTGGGGGGAACTCCCCAATTCGATTTTATTTTGGGGAGTTCCCTTAGAGGTTTAAGCGCCTAATTTAGTATAAAACCCCAACAGGACTGAGGCCATCTTTAAAGTTAAACCCTAAGCATCCAAGGGAATCGCCTCTCCATTTAGGTTTCGATGTTCTTAGATTTTATAGATGGCGTCAGTCTTGCTCCGAATAATTCTAACAAAATCCCTATGCAAATTAAATGAATTAGCCGACTCTGACCGAGAAAACGACTGCTCATGCTCCTGATACGCCCCTAACCGGGCAGGGCAAATGAGAAGAAACCCGTGCCCTAACCTAGAGCATCGCTACAGAATAAGATTCCAGGGACAAGAAACCGGGGTTTTGTCCCTTCCTTTGGTGCAGAGCAAGCAGAAATTTGGGCCAAAACCCCGGTTTCTTCCCTTAACTGGACTCCCGACTAACTGTACTGTTCGCCCGATCGCGTTTCTGTCTCCAAGTTAAACAGCAAGCGGAGGGTTTCCATCGCTTGACGGCGAGCCTCAATATCTTGCTGTGCCCGCAGTTGAACCATTGGATCATGCAGGATTTTATTAACAATTCCTCGGGTGAGTGCCTCAATCACTTCTTGATGTTTTTCGGCAAATTCCGACCCTAAACGAGACAGCGCTTTTTCCAATTCCTGCTCGCGAATCGTTTCAATTTTATCGCGTAAACAGCTAATCGTGGGTACAGTTTCCAAACTGCGCCACCAGACGTCAAATGCTTCAACTTCTTCTTCCAGTAATCCCTCAGCTTCCATTGCCATTTGCCGACGGCTTTCTTGGTTTTGAGCGACAACTGCTTTCAAGTCATCCACATTAAACGAATGGACATTCGTGAGCGTATTGACATCAGAATCCACATTACGCGGCACTGAAATATCAATTAGCATGATCGAGCTATTGGGTTTTAAAATCGGTTCTAGTTTAGACCGATTTAAGATAGGTTCAGTAGAAGAGGTACTCGTAAAAACAATATCTGTTTCAGAAATTACGCTCATCATATCTGATATCAAATGCAGCTTTAATTCTGCATCCGGGAAGTGCCCAGCCAGTTCTTCCGCGCGACGTAACGTGCGATTGAGAATGGTGATTTGGGTAGCACCTTTTGAGAGTAAATGTTGAACCAAGAGTTTCGACATTTTACCAGCGCCCAGAATCGCAATGCGGTAGGGAGCGAGGTTTTGGACTTTAATTTGAGCGAGTTCCACCGCTGCGGAACTGATAGAAACCGCGCCGGTGCCGATGCTGGTTTCGGTGCGAACCCGTTTGCCTGCGGTAATGGCTTGTTTGAGGAGACGATTGAGAATGCGTCCGACCCCATTATGTTGCTGACCGAGTTTGTGAGTATTTTTAACTTGGGCTAAAATTTGGCCTTCTCCGAGGACCAAGCTATCCAAACCGGCTGCAACCCGCATCAGATGCATGACGGCATCTTCTTGTAACAAGATAAACAGATGTTGTCGTAACTTCTGAACGTTTAATTGGCCGCGTTCCGAGAGAAATTGGATAGCTTCACGAACGCCGGAGTCGGTTTCACCCGTTACGATATAAATTTCTAAACGGTTACAAGTGCTGAGAATTGCGACTTCTCGAATATTAGGATAGCTACATAAATGAGCGATCGCCTCTTTAATTTGGGTTTCGGGAATACTCAGCTTTTCTCTAATTTCTACGGGTGCTGTCTTATGGCTAAGACCTACGACTGCAATATTCATGATTTCTCCCTGGATTTTTTAGTCGTTTACGCCCTCTTGATTTTTGACAAGCGTAGCGATGAAATTCTATTTCTGGCGAACTGAATTAATCGGGTTGTCTTTATTTTTATCCTAACTGAAACCCGGGGGGGTCAGCGCAATCCGAGCGGATTGAGCAGGGGGAAGAAGCAGGGTACAGGAGGAAAAAACCTCCGGCATCGCTGCACTGAGGGCGGGTTGGGGAAGGAGAGGGAGGGAGCGGACTTTAGAGGGGTCCGCACCACCGGCAGAAGGGGTCACCCTGGCGATCGCCGGGGAAAGACTATGCTGAGCAAACAGCAGGATTCTAACCCCTGGAACGGCAGAGTTGTGAGGTCATCCTGCTTTCGTTCCTTCCTTAACCGCGCTGCGTCTGGATTAGCGCAATTGTAGGCTCTTCGGAGCGTCGAACATATGAATAGTATCGACAAAGCGAGCGGTACTCGACTGGCTAGAAATAACCAGACTGTGAGTCCGAGCGCCACCTTTGAAGAAGCGAACCCCTTGCATTAACGTTCCGGGAGTAATACCGGATGCAGCAAACAGCACCGTTTCGCCAGAGGCTAATTCTTCAGCGTTGTAAACGCGATCGGGGTCAGTGATACCCATTTCTTGCAAACGAGCGATGTTGCTTTCTTTGCTTTCGCCGATCAGTCCAGTTTTGACCACTTCGGGGTCATAAATTAGCTGACCTTGGAAGTGACCGCCTAAACAGCGCATTGCAGCAGCAGAAATCACCCCTTCAGGAGCCGCACCGATTCCCATCAGCGCGTGGATGTTGGTTCCGGAGAACGCGCAAGAAATGGCGGCAGAGACATCTCCATCGCTGATCAGACGAACTCTGGCTCCGGCGTTGCGGATTTCTTCGATTAAGCCTTTGTGACGGGGACGATCCATCACCACCACGACCAATTCCTCAATGGAGCGACTCATGCAGTCCGAGAGGATTTTCAGGTTTTCCGTGGCCGATTTATTGATGTCCACATGATTTTTGGCACAGGCGGGTGCGGCGAGCTTCTTCATGTAGAAGTCCGGTGCTCGGAACAAACCACCTTTTTCGGCAATGGCGAGAACCGCCATCGAACCGTTTTGTCCGTAAGCGACCAAGTTGGTGCCTTCACAGGGGTCAACGGCGATATCAATTTCAATCAGTTGTTCGGGGTCGCAGAATTGTTTGGCATTCTCCTGGGTGCAGATGCCAACTTCTTCCCCGATGTACAACATGGGAGCTTCATCGCGCTCGCCTTCGCCGATCACGATGCGGCCTCGCATATGAATGCGGTTCATGCGTTCGCGCATCGCTTCTACCGCCACATGGTCAGCGGTATTTTTGTCGCCTTTACCCATCCAACGAGCCGAAGCGATCGCGGCTTGTTCGACGACTTCAATAATCTCTAAACCGATTACACTATCCACGGAATTTTCCTCCCAACTGCCTATCAGCAGCCTTTTCTCTGGCTACAACCGTCTAAAAGTCTATCAGAGGACGGATACCCATAGCGATCGCGTTTAACTCAGTTTTTGTTAAGTTTTGCTGCTAGGGCTGGGATTGTTATTGGTTATTGGTCATTTGTTATTGGTCATTTGTCATTGGTCATTGGTTATTGGTTATACGGCCAAGGACGAAGGACCAAGGACCGATGACCAACGACAAGCGGGTAATCTGGAAGAGGGAGGGTGAAGAAATGCCTGGACTCCCCCGAGGAACGGGAAAATCCGTGGGTCTAAGGAAATGATCGGCTATGATCACACCCAGCACGATGGATAGCCAGCAGGCAGAACGCCTTACCCTTGCCGAATCGTGATGCTTTGGTCTGATTTAAAATACTTTTACGATGCAAAACAAGATGGATGTCGAGGGGTTGGAAATCGAATGGCGATCGCCACTAGAACCGTCTAGTCTGGTAAATGCCTCTGGGCTGTGGCCTCTCTCCACTGAAGCGGCAGGCACCGGATTCGATGCTGAGTTTTATTTGAATGCTTATCCCGATGTGGCTCAGGCGGTAGGGACTGGCGAGTTTGAGAGTGGGTGGCAACATTGGCTGCTCTATGGTCAGCCAGAAGGACGGTTGCCGGTAAGCGGAGCTATGCCGCAGGCAATCGCCCCAGGGGAATCAGTTTCACCGGAAGATCCTCCCGGGGACCCCTTGATTGGAGAACAGGTCCCCAACTTAAGCCAGTTACCGTTAAGTTTTATTCCCAATGCGGGGCAATTTGACCCCACGGTGAATTTTTCCGTCCGAGGGGCTTCTCATGCAATTTTCTTTACCCCAGATGAGGTGGTGTTCACCGCAGCAGCACAACCGGACCCAGAATCTGATGAGGTGCAATCTTCCGTGGTGCGCCTAGAGTTTGTCGGGGCGAATGGCAATCCGGTGATAGAAGGAATAGAACCCCTGCCCGGATTGGCGAATTTCTTATCCGGGTCCGATGGGTCCACTTGGTCGGGGAATGTTCCCACTTACCAAGGAATTGCCTATCGGGACCTTTATGACGGGATTGATTTAGTCTATCGCGGCACCGAAGGGGCGCTGAAACGGGAATTTGTGGTAGACCCGGGAGCGGATCCGGGGCAAATTCGGTTGGACTATAGCGGAATTGAGGCAGTCGCCCTGCGGGAGGGGGCGCTGGTGCTGCAAACGGCCTTGGGTGAGTTAATCGAGGGCGCACCAATTATTTATCAGGATATTGAAGGCAGTCGCGTGGCGGTGGCGGGTGAGTATGAATTACTTGGGGATGGCCAAGTTGGATTTGAGTTAGGCGCTTATGACCCCAACTATGCCTTAATTATTGACCCAACCCTGCAATATTCCAGCTATTTGGGCGGGACCCTGCAAGACCAAGGGGATGCGATCGCCTTGGATGCCCAAGGAAATATCTATATCGCCGGAAGAACCATTTCCACAGACTTTCCCACAAGGATTCCCTTACAATCGACGATTAGTAATCCCGAGTCCTTCAAATTTGATGCTTTTATTACCAAGATTGCTCCCGATGGGGCCAGCGCCTTCTACTCAACTTATTTAGGAGGTCGGGACAACGATCGCGCCTTAGATGTGGCCATTGATAGTCGCGGCAGCGCCTTTGTGGTAGGACAAACCAGTTCAGATAATTTCCCCGTCACCGTGGGAGCAGCCCAGACGGCATTTAATGGGGAAACAGATGGATTTATTGTCAAGCTGACGGCTAATGGAGGATTTATCGAAACCGGGACCTATTTTGGAGGCGCGGGATCGGATTCGGTGAATAGTATTACCCTCGATAATGAGGGGAATTTTTATGTGACTGGCCAAACCTTTTCCGAAAATTTTCCGATGCAGGGTGCGGTGCAAAATACCATTGGTGCGAATGGGTCTGATGTGTTGGTGGCGAAGTTTAACCCCCTCGGAGGGCTGCTTTATTCCACGTTCCTGGGTGGATTCGGGAATGATGTGGGACAGGCGATCGCGGTGGATGGGAACCAGAATATCTATGTCACGGGACAAGCGAGCTCGGATAACTTTCCCCTGGTGTCGGAGTTGCAGCGGCGGTATCGAGGGGGTGGGGATGCGTTTGTTACGAAAATTAGTAGTGATGGCAGTCAGTTAATTTACTCCACCTATTTAGGGGGACGAGATAGTGATATTGGGAATGCGATCGCCGTGGATGCGGCAGGTCACGTTTATATTGCCGGAAGCACCGGAGTCCCCCGAGATGGTCAACCTGGGGCGGTGATTCCCGTGGGCGATTTCCCCAAGGTTAATCCCCTTCAAGCGCAGTTAAATGGCTTATCCGAGGCTTTTGTGACCAAGTTGGCACCGGATGGAAAAAGTTTGATTTATTCCACCTTCCTCGGTGGCAGTGGGTTTGAGGAGGGGAATGATATGGCGATCGATAATCGCGGAAATGTCTATTTGACCGGAGAAACCACCTCCTCTGATTTACCCCAGGTTGCGCCGATTCAGCCCGGATTTGGGGGGAATGGGGATGCGTTTGTGGGGAAAATTCTCGCCGATGGGAGGACGATTGATTACTTGACCTATCTCGGCGGGAATGGGTTTGAGTCGGGGAATGCGATCGCGGTGAATCCGGTGGGAACGGCGTTTGTAACGGGTCAAAGTGCGTCGGCGAATTTCGCCACAGTCAATCCGTTGCCGAATGCGGCAGGGGGAGTCCAAGGGGATGCCTTTGTGGTGGCGATCGCCCAACCCATCAACCCCACGCAACCGATTGTTGTCCCTGTAGGAGCACCGGCCCCGGATCCGGGTTCTTTACCGGGTCCTGGGGGTGCCGAACCCTTCCCCCCTGCGCCAGCACCCACGGAACCCCCTGCGCCACCGCCACCGCCACCGCGTTTTGAAAACTTCATTCAGTCGGTGACGGAACGAGGTCTCAATCCGCTGACGCTGTATTTTAATGAGGCGGCCTATTTAGCTCAAAATCCTGGAGTAGCTGAAGCTGTCGCTGCCGGGAATTTGCCCAGTGGGTTAGAACATTATTTGCGGTTTGGCCGAGATGAGGGCCGTCCAGCAGCAACCCAGTTTTTCAATGAAGGGGAGTATTTGGCCCAGAACCCTGATGTTGCTCTTGCTGTAGGGACGGGTCAGATTGGGAGTGGATTTGAACATTTCGTGCAGACGGGATTTTTTGAAGGGCGCGATCGCAATGCCAAGCTGTTTTTAGAAAGTTTCTACCTCCGCCAAAATCCCGATGTTGCCGAAGCGGTGGCCGCAGGGATTTTTAATAGTGGTTACAGTCACTATCTGCAATCCGGTCAATTTGAGCGGCGCAACCCCAATCCGGCGTTTGATGAAACGTTTTATCTGACTCAAAATCCTGACGTTGCGGCGATCGTTGCTGCCGGGGGTTTCGTGAGTGGATTCCAGCATTTCCTCGAACAGGGCGAAATCCAGGGTCGTTCACCTAGCCCCCTATTCAGCGAGTCGGCTTATTTGTTCCGGAATATAGATGTGGCCCGGGCCCTGAGTCGCGGGGCCTTCAGCAGTGCGTTTGAGCATTTTGTCCTGTTCGGTTTACAGGAAGGACGGGTAGCGACTCCGTGATCAGGTGATATCTGTCTCCCCATTCCCTCCGAGGGAAGGGGGGAATGGGGGTTAGGTCTTTCCGGCGAATTCCCTGTGCCTGGGGGCGGGTGAGGTAGGGTTTTTTCCCAATCTGATGAGGGAAACGGTGCGGTTTTCCCTCCTTGTCTTCACTGCCGATGGGTTAGTACGTTATTCTGAATAGGAATGCTTCAAAATCCTAGAATTGACTGCCAAAATTTACGATCGCTGAATTAAAGGAGAGCGCCGTGTCAGTAGAAACCATTGAAAAGACTTCAACGGTTCGGAAAATAGCACCGCGTTATCGAGTTTTACTACATAATGATGACTTTAACTCGATGGAACACGTGGTGCAAACGTTAATGCAGACCGTGCCGAGTTTGACTCAGCCTCAAGCGGTTAGCATTATGATGGAAGCCCACAGCAATGGAATTGCTTTGGTGATTACCTGCGCCCTGGAACACGCGGAGTTTTACTGCGAAACTCTCAAAAATCATGGGTTGACCAGTACCATCGAACCGGACGAATAGGGAAAAGGGAATCGCGTGAAATTGAACTGGATCCGCTTCGGTGACTATCCGGCCCCAGGCAGGTTAGCTATTTTTGTGGCAATGCTTTTGGGGGTTTGGGTTCCAGTCGCGGTGCCGATTTACTGGCTTGTCCCGGACTCCAACTGGGTGAGCATTTTATCAATGGCAGTTTTATATGGAGAGTTTATTCTCTTGGTGCGATTTTGGGGGTCAAGGGTCTACGGAGAACCCCAGATTCTCAAACACTATGGGTTACAGTTCTCTGGGCACAACGGTCAAGACCTCTTGGGAGGTCTTGGCCTAGGTTTGTTGAGTCTGTTCGGATTACTGGTAGTGGAGGGTCTGTTGGGGTGGTTGGGATGGCAACTGCCGGACCCTACTGGATTGCCGAAGGTCCTTTTAGAAGGACTGGCGATCGCCCTGGGGGTCGGATTTGCTGAAGAGTTGCTCTTTCGCGGTTGGTTGTTCGATGAGTTACAGCGCGATTACCGTCCCGCCGTGGCGATCGCTATGAATGCGATCATTTTTGCCCTCTTACATTTTATTAAGCCCCTTGAGGCGATGATTCGGAATTTACCCGCGTTCCCGGGTTTGCTGTTGCTGGGGTTAACCTTGCTGGCGGCGAAAAAAGTGGGTGAAGGTCGCTTGGGTTTACCGATTGGCTTTCATGGGGGTTTAGTTTGCGGCTATTATATTATTAATACAGGTCAATTAGTTGAATATTCGGGGGCGGTCCCGCAGTGGATAACGGGGATGGACCAAAATCCGATCGCGGGGATTTCTGGGATTTTTTTATTAAGTGCGATCGCGTTTGGAATGAATCGGGCTGCTCAGTTTAAACTCCCAGGTGAAAAGTAAATAGGCGGGTTTTGAATCCAGCAGATTTGGCCTTGAATTTAAAATAATTAAAGGGGAAGGGAAAGTGATGCAACCAATCCGAATTGTAACAACTGCATTCCTGGCGATCGCCACCTTAGCCGTTCCTGGGCGATCGCAACAAGCACCACTCCCCTCGGTTTCCCGAGAGGAAATTGTGCAAGCTTGTGTGCAAGACCGGGTAGAAGTTTTACCCCCCCTGTTTAGTGATGTTCCCCCGGATCATTGGGCCTTTTTATCGGTACAAAAGATTTCTTATTGTGGTCCCTTTCGCTCTGCAACCCCTCCGGATTTAATCGAACGGTTGATTCAAGAAGATGGCTTATTACCGAATCCCATGACCTTGCCGGAGAGTCCAGAACCGACCCTTTAACCTGCCATTTTGAAGGGTAAAATGCAAACCTAAATGGTATGATAGGAAATGTGATTGCACTGATTTGGGACTCCTCTCCATGCGACTCATTCACACGGCAGATTGGCATCTGGGACGACGTTTAAAAGGGATAGACCGGACAAGGGAAATTGCTGGAGTGTTACAGCAAATTTTGGCTTATGCGATTGAATGGGAGGTGGATGCGGTCCTGATTGCAGGGGATATTTTTGATGTTCCCAATCCCCCCGCTTATGCGGAACGGGTGGCGTATGAGTTTTTTTGTGGGTTACAAGCAGCAGGAATTCCCGCTGTGGCGATCGCGGGAAATCATGACTCGGCGACGCGCATTGATGGACTCGCTACCTTGCTGTCTTTGGCGGGAATTCGGGCATTAGGAAAACCCCGCAGAGGCGATGACGGTGGGGTGATTACTTTAGAGACAAAAAGCGGTAAATTGTGCGTCGGTGCGATGCCTTTTGCTTCAGAACGGCGAATGCTAGATGCTCACGCTCTTTGGACTCAAGATGAAGTGGTGCAACGCCAAAGTTATCGGGAAATTGTGGCGGATTTGTTTGCGGATTTGACCCAAGGATTTCGAGGCGATCGCGTGAATGTACTCATGGGTCATTTAGCAATGGATGGGGCGCGTTTGGCTCATTCGGAAGTTGCCTATTACACCCGCGATACTTATGCCTTGGGTGAGCAAATTTTGCCCCCCGAAGCACAATATATTGCCCTGGGACATATTCATATCCATCAACAAATTAAAGCCAGTTGTCCCACCTATTATTCGGGCTCTTTGATTCAAATTGATTTTGGCGAAGCGGAACAAGAGAAAGGATTTTGTTTAATTACCGTAGAACCGGGAAGCCCAGCGGAAGTAAAATTTATTCCCGTTGCCTGTCAGAAGCCGTTAAAGGTGATTTGGTGTCAGGGGGATACCTTGGATGATACCTTGGAATCCTATCAATATTATCCGGGATTTCTTAAGGTGATGGTCAAATTAGATAGCCCTCAGTTAGGACTCGCCGATCGCGTCCGCCAAATTTGTCCCCAAACGTTACAAATTCAACCGATTTATCCCGAGGCAATGGTTAATTCTGGGGAACGAATTCGCGACGGCAATTCATTTGATCCGATAGAGGAATTTCGCCATTATTACCGAGAACGGTTGGAAACCATGCCGGACCCCTTAGTAGTTCAAGAATTCCAGAATTTATATCATAAATTGAAAGAAAAAAATCCGGGGTAAATTGGCAAAAGCCCGCACCCTAAAGGGTCTGGCTCTATGGACGAAGCCCGCCTGCGCGGGCTGAAGAAGGAACCCGCAGCGTCAAGCCTGGGGCTACACAATTCACCCTAACCCGCTCATTAAAACCTCTCCAACTTGTCCAAATTTACGATAAAATCATCCCATTTTTATGCGACCTCTTGAACTGTCTTTAGAAGGATTTACCAGTTTTCGCCGAGAACAAACTCTGGATTTTTCTGAACTGGATTTATTTGCCATTACTGGGGCAACTGGGGCGGGAAAATCTTCCTTGCTGGATGCGATGACTTATGCCCTTTATGGGATAACATCCCGCACTTCCCAAGCGGGTGAATTAGTCAGTCAAGGGGCAAATACTTTAAAGGTGCAATTGCGATTTTCCGTTAGTTTAGGAGAATACCGAATTACCCGAACTTGGCGATATCGTCCCAGTACCCCAGTGACGCAAGTTTTATTAGAGCGATCGCAGGGGGATGGCAGTTGGGAAACCCTGGAAACGAAGGAACGGGAAAGCAAAAAGGCAATTACGGAAATTCTGGGCATGGATTTCGATACCTTTACCCGGGTGATTTTGTTACCCCAAGGGCAATTTGATGAGTTTTTAAAAGGAAATACGGGCAAGCGTCGGGAAATTTTACGGCAATTGGCGGGGTTTGAAATTTTTGAGCGGATGCGGAAGGAAACCAATGATTTAGCCCGATTGTTAAAGCAGGAATTGGCAACAATTGAGCGACAAATTGCAGATTTGGATGTTCCAGATGCGATCGCCATTCAAGGACAGCGATCGCTATTAGCCACTTTAGAAACCGAGATTCCGGTCCTGAATCAAAGTGTCTTAACCGCCCAAACTTTGTTAGAGGCGGAAGAACGGCTATTTCAGCAGTTAGAACGTCTCACGAAGTTTCAGCGCCAATTTGCCGAACTCAACCAGGAACAGCCTACAATTACCGCCCTGAGTGAACGATTGGCCCGTTCCCAAGTGGCCGATCGCCTGCAAGGAGATTGGGCATTAGTTCAGGAGGCTCGCACTCAAGATAAATTAGCTGCCAGTCAGGCTCAAAAAGCCGCCCTGAATTTAACCGCAGCGGAAGCTCAATTACAGGCACAACGGGAAAAACTGGCAGAAGTGAGGGCAGAAGCTGCCGCCCTGGCACCGCAAATTGCTGCCCGGGAGGAAGCCTTAGCCCAAGCGAAAGCCTACGAGGAACAGCGGCAACAGTTGGAACAGGAGGTGGCGATCACCGCTACCCAATCCCAGCAAAAACAGCAACAGCAACAAGCGGCAAAGCAGGAGTTCGCCCAAGCAGAAGCGCAAGTTAAGGCGGCAACGGTACAGGTTTCTCTCACAACGGATGCCCTCCAACACCACAAGCCGGGAGGGGACCGTTTAGAACGCCTCACAAGGGTAGCCCCGTTATTGGTGGAATGGACTCTGGGGGAAAAGCAACGGAAGCAGCAAGCACAAGCCCTGGATCAAGTGAGTCGGGACCGGGCAAATGGCGATCGCACCTATCAAGCCGCCCTAACACGGTTACAACAGGCACAAGGGGCGATCGGGCAAATCACCCAGGAGATTGCTGCGGGGGAAAGGGCCAACGCAGAAGCCACGAAATCCAACCATGCAGCCGCTTTACGCTTGTCCCTGGAAGGGGGAGAAACCTGCCCGGTTTGTGGCGGTATCCATCCTGATTCTGAGGCAGA
This sequence comes from Laspinema olomoucense D3b, assembly GCF_025370785.1. Lineage (GTDB taxonomy): Bacteria > Cyanobacteriota > Cyanobacteriia > Cyanobacteriales > Laspinemataceae > Laspinema > Laspinema olomoucense. The sequence continues at coordinate 184,948 of NZ_JAMXFA010000004.1, forward strand.
ATTACCCCCCTTACCGGCGATCGCCTGGGTGGATCTCACTGCCTTACAAACCCAGGCAGCAACGGCGACACAAGCCTTGCAGACTGCCCAACTAAATGCCACCAAAGCCGAAGCTGCCCTAGAAAATCTCACGCAGAAACACCGAGAAATTCAGGAACAATTCGCCGCCCTCACTCAGCAGCAACAGGGGTTAAAACAGCAGATTGCCGATGTCTTACAAGGGAGTGAGAGTGAGGACCTGGATGCAGTCGCCCTGCAACAGGAACGAGAAGCCCTCCAAAAGAGCGATCGGGCATACCGAGAAGCCGCCGCCGCCTATCAACAAGCCATCACCCGCCTGGAAACCGCCCAGCAAGCCCGTGAGTTTAGCAGTCGCACCTATCAAGCGGCCCTCACCGATGCCCACGTTGCTACAGAGGAACTCACGCGACGGCAACATAACCTCCAAGAAGTGAGGGAGAAACTGGCAGCGATGACGGAGGGATTATCCTATCAAGTTCTCGCCCAAACCCTAGCCGAACAAAAACAAACCCTCAGCAGTCGCATTTCCGCTGCGGAAACTGCCCATCAAACAGCCGAAAATCGGGTCATCCAAGCCCGAGAAACTGCCCATCAAACCCAGGTTAGTGCCGATGCTGCCCAAGTCAAACAACAGCAGTGTCAGACTCGGTGGCAGACGCAATTACAAGGGACGAATTTAACCGAAGCTACCTTTCTCACTGCCCTTGCCTCCCCGGAGGAACAGGCGAAATGGCAACAGGCAATCACCCACCATCGAGAAAGCAGCATCGAGTTATCTACTCGCATCGCGGACTTACAAGCAGAAATAGGCGATCGCACCACTGATGCCCACCAGTTGCAACAGCGACAACAAGCGAAACAAACTGCCGAACAACAGTTAAAAACAGCCCAAGATAAACGAGTGGAATTATCCACATGGATACAATCTGCTGAACAGAAACAAGCGCAATCGGAAAAACTCCTAATTGAACAAGAAACCGTCAGCAAAAACTACGATATTTATCATGTTTTAGCCCAAAATCTCAAAACCAACGAATTTCAATCCTATATCTTAGAACATTTAGAATCAGAATTAGTTGCCCGAGCTACCTTACTGTTAAAAGAACTCACCGAATCCCGCTACGCCTTGCAAATGCAAGAAGGAGAATATTGGGTCGAAGATAATTGGAATGGGGGCGAACTGCGGCGAGTCCGAACCCTCTCCGGAGGAGAAACCTTTGCTACTTCCCTCTCAATGGCGATCGCGCTTTCGGAAAAACTTTCAATGGGGGCAGAATTAGGCAGTTTATTCCTCGATGAAGGATTCGGAACCTTAGATTCAGAAACCCTAGAAAGTGTCACTCAAATCCTGGAATCCCTCCGCCAACAAAACCGCACTATCGGCGTAATCACTCATGTCAAATCATTAGGAGAACGACTCCCCACCCAAGTGAAAGTCTTTAAGTCTCCCCAAGGATCTCGCCTTGAGGTGGAGGTTTTGTAATTCAAAGAGAGGACAAACCCGGAAACGGCGGGAGTCGTTACTAAAAACCCAGAAAAACTCAGGGTTACTTGTTGGGCGTCACGACTTCAGTCATTATTTTTCCACTGACTACGGGACGCTTTTTTTATTGAATAAATCCGTAAAATGAAATGGAACGAAAACGACTTCTCCCAAATTATAGGTCCTCATAAACCTCATTTTCAGGATTATCCAAAACTTTAGCAAAAGCCTCATCAGACAATCGGTTAATCGCCCTAACCTCCACATTTCGCCCAGAAAAAATTACTCACATTTTATCCCCATTTGATTCAATTACAGCTTGTTGATATTGCTCATAAGCGGCGACAAATTCCTTGGGAATGGCTTTGGGTCGCATCGTCACCGCATCCACCCAAACCCACAGCACTTCAGCGGTTACGACTAAATCGGTTTCGCCTTTTTTGCGAATTTCATAATGACGAGTGACCCGAGTCCCGCGTAACTTTTCTAACCAAGTAGTAATCGCTAAAATATCCCCGGCTACCGCTGGGCGTAAATAATCAATTGTGACTCGCCGCATGATAAAATAGCCGCCCAATTCTCGATAGCGATTTAGGGAAAACCCCAAATGTTCCGAATGTTGAATTCCCACATCTTCTAAATAATGTTGGTAGCTGGCATTATTGACATGACCCAAAGCATCCATTTCATAATGCCGCACGCGAATATCAGTCACAAATTTTTCCATGATTAAGCCCATTGAATTGAGTGAATTTATCTTGATTGTAAACAAATTTGCTCCGTCATTCACGGCGATCTCATCAATTGTGCCAAAGTTGCTTCCATCACCGCTGAAGTTTGCCCGGAGACACCAAAAACTAGGGCCTCTCGATACACCCGTCCCGCTTGAGATTCCCCCAAATTGGACGCGCCACTAGAAACCGTAATCGCACCTTGCGCCGTTTTATAGGCTAAATCAATCGCTTGAACTCGCAAAAGTAACGCCTGGGAATACCAAGTATCGAGTTCCTCCCGGGATTGGTGGAACAGTAGCTGCTGAATGTTTTGGCGACAGATGATGACTTGGCGATCAAGGGCATTAAACGCAGCAGCTATCCCGGGGAGTGGTTTTTTCTGGGCGATCGCAGCAATAATATCTAATCCGGCGCGGGCGCATCCTAAGAGGAGACAAGTATTATTTAGAACCGTTTTGCGATCGCTTTCATGAATCCATCCCGCCGGTTGCATAAACAACAGCTTTTCCTCGGGCAAAAACCACTGTTCCAGAATGCCACTAACGGTTTGAGTCGATTGCATTGCCGCCAAGGACATGGGCGCATTCCAGGTAATTTGCCCCCCGCTTTTTTGGCAATTTACTAAGGGAATTATCCCATAAACTGCCCTATGATCGGGTAATTCTGCCCCCAATACTACCTCATGAAAAATTCCAAAGCCGGTTACCCAAGGCACAGTCCCAGAAAGCAGAAATCCTCCTGGAATGGGTAAGGCTTTCACTAAAGGATTTCCCTGGCGTCGCAAATGAGAAACCCCAATTCCTAACAACCGCTTTCCTGTCGCTAAATGAGGGAGATATTCGGCTTTCAATGCCTGATTATGACTGCGACTAATGGCGCTTCCGGCACTTTGATGCTGGGTTTGTAAAAACCCTAACGCACCGGAGTAACGGGCGATCGCCTCCTGAATTTCCCAAGCAGTTTGCGGATCCACTGTTCCCCAAGGTTCGGGCAGTTTTAACCCCAATAAATGACGACTGCCTAATCCTTTTAAGGCAGTTTTCAAGGCATCTGGATCCTGGTCCAGGATGGCCGCATTCGGTGCTACAACGTCTTGCAAATAAGACTCTGCCACCGCTAAAAGGGTTGGCTGGGAATTCATGTGCTTAGTTTTTAAAACCTGATTCCGTCTGTTAATTTTCTAAATGATACGATGCCCTCTTCTTTATATTCCAGTCCAGCAGTTTTTTAGTCAAAACGATAAAATAGAAAGAGATAATCTTTTAGGAAATTATATCATGCTGAACCCTATTCATCGAATTGTTATCATTTTTGGGTTGACTTTATTGCTGGTATTCGGTGCGTCATCCGCACAAGGCTCAGTTGCGGATGCCAGTCGGATTTCTCGCTTAGAATCGGAAATTTTTAGCCTGCGATCGCAAATCAATCGGTTAGAATCCGACGTCGCTAGATTGGGGAGGCAACCCGATGCTTCTCCAAGCATCTCCCGCCCCCAACTCGAAGAGATTCCCCCATCCACGCCCAGGCAACCGGATGACCCCTCCCTCGCCGAACAATTTGATAACCTCGCTATCTTGGCGATCGAACTCAAAGAACGCATCGCAACTGTAGAAGAGAGACTCTTAGAAATCGAGGTTCGGATTACCCCTTAACTGAGGATGGAAGGGGACTTGTGCCATTGAGCATAAAATTGTTTACAGCAGCGCTTTACCCCTGTCCCCCAATTATGTCATAATTTAAAGAGAGATAAAATTACTTTATTTTTTCAGAAAATTGAGGTTACCCTATGCTATCGCCTTGGCCCAGTTTAGTCACCATTTCGGCCTTAATTGTTTACTTTGTTGTCACGATTAATGTCGGTCGTGCCAGAGCTAAATACAAAATAATACCTCCCGCCATGTCAGGAAATCCCGATTTTGAAAGAGTGGTACGGGTCCATGAAAATACCTTAGAACAACTCATTTCGTTCTTGCCTGCTTTATGGATTTTTTCCGCTTTTGTGAGTCCGGTTTGGGCAGCGGCGATCGGGGGAGTTTGGGTTGTGGGACGAATTATTTACGCCTGGGGATATTACCAAGCGGCTGAAAAACGAGGAATCGGCTTTGCAATTAGTTCATTAACCAACATGATCCTGATCATCGGTTCCTTAGTGGGAATTATTTTGAACGTGACTCAATCGGGCCTTTTCAGCTAATTTGAGTTTAACTATCTCTCCAATACAGTGAGGGTAAAATCGGGAAAATTCTTCCTTAAATTTACCCTCACTGAAGCCTTCAAACTTGTTTAAAATTATCTTTTTATCGCTTTTTTTGAATAGAAAATCTGGCTGCTGTTTTGAGAACCTATGATAAATCACTGTCCCGTTTGCGATACGGAATATTTAGAGGGAGAATATGAACGCTGTTCTAGCTGTGGATGGGATTTGACCCCAGTTCCCGGTAGTGCCTCCAGCAAACTCAGAAAAGCGTTTTTAGCCAAACAACAAATTCAGATAGACTGGGCGAGAAGAATGTGGGTGCGCCAGCAAATGCCAGGGGAATTCACTCCTCATCCGGCAGGAAAATTTAATGATTCTGAGAGATTCTCTCAGTTAGAAAATCAGGTTGATGAACGGTTTAATCAAGTCACAATTCAGTTACAAGAAGCCCGAGGAGAACGAGCCTATCTCCAATCTCAAATCGAATGGATTTCTGCTTATTTACAGGGGTTGAATTTCCAGCAAATTGAAACCGTGTTAAGTCAGGTTTCTGAGTGGATACAGGGGAGTGCAATCTTGCCAACTCAGGGAGAGACTGCGGAACCTTTCTATCCTAGTTCTGAGGTGGGAATTGATTACAGTCGGTTAATGAATTTACTCTCCAAAGGCAAATGGAGAAAAGCTGATGAAGAAACTTGGGCGATCACCCTAAAAGCAACGGTTCGAGAAGAGGAAGGCTGGTTAAGCATAGAAGACTTAGAAAGGTTTCCCAAAACCGATTTAGTGACCCTAAATTGGTTGTGGGAATACTATAGTCATGGTCAGTTTGGATTGAGGGTACAACAGGAAATTTGGGAAAGGGTCCAAGGGGATTATACTGCATTTTGCGATCGCGTCCGATGGCGGGTACAGGACAACTGGATTTACTATGACGAACTCGACTTTTCCTTAGAAGCGGTAGCGGGTCATCTCCCGGCGATCGCATGGCGGAAACGTTCTTGTTATGGCGTCGGAAAATCCACCGCCCAAGAAGCCTTAATTACCTTATTTCATTCTCTACAAAATATTTGAAACCACCCCTTAATTCCCCCTCTGGGTGAGGGGGAAAATAAGTTAGGGTATTCCAAGAAATAAATCGTCCAACTTTGATGCGATCGCACCTAACAAGATTCGTTTAGCCCGCGCAGGCGGGCTTCGTCTGTATAGCCCCACCCTTGAGGGTGCGGGTTGTTTGGATATTTTATTTTTTGGAGTTACCTTACTGAGTCAGGATTAAGAATCCCCTTCAACATTTCCTAAATTAAACAAAAAAGGAACCCGGGGCGCATCCTTTCCTAATACTAAAACCTTGGGCATTTGCGCGCCTCCTTCTCGCCAAGCTTGAATCGCTTCTTTCTGTAGCACTAACTCACCCCCTTGGACTTTTAATGTTTCGGCTAACAGTCGTTGTGCTTCTGCTCGCCCTTGAGCGCGATTAATATCAGCTTGGGCTTCTTGTTCCGCTTCCCGAGCAATATAAACCGCTCTTTGCGCCCGTTGTTCCGCAATTTGTTTCTCTTCAACCGCCTTAGCAAAGTCAGTTGAAAAATTCAAATCAATCACACTGGTATCGATGACAATGACCCCATATTTTTCTAATCGACTGCTCAAAGCATTATCAAAATCTTCCTTCAAAGCACTCCGTTGAGTAATCGATTCTTCAGCGGTTTTTTTAGCACCTGCTATTTTAAACGATTCCTGAGTTTGAGGAGCAATAATTTTTGCCACAATATTCTCCAAAGACCCTTGAGTTCGCCGAATTGTCACCACTTGAGTCGGATCTAAGCGAAAGTTGATCGCAAATCGTCCCGTTAAATCCTGTAAATCTCGGGTGGCACTTTTGGCAGGGACTTCAAACTTTTGCACCGTCACATCATACACATCCACTTTTGAAATTAAGGGCGGTTTGAGGTGAATTCCTTCAAGTAAAGCGCCATCGCGAGATTTACCCAGGATACTCAGCACCCCTGCCTCCCCAGGGTTGATAATCACAAAAGAACTTGATCCAAACAAAAGTATTAAGGCTAAGACAATTCCAATGACGATCGCTTGGATATTTTGGGTGTACTGATTTTTCAAATCCTTATCTCCTGTGATGGCATAATCAGACTACATCTTATAGATTAGCAGAGTATCCTAGGAGTGGGAAACTTATGGAGGAGGGATTTTTGCTTTCAAGGGTATTGTCAACTCCAGCGGGGTGGCGAGTACCCAAAATTTTAGAAATTATTTACACTAGATGGATAGCTTGTTGCACTTGAGGAGTCACGCCCTTGTTAATCCTGTTTTCCCTTACCCTGTTTATGAGTGCCTTCCTGCTATTTAGTGTGCAGTTGATGGTAGCAAAAATGATTTTACCTCTCCTCGGGGGGTCTCCAGCCGTTTGGAATACCTGTCAATTCTTTTTTCAAGGTGCTTTATTATGTGGCTATGCTTATGCCCATTTAAGTACCCGTTATTTGGGTACTCGCCGTCAAGCGATCGCCCATAGTCTCCTCCTCTTTTTACCTCTGGTGAGTTTACCCATTGCTCTTTCTAAAACTGGATTGAGTCTAGAAAATACGAATCCAATCCCTTGGTTATTAGGACTTTTAATTTCCTCGGTAGCATTACCTTTTTTTGTAGTTTCTACCAGTGCGCCGCTGATTCAAAAATGGTTTGCTGAAACGGATCATCCCAGTAGCAAAGAACCCTATTTTCTCTATAGTGCCAGCAACTTTGGCAGTTTATTGGGATTAATCAGTTACCCCATTTTAATTGAACCCTATTTATCATTATCCGAACAAAGTACGCTTTGGGCAGTAGCTTATATTATTTTAATCCTATTTACCCTAGGATGTGCTATTTGTTTGTGGAAATTTTCACCACAAGTAAAATCAAAAAATTACCATTTTTCTGTCTCAAAACAGCCTGTAATATCAGATAAAAATCCCACCTGGCAACAACAAGCTCAGTGGACTTTACTCTCTTTTATTCCCTCTAGCTTACTGCTAGGCGTCACCACCTATCTAACAACGGATTTAGCAGCAATTCCCCTCCTTTGGGCGATTCCCCTTATCCTTTATTTACTCTCTTTTATTTTAACCTTTGCTCGCAATCCCCGGCTTCCTCATCAGATATTAATGACATTAGTTCCCTTATTTTCTAGTACGCTCATTATTTTATTTTTAGCCAAAGTAATGCGCCCCGTGGCTTTACTGGTGCCGTTACATTTAGTCGGATTTTTTGCGATCGCCTGTGTCTTTCATGGAGAATTATCCCGTCGTCGCCCTTCCGTTGCCCATCTCACTGAATTTTACCTCTGGATTTCCCTAGGTGGGGTTTTCGGGGGCTTGTTTAATGCGATCGCTGCTCCAATTTTATTCCCCTCGGTACTAGAATATCCCTTAATTTTACTCTTGGCTTTGTTAACCTTGAACAACCCCAGAGAAGCGATTTCCCCTCAAAAAGACCCCCCCTTACTGCAAACTCCCCAGGGCGATTTAGACACCTGGTTCAGCCAACTCCGCAAAGACCAGCAAAGCCGTAAAGCGCAAAAATTAGGCATACAATTCAACTTAAAAACCACCCAAATTATCAGCCTTAGTTTATTATTTGGAGCCTTGCTAGTTGGATTCACTGCCCGAAATATTAGCCAAGGTTGGTTTGGTAATTTATTTGCGATCGCCCTCTTAATTGCCCTCTACATTACCTTTTCCCTACCTCGCCCTAGTCTAGCCATCGGATTAACCTTAATCTTACTTTTAGGGCAATTTTCCCTAGGGAATATGAGTGGAGTTCTCCAAACGGAAAGGAACTTTTTTGGGGTCAATCGGATTGTGTACGATCGCCGAGGACCCTATCATAGTTTAGTTCATGGAACTACCTTACATGGTAGACAAAGCCTTGACCCTCAACGCAGTCAGGAACCCTTAACCTATTTTCATCCCACGGGTCCGATAGGTCAAGCTTTTGAACAGTTAAATTCCAGCGATCGGCTTCAAAATGTTGCCGTATTAGGATTAGGAATTGGCACCCTAGCCGCCTACGCGCAACCTAACCAAACCTGGACCTTTTATGAAATTGACCCCATCGTCGAAAAAATCGCCCGAGACACCCGATACTTTACCTTTTTAGCACAAGCTAAAGCCCCCTTTTCTGTAATTTTAGGGGATGCCCGATTGCGATTAGAGCAAACTCCGAATAACACTTATGATTTGCTCGTCATGGATGCCTTTAGTTCAGACTCCATTCCCGTGCATTTAGTCACCCAAGAAGCCTTAAAACTCTACTTGACAAAACTCCGAGAGCGGGGTATTATAGCAATTAATATTTCCAATCGCTACATCAATTTAGAACCCGTCTTAGGAACCCTAGCCCAAACCCTAGGATTAGCTACCCTACAACAGTTAGACCGAGACCTTTCCCCGGAAGAAAAAGCCCTCGGAAAAACCCCCTCTCAATGGGTCTTACTCGCCCGAAAACCAGAGGATTTTGGCAACTTAAGCGCCGATGCTCGTTGGCAACCGATTCCAAATACCGAAAAAGCCCCCTTATGGACTGATGATTTTTCTGATTTAGTGGGAGTATTGCGATTGTTTGATATGCAACGATGAAAGGTCATCTCTCCGAATTTCTGACAACCAATGAATCCATTATCCCTTTAATTCCAGAACGCACCGCAGCGATTATAAAGTCGTTTAAGCAATTTTTCTCAAGGGTTATTCTGATGATTCAGATTCTTGCAATAGATAAAATAATGTAAAATTGCTTGATTTTTCCGTCAATTCAAGCTAAAATAAGAATTAACAGACTAAAGAGGTCCTCCAAATTTAATTGCTGTTTTAGGAAAAAATAAAATTTTATGTCAAGTATTCATACGGGTATAGAGTGGACTGATAGAACCTGGAATCCTACCACGGGTTGTACAAAAGTGAGTCCGGGTTGCACCCATTGCTATGCGGAAGCCCTTACAAAACGGTTTCATACCAATTTCCCCAATGGATTTGACTTAACGCTCCATCCAGAACGGATAGAAGAACCCAAGCGGTGGCGAAAACCGAGTCGAATTTTCGTCAATTCAATGAGTGACTTATTCCATGAAGACGTTCCTCTCTATTTTCTTAAAGATGTCTTCGAGGTGATGAAAGAAACCCCGTGGCATATTTATCAAATCTTGACTAAACGTCATGAACGTTTGCTACAGCTTGCACCCCAATTAAAATGGCCTGAAAATGTTTGGATGGGTGTTTCCGTTGAAAATCAAAACTATGTTCAGCGAGTTGACTATTTGCGCCAAGTCCCGGCAACCGTGAGATTTCTCTCCTGTGAACCGCTTTTAGGGCCTTTGGATCTTGACCTGAGAGAGATTCATTGGGTAATTGTCGGCGGTGAATCCGGACCCAAACACCGTCCTTTAAAACTAGAATGGGCCCAAAGTATCCGCCAACAATGCCAGGAATCTGGAGTAGCTTTTTTCTTTAAGCAAGTAGGGGGCAGAACCCCTAAAGCAAACGGTAGATTACTTGATGAACAAATCTGGGATGAAATGCCATACTCTTGGCATAAGCACCAGCAGAAGTGGGGGAGGAATTCGGTCAAATTTCCCTTAGCTCCAGGAGTGGGGAAATAAGCTAAGTTTACTGGGCATTTTTGGAGAGAAATGTCACTTTTACTTCATCGGAAAAGGTAATTTCTCCTTTTAATTTTCGGCGTTTGTTAGCCGGTGGATTAGCTAAAATTTTTCCAGCCTGCTCTAATTTTTTCAGCGCTTCTTTGTAATTGACCTTGATATAGCGCCTGTCCACGTGATGTTGCTCGTAAACCTGTTTCATTGTCATTGTTTTCCCAGCAAATTCATTGATTAACATATCTGTCAACTCGTCTAAGGGTCTTGACAGTTCAAAGAGTAAAGGCTGAAACTGTGTTGCTACATTATACTCGAACAATGGCACTCCTTGTTCTTTGCTAGAGCTTTGTTTGGCCATAATTTCTTTCATAATTTCGTATCCCCGAACGTGCTTGGATACAAAAATTAAATGATGGCTCGTTCGGCTTCCTGTTGCATCTTTAAAACCAAAGGGTAAAACATAATCACCTCCGATTTCTTTCAAGGCTTTTGAGATATCTTCCAGAATTATCAATTCTCGTTCATAGGAACGCTTGGATTCCAGTTTTTCTCGCAGTAAGTCTGCTCGCTCTTTACCAAACAGCGAATTCATATGTTCTTGTACTGCGGGGTTACTTAATCCCATGTTAATTCGATTGTAATTAAAGAAAAATATACAGTCACAGCCCCAATTCTTAATTACCGAACCAATGAGTTTAAGGGACAACCCTTTATAGCCCCAAGGGTCTATAAAAAAAAGGGCGGGCACTGATTGAAGGAGTTTCAATTCTGCGATAATGTTTTCCCCAACTTCCATGTTTAGAATTCGAGGAGGGTGATATAATTTTGTTATATCTGGTAAGGCGTTAATCGCTTTTTGAAGCGATTGGGTATTATCTGAATCTAAATCGTTAAAGAGTGTAACTAGCTTTTGGCACATATCATCATCGCAAAGCGCCTGTTCCAAAATCTTTAAAGGGGTGGACTTAGCTCCATCTTTGTAACGCCCTGGCCCCGAAAATAAATCCACATAAGCAATGTTCATTTTACTTTTTTTAGCCCAAGGGATAATTACCTTTGCCCAAGCCCAAAAGTATTTTGAAACAATTTCAGCTTTGACTAGAGATTGTTCAGTAAACTCATTAAAAAAAGAACTATTGCTCATAAGACTATCTTCCAAAATTTTACCGATTGCGACAATTGTCTAGTTGATATGGGGGGAGGCCATTCTGGAATGGCCTCCCCCTTTTGGAATGATTAGCGTAGTAATTTCCCACTCTAATCTAAATTGACCTAATCAGAAGTTAGAGCCCCATAACCTCCGCCTCCCGGGGTTTGAATGGTAAAGATATCTCCGGGATTCATTTGAACCGCGCTGGTGCTTCCTAATTCTTCAATTGTACCATCGCTGCGTTCAACTAAATTATGCCCGATCGCACCGTCGCCGCCTTGATTTAATCCCGCCGGGGGAATGCGTCGGTGATTGGATAAAATTGCTGCCGTCATCGGTTCCAAAAATCGCAGGCGGCGAATCACTCCATTTCCCCCGGTATATTGCCCTGTTCCGCCGCTATTTTCGCGAATGGAAAAGCTTTCTAACCGGACGGGAAATCGCCATTCTAAAACTTCCGGATCCGTGAGGCGGGAATTGGTCATGTGGGTTTGAATGGCATCGGTTCCGTGGAAGTTGGGACCGGCACCAGAACCGCCACAAATGGTCTCATAATATTGATGGCGATCGCTGCCAAAGGTGAAGTTATTCATGCTGCCTTGGGATGCTGCCATCACTCCAAGAGCGAGGTACAAAGCATCAACGATCGCCTGAGAGGTTTCCACATTTCCTGCTACCACTGCTGCTGGATAGCAGGGGTTTAATAAGCTGCCTTTTGGAATAATAATATTCAGCGGTTTGAGACATCCAGCATTCAGCGGAATGTTATCATTAACTAAAGTGCGAAATACATACAAAACAGCCGCTTTACAGACTGCTGCTGGAGCATTAAAATTGCTGTGGAGTTGGTCCGATGTGCCGGTAAAATCAATGGTGGCACTGCGGTTATTTTTATCAATGCTAATTTTGACGTGAATTTCTCCCCCCTCATCCATTTGGTAGGTAAATTCGCCATTTTTGAGTACAGCAATTGCCCGTCGGACGGATTCTTCGGCATTATCCTGAACATATCCCATATAGGATTCTACCGTTTTCAAACCATAGTGTTCGACCATTTTTTGGAGTTCTTGCACCCCACGCTCGTTGGCGGCAATTTGCGCTTGTAAATCGGCAATGTTTTGGTCAGGATTTCGCGCGGGATATTCGGCCCTGGTGAGAATCTCTAATAACTGGGATTCTTGGAATTTTCCAGCTTTGATGATTTGGACATTATCCAATAATACTCCTTCTTCGACCACGGTTTTGCTATGGGGTGGCATTGAACCCGGGGTAATACCGCCAATATCCGCATGATGTCCTCGGGAGGCAACGTAAAATAAAATGTCCTTTTCGGCCTTATCAAACACTGGGGTAATCACTGTAATATCGGGTAAGTGCGTGCCGCCATTATACGGATTATTGGACACATAAACATCCCCGGATTTAACCGTTTTCCCTTGAGCCTTCATTAAAGCTTCTACGCTTTCACTCATTGAGCCTAAATGCACGGGAATATGAGGAGCATTTGCCACCAGTTGACCGGCGCGATCAAAGATGGCGCAGGAGAAATCTAGGCGTTCTTTGATATTGACAGAAGAGGCGGTATTTTGTAAGGTAATCCCCATTTGTTCGGCAATAGCGCGGAACAAATTGTTAAAGATTTCTAAGAGGACCGGATCCGGGTTAGTTGCGGCGATCGCCTGGGTTTCTATCCGAGGCATTTCGGCGCTGGATACCCGGTTTAAGACTAAGTAATTCCGCTCCGTAATTTGCACTTGCCAACCGGCGGAAATGGCATTTGTGCCAGTTTGTTCTATGATTAAAGCCGGTCCATTAAGGGTATCTCCCGGTTGCAATTGTTGGCGCTCAAAAACGGGAGTTTCCTGCCAGGAACCTCCATCGTACATGGGGACGGTGGCAATCGGTGAGGGAACTGCCTCTGATCGCCGGGGAACGGTAGGTTCCTCCGGGGGTATCATCTGCTGCACTACTTCGACAGAAACCGTTTCTACAATTAAGGATTTATCCTCTTTAATAAATCCATACCGTTGACGGTGTTCGGCTTCAAATGCCGCTTTGAGGATGGCGGTATTGTCCGCAAAATCGACAATTAAGCTGGAGTCTGTGCCTTCGTATTTCAGATGCAGTTTAGCCACGGAAACGAGTCCCCCAGTTCCCTCAATGTTCTGGCTTAATTCGGCTTTTCCGTCGGCTTCCAGTTGGGATAATTGAGTTTGCAACTGGGTCAATAATTCAGCCGTTAAAGAAGCTTCTACGGCCCGTTGGCGGATGGTGCGAATATCTGCTAATCCCATACCATAAGCGGATAAAACGCCAGCAAAGGGATGGATAAAGACCCGTTTCATGCCCAAGGTATCGGCAATTTGGCAGGCGTGTTGACCTCCGGCCCCACCAAAGCAACAGAGGGTATATTCAGAGACATCATATCCCCGTTGTAGGGAAATTTTTTTTATGGCATTTGCCATATTTTCTACGGCGATCGCCAGGAATCCCGCAGCGACTTGTTCCGGAAGTCGGTCATCTCCTGTGGCTTGTTTAATCTGGTGGGCCATTTCGTTAAATTTGTCCCGAACAATGTCTGAATCTAAAGGTAAATCTCCATTAATTCCAAACACTTTTGGAAAAAATTGCGGTTGAATTTTCCCTAACATCACATTACAATCAGTGACAGTTAATGGTCCTCCTTTGCGATAGGAAGCAGGGCCAGGATTTGCCGCAGCCGACTCGGGACCGACGCGATAACGTGACCCATCAAAAAATAGGATTGACCCGCCACCAGCAGCAACAGTATGAATAGACATCATCGGAGTTCTTAATCGCACTCCGGCAATTTCTGTTTCAAATTCTCGTTCATATTCGCCGTTATAATGGGCAACATCGGTGGACGTGCCACCCATATCAAAGCTGATAATTTTCTCAAATCCAGCCTTTTTGCTGGTTTCTACGGCCCCAACAATTCCACCAGCAGGACCGGATAAGATGCTATCTTTGCCTTGAAATTGTCGTGCATCGGTTAACCCGCCATTGGATTGCATGAACATCAGGCGATTATCTAAGGCGTCAGGATTAGCGGAGATTTCTCCAGAAACGCGATCGACATAGCGACGCAAAATTGGGGAAAGATAGGCATCTACAACGGTGGTATCTCCCCGACTCACAAGCTTCATTAAAGGACTGACTTGGTGAGAAACCGAGACTTGAGTAAATCCAATATTTTGGGCGAGTTTAGCAATTTGTTGTTCATGGTGAGGATAACGATATCCATGCATCAAAACAATTGCACAACTTCTAATTTGGCTATCATACGCCGCTTGTAATTCCTGGATTAAAGGTGCTTCGTTAACGGGTTGTAATTCTTCTCCCTGAGCGCTGTAGCGTTCTTCTACTTCAATGGTTTTTTCATAGAGCATTTCGGGTAACAAAATTTCCCGGGCGAAGATATCGGGGCGGTTTTGATAGCCGATTCTGAGGGCATCTTTAAATCCTTTGGTTATCACTAAAACCGTGCGATCGCCTTTGCGTTCTAATAAGGCATTGGTGGCAACTGTTGTCCCCATTTTAATCGCCGCAATTTGGTCAATGGGTATGGGTTCATCCCCAGATATTCCCATGAGTTCTCGTATCCCTTGGACCGGCGCATCTTTGTATCGTTCTGGATTTTCGGATAGCACTTTATGCACCACCAATTGCCCATCAGGACGCTTCGCGACTACATCGGTAAAAGTACCCCCGCGATCAATCCAAAATTCCCAGCGATTATCTGAATTAATTAAAGTCATACTAATTTTGTTGAAACTTGGAATGCTTTGACTATTTTAAATCATGCCAAGTAAAATCCGCAAGGGTCGCCAAACCCTATTGAATTTTTAGTTCCAACATTTCTGGCACTAAGCAGTTGGTCGCTATTCTCACAATTCCTAATTCAAGCAATCTTTCTAGGTCTTTTGGCTGATCTACGGTCCAAGCGACGATATCGACTCCTTGTTCTCGACAGAGGTTAATTAAGGCCGGATTTTTAATTAACAGTTTATACTTGCTCATCATGACGGTATTTCCCCCTTGGGCAGCTTTGGTTAATTGTCTGCGGAATGCAGCCCGATTGGCGACCAGATAGGCAAATGAGAAATCCTCACTGCGTTCGCGAACCCGGTCAATAAAAGATCCATTGAAAGAGGCAATGACGCATCGATTTTTAAATTGGTGTTTTATCAGCATTTCAATTAATTCATCTATTTTTTTATCGGTCCAGTAAGAATGAGTTTTAACTTCTATATACAAAAATTTTTTAATATCTTGCAAGGCCATCAAGGCTTCTTCTAAAGTCGGAATTGGTTCTCCCTTAAATCGCCAATCAAACCAAGAACCCGCTTCTCGATTCTTAATTTGGTCTAGGGTTTTCTTCCTAACTTTTCCCCGAATTCCCGTGGTCCGGGTTAAGGTGGAATCATGAATCACCATCGGCACTCCATCGGCACTTAACTGCACATCAAACTCGATGGAGTCCGCCTGATGTTCGATCGCCGCCAAAAATGCCGCCAGAGTGTTTTCTGGGGCGATACTGGAGTATCCTCGATGGGCGATAATTTCTAGCTGCATGATCTCAATCCGGTAAAATAAATAACTGTCCTATTTGTAACATAACCTTTTTTGCAAATGGAAGACCATAACAGTGCATCCTGGAGTCAGGTCCGGGATGCGTTCCGGGAAATCTGGGGATACGATGATTTTAGAAGTCCCCAAGGAGAAATCGTGCAGACTCTGTTGCAGGGGAAAGATGCGCTGATTGTCTTACCCACGGGTGGGGGAAAGTCCATTTGCTTTCAACTCCCGGCGTTACTGCAAAGCGGATTAACTCTGGTGGTGTCGCCGTTGGTGGCATTGATGGAAAATCAGGTGCAAGAACTACGCGATCGCCACTTAAATGCGGCACTTCTACATGGGGAAGTTCCCACCAAACAGCGCAAAGCAACCCTAAACGCCCTAGAAAACAATCAATTACGGTTATTATATCTCTCCCCGGAAACGTTGCTAAGTCCCCCGGTTTGGCAGCGTTTATTGGACCCGAAATTAGCAATTAATGGGATAATTTTAGATGAGGCACACTGTTTAGTTCAATGGGGAGATACATTTCGCCCCGCCTATCGTCGTTTGGGTGCGGTTCGTCCTGCCCTTTTGAAATCCAAACCAGCAGGTTCTAAACTGGCGATCGCAGCGTTTACCGCCACCGCTGATCCTATCGCCCAGAAAACGATTCAATCCGTTTTAAAATTACACAAACCCAGCCAATTTTTACTCAGTCCTTATCGGTCTAATCTCTCCTTGCAAATTCAAATTGCTTGGACTCCACGCGGGCGTCGGCAACGGATGTTACAGTTTATCCAGTCTCAGGATTTTCAGTCTGGTTTAGTCTATGTTAGAACTCGTCAGGATGCGGAAGAATTGGCAACTTGGTTAGGGCAACAAGGATGCAAAACTAGCCCTTATCATGCCGGTTTGAGTGGGGAGGAACGCCGAAATATTGAAAGCAATTGGATTGGCGATTCCCTGCAATTTGTGGTTTGTACTTGTGCCTTTGGTATGGGGGTGAATAAACCCAATGTGCGTTGGGTTTTACATTATCAAACTCCGGCTTTATTATCAGAATATATTCAAGAAATGGGCCGCGCTGGCCGAGATGGTAAACCGGCGATGGCACTTTCTTTAATTAGTGAATGTACGGGATGGTTAGACCCTCAAGATGAACATCAGCGACAATTTGTGGCAACGCAACAACAAACACTCTATCGCCGCGCTCAAAATTTGGTGAAAAAGTTACCCAATCAGGGAAATATTAATCAAGTAATTGAACAGTATCCTGATGGGGCGATCGCCCTATCTTTACTGCATAGTATGGGGCAGTTACAATGGCAGGACCCGTTTCATTACCGGATTACTCGTTCCGGTTCTTCTTCCGGTTTATCCGGCGCTCATCCGACTCAACAGATGAAGCAATTTCTGTTAACTCGGGAATGCCGGTGGCAGTTTTTATTACAAGCATTTGGCTTTGGACAAGAGGCATTAGGGATGCGATGTGGTCATTGTGATAACTGTTTGGGTAAGCGCTTTTTAGGTTTTATTTAATTATAATTTGGAGAAAGTTTCAGGCCGCCAAACCGCTGATTTTCACGGCCAGTTGTTTTATCTCTTAGCCCGCGCAGGCGGGCTTTGTCCGTATAGTCCCACCCTTTAGGGTGCGGATTTCTATAGCACAAAAACCCCCAAAAATCTCGGATCAGAGGGCAACCCACCCCGAGGTTTTTGGGAAGTTTTTGCATAGGAAGGTATTAGGGAATTCTGGGATTTGGAAAAGAATTTGGACCTGTTAAAGAGGGGTGATTGGGAAGATTAACTGGAGGAGTTGCAGGCATTGCAGCAGGATTGACGAGGGGTTCGCCAGGAAGACGATAAATTCCCCATTCTTGGATGCCTCTTCCGGTTAGAATTTCTTCGGCCCGTTCTATTTCATAAACTGAACCTTCAACGATTAGTAAATAGTGGCCTTGGGAGAGGCGATTGTTATAGATTGTGGCTCGTTCGTCGGGGATACCTAAACCGGCTAATGCTCCAACTAAACCGCCTGTAGCAGCCCCGAGTGCACCCCCGGCTAGGGTATTCAGCAGGATGGTTGCCACCGTCCCTCCGGCGAGTACAGGGCCAATTCCGGGAAGGGATAAGGCGGCTAGGGCTTGCAACAAGCCGATAAAGCCTCCCACGGTTCCCCCGGCTACGGCACCCGTCGCAGCCCCGTCCCCGGCTAGGGTTCCGGTGGCCTCGGTGGTATGCACAGGGGGTGCGGGGCTGGCGGCATCTCCCATTGTGAGGTGAGAATTCATATTTGCCTCTCCTATATTCCGAGAACGGGGGAGGTCCGGGGCAATAAGTGAGAGGTTGTTGAGGGGAAAGCCTGCTTGTCGAAGTTGGTAAAAAGCGGCTTCCGCATCTTCATAACGATCGAAGACGCCTACGGCACGTCTAAGTTCATCTACAATCATGATTGACCTCCATTGGATGTTTTGATGTTAAATATGGGTCAGTTTGCCGATCGCCACGCCGGATCTCCGACGGATTTTGATCGCACAACTGACCCCACGGAAAGGGAAGTTAGTCAGACAGGAGAGTGCTTCCCCGGGACGATCGCTCGTGGATTTCCCACTCTTGGATACCGCGAGCGTTTAAAATGCGACTGGCGAGGGCAATTTCGCGATCGCTGCCGGTGAGAATCAGCAGATAATCCCCCTTAACTACCCGTTCCCAATAGCGGTGAGCGCGATCGGTGGACATCCCATAAGCCATCAAACGACCCACGATACCCCCAGTCGCCGCACCGATCGCCCCTCCCGCTACCAGAACCGTCCCTAAAGTTGCCACTTCGACCCCAGCCAGGAGGATAGGTCCAATCCCCGAAAGTGCTAAGATGCTGAGGCTAACCAGCAACCCCAGAACCATCCCCAAACTTCCCCCGGTTAGAGCCCCGGCAAGTCCGGTTGCTTGCACTGGATTATCAAGGGTTGTTATTTCCTTTGGATTGGGGGTGAGCGTCCGAATCTGATTCCGTTTTCGGGCGATCGCTGAAATGTTTTTCATCGGAAAGCCTGCGGATTTTAGGTCGCACAGAGCGACTGCGGCTTTTTCCATACTGGGGAATAATCCAACCGCTCGTTTCTGTGGATTGAATACCATGCTTCCTCTCTTTACAATTTATTAAAATTGACGGGATTTTCCGGGAATTGCAGTAAAATAAAACTGGTAAAAACTGTTTTATATCCTTCCTAGGATAGCCCAAATCTCTAAGAAAATCCCTCAGTCTTGAGAATGACCTTTTGCTCTATCCCTAGAAAGATAAAAGCTGCATCGCCTTCTCGACTAATGCAGCCTGATCCAATGGGTAAATCTCCCAATTTATGTGGATTTTTTTAATTTAGCGGTTGGTTTCTTCCACCGACTGCGGGGGTTGAGTTAGGCCCCAACGATTCAATAAATTAACCACGCCGATCGCCGCTACAACCCCAATACTCAGGCCAATAACGATTAAAATTATATAGAGTCGTTTAAAGGCTTCTTGTGTCGCCGAAGTGCCAGAAGTGGGGACATTTTTCCGGCTGTAGGGATTCCCAACTTCTGGATTACCAATGTCAACTCCATCGGCGGTAGGCGGGGGCAGTTCATGAGAGTTTAAAGGTGGAGGGGATGGATCGCTGGGTCGATTCATGATGTAATATTTATCAGCGTTTTTCTTAATATAGCAGAATCACTAGATTCCCGGCTTGACGGGAAATGCTAGACTCTGTTCACGGGATGCCTAGAGTGAATAGAGGGAGATTCATAACTCTCTCGGGGAAGGGCGTCAATTAATCAAATCCTGGAAAATTAAACTTTGAACCCATCCGCTCAACTGCACCCCACCTGGTTTAAAATGAGGGGGATTCTCCTGCATTGATTGACCCCCGGTGACCATGAGTAGAGATTTATTTGCCCAAACTGCGATCGCCCAAATTCCCAAAATCCTCACCCTGTGCGATCGTAACCCCCACAGTCCCACCTATGGCTGTTTTGATCGCAATTTTTGGCATTATAAAATTATTGATTTTCCCAGTGGAATGGCCCAAGAATTTGTTTGGCCCCTGGCTTTAGCCTACCAAACTAACTTACCAGATAACCCATTTTATCAGCAAACCGCTCTCCGAGATTGGGTAGAAGCGGGAATCCTTTATGCCGCTCATGCCGCTCATTCTGATGGCTCTTGTGATGATTATTTTCCCTACGAACGAGCCAGTGGTGCTGCTGCTTTTTCCCTGTTGGCTTGTTTAGAAAGTTACACCCTCCTCAATTTCAATAATTTTGAAATCCTGAAATTTTTTGAACATCGGGCTACTTGGTTAGCCAACCATCATGAAAGTGGTCAGCTTAGCAACCATCAAGCGTTAATTGCCTTATGTTTAGAACTGATTTCTCGTTTGTTAGAAACCAACCGCTGGGACCGGGCTAAAACTGAACGATTAGAACGGGTTTTATCCTGGCAAAGTTCCGAAGGGTGGTTCCAGGAATATGAAGGGTGTGACCCCGGTTATCATACCCTAACCATTGCTTGTTTAGCCCGATTTCATGAACTCTCTCCTGACCCGCGCCTCAAAGAATCATTAATTAAAGCTGTAAAACTCGCGACTCAATTTATCCATCCTGATGGGTCTTATGGAGGAGAATATGCGAGTCGCAATACTTATAATTTTTTCCCGCATGGGTTTGAATGGGTGGGGAAATGGATGCCCGAAGCCTTAGCCATTAACGATTTATTTTTAAAAGGAATCGCCGCAGGTTTAGTTCCTTGTTATGCCGATGACCATATTATCGGGCATCATACTTGGAGTTATTTATTAGCATGGCGAGACTTTGTAGAAAATCGCCTGGGTTTGCCTCCGCGTCCTTTGGGACAAGTTTGGTTAAAAGAGGCACAGTTATTAATAGACCGCCGAGACAAAACGGAGCTTTATTTAGCTTTAAATAAAGGAGGTGTTTTTAAACTTTTTAGGGATGGTAAGCTGGTGGCCTCTGATACTCAGTTTTCTCTTCAAGTTTCCCAAGGAAACCGGATAAAAAATGCGGTGGGACATTTAATTGACCGCTATGATTATCAAGTAGAATCCGATGAAATTTTGATTCAAGGCCAATTGGGTTGGGCCAAGCAAAAACAAATGAACCCCGTGAATTTGTTGATTTTGCGAGTAGTCATGCTCACCGTAGGCCGATTTTTCCCGGATTTAATTCGGAAATTGTTACAAAAAATGCTGATTACTGGAAAGGAAAAAGCCCCGTTTAAATTTATCCGGCGCTTGCAGTGGCAAGATGGAAAATGGCAGATTATGGATGAATTAATGGCCGAGTCTTGGGGGAATGTTCAAGCGGTGGGAATGGGGGGAGACCAAACCTCAATTTATGTGGTGATGAGTCGCACCTTTCAGGCGGGTCAATTGCAACCCTGGCGAGATTTGAGCGATCGCCTCCCCACCCTGACTCATCAAGAACCCCTCAAAGTTGAACGCCAGTTCTAGTTTCTGGTCCGTTGCTTCCATCTTATGCCAAATCCGGGTATAAAAACTCATTTTTATTTCTTAGCCCGCGCAGGCGGGCTTTGTCCGTATAGCCCCACCCTTTAGGGTGCGGGTTAAAGCAGTCTTATGCCAATTCTTAGACTGTCACAGTCTCCGTAAAACTCCGCTGCAAATTGTCGCCATACTAGAGGGAACAAACACAAACAAAACCTTTTATGAGAGTTACATTTTTCGGTGGATTTTCCCTCGGCTTGGTCGTCATCTTACTGTTGGCCTTTGGAATTCTAAATTGGTTAAATGTGCCTGCGGGTAATTTTTTAGATTGGGTAATTGGCGGGGCCAGTTTTTTATGGTTAGTGGTGATTGTGACAGTCCCTTGGAATATCTATTTTCAAGCCAAGGAAGTGGTCGCCGATGCCGAACAATCCGAAGAAAAAAATATTCCCATTGAAGCCAAGCAGTTGGGATATGTGCAGCGGATTGCGAAGCGATCGCTGTGGATTGCCATCGCCCTGCATATCATTTCTACCCTGGTTTTATATGGGTTAGCCGCTACGGGAATTAGTGCGGTGGGATATATTAGTTCGGTGGCGGCATTGCTGTTAACTGGGTTACGTCCGGTGATTCGGGCTTATGAATATATTGCAATGCGGTTAAGCATGATTAGCCGAGAGTTTAAGTATCCCCGAGAAGATGTCTTAGAACTGCGCGATCGCGTTTTAATTTTAGAGGAGAAAATTAAAGATATCTCCGATAGCTTAGATGAAAATAAAGAGGATTCCTGGGTTGCTAATAAAAACCGACAAAGTGCGGCATTGCGCCAAGATTTAAGCCAAGTAGCTGCCTCCTTAGAAAGCTTACGCGCAAGCAATCAGGCGGAACATAATGCCCTGAAGAAAGAGGCACAGAATGCGATCGCTCAATTAACCACCGATGGACAATTCCTCGATCATGTTCGAGAAATCATTCGCTTTTTCAAAACCGCTTAACTGCAATAATACCGCAGTTCTTTCAACCCCCCGAGTCAACTCGGGGTTTTTCTGCTGCGAAAAATCTATCTAAAGATATGTTCAACTCCCTTTACAATTCACCTTCCGATAGAGTGACAGCGGCAAATATATCTGTTATTTTCCAAATAATCGAGTTTGGAAACAGCAGTGACACGACAACTATTTCGGCTATTAATTGGATTTGTGATTGGGCTAGTGGGAGTCTTGAGTTACTGCACAACGCAAGTGGAAAACCCCATTACTGGAGAACAGCAACGCATCCGATTATCTCCCACCGAAGAGGTGCAACTCGGATTGCAAACCCGAGGACAACTGGCAGAACAATTTGGGGGCTTATACCCCGATGCAGCAGTTCAGGAGGCAGTTCAGCGCGTGGGTCAGCGAATTGTCCAACAATCCGTTGTATCTCAATCAGAATATCCCTTTGAATTTCATGTGCTTGAGGATTCCCAAACGGTGAATGCATTTGCACTCCCCGGGGGCCAAATTTTTATTACCAATGGGTTAATGCAACGCCTGAATTCCCAAGCGCAACTTGCGGGAATTTTAGGTCATGAAATTGGTCACGTGGTGGCGCGACATGGTGCAGAACATTTAGCCAAACGAGAACTCGGTTCTACCCTAGTTACGGCAGTGGGAATTGCCACCACCGACGACCAAGGAGGAGGGCAACAAACCGCCGCGATCGCCCGAGTTGCTAATGAAATGATTGCTTTGCGATATGGACGTGAGGCGGAACTAGAAAGCGATCGCCTCGGGGTGCAGTTCATGGCACAAGCGGGTTATGACCCCAGAGCAATGATTCAAGTAATGGAAATCCTCGGTTCCGCCCAATCCGGTTCCCGTTCCCCAGAATTTGTGAGTACACACCCCAATCCCGAAAACCGAATTCAACGTTTAGAAGAGGCGATCGCAGAAGACTTTCCCAATGGAATTCCGCCTCAATTAGAAAGTGTACTTCCCCACTTAACTCCCGTGGCGCTTTGGCCCTAGAGTTGGGCTTTCTGGATGGCAAAGTGCTAAAATAATCCCTATTTAGTTCCTTCTCTATTCTCTGAATTACTGATATCCAGCCGCTTGGAGAGTAAACAATTTGGCATAGCGTCCTTCTGCTTGCATTAACTCCTCATGAGTGCCCTTTTCTATTAGTTCCCCGGCTTCTAAAACAATAATGGTATCGGCCATACGAACGGTGGAAAATCGATGAGAAATCAATAATACCATGCGGTCTTGTGCCAAGCGGCGAAACCGTTCAAAGATTTCAAATTCCGCTTCCGCATCCATTGCCGAGGTGGGTTCGTCTAGGACTAAAATATCCGCTTTGATTCGCATAAAAGCCCGGGAAAGGCCGATTTTTTGCCATTGTCCTCCGGAAAGTTCAGTTCCCGATTTAAACCAGCGTCCCAGTTGGGTATAAAATCCCTGGGGGAGAGTGGCGATGAAGGGTTCCGCCATGCCTTTTTCGGCGGCAGTTTTCCAGCGTGTTTCATCTTCTAAGCTGTCAACATCGCCCACCCCAATATTCTCGCCGACGAGGAATTGGTAGCGCACAAAATCTTGGAAAATGACGCCGATGCGTTGTCGTAAGTGGTTAATATCCCATTGGCGTAAGTCTAATCCGTCGAGAAAAATTTGACCGGAGGAGGGTTCGTAGAGGCGGGTGAGGAGTTTGATTAGGGTGGTTTTTCCGGACCCATTTTTGCCGACTAAGGCGAGTTTTTCTCCAGGTTTTAAATGAAAAGTGATATCGCTTAAGGCAGGTTGGGTGGCGTCGGGATAGGTAAAGGAAACGTTTTGGAATCGGACGCCATCTTGAGGAATGGGTCCTCGGTTGGCACTCCCTTCTGCCTGGGGTATCTCTTGTTCTAAAAATTCATACAAGTTGGACAAATAGAGGTTATCTTCATACATTCCCCCGATCGCACTCAGGGTCGCGGAAAAGCTGGATTGTCCCTGGCGAAATACCATTAAATACATGGTCATATCTCCTAGGGTGATGCTTCCGGAGATGGCAGCGATCGCAATCCAGGCGTAGGTTCCATAAAATGCCAAGCTACTGAGTAACCCCAGTACATATCCCCAAAATCCTCGCCGGAGGGTCAAATTTCGGTCTTCCTGATACAAGCGATGAAAGATATTCCGATACCGATTCAGAAAAACGGGTCCAAGTTGATACAGTTGTACCTCTTTGGCGTAATCTTCCCGCGCAATCAGGGTTTCTAGGTAAATTTGTTCGCGGGTTTCTGGCGATCGCCTTTTAAAAACCCGAAAAGCAGCACCGGCAAACTTTGTTTCCGCTAAAAACGGCGGAATTGCGGCGATCGCCAGTACCACAACCACCCATCCCGAAAACTGCAACAACAATCCACTATATGCCACCAATCCCAAACTCTCTTGCACTAACCCAAAGGTGCGATTCACAAAACTCAGGGGACGACTCGATGCCTCTCGTCTGGCGCGAGTCATTTTGTCATACACCTCAGAATCTTCAAAATGAGACAGGGAAAGGGTCAGCGCTTTTTCTAAAATCAGTTCATTAACAGTTTGTCCCAGGAGGACACGCAACAAGGATTGACAGACACTCAACCCGCGCTGACAAAGGGTCAACATCATCACGGCGATCGCCTCGAATCCCACATACATGAGTGCCGTTTGGGGTCCCGTTCCCGATTCAGCGGCGACGACGACACTATCGATAATTAACTTCCCCAAATAGGCAATTCCTGCGGGTAATACCCCCGCCATTCCCGTGAGAAAAGCTACAATTGCGGTTAAAATTGGGCTAGTTTTCCAGACTAATTGCACCGCTCTTTTGCTATACTTAAAAGCGGATAAACTAGAGCGGAAACTTGGCCTAATCTGACTGAATACATTCTCGCGATCGCGCCTTCTCATCGTTTATCTCAATGCCTCTTTTTCATATTTTTCAGGGGTTACACTGGGGGGTCACAATTCCTAACGGTTGCCGCATTTCTTGGAGTGGCACTTCTGCCAGTAACTTTATTTTACCTTGATTATCCCGAGACCAACCCTGCGCTTCTACCAATTCCCCGGAAATCTCCCCCGGATTGCTTCCCATTGGAGTAATCTGGCGCGGGAATCCCTCCCCTGAGTTTCCCCGGGTTGCGGGGTCAGAATGACCTAAATCAATCAAGGTAGACTCAGGGGCGATCGCATCATTCGGACTCGGTGGTAAACCCCCTCTGCCTGTTACCACAACGCTATTTTCCTGGGTATTCTTGGCCGAACAATTCTGCATCACAACATTTGTCAGATCCACCAAATTTGCTGGTAAATCTACTAACCCAGATGTGGGATCAACTTCCGGTGTATTCACTTCGACAATCCCATCAAATTGCGGACCCTGAGCAGAAGTTGCCGTAATATCACTGGTGTTAGCACTGCCAATTCGGCGCGCCTGTGCGCCAAAAATTCCTTGGGTATTAATAATTACTTGACCCCCGGAGGATTGTTCAGAATTGGCGGTGATATTACTATTATTAATTGCTACAATATTATCCGCAGTAAGGATAATATTTCCGCCGGTTCCTGTCCCCGTGGCATTGGTGGTAATTTGGCTATTATTTTGTAAAATCAGGTCCGGCGATCGCAGGGTAATATTGCCCCGGTCGCCGCTGGCAGTCTCCGAGGATAACAACGCGCGATCGCTCAAAGTTACCCGTTCCCCTGCTGTTAAAGTGATACTCCCTGCTGCACCTTCCCTCGTCGCACTGGTGAGAATTTGGCTATCGTTGCTGAGGTCAATTTGATTCGCATTCACCGCAATCTCGCCACTAGGAAACGCCGTGGTTGAACGCGCACTCAAAATCGCCCCATCGGACACCTGTAATCGGTCCGTGGCGATCGTTAACCCACCCCCAGACCCCTGCGCTGCCTCCTCCGTACTACTAAACACCCCGGAAGTAAAACTCCCATTGGGACTTTTGCCACTCACGGTCATTCCCTGAGTGACATTCAGGCGAATCTCACCAGAATCTCCCGTTCCTCGGGTGAGGGCCTGAATCCCTGCACCCCCTGTCACCGTCAGATTATCGGCATTAATCTGGATATCTCCCGCATTGCCGACTGCATCCTCCTCCACGGTACTCGCTAACCCGCTAAAATCTCCCAATGTATTCACCCCTGTAAGAACCGCATTGGAAACTTGAATCTGGATGTCTCCAGAATTCCCTTCCCCGCGCGTCAGGGTTTGGATTTGCGCACCTTGGCTCACTTCTAGGGTCCGGGATTGGAGATTAATACTTCCTGCATTTCCCAGCGCATCAGTTTCTACGGTAGTAAAAATCCCGGTCGTCGCCCCTTTTCCCGCCTCACCTACAACCGAGGTAGGCGGAGGAGTTGGGACAGGGTTTCGAGGAGGAGTTGCTGGGGTTGAGGTTGGGGGTATCGTTGGTATCCCTGGATCAATGACTTCGGTTGGCGCATCTTCAACCAGACTCAGTGGCGTCACCGGGGGAAAGGATAAAATGGGTTCAGAAGCGTTAGGATTGCGCTGAGTGTCATTTCCCCGGATGGAAATACTCTGCGCCATTTGGATTTGAATATTGCCTGCATTTCCCTCTTGACCATCAAAGGTACTGCCGACAATTTGTGCACCGTCACTCATCAAGAGCGATCGCCCGATGATCTGAATTCCCCCGCTATTTCCCTCAGCAATCGTAGGAAGGATGCCGGTGAAGGGATCACGGGATATGGGTCCAACACTGCTAAAAATTACGGTATTTGCGCCAGTCAGGGCCACATCTTCTCGCACTTGGATCGCCACCGGACCAGCATTTCCCAGTCCCAAGGTCGCGGCAACCAATTGAGCCCCCTCACTCAGAAAGAGCGATCGCGCCTGTATATCAATTCCCCCAGTATTTCCCTCATAGACTCCAGAGGTAACCGTACTCAAAATTCCCGTCCCCACTCCCTGCAAGGTAACGGCATCATCGGCGCTAATTTTTACAGGACCAACATTTCCAAATCCCGAAGCAAGGGCCTGGATTTGTGCGCCACCGCTCATAGACAGGGCTCCGGTATTCATCTCAATCCCATCGGTGTTCCCGTTGCCTGCACTATTATTAAAAATACTGGTATTACTTCCGGTCAGCTCGGCCAACTCTCTCACTTGAAGGACAATTTTACCAGCATTGCCCGTTCCCTGGGTTCGGGAAATCACTTGAGCACCCTCACTCAGAAAGAGCGATCGCCCTTCAATCTCAATCCCCTCACTATTACCAATTCCACTCTGAGCCACCGTATTAAAAATTGCCGTACCTGCGCCGGAAAGACTCACTCCCTCCGTTGTGCGAATCGAAACCCCTCCTGCATTTCCCTGATTTTGGGTAATCGACTGGACTTGAGCGCCATTATTTAAAGCCACCGTTTCCGCTTGAATCTCGATTCCTCCGCTGTTTCCCAATCCTCTGCGTTCAGCGAGTCCGTCCCCCAATTTTACCAGGCTAAAAATGCCCGTCTCTGTCCCCGTTAGAGTTAATCCCTCAGCCACCTGAATCACAACCTGACCCGCATTTCCTCCGCCATTTTGCACCACGGCACTCACTTGCGACCCCTCACTCACCCAGAGAGATTGTCCCCTCACGGTCACATTCCCGCCATTTCCCGTGGCATTAAACCCGACTTGGTTGCCGATCGCACTTTGTTGAGTGAGGGTAATCGCACCTGTCGCATCCAAGGTAATCTCTCCCCCTTGGGCCGTGGGTCCCCCTAAACTGGTCTGAATCCCGGCGATGATTCGACTTCCTCCAGACATTTGGATGTTACGTCCCTGGAGGGAAATATCCCCTCCATCATTGCTAATCACCGACAGCACACTGTTATTGCTCAGAAAAATATCACCCCTCGGATTTGGGGTATCCCCGATGGGAGTCTGGTGCAACGTCACTCCCGCATTCTCCCACTGCAAGGCAGTCGTTCCATTTGAACCCACAGCATTTAACGCCACCAGACCCCCGGGTGCGCGCAACTGTCCCGAGGCGATCGTCACCTCGGACCCTGCCAATGCCAACGTCTGACCCGGTTGCAGGATCAAGTTTGCCCCCTGCACCTCTATTCCCCTGGGGTTGCTACCATATTGCAGTCCTACGGGCACTGTCACCGACAACAGAGGTGTCTGAACCTCCCCCCCGACAGCAGTAAACTCACTCCCATCGGCAAAAGTAAACCCGTTCGCCGTACTTGCTACAAACGAACCCCCTAGATTCAAACTGGCATTTGGCCCAAAAATGATGCCATTGGGATTGAGTAAAAACAGATTGGCGATGCCATTGGCTTGAATTAATCCATCAATCGTTGAACCGCCACCCCCCGTAATTCGGGTGAAAATATTTTGAATTTCTAGGGGATTATTAAACAAAGCAGTCCCACCCGTCGGGAGATTAAACTGCTCAAAACTATGAAATAAATTACCCCCTGATGTAGTACCTCCATCAATGGTCAAAGTCGCTCCAGTGGGGGTAACGATGGAATTAATCGGCAGGGTAGCATCAGGAATGATTTGGGCGTAACTGGGACCCGTGGTAGCAATCCCCCCGAGACAAAACAGGACGACTGCGAATTGGCGGATTCCCGGATTACCAGAGTGGGAGTCAGGTGTTTGCATAAACCCGGATATAAATTATTTCAACAGGAATACCGAGCCTTGTTTAATTGATTATTCCTGAGAATGGTTAATTCCGCAATTGGCGGGATTTGGTCCGAACTCATCAATCCGGTGAGGTATTGTGGATGCAACCGACAGCCTGGGGGATATTAAGATAGAGGGTGCAAAATATTCAGATGGAAGGAACAGACCCCTTGTCTTTAGAAGCGATCGCCATTCCACCGACTAGCGCCCAACCCCCCCGAGGTATTATTGTCATGCTCCACGGATGGGGTGCTAATAGTCAAGATTTAGCTCCCTTAGCCTCCTTGCTCAATTTCCCCGACTTCCTGTTTCTGTTTGCGGATGCGCCTTTTCCCCACCCCCAGGTTCGGGAGGGCAGAATGTGGTATGACCTGAACAGTCCAAATTATCAGAAGTTACCCGAAAGTCAGGAAATATTGACGATGTGGCTGCGATCGCTCGAAGGCAGTACCGGCGTTCCCTTGGAACGAACGGTGTTAAGCGGGTTTTCCCAAGGCGGTGCGATGGCGTTAGATGTGGGACTGCGGTTACCCTTAGCCGGTTTAGTGTCCATGAGTGGTTATTTACATTGTGAACCCCAACCGATGGGCGATCGCCTACCCCCCACCTTAATCATGCATGGCACCGAGGACCCGGTGGTTCCCCTGAGTGCTGCTCATCAGGCGCGGGAAGTCTTCCAAGCCTTGGGGGTGGCGGTGCAATATCGGGAATGGAGAATGGGTCATTCCATTTTGCCGGAACAAATGGAGGTGATGCAACAGTTTATTGAGGAAATTTTTCCGGCCTCAGAAGCGACTAATATTAATAAGCCTTAAGATTTAGGTCGCAACCCGATCAATTAGAGTACAATCTACTCTTGTAGCGGACTTGCTTTGCTAGATCCAAGTGCTCATACATAATGGAGGGGCGAACGATGGGAGCGACAACCATTTCCACTCGGGATATAACTTCGATGACGGAGGCTGATATCGAGAAACTCGCTATCCGTCTTGAACTAGATGATTATGCCGATCCGTTTGAGGGCTTGAATGATTGGCATCTGCTACGTGCGATCGCCTTTCGTCGTCCAGAACTCGTTGAACCTTACATCTATTTGTTGGACTTGCAACCTTACGATGAAGGGTAACCGCTTAGGGTCAGTCTGAACCATGAGTGAGGACGTTAACCAGACAGGCATCCAGGGGGGCAACCTCCTCGTGCCTTCTTCATTTGAAAATAGACGGATTCTGCTGGGCATCACGGGCGGAATTGCCGCCTATAAAGTTTGTGATGCCATCTCAACCCTGGCGAAAGCGGGGGCGCAGGTCCGGGCGATTCTGACTCGCGGTGCCCAGGAATTTATTACCCCCTTGACGGTGACCACCCTGTGTCGTCATCCTGCCTATACCGATGCCAACTTCTGGCAACCCGTCCATTCCCGACCGTTACATATTGAACTCGGGGAATGGGCAGAAGTTTTGCTAATTGCCCCTCTGACGGCGAATACCTTGGCGAAGTTGGCAACGGGAATGGCGGATAATCTGCTCACCAATACGGTTCTGGCTTCCACTTGTCCGATTTTACTGGCCCCGGCGATGAATACGGAAATGTGGAATCAGTCAGTGACCCAACGCAATTGGGAACAGGTGGTTCAGGGGTCGCGATTTCACGGGATTGAACCGGGTTCGGGACTGCTGGCTTGCGATCGCGTCGGGACAGGCAGGATGGCGGAACCGGAGCTAATTTTAGCCCATTTAGAATCAGTCTTACATACCCAGGGGAAGCCGGATTTAGCCGGTAAGCGGGTGTTAATTGGTGCGGGAAGTACCCGCGAGCATTTTGATCCAGTCCGGTTTATCGGCAATCCCGCCACGGGCAAAATGGGCATTGCTTTAGCACGCTGTGCGCTCCATCGTGGGGCTGAAGTGACGTTTGTGGGAGGGTCAATGTCCCCCGGGTTTCACGAGTTGATACCCGGTGCGCGGATCAGGGCGGTGACTCACGCCGCACAGATGCAGCAGGCGATGCTGGAATTTTTTCCCCAGGCGGATATTACGGTAATGGCGGCAGCGGTGGCGGATGTTAGGCCGGTGCAGTTTCATTCGCACAAGTTACCGAAGCAGGCGCTGCCGGAGAGTTTGCCGTTGGAATCGGTGCCGGATATTATCGCACAATTGGGGGAATGCAAGCAATCCCATCAGTGGTTAATAGGGTTTGCCGCGCAAACGGGGGATATTGTGACTCCAGCAATTGAAAAGTTGCGCCGGAAGAAATTAGATGCGATCGTCGCCAATCCGATTGATCGTCCAAATGCGGGGTTTGGGAGTGATAGTAATCAGGCGGTGGTGATTGATGCCACAGGACGACAACAGGCGATCGCACCCTGTAGTAAGTTGAAATTGGCCCATCACGTGTTTGATTTTATCCAGTCTCTTTCCCGGTAAGTCTTTGGGTAGATGGGGAGGGGACGGAACTTGGTAGAATGCTGGGGTAATCTTTGACTTCAAGAGTGTTTATGACGACCGAAAACAAGCCAGTTGCGGAGAGTACCACCGGCGCGGATGCCATCGATGTGGCGATCGCCCAAGGAATTGATTTTGATGGTTCTCCCATTCCCGAGGCTAAACTTAACCTTTACAATCAGGTGATGGGACTAGAGGCGGGACGGCAGCGCAGTGGCGTTTCCAATACCATGCGATCACGGATTGTGCGGATTGGGGCGAAACATATCCCTCAAGATGAACTCAACCAGATGCTGACCCAGGCTGACTTTGCGCCTTTAAAAGAGAAAGAAATCGCCTTTTACTATGGTGGGAAATAGCCCAAAAATTTAGGATTGAGAATCCCGGCGATCGGGATATTTTTAGGGGGCGCACTCAGCGCTCCTTAATTTTTTTTATAAGCCTATTTCTATTTTAACATTTTTTCACTGAGATGGCAACCCGGGCTTGATGTGGGGGTTTGTCAGGCAGTATTTTTTTTGAGTCGCGGATTTTTTTAAATCTTGCCTGCTACAACAATACAGATAACCTTCAGGAGAAATTCCCCGCCCACCTAATGAGCCAGCTCTATCCTACAAGGGTTGCAGCGGGATTCAAGGTATTTTCTCCCTTTCTGGGGTGGAAGATTATGGCTGTAAATTTAGGAAATTTTTCTCTCATTATATAAAAAGAATTGGGGTAAAAGGAGGGGAATAATTATTTTTATTGACTATTTAAACTGATAAAAAGTCGAGATTTCGTAAGGAGTAATAGAAGCTCTGAAACGGATCTTGGATATGCGTAGCTACTTTTCGATTATTTTCTGTAGCCTGTTCTTATTGGGTTTGGCGGCAAACTTCTCTGGGCGTGAATCTCACAGTTTAGAGCTGTCGCGTTCCGAGTTCAACACACAGGTCTTATCAGCCAGACTAGAATCGGGGCAAGAAATAACCCCCCATCGTGGGAGTGGACGGTAAGGTTAACCCGCGATCGCATGGAGTAGATGACACCATGAAAAACTGTATCTGCCCGAATTGAACCGACCGATAGGTCATACAGATGAGGAAGGACATCCATTGTGAACCCGAGGGAAAGCGATCGCTCAACAAGAGGGAAATCTCCAGTCACCTCTTCGAGGAACGAGACCTTTGATAACAGTCTAGCCCAGTAACAATACTGGGCTAGACTGCTGCCTACCTTCATTAAGACGGCAACCCCGGACGAGGAAGGCCGAGATGATTGGATGACGAGTGCAAGGAATTGGTTTGGAGGACGCTGACGTAAGACATATTGGGATGATTCTGAGGTGCAGGAGGGCGATCGGGCGGGCGCATTCCTACCAAATTGTCCTGGTACAGCCCGATCGCACCATCGAGCTTCGCCTGAGCCAAATTAGCGCCAGTCAAATCCGCACCCGTGAGATTCGCACCATTGAGATTAGCATTTAATAAGTTAGCGTTTCTCAAATTCACCCCGGAGAGGTTGGCATCACTCAGATCCGCTTCCACTAACCGGGCATTACTCAAGTCGGCATTGGATAAATTTGCGTTGCGGATTTGAGCATGACCGAGATTAGCACCGGAGAGGTTAATCCCATTCATCTGAGTGCTATTAAGATTTGCACCGATTAAATTCGCCCCTTCGAGAGAAGCCCCACTAAGATTAGCCTCTTCAAGGTTGGTATTGACTAAATTAGCAAATACTAAATCGGCACCGCCCAGTTGGGCATGATTCAGCTTGGCATCGAGGAAGTTGACGCCTTTAGCATCAACCCCACTCAGGTCGCTATTAATCAGGTCAGCGGCCACGAAATTTGCAAAACTGAGTTCGGCTCCACTTAAGTTGGCATTACTCAGATTAGTGCCGTTGAGGTTGGCAAACATCAATTTGGCACCGCTCAAGTCAGCACCACTGAGATTGAGCCTGGTTAAGTGGGCATCTCGGAGGTCCCCACCTTGACATTGTTTCGTTGCCAACAAGCGTTTGATGTGGGCGTTATTTGCAGACATATTTCTTCCTGTTGATGGTAATCCCTAAAACTCTTGAATACTGACGTTAGGGCCGATAATATTTCGTGAAAATGAAAAGGGAATAAATCCCGAGGCTAAAACCCCAAAAACCACTGTTACTTACACCAAAATTTTGTGGGTTTCAGGAAAATCGATCTGGGTTAAATTTCAACCCATTTAGGGCCGGATACCATTGCTCTTGGGTTATTCCAGGCGATTAAAAAATTGGAGCCTCCCTTGAAAAAAAACAAGTTTTCTGGCGCTCAAAAAAATTGATGTTCCTCCTCAAATTTTCCTTTTCAAAGGAAAAAAATCCCTGATTCAGTGTTTGCTTTGGAGCTGGAGCAGGCACAAGACTCCGTAATTTTATGGAGGGTAAATGGGCAAGAATAGCGCTCTTAAACCTCCACCCACTTCGGCGACTGCCAGCGGGTCGAGGCTTCATCGGGGTATTTTTTGGTAAAGAAAGAGCAATGGGAAAAGATTGGGTTGAGCCCAGTTGTCCGGGTTGAGGGGGCGGAAAACGCAGAAAAATCCCCCTAGCCCAAAGACTAGGAGGAAACCAGGGTGCAACTAAGAGATCTATTCGGCTCCATTGCACCTGGATCCGGAATAGAGACCGGGTAAAAACTCCCAGGTCCCCTAGCTGCACAGGTCTGTAAAAACCCACACCCTGTTCTATAAGTGTTCCGCAGGAAAGGGGGGGGCTATACGGAATTAGCCTGCCGACTCCGGCTACCCACCCGGTGGGGTATCGGTTTTTGAACAGGCGATCGCCGATCGCCCGTAAGGATGCCAACAGCGTCGAGATCACGGATAGATCAATCGCTCCATCGGTGATCTGGCCGATCGCGTTCAGATTTTGCACAATAAACGGAATCATCAGCATTGGCTTGATAAATTCTGGCCCAACTCTCAACCTATTTGTGCAAATGCAACCCCGAGGCAATCGCGCCCACATCTATATCGATGCGTTCGGGAACTTGCCTTGATATTTTTCTATCTCTGTCTTGGGTACTCAAACTCAAGACTGGTCATGGTGCTGGGAATGAGTCTCTCCACACTCAATTCCTGATGGAGATTTAGGACCCGCCTGAAAAATCCTACTCCGAATCAAACTTGTGCGAAGATTCCTCAAAAATTTCTCTCTCCAGAGAGATGAAGATTAAAACAAAGAGATTGTTGCCCTCTGATGAGAGCTAAATCCTCTCGATTGTTTGTAGATGCGTCAATGTCTTCCCTGTGCCATCCGCGCAGGAGGGTTACCCAGTCCGTAACCTGCGGGTGTAGATGTAGGCACTCATCGCGATCAAGATCGCAATAGCTCGATGATTTTACTGATGAGAATGCACGCTAAAGACACAAGATACTCCAATCCCGAGGTGCTGTCAAGGGGGGTCCATCTGGGAAATCTCCAACGGGATTGCGATCGCCTCCCTCAAAAACTGGGCAAAAATTATCCTGTCAATGGCGGATTCTTAACCCAGGGAAAGATCGGCTGTTTCTATTTTTAACCCTTTCCCGGATGCTTACAGTCCGGGGGGGAAATAACGAATTGGATGCACCCTGATTGAGAGTCCCCCTGGCCCAAAGCTAGGGGATTTTTTTTCGCCTCCGTGCCGTCCAATCCCGGGTGAGATTTTTCGGTGTAAAAGTCTGAGAATAAAGGAGTTATCAAGGGCGATCGCTGTTTTTTTAGGAGAATAGTAAATCGAGTTTTCCGGCGATCGCCTTCGCTTCAGGCGACTACTTCCCTCCCTCAAAAAAACTTGCACTATTTTCCGGATAAACTCCTCTGAACTAGAATTTAATAATATAGATGCACCCTGATTGACGAACCCTCTAGCTTCGGCTAGGGGGATTTTTTTTTCTTCACTCAATCCGCCATTCACAGGCGATTTCTTCGGTGGCTGTCGCTGCCGAGACGGAAGGTGCGATCGCCCTTGATCCTATTCCCTCCAGCCCTCAATTGCACCCGGGTTTCGCCGTTCTCCCTTCCCAGAACAACCCTTTCATAAAAGGCTTGACGCAACCCGCTTCTCAATTTCTAGTAGAGAATCTATCTTCCAGGTAAAAGGGACTACTTTTTTTACCTCAAAAACTTATTACTATCTTGTGATAAGATAAAGAATTGGCTGTTATGACATAGCTCAGACCAATTCGTTCTGAAAAAACCTCCTTTTTATGTAAAAAAGGAGGAGTTTTGTCTTGCTGCTACAGAAATCACTGAATCCCAAATCTGTAAC
This sequence comes from Laspinema olomoucense D3b, assembly GCF_025370785.1. Classification (GTDB taxonomy): domain Bacteria; phylum Cyanobacteriota; class Cyanobacteriia; order Cyanobacteriales; family Laspinemataceae; genus Laspinema; species Laspinema olomoucense. The sequence continues at coordinate 220,638 of NZ_JAMXFA010000004.1, forward strand.
ATTACTTACCGAATATAGCGCAAATTATGAATTCTGAGACTCGTATCCTGATGTGTCCCCCCAACCACTATGACGTGGATTATGTGATTAATCCCTGGATGGAGGGCAACATCCACAAATCTTCTCGCGATCGCGCCACGGAGCAGTGGCACAAACTTTTCCATATCATCAAAGAACACGCCCTTGTCGAACTCGTCGATCCCCAACCCGGTTGGCCCGATATGGTTTTTACCGCCAATGCCGGATTAGTTCTGGGCAAAAAAGTTGTCCTGAGTCGCTTTTTCCACAAAGAACGCCAAGGGGAAGAACCCTATTTCAAACAGTGGTTTGAAGCCCAAGGGTACACCGTCTACGAACTCCCGAAAGATTTACCCTTTGAAGGGGCCGGAGATGCACTGCTCGATCGCGAAGGACGGTGGCTATGGGCAGGATACGGTTTCCGTTCTGAACTCGATTCCCACTCCTATATTGCCAAGTGGTTAGATATCCAAGTCATCTCCCTTCAATTAGCCGATGAACGGTTCTATCACCTGGATACCTGCTTCTGTCCCCTCAATCGCGGTTACTTACTGTATTATCCCCCAGCTTTTGACTTCTACTCCAATCGCATCATCGAAATGCGCGTCCCCCCAGAAAAGCGGATTGCCATTGGAGAAGCAGACGCTGTAAATTTTGCCTGCAATGCGGTCAATGTTGAAGACAAAGTAATCATGAACAAGGTCAGCGATGACCTGAAACAACGCCTCAAAGATGCCGGTTTTGAGGTGTTTGAAACCACCCTGAGCGAATTCCTCAAAGCAGGGGGTGCAGCGAAATGTCTGACCCTGCGAACCACCGAACCGGTGAAGGAGGATGTCCATGCTAACGAACCCGTGGAAAGTCGGACGATTCGCTTAGAAGGACATCTGCTGGATACGGGATTAATCAACCGGGCCCTAGATACCATCGTTGAAGGTGGCGGCAGTTTCCAAGTCTTGAATTTTAATTTGGGAGAGCAACGGCAGAGCACCTCAACGGCGGAGGTGAAAGTCTCAGCGCCTTCTCATGGCGTGATGGAAGAGATTTTAGCTCAGTTGATTGACTTGGGTGCTGTAGATTTGCCGCAAGATGAGCGGGATGCCAAACTCGAACCTGTCCAACAAAAAGGGGTGGCTCCGGATGATTTCTATGTAACAACAATCTATCCCACGGAAGTGCGGATCAAGGGGGAATGGGTTCGGGTACTCAATCATCGCATGGATGGCGCGATCGCCGTGGTGCAAACCCCCCAAGGGCCAGTGGCTCGATGCAAGCTCCTGCGCGATTTGGAACTAGGTGAGTCGGTGGTGGTGGATGTGGCTGGAATCCGCACGGTTCGGAAGATGGGAGCGCGGGAACAACGCAACAACCAAGAATTCAGCTTTATGTCTTCCGGGGTCTCCAGCGAGCGCCGGGTGGAATTGGTGGTGGAACAAGTCGCCTGGGAATTGCGGCAAATTCGCGATCGCGGCGGTAAGGTGGTGGTGACTGCCGGACCTGTGGTGATTCATACCGGCGGCGGCGAACATCTGAGCCGGTTAATTCGGGAAGGGTATATCCAGGGGTTGCTCGGTGGCAATGCGATCGCCGTTCACGATATGGAACAATCGTTCATGGGAACCTCCCTCGGGGTGGACATGAAGCGGGGTGTCGCGGTCCGGGGTGGACATCGGCATCACCTGAAAACCATTAACACCATTCGCCGCTATGGCAGTATTGCGAAAGCGGTGGAACAAGGTGCGCTCCAAAGTGGTATATTTTACGAATGTGTGAAGCACAATGTACCCTTTGCTCTGGCGGGTTCAATCCGCGATGACGGACCGTTGCCTGATACTCAAATGGATTTAATTAAGGCCCAGGAAGAGTATGCGAAGCTACTGGAAGGGGCGGAGATGATTTTGATGTTATCAACTATGTTGCACTCGATTGGGGTCGGTAATATGACGCCTTCTGGGGTGAAAATGGTCTGTGTGGATATTAATCCGGCAGTGGTCACTAAACTCAGCGATCGCGGTTCCGTTGAATCAACGGGGGTGGTTACCGATGTGGGCCTATTCCTGAGCTTGTTAACCAAGCATTTAGACCTGTTGACCTCTCCCTATCATGCCGCCTAACTGCTGAAATCCGGGGGACGAGTGCGGTTGCACGTTCCCGTCTCTAATCTTTGATTTCCGTAGCCTCCCCTTAGTTTAAGGGGAGGTTCATTTTTGGAGGGAACAGGCTGAGGTCCCAGAGTCTTGGGGACTCTCCTCAGTTCCTGGTCCCAGGTTTGGGAAGAATGGGATGCTCCCGCAAGAGGGCGATCGACCAGTTCTGGAAACGGCATAATCTGAGGCGATCGCCTTCTTTTCCTTGACCCCCAAAGGCTTTGTCGTCACAACCGGGGGTTGGAATCCCCGGTTTGCAACCTCTTAACATCCCCTTGCGTCTATGACGATTAACAAACCGTCCCTAGTAACAGAGGGAGTCACGGCAGGGGTGCTTATGATAAAAAGCATAACCAACAAGGGAAATTGCTCAGGGTCCGTTTACTCTGGAGAACACTTTGTCAATTTAAAGACAGTTACCCTCTCCGGTTTTATCGTAAATAGATCTCAGGTTTTTTAAGAATTGCAACGAATTTTGACTCAATTTACGATTGGGTTGGAAGTCAAGGGCATTCTTGGGATAGGGATGATTCTAGGAAAAAGTTGCTGGTGAACCTTTCCTAAATCTAAAAATTGGCATCTACCCCCTTGCGATCGTCGCTTGTTTCACCAGAATTTTGGGAACGGGTTAAGGTCTCCTTGACCTGATCACGGGTTAAAAAGGGCCCGAATCCAAATCCAGTTTTCCCTCAATTGTTCTGATTGAACCGGGGAACTCCCGTTCAATCCTCGTTACACTCATTTTTTTATGTGCATGAAACTGAATTTATTTTTCGACAGGTCTGAAGTAAATTATTCCCAGGAGTGGTATCAATGGACGCGAACAGAAAGCTTACCGCTATGATTGAAGGCGATTCCAATATCGAAGCGATCGGTTTATTGGGTGCGGTACATCGCCGAAAAGACCTCAATCATTTAGAACGCAGACAGCAGCAACGTGCTATCAGTAATGCCATGATTACCGTGGCTTTAATCTACGGCAAAAAGACATTCAGCCGAGGCGCGTTGGTTTATACCCTGAACGATCGCAGCTTGGAAAGAACCCCTTATGCAAAGTTCATTGACGTTCTCCGGGGTCTGCGAGTTGTCTGTCTAATCGGTCCTCCGGACCCTAAAATTCTCACCGCTTACTGGCACGAAGAAACCAAACGTAGAGCAAGTAAATCTCGTTGTTACAATTGAACAATACTGGTAAAAATAAAGCGTGACTCTTGTGCTATTTCCTCACATGAGTCACGCTTTATGATTGGTACGCCCTTGAGATGTCATTTAGACCGAATTCCACCGGCGATCGAGAGTATCTCGTAGGTCAAAAAAATCATGCCACTCCAAATAGGGTTTTTGGCGATCGGCGAGATAGGTAGCAAGGCGATCGCGCGCAAACACCACCCCCGCTTGCATTCCCAAATTCAAATCAGTCACCGAATCCCCGATCGCCACGGTTTCCCCTGCGCAATACCGCCTCATCACCTCCACCTTATTTACCAATTCCGTCCCCGCTTCAAACTCGGAATGCACCCGCAGATACTCGGCACCCAGATCCACTTCTACCGCATGAATCGCCAAAATCCGCTGTTTCAAGGGACCTAACACCGTCTCCACCATACCCCGCAACCCCCCAGAAACAATGGCGATCGGCACCCCCTGGTGTTCCAAAAAATCCAAAAACTCCACAAACCCCGATCGCATCGGTTCCCCCTCCATAAACGCCAAAATCTCTGGATATTGGACCGTAGGAATCGATTCCAGGGTTTGTCGCACCCCATCTCGCAGGGTTAAACGCAACCCATAGATTTCCGGCAGCAGTTCTCTCGCCAGGGTCGGTGTGAACTCCTGCATCATCTTCACGAAAGTATCTTCCGTGGTAATGGTCCCATCAAAATCACACAAGACAAGCCGTTCAAAGGAATCGGGTTTCACAGTTTTTTTGCTCAGGATTGAGTAGAAGCTATAGAAAACCCCAGATTTCACAGCCCAGGCCGTGAGAGGTGTAAGGCTAAGAATATTCAGCAGAGATCTCCCTTGTCAAGAGGATCTGTCTCTTCTGAGTTCTGAGTCTTCTCCGAAGGTGGGTATAATTTGAACAGCCATACGCTTTTAGTCGTGGGATTTTCAACGTTCGGCCTTGATCATCATTTACCATTTTGATGCCATGATCTTACCCCGTCAAATTGAGTTTCACCCGCCCACTCAGTCCGATCGCCAGGAAGTAGATTCAGGGTCCATTCCCCCCTTTCTCCTTCAAGACAATCAGCCCTTCCAAGCGCTCTTTGCTGCCGCCGTAGATGCTATGATGATCATTGATGACCGGGGCTACTACCTTGATCTTAACCGGGCGGCTTGTTCCTTATTAGGGTTACTGCCGCAAAACCTGCGCGGATGTACCCTCAGAGATTTTACCGCCCCGGGCTTTGATTTCGACCAATCTTGGCAAACCTGGTTAGCACAAGGTGAAATGTGCGGTAAAGTTCGCCTCATCCGCCCGGATCGGGAAGTGCGAGAGGTCGAATATGTTGCTAAGGCGAATTTTTGGCGTGATTATCATTTGTTAATTTTCGGAGATGTTACCGACCTCAACCGCGCACCCGACCCAGTTCCACACCTCATCCCCAATCCGCCGATCTCCCCTTCTACCCCGGAGTCTCACCTAACACCACTGCAACAAAGTGAAGAAGAGTATCGCTTTCAACAGCTTACCCGTCATCTTCCGGGAGTGATCTATCAGTTTCGCCTCCTTCCCGATGGTCAGTCTTATTTCCCTTACGCCAGTGACGGGTTGAGAGCCATTTATGGCGTCGCGCCGGAAGCTGTGCGGGAGGATTCGGCCCTAGTTTTTAAATCCGTTCATCACGAGGACCTGCCACGAGTGACCCAGACGATTCTGGAGTCCGGAAAACAGCTTACCCCCTGGCATTGTGAGTATCGAATTTGTCATCCGGATGGGCGTTTAATCTGGGTTCTCGCCCACTCAACCCCCCAGGCAGAACCCGATGGTGGTATCACGTGGTATGGCTATGTGCGGGATATTACAGACCAAAAAGCGCGGGAAAAAGCCCTGCAAATCAGCGAAAGTAAGTTTCGCAACCTGATTGACAATCTCAATGATATGGTATTTATTATTGAGCCGGATGGGACTTTTAGTTATGTCAGTCCGACGTTTGAATCTATCATGGGATATCGATCTTTCGATTTATTACATCGTTCTTTTGCAGAGCTTGTTTATTCGGAAGACCTGGCGTTTTGTATAGATGCGTTTGAGCGATCGCTCCAAAAGCAAAAAGTCCGGGGACTTGAATACCGCGTCTTACATAAAAATGGACACTATTACTGGCATTCCACGAATGTATCAGCATTGCTTGATGATCAGGGACAAGTGATTGCCGCTTTAGGAATTGCCCGCTATATTCACGATCAGAAACAGGCCGAAATTGCTGTGAGGGAAAGTCATATTCGGTTACAATTGGCGCTGGATACGACCGGGACCGGGACATGGGACTGGAATATGCAGACCAATGATATGGTTTTTTCTAACAATCAGTGGAAGAAATTTCTGGGCTATGATGCCGATGAAATGGTGGATCAGCAGGAGCTTACCTGGGGAAATCGCGTCCATCCAGAGGATAAAGCTCAGATGTATCAGGAGTTAGAAAAACATATCCAAAGTGAAACAGAAATTTATGAAAATGAACATCGGATTCGCTGTAAAGATGGTTCGTATAAATGGAATTTAGTAATTGGGAAAATCGTGGAGTGGGATGAGGAAAACAACCCAGTGCGGTTTATCGGGCTTCATAGTGATGTGACCGATCGCAAAGCCAATGAACTAGCACTGGTTGAACTCACTGAACAACTGCAAAAAGCCCAACAAGTCGCCCATCTCGGCAACTGGTCGATTGATGCCACCACCCAGAAGCTCACTTGGTCGGAGGAAGTTTTTCGCACATTTGGCATGAATCCAGACCAGCCAGAACCAAGCTGGACTGAGCATTTGGAACAAATTCATCCTGATGACCGCGCCTTCTTGCAAGGGCGGGTCATGGAAGCGCAGGAAGGGATTCCTCAAAACTTTGATATTCGCATCCTCCGTCCTGATGGAGAAGTGCGATATATCAATGTCCGGGCTGAACTGGAGTTTCGGAAGAATCAAGTGGTGCGAATGTTTGGGACGACAATGGATATTACCGAACGTGCCAGGACGGAAAATGAACTAGACCAGTCCCGAGAGTTGTTAAGAACGATTCTGGATGCCTTGCCACAGTCTGTGGTTTGGAAAGATCGTCACAGTGTGGTATTAGGCTGTAATCAAGCTTTTGTGAATGCGTTTAGGGGAAGCAGTCCCGAGGAGTTTGTGGGTAAAACCGATGATGATTTTTGTCTGAGTCCAGAAGAAGCAATCCATTACAAAAATTGCGATCGCGAGGTGATGATGAGCGATCGCCCGCTACTCAAGTTAATCGAAACCGTGCAGAACCCTGATGGCAGTAGAAATTGGGTGGAAACGACAAAGATTCCCCTGCACGATCGCACGGGTCTGGTGATGGGGATTGTGGCTATCTTCGAGGATATCACCGATCGTATCCAAGCTGAATCCGCCTTGCGTACCAGTGAGGAAAAGCTGCGATCGCTCTTTGAACTCTGTCCCTTGGGGATTATTTTGAATGATTTGCAGGGCCAATTTATTGAAGCGAATGCCGCTGCCTCTAATATCACAGGCTATACTCTAGCCGAATTAAATCAGTTAAGTTACTGGGATTTAACCCCTGAAGAGTATAATGAAGCAGAGGCGATCCAATTAAACTTACTCCACACTACAGGACGATATGGTCCTTATCAGAAAGAGTATATCCATAGGCAAGGACATCGGGTTCCGGTAGAACTGATTGGATTAAGGATTGATGGGTCCGATGGGGAACAATATATTTGGTCAGTTCTAGCTGACATTACGGAAAGAAAAGCCGCCGAAAAAGCCTTACAAGACAGTGAAGCTCAGACTCGCGCCCTTCTTGAAGCCATTCCGGATATGATGTTGCGCTACAACCGGGATAAAGTCTTTGTCGATTATAAATGTTCGTCACAAATGCCTCCGTTACTACCCCCAGAGCAATTTTTAGGCAAAAATTTATATGAAATTTTGCCCGACTTTCTCGCACAACCTACGGGACAGTTGATTGAAGAAACTTTAAGGACTCAACAGATGCAGTTATTTGAATACGAGCTGATGATACCGGATGGAATGCATAACTACGAAGCTCGTTTTTCAGTGTGTGGGGAGGATGTGCTTTCAATCATTCGGGATATTACCGATCGCAAACAAGCCGAAATGCGACTCCAAGCTTTGCTCAAGCGCACCCAACTGTTAAATCACATCAGCACCGAAATTCGCAATTCTCTCAACCTTGATACAATTTTGCAGAACGCTGTGAATGCCATTTTCGCCGAAATAGAAGTAGATATTTGTACTTTTGTCTGGTATCACGCGGACCGGGAGCCTCACACCATAGAAGTAGTCAAAGAGCAGAAAAATGAGCAGTTGACCAGTTGGATCGGTTCTTATCCTTTGGACAAAGACACTCAATTCATTGAGCAGATTGTCCATGAAAAAATCTATCGCTTAGATCACATCGCAAATTCCCCCGAGGGTTCTTTAAAAACCTTTTGTGAAGCAGCAGGGATTGGGACTTATTTAATTTTACCGATCCATACTCCGGGAAGGCAAATGGGTGGCTTGGAAATGGGCAGAATCGCCAGCGATCGTCCTTGGGAGGATGATGAACTAGAACTGTTGCATAGCATTGGAACTCAGGTGGCGATCGCCATTTATCAAGCCCAACTTTACCAGGATTCTCAAGCCAAAAGCCAAGAACTCCAACAAGCCTATCGCGAACTTCAAGATACCCAAGTCCAGTTAATTCAAGCCGAAAAAATGTCCAGTCTCGGTCAGTTAGTGGCTGGGGTTGCCCATGAAATTAATAACCCGGTAAGCTTTATTTATGGTAACTTAGCTCACGCCTCGGACTACACCGATAATTTGTTGGAATTGATTCAGCTTTACCAAACCTCCTATCCCAATCCCCCCGAGGAGATTACGGAATTCATAGAAGAGATAGAACTGGATTTTCTAATCAGTGATCTTCCTAAAATTATCCAGTCTATGAAAAATGGAGCGTCCCGAATTCGTGATATTGTCCAGTCTCTGCGGACATTTTCCCGGTTAGACGAAGCAGAGGTTAAAGCAGTAGATATCCATGAAAATCTTGACAGTACCTTAATGATTTTACATAATCGCTTAAAGGGTCATGGGAGAGTTCCAGAAATTCAGGTCATTAAGCACTATGGCAACTTACCCTGGGTGGAATGTTATAGCAGTCTGCTCAATCAAGTGTTTATGAATCTGTTAATGAATGCGATCGAGGCGATCGAAGAACAGCGAAACCGTTTGCCGTCCGAGTCGGCATCAGATTATGTAGGTTGTATTACTTTGACAACCCAACTGGTACGCGAAAATCGGGTCTCGATTGTCATTCAAGACAATGGAATTGGCATGACACCTTGGGTGCAGGAAAGGCTATTTAATCCCTTCTTTACCACGAAGGCGATCGGTAAAGGGACGGGGATGGGATTGTCAACCAGCTATCAAATTGTCACGGAAAATCATCAAGGAACCCTGCGCTTTTCTTCTAGGGAAAACCTCGGGACAGAATTTGCGATCGAGTTACCCTTAAAATAACCCCAGCAGAACCCTTGAAATTCCCTCCTCCCATTATTTGATAACCCTCTAAATCATTCTGTACCGGACCCTAAAGAGGCCGTTATTTCTGTCAATTTTAGGTTGTCAAGTTATAAAAGCTTGACACCGGGGATACTTCCATGATAAATTTATTATCTAATAAACCTCCCCTATCATTGAGGGTTCACTTTCAAAATTTGCATCTATCGGGACAGTCAAACTTAGTGCGCCTATTTTGGGGTATTTATATCTTAGTTAGCTCATCCAAAAACCTTGTTACTATCAGGACAACTCGGAGGAATTGTCATGGCGATCGCCTTTCAGGGTGCTTACTTTCAAAATTTCGATTCTCTCGCCGCCAATGGGACGACTCATGCCTGGACCAATCATTTTACTTTACCAGGATGGTACTTATTTCGTCAACCGCTACCGGGAACCGCAATCTCGTTTTATGACGTTAATAATGGTTCAAATCCTAGAGGTAGTTTTTATAGTTATGGATTAACCAATCAGTCCGATCGCGCTTTAGGAGGACTGGGTTCAGGTGGTGATTATTTTAGCAGGCCAGCCTCCGAAAAAATTGCCGGATGGATAGCTTTTGCCGCTACAAATACCACAGGTTTACCCATCAATAGTATAACGTTGAATTTTGATGGGGAACAATGGCGAAGTGGGGCAAATACAACGCGGCAAACCAGGAGATTAGAGTATGGATTAGGAGCAACATTTGAAACAGTTACCAATTGGACTACCCCGGGTGAAAATTTTGATTTTACTTCCCCAATTGCGAGGGAAACACTGGATGAAGTCGATGGAAACACAGAGGGTTTACGGGCAAATCTGGGGGGGACAATACCTGATTTAACGTGGGGCAATAATCAAACGCTTTGGATTCGGTGGGTAACCCTCAACGAGTCGGGACATGACCACGGATTGGCTATTGATAATTTTAGCTTAGTTTGGTATAGTGCCATTATCAGCCAGTCTGAGGGTCTCACGAATGTCACAGAAGGGAGTGCAACGGATACCTATACGGTAGTTTTATCAAACCCACCCACGGCAGACGTAACAATTACTATTAATCCAGATAATCAAACAACAACCGGGGTTAATTCTCTGATATTCACTCCAGAGAATTGGAATCAGCCTCAAACCGTGCAAATTGTGGCTGTTGATGATAATATGGTAGAAGGAAACCATATCGGAACGATTACTCACACAGCGACATCTACCGATCCGAATTATAATGGAATTAGCATCAATTCAGTCACCGCCAATATCACCGATAACGATCGCGCGAATAATTCTCCGGTAATTGTCAATGCGATCGCTGATTTAACCGCCACCGTATCCACTCTATTTAACTTTACCATTCCGGCAGATACCTTCACCGAACCCGATAGCAATCCCCTCACTTATTCGGCGACTTTAGAAGATGGCAGCGATTTACCACAGTGGTTAATTTTTGATTCCACAACTCGCACCTTTAACGGAACCCCCTTCGCGAATCATGTCGGCAATATCAATATTAAAGTCACCGCATTCGATGGAAGTCTCTTCGTTAGTGATATTTTTACTTTATCAGTCAGCGCAGTAACCCCCAATCCAGAAATTGAAGGAGAAAATGCCGCAGAATCGGAACTTAATCCTCCTGAATTGGAAGCTAACAATCCTCAAGCGCCAGCTAACAATCCTCACTTAAACGAAAATACTCCTGCAGCGCCAACTAACAATCCTGAAGCGCCAGCTAACAATCCTGAATTGAACGACAATCCTCTTGAATTGGAAGCTAACAACCCTGATCCGCCAGCTAACAATTCTGCCTCGGAAGCTACCAATCCTGAAGCGCCAGCTAACAATCCTGAATTGAACGAGGAGAATACTCCTGACTCGGAAGCTAACAATCCTGAAGCGCCAGCTAACAATCCTGAATTGAACGAGGAGAATACTCCCGACTCGGAAGCTAACAATCCTGAAGCGAACGAGAATACGCCTCAATCGCAAGATAATAGCCTAGTGGTAACTGACATCGAAACCCTTCAATTTGGGCTATTTGGACCCACCGGACCTTCTTACTTCAAAGAATTTCTTGCCAACAGGGGAGGGAGTTCCCCAATTGAGGTTAATTTATCCAATATTTTCCAGTGGATTTCTACCTTGGAGGAATTATCGACTCCTTCTCTCTCCTCCTCAGATCTAAGTCAATTAGACTTCCAGGGGAAAGAAAATACTCCCTATAATATATTAATAGGGACTCCGGAATCCGACTTTATTCAAGCTAGTTCAGGAGATAATTTTATCCAAGGATTAGGCGGTAATGACTCGCTATTGGGCGGAGAGGAAAATTATATTTTTCCGGGGAATCCCGGGGATAATTTTATCCACACAGGGGCCGAAAATAACTGGATTCATGGCGTAGAAGGAGGCGATACCCTCGTCGGAGGGGATGGGGTAGATATCCTCTATGGCAATGAAGGGAATGATTTAATGTATGCCGGTGGGGGGAATAATTTTCTCTATGGTAATCAACAGAATGATACCCTGATTGGTAAGGATGGAGATGATGTTCTCTATGCTGGCAAAGATGATGATTTGTTGATAGGCGGTGCAGGAGATGATTGGTTATTTGGGGACTTGGGTAACGATGTCCTCATGGGAGGCGCGGGAAAAGACCGATTTATCATTGGTCAAAATACCGGAATTGATTTAATTGTTGACTTTACCGATGGAGAGGATTTAATTGGGTTAGCCCCGGGATTAACTGGGGAAAATCTCACCCTGACTCAAGGGAATAGTAGCACGTTAATTTACGCAGGAAATGACTTGGTTGCTATTCTCAATCCTGTAAAGGTTTCTGATATGAATCAGCCGGATTTCTTTGCAGTTGGATAAACAGTCTAATCCTATTTTTCCAGGAGGGACAGGGCATTGCCTTGTCCCTTTTATTATTGGTCCTAATTCCGGGATTGGGGTAATCAAAAGAGAGGATGATTAAAAAAGCATCGCACCCCCTCATTCCGAATTAATTGGCTAAAATAGAACCCCAACTTTATCAAATACCCAAATTATGGTAAATTACAATTGCCTGCAAAATTTACCTGATAGAGAATTTTTTCCATTGGTCAATCACAATCAACCGGATATCTCTAAGTTCTTCCCCACAGTGGATATCCCGGTGTTCACAGGTTAAAAAATCTAAGCCTTGTTCTCTGCCTTCCACTAAAAATTGAGGGAGTACAACGGTGTAAATCTGATTGGGGTCTAAGGGGCGATCGGCAATCATCCAATGGTTATGAATATCCCGCCTGACATTCGCCGTTTGCAAATAACCGCCAGTCCCTTTATTCTCTGTTCCTTGGTTCAAAACTTGTTCTAGCAGACTTCCTTTCATATCAACTGCTATCACAATACCCGGAAAGGGCAAAAGTCTGAGGACATCATATTGAGTAATCGGACCGGGTTCAATCACGTCATCAATCCGAATTGCGCCACTATTCAAAATTGCTAAGTCAGCCGTCTCTACTTCATTCAACAGAAATTGAGTGAGTAAGGTTGTCAAGTTAGTTGGTTGATGCCGAATGTGACTATCTAACCCCTCCAGGGATTCGGTGAGGGTGGCAATCACTTGGTCGGGATTAAATCCATTGTCTCGAAAGGCTTGATATCCTTTTTCTAGCCATTCCTTGATAATTTGTCGGACGGTTAAATCTTCAGGGATGGCTTGAGTAATGGGGACTAACTCGGAAACAATATTGAGCTGTTGCGTGGTCGTATCATAGATTAAACGGTGGACATATACGGTTCGAGCATTGGCATCGGACTTAAAAATCGGAGTGAGATTAGGACCTCGCCAAACCTGGATATTTTCATGTTCATGACCTCCGATAATTAAGTCAATTTCTGGGATAGCTTCGGCTAATTGTTTATCCTGTTCTAGGGAAAGATGGGTGAGGGCTACCAGAATATCCACTTGGCCTTGCAGTTGCTGAACTTGAGTTTTGGCGGATTGGATGGGGTCTGTATATGTTACATAATTTCTCCGGTTTAAATCCAGGGTTAAGCCGATTAATCCCACTCTAACCACTGCACCTTTTTCACCTTGTATTTCCAAGATGATAGACCGAGGGACTTGCTCAAATTGTTCTCCAGATTCAGTGGAAACGTTAGTGGAAACCCACTGGAAATTAGCCTCTTGCAAGCGAGCATAAAATTGTTCTTTTCTGAGGTCAAATTCGTGATTGCCAAAGGTGGCATAGTCTAATCCAAGGGTATTCATCACTGCGACCATTTGTTGACCGGCGATCGCCTGTCCTTCGATTTGAGCATTTCCCAGTCCAGAAGGACTCAATAAATCTCCCGCCAACAAGGTAAAAGTATGGGTATTTTCCCGTAGTAATTGTTGTTTCAATGTCGCCACTCGCGCCAATCCCCCTCGCGCATTTTTATTCTGGGGTGGGGTGATTTCATTGATGTCATTGAGATGAAGTAAGTTCAGATTAACAATTTCCGCGCAAACCGGAGTGGTAAGCAGGATGCTCAATGCGGATAAAACGATACTGCAAGTTGTCCAAATCTGTAGGCGTTTCATGAGTCACCTCGTGATCCTCAAGACCAGAAAGATGAAATTTGAGGGGTTTTAAAAGGCTTGAATCGGGTAGTACAGGAAATAGTAGATTTTTTATTTTTATAATAAATACCCTGTCCTAGCCGATGTTTTTAAATTATGCGTTAACCTGGGTTAGTTTTCGCTGAAGACCACCTCTTCATAAATCAAGTCTAGGGGAACCCGAAACTCCTCGCTTGCCAGTTCTATTTCATCCCCTTCTCGATAGGTCGAGAGTTCCCATAACCCTTTTTCATTCAAGCGGAAACACTCGACAATCTTTTGGTCTGAACTGACTAGCAAATACTCGCGTAAGCTGGAAATCCGCCGATAGTTTTGAAATTTTTGGCCTCGGTCAAATCCCTCGGTTCCTGGAGAGAGAACCTCGGCAATTAAACAAGGGAAATTAATCACATTTTTTGCAAGTTTATCTTGTTCATTGCAAGTGACCATGACATCGGGATAGTAAAAAGGTCCAGATTCATTAACCCCTAGCTTGGAATCTGCCATTAACACTTTGCACCCTTTTCCTCGGAGGTGATTTTTTAGTGCGGTGGTTAAATTAACAGCTATTTCATTATGAGCAATCGTTCTTCCAGTCATGGCCACCGCTTCGCCATTCATATATTCATGTTTGAGGGGTTGTTGTTCCTCCCATTCTAAGTATTCTTCTGGACTCATATAATTTCGGTCTGGATTAGCAATCATGATATCCTCCTGGGTTTTGATGTTTTATTTTAACTTTTTATGACTTCTAGTTTACCAAATTGGCTGTAAGGTTAGAATAAAATCTGGTAAGACTTCTTCCCCGGATAGGGTTGAAGGAGATTGCAAAACTTCAACTGGGCGATTTTGACGATAAATCTCGACAGTTTTAGTTTCGGGGTCAATTAACCATCCTAACCGCAATCCGTTGGTGAGGTATTCCCGCATTTTGGAACGGGTGGTTTCTATATCATCGGTTTCCGAGATTAATTCGACGGCGAAATCGGGACATAGGGGTAAAATTTTCTTGCGTTGTTCTGGGGTTAATGCGTCCCATCGTTCTAGTTTGAGCCAACTGACATCGGGCGATCGCACTGCACCATTAGGCAACCGAAACCCCGTGGAAGAATCAAAGGCTTTCCCCCGACGCTTTTGACGGTTCCACTCCCACAACTGGCCGCTTAATTCAAAATTGCGATCGCCCGTTTCTCCTCCCGTTGGTGGCATAATGATTAACTCTCCAGTTGCCGTTAATTCTAGCTGTAATTCTTGATTAATTTGCGCTAAGTCTGCAAACTGTTCTACGGTCATTTTTAGCGCCGGTGGCAGATTTAAGGTGACTCCCATCCTTCCTCCTTAATTTTTATTGAGTTGCTCAGCAAGGACAAGGTTCTACCCTGTCCTTGCCTGTGATTTTTAGGCTTTAGAATTCATCGGGATAACCCCCTCCCATACTCGAATGTCCTCCACCCTGCTCGTTATCTTGTTTAGATCCAAGTAATTCGAGGCTGTCAACAGAAATGATGGGTTTAGAACGTTGAGCGCCGGTGGAACGATCGTTCCAATATTCAAACTTTAAACTTCCGGTGACCCCGATTAAACTTCCTTTGCGGACATATTGAGCCGCAACTTCTGCTTTTTTACCCCAGATTTGTTACAGTCGATTAGCCAGTCGCCTCGCTAACCTCTGATTCAAAACCGTACATGAGAGTTTCCCCTCATACGGCTCCTCAGTGATTTGGCTTAATGAGATAAAAAGCCTCTTTTCTGGGTCATTTTCCGGTTAATGAATGTACTTAACCGGGTTGTTTTCCCACTTGGACTCTACCATTTAGCTGCTGCCAGTAGAGATGATACGCTCTGTGATAACTCCCGGTCCTGCGGCGTCCCCAATGCATGACTATTTGGTGCAAATCATGATGGATTCTCTTAATGAGTTCGCCATTGCATTGATGCCGGTTCTGGTTGCTCCAGTCTTGAATCGTCTTGTTGATTTTGGGGATTAAATCTTCCAGTTTGGCGGTTTGATTTACCTTAAATAGAAGAGAGAGGCTTTGGGTACAAGTTTGAATTGGTTTGGCCGAATTCAAGAAGCAGTTGCCCTTTTTCACTCCCGAAGCATTATCTATCCCTTTCCGGTTATTTCCCCCATGCTTTTTATGATTAAAAAAGCTGGTTCTAGGCTGGGCATAATTAGATTTAGCTTCGGAAATCTTCGGTACTAATTTAGTCGGGCCTTGCTGCTTTTCTGCTGGAATTCTCTCCCGAATCGCCAGACATTTTGCGGACCAAGAGCGTGCCAGGGTTTTTTGCAGCTTGCGAAGGGCTTTTGTATCTCCACGTTGAGCGGCTCTGAAAATTCTTTTTTGCAACTTAAACACGACTCGTTCTAGCTGGCGCCAGTTGAGTTGGTTCCATTCCACCCGAGTCATTTGACTGGTTTTAGACATTTACATTGCAATTGATGAATTTATCTCCAAATCACCGTGAGACTATCAGCATATCCATAACCATTACAGTTAGGCTTTGGCTTCGGTCCCAATCCTCGTCTGATGACATTATCCGGTTAGCACCTACTTAAAATATCGACCGATTTTAAGAAATGTCATCGACTCCCCGTTCCGAATGTTCATTGTTTTGAGGCGTTAGGGTGGTACTATCCGCCGAGGGTGTGGGGGATGCAAATTGCTCCATTTAGATGAGCAATTCCAATCTGTCAGACTTTTGTTAAAGATGACAGTTTAACCCTAAGTCATTTTGACGCCAGCGTATCAACCTCTTTCGCTGGGACTGGTTAACGACGGTTACATACCTTTGCATTCAGCTACCCATAACCTCTTGCTAGAAGGGATTTTCGGTAAGGGTCCGAATGACCTCCGTTTCCTCCTTTGCTGCCACCGTTGAATGTGCTAGTTTCAAGGGTGAGGAGGACGCTTTCACTCTTGCATCCGAGAGGGTTGGACTTGAGGGGTTGAAGGATGTTATTTTCTCTTCAACGGGATGTTAATGTCTCTCACCAACATGAACATTCAGTTATCAAAGGTTTGGGAATTTTTCCCATTTCCTTGTAGTTAATCCCCCTTATTTTTGTAAAATAAGGTTTCTAACTAACGGGTCACACCTAAATTAAACCAGTCGGGGGCATCACTCTTGCGCGTGAACCGCTTAACCGCTAGGGTTAAGGTACAAATGACATCGCCAGACTATTAGAGTCGATAGAAATGTCACCATCTCTACCTCTCCTCCAGAACCGAACATGAGACTTTCACCTCATTCGGCTCCTCAGTGATTTGGCTTGTTACAGTACCTCGGTTAGAATGT
Organism: Laspinema olomoucense D3b; assembly: GCF_025370785.1. GTDB lineage: Bacteria > Cyanobacteriota > Cyanobacteriia > Cyanobacteriales > Laspinemataceae > Laspinema > Laspinema olomoucense. The sequence goes on from NZ_JAMXFA010000004.1 coordinate 237,439, forward strand.
ATAACGTCGTGGCAATGCCTGTGGACCAATATAAGATTGTTAGTTTTGTTATTGCTTCTATCCTTATCAAGATGGTGCACTTCTAACAAGTCTTCACTGGTGAAGCTCAAACCACATTCACTACATCTCCCTTGTTGTTTTCTCAGGAGTTTGGCTGCTACATTTCTGAGCATCGGATGTTGGCTTAATCTTTGTCCCCAGTAGATTAGGTCTCCGTCGTATGGAGTTCTCGTCTTTTTGACTTTTACATGGCGCTTGATTTTTGTGCCAGCATATTTTTCTAAGACGTATTTATTGTCCTGGGTAATGAATTTCCAGCCTAATCCTCTGTTGACTCCCCAGTAGTTAGAGACGACATCAGTATTATTCTGATTCCGCGCCCTTCTTCTTTTAGCCCATCCGAACAATTTTTGGAAAAGTAGACTGTCCATTTTATCGAAGGTTGATGCACTGGCTACTGTTGAGTAATATGCTGCCCATCCCCGGATGACGGGATTCAAGGCATTTATTAGCTGCTC
>NZ_JAMXFA010000050.1 GCF_025370785.1 Laspinema olomoucense D3b
TAGGGGAGAGACGGGAGATAGGGGAGAGACGGGAGATAGGGGAGAGACGGGAGATAGGGGAGAGACGGGAGATAGGGTCGTTTCTTCCCCATCCTCCCCATCCTCCCCATCTCCCCCATCCTCCCCATCTCCCTTTAGGAGATACTAAACTTAAAGTCCCTGCTGAGGAGTCGCCCTACCGTGCCTCCTCAGTTCACCTTTAAAAAACCAGCCTCATGTTTGAACAACAACCTCAGACCCTGCGGGAAAAAGTCCAGAAATTAGCAAATCAATCCCTGGCACAATCGGACCCCTCGGCATGGTTTGATATTTTATATACCGAAGCCCAAGGGGATGCGGGACAAGTGCCTTGGGCAAAATTGACCCCCCATCCGGTCCTGGAAAGTTGGGTGAGCGATCGCCCAGTTTCTGGAAAGGGTCATTCTGCCTTAGTTACCGGATGTGGATTGGGGGATGATGCGGAAACCTTAGCCGCCCGAGGATTTGAGGTGACTGCCTTTGATATTTCCCCCACCGCGATCGCCTGGTGTCGCCAACGATTTCCCGATTCCCCGGTGAATTACTCCGTTGCGGACTTCTTTAATTTAGATCCAGCATGGCGGGGCCAGTTTGATTTAGTCGAAGACTCTCGGAATATTCAAGCCTTACCCCTCAGCGTGCGATCGCAAATCATCGAGGCGATCGCGGCGTTAGTGGCTCCAGGGGGAAGCCTCCTAATCATCACCCGCCATCGCGACAACCACAGCGAACCAGAGGGTCCGCCCTGGCCCCTTTCTGACCGAGACCTCGCCGAATTTGAGAACTGGGGACTCGTAGAAATCCAGCGGCAGGAATTTTTTGAAGGGGATAATACCATCAAACAACTGCGGGTGGAATATCGGCGATCGTAATGAGTCCCATTTAACTCATCCTCTACCGACCTCTTAAAATTGGTTGATTTTCCACCGAGGAAGGCGCTGACTGCCACCCTACTAAATCCCCAAAAAAAACGCGAGATGCTAATCCTAGCCTCTCGCGTTGATCAATGAGTTGGAATTTCAAACAAGCAACGATTACACCTTTGCTGCTATTTTGGCTTCCTTGGAAGTTAAGCGCTCGTAAGCGGCCCGCATCTTCAGACCCGTGAGCACTTGGAACAGACCCGTGCCATTGTTAGAACCCGGATAGGTGGGGTGCTGGAGCAACAGTTCGGTCAATTCCCCGTAAAACTTAGTAGAGGTGTTACTGAGGTGACTTTCGATATAGATCATCTCCTCTAAATTCTCGAACTGACCATCTACTTCTAAAATCGAGACTTCATGACCTTCAAAAGCATCCGGTCCGTAGGCCATTTTGATCCCTGGGTAGGAACAGGTGAGTTTACGTCCACAAGGCGTCCAATTAATCGTCGAACCCTCATCAAACAGATAAACCGGATCCATGCCATGCACCCCGTACCGTTGGATCATCTGCACCCGCAGAACCTTCCGTTCTTTGTCATCGGGGATTAAGTTCGTCGGTAACACCCGGATGACCACATCAGCATGAGCTTTTTGCGGTTCAATATAGGCGCTAAAGTCAGGACGACGGGAGTTAATCGATGCTAAAACATCTTCATAACGGTGACCGCGTTCTGCCATGTCCCGTTGAATTTTCCAGGCAATCTTCACCTCATCACTGATATCGAGGTAGACGCTGAAATCGAGCAGGGAGCGAACCCGCTCATCATAAATGGGATGCAGCCCCTCAATCACGATAATGTGATTCGGTTCCACCCGTTCAGGTGGATCGATCATGCCAGTTTCGTGGTTATAGATGGGCTTGTCAACCGCCTGCCCGTTCTTTAGGGCTTTGACTTGTTCATACATCAAGTCAAAGTTATTCGCTCTTGGGTCAAGCGCTGTGACCCCATGCTCTTTCCGCTGTTTGCGGTCTAAACTGTGATAGTCATCCAAGCAGATGACCGTCATCAGTTCTTCTCCAAATAGGTCTTTTAGTCGGTGCAGGAATGTCGATTTGCCGCATCCGGAGTCTCCGGCAACACCAATTAGAACCACGCTATCCGGCTTACTGGTCATAGATTCCCTCTATCGATCTTGCTCTTTGTACCTATGCTACGGTTTATTGCGTATTAAAAGACAATAAAATTGATTCTATCTTGACATATAGCGTGTAACTTTCCTCAATTGAGTCAATCCTCCTCTTCCAGAACAGGCGGGCGATCGGGGATCATGATTCGCCCTAAGCCTTATATCGCATGATTTTGGACAATTGTCAAAAGTTTTTTTATCCGAGTTTTAGCCCCTGGATGCCCCTACCTTCAGTGTCCCGGGATCAAGTCCCTGGATGTCCCTACTCTGAAGAGAGGGGCATCCAGGGACTTGGGACATAAAAGTTATCCCCTCGATGGAAGTAGGAAACCTTGCTTTCTTCGGCACAAGGTCAGTACGGGGACATCGGGCTGTAATCTAGTAATAGTCTTTTTAAAGATCCCTTCATCGCCAGGATAAAGGGATAATCATGACCGGACAACGGGAGGAGAGTGGGCGATCGCAGATTTCATAGAATCTGCAACTGGCTTTCAGAGTCAGCCGCACCGAACCTCTCAACCCCTTGCCGGAAAACAGTTCTTTGATTTGGAGCCATTAACATTATGTACAATCCCAGCGCAGCAGGCGTTACAGTGAATACAGAATCTGGTAACCGCTTTTTCGTATATGAAGTAGTGGGTCTGCGCCAAACTGACGAGAGTGATTCGACCACTAACCCAATTCGTCGCAGTGGCAGTACCTTTATTACGGTACCGTACAACCGCATGAACCAAGAAATGCGCCGGATCACGCGGATGGGTGGACAAATTGTCAGCATTCGTCCTTTGGGCGAAGAAGGGACAAACGGTCACACCACCCCCACCGTCAGTCAAGAGCAGACCCAGAAGGAAGCTCAACCCAGCAAGCCAATGACTGAAACCAAGGCGAAAAAGGCAAAAACCGACGATATTCCTGTTAATATCTACAAGCCCAAAGATCCCTATATTGGTAAGTGCGTTAGCAATGAACCCCTCGTCAGAGAAGGCGGCAGTGGGATCGTTCAACACTTAACCTTCGACCTTTCCGGTGGGGATTTACGCTATTTAGAAGGTCAAAGTATCGGGATTATTCCACCTGGAGAAGACCAAAAAGGCAAACCTCATAAACTGCGTTTGTACTCGATCGCTTCGACTCGTCATGGCGACCATGAAGATGATAAAACCGTCTCTCTGTGCGTCCGTGAATTAGTTTACAAGCATCCAGAAACTAACGAAACTGTTAAGGGTGTTTGCTCGTCTTTCCTGTGCCATTTGAAGCCTGGAGATGATGTCGCCATCACCGGTCCAGTGGGTAAGGAAATGTTGCTCCCTGACGATGAAGAAGCCACGGTCATTATGATGGCAACCGGGACCGGGATTGCTCCCTTCCGGGCTTTCTTATGGCGGATGTTCAAGGAACAACATGAAGACTACAAGTTCAAAGGTTTGGCCTGGTTGTTCTTCGGTATCCCCTACAGTGCCAATATTCTGTACAAAGAAGAGTTAGAAAAGTTACAAGCTGAGTTCCCGGATAACTTCCGCTTGACCTACGCTATCAGCCGGGAAGAACAGAATGCTCAAGGCGGTAAGATGTACATCCAAGACCGGATTGCAGAAAACGCCGAAGAAATCTGGAACCTGCTGCAAAAACCGAATGCTCATACCTACATTTGCGGTTTGAAAGGTATGGAAGGCGGCATTGATGAAGGGATGTCTGCGGTTACCTCCAAGCAAGGGGTGGATTGGTTTGACTATCAAAAACAACTCAAAAAAGAACATCGCTGGCACGTGGAAACCTACTAAGGTTTACTGGGCGATCGCTGCTTAGTTTCTACTTCATCTGTGCATGAGGGGGAGGTCTTTTATGGGCCTCCCCTTCTTGTTTGGGGGGGATTGGTCATTGGTCATTGGTCATTTGTCCTGGGGGATGGGGTGGATGGGGGATTGGGTGGGAATGATGACAAACGGCTGATGAAATGGGCGTTATAATAGGAATAATATATTGATGGGGAACCGGGATATGACACAACTACAAACTGATATTTCTACCCCGACTTTGACTTTTGAAGAATATTTGTACTATCAGGGGAAACCTGATGTGATGTATGAATTATACCGGGGGAAACTGATTGAAATGCCAACACCCACAGGATTGCACACCCGAATTTGCAATTTCTTAACCGCCCAATTTCAGCGTTATTTTGTGACTCACGATTTACCCTTAGTGGCGATGGAGGTGACTGGAGTCCGAACCGAAGACAATACCTCTAGGATTCCTGATGTGTTAGTCTGTTCTGTCGAACTTGCGGACCGAATTTGTAACCGCAAAGGTGCGGGGGCCTTTAATTTTGATGAAAAACCCGTGATTGTTGTAGAAGTCACGAGCGATAATTGGCGGGAAGATTATATCCGCAAAAGGGCAGAATATGCTCTAATCAATATTCCAGAATATTGGATTGTAGACCCGAATAAGTCGAAAATCCAAGTTTGTTTTAACCCCAACAATGACAAGGGGTACGAAGATTTAGAATTTTTGCCCGGACAAGAGCTTCATTCGGTGCAGTTTCCTGACTTTATTTTACCTGTAAATCGCATCTTTTCTCCTCCGCTGGTGACCGATTTAATCCGCGAAGAACAGGCTGAACGAAAACAGCTAGAACAACGGGCCGAAGAGGAACGCCAACGGGCTGAAGAGGAACGTCAACGGGCTGAAGAGGAACGTCAACGGGCCGATCGCCTTGCCCAACGCTTGCGAGACATGGGGATAGATCCGGATGCAGTTTAGGGGGAGTTAGGTTAGAGGCGCTGTTTCACCAGAAAATAAATACCAAAAATTGTTGAGGAGAAAAAATGAAAAGTATTACCCCCCAAGAACTAAGCGGGAATCTTGACAATTTGCTCGATGAAATTTTAAGAACCGGGATCCCTCTGGAGATTGAACGCGGAGGGAAACGGCTTCGTATCATTCCCGTAGAACCCTTAGACAAGTTAGATAAATTGGTATATCGTCCCCATGTTATTTTAGGCGATCCTGATACTCTGGTTGATATCAATTGGGAGCAGGAGGTTAATCTTGATCTACCTTGATACTCATGTCGTAGTTTGGCTCTCTGGAGGATTAACAGACCAATTCAGTGACTTAGCGAAGTCTTTGATTAATGCTCAGACTCCCTATATTTCACCGATGGTACGTTTGGAGTTAAAATATCTCTATGAAATAAGACGAATTGGCGAACTCCCTGACCAGATTATTGCTGATTTGAGTCATCTCATTGGTTTGAGGATTTGTCAAGAAGATTTTAATCAAGTGATTGGTTATAGCCTGGGATTAGATTGGACTCGTGATCCCTTTGATCGCCTCATTGTGGCTCAGGCAGCCCTCAATGGGAATATTTTACTGACAAAAGATACCAAGATTTTAGCTAACTATGCTCAAGCAAAATGGGAATAATGACATTTCTAGGTTTTGTTGAGTTAGTTTGGTTGAGGTAAAGACCTTTCTCAGTTTTGCTGCTGCGGTATGGATGGACTGGGGAGAGGGGGCGTTGGATGGGGAAGAAACGACTGAAGTCGGGACGTTGAACTGGAGGGTTGAACTTGGAGGTTTTATCTCGGATGGGTGTCTAACAGGACCGATCGCCAATTTTTTGGAGGGATTCAGGCGACTTGAGGGCCAAATCCCTGTAAAAATGGTAAGTTAGTCGGTTATGGATTAGAATTGTGAATTTCAAAATTGGTTTACTGGGATTGGGAACGGTGGGCGCGGGAACGGCGCAGATCTTGCTAGACTCCGCAGGACGTCATCCGTTGTTGCAGGAGTTGGAAATTGCTCGGGTGGGGGTGCGATCGCTGGATAAACCCCGGGATATAGAGCTTCCTGCGGATATTTTAACCACGGATTTAGAGTCAATCGTCACGGATCCTGAGATTGATATTGTGGTGGAGTTGATTGGCGGGTTGGAACCGGCGCGATCGCTGATGTTGAAGGCGATCGCCTCGGGAAAACACGTTGTCACTGCCAACAAAGCGGCGATCGCCTTACATGGCGCGGAAATCTTCACTGCCGCCAATGAAAAAGGCGTCTATGTCATGTTGGAGGCGGCAGTGGGAGGCGGTATCCCCGTGATTCAACCCCTGAAGCAGTCTTTGGGAAGCAACCGCATCCAAGGGGTGATGGGTATCGTTAATGGCACTACGAACTACATTCTCACCCGGATGCAACTGGAAGGGGCGGATTTTGAGGCGGTGCTCGCGGATGCTCAAAAATTGGGTTATGCAGAAGCGGACCCCACGGCAGATGTGGATGGATTGGATGCCGCCGATAAAATCGCGATTCTGGCATCCTTGGCATTTGGGGGACGAATTAAGCGTGAACAAGTTTACGCCGAAGGGATTCGTCAAGTTAGTGCAGAAGATATCGCTTATGCCGAAAAACTGGGGTTTGTGATTAAGTTGCTGGCGATCGCCAAGCGGGAAGAAGGTCCTACTCCTCAAACTCAAACCGATGTTGAAGATCGCCTACAGTTGAGAGTTCATCCGACATTGGTCCCCAAACAACATCCTTTGGCAAATGTGAATGGGGTTTATAACGCTATTTTTGTGGAAGGGGACCCCATCGGACAGGTGATGTTTTATGGACGAGGGGCCGGTGCAGGTCCCACAGCAAGCGCCGTGGTTGCGGATATTTTAAATGTGGCGGCAGTGTTGAAAACGGAAACGGAACCGATACCTCATCCCTTGTTAAGCTGTTCTCATCAACATTACTGTGCGATCGCCCCGATGGACGATGTGGTGACGCGCTTTTATGCCCGGTTTTTGACTCAGGATAGTCCCGGGGTCATCGGCGAATTGGGGACAATTTTTGGCAAAAATGGCGTCAGTCTCGAATCTGTGGTTCAGATTGGAATGCGTGAAAATCATGCAGAAATTGTGGTGGTTACCCATGATGTGAAAGAGGGCAATTTTAATCATGCCTTAGCTGAAATTCGCAATCTGGCGGCGATCGTCTCCATTCCTAGTCTATTGCGCGTTCTTTAATTAGTTGATAGAAACCGGCGGGGTTTTAACCGACTAAAAACATCACGCGATCAGACGCTTAGTCGATTTTAACTGACATCTTACGGGTGCATCTCACTGTTGCGAGTATTGATCCCACACCTACCCCTCCAAAGCCTGAACCACCCCGTCAGGCTTCGCCTGCCACCCCTCCAGAGGAGGGGAATGGGAAAAATTCCCCTCCTCTGGAGGGGTGCCCGTAGGGCGGGGTGGTGGTTGGCTAACTCAGATACACCCCATCTTACACTGTTTGCAATAACCGCTGGTTTTTTACCGACTAAAAATATCACGCGATCAGGCTTTTTTTTCAGTCGGTTGAAACCGACTTGATTCTGTTAGGCGGGGGTTCAAACCCCGCCGGGTGTTGCGACTCATCCAAAACTAGATAATTCACTCTAATTTTTACCCCTAAATCCTATGCTAAATTCTCAACCCTCTGTTCCAGAAATAATCATTCCAGATGAGTTGCTTCCGCCCAAGGAACTGCGGTTATCGGTGGGGGGAAGTTTTAAGGCGATCGGGACGGAATTTTTTCGTTATTTTATAGAAATAGCGGGTTTACAGCCCGATGAAGCGGTGCTTGATGTGGGCTGTGGTGTGGGACGGATGGCGGTTCCTCTGACGCAGTATTTGAGCGATCGCGGCAGTTATGAAGGATTTGATATTGTTGAATCCGGAATCACCTGGTGTCAATCCGTAATTTCCACCCGCTATCCGAATTTTCAGTTTCAACGGGCCGATTTGTACAATCAATATTACAATCCCACTGGATCAGAGGAGGCGAGTAACTATCGATTTCCTTATTCAGATAACCACTTTGATTTTGTCTTTCTAACTTCGGTATTTACTCATATTCTGCCCGATGGGTTGGAAAACTATTTGAAAGAAATTTACCGCGTGCTTAAACCAGGAGGGCGGACCTTAGTCACCGCTTTTTTATTAAATGAAAAGTCATTATCCTGCTTAGAATCCGGTCTGAGCACCCTGGAATTGCCAGAAATTTTTGAGAACTATCGACTGGCAGATAAAAGATTTCCCGAGTCAGCAGTTGCTTATGAAGAACGGTTTTTTGTGGCATTGGCCGAACAAGGTGGATTGAGAGTGAATTCACCCCTCTATTACGGGTCTTGGTGTGGACGAGAAGACTTTTTAAGTGTTCAAGATATCCTGTTAATGGGTAAACCTTAGTCCGTTGTGGGGGGATGAAGGGGGCCCCGGGAAATCCCCGCCTTGGGGACCATCGGGGGTGGGCGGGGTGCTGGATAATCGGGAATTAATCCTCAATCCGTGATTCTTAGTTATAAGCAAGGATTTTGGGCAGGGGATTGGGGGCTAGTCTGTTTTTCCTCTACAATTCACTAAAATCGTTGCGATCGCACAGACGAGACTCGGCTAGTACAGTCTATTCTATTTGTTACGGTGATAGGAGTTTAGGTGATGAAGGGTTGGCAGAAATTCCAGGGACCAAGATTTTTTCGGGGACTGGGTGTGGCCCTTGGGGAGACACCTGTAACTCTACGGTTACGCCCCCAGGATCCAATGCGGGTGTTAAGGGTGGTGTTCGGGTTGATGCTGCCGCTGGGAATGATGGACTCGGCAGATGCCCAATCTACCTATACGGATCTTACGAACCATTGGGCACGGACTTGTATTGAAAACCTCGCAGAACGAGATATTCTCTCCGTGTTCTCCTCTGAGACGTTTCGCCCGGAGGACCCGATCCAGCGGGTGGAGTTCGCCTCGGTGGTTCGCCAAGCGTTCCCGAATGTTGAACCTGTTCGGGATCCCGTTGAATTTATTGATATTCCGACGGATTATTGGGGGCGGGAAATTGTCCAGGATGCTTACCGCCGAGGGTTTATCTCTCCTTATTCCGGGCGCACTTTTAACCCAACTCAGGTGATTCCCCGTTGGCAGGCGATCGCCTTGTTAACCACAGGTTTGCGCTACAAATCGCCGGAGGATGGGTTAGAGACGATCGAGGCATCTCTGGTGGATTGGGAAGAGATTCCCGAATATGCCCGAGGGCCGATCGCCGCAGGGATTCAAAACCGTTTGGTGGTGAATTACCCCGATCCTCGGACTTTAAAACCCACGGAACCTATCTCCCGGGGTGAGTTGGCATCGATGATTTGTCAAGTCCAGGAAGATATTAGTGCCATTGCTTTAGTCCCACAACAGTATGTGGCGTCACCGGAGGCGATCGCCACCGCAGAAACACCAACCGCAGAAACACCAACCGCAGAAACACCAACCGCAGAAACACCAACCGCAGAAACACCACCTGTAGAAACACCACCTGTAGAAACACCATCTGTAGAAACACCAACGGCAACGCCTCCAACCCCTCCGACGCCGATCGCTGCTGGGAATCAACGGTGGCAAACTGCTGTTTTGACCAATGTTTTGAACTTCCAACCCACGGGAATCACCCCGGATTCCCAGGTAGAACAATGCGTCACCGATACCACCGGAACCCGGCAATGTGAGTCCATTTCCGCCTCAATGGATGCCTTGGAACTTGCCATTGATGGTCAAGGATTTATCATGGCAAGTGGACATCGCGGGGCGGATTTGGCCCCGATCAATCTCTGGGACCTGAGAACGGGGGACCGGATTCGTACCCTAGAGGGACATCGGGGGAGAGTCGGGGCCTTGGCGATCGCCCCCAATGGACAACGGGCCATTAGTGGCGGTGGTGATGGAGAAATTAAGATTTGGGATGTCAGAACTGGGACTTTGACTCAAACCCTCACGGGACATACCAGCGAAGTGACAGGATTGGCGATCGCCCCGGATGGGAATACCGCAATCAGCAGCAGTCGCGATCGCACCGTGAAACTCTGGGATTTGAATACGGGGGAAGTCTTGCGGACCCTGGAAAATCGCACAGCGGCGATGTTGGATGTGGCGGTGAGTTCTGATGGTCGAATTGCCGCCAGCAGTAGTGAGGATGGACTGGTTCGCCTCTGGAATCTCCAAACTGGGGAGTTAATTCGGACTATTTCTGCGGATATTAAGGCCGTCAGAACCCTTGCTTTTAGTCCCAATGGTCAGACTTTGGCAACAGGTGGAGAGGGAACGATTCGCTTGTGGAATATCGCCAATGGAGATTTACTGCGCACGATCGCCCGCAATCCAGAGGCGACCTTTTTTGAAGTCGCCTTTAGCAATGATGGGGAAACTCTGGTGGGAACGGTTCAAGAAGGGGACATCAATGCGATTCGGGTTTGGGATGTGAGAACCGGGGCGTTGTTGCACTTTTTCCCCACAGCGGCAGCGGCGATCGCCTTAACTCCTGATGGTCAAACGTTGGTGGGTGGGGGTTGGGATATTAAAATATGGCGGATGCCTTAAGGGATGGAAGAATGAACCACGGATTTCACAGATTTTCACGGATGGCGGGAATGATGGTGGGAATGGCGATCGCTTCTGGGGGATTGGGTCCGGTTCCGGTTTTGGGAAGATTTGAGGGGTGGGGGTTGCAGGCGTCGGCGTCGGATTCTTCGCTGTTTAATCCGCCTCTGGCAATTGAGGAGGTGACGGCGATCGCCAAGGATATGACGGTGTTTATTGCGGGTCCGACGTCGGGTTCGGGGGCGATCGTCCATCGTCAGGGGAATGTTTATACTGTTCTGACGACAAAGACGGTGGTTTCTGGGTCCGGTCCCTATCAAGTGGTGACCAGCAATGGCCGACGGTATTCGGTTAGTCCTTCCGGGGTGATTATGCTGCCTCTGGTGGATTTAGCTGTCTTACAGTTTACCAGTTCTGAAACCTATCCGGTAGCGCAGTTGGCCGAACCCTCGGATTCGCAAATTTATCTCACCGTTGCCACCCAACCCCAGACGACGTTGTTCGCGGCGGGCAATTTAGTGTCTACGGCGGGAATGAATCTCTCGGATGGGTACGATTTGCTGTATAATAGTGCTTTGCAATCCGCTGGGAGTGGAGGTCCGGTGGTGGACCGCTGGGGTCGGTTGATTGGCATTCAGGGTCGGTTTAATCCGGAGTCGGTGACGGCAAGTTCGGCGATCGCGGTGAGTAATTTTTTGCGATTAGCGCCTACAGTGGGGTTAAATTTGGGATGGCGGGGTTCTCTCCTTTCTAATATGATTCAACCGGCAACCCAACCCCGGGCGATCGCCTTGAGTCCCGATGGCAGTCTCCTGGCAACCGATGGCGGATACAATCAAATTCAGTTATGGGATTGGCAGTCAAGTCAGTTGATATATACCTTGTCGGGACATAATAGTGAGGTAAATTCCCTGGCGATTAGTCCGAATAAACAGATTTTAGTCAGTGGTGATCAACAGGGTCAGGCGATAATTTGGAATTTGCGAACGGGACAAATTGCCAATACCATCACGCGATCGCCTTCCAATCCGATTACCTCGGTGGCGATTACTGGCAATGGACAAACTTTAATTACCGGCAGTAATCAAGGGATTGAACTGTGGGATATCAACACCGGACGCTTGGTTTTGACCTTGCCTGAGTCCGGGGAGGCGAATGCGATCGCCATCAGTCCGGACAGTCGCACATTAGTTAGCGGTCATCTGGATAACACCGTGAAAGTGTGGAACTTGCTCAATGGTAACTTAGTGCATACCCTGGAAGCAGGAGAACCGGGATTTATTGTGGAATCTGTTGCTATCAGTCCCGATGGTCAAACCATTGCGGGGGGAACCTATCGAGAGATTCGACTCTGGAACCGGGAACGGGGGATTCGCCAGCGCACGATTGTCGCTCATTGTGATTTATGCTATGTGTATGATTTGGCCTTTACCCCGGAAGGAGAGGCGATCGTGTCTACCAGTGAAGATGGTACAAAAATCTGGAATATCGCCGAGGGAACTCTCCTGCGGACCATTGATGGGTCGGCGAAAACCTTGGCATTAAGTGGCGATCGCACCCTGATTTTAGGCGGGGATACCTTGCGAATTTGGCAATTTCCCTAATAAAAATACCGATTGATTCAAGGTTAAAAACTTCCACCCATTTCTAGTAATCCCAGGAAAATTGACATGACTTTGGAAGAGTATTTCGCAGGAGAAGAAATCAGCCCCATTCGTCGCGAATACATTCGTGGGGAAGTCTATCCCATGTCAGCATCTACCCCAGCTCATAACATGATTACCTTGAACTTGGCAACCCTCCTCAGAAAGCAGGTCCGAGGAACGGAATGTCATGCCTTGGTGCAAGATATCAAAGTTAGAATAGACCCGGTAGATGTTTTCTATTATCCTGATTTAACCGTGACTTGTGACCCCCGGGACTGCCCTTTAACTGACTCCTTTATTCGCTACCCCTGCTTAATTGTAGAAGTGCTATCTAAGTCTACTGAAGCATTCGACCGAGGAGATAAATTTGCCGATTATCGACAAATTGAAAGTTTAAAAGAATATATTTTAATCAATCAAAATCGCTCCAGGGTAGAGCTTTTTCGGCGCAATGAAAGGGGACGATGGGAATTATATAGTTATCAGGGTAAAGACCAAATCCAGTTAACTAGCCTGAATCTGCGAATTGATATGGCCACCCTTTATGAGGATGTTTGGTAATAGCATCAATGTTACTGTCCCGAATGGTGTCGGCGACGCCAACCCCGGTGAAGAGTCCGCCAACGGCGAATCAGTTTAATTCCTAAAAAGTAGCTTAAAAATGCACTCAGAGTCGCCATCACCAGACAGCCTACGAAGAGAATAAATACAAAGTCCGCCCCAACTTCAAGTAAGGCTGTCGTGGACTTTAGGCGTTCCATATCAAAAACTTCATGAGATTGCAGCAGCCATTGACCCACCTGAAAATTGAGCAAAAATATCGGTCCAGAGGTTAAGGGATTGCTGATCCAGGTTCCCACGACAGCCATCCATTTATTACCACGCAACAGCATGGCTAAAGCCACCCCGAGAATCGTTTGCACTCCAAATAAAGGGAACAATCCAGCAAATACCCCCGCTGCCAACCCTCTAGCGAGGAATTCCGGAGTGCCCTTTTGCCGGACTAAACGCCAGAAATAGTAACGCCAGAAACGATGCCATCGACTCTGGGGACGTTTAGGTTTAAACAACAGAGAATCTGAACGGAAGCGATTGATTCGGGTCCTGTGGGAGTGAAGATGCAAAGGCTGTTTATCTAACATTGTTTTACCTAGAATAATGGACTAAGTTGTGTAATGGGATTGTCCCCTGAGAATTTTATAAATGAGTCTTTAGCTTGAGATTATGACGGATATTTTAGCCTAATTTCCTCGTCCTAGGGGGGAGATTGACGATCGCGAGGGATAATAAAGTAGTAGTCATAAGGTATGAAATCATGGATCGGGTGACTCAACGGGAGACGATAGCGGCGATCGCCACAGCGATTGTCCCACAGCAAGGGAGTATCGGGATTGTGCGCCTGTCGGGATCTCAGGCAGTGGCGATCGCCCAAACCCTCTTTCATGCGCCCGGATCCCAACCCTGGGAAACCCACCGCATCCTCTATGGGACGATTCGTCACCCCAAAACCCAGCAAATCGTCGATGAAGCCCTCTTGTTGCTGATGAAATCCCCCCGGTCCTTCACCCGCGAGGATGTGGTCGAATTTCATTGTCATGGTGGCATCATTCCGGTTCAACAAGTCTTACAACTCTGTTTAGAACTCGGGGCTAGATTAGCACAACCGGGAGAATTTACCCTCCGGGCATTTTTAAATGGACGATTAGACTTAACCCAAGCCGAAAGTGTGGCAGATTTAGTCGGTGCCCAATCTCCCGCTGCATCTCAAGCGGCTTTAGCAGGATTGCAAGGTAAATTAGCCCATCCCATTCGCCAATTACGCACCCAATGTTTAGATATTCTGGCAGAAATTGAAGCCCGCATCGATTTTGAAGAAGATTTACCCCCGTTGAATGAACCGGAAATCATTCAATCTATTCAAGGAATTATTAAAGAAGTGGAGAAAATTTTAGGAACCGCCAGTCAAGGGGAACTGTTGAGGATGGGATTAAAAGTTGCCATTGTCGGGCGTCCTAATGTGGGGAAATCGAGTTTATTGAATGCTTGGAGTCGTAGCGATCGCGCCATTGTGACAAACCTCCCGGGTACGACGCGAGATGTTGTGGAATCCCAGTTAGTTGTCCAGGGAATTCCAGTCCAGGTCCTCGATACCGCAGGCATTCGCGCCACCGAAGACACGGTGGAAAAAATCGGCGTTGAGCGATCGCGACAGGCTGCCCAATCTGCCGATTTAGTCTTATTAACCCTCGATGCCCAAGCCGGTTGGACTCCAGACGAACAGGAGATTTATCAACAAGTTAACCATAAACCCATTATCGTCATTTTCAATAAAATTGATTTAGTTGAACACATTCCCCCCTTACCTCCCCTAGAAAATATCCGCCAAACCGTTAAAACCGCTGCCGCCCATCAACAAGGTATCGAAGCCTTAGAAACCGCCATTTTAAACGCAGTTAATGCCGGAAATTTGCAAGCAGAAAATCTGGATTTTGCCATTAATCAACGCCAAGCCGCTGCCTTAACCCGCGCGCAAACCGCTTTAGAACAAGTCCAAACCACCATTGACCAACTGTTACCCCTAGATTTCTGGACCATCGACCTCCGAGGCGCAATTCAAGCATTAGGAGAAATCACCGGAGAAGAGGTGACCGAATCTGTTTTAGACCGAATTTTCAGCCGGTTTTGTATTGGTAAATAAATTAGACCTGCCCACACCCTAAAGGGTCTGGCTCCACGAACAAAGCCCGCCTGCGCGGGCTAAACATAGCTATAAACTTAACCATTTCCGGGGTTGAAAGTTGCACCCTGAAGGGTGAGGCTACCCGAACAAAGCCCGCCTACGCGGGCTAAAAGAAATCTTTAAATTTAAACGGTAAATAATGTAGAGGCGATTCGCGAATCGCCTCTACATTATTTAGCATTGTTATTATGCTCTTAGCCTGCGTAGGCAGGCTTTGTCTGTGTAGTCAGACCCTTTAGGGTGCGGGAATTTTTACCCTTATTTCTGCTTCAAAACCAACAAAGTAATATCATCATAAACCTTTTGTTCCCCCATAAATTTCCGGACATCTGCTAAAATAACCTCAAGAATTTCTGTAGCCGATCGCCCTTGTTGTTGACCCGCCAGTTCCGTCAGGCGGTGTAACCCATATTGCACTCCCTCGATATTTTCTGCTTCGGTAATCCCATCGGTATAGACGATCGCCACATCATTGGGGTTTAATTCAATCACCATTTCAGCCACAAACTCTCCAATATCTTCCACTAACCCCACAGGAAAGCCTAAATCAACCGTATCGATTAACTCCACTTGACCCCCGGACCGCACTAGGATAATATCTTCATGTTGTCCACTGACCACCAGTTGGCCCTGGTGATAATCTAGTAACATCAGGGACATATTTTTTTCGGACTTCATCCGTTGCAAATTGCCATAGACGGCTAAATTGAGGAGGGTCAAAAAATGCACCGAATTGCGAATATCACTTTGGAGGAGAGTGCGGACAGCCATTTGCACCATAATCATTAATACCCCGCTTTCTAACCCATGTCCCGTCACATCTCCAATGCCAATTTTTACCCCACCTTGATGTTTAATCACATCATAGTAATCTCCCCCCACTTCCGTTGCGGGTTCCATAAAAGCGGCAATCTCTAAATCCTCAATCAATTGCAACTCTTCGGCACTGGGTAAGAGCATTTGTTGCTGCTGACGAGTGACTTCTAATTCCGCCACCAATCGGACATTTTCATTTTTCAGGCGAAGTAGATTCAAATGGGTTTTAATCCGGGCTAATAATTCATCTTTTTCTACAGGTTTTGTTAGATAATCATTAGCACCTGCCTCAAATCCTGCCACTAAGTCGGACAATTGATTTTTAGCGGTTAATAATAATACCGGGAGTTCCGATGCGTGCCAGGTTTCGCGAATTTTTTGGGTGACTTCATATCCGGTCATTTTTGGCATCATTACATCGAGCAAAACTAGGTCGGGTTTAAAGCCTTTATTGAGGATTTCTAAGGCATCGATGCCATTTTTAGCTTGAATTAGGGTATAATTTTGCAAGGAGAGCATATTGACCAAAACCTGGAGGTTAATGGGTTCATCATCTACAATTAACAGTTTGGCTGACCCGTGATGAGAGGCAATCACCCGAGGTTCCAAGGGTTCGGGGTTTAAATCCGCTGTAACAAACTGTTTGAGTAAGGGCAAAGTTTCCGAGGGATTTTCGGCTTTTTCTCCCGAAAGGGGCAAAGTAAAGCTGAATTTTGACCCTTCTCCCAGGCGAGATTTCACCCCAATTTGGCCGCCATGTAATTCAACTAATTGTTTGGCGATCGCCAATCCCACTCCCGTTCCCCCATACAGTCTCCCCGTAGACCCTTCTGCTTGTTCAAAAGATTCAAAAATTCGCTCTAATTTATCCTCAGCAATCCCAATCCCTGTATCGGTAATGGTAATTTCAACTTGAGAAAACGAGGAAAGGTTTTCCAAAGAATTATCCCCCGATAGTCGCTGGGCAGAAATTTCTATTGTTCCAGTTTCGGTGAATTTAATAGCATTTCCTATCAAATTATGGAGAATTTGTTGCAAGCGATTTTCATCCGCTGTAACCGCTGGTAAATCTAAGGAAATATTATTCACCAATCTCAGGTTTTTATGTCCGACTAAGGGTAAACTGAGGGTCAACACAATTTCCACCAAGGATCGCAAGTCTATGGGTTTGAGTTGTAAGTCTAGGGTTTTGTGTTTGAGTTTGGAAAAGTCCAGCAAATCATTGACTAAATTCGATAACCGACGACCACTTGAGGAAATCATCGCTAAATTGGCGCGAGTGGTCAGGGGTAATTCTCCCGTTGCACCATCAATCAGGGATTCGGCAATGCCAATAATGCCATTAAGCGGCGTTCGCAACTCATGGGATGTATTCGCTAGAAATTCATCTTTGAGGCGATCGAGATGTTGTAATTGAATATTAGCCGTTTCCAGTCGTTGCTTTGCTTGTTCATTTTCACAAATCACCGCCGACAGGGTTAACGTTGTCAGGGAAAAGACCCCCACAAAAGATTGTAACAGGATTAACGATTCCGTGAGATTTGTGCGGATAAAAGGTCCCGAATCATTGGCAGTGGCAAAAATGGCCATCACTGACCCAATTAATAATAACAAAGTTGCTGCCCATTGTCCAAACCGAAAGACCACCCAGACCAATAAAGGCAACAACATATATTCGATAGGGTAGCCTTTAATGAAAGTAATTTGACAAATTACCAGGGTGATAAATACAAAAACCATCCCTTCCATCCATCGTTGTTTCACTTTTTGGCAAAACTCGTTAAATCCCTGCCCGAAGACTAACAAAACCGGGGCAAAAACCAGGATTCCTACCACATCTCCTATCCACCAAGTACCCCAGAGGCCGAGATAAGTGTCCCAAGAAATTCGACCGACTAGCAAAATCGTGGTCACTCCAAAAGTTGCACTGAATATGGGGCTAATTAATCCCGCAAAGACTACAAAATAGATGACATCTTTACCTCGGGAAAATAGCCTAAAATTCACTGAAAATTTATGGATAAAATAGGCGGCAGATAGGGTTTCTAGGGTGTTGCCGAGGGTAAAGCTAAAATTCATCACTAGATCCGCAAAGCCCCAAGCGGTCTGATTAAAATTGACAATGAGATTTCCTATAAACACCCCAATTGCAATTGGGTATCCCATTAATAAAACTGAGGCTAAAGCAATCCCCGACCCCGGCCAGACCGGGCTTCCACCTTCTGGGAGGGCTAGGAAGACTGCCCCCACCTCAGAAATTAGAAAATAGGTGACTGCCACGATGAGGATTTGGACGAAGGTTGTCTCCCTTTTGGTTAAGGATGCCGACACTTTTATTCCTGAATTTGATATCATAATTCCTACCGGGTTAAAAAGTAGCAGAACGATAGAATAGCTACGGGATTGAGACGGAATGAAGTAACCTGAAAATTTATGGGTAAAATCTGAACCTATTAACCAGTCAGATGATTATGAATTGCGGATTGAGAAATTCTCTACCTCTGAGCCAAAAAAACCCGGTTTCTCACCCTGACTGTACCGATGTCCGAGGAAACCATCTCGGGGGACTTGCTTTCCCTCTAATGCTGATTTTTGTCGGGTCGTGAATTTCCCCGACAAAAATCAGAAAAAATCACCGTTTTTCTGTTATACAGCTTTTGCTTGCCTTGCCTGTTTCACCATCGCAATTAAGGTGTGGTGAGCGTCTTCAGAATCGACGAGGGCATGGTCAAAGGTCACCCGAACCGGCAGGGATTTTTCCCCGATTTCCGCCGTGAGGTTCATCCCCAGGGGGTCGATCGCCAGCAGAGTTGCTGAGGTCGCATCGGGAACCTCCCCAAAGATTTGAGCATACAGCAGCACCGAATCTGCATGGTCTTCGTTCATGTGCTTGCAGATGCGATCGCTCACTTGAGCCGAAATAAGATCCGCCATCGTTTAAACTCCTGATCCGATAATTTCCAGTCAACCTGAGATTAATTATCCCTTAATTTAGAAACAATTATCCCAGCTTTTCTATTAAAGCAAAAACAAAATTAGCCGTTAACAGCCCTACCGCGATCGCCAGAATCACAAACAAGGACAAACTGAAAAAAGAGCGGAGAACCGATGGTTTTTTTGGGTTCATATCAAAAAGAGGGATAAAATTAAGCACTTTAGGATACGATGCCGACTATGGCGAACTCATCCTCGAAAACTGGGACAGGGAGGGAGAAAAAATGGGCCGTAACGCCTGTGCCATAGAGACCAGCGTTGTATCATCCATTGCCGGATAGCAAGGGAGATAGAGCAAATGCTGGAACATCTCACGGGTATTGCGCGGTTCCCTTTCCTGGTGAGTTTCCGGCGGATCCACTACCGTCATACTATTCCCCTGAGTTGCGTCAAAACCTGCATTGGCAAGAGTGGCGATCGCAATTTCCGGGTCCTCGGCCAAAATTGGGACAACCCAGTGCAGATTAGGCGAAGCAGCAACACCCGGAACCCCAATCTGGGGACAATACTCCTGCAACAACTGGATCAGGCGCTGACCCCGGTGAGTTTGTGCCGCTAACCGTTCCTCGGTATAACCCTGCAAGCGATGACGAAGTAACGCTAACAGAGGCGCACAAGGTTGATGACGCAGACGCGAGATCAACTCATCCTGGGGAAACCCCTTGACTGACTGATTCAGGAGGCGATCGTAATCAATTCCCAAGCGACGACATCCCCAGATCAATGCCGTAAATCCGGCGCGACTGGAGAGGGTTTTGAGGCCCAGATATTTCAGCAATCGACTGGTGTAATTCCGGGAATCCTGGACTGGGTAAGTCGATTGGATTTGCCGGAGACTGTCCGCGAGTTGGGGGTCACGCAGGCGCAATAACGCCCCACCCAGGGCCGTGGCAAACTTAATATTGCCAAAACTAAAACAACTCACATCCGCATCGGGATGACCCCGAAATCCCGGGGTGAATGCCTGCGCACAGTCTTCCACCAAAATCGCCCCAACGCGATCGCGCGCTGCTAAAATCGGCGCTAAATCCACCCGACCCCCAAACAAATGGGCGATAATAATCACCCGAGTTCGGGGACCAACTGCCCGATCCAAACTAGCCGGATCCGGTGCCATCGTCCTGGGGTCCAAATCAATCGGCACCGGGACCAACCCATGATGACGGACAATCGTCACCATATCGGGAATGGTCAATGCACTCATTGCCACTTCACTCCCGGGAGGCAATTGCAACCCTTGCAGCAGCAAATCCCATCCAGAACGCACGGATAAACAGGCGATTGCCTCCCCAGTCGAGTCAGAAATCCACCAGTCTTCCAGCTTCTTTTGCAACTCCTGACGCTGCGAATTCTCCACCGTCAATGCTGCACCCAGGCCATAAATTAAATCACTATAATCAATATCAAAACGTTTCCGGGACCACATTTGAGTAATCTCTTGAACTTTAACTGATTACTCTAGCGCGATCGCTCCCTAAGTGACACTGGGCCGCCAATCGTTAAAACCACCGCTTTAACGCGATCGGTCCTGAAGAAGCAACCGGCAGTGGTTAAAACCACCGCCTAACAGCAGACTGGAGATTAAATTTGCTCCTTGAGGCAAGTGGTTTTGATACCGCCAAACTCAAAAGTCTAAGAATATTTTAGCTTCTTTAAGTGGGTTCCCCCCCCAGGGGTTTTTCGTTGGGCTGTTGATTTCCTATCACAGACCGTACTGTAGAATTAAGATTATGATAGATCAATTGCTGTTCATGGAGCAGATGAATCATGATTGCAAACGTTAAATCTTCTGGAATGACGGTGGCGGAGTATCTGGCTTGGGAGGCAGAGCAACCGATTAAGCATGAGTATATTGATGGCAAGGTTTACGCGATGGCCGGATCGACGTTACCCCATAATGATATTGCTTTGAATTTGTATAGCTTACTGCGCTCTCATATTCGTGGGAAGGGTTGCCGTGTTAATGTTTCTGATGTGAAGGTTAAGGTTTCTGAGCAGGGGCCGTATTTTTATCCGGATGTGGTGGTGAGTTGTGATGAGCGCGATCGCCGGGCCATTGAAGCGATTCATTATCCTCGGCTCATTGTTGAAGTGCTTTCACCCAGTACAGGGGCATTTGATTATGGCCAGAAGTTTCAGTTTTATCGCCAAATTCCCACCTTTGAGGAATATGTATTAATTGATGCCACTCAGATCAGAATTGATCGTTATACAAAAAATGCGGCGCGCAAGTGGGAGTTAACGACTTTTCCTGAAAATGAAGAGGATTTAGCGGCTTGCCAATTAGAATTAACCAGTCTGGATTTTCGGTGTGCTTTGGAGTTGATTTATGAAGATGTGGAGTTGAAAGGCGATACAAATCTTGGGATTGAGTAAAGACATGGGATTAAGTGGGGTATTCCAACAAATAAATCATCCAAATGCTTTACTCTTGTAGCCTGCGTAGGCAGGCTTTGTCCGTATAGACCCACCCTTTCCTTACGGAACGCTACGCGAACAGGGTGCGGGTTTTTTGGAGATTTTATTTTAGGGAGTTCCCTTGGAATCTAACGATTTTTGACTATTCTTGAGAGCGATCGCCCTCAATGGCGGCAAAGGTTGCACCTCAGTCCGGTTGATTTGACCCAACACTCGCCGCGCACCGGGTAGGGGATAGCACTCCAATTTTACCCCCTACCCAACCCTCAGAAACCGGGTTTCTTACTCCCGTTCATTGGGCGGCGATCGCCGCTTTTGAATAAGCCAAGTAGGGTGGGCAGTAGCTAGAGTAGCACGGCCCACCGACATTAAAGTGGACAACGCCCTACAATTCTGAGGATTCATTTTACCGTTTTTTATCCGATTTATTTTTCCCTCGGTTAATCAATTTCTCCGTTAGCCACCACGCCCCAAATGAACAAATAATGCTCCCCAATAATCCAATCAGAAACGGATGGGGTGGGGTGAGGGGTGGTTGATTGAGATTATCCCGTTGATTCGCTGTTATGGTTGAAGGCTTCTTTTAATACTGCCTGCATCAGTTGTTCGGCGTGAGTTTGGTTTTGGGTGATTTGGCTTTCTAGTTGGTCGCAGAGGGCGAGCAGTTTGTCAATTTTCGATAACATGGCGGCCTGCTCTTCTCGTGGGGGAAGAGCGCAAACCAAATTATTCAAAGTTGGCAGTTTGATATTTGGCTGGCCTGCCATTTGGTAGGCTGCTTTCTTTATCACTGGATAGAAATATCTCAATAAAGCCCAAATGAATTTTTGGTTTTTCATTGGGTTGGGGCGAACTCCTACCATACTGTCCGGAAAACACATATCACAGCCAAGAATTCCTAAATTTCCAATTGTTCCGCCAACAATCGCAACGGCAATTGTTCCTTTTTCAAAAAGCTTGGAAGCTGCGAACCCCTTTTCGTTTAATGTTTGCTTAAAATCATTGATTAAAGAGCCTGATTCATTTAAACTTCCAATTTGTATAAAAGGGTATTCGCCACCAAAGCAAGTAGGATCATTCCTTGGCCTAATCGAAAATTTCCCTCGTTCAAAAAACGCATAGTCTCCCAACCGACACCACTCCCAACCCTTGGGCAGTTCAAATGGTTTTTCCTCATCAGTGATAGGCGGCAGCGGTTTTTGGGGTTTGATTTTCTTGGCTTTGACGAGTTGCGCTTTTTCGATGGCGATGCGTTTGAGCAGTTTGCTGGCGGGTTCCACATCGGGATTTTGCGATCGCCAGTCGGCAGTTAGCTTGCCTTCGATAGCTTCCTGCAAAATCTGTTGGCGCAGTTTTTTCAGCAGAGTTTGTTGGTGGGTGAGTTCGGATTTAAGCTCCTTGTGTTCGTTTTCGATGCACTGAAAACGCTTGAGAATAACAAGCTGCTCCTGCTTCTCCGGCAGCATGATTTCAAGCGACAAAAGATGCTTGGGTTTAATCTCAGTTTTAATACCACCCTTCACTTGTTCCTTTAACAATTGGATAAATAGTGGTGACTTCAAGAAGCGTTTGAAATACTCAACACTAATCACACTTTCATCAAAAGTGTACGAAGAATAGTGAATGGTCGCTGTGACATCCTCTTGCCCGTGATATACGCCAAGTGCACCTTTAGCAACATTGATACCAGAAATAACCAGATCGCCTGTCTTGATCAAGATCATATCAGTTTTGCTGGGCTTGTTTGCGATATGGAAGTTCCCAGAAAAATCAATTTTATCAATTCTTGGAAGCTCTGCAATTTCCTGCGAGTTAGGCTTATAGCGACCTTCTCGCTCAAACAGAAAATCGCCAACTCTTACTTTTTTCCAGGTTGCCACTACGCCAACTCCTTACGCAATTGTTCCAGCAACCGATCGCCCTTTAAAAAAGATTGATGCAGTAAGTCGAGTAATTCGCTGCTGCTGTACTGCTTTTCCTCTTCGGGGCGGTGCGGGTTTTTGATGTCGAGGTTATAGCCATTAGCCTTAATTGTATCAACATCCACCAACCAAGCCTGCTCATTCTCCTCACGATTCTCCCACCAGCTTTTCAGGGTTTTGAACTCCGCCAACTGAATCGGCTTGGTTTTCGAGTAAGCTTTGTATCCTTCCGGTAGTTGGTGTTCGTAATACCAAATTTTTTGCGTCGGCTTACCCTTCGTGAAGAATAGCAAATTGGTTGCCACTGAGGCATAGGGCTGGAATACCGAATTGGGCAACCTCACAATGGTATGCAAATTACAATCTTCCAACAGCTTCTCGCGGATACGTTGCTTCACCCCATCGCCTGTCAGTGAACCATCCGGCAACACAATAGCCGCCCGTCCACCCTCCTTCAGCAGCCGAATAATCAGAATCAAAAACAAATCCGCTGATTCTTTAGTGCGGTAGGTTTGCGGGAAATTGTTTTCATTGTTGTTGGAAACCACACCCCCAAAAGGCGGATTCGCGAGAATCACATCCACCCGATCTTTAGAGGTGTATTCAGTTAAAGGGCGTTCCAGGGAATCACCAAACCGAATATTGGGCGTAGTAACATCGTGCAGCACTAAGTTGGTATTCGCCAGCATATAAGGCAGCGGTTTATATTCCCATCCGCGCACATTCTCACCAATAGCCTCGCGCTCCGCCACAGTCTTAACAGTCGCTTTGAGATGTTCAATCACAGCAGTTAAAAAGCCACCCGTGCCGCAAGCCGGGTCGAGCACAATCTCGCCGTGAGTCGGGTCAACCATCTCCGTCATGAACTGCGTAATGGCGCGTGGGGTGTAGAACTCTCCCAGGGTGCCCGCACTTTGCAACTCGCTCAAAAAGGCTTCATAAATCTGCCCGAACAATTGCAAGTCTTTACTGTTGTTGAAATCAATCTCGTTCAGCTTGTTAATCACCTGACGGAGGTGAATGCCGGATTTCATGTAGTTGTAATTATTAGCAAACACCTCATGCACCAGCACCGCCCGCCGATTGGCTGTGGACAGGTCAATCGCTGACAGAGTTGGGAACAGCTTGCGATCTACAAACTCCAACAGCTTATCAGCCGTCATGCCTTCATCATCACCCGCCCATTCATCCCAGTGCAGTTCAGCCGGAATGGGCGAAGTGTAGTCATCGTCCATCAACTCTAGCTCTTTGTCTTTATCGCTGAAGATTTTCAGAAACAACATCCAGCCCAATTGCAGAATGCGTAACTCGTCACTGCCGGTGCCGATGTCTTTCCGCATGATGTTGCGGGTGGATTTTACGATGCCTGATACGTTTGCCATGAATTATGAATTGACCGCTCTCTTGTTAGTGCTTCACGCCGCTTGATACAGCGCTTTTTCCAGTAGGGACAAGGCTTGCAAGTAGTGCTGCTTGCCCCCAAATAATTTGATGATTTCAGTCGGGGTGCCGAACTGGTCAAAAGGGTTGACTTTCAGCACCTTGATATCTTCGATGTTTTCGATGCCTTCGTCGGCGTATTTGTTCAGCAGAGCCTCCAGCACCTTGCGCGCCTGATCACCATACTGAGTAAACACATCCCGCTTTTTGACCTGTTTGGCACGCTCGGCACGGGTGAGCGGGGGCTGATCAAAAGCCGTGTAGCAAATCATATCAAAAATGTCCATTTCCTTGCCGATGGCTTCTTTGAGGTTTTCCAGCACGATGCCTTGTTCAGTTAGCTCATCGATGATGGCCTGTTTTTTGTCAGCATTCTGCCATTTAGTGAGGAAATCATTCAGCGACTGGTATTGTTCACGCACTTTCTCACGGGTGTAATCTTTCATATTGACGGTCATCAGTTTACCATTACCGTCCATGTATTGGATGCGCTCGTTGAGAATAGCGACGTTAACACCATTGACATAGACCTTGGGGCGGCGATCGCTGATGATGTCGCCCCCGGTGATGATTTCCGGTGGCTCCCTGGACGGCTCGAAAATGACTTCTTCGCCGGTTTCGTCCGTAATGACCTCCCCTCCAGCCAGTTCGTCTTCGGGTGTTTCAAATTCATCCCCTTCACCCAGTTCTTTCACGCGCACCGGGTCGCCATCGAAATCCGGATCGGCACACAATTCGGTAACATTGCGGAAATCGAGAATCGTGAAAAAGGTTTTGCCAAATTCCACATTAATGCGAGTGCCCCGCCCGATAATCTGCTTGAACTCCGTCATGGAGTCAATATTGCTATCGAGCACAATCAGCTTACAGGTTTGGGCATCAACCCCGGTAGTCATCAACTTGGAAGTTGTGGCAATCACCGGGTAGCGTTCTTCAGGATTAAGAAAGTTATCCAACTCGCGTTTGCCTTCCTCATTATCGCCCGTAATCTGCATGACGTACTTGGGATTTTGTGCCATCAGGTCGCTGTTAGCATTAGCCAATGCAGCCCGCATCCGTTGGGCATGGTCGATATCCACACAGAATACAATAGTCTTGTCAAAACGGTTCGTCTTCGTTAGATACTCAGTGATCTTGTGAGCCACCGCCTCTGTCCGTTCATCGATCGCCAGGTTCCGGTCATAATCCTTGCGGTTGTAGATGCGGTCCTCCACCAATTGGCCGCTTTTGTCCCTTTTTCCCGCCTCGGGTCGCCAGCCTTCTAAATCCACATTCAAGCCAACGCGCAGCACCTTGTAGGGAGCGAGAAAACCATCCTCTATGCCCTGCTTGAGCGAATAGGTATAAATTGGATCACCAAAATATTCTGTACTGGAAATGGTTTCAGTTTCTTTGGGTGTAGCCGTCAGGCCGATATGGGTGGCCGTTTGGAAATAATCCAAAATTTCGCGCCAAGCGCTGTCTTCCGAAGCGCTGCCACGGTGGCACTCATCAATGATAATCAAGTCAAAAAAATTCGGGCTGAATTCGCGGTAAGCATCCTTGTCTTCATCGTAGTTGGTGAGACCTTGATAAAGCGCCAAATAGATTTCGTAGGATTTGTCGATCTTCTTGTGTTTGATCACCGTCATTTTATCTTTGAAATGACGGAAATCACCCCGGCCTGTTTGGTCAATTAATGCATTGCGGTCAGCCAAAAACAAAATCCGTTTCTTGACACCGGCCTTCCATAGGCGATAGATAATCTGAAAGGCGGTGTAGGTTTTGCCCGTGCCCGTAGCCATCGTCAGCAGAATGCGTTCCTGACCTTTGGCGATCGCCTCTACGGTGCGGTTAATGGCGATTTGCTGGTAGTATCGGGGGCTGTGGCTGATGCCGCCAAAGAAATAATCCTGGGCACTGATGCGCTCAACTTCCGGCGTGACAATGCCTTTGTAGCGTTTATAGCGTTCCCATAGTTGGTCTGGTGTGGGGAATTCATCAAGGGGGATAATTCGTTCAACGCTGCCACTAGCGGCGGTCCGGTCATGTTCATAAAACCCATCACCGTTACTGCTGAATACCGTGGGGATATCGAGAATAGTAGCGTATTCCAGTCCCTGCTGAATACCTGCCATCACCGATTGCTTGTTATTTTTAGCCTCAATGATTGCTACGGGAATATTCGGCTTATAGTAAAGTATGTAATCTGCCCGCCTGCGCTTGCCACGGGTGGTTAGGTTGCCTTTCACATAAATGCGGCCATCGGTGAAATTGACTTCTTCGCGCACCTGTTTCTGCATATCCCAGCCCGCCTTTTCCAGAGCAGGGGTGATAAACTTAGTGCAAATATCGCGTTCTGATAGATCTTTCTTGTTTGTCATTTAGTCCAAGCCTATAAACATAACGCTTTGCGCCAAATCTCGCCAAAACCCCCCCTGATACGGAATCCGGTTTTCAAAGACCTATAAAAACCCACACCCTCAAGGGTGGGTAAACACGGACAAAGCCTGCCTCAGCCCGCTATGGGATAAAAACGACTTTTAACAAGCGGATTTGGTATGATTCTCCTTTCCCCCTTCCTGCCACTGCACCGCCACCCACTCGCACACCTGGACAAAACCCTCATCCACCAACGCGATCGCCGGGTTAAGAATTTGTTCTCCCCACCGGGACCGGCGAGGACTTCTTGAATGAGGGCGAGGTCCGCCTGCGATCGGTGTTCATCCATAGCCGCCCATCGAGTAGGGGACTAGCACTCCGATTTTACCCCATTCCCAACCCTCAGCAACCGGGTTTCTTTGTTAAATCTTGGTGAAGGAATCCAAAGACTGCTAGAAACCCGGTTTCTTTTGGCCGAACCCTCACAACTCAAACTGAGAAACCCGGTGACTTGCACCTTGCTACAATGAGAAGGTGAATCCATGCCTAACCCATCACTTTATGCAACTCACCCTTGAGATTCCTGATGACATCGCTGAAACTAGCCAGTTTACTGAATCGGACTGGCTGCGAGAAATTGCGATCGCTTTGTTTCAACAAGAACGCATTTCTCTCGGTCGCGCCAGCAAAATCGCGGGACTTCATGTGATAGAATTTCAAAAACTGATTGCGAGTCGTGGCATTTGTATTCACTACGATGTTGAAGACTTTCAGGAAGACATCCAATATCTGCGTGAGCAAGGTTGGTTATGATTGTCGTTAGCGATACATCATCTCTGTGTAACCTTGCCCTAATTAACCATTTGAGCCTGTTACCGCAACTCTACCAGCTAGTAATCATTCCCCCGGTTGTTGCGGATGAGTTGGCAGTCGCACCTGACTCCAGAATCACCAATATTTTGTCCCAGCAATGGATTCAAATTCAATCCCTCAATGATTCCTCTCTAGCCGAACAATTACAGCGCACGCAAGGACTGGATCCGGGTGAATCTTACGCGATCGGCCTAGCGGTTGAACTGAAAGCTGATAGCTTGCTGATTGATGAGCGTTTAGGACGACGAGAAGCCAAAAAATTGGGAATTCCCATCATTGGCATCCTGGGAATCTTAATCCGGGCTAAACATAGCCAATTAATTGGGGAAGTTAAACCCGTGATGAATAGCCTCATCCGTGACGCAAATTTTCGAGTGAGTTCGCCACTCTATCAGGAGATTTTAGCCTTGGCCAAAGAAGAATAAAAAGCCAGTCTCTTTACAAACCTAATACCGCTTTAAAAACACTCAAAAACCGGGGTTTTCCCTCATCCCCTCGTTTTTATCCTCTACCCCCGGAGAAAGTTTCTCAGTTTCATCCTCAGAAACAGCTTGCAAAACATTGTCATACAGAGATTGATTAACCCAGTATTGAGCTTCCGTTATCATTGAATCTAACAGCGGTTTCACCTTGGGGATAATCTGGTTTTGTTTGGCTAAAATCAAAATTCCTAAAGTGCCAATCACTTTCAAATCTAAACCTTGAGCCACTTTTCTGGCTCTTTTTTCATCCAAGAAAACCCTAGTTTTTTGTTGAGTCCGTGCTAAAGCAATCACCTCCCTTTCCCCAGCATCTAATTCTAAAGAGATGGAGTCTGGCATTTCCGGCACCGACTTAACTTTAAGCCAACCGGCTTCAATTCCCTTAACAATGGTTTCAGAACTACGAAATCCTGATTCAACCGTTTCTGAGTAAACCGCTTGGGGAATGACCATCTCAACAAACAGAAATTTTAAGAGATCTAAGCGGTTAATACTGGCAAAATTAATCAAAGGTGTAGCATTACAAATAATTTTCACTATCCCACAATCCTGATTTTACCGCTTCAATATCCTCAGCTAAATCATCCTGGTCGTATTGCCGAACAATATGATTTTCCCCCAACAGTTTTTGAAATTCCCACACGGAATAATTCAATAACCGACGGGCTTGACTAAAGGTAAATATCTTGTTTTCATAAAGTTGCATGGCAACTTGTTCCAAAATTGCTCTTTCACCTTGCTCAATTAATTCGATGGGAATTTGTATATTAATAGCTTGCATCTACCATCACCTCATCATTTTATAAAGACATTCATTAATCACTCTCGCTACCTCCACCGAATACCTCACCCGGACAGCCGAGGCGTTCTTGAATCAGGGAGAGATAAGCCTGCACAGGTTGTTAATCCATAGCCTAGCACTGGGTAGGATATAGCATCCCTATTTTACCCCATCCCCGCGACTGGTGAAACCGGATTTCTTTTTTAAATCTTGGTGAAGGAATAGAGATGCTGCCAGAAACCCGGTTTCTGACCCTCACTATTAACTCCCAAGCCCAAGAAACCGGGTTTATGCGTCAACTTTTGCAACTTATCAAAAATCTGGATAAGAAACCCGGTTTCTAACCCTCATTATTAACTTTCAAGCTCAAGAAACCGGGTTTATGCGTCAACTTCTGCCAAGAAGAACCCCACCCTAACCCTCCCCTTGGCAAGGGGAGGGGACCGGAAGTAATAGATTTATCGGGGTTTGCCGAGGGTGGTGATATACAGGACTGCTTCATCAGCAGGAATGCCGAGAACTTCATTGACGCGATCGTCAAAAAATCCGCCGATGCCACTGACTCCTAATCCCATATAAATCGCCCCCAGATTCAGCCGTTGTCCCAGATGTCCCGCATCCAGGTGCAAGTACCGATAAACCCGATCGCCATATTTTGCGATCGCCTTCTTTAAATCTGCGGTATGAAACACCAACGCCGAGGCATCTCGTCCCAAATCTTGACCTAGACACAGATAATGCAATTCCCGGCGGAAATTTTTAAACCGCACTTGCCGCAGTTCCTCCGCTTTCGGCGCGTAATAATAACAGCCTTCATCTAAACCTGTTACCGAGGAAACGGCAATAAAGGTTTGAATATCCTCTAAATCAAAAAAGTCGGGATACGCATCTAAATTCTGATAGGTGTAATGTTCTGAATGATAGGTAAAATCCAACAATGCTTTGAGCTCATCAAAGGACAGCGGTGCCCCTGAATAGGCACGAGTTGAACGCCGTTTCAAAATTGTATTTTCCAGACCTTCTAAATTAGTTCGCCAGTCAATTGGGCGGGTTTTAGTCGAGACTTTACTACAGAAAGGGAAGTTATATTTATCCTCCTCTGGTTCTTCCTCGTCGCTGAGAGACCACCCCCCGATTCCTGTCTTGTCGGAGTTGATTTTAGTCGCCTGATGGCAGTATTCCAGCAATTCCCCATCGGGAATCGTGGGATAGTCCGTTTGGGTTGCCGAAGGTAAGGCGGTGCGATATTTCGGCAGATTTTGGTCGATATCGAGTAAATCCGCTAGGGGGATAAAGGTGATTAAGGATTCGTGAGTGGGGTCGAGGTAAAGCAACTCGTTGAGTGCATCATCGTTAAATCCGGCGATCGGGTGAGGTCGGTAGTCCGTTAAGGATGCCGCGAGTTCGAGATTGCCCAGCAGATGCCCTGTATCCAGAAAAATCCGGCGATAGGCGCGGTCTTGGTAACGCCAAGCGGACCGGAAGAACACTGCGCTGGTGGCGATCGCTAGTCTGGTATGTTCTAACGCAGGATGCCAAAAGGTCGCCGCTTGTAAGGCAGGCCACACATCGCTATCCCAAAATCGAATTAAAGAATGATTTTGGGCTTGATAGTTATACAAACCGGGGGGTAATTGCGGGGTTCCCTTGGAAAGTAAGTACACTTCGGCAGGGTACAGTCCTCCGGCAGAGGGTGCGGATCTTAAATAAATTTGACTTCCGGTCATGGTTGCCAGCTTCGCGGTTAAACCATAGGTGCAAAATAGCAACCGTGATAGTCGGGTTAACCCCTTGCGGGCCAAATCTTTCCCCCCATCGGGTTCTTTTTTCAGATAGGGTTTGAGGTCAATGGTGGCCCCGATTTTATATTCTTTGAAGGGGACCGGCTGATTTTCCCAGTCGAGTTGATGACTTTTGGCCCCTAGGGTATCGGGATCGTATTTGGTGCGATCGTGATAATGCTGGGCGATGGAGAGTGGCAGTTCTGACATAAGTTTGAGTCAAGTATGGAGGAACAGTCTTCATTTCATCCTCGATCTTGACATCCCTGAGTCCCAAATTTGCTGCACTCTCGATAAACCTCCAAGGTTGAAGAGGCCAGTTCCCTTCCACTGCAAGCGGTTACAGGGTTTTTTCTACTGCTGAGGCAGATTTTCTGCCAAAGATTAAGATAATGTTAGTTAGTTTACCGTTTTGCCTGATTCTCTCTAAAATTAAGTAGAAATACTCCATCACAAAACTGATTCAGTTTTTTCAGTCCCACCCCCAGAGGAAGTGCAGCAAAATCCCCCTATCTTCCCCATCCCCCTATCTTCCCCATCCCCCCTATCTTCCCCATCCCCTTATCTTCCCTATCTTCCCTATCTCCCCATCCCCCTATCTTCCCCATCCCCCTATCTTCCCCATCCCCCCTATCTCCCCCATTTCCCCACCCTCCCCTATCTTTTCTTAAAAACATGGTCCCGCGCTGGCTATTAGAATGGTGCTGTCTGGCAATTGTGGTTATGGTCCCTGGGTCTTGGTGGATTTATAGATCCATAGAACCAAAACCCTTTGCTTTACCGAAATCCGCCAAAAATGAACCTTGGGCCGTCCAAAGTGGGCTAAAAATTGCTAAATTGCGCGATCGCGTTCCGACGGTGGACCGCGTGGTCTTGGTCCCTGATGAG
Source organism: Laspinema olomoucense D3b (assembly GCF_025370785.1). Taxonomy (GTDB): domain Bacteria; phylum Cyanobacteriota; class Cyanobacteriia; order Cyanobacteriales; family Laspinemataceae; genus Laspinema; species Laspinema olomoucense. The sequence continues at coordinate 31,602 of NZ_JAMXFA010000050.1, forward strand.
GCGACCTTTCTCTTCGCGATTCGCCAATGGAGTCTCCAGGGTCGCTGGCCGATTTTAATTGAAGATACTCAATATACAAAGCTGTTTCTCGATCGCTTCCAACCCCAGGAAGTGATTCGCTTACCGGCAGTGAATACGCCCTTACCCACGGGTTTAGCTTTGCGACAAGGGATGCAAAATGCCGTTGCTGCTGCCTGGGATGCCCCTAATCGCTTTTCCCTCAACAGTCAATGGGACAATTTGGGATGGGAACCCCCAGGGGCAGTCGTCACCTCTGGAACGGACCCCGCATGGCCTGCGGCAGTGGCTTTAGCCAGCGATCGCGGTCAGCCTTTGGTGTTTTTAGAAGGGGATTTCGGACAAGTCAATGAACGCTTAGACCAAGGCACTTGGACAGTTTTAAAAACCGAGATAGAAACTCTGGTCAAAGGAAGCGGATATGCCTACGATACCCTGGGAGATGCGATCGATACGGTGACCCTGGTCAAAGAATTAGCGGTTAAATATGAATCTTCTCAAAATGCTAAGGTAGATTTAGCCGTAACTGACGGATTAGGACGCCATGAAACTGGCGATCGCTGGGCAGCGGTCGGCTGGATTTATGGAACTCCTGCCCGGGCGGTGTATCAAGCCATGTCCGCTATTTTTATCGATGCTGAAACTGCCCTATTTTATGATAGCTATCCCAAAGAAGAACCCTGGATTCAATATGAAATGAACCAAGCGGCGGTTTTGGTGTCTGAAATTGGCCTGAATGTTCAAGTCATTCAACGACCCCAAGCTACTGTAGAAACCTGGAAAAACTTGAAGGAAACAGACCTGAATTTTGATACGATCTGGGTGAATTCTAAAGGAATGTCTACGGTATTTGCGGCAGGAGGAGGAGATGCATCGGTGGAGGATATTCCGCAACTGAAATACCCGGCGATCGTGCATTTTATTCACAGTTGGTCCGCCACCACTCCCGGCGATCGCAATACCGTCGCGGGTCGCTGGCTAGAAAATGGCGCATATTTATATGTAGGAAGTGTCCATGAACCCTTCTTACACGCCTTTATCCCCCCCTCTCTCCTCGCCCGCCGCCTCAAACGAAGCACCCCATTCCTGATTGCCGCCCGTCAACTTGAATCCCCACCCTGGAAAATCACCACCATCGGCGACCCCCTCGCCATCATCTCTAAACCCAGGGTCCGTCTCAATCCGAGTCAACTCCCCTTACCCACTCCTTAATCATACGGAATCTGATTTTAAAAGGTTTGCTGTAGCCCGCACCCTTAAGGGTGGGGCTACAGGCACAAAGCCCGCCTGCGCGGGCTAAAAACTGTAGGGGCAATTCACGAATTGCCCCTACAGGTAAGGTTGTTTCTCCAAATATGCGTAAGTCTTGAAAAATTAACTCTAGCCCGCGCAGGCGGGCTTTGTTTGTATAGCCAGACCCTTTTGGCTGTGGGTTTAGCCCCGATCGCCCTCCCCAGGAGAATCCCTTTTTTCCCGTTGTTCTATCTGCCTGTGGGCCCGTTCCTTACCCTCTATAGCCGCCTGATAATTGGGTTGATATCGCAACGCCCGATCATAGGCCAAAATCGCCTCTTGATACTGCCCTAAAGTGGATAACCCATTCCCTTTCCCATACCAAGATTCAGCATGATCCGGCTTCAAATAAGCCGCCTCATTATAGGAAGAAACCGCTTCCTGATATCGCTTCAAATTATAAAGCGCATTTCCCTGGTTGTACCAAGCGCGATAGTCCGTTTTCTTCAAGTTGATCGCCTGATTATAAGCCTCGATCGCCTGTTCATAGCGGCGTAGCTGGTGCAAAGCCCACCCCAAATTATACCAGGCTTCCTGATAGACCGACTGAATTTTAACCGCCTGTTCATAAGATTTAGCGGCTTCAGAATAGTCATTAGACTTCATTAAGGCATTTCCGCGACTGTACCAAGCTTGAGCATAATTCGGCTGAAATCGCACCGCTTTATCATAAGACTCTACGGCTTCTTTTTCTTGATTCAATTGCATTAAGACATTTCCGCGATTATACCATCCCACGGCATAATCAAACTGATATTCTACAGATTTATCATAGGATTTTAAGGCCGCTTCGTAATCTTTCAATTGATGAAAAGCCCATCCCCGGGCATACCAGGCTTCTGAGGAGTCCGGTTGAAATTCTAAGGCTTGATCATAAGCGGCGATCGCCTCTTCATATCGCTGCAAACTCAGTAAGGTATTGCCCTTGCCATTCCATGCCTCAGCGGATTCCGGAACCAATTCTAAGGCTTTTTCAAAACTGGCGATCGCCCCGTCATACCGCTGCAATTTATTTAAAACATCCCCACGGCGAATCCAAGCATCCAGATATTGGGGATTCAATTGAATAGCGTGATCGTAAGCCTCCATCGCTGCTTCATTCTGATTTAATCGAGAGAGGGTATCCCCTTTTTCTTTCCAGGCTTCTACATAATCCGCCTTAATTTCAATGGCATTTTCATAGTGTTTTAAGGCATCTTCATACCGGCTTAAATGATATAAGGTATGCCCTTGCTGGTACAACTCACTGGCATTTACTGATTTGATTTTATTCCAAACAAAAACAGAACCCGCAATCATTCCCGCCCCAATCATACCGCAGGAAATCACCCCTAAAACCCATTGATTTTTAGAAAAATTAAAGCGAGGTTGAGGCAGCGGCGCAACCCCAGGGACCGAAACTGTCATCATCGTGGGCTTTTCTAAATCGGCGATCGCCTGTAATGCCTCCGTTGCTGAACCATAACGTTCCCGGAAATCGTACCGGACCATCCGTTCTAATACCTTGATAAATTCCGGACTCACCTCCACCAATTCCGCAACCTTGATTTCTTCCGTCTCTGGATCTTTCGGAAATTCATGAGGTAATAAACCCGAAAGGGCTTGCAAGGCAACAATTCCCACCGCATAAATATCACTACTCGGTTTGGGAAAGCCATTGGCTTGTTCACAGGGTAAATAACCGGGAGTGCCAATACAGACACTAAATCCCGGTTTACCATTTGGATTTAGCAGTTCGGTAGTAATTTGTTTAACCGCACCAAAATCAATTAAAACTAATTTTTTATCGGAATTCCGGCGGAGAATATTGCGCGGATTAATATCCCGATGAATGACATTTCTACTCTGAACAAATTTTAAAATTTCTAACAATTCTTGGATTAAATCCAGGGTAGCTTTTTCATCCAGCTTTTCCCCAGGCGTCAATTCATGACTGAGATCCTGACCTTCAATATACTCCTGAACCAGATAGAATTCTTGGTTTTCTTCAAAATAGGCGAACAATTTGGGAATGCGATCGTGCCCTCCCAACTCATGCAGGGATTGCGCTTCTGTATCGAATAACCGTCGGGCAATTTGCAGGGTGTTCGGATCCGTAGACTGGGGCTTTAATTGCTTGACTACGCAAGGGGCAGCCCCGGGAAGGTGGCAATCCTGCGCGATAAAAGTTGCCCCAAAACCCCCGCTTCCCAAGGAGTTGATAATCTTGTAACGTCCACCGAGAGTTGTTCCGAGCATGATTCCGAGCATGATTCGTTACGGCGAGGGTAGAAACGGGCTATTCTAGCATTTGACTCATTTTGCCATAGGTTAAACAAATGAGCAACCTGGGACCTAGGTGGGAGAGTGGAGGGATTTAGAGGGGAGATTGGGTCCAGAATTGCTGCCCCAAATTACTGAACAGAATAAGACCAGAGAACGACTGAAGTTGTTACTACAAACGAGGGGAAGTTTTTTGATTTTTCTGAATTAATTTTAAGTCGCCACTATAAAAGGAGAAAGGCGCAAGGATAACCTTGCGCCTTTTTGATAACATCCCCTCTTTTTAAAAGGAGTTGGGGTGAATTTGTGCGGATTTTATGCCCCAGCTAGGAAAAGTTCGACTGCATTGCCTGCCTCTTCTTCGGGGAAGAGTTCTTCCACTCGGCTTTGGATTTGGGCGTGGCGTTCGACGCCTTCAAAGGCGTAACGGTTGTAACCATTGCGCTGGATTAACTCTTCCAAATAGCGGAGGCGATCGCTAGAGGCGGGGTGAGAAGATAACCAGTTTAAAATCCCTCGACTACCGCCATCTAATTCCGTGAAGGTTTCCATCAGGTTGCGTAAACCATCGGCGGCATAATTGCTATTCGCTAAGACTCTTGAGCCTAAAACATCGGCTTGTCGTTCGTTTTGGCGGCTGTAAGCGCGACCGACTAGGGCAGCAATTAAATCCCCCATTGGCACAACCCGATTTAAGTTAGAAAGTAGGGCACTTTGAACCACGCGCTGATAGCCATGAGACAACACAGCATGAGCCACTTCATGACCCAGTAAACCAGCCAGTTCGGCTTCGCTGTTAATTTTTTGGAGTGCGCCGGTATTCACGAACACTTTACCACCGGGAAGGGCAAAGGCATTGAGATTTTTGTCTTTGACCACGAAGAATTCATACTCAAATTCATCCCGTCCCATCAATTTAGCCATTTTCAGACCCACTTCATTGACGTAACTGACGATAGCCGGGTCATCGACCATTGGTAATTGCTTTTGGAAAGATTCCGCCAGTTGATTACCAAATGAGGCTTCTCCTTGCATCAACAGCATGGTGAGTTGAAGGGCGGGGATGGTTCCGGCAACGTTTCCCGTGAGGAGTAAATCCCCGATGGAGAGTGCGCCGGTGACGAGGGTTTGACCGATTAAGCGGCGGCGAATTCCAGAACGGTAACGACCTAAATCATCATCAGCGATCGCCTTAAATTCGGCAGCTTGAGGATGTTCCGGATACAGCACTGCAAATTGCCTTGCCGCAATGGAAGATTCCAACCATTTCTCTTCCATTTGTAAGGCCAAAATTTCCGCTTGAATTAATCCCGGTTCGTTGGGATAAAGAGTGGTAGCGCGTTCTAAAACAGCTAGGGCTTCGTCTCCTCTTCCGTACTGTTGTAAGGCTTGGACGAGCAATACATGACCGGGAATAAATTCCGGATGTTTTTCGACTAATTGCTGTAACGGGACAAAAATTCGGGTTTCTAACTGTTGTTCAAATCCCGCTTGTGCTTCGCGCCAATAGACTCGACCCGCGCCGGATAATTGTTCAGGATCGCTGATGGGTTGAGCGATCGCCTGTTCCCCTCGCGGTTGGGAAAACTCCCCTTTTACCTGGCGATAAAGTTGTTCTGCCCCTTGGGTGTCTCCGGCGAGGAAGAGGCGATCGGCTTCCACGAGGGTATTAAATTCTGGGGTTCCCGGCTCGAAAGCCAGTTCCAGCATTTGTTTTAAACTGGAGAAAGTGGGGATTTTGCTCTGAGGTGCAGTTACCCCGGTAGGTGGCAAGGTTGAGTAAGCGGGTGCAAAGGTCAGCAACAAATTCATGCTGAGGAATAAAGCCACTCCAACTGTTGCCCATAGCGCGTGCCGAAATCGTTTCATTGGGGGGGTTCCTCTCGATTGGGTAAGGGATGATGATAGGGTTTCACGCTTTAGCCCGCACCCTCAAGGCTGGGGCTATACGGACAAAGCCCGCCTACGCGGGCTAAGAGAGAAAACAGGTCTTTGACAATGGGATTTGGTATTAGCTTCTTAGAACCCGAATCTGAATCATGAGTTTCCTTGGAGAGTGCAACATCAAAGATGAAGGAGCTTTAAACCCGCTTCCCGAGACCAAAATCCGGTTTTTGATAGCTTTACATGGATTTTTCCAGTTCCTCTTCCAGGAGTTGCTGATAAATGGTGGGTAAATAGGCGCTCATGGAATTAGTTTCAATCCCGTAGCCGAGACTGGTCCAAGTTCCCGAGAGCAGATATAAGACTTCATCTAATTTTCCTTGTTTCAATAATTCGGAAATGTTCACTCCCCACGCTTCTTCATCTTTTAGCCACGCATAAACGACTTTATCTTGGAATTTTGGTTCAAAACTATAGGATTTCCAAAACCAGGTGCCGTCGGGGTTAGGGTGGTAGCGTTCGGCCATTTCTTCCCAGGTTGTGGTGATAAACTGATAGCGACCGGCAGCGGTGCTACAGTTGTTGAGATTGGGTCCGGCGACGATTCGCACGCAGCGATCGGGATGGCGGTTGAAGTCGTCAATATATTGGCCGCCATAGATCACGGCGTAGGGCTGGTCCACGTTGGATTCACTGGCGGAAATGGTTCGCATCAGGGCGCGGATGTAGGGGTCACCATCCTCCATGACTAAGGGCGGTAAGGGGGCCATCACTGCGGGCGGCAGGGGTTCGGTGCGACGAAAGATGACGTTATAAAACAGCATAGGCAAGGCGATCGCCCCGGCCAGCAACAAGACAAACTGTCTGAATTTCGGGGGTTTTCTTCGCCGCTTAACTAGCGGGTTTTGACTCGATTTTAAGGGTTTTAAAGAAGATTCAGAAACCATAAGGGATGATGAATGATTCAGGAATTAGGGTTGATTTTCCAGTATTTTAGGTTTTATTAAACCGATGTAATTCTGCTTGATGCAGTTGGTTTTCTAGGTTCTAATTTAAGGAAAACCTGGAGCCAGTCGGGGCTATTTTCCGATATTAAATGCCCCTTGCGTCAGGTTCGTCACGCACCCTCTTAATGGAAGTATATAGAGCCTTTCTCTGGTTGGTGAATTACCTTAAGGATCCCCCTAAATCCCCCTTGAAAAGGGGGACTTTCCCGGCAAATCCTCTTTTTCAAGGGGAATTTTCCAGGTCCCCCCCGTGATAGAAACATTTATTCCTCTGGCTCCCCCCTTGTAAAGGGGGGCAGGGGGGGATCTCTGGGGGGAGCGAATAGACGTACCTCATGAATGGGAAAATTGCTATATCCAGGTTGATTAGCCCAGATTACGCCTAATTCTAACCGTGTTTGAATTAAACCACACTGGCAAATAGCTCAGGGAATGCTTGGGCTGGTGCTTCCGCATTGGTGACAATTTCCACGATTTTATTTCGGGCAGCCGGTTGAAATAGGGCTTCGACGCTGACTAAGGCGACTTTAGTTCGGGGAATGCTCCCTTCAAATAATTTATCCTGAGATTTCATGACGATCGCGGCTTCATCTTCGGTATTTTTTAATCCGCCTGGACGAACAATGGTGTAAGCTAAACCGCTGTTTTCGATATATTTTTCCGCTTGTCTTTTCCAGACTAAAATCAGCCAAAATAAATTGAGCGGATGGAATAAGTTAGAGACGCACAAGGAGGAAACCAGAACAAAATGTTCGATTCCCTTGACTTTGGCGACATCCACGAGGTGCTTGGTCCCTTCATAGTCAATGCGATAGGGTCCCGTGGGGTCAAAACTGGGAGTTGCACCCGTGGCGCATAACACCACAGTACAATCGGCGATCGCCTCTTTGAGACTCTGGGGATTCAAGACATCCCCCACCACTAACTCCACCTGGGGAGGTAAGAGTTGCTGACCTTTCTCCAAGTTCCGCACCAATGCGCGCACAGGAATCCCCCGCTTGACCAATTCTTCGACAATTCGTCGTCCCGTTTGTCCCGTGGCACCCGCTACAAATGCTTTCATCAGTTTTTTCGGTAAAATTATGGATTGAATGTGAAATTATTGCTGTTTTGCAATAGGGGGCAGCAGTTAGCACCCCAAACCTCCTCTAGTTTAAAAAATTTGGGGGCCGATCGCGATCGCCTAGGTTCGGATATCTACATCACAGAACCTTCCTTGGGTGATTGTTTATTATAGAAACGGATGCCAGCTCAACCTTGATTCCAGTCAAGGCGAAGCTTACCCCAATCAAGGAAAGTCGGGCAGAATTACGGATTTCCTCCCTTCCAAGGACAAGATAACGTAGAGAAAATAGCATCCAGCCACCTCGGTGGTCGTACAAAAACACAAACCCTCAATCAGGGAAGCGGTTATGCAGTCAGATATTTTAAACCATAAGCAAACATCCATCGATGGCGATCGCGAGGCATCTACCTCCGTTGCTTGTGAACCGATGTGGTTTCAGACTCATTTTGTCGGATGCATGGAAATGTATGCCGATGTGGAAACCGTTGCTGCCTATTTTGACGTTCACCAAGGATGGTTTAAACGCTGTGCTCGTCCGATGCAGGCAGATGCTTTAGGGGAAAATGGCTATGCTCTAACTATTGGGCGTTTTGGTGCACTCGGTTATGAAGTGGAACCGAAAATTGGTCTGAACCTCTTGCCACAACAAAATCGGGTTTATCTCATCGAAACGATCGCGATTCCAGATTATGTTCCCCCAGGTTATGACGTAGAGTTTAAAGCAGCCCAGGAATTGGTAGAAATTCCGGCAGATTATTCTAATATCAAACTCCGCCACACTGAGGACTTACCCGCCACTATGACTCGGGTGGAGTGGAATTTAGATTTAAAGGTGGGGGTTTGTTTTCCCAAGTTCATTCATGCCTTACCCCTCCCCCTCGTCCAAAAAACTGGCGATCGCCTCTTGGCGCAAATCGTTAAACAAGTCTCCCGTCGCTTAACCTACAAAGTCCAGGAAGATTTTCACTCCACCATCGGGCGCGATCGCCTGGAACTCTTCAAGAAAAAACGCGCCAAAACCTCCAACTTCGATCTATGTCGTCAATGTAGCGGTTCCAATGGCACTGGCGACGAGATCCCCGAGGAAGGCGAAACGCCCTAACAAATATCCGGTCCCCTCCCCGCTATCGTGGGGAAGGGACCGGAGGTGGCTGCATCCTAGGCGATCGCCTCGGGTCCTCGTGACGTGGCTGAAGCCGCGTCACGCACAATTGGCGGCTCTGCCGCCTCTAGCGCTGGTGAAGAGTTGAAGCAGTGACAAGTAAAATAGGCAGCGATTAGCCCTTGTTTGGGGACCGGAGGCAGAGGAGCCTCCTTAAGAGCGTGACGCGGCTTCAGCCACGTCACGAGGATAATCGGGTTTCTTGTCCTAGCTAATCTAAGACTGTAACGGCGTCTTAGGAAGCACTGCTCAGAATCTTTTGCACGATTTGCAATCCCGTGAAGGCTTGCCAGCCAAACAGGGTGAGCAAGGTCATATTCATCGCCACATGAGTCACTCTTGCCCAAGCAACTCCTTGCTGCATGAAGGGCACGAGGGAGGCGGAAATTGCCACCATTGTGGTCATGCCTAAGCCCACAAGCAGGTGCGGACCAAAAAACAGCTTGCCATTATTCACATAAGTGGCAGCCATACCCACAACGGTGCCGAATACCATCAGGGCCAACATCACGGACCCGATTTGGTAATGCTTAATATTGTATTTGCCCTTAATCAGCTCTTTTTTCTCTTCTCCGGTAGCTTGCCTGGTGCGCTTGAGTTTCACTCCCAGGTAAAGGGCATAAATAGAGAGTCCAAATAACACCCACATCAACAAGGGGTGGAAGAAGGTCAATCCCGTTTGTAACGGTGCGGGCAGTTCTATGGTCATGGTGTTCTCCAGATGGCATGAGGATCTTCATAAAACTTATCATAATTTGGGTCTGGAGACTTGAAAATCCCCCACCCTTAAGGGTGGCCCTACCTGAACAAAGCGGCGTTATTGTAGCAGTCGGGGATCCGGCGCGATCGCTCTTGGGAATATCTGCTTTGCGATCGCGGTTGATTGTCGGCTCCTTTCGCGATACCGTTAAATTACCCCGAGATTGAGTCGATCGCAGCAAATGCTCTCCAACCAGGATCTCTTATTAATTCAGGCGGCTCGAATTGGCAACATTCATCAAGTCATTACTCTGCTGGCTGAGGGTGCTCGTGTCAATGCCAAAGATCGAGAAGGCACAACCCCGTTAATGTTTGCCTCCCAAAAAGGTTACACAGAAATCGCCCGTCACTTGCTCGAAGCCGGTGCCGATGCGAATCTTCCCCGAGAAAAGTACGGCATCACCCCATTGATGTTCGCGGCAGCTAATCATCAGATTGATGTGGTCCGCCTGTTACTCTCCTCGGGAGCACAGGTGAACGCCCGGAATGATGATGGCAGTACGGCACTGATGGTGGCTGCACTCAAAGGCAATCCAGCGATCGCCGATTTGCTGTTAGCCCAAGGTGCACAACCCAATATCAAAGATAAAGATGACGATACCGCCCTCAAACTTGCCATTGTCGAGGGTCATATTGCTATTGTTCGGTCTCTCCTGGCAGCAGAGGCGAATTTAGAGGCGATCTCCAACCTCGATTCCCTCTTATTCCGCATCGCCCAGAAGGGGAATGCGGAACTGTTAGAACTGCTGATCCAAAAGGGTCTCTCCTGTCAAAAATACGATTGCGGCAGTGCCTTGCTGGAAGCGGCAGAACGCGGGGACCTGCCCATTGTGCAAATCTTGTTAGCGGGCGGGACTAACCCCAATGTTACGGATAAAGATGCTGAAACTCCCCTGCTACTGGCGAGCGATCGCGGCCATACCGAGGTCGTAATCGCCCTACTGGCCGCTGGTGCCGATGTCAATGTCAAAAATCTCGATGGCTTTACCCCCCTGATGGCTGGGGCATCTGGCGGCCATTGGGAGATGGTGCGATCGCTGCTGGATGCCGGTGCCGAGATTAATGCCAGCGATAGCGACGGAGAAACCGCCTTAAATTGGGCTGTAGTCGAAGGGTATGGCGATGTGGTCAACCTGTTACTCGATAGAGGTGCCGATTTCCAACGGTGCAATCGTTTGGGAGATACCCCCTTATTTGTCGCCGCCTTGCACGATCGCGCCGATATCGTGGCGGCCCTCCTCCACAAGGGTGCAGAGGTCAACCCCACCAACTTTGACGAAACCCCCCTCACCGCCACCGCTGAACTCGGCCATCTGGACACCATCCGAGTCTTACTAAAAGCCGGTGCCAACCCCAATGCCGTCTCCACCGGAGGCAGAACCGCCCTGATGAAAGCTGCCGATCGCAATTTGACCGAAGTTATCGAGGTCCTTGTTGCTGCCGGTGCCGATGTCAACCGTCAAGATGAAGCTGGGGCCACCGCCTTGATGTGGGCCGCTCATCGGGGTTTTGAGGAAGCGGTGTACCTTTTAATCTCTGCCGGTGCCAATGTTAATCTTAAAAATCGCGGAGGTTACACCGCCTTGGCGATCGCGGAGTTTAATGGCTACAAAAAAGTGGCGCGATCGCTCCGGAATGCCGGAACTCAAGAATAAACAGAAGAGACCTCTCCCCTAAGAGGGGAGGTAGGGCTGTTTCATTCTAAAATTTTCATTACCCCATAAGCTTTACAGCCCAAGGGTTTTCGGTCTGATTTCCTAAGTTTAAACTAAGGACCACCCCGCCCCTACGGGGCACCCCTCCACAGGAGGGGAATTTTGGGGCTGATTCCCCTCCAAGGGAGGGGTGCCCCTTCGGGGCGGGATGGTAATTCCCCTCCCTTGGAGGGGTACCCCAAAGGGGCGGGGTGGTAATTCCCCTCCCTTGGAGGGGTGCCCCAAAGGGGCGGGGTGGTAATTCCCCTCCCTTGGAGGGGTGCCCCGAAGGGGCGGGGTGGTAATTCCCCTCCCTTGGAGGGGTGCCCCAAAGGGGCGGGGTGGTAATTCCCCCCCACAGGAGGGGTGCCCCAAAGGGGCGGGGTGGTAATTCCCCCCCACAGGAGGGGTAGGGCTGTTTCATTCTAAAATTTTCCCGACGCCCTAG
>NZ_JAMXFA010000051.1 GCF_025370785.1 Laspinema olomoucense D3b
CATCCTCCCCATCCTCCCCATCCTCCCCATCTTCCCCATCCTCCCCATCCTCCCCATCTTCCCCATCCTCCCCATCTTCCCCATCCTCCCCATCCTCCCCATCCTCCCCATCTTCCCCATCCTCCCCAACCCTCCCCAGGCATTCCCCCGGGATGATACATTCGGGAAGGAAACGTTCGCAATTTTCCTCAAAACTATGACTGTACTCCCCATCCTGCGATCGCCTTTAAAGCTGTTCCCGCGTCTGTTATTGCCCACGCTGTTATCCCTACTGCTGAGTCTGGGCCTCGGATTTGGTGGGTTCGGGTCCCCCGTGCTGGCGGATGCCATTCCCCCCGGCAGTCTAGCGGCTCAATCTGTGACTGAAATTAAAGTCAGTTTGGGCAATCCGGCGAATGAGCTAAAGTTTTTTCCCAGTCACCTCGACTTTGTGGCCGGAAAGCAATATAAATTAGTCCTGGACAATCCCAGTCCCCAAAAACATTATTTCACGGCTAAAGATTTTGCCGATGCTAGTTATTCGAGCAAAGTTGAAGCGGGAAAGGTGGAAATTAAAGGGGCGATTCACGAACTTGAACTCAAACCCACGGCTGAGGCAGAATGGATCTTAACTCCGATGAAACCCGGAACTTATCAGTTGCGCTGCACCATTCCAGGTCACACTGAAGCGGGTATGACGGGGACGATTACTATCACGGCTGGACCGCAATCGGTCTAAAGCACTAGAACAGGTAAAGGGTCAGTCCCGACCCTTTACCCCAGAACCTTATGGGGAATTGCTGAATAATCTGTTAACTTAGATAAAGATTCCTAGATGCACAAGGGCGATCGCCGACTGGCGCAACGCTTCCTCATTATTTATTGATGTCCATATCCTAGTTACTTATCCCATAGATGAACATTCTTTCTAATCTACTGCCTCAGCCTGTCGGTCAATCGCGTGCCAAAAAACAGCAACGCCGGGGGATTGAACTCAAGTCGAAGCGTGAAATCGATATCATGCGTCAGGCAGCAAAAATTGTCGCCACGGTCCTCAAAGAAATTTCTGAAACCGTTGAACCGGGAATGACCACTGCTGACTTGGATGCTTATGCGGAAAAACGCATCCGGGAAATGGGGGCCACTCCGAGTTTTAAAGGGTATCATGGATTTCCCGCTTCGATTTGCGCCAGCGTTAATCAAGAAGTGGTGCATGGAATTCCCAATAAAAAGAAGGTACTCTGTCTCGGGGATGTCCTCAAGGTGGATACCGGCGCTTATTTTGAGGGATTTCATGGGGATTCTTGCATTACGATCGCGGTGGGTGGGGAAACTTCTCCAGAGGCGGCACACTTGATTCGGGCAGCAGAAGAGTCGCTTTACAAGGGCATTGAACAAGTGAAGGCGGGGAATTATCTGCTGGATATTGCCGGTGCGATCGAGGATTGCGTGAAGGCGAATGGGTTTAGTGTGGTGGAAGATTTCACGGGTCATGGTGTGGGTCGAAATCTTCATGAAGAACCCTCGGTGTTTAATTTCCGGACTCGGGAGATGCCGAATGTCAAACTGCGTGCAGGGATGACTTTGGCGATCGAGCCCATTGTTAATCAGGGTTCGCGTCACACGAAGATTTTATCGGATAAATGGACAGCGGTGACGGTGGATAATTCCTTGTCGGCTCAGTTTGAGCATACGGTTTTGGTGACTGAGGAAGGTTATGAGATTTTAACCGATCGCACCAAGGTATAGTTCTTCGGTCAGACTTGCCTCCTCCAGTCGGATGGAGGCTATTTTTTTGGAGGCGATCGCCCCTTACCCTCCCGGATGGCACTCAGAAAGCCGCTTTTTTGACAAGATCCTGCTCATTCACCACAAATGCGGACCCAGAAAGCGGGTTTTTGCCCTAAATTGGCTGTAGAACCCGCAAAAATTTTGTGAAAAAACCCGCTTTGTTTTCCCTTTACTGTAACCGACTCCGAGATTGTCCCAACCCTTCAAAAATGGGGGATCACTTGTTGACTGGGGCGATCGCCTTTTTGGTTGGTTTCTTGTTCGACCCTAAAGCATCGATCCTCGATGAGATTCCCGGAACAAAAAACTAGGTTTCTAGTCTTCAGACAGTTGCTGATAATGACAAATGGTGTATAGAAACCCGGTAGTCTTCCCCATCCTGTATCCCCGGACTCCGGTGACAACATTCGGGGTTAAACTTTAACTCTCTTCACACCCCTGTGAAGATTAACGAGATTGTAAATACAGCTCGGCTTTGAAAAAATTTATCGAGTATGGTATAGTATGAGCGCTTCTGTCTTAAAAATTTTTTAAGCTTCCCCGAGAACCCAAATCAAGGGGAAAGTGATATAATCCGGTAAATGAAAGGCGATCGCTGAGTTCGTTTAAACCGAGCTTCAGCATCTTAGAGTATAGCATCTCGCTCAATTCAATAATAGGGTGTAAGGGAGAAAAAGCGATTGTGCAAGCTAAACTGCTAGGAAACTGGAACTGGGGCATCCGATGGGCGCAAATGGTTAAGCGCGAACTCTTGGTGAATTGGTTATTCATCAAAAGTGAGATTTGGGTCGGAGTTATCCCGGGATTGATTTTTTTATGTGTGGCCTGGAATTCGCAAGAATCGCCAGCAGTAGAATTACTGCCGGTGTTAGCCGGGGGAACGCTCTATTTCTTGTTATATACTTATACATTTTGTGTAGCCAACCAAATGATGGGGGTGGTGGGCGATCGCCTTAACCAACGCGATCGCCCCCTGTGCCGGGGACTGATTTCCTATCAGGGAGCCAAGCGGCGCTGGATTGCCAGCATGGTAGGCTTTGCGGTGGTGGGATGGCAGTTAGGGGTTTTTGAATGGACTCTGCTGTGGCAACTCTGTATCAGTTGTCTGACGTTTGGGCGATTGGGTTTAGAGTGGCCCACGAAACACTTTTTCTTAGGACTCGGAGCGCTGGCGCAAATGGCAGCAGCATGGCAGGCAGTTGCTTCCATTAACCTGGTTCAGGGGACTTGGATCTTATTGGTAGCTATTCTTTGTAGCGCTGTTGTGGGCATTCAAGACCTGAGTGATCTCGAAGGAGATGTGGCGACGGGAGTAAACACATTTCCGGTAACCTTTGGCAATGTGGGCAGCCGAGTTATCCTTTGTATCGGCTTTTTGCTCTTGCCTCTAGCCATTCATGTGGGACTGTTGATGCCAGCCGGTTTGAACAACCCTTTACTGCTCTGGGCCCTCGCTCAAACCTTGGCGAGTTGGGGTGTGGCGGTGCGGGTGATTCTCTATCGATCGCCCACTGCTGACCGCGACACCTACTTACTGGCTTTAGCATGGTATTACATCGTTTTAGGGAGTGCAAGCGCTGCATTTTAGTCAGATTCAACTATCATTCACCTCTAAAATAGTTCAGAGCGATCGCCGATAATCGGCGATCATTTTTTTGCCCTATTTCCTTGGCGTTGTTGAAGGAAAATTCCCCCAAATCAGAATAGAATGCCATTCCTTCTAAATCCCCGAAAATAATGTTAATGAATTAACACCACCTTGTGGACTCAGCGAAGATCCCCGGTAAAAACCTAAATGTGCATTCTCGGTTCGAGGGGCGATCGTCAACAGTGACGATTGATAAACTGTCTACTTCACTGCATACCAAGGGGAATCCAGATTGTAAAGTAAACCATGAGCACGCGTGGCAACAATCAAAGCTAAATTGGGTAGGTTGCATCAACGAACCCACGCCGATTCGTGCTCGATGACAAGATAGAGAAGAAGAAGGCGATCGCGAGATAAGCAACCATGAATAAACAGGATTTAGCATTTACACCGGCTTTGGAACAAGCGCAGCTGATTCGGAACAAACAACTCTCGCCTTTAGAACTAACCCAGCTTTATTTAGAACGCATCGAAACCTTAGATCCCAAGCTGGGCAGCTATTTCACCGTTACCGCTGAATTAGCCTTAGCTGATGCCAAGGCCAAAACGGAACAACTCGCCACAACGGATCCCGATACCCTGCCCCCCTTCTTTGGCATCCCCATTTCCATCAAAGACCTCACCGCCGTGGCGGATATGCCCTGTAGCTATGGCGTTGCCGCCCTGCGGGACAAATTACCCAGTCAAGATCGCGCAGTGGTTACCCGCATCAAACAAGGGGGATTTGTCCTCTTGGGGAAAACCGCTACATCCCAATTAGGCAGTCTTCCTTTTACAGAACCGGCAGGATTTCCACCCACCCGCAATCCGTGGAATTTAGACTATAGCCCAGGGGGGTCCAGTGGAGGAGCCTCTGCCGCCCTGAGTGCTGGATTATGTGCGATCGCCCAGGCATCCGATGGCGGGGGTTCCCTCCGGGGTCCCGCTGCCTGCTGTGGGTTAGTCGGAATCAAACCCGCCAGAGGTCGAGTTTCCCTAGCGCCCCTGGGGGATTGTGTCAGTGGATTACTCACTCATGGGGCGCTCACCCGCACAGTCGCCGATGCCGCCGCCATGCTGGACCTCATTTCCGGTTATGTTCCCGGAGACCCTTACTGGCTTCCCGACCCTGACCCCTCCTTTCTCGCTCATGCCACCGCGAAAACCGTAAAACCCTTGCGGATAGCCTTTGCCACCCAGCTTGATCCAATTGGGGAAGCAGCCCCCGAATGTCAGCAGGCGGTCCTAAACACCGTGCAACGCCTGGAAGAAATGGGACACGCGATCGAAGAAATTTCCCTAGACTTAACCGATTTACTCCAACCCCTCACCGCCATTTGGGTCAGTGGAGTCTCCTTTTCCGGGATGCCTAGAGAGATTCTGCAGCCGATCAACCAGTGGTTTTTAGAACGCGGACAACAGGTAACCAGCGGTCAATACCTGCAAGCTGTCGCCCAAATGCAGATGTTTTCCCGGCGGATTGTGGCCTCCTTGGAGCAATATGACGCCCTGGTATTACCCGTGTTTATGAGTCCGACCATTCGGGTCGGGGAATGGGCGAATCTCAGTCCTGAAGAAATTTTGCACAAGAGTTTTGAATGGGTGGCTCCCTGTCCCCTATTTAATGCCACAGGTCAACCGGCGATCGCAATTCCCGCCGGATTTTCCTCCGGTTTACCCGTGGGGGTCCAGCTTGTAGGCCGTCCCGCCGGAGAAGCCCCCCTCTTTACCTTAGCCGCTCAACTAGAAGCCGCTCACCCTTGGATTCAGTACCGCCCCCCCATCGCCTAGGATGTTGGCCCAGTGGGGGTTAGAAGCTGACCCCGACCCAAATTAAAAAACCGGGTTTCTGCCTGAACCTGTGACAATTGGCAAAAAAATGGACAAGAAACCCGGTTTCTGACCCCTACTCCAACCTTTGCTCCCTGCTAAAAAAAACTCCCTCCTGAATGGGAGAGAGTTGAAGGTTTAGGAGGAGCTTAAAATTTAATTCGCAGGAATCGCCGAACCCGACTCATTGCTCGGTTCTGCCGATTGAGGCTCAGGAGCTGTTTCTGCGGGGGTTTCCGGTGCCTGCTGGCTTTCTACCGGAGGCGTGGCAGGTTCGGGTGACTCCGCCGGTGCGGCAGGAGTGGAATCTGGCTTAATTTCCGGCAGGTTGATGTTGATATTCGAGGGGGCCGCAGGCGCGGGTGCCGGTGGCTCGGCGGGAGCCTCTTGGGTTTGAGAGTTGGGGACCGTGATATTAATATTCGGGGCCGGTTCTGCCGGAGCGGGTTCAGAAGCGGGTTGCTCTTGCTCCCCGGAAGTATCTTGCGGGACCGGAATCACTCGTTCAATCAGAGTCCGTTCTCGCTCGATGGTGCGGGTGGGTGCGGGTTCGGCTTCTATCTGTTGAGGGACCGGGGTAGTCACTGGAGTAGAAGCGCCATCGCGGTCGGACAGATAGTACAGGGTTCCTGCGGCTAACGCGGCTAAGGACGTGAGGATAATACCCAAGAATAAGCCCCGGGCCGAATTGTCGTTGTCGCGCTCTCGCAGTTGATTTTCTCGAACGTTTTCCACGACTCGACCTTGCACATAACCGTCGTTATAACCGGCATTTTCTGCACGGGCGACTCGGGCAGCGGTTGGACTGGCTGGGGGTACGCTGACTTGACCATGCCCTTGAGGTGTACTATTCACCTGTGAAGGGGTTTGAGGAGAGGATTGGCGTTCGTTAGATTTCATAATCGGTTCTATCAAAAGTATTCAACAAATGGGGGTATGTAACGTCGGCAGTTGGAGACTGGAAATAATCGGGGTAGTGGTTCATGCTTTTAAAATTTTTCAACGGAGTTGAAAAAAGGGGTCTACCCGGGTTCATTTTCGAGTTCGTCCCTGCTTCGGGTTTGACAATCCACGAGGTCAAAACGCTTTTTCAATCAAAAAGTTTTTCCCTGAATGATTGCTGGTTCAACGGTTTCAAAGTTGCTGTACACCCCTTCCTAAAAAAATAGTTTAATAATGAGGGTTGGAGAGTCTGAACGGGGTTAAGATACCGTCAGAGGGAAAATGGATGGTTTTGCGAGTGAATCGAAAGGATTCGAGGGCGCAAAACGGCTTTTTTTGGGTCATCCTCGATGCGATCGCCTTCTAAAATAAGATGGCTTGGCACAGGGGACGGGAGTTAACTCCAATGTCCCATCGAGTCTGGCCTTTCACCCCAGAGAATCGGTCTAAACTCTAGGGGGATTGGACTCCTGATTGGTTCAGGATTCAACCCTGCTGTAATTTCAACTGTACTGGCTTAAAACCCTGTTCGGCTCCCCCCTTGGATGGATTTAAAGCGACTGTAATTGGGTAGAGGGATCGGTATAAATACAATCGATTAAAGGAAAATAGTGAGGGGGAATTTGGGGATAAGTTTTTTGGTAAAAAGTTCCGAGGAAATGAGGCGAATCCTCGTTTTGATCCGGGGTTTAAAAGTTAGTGGGGGAGCCGGAATAATTTAGGGTAATTTCTGGTTTTTTATTCCCTGGGTATGAGAGTTTTTCTAAGAGAAAAGGGTAGCGATCGCCCCAGGGGGTAGAACAATCGGGTCCGGGCCTCGACTCAGCGGCGATCGCCTCTAGCAAAGGGTTTGTCCGGGCAATGAAGAGAATCCCCTAGATTCAAGCCTACTCCCACCGGCGATCGCCACTCCAGGACTCGGTGAAGACAAACAACCGCCCACCACCAGGAATTAAATTCCAGCCCTCCCAAATTGGTCCCTAATTTGCCTAAACCCAGAGAAAATGTGGTATAATCCAGTTGTGTGAGCCTCAAATAACAGTGCTGTCCTTTCACTCTAAAGACACAGATGCTTAAAACCACCTTAATTACAGGCTCGATTCTGTTGGCCTCTCTGTATATCGGATTTGGAGATAGATTTACCTTTCTGCCAAAAGAGATGCAGACAACGAGCGCCCAAACTCGCACCAGCCTCACGAAATTTGGCACCGGACTTATCCCGAAGTGGGTTTCTAACACTAAAGAGAAACCCGATGCGTTTGAGCGAACGGAACAACAACTCCAGCAAGAACAGAAGGCTCCGTGATGGAATCCCCGGCGTCCCCACCCCTTGGACAATTCCATCCCACCACAGACGCGCCCTAGGGCGCGTCTGTGCTTTTTCGACTCCTACTACAGCGGCTTATTTTTTCTTCAGCCAGCTAAACATCGCCCGCAAATCTTTTCCGACTTCCTCAATGGGATGTTCGGCTTCTTGTCGGCGCATGGCGGTAAATCCAGCCTTACCGGATTGGTTCTCTAACACAAATTCCCGAGCAAATTGTCCCGTTTGAATTTCTTTGAGAATTTTCCGCATTTCGGCGCGGGTGGTATCGGTGACGATGCGAGGACCGCGAGTATAGTCTCCATATTCGGCGGTATTAGAGATACTGTCGCGCATGGTGGCGAGTCCACCTTCTACAACCAAGTCAACAATCAGTTTGACTTCATGCAGACATTCAAAATAGGCCAATTCGGGCTGATATCCAGCTTCAACCAAGGTTTCAAAACCGGCTTTAATCAAGGCACTTAAGCCGCCACAGAGAACCGCTTGTTCGCCAAAGAGGTCCGTTTCGGTTTCTTCGCGGAAGGTCGTTTCGAGGATACCGGCGCGGGTGCCGCCAATGCCTTTAGCATAAGCCATTGCGCGATCGCGAGCTTGCCCCGTAGCATCTTGGTACACTGCAAACAAGGCGGGAACCCCTTCTCCCTGTTCATAAGTCCGACGGACCAAATGTCCCGGCCCTTTTGGTGCCACCATCACCACATCCACATCATCCGGGGGGACAACTTGTCCAAAATGAATGTTAAACCCGTGGGCAAAACACAGTACCTTGCCTGCGCTGAGATTCGGCTCAATTTCATTTTTATAAACCGACTTTTGGACCTCATCCGGCAACAAAATCATAATCCAATCAGCAGCTTTCGCGGCGTCAGCAACGCTATGCACGGTCAATCCGGCGTCTTTTGCTTTAGTGGCTGATTTGCTGCCCGGATACAGCCCGACAATGACGTTCATGCCACTATCTTTCAGGTTGAGGGCGTGGGCGTGACCTTGAGAGCCGTAACCAATAATTGCAATGGTTTTTCCGGCTAATAGATCCAAATTTGCGTCTTCGTCGTAGTACATCCGGGCCATAAACAGACGTCTCCTTCCAGCAAGCTTCGTAAATATTGCAAACTTTGTATTGTATCAGATAAAGGGAATCATTCCAAGGTCAAGTTGAGTTTTTAGAGCTGGGGGATGGGGTGGTATTTCATTCCGGCGGCTTAAGGCTACCCTAGAAATCGTAGGCTCGACATCATGTCCTAGGAAGGATAGAAGCAATGGATGAAGTGGTAAAAAAGGTAGCCGCTTTGGGACTGCCTGGAATTATTTTGGCGATCGCAATGGCAACGACGGGGTTAACAGGTTCTGCCGCGATCGCCGCTGCCTTAGCCCTGTTGGGGGGTCCCGCCGGGGTCCTCGGCGGTATCGGCGTTTTGGGGATTACCGGGTTAATTGCGGAATATCTGACCCGGGAAAGCATTGAACAGTTGCTCACGGATGTCTATCGGGTACGGGCGCGCACCGAACGCACGCAGACGGTTTTAGGGGAGTTGGAGTGGTTACCTATTTCTGAGGAGTTGAAAACTCGCCTGGAATGGGAAGTGCGACAAGTGGGCAACCAACAGGCGAATTTTGCTACCTCAATTGGACCCGTAACTCAGGAGGCGATCGCCATTTTAAATCAGGTTCGGGGCATCAACTATGCTTCAGACAGCGACTTGAAAAATTCCAGACCGATTTTTGTCCTCCGGGATGGGACGGTGGTCCGAACCTGGAAAAATTGGTTAGGAATTGACCATATTTTCCTAGCGGATACCCAGGGGAATATTATTTATGGGGGGTTCGTCAGTTGGGTGGATAGCGACTCTTTGAATGAGGCGATCGCCCAGATTCGCACCGACTTTACTTAAAATCAGGACGGCGGCCCCTCTTAAAAAGGGACCTTTGAGGGTCCGGTTAATTCATGGCTTGCCCCGACTCTCGATAGATGCGATAAACTATCTAAAACTGACGCCAGTGGTGTTTGTTGTGACTCAAAACAGAGTAAACGCCAACAACCGAAAACCTCCAATGCCACCGGGTACCTTGTCGGCACTGAATTATTATGCCTTGCTTGGCCTCTCCACTGGGGCAACGGTGCCGGAAATTCGGCGCGCTTATCGGGAACTGAGCAAGCGCTATCATCCCGATACTTCCCCCCTTCCCCAGGAGGAAGCGCGGGAAAAGTTTCAACAGCTTAAGGATGCTTACAAGACCCTGAGTAATGACCGAGAACGACATCTGTATGATGTGAAATTGAGACTAGAGCGGGATGGAATTGCGGGAAATGGGGTGGCGTTACCACCGCATTGGAAGCGCACCCCGGACGCTGCTTCTGGGAGGTCTACAGGGACGGTTCGCGACCCGTCGGAGCGTCCTTTGTCCGGTGGGGAGTTGTTTGTGCTGTTGATTCTGGGGATAACATTGATAGGCTGTTTGTTGCTGGCGATCGCGATCGGGTTAACAAGGGAAAATGTACCTTTACCATCCCAGACTCCAGAGTTGTTCTCGATGCCAGTCTCTGTGAGCGCCTTGGATGAGAGAATGAACCTATCGGGCCAAACTGGATGTTGAACCCGTGAAATGCCTGTTTTATGATCAAAAAAGAGGACGCGGCGACGGCGATCGGGGAATTCCAGTAGAACAAAATTTCTAAACTTACTGAAGCAAAGCTAAATTTTCTATGACATTACCTTCACCGGATACCCCGCTTTATAACCATGCGCTTCCTGCGATCGAGCAATGGTTAGAGGACCAAGGATGCGAACAAGACCGAACCGAACTGCACTGCTGGCGGGTAGAACGCCCCAGTTGGAATGCAGAACTTTTGCTGGATGTCGATCATGTCAGTGTCCGCTACATCAATGCTGACGGTGGGGTGCAAGATATTCAACGCTCCTTCAAATATTCCCTCAGTCGGCGAGATATTGAAGAAGCGATTTTTAGTGGACCCTAGGGGATTGGGGGAGATGGGGGAGATGGGGGAGATGGGGGAGATGGGGGAGATGGGGAGGATGGGGGAGATGGGGGAGATGGGGGAGATGGGGGAGATGGGGGAGATGGGGGGATGGGGGAGATGGGGGAGATTGGGGGGATGGGGGGATGGTTAGACTTTGCCAAAACGGCGTTCTCGTTTTTGATAGGAACGAAGGGCGTAGTGAAATTCTTCTCGGTTAAAATCCGGCCAGAGGGTTTCGGTGACATAGAGTTCCGAATAGGCGACTTGCCAGAGGAGAAAATTGCTCAGGCGCATTTCGCCACTGGTGCGAATCAACAAATCGGGGTCTCCGACATCGGAGGTGTAGAGATGACGTTCAAATAACGCCTCATCGATTTGTTGGGGTTGAAGTAAACCTTGCTGCACCTGTTCGGCGATCGCCCGACAAGCTTGGACGATTTCCTGACGACCTCCGTAATTCGTGGCGATCGTAAAATGGATCCCCTTATTGTTGCGAGTATTTTCCACCGATCGCCTGATTTCTTCTTGGAGGGATTTAGGCAAAGACTCTAAGTTTCCCACAAAGTTAATCCGGACATTTTCCTCCATCATCTCCTGGAGTTCTTGGCGCAGGACCCGCTCAAACAGGGTCATCAAAAAATTGACTTCTTCTAGGGGACGCCCCCAATTTTCACTGGAAAATGCGTAGACGGTGAGGGCCTGAATTCCCCAATCCCGACAGCAGCGCAGGAGGTCCTTGAGGGTATCGACTCCCCGCCGATGCCCCATAAACCGGGGCATTCCATGAAGCTTCGCCCATCGACCATTTCCATCCATGATCACTGCTACGTGCTTGGGGAGTCTCTCTCCGTCGAGGTCAGCAGGCAACTGTTGTAAAGCTGATGGCTTGGTAATCATTTTTTCTCCCGTGAAGCCGATGATGGAAGACGGAGCAAGCGTAGCACGAGTCCGACTGCTTTTGATAGTAACTGACGGCCTAAATTTCCCAAATCTGGAGCAACGGGTTCCCGTTCCACCGTTTGTGAAAATCGGGCTTGTAGTAGTTCCTTGAGTTTACTACTGGTTAAAGGTCGATTCAGGGTACCTTTTTCTGCCAAGGAGATGGAGCCAGTTTCCTCGGAGACCACGACGCAAACACAGTTTTCGACGCGTTCTGTAATCCCCATTGCGGCCCGATGACGGGTTCCTAACTGTCGGGAAGCGCTGCGATCGGACAAAGGTAGAATCACCCCGGCGGCCATAATGCGAGAGGCGCGAATTAAGAGCGCCCCATCATGCAATAGGGTACTGGTCTGAAAAATAGTCTGCAAGAGTTCTTTAGAGACTTCGGCATTGATTTTGACCCCGGGAACGGAAAAATCTCGTTCGTCTATGGGACCGCTTGTTTCTAAAATCATCAAAGCGCCGGTGCGGTTTTGGGAGAGTTCCTTGACTGCATCGACGATTTCATCAATGACACTATCGGGTTTAGGAATAATCTGGCGGTAGGGTTGAAATAGTTGCCGGATTTCGCCTTTACCCAATTGTTCCAAAAATCGGCGGAATTCCGACTGAAGAATCACCGCCATTGCCACTGCCGAACCAATCACTAAGTTACTTAGGACGAAACTTAACAGAGTCAGTTCGAGGCGGCTACTGATAGCTGCTGCGACCATCAGAATGATAAATCCGCGAACGATCCAAAGGGTGCGGCGCTCCCCAATGATGACGAGCACCATATAGGTCAGGGCCAAAACTAAGAGGATGTCAAGCGGAGTTTTAATCCATTCCTGCCAAATTTGGACCAGGTGAAGCAGCAAGGACTGAGTCCAGTTCGGGTCGATCGACAAGTGCTCCCACAAATATCCCATCGGATCTCGATTAACCTTGCGCTTCTACATGACGAGATTGATAGGCTGGCAACCTCGCCAGCCTCTTAATTTTTCGTGGGTCTTAACCCACAGGGGGTTGAGCCCAAGCTGTTGTCCACCGGAAAAGCGATCGCCCCAACACTGGAATCAGTGTTTAACCGATTACATGGCTCAACTCCAGAAGTTTTAAGGTTTCACATCGCCGGTCCTTTCCCAAAATGAGTGGCTATTAACTTAGATGAGCCAGTCTTTCAGGTAGGCGATCTTGTCGAATTAAATCTTCGTAAGTTTCCCGGGCCAGGATGATATTCGCAATCCCATCTTTGACTAATACGGCAGCGGGTCTGGCTACCCGATTATAATTCGAGGCCATGCTGTAATTGTAAGCACCTGTGGTCAGAACGACTATAATATCGCCGCTTTCGGTTTTAGGCAGATGGGCTTGATGAATTACAATGTCCCCCGATTCGCAGTGCTTACCGGCTATGGTAACAGTTTCTGTCAAGGGTGCGGACATCCGATTAGCAACAATGGCTCGATAGACGGATTGATAGGTAATCGGACGGGGGTTATCGGACATCCCGCCATCTACGGAAAGGTAGGTGCGGATTCCAGGTACCTGTTTTTGTGCGCCTAGGGTGTAGGCGGTGACGCAAGCCGGACCAATCAGCGATCGCCCGGGTTCACAGAGCAATTTGGGTAAAGTCACCTGTTGGGACTCGCAGGCTTCGGTAATGGCTTCGCTAACGCCTTTGACCCATTCCTCAATGCTCGGTGGGTCGTCGGCTTCAGTATAGCGAATGCCTAATCCGCCTCCGACATTCAGTTCGGTGACGGGGAGTTGGTAGGCAGCGGCTTGTTTTAACCATTGGACCATCACAGCAGCTAGGTCCCGGTGGGGTTGCCGTTCAAAAATTTGGGAGCCAATATGGGCATGGAGTCCAATGCAGGTCAAAACGGGATGCTGTTGGACAAAGGCAAAGACTTCTTCGATTTGGTCGGGATCAAAGCCAAATTTGCTGTCGAGGTGTCCGGTGCGGATATATTCATGAGTGTGACACTCGATCCCCGGGGTGAACCGCAACATGATGCGGATGGCTGACGGTGCGGTTTCTTTGGCGATCGCCACTAAGTGATGCAAGTCTTGCCAGTTGTCGGCAACGACGGTACAGCCACTGGCAACGGCAATTTGTAACTCTTCTTTAGATTTGTTGTTGCCATGCAGATAAATTTTTTCGGGGTTTAAACCGGCTTCTAGGGCCGTGTACAGTTCCCCACCACTGACGACATCGATCCCCAGGTTTTCTTGGCCGACGATCGCGCAGATTGCCAAGCAATTCCAGGCTTTCGATGCATACAAGACCTGAGATTGACCGGGATAGTACCGCGCAAACAGGTCCCGATACTGTCTGGCCCCTTCTCTGAGGGTGTCTTCGTCCAAAATATAAAGGGGCGAACCGAACTGCTCGACCAAGGTGACGACATCACAGCCGCCGATTTCTAGGCGATCGGCTTCATTGACTCGGGCGGTAAGCGGGAGCAGTTCCTGGTTGGGCGATCGCGTCTCGCTGGCGCTACTGGATTGACTTAGATACTGACGGCCTGTTTTTTGAACCGCCTGGGTTTGAATGGATACCATATTTAACAATTTGTATGAGGTTAGGTCGATCCGCGTAAGTGGCTTCGTTTTCCAGTGTACAATCGTCTCCTGTCCTTTCTCCAATCAACCTCGGCTGTTTTGTGCCTGTTTTATTACTCAACCGACTCACCCCCGACCTGTTAGAGTCTGTCGTGGAACTCGATCAGCGTTCTTTGGGCGGAATGTGGAGCTTTGATGCCTATCAGCGCGAGTTCAACAGTCCTAACAGTGATTTGCTGGTGTTATCGATTCCCTCACCGCCGGACTCTCCTGATTCCCCAGACTCTCCTCCTGTTTCCCCTCTGGTGGGCATCGGTTGTCTCTGGTCGATTCTGGAGGAAGCTCATATCACGGTTCTGGCTATTCATCCCGATTACTGGCATCAGGGTTTCGGTCAGTCCCTGCTCTATGGACTGTTGGCTTGTGCTAGGGCGCGGGGACTAGAATGGGCCACTTTGGAAGTACGTCGTTCTAATCAACGGGCTTTGTCCCTCTACCAAAAGTTTGGTTTTAGAGAGGTTGGCTTTCGCAAACGGTACTATAAAGACACGGATGAAGATGCCCTGATTTTTTGGCTCTCGGGTTTGCATAAACCCGAATTTACTGACAGTTTAGGGCTGTGGGAAGCCATTGTGCGCGATCGCCTCGCTCAATCCGGCTGGTCTTTATCCGTGCATCTTTAGGATGATGATTTTTTGATAGTTTTTGGTATAATGTTATCAGGTTTTCTGAAACGTTAAAAACAACTTTAAAAAGTTGGGGTTTCATGACGATCGCAATAGCAGACCCTGGCTCTGACTATTGAATTTTTCATCGACCCGTTAAACAGACTTCTTTCTTAACCTTGTCTTGCTAGTAAACCCCACAGTATCTAAGGGGGTATATATATGCCAAAACTACTGTCTACACTACTGATTTTCGCGGGAGTCAGTCTGAGTCTGACCGCGATGAGACCGGCAACAGCGATGGATTCTGACCCGTTCATGATTGCACAGGGTCCTGAATCAACTTCCGAGTCTACCGAGCCTGTTATGCAAACCCAGATGGGCGATCGGGCTGATTTAGAACGGGGAATTAGTGATTTTGACTGGGATCTCCCTAATCAAAACCCCGAAACTGAATTCGGCACTCCCCTCTTGCTTCCTATCCGCCTCACTGTTCCTTCCCAGGAAAACGAGGGTGATGGGTTAGCAGTTCAAATCGATTTCACTCGGTTAGATCGGTTAGAAGAGGTCGAGGGCCAACAGTGATTGATTTCAAGTGAAAGGGGAGGGCGGCGAGTGCTACCCTCCCCTTTCTCCTGGAGTCATTCCAAATTAAACCCTCACCCCTTCTTTCAACCTCTGGGAACAGAGTCTTTTTAAATCATCGACTAAAATTCCTAACAAATTTATCGCCTCCACTTCCACTGCTACAAAAGCATTGGTGAGAGATTTAGTCCCGTGGCGACGGTCTAAAATCGTTTGACCTCGGGTATAATTTCCAGCAGTTTCTACCGTCACTAATCCCCGCCGAAATAATAAGGTTTCTGGATAAAACAAATAAGCCAGGGTGACGGCATCATGAACTAAAAATCCATTAATGCCAGCAGTTTCTCGATGTTGCAAACAAGAATTGCTCATAAATTGACTCAGTTGGTGAATAAACTGGGCCAGTTCCAGGGTAGGATATGCCTGGGCGATCGCCTCGGTCATCTCCACTGTTAAAATTAGCTTCCGGGTCACATCCAACGGCAAAATTACCACATCCTCTCGACTCTCCAAAACAGTGACTGCCGCCTCGGGATTAAATGCCACATTAAACTCCGCTAGTGAGGTCACATTTCCTGGCACATCAAACGCACCCGCCATTAACACCAATTCCTTCGCCAAACGCAAAATCCCCGGTCGTTTCTGTTCCGCTGCCGCCAAATTTGTCAGCGGTCCCAACCCAATTACCGTCACCTCCCCCGGTGCAGCTTCTAAGGTTTCAATAATCATGTCATCGGCATCGGGTGCTGCTGCAAATTGCCGAGGAGAATTGGGCAGTAAATGAGATAAATTGCATAAACCATCTATCCCATGTACTTCCGCAGCATCCCCAATTTTTCCACCCTCCCAAACTACACTTTTGCCCACTTTCACTGATTCAAAACCCCCTAATGCTAAGACTTTACAAGCATTGGCAAAGGTTAATTCAGGGGAAACATTTCCCGCAACGGTCGTGACTCCCACCCATTCAGCGAACCCTTGTTTCACCAAACTTTGCAGCCATAGCAAGGCAAAGGTATCATCTCCACCGGGGTCTGTATCCACTAGAATTTTTCGGGGGGATGGTGTCAAGATTTGACCGGACATACTTCCTCATAGATGCTTTATGGAATACCTAGACTTTTGATAATTTTTTTAAAGGCCCCCCTTCTTAAGGGTTGGGCTGTTTCATTCTCCCAGCCGACTTAATTTTTGCATTGTTCAATCGCTTGATCTGGCCGGGGATACAGCCATATTCCCCTCCCTTGGAGGGGTGTCCCGAAGGGACGGGGTGGTGTCTTGATTGAGAAGAGACATATACTTTTGAGTAAAGAAGCATAGCTCAATACTTGATTACTAGCTAGAATTTACCACCCCGCCCCTCCGGGGCACCCCTCCAAGGGAGGGGAATATGCCCCAAAATTCCCCTCCCTTGGAGGGGTGTCCCGAAGGGACGGGGTGGTCTCTATTTTTTAGGTTCAACTTAGGAAATTAGGCCGAAAACCCTTGTTCCGTAAAGCTTACGGGGTAAGGAAAATTTGACAATGAAACAGCCCTACGTTCTTAAGGGGGGTTGGGGGGATCAATCCGGATTTTGGTAACAAATTTAATGAGTTAATTAAGCTTTTTGAGGTTTTTTACCCGAGCGATAGAAGGGCTTTTTAACTACAGTTCCCGGATAGGTTTTCCCGCGAATTTCCACCTCAATAGATTGACCGGGTTTACTCAGTTCTAGGGGTAAATAAGCTAGGGCGATCGCTTTTTCCAAAGTAGGAGACCAACTGCCACTCGTAACCTCTCCCACAGGTTTACCTTCAGATATCACCGGATAACCATGACGAGCAATATAACGACCCTGCATTTCGATTCCCACCAAACGCCGTTTAACCCCTGTTTCTTTCTGTTTTACTAATACTTCCCTGCCGATAAATTCCCCTTTGGTATCCAGATGCACTAACCAACCCAAACCCGCTTCTAACGGGGTTGTGCTTTGGTCGATATCTTGACCATAAAGCGCCATTGCTGCTTCCAAACGAAGGGTATCCCGGCAACCCAAACCACAGGGAGTTACACCCGAATTTAAGAGCGATCGCCACAGGGTCATCCCTGTTTCTGGATTCACCATCACTTCATATCCATCTTCCCCAGTGTATCCCGTGCGGGCCAAAAATCCATTTCCCCCGCATACTGACCCTTGTAAATGTCCAAACGGTTTTACCGCAGACAAATCCACTTCGACAAACTGCTGTAATTTCTGTACCGCTTCGGGACCTTGAACTGCTAGTAATACCTTCTGTTTCGATAAATCCTGGAATTCCACATCGGACCCTGCCAATTGTGCTAATAACCAAGCTTTATCTTGTGCACAAGTGGCAGCATTCACAATCACCTGAGCAAAATGCCTTCCTGTTTCATCCTGCCCTTGATCATAAAAAATAATGTCATCTAGGATGCCACCCTTGTCATTCAGGAGAACTGTGTACTGACCCTCACCGGGTTGTAAACGAGACAAATCTGAAGGGACTAATCCTTGCATTTGCGTTAGCAAATCTTTACCACTCACAGAAAACATCCCCATGTGGGAGATATCAAACATTCCCGCAGCGGTTCTGACTGCTTGATGTTCCGGGTTAATTCCCGAAAACTGCACCGGCATTTCCCATCCAGAGAAGGCAGTCATCCTCGCATTTAGGGCGATCGCCTCCTCATAGAGGGGAGTTCGGGACAAGGGTTGTGCCGTCTCATTTGCTGCTGTGGTTGCCACTAATGTTTCCTCCGGTTGGGTGAAATATTTCTTATTTTAGGTGAAATTGGGTCCGGTGGCAGGGGGATAAACAGGCGATGGGGAAACCGGGGAATCCGCCTGCCGGTTCGATCCGTTTTGTGCTTATATTTTTTATACTATTCCCCACATTTTAAAAATTGCCCCCATTTTCAATACATTTGTAACCAATCAACTAAACTCACTTGGCGATGCTTATCTAGTTCTTCAATGCGCTTTTTTTCTTCAGAAATTTGTTCTTGATAGTACCGCGCACGGTCGGGTTCTTTTGTAACATCGGTTTGCTCCCAAAGCTGTAACGCTTGACGGCAACGCTTCTCACAGAATACCTTTTCAATACAAGCGATCGCCCCTTGAATCATCAGAGGTGGATTCAATAAATCTCGCTGAGACTTTTCATCCAAATGAAACAACTCAGAAACAGGTTTTAAATCCCGATTATTCTGTAAAAACCGCTCTTGGACTTGAGACAGTAAATCCCCGGTTGAATTGTGATATTCAAGCTGGATAATTTGCTGCCACAAAAACCGATGGGGGGTGAGACTAAAATCTAAATCCCGCGCCTCCAACTCCTGGGCGATCGCCCCGCGATGTTCCGGACAATGCAAATACAACCGCAATAACACTGCTTCAGCATTTTCTAACAATCCGCGATCGGCAGAAACCGGAACTTGATCCAGTTGCTTCTCCTGCTCACTCTTACTTTCCTTGCGCCGGATTCGATTAAGTTTTTTAATTAAATCTTGGGCGCGTAAAGTAACTAAAGTTCCATTTCCCTGACTGAGAATTTCTGCACAGCGATTCACATAATACATTCGGGTATCGGTATTCTGAATTTTGGTGAGTAAATTCACCATTTGCTTGGCAATCCGTTGATAAGCATCGGATTGGTTTAAATCATTTCCTTGTAACAATTGCTGCATCTGCCAATCTAACCATAAAGGCGCATTATCCATCAATTGCCGATAGGGTTCTGGACTGCCGGTAGATTTGAGAAACTCATCCGCATCTTTACCATCGGGAATATTGATAATTCTCAGTTGGACTTGTCCCTTGTATGCCAATTCGGCAATTTCTCCGATCGCCCGTTCCGCTGCCGTCGTCCCTGCCGTATCCGCATCAAAATTCAGAATCACTTGTTTGGATTCGGTATAACGCAATAATTGCTTAACGGCATCCAAACTCAATGCGGTCCCCAAAGAGGCAACGGCATTAGAAATTCCTGCCGCATGAAGGGCGATCGCATCAAAATATCCCTCCACCACTACCGCTTTATCTGCCTTGGAAATCGCTGTTTTAGCTTTATCCAACGCATACAGCGTTTTGCCTTTATCAAATAACGGTGTTTCTGGAGAATTGAGATATTTCGGTTGTTCATCGCTGAGGGTTCTGCCACCAAAAGCAATAGCACGACCCTGGGAATCATGAATTGGAATCATCAGGCGATCGCGAAAGCGATCGTAATATCCTCCCCCGGTATTCCGCGCCTTAATTAATCCCGCCTCTTCCACCAACTGGACGGAAAACCCTTTTTCTTCTACTAAATAACTATAGATACTTTCCCATCCTGCCGGTGCATAACCCAATTGAAACTGTTGGATTGTTTCCAGACTTAATTGCCGGTCAACTTTCAGATAATTCAGCGCATCACTGCCTTGGGGTTGATGTAAAGCGTGCTCATAAAACCGCACGGCGATCGCCATAATTTCATAGAGTTCTTCTCGCCGAGAAAGCTGTCGCTGTAACTCTTCCCGCTGTTCCGGTTCAATCGTATGCACAGGAACCTGATACCGTCGCGCCAGATCCAACACTACATCGGAAAACGAGTGTTTGCCAATTTCCATCAAAAACGTAATCGAATTTCCCCCCGCCTGACATCCAAAACAGTAATACATCTGCTTACTGGGACTCACGGTAAAACTGGGTGACCCTTCATCATGAAAGGGACACAATCCCACCAAATCTTTACCCATTTTTTTGAGTACAACACGCTCAGAGACGATATCTACGATATCAGCACGTTGCTTGACTTGTTCAATCGTGTCAGGATGGATGCCAGGAATGTTCATCAGCACAGAATTACAGATTGATTCTTATAATCATATTAAGTCCTAAATCCCGATTTTATTATAGGGTGATGGGATAAAAACGCTGAGGGTGGTGGTGGAGGTTAAACCCGTGAAAATGATATGGATTGCGATCGCGATAATTGTTGGACTGTTCATCGCCGTAGAAGTGGCACTCAGACTGCTCTTTGGGTTTGGCAACCCTCCCCTGTACATCCCCGACGAGAAAATCGGGTATCTGTTGGCACCGAATCAGAAATTGCGACGCTTTGGCAATCGCTTCGAGATTAACCAATATTCCATGCGGAGTGCTGCCGTGAACCCAACATCAGACACCCTGCGAGTCTTGTTGCTAGGAGATTCCGTTGCCAATGGCGGATGGTGGACAGATCAAGCGCAAACCATCTCCGCCTTCATGCAGCAACAACTCCCGGAACGCCTCCCGGGGAATTCCCCTCAAATCGAAGTGTTCAACGCCTCCGCGAACTCCTGGGGACCCCGCAATGAACGCGCCTATCTGGAGAAATTTGGGACCTTTGGTGCTAAGGCAGTGGTGTTGCTCATCAATACCGATGATTTGTTTGGGACCCAACCAAGTTCTATACAAGTTGGACGCGATCGCAACTATCCTGACAAAAAACCGCCCTTCGCACTGGTAGAGATAGTGAGTCGATATCTTTTACCCGCGCCAACTGTGCCTAAGTTACCCGAGGAAAAAGGCGATCGCGTGGGGTTTAACTTAGAAGCAATTCATCAAATTCAGCAAATTGTCACCGCAAACCAAGGTCAATTTATATTAGCAATCACCCCCTTATTACGAGAAATCGGAGAACCGGGACCGAGAGACTATGAAATAAAAGCGCGTCAACGCCTGCAAGAATTCACCCAACAGCATCAAATCACCTACTTGGATTTTTTAGACCCTTTTAATGCCGTAGAAAACCCAGCAAGTTTATATCGAGACCACATTCATCTCAGTCCAAGTGGCAATGAGTTGGTTACTCAGAAGATTACGGAGGCACTGGCGCCGATGATGTCATTTTAAGGCATTAGGGTAGTGCTGCAACCCACATTGCGATTGTTGATGAATTATGAATCACTCATTCCATTTGATGGTATTATGTTGATGGTTATTGGTTTAAGATCGGGCAGGTATGGATATTTTTGATCGTTCACAACATCTCTATGTTTCTTCAGACTTTGACGCTATCATCAAAGATACGATCCGCTTTTTTAATGGAACCCCTGTCCATTCTATTCCTATTCCCAAACGCTTTTCGGGTACCGGCGTATATGCTCTATACTGTATTGCTCAGTCGGGAATGTACTCAAAATTTCATAAAATTAATAGAACTGCATTTAATATGCCGATTTATATTGGTAAAGCGGTTCCCAAAGGGTGGCGGCAAGCTAGGCAGTTATCCTCCATAGACAGTAGAAGTTATGAGTTATATAATCGACTCTATGAACATAGCTATAGCATCAATATTGCAGAGGGTTTGGAAATATCAGATTTTTTCTGCCGGTTTATGATTCTCGAAGGGAGAGAAAGTGATTTGATTGGAACGGTTGAAGCGGCCCTCATCCGAAAATATCAACCCATTTGGAACACTTTAATTGACGGATTTGGTAATCATGATCCGGGCAAGGGTAGATACCAACAAGCAAAATCAGATTGGGATGTTTGCCATCCAGGACGTCCTTGGGCAGAAAAGTGCCAGGGAATACCTGCAAACCAAGAAAACCTTTTTCAAAGTATTGAAAACTTTTTAAATAATTTAGATGATGAAAAACAACCCTAAAATATCTTGCTTAGAATTATTTGCAGGTGCAGGGGGTCTAGCTAAAGGACTAGAACTCTCGGGAATTCAACACACCGCTTTGATTGAATGGAATAAAGATGCCTGCAAAACCCTGAGCTATAACTATAGCGAAAATCTGGTTTATAATACCGATATTCGTTCCTTCCAGTTTGACCAGTTCGATAAGGTTGATATGGTTTCAGGGGGACCGCCCTGTCAACCCTTTTCAATAGGAGGAAAGCACGAAGGAAATATAGATGAACGAGATATGTTTCCTTATGTGTGCAAAGCCATCAGTATCTCTAGGCCAAAGTTTTTTATATTTGAAAATGTCAAAGGTCTTTTACGACAATCATTTAGGCGCTACTTTGAATATATTATTTTAAGATTAACCTATCCTGATGTTGACATAAAACTTTCAGAAAATTGGCAAGAACATCTCATCCGCCTTGAAAATATCCAGACATCAGGCCAATATGACGCCGTAAAATATCAGGTAACTTTTCGCTTGGTGGATGCAGCAAATTACGGCATTCCCCAACGCCGGGAACGGGTTTTCATTGTAGGTATTAGAGAAGATTTAAACATCAACTGGGTTTTTCCCCAAGAAACCCACTCTCTAGATGCGCTACTCTGGTCACAATTCATTAGTTG
The DNA here is from genome assembly GCF_025370785.1 of Laspinema olomoucense D3b. Taxonomy (GTDB): domain Bacteria; phylum Cyanobacteriota; class Cyanobacteriia; order Cyanobacteriales; family Laspinemataceae; genus Laspinema; species Laspinema olomoucense. The sequence goes on from NZ_JAMXFA010000051.1 coordinate 22,499, forward strand.
TGATTATTGGGAACGACATAGAGTCAAACCTTCAGGACTTGAAAATTTGGATAAAAGAACCCAGCAAAGGATTGAGCAACTCATCCAACAACCTACTTTATTCCCTCCCCCCTTAAAGCCTTGGAAAACAGTTAGAGATGAAATTGGAGAACTGCCAAAACCAGACCCTCAAGGGAGCTTTAATAGTGAACATATTCTTAGAACAGGCGCAAAGGCATACCCTGGACACACGGGGAGTTATATTGATATGCCTTCTAAGACATTGAAAGCTGGAGATCATGGTGTTCCTGGAGGAGAAAATATGATTCGGTATGAAGATGGTCAAATTCGGTACTACACAACCTTTGAAGCTAAACGAATCCAGACCTTTCCAGATGACTATAAAATTGTGGGGTCATGGACAGAAGCCATGAGACAGATTGGCAATGCTGTACCTGTAAAACTAGGGCATTATATCGCAAGTTCCTTGGCTCAGACAATTTGTATGCCAGAGATTTCTCCTACCTAGATTTTTTAGATCCTTTTAATTCGGTGGAAAACCCAGAAAGTTTATATTTGGACCATTTAAGGCATTAGCGGAGGGCAAAAGTGCTTTATATTTTTAGCAAGAAACCGGGTTTCTACCGCAACTTTTGCCTGATCACCCTGGTCAAGATGTATCGGGTGTGGGGCGATGGGGAAATGGGGATGTTGAGCTGGGTCTAGCATCTGTTGATGAATTACCATACATTCTAGGGTTGGTGAGGCAATCCCTCGAAAGACAAATGGGAGACGTAGAGTAATCGATATGAATAATGGATAATTGATATTTATCCATTATCAACTGACTGAAACTGTGCCATTAACCAGGCTCCGACTTGGGATTGGTCTTGGTTGCGACTCCGTTGCAGCGCTTGGTCTAGGGTCGCTATCTCCAGTCCTGGAAACATCATAGAGACATCAATTCGCTGACTCCCCCGATCGCTCATCTGATATGCCAATACCTCCGCTGTTTCCACGTTCACAATCCAATATTCAGCAATCCCCACCTCTTCATAAAGGAATCGCTTAACTGTGCGATCGTCCAACAGGGATGATTTCGCTACCTCCACCACCACATCCGGTACCGGATATTCTTCCAAATTTACAACGTCAGTGCCGTTGGGGATGGCAGTTGCCTGGGTGCCAACGTAATAAGCTAAATCCGGCTGAAACTCGACATAGCCCGGTTTGCGGAAGGAACAGTTGTCTAATTCTCTAAATGCGATCGCCTTCAAAATGCTGTACAAGTTAACAGCTAGGGAAATCACACTATGGTCTGTGCTGTGGTCAAAGCCTACGGGTAGTTGCATTTCTAATCTCATTCGCCCATTGCTGTAATAGCCTTTGGATTTAGCATGGGTGGGGTCATCCAAAGCACTCAGGTACTCCTTCCAGGTGGCAGGAACCCAGGTATCACTGGCTATTAGATTAGAGAGTGGATTCATGCTTATCATCCCGGAGGAAAAATCTACATCTATTCTATGTTACTCCTACTCTGTAACTTTGGCAACCGGCAGAGTCTCCATTTCCACATCCAGAACTGTTACAAATTTTCGATATTGATGCAGTTAAGTATTAGGATCGCCAATTGCCGTTTTAAGTTGGCTTGATAAGCGTTGATCTCCGAGTAAATACCAAAGCCAAATGTGGGTATCTAGCAGCAGTTTCATTCTAACACCTCCCAGGGCTTAGGCTCTGGCGCAATTATATCTCCTAAAATTTCACCGCTTTCCTTCATAGCCCCAAAAGCGGGGCGGGCATCTGGGATCGTAGCGGGATAGATAATCACTAAGGGTTTGCCTTTATGGATGACCGTAATCGGGGTTTTAGTGCGTTCGACTTCTATAAATAAATTCTGGAGAATTTGGGGCAGTTCATTGGTCGTAATTTCTGTCATTTGTTACCGCCTGAACCGTGAAAAATAATGTAAATGCCGCACAGCTTAATTTTAGCTGACTAGAAATTCCCCGAGTCCGGACCCACCGTCTGGACTAACGGGGGTCGCCAATCAACACCAACGGCGACCCGAAAAACGGATGACAGTGAGACTGACTTAATTTCGCCTGACGCAACGCCTCCACCTGGGTTAACTCCTCCTGCATGATCAGGGGATTCAACTCTATCCCGGAAAGGTAGTACAATGACCCTGTACCCCCTTCCCTTGTCTCTGCCCTATGTTTTGGCCCGACGGACACACCCTGCAAAACGGTAAACTGGTGATTGAGCACGTTCTCGGTCAAGGTGGATTTGGCATTACCTACAAAGCCATCCATCGCGGGTTTAACGCGCCCGTGGTGATTAAAACCCCGAACGCTCATCTCCGGAAGGACCCAGAATATCCGAAATATGTGAAGCGCTTCATCCGAGAGGCTCAGACTCTGGCTAAACTGGAACAGAATCCTCACCCCAATATTGTCCGGGTTAAGGATTTATTTGAGGAAGGGGATGCCCATTGTTTGGTGATGGAGTTTATCGATGGAACGACCTTATCTGACTATGTGCAGCAACGCGGCCCCCTGTCTGAAGCCGAGGCCCTGAGATATATTCGTCCCATTGCCGATGCGTTGGTTCGAGTGCATGGGGTAGGTTTGGTGCATCGAGATGTCACCCCTCGTAACATCATGCTGCGGGATAATGGGCAGCCGGTTTTGATTGATTTTGGCATTTCTGGGGAGATTGTCCCCCAGGCTATGAGTTCCAAAATGTTTGGTAGTCGTGATTTTGCGCCCTATGAACAGTTAATTAAAGGCGATCGCAACCCGACCGTAGATATCTATACCCTGGCCGCCTCCCTGTACTATCTGATTACCGGACAACTCCCCCAGGATTGTTTGTCCCGCAAAGTGGATGATGAGCCATTGATTGCTCCCAAAGACTTAGTGTCGGTTAGTCAGCCCATCAATGATGCAATTCTCACAGGAATGGAATTGCTCCCGAAAAATCGCCCTGCTTCAATGGCAGCGTTCTTAGGGTTATTATCCCCTGCACCTGCCCCAGTCCCTGAAAAAATCTACCACTACGAAATCATCACCCTCAATCAGCAAGGGGAAATAGCCCAACGGCAAAAGGGACAGAATCGCGGCATTCTGGAAACCACCCTGGGGTTAAACCTAGAAATGGTGGTGATTCCTGCCGGAGCATTCCTGATGGGATCGCCGGAGAATGAAGCGGAGCGAGATAGTGACGAAAGCCCCCAACATCGGGTGACCTTACCAGAATTTTTGATGAGTCGCACGGCTATCACTCAAGCCCAATGGCGAATCGTTGCCCAACTGCCCCAAGTGATGCGTTCCCTAGAGCCTGATCCGGCTCACTTTAAAGGCAATAACAATCCTGTAGAACAGGTGAGTTGGGAAGACTGTATCGAATTCTGCCTGCGGTTAAACCAAGCCACAGGTCAGCCCTACCGCCTTCCCAGTGAAGCGGAATGGGAATATGCCTGTCGGGCTGGAACCACTACTCCTTACCACTTCGGCCCCACCCTCTCCCCTCAAGTTGCAAACTATCATGGCAATTACAATTATGGTCAGGGCAAGAAAGGGGAATATCGAGAAAAAACGATTTCCGTGGGCAGTTTAAATGCCCCGAACGCTTGGGGATTGCACGATATGCATGGGAATGTGTACGAGTGGTGTTTAGATGATTGGCATGACAGTTATGAAGGTGCGCCAACCGATGGTAGAGCCTGGATAAAGAATGATAATCATTCTCAAAGCAATATGGACTGGTTAAAAGATTTGTTGAATAAAGAGTCAATAACCAAGCTGCTGCGTGGCGGTTCCTGGGACTACTACCCGAGGTTCTGCCGTTGTGCCTACCGCAACAACTACCCCCGCGACGTCAAGGACAACTACTTGGGTTTTCGGGTGGTGGCCCCCAGAACTGCTTAACCCTCTACTCTTTTTCCCTCTTTCCCTCTTTTGGCGCGGAGCGCCTTTTTTTATTTTTTTAGATGACCCTGCCCCTGACTATGGTTTGATAAAGAAAGGTTACCTATTTTTGACAAACTGGAATGGACGAACTGCCGATTATTCAGAAAACCTACGATCTAATACAATGGTATATTCCCATTTTGAACCGATTACCGCGAGATCATAAAATGATGCTCGGAGAGCGGATTGTTACCCATCTCTATGAATTCCTAGAAAATCTCATTATAGCACGATATTCATCTCAAAAAAGCAACCTATTGCGTGCCCTGAACCCGAAACTTTCTATCCTCCGCTACCAGACCCGCCTCCTCATGGATTTTCAACTGATTTCCGTTGAGCGCTATGAATATATCGCCAAACAGTTGGATACCATCGGCAAAGAACTGGGAGGCTGGATTCAGCAACAATCGGGCAAACCCACAAAAACAACCTAACTTTAACCTAGCATGAAACGTTTCGGAAATCTCTGGCCTCAAATATCGAGCTTTGCAAACCTCCTCATAGCAGCCCGCAAAGCCCAAAAAGGGAAGCGGTTTCGGCCCACGGTTTTAGAATTCAACGATAACTTAGAAAGCAATCTGATTCAACTGCAAACTGAGCTCAACAGCCAAACCTATCAACCGGGAAATTACCATCAATTCTATGTCTATGAACCCAAAAAAAGGCTAATTTCAGCGGCCCCCTATCGAGACCGAGTGGTCCACCATGCGCTCTGCAACATTATTGCGCCTTTATTAGAACGCTCCTTTATTGATACTTCTTATGCGAATCGCATCGGCTACGGTAGCCACTGCGCCCTAGAAAAATTCACCACCCTCGCCCGCACTCACCGCTACATTCTCCAGTGCGATATTCGGAAATTTTTCCCCACGATTAATCATAGCCTTCTCAAGGCAATCATTCGCCGCAAAATTAAATGTAAAAATACCCTGTGGTTGCTGGATACTATCATTGATAATGGCAAAAATCTCGATCCGGTTCTTCACTACTTTCCCGGGGATGATCTGCTGGCACCAGTTTTATATCCTTGTGGTTTACCCGTAGGCAATTTGACCAGCCAATTTTTAGCAAATCTCTACCTCAATGGCTTTGATCACTTTATTCTGCAAGCGCTAAAAATTCCCGCTTACGTTCGCTATGTTGATGATTTTGCTTTGTTTGCCAATGATCATACTCTCCTAGCCCAAGCTCGCCCAGAAATTGAAACCTATCTGGCCACCCTACGGCTAAAAATTCACCCCATCAAAAGTCAACTGTTTGAAACTCGCCACGGTGCTAATTTTTTAGGGTTCCGCATTCTCCCCCAACAAATTCGCGTTCGTTCGGACAGTCTCCAGCGACTCCGAGGTAAACTGAAAACCCGTTACCATGAATATCAGCATCAGCAGATTGATCAGAGTCAGTTCCAGCAATCCATCCAAAGCTGGCAAGCTCATCTCGACCACGGCAACACCGCCCACTTGCAGCATCAACTTTTTGATCCAATGCTGGTAGAATTTTAATCAAGGGATGAACGATTTTAGCTGCTGCGTGGCGGTTCCTGGAACAACAACCCGAGGAACTGCCGTTGTGCCAACCGCAACAACAACACCCGCGACAACAAGAACAACAACTTGGGTTTTCGGGTGGTGGCCCCCAGCACTCTTCAACCGGCCAGAATAGCTCAATGGGAATTGGGTTAGCGTGCGATCGAGGAGTTCAGTTTCATTCCGGTGATGCCCCGGCATCCAAATATCTCGTCACCCAAAGGTGGGGGAGTAGGGACATCCGAAACCCGACTAATGGGATAATGAGGGCAAATTCTATCATACAAATCCTATGCCTTGGGAAAAAGGAAAAACACTGAAGGACGGAGCCTACACCATTGAGAGTGTTTTAGGACAAGGGCGATTTGCCATTACCTATCTAGCCAGCGATCGCATGGGGGAACGGGTGGCGATTAAAACCCTCAATCCTGATTCCTCAGTCTTAGGGCAAATGAGCGCGCCGGATCGTCAAGCCTTCGGCAGTAAATTTTATGATGAAGCGCTCAAACTGGAAAAATGTAAACATCCTAATATTGTGCCAGTGCGGGAGGTGTTTGAAGAGTCGATGCGCGCTTGGTTGACCCAAGTCCGCTATGCTTGTATTGTTATGGACTATATCGATGGCTTTGATCTAGAGCATCGGCGATCGCCCCGTCTGCCGAGCGCTGAGGTATTGCACTATGGACGACAAATTGGCTCCGCTTTGATTGCCGTCCATGCACAAAAGATACTCCATCGGGATGTGAAACCGGGAAATATTATCGTGCGATCGCAGGGGGGCAAAAGTGAGGCAATTTTGATTGATTTTGGTTTAGCGCGTGCCTTTGCTCATCCCCTCACTCAACACATTACCACCAGTGGGTTTGCTCCCATCGAGCTATACTCAAATAAATTTGAGCGCGGCCCTTGGACTGATGTCTATGGTTTAGCCGCCACCCTCTACGAATTACTCACCGGAAAACCCCCAGAGGATGCCCTAGCCCGCCATGATAAAGATTTAAAAGTAGACTTAACTCCCCCGCGATGTTATGTTCCCCAGATTAGCAAACGAGTGAATCAGGCGATCGTCCAAGGTTTAGCCGTGATGCCGGGCGATCGAACCCCATCAATTCCTAAGTTTTTACGACAATTGGGAGTTGGACAGTGGTATGTCCCCTTTCCCGATTGGGATGTCAATATTTGGGTACAGGTAGGCACTATGATAGGAACTCTTCTCGCGGCAACTGCGGCGATCATAGCGTTGTTCAAATAGGGCTTGATTCGGAACTTGTTATAATGCATCAATCCTGATTAACAATAACCGGGACTATGGTTCAAACTCCTATCTCCTCTCATATTCTCTACCCGGACTCTGATGGTAAGCCGATCGCGGAAAATACCCTGCAATATCGCTGGATTGTGCGGTTAGTCACTAATCTCAAGCAACTCCTCAAGGAACAAGTTGCCTTTGTTGCGGGGGATTTACTCTGGTATCCGGTTCGGGTGGAACGTCCTCCCGCCCCCTGTCAAGCGCCAGATGCGATGGTAGTGTGGGGTCGTCCGGATGGGGACCGAGGTAGTTATAAACAGTGGGAAGAAGATAACATTGCCCCCCAGGTGGTGTTTGAAATTCTCTCTCCCAGTAATACCATGATCGAAATGGCGGCAAAACAAAATTTTTATGCACAGTATGGTGTGCTGGAAATGGTTTTTTATGACCCCCAATCTCATAATTTTTGGGGGTTGCATCGGGCTACGGCGCAAGATAGCTTAAACTTTATCCAATCCCAGGATTTACCTTGGATTTCTCCTTTGTTGAATATTCGTTTTGAACTGTCGGCTGATGGTTTAGCGGTGTATCATCCTGATGGGGAATTGTTCAAGGAACCGGGGGAGTTGTATGAGGAACGGGATAAGGCACAACAGGAAAGGGATAAAGCCTTTGCTAAACTTCGGGAACTGGGGATTGACCCTGAAACCCTTTAAATGATGCCTGTTACGGTGCTGAAATATATTGAATTTCAGCACCAAGACTTAGGAAATCAACGGGGTTGCTGAGGGCAAGCAACCCCAAAATTAGGCTGAAATTATGGCTTGAATGGGAATGGTTACATCAGGAAAGGCTAGAGGAGAAATTTCTCCCTCTTTTAAGGTCATTTTAGACCCATAATCCCGTCCCCTGGGTTGACGGTAGATAATTAATTCCGTTGTTTGGAGATTGACTAGCCAATATTCGGGGATTCCCGCTTCGGCATAGATGTGATATTTTAGGGTTGAATCTTTCTCTAAACTGGTATTAGCATATTCAATCACCCAGAAGATGTTTTCCGGATAGGGATGGTGAGACAGATATTCGCGCCCGAGGGGTTGCACAATGGCGAGATCTGGTTCGGGTTCCGATTGGTTGGGGAGGGTAATCGGTTTAGCGTGACGCAGGAAAGCGCGATCGCCTAAAACCCGAGTCAGATACGATCCCGTTTCGGAACTAAAAAACGCATGAGCTTCGCCTTCAGGGGACATTTTAACGATTTCTCCGGCTAACAATTCCACCGGGCGATCATTGAGTAACCCGGTTTTAATAATTTGGTGGTAGTCTTCTAGGCTCCACTTGATTGTTGAAAGTACCATCTTGACACCTCTATCAACCTTGTCTCTAGTTTATCATGAGTTTGCCAAGGGTGAGAAACCGGGTTTCTGGGATAACTTTTGTCTGATTGCAAAGATTTAGGAAAGAAACCCGGTTTCTGGATTGTTGCCAAGGGAAAGAAACCCGGTTTCTGAATTAAGGTTAATTGGAACTGCTGGATATCAGTTTGGAGGGGGTGGTGCGCCAGAGTAATTCTAGTTTGTTGCCGGGGATTGTTAAATATAAAACATCTCCAACTTTTAGAGAGGTTTCTAATAACTCCCACCCATGAATAGTTTTCTCTGGGGTTTGAATATATAAGGGGACAAAATCTGCTTTCATGGCTGATTCTTGGACAGTTTGATGATAAAAAGGATGGGCGGGGGTGATTAAGGTAGCGATCGCCACCCAAAGACTCCCGGCAGTCATGCCATTGCCTAAAATCCGTCCCCCGATCGCAGCGGCAGCAAAGGCAGGGGCGGCGATTTCTGTAGGATTGAGGACGTGTTCAAAGTCGAACACTTGTTGTACCATTAAGGCAAAGCGCGGGTCCTCACTTCTCACGACCAGAGGCAGTTGCGGCACTACGCCTTTTGCAGTTAAGGCAATTTCTAAGTTAGTCATGTCATTGCTAGTGACAGCTAATACCGCTTCGGCTTTTTCAATATGAGCCGCTTTTAAACTGGCGGGTAAGGTAGCATCTGCCTGAATGACAGGAATTTTTAACCCCTGTGCGGTACTCAGAAAGCGGCAGTTTGGATCGCGATCGATGACAACGACATCATACCCATTGCTATGTAGTTGCTCGATCGCCTTGATTCCGATGTCTCCTAGTCCACACACGATATAATGATGGCGATGGGGGATTTCCGGGGTATCCCACAGTTGTCTCAATCGGCTACCTAGGATAAAATCGTTCAGGAGAGCATAGCAAATCCCCACAGCACCAGCCCCGACGAGCATCATCAGGGCGGTAAACAGTTTCAAGGGAACGGGAGAATGCTCCGCTACCGCTTCATTGCCGCCAGCGCCCGTAATCATGCCCACCGAAAAATACAGAGAATCAACAAAAGAGGTGTTTGTATTAACAATAGTATAAGTAAAAGTTGCCGTTAAAATTGTTAGTAAGAGGGCTAATAGGGCGAGGGTGGTGGCTTGATTTTGCTGTTGAAATCGGCGCCAATTGCCGAGGGATTCTTGGAATTTCCGGCCCCAGGAACGTCGGTTGTGGCGCTTACTGAGTTGGGTGGCAACAATCAGGCGATCGCCCACTTCCAATGTCTTTCCAGTCAGGACCGCCGAAACGAGGTCGATATGAGGATGCTGGGGTAGATAGTATATCAGCATCCGGCGCGGATCTTCCCATAACTCAGCTAACTTGCGCCCGTTCCAGGGATGGCGCTGATCGATGTATTCTTCATGAATCGGCCAAGTTTCATTAAACAGTGTGAGATGCCCGATCGCCCGACTCCCCATTGCCGCAAAGGCAAAAATCGGGGCAGCCAAGGTGGAGACACTCATGCTGGTATGCTGGGGTAACGTGCGATCCAAGCGATCGCCTAAACTGCCATTAAACAGCCGTGTAATAATCCGAATCTTGGGATTTAGCAGACGAGCTTGCATCAGAATAGCTAAATTCACCGCATCATCATCGGAGGCGATGGCGATCGCATCCGCATCTCGAATCCCAGCAGCGAGTAAGGTGGCCGCTGATCGTGGATCTCCCACAATGATCCCCGTCTCTTCTCCAGGAACCAGGTGCTCTCCCACCCCTACAACCGACGCCCCCTGTTGTCTTAATAAGCAAAAAATTTGATACCCCGTGCTACCCAGACAGCAAACAATGATTCGCGGTTTCATGATGACCCCAGCCTACGATCAGGATTGAGAAAGAATACAGCCAAATTCACATCAATGTCACGGACGATAATATTTTCAGTCCCTCGGGATCTAAAAAATGTAGCGAAGGACACCGCCTTTTGTTTTTGCTTCAAAAAACTATCCCACCGATGGATATTGGCAGCGATCGCCTCTTGCAAAGCATGAGTAATTCCACTCAAGTAAAAGGGTTTTGGGTAACAACCCGCTGAATCTATTGAACTGGCGATCGCCAATTCCCGAAAAGGCGAGTATCTGGATCATGTATAGCAAATCAAATTTTTAAAATCTTACAAACCAAGAGTGAGAGTATCTTGCTCCTTACTGTAACCAGATGCTCCCACTCCCTTTAAATTTTGTCTAATTTATTTAGACTTGCTATATCTTGGCTTTTTAAAAGCCTGTTTTCTGTTCCGTTTGAGTCAAGGGCTTACTTGATCTAACCGCACCCTTGAATTTCTCCGGATTTTCAGATAGAAGGAAACTAAACTCCCTCTGACTTCGCCGCAGTTGCCGATAACCATTCCAACGCCCCGGTTGTTTTGTGCCATGCTACTAGCGCCGTAGCGGCATAAGAAACCGCCTCACTTTCATCCCCCCATCCGATTAAACTCGGCAGTTCTTTCGGCATCTTTTTCTTTCCCAAAAGATAATCAGGAACATATTGATTACGCTTTAAAGCTTGTTGTAACTCCTGATTTGTCTGCTCGGTTGCGCCATCCTTTTGAAACAACCATAAGGCGCGGGAATAGGTCCAGGAAGCCGAAGATTCATCTTCATATTGTTGAAAGAGATGGGCGATCGCCTCTGATGCACCTTCTTCCAACAGGCAAGGGAGCAACATATAGCGGATGCCTTGATTATCATTGGGGTTGAGGCGTAACATCTGCTGGTAATGTGCGATCGCCTCTTCTGTCTCCCCCAACTGCAAACAACATTCCGCCAGACCCTGCCGTGCGCGCATATAGGGACGAGTCTCAGTCATTCCCCAAAAATATCCAGCGTGTTCTTCAAAGAATTCTGGACCTAAAGCTCGTTCACCCGCCTGTACCCCTTGCTCATAAAACCCTTTGGCTTCCTTCAGGGTTTTAGCAGACTCTTGGGCTAATAGCACATAAGCATCCACACAATCGGCGCTAATCTTTAATGCCCGCTTGGCTAATTGTACCCGCTTCTTGCCCGGAACCGACCAAGCCTCATACATAATATCTTGTGCCTTATCCAGGGGGGTTTCCTCCTGAGTCAGGGTGAGGGGTTGTCCGGAAGTGAGGGCTTCTTGGAGAAAAGCGCTCGCTGCTTCGCTCGACTCAAACTCATTCTCCTGCAAGAATTTCTGAATCTGCCGCATCATCTTTTCCATCTCCTGGAGACTGCCCGCCTTAAATCCTTTCAATCCCTGACTCGGGAGATCTTCATCGCTTTTAGGGGCTTTGGTAAGTTTAGTAGTTTTGGTGCTTTTAGTGCTTTTGGCAGCACTCGGGCTTGTTTTCTCCGTGTTTTTTTTGGGTTTTCTGGGTTTTTTCTCAGTCATGGTTGATGTCCTGGGGTTCATTCACTACAATTTATATTAGCAGGAGTAGAAAACAGTGCGATCGCCACCACTCCCCCTGGTGTTTCCCAGGGGTTGACTCCAGGCAACACAAGCTACACTGAAAAGAATCAGACCTCAGCATCAAGACAGGATAGCGGGAATCAGAACGGGGATTTCTTCCCCTTTGTTTAGGGCTTCCCTCCCTCATTCGGGTCCAGGACTGATGCACCCAAGGGACGATTTATGAGCTTGTACCGGGCTGAAACCTTAGCACCAGTTGCACCTCCCCCCCCGAAGATTTCTGGGCCGTAACGATTGGGTTTAAAACTCTTCCAGGGCAGCGAATTTCAACTCTCAAATTTAAAATAAATTAGAGGAAAATAATGGCTAATCAACAACTACGACGACCTGAAAATGTGAGCGGTGATTTCTATGTGGATACCACCTGCATTGATTGCGATACTTGCCGCTGGATGGCTCCCGATATCTTTCACCGTGACAATGAGCAATCGGCAGTTTATCAGCAACCCCAAACAGAAGCCGAACGGTTGGAAGCGTTACAGGCCCTTTTAGCCTGTCCTACGGCTTCGATTGGGACTGTAGATAAACCCAAAGACATCAAAAAAGCCCAAGAGAGTTTTCCCCTGTTAATTGAAAACAATATTTATCATTGTGGGTATCATGCGGAGAGTTCTTTTGGAGCGGCGAGTTATTTAATTCAGAGACCGGAGGGAAATATTTTGGTAGATTCCCCCCGCTTTTCTCCCCCGTTAGTTCAGCAGTTGGAATCAAGGGGAGGGATTCGTTACCTTTATTTGACCCATCAGGATGATGTGGCCGATCATCAGAAATTTGCCGAATATTTCCGATGCGATCGCATCCTACATCAAGATGAAATCAATCCCCGAACTCGGGAGGTCGAAATTCAGCTCACCGGCTATGAGCCAATTGAACTCGAATCAGATATGGTAATTATTCCCCTTCCTGGACATACCAAAGGCCATACCGTTTTGCTCTATCAAAACAAATTTCTATTTACCGGAGATTGTTTAGCTTGGTCCCATCGGCTGAATCAATTGATAGCCTTTCGCGATGCCTGTTGGTATTCTTGGCCAGAATTAATTAAATCCCTGCACAAGTTAAAAGACTACTCCTTTGAGTGGATTCTGCCCGGGCATGGTCGCCGCTACCATGCAGAAAATGCACAGCAAATGCAGCAGGAACTCCAGCGCTGTCTAGCTTGGATGGAAACCCAATGATAACCGGGCCATTTCAGGGGTTGAGGACTGATGCCAAAAAAACAAGTTTTTCCTACCTTTCAGGGCTCATTACACCAGTCTAAAAAGCCGATTGGCGTTTAAAAAAGGGGAAAGGGGAGCAATCCGAAATGAAAGTAAGAAGTCTATTAGAGAGACTGCCTGAGTAACAGGGTGGCATTTTCAGCAGTCAAGGGTTTAGAAAAAAAATAACCTTGTCCATCTTCAGACCCCAGGGACTTGAGTTCGGCTAGTTGTTCAGCGGTTTCCACCCCTTCTGCGGTGACATCCATTCCCAAACCGTGGGCTAAAGTGACGATCGCCTGAATGATTTCTAAATTTTTACCTTGGGTGCCGATCCGTTGCACAAAAGACTTATCAATCTTTAAAGTGTCAATCGGAAACTGAGCTAAATGAGACAGGGAAGAATAGCCCGTTCCAAAGTCATCTAAGGATAAATGAATGTTTCGTTCTTTCAGTTGCCAGAGGGTTTGATTGGCGGTTTGGGTATCTTCAATCAGGACACTTTCAGTAATTTCTAGCTTTAAGAAAGCCGGGTCGAGACCTGTTTCTTGGAGGACGCGATCGACGTGTTCGACTAAATCCGGTTGTAGAAATTGTTTCCCCGATAAATTGACGCTCATTTTTAAAATGCCCTCTTTCCGGAGGGAGGGAAATTGGGTGTGCCATTCCACGAGTTGTCGGCAAGCTTCCCGCAGGACTAAGATGCCTAATGGCACGATTGACCCCGTTTCTTCCGCCAGGGGAATAAATTCGCTGGGGGGAATAAAGCCTCGTTGAGGGTGATGCCAGCGCAACAAGGCTTCAAATCCTACTATTTTCCCGTCGAATAAAGACACAATGGGTTGATAGACGAGGCTGAGGGAGGTTTGATTGAGACTGTCGGCTTCATGAAGTTCTTGGCGCAAATCATTTTCTAACTGTAAAAGTTCCACTGCCCGGTCATGCATCGCCTTATCAAAGATAGCAGTTCGAGCTTTGCCACTGCGTTTGGCGCGATACATGGCGATATCTGCGTTGCGGAGTAAATCCGCGCTGACTTCATGCTCGATGGAACTGAGGGCGATGCCGATGGTTACGGTAATAAAGACCGCGTGTCCTTCAAAGGTAAACGGTGCTTTTAGTTGCTGGTGAATTTTTTCTGCGAGGTCACTCGCCTGTTGAATGCTTTGGACATCTTCTAATAGGATAACATAATGATCACCACCGAGACGGGCAACGGTATTTTGAGAATTCAGACACCGTTCTAAGCGGAAGGCGATCGCAATTAATAGCATATCCCCCACGGCATGACCTAAGCTGTCATTGACTCGTTTAAAGCGGTCAATATCGATAAATAAAACCGCTATTTGCCGAGCGCTTTGCCAATTTTGGCGGGCGCTGGCTTCCCGGAGTCGTTCCATTAAAAAGGCGCGGTTAGGCAGTCCGGTTAAGGGGTCATAATAGGCTTGATGAATGAGTTCTTCTTCTGCCCGCTTGCGATCGCTGATGTCGGTTTGAACGCCAATATAATGGCTAATTGTCCCCCGTTCGTTTTCTACAGGAGACAAACTCAGTTCATTCCAAAATAACGTCCCGTCTTTGCGATAATTGCGTAAGGTGACTTTGCAATCTTGTCCATTGCGAATGGCATTTCGCAACTCGTGTAATGCGGGTTGATGGCGATCGCGTCCTTGCAGAAATCGGCAGTTGCGTCCTGTCACCTCGGCGTAGGAATACCCCGTCATTTTTTCAAAACTGGGATTGACGTAAACCACGGCATTATCTTTGTTATACTCTGAGATGACGATGCCATTGCTACTGGCGGCGATCGCTCTTTCAAAGAGTCGCAGGCGTTCTTCTTGTTCTTTGCGCTCAGTGACATCCCGGGAATTGATCACAAATCCCGCAATTCCCGGTTCCTGAAGCAGGTTGCTGCCAACAGACTCTAGGGTGACCCATTTCCCGCTGGCATGACGAAAGCGAAACTCGCTCTCAACGACCCCGCCTCGTTGTTCCAAGGCTTGGGTAAATAAAGTATAAATTGCCTCTTTATCTTCCGGGTGAAGGTAGTTAAACCCATTGTCACCGATTAAATCTTGGGCTTTATAGCCTAGAATTCTTTCAACCGATGGACTTTGATATCGAATCGTTCCATCCGCTTCTAAAATGGTAATAATATCCGATGAATTTTGGACTAAAGACCGAAAGCGTTTTTCACTTTTAGCCAGGGCCTCTACCGCATTTTTCTGTTCGGTAATATTAAAGGCACTTAAACATAGACCAATAATCTGATTAGTTTCATCAAAAACAGGTTGCCCATTAATTTCAAACCAGTATTCGGTCCCGGTATTTCCCAAGATTTTCTGCTGGAGTTGGACCGGCATTCCTTGAAGGCATTGATGAAAACTTTGATTGAAGAGTTCCAACCCATTGCGGGATACATATTCGTAGGCAAAATCTCCGGGTTCAATGGTTTTGCTCCATAACTTTTTAACAGTTTCCCGAGCGGTTTTATTAACATCTCTAATTTTATACTGGCGGTCAATTAAAACAATGGATTGAGCCGATGAATTGAAAATTGCCCTTAAATTGGCTTCGGATTCAATTAAAGCCGCCTGAGTTTGCTTACGTTCCGTCACGTCGGTCAGGGTTTCGATTAACCGCACAACTTGGCCGTTACGGT
This sequence comes from Laspinema olomoucense D3b, assembly GCF_025370785.1. Lineage (GTDB taxonomy): Bacteria > Cyanobacteriota > Cyanobacteriia > Cyanobacteriales > Laspinemataceae > Laspinema > Laspinema olomoucense. The sequence goes on from NZ_JAMXFA010000051.1 coordinate 37,934, forward strand.
CGCACAGGACTTCTCCTTTACTGACAACCCAGCGGATAGAGTTGGTTTGACCATGCAGAATCCGGTACTCACTTTCGTAGTTCGTTTTAGCCCCGATCGCCTGCACAATTGTGCTTTGAACCAGGGGCCGGTCTTCCGCTTGGATCGCTTTAATATAACTACTAATGGTGGGGTTATAGCTGCCTTTTTCAATCCCTAAAATGGCGTGAACTTCATCAGACCAGGTAACATTTCCCGAGGGCAAATCCCACTCCCAAACGCCCATTTGGGCAGCTTTAAAAGCAGCCAGCAATCTCCCTTCACTCTGCTGCAATGCCCGTTGAGTCCGCTGGCGATCAAGTTCGGCGGCTGCCTGTCCGGCAAATATGCTCAAGACTAATTGGGCGCGGTGAACGTCGATTAACGGGCGATCGTCGAATCCACACATTAACCCGATGGGTTTGCCATTCATATCCACTAAGCGGACTCCCAAGTAGCTGCAAGCTTCTAGCTTGCCCAGGGGGTTGCCTGGAGACAGGTGCGACTTAAATTTATCGGGAATCCAGTCGCTTCCACATTGCAGGACTTTTGCCCAAGGCGTTCCGGCGATCGCATATTCCAGTTCGCACAATTGCTCATTCCACCCGGGACCCGTCAGTTCGCCCCCCTCCCAGAATGCCCGAACTTTCACCACGGAAGCTTTGGTCCCCACCACCTCCCCAATAAAGACGTAGCGCATCCCCAATAATGAGCCCAGATAGCACGCCAAGGCGGGAAAAAACTGCTCTCCCGTCACGGGGGCTTTTCCGTTGTCCAGGGATTGCAGAATATTCTCCACTTCCTTGAACTCGGTCAGATCTTTAAAGGTTTTAAAGTACAGGAGTTCCTTTCCCACAGTCAATGCCTCGATGGAGACACTCACCCATAAGGGTGTTCCATCGGCTTTCTTCGCCACCAGTTCATAGTTCTTGATGACACCTTGAACCTGGAGGGTAGCGAGCAATTTTTTTCTTTCCGTTAAGTTATAATAAAAACAGTCTTGGTTGCGATTAATCGGCTCAGTACCTCTAAAGCCGAACAGTTCCCGAAAGCAATCATTAACATAGACGATCTTGCCATCAGTTGAATGGATCAAGGCGATCGGCACGGAAATCCGTTCGGCGATCGCCTCAAACAGACAGTTGGTCTCGCAAATCTCTAGGGAGACAGGTAAATCACTGGAAATAGACCCGTCCGGGTTAATGTAACTCAGGGTAGCTTCCTCCTTGACCCGTTGGCGTTCTAACTTCGCCTTTTCCTGATCTTTATTTATCAATTCTATCTCTTCGTTCTGTTCCACTAAGCTCATCCCCACTCCTTCCCTCTCGTTGGGAAACTCCCGGCCCATCTCATCTTAAAAATTGTATGAACATTTTTTAATTAATCTTAATATTCGGTGGGCCTTTTGTAAAACAGTTTTAATTAAAATTCATTAAACCCCATCGGCTCGGCAGACAGAACTTGTGCCAATACTTAAACAAAAAAGCGTGTTCCTCGGGCCCCAAGACACTTCCGAGGGTCTTTGTTAATGAAAACCCCTGCTCCCCTCCAAGCCTCTGTACCTAGATTACCCGGATGTAGCTAATAACTCTCTTGCCTCTTCCTTGCCGAGTAAACCTAGCCCTAACTAAACCTGAAATTAGCAGAGGGATGCAAGAAATCGGGTTCTAACCGGATGAAATGTCAACTGCCTAACCGGGCTAACCCTCCTCACCCTCCGGTTGAGGTCGGTAGATGCGGCGGGAGGGTTAAGTTATCCCAATCATTGTAAGAGTTATCTAAAAAAGTTAAGAATTGTACATAAATCTTTACAGCCCAAATAACTTCCCCATAAGCTTTTGGGATGTAACCCGATCGCCAGGGGTGGGATCTGAAATGTCGTTACGCTCTCCCGGTAAGGGGAGGGTTCAGTCCTGAACCGGACGGATGCGATCGCCCCAGATGCCCCCCAGAAAACCGTCTCAGCCGTCGAAAGCGGAGGGAACCGCCCAGAACCCGTCAACTCCCCCTGGGAAGGATAAACAACTTATCCCCTCCCCCCAGTAACAATCACTCATCCTGTCAAAGTGCCTACTGAATCCAACCCATTCCTACATTAAAATTAGCGATACCGTTAGAGGAGACACCTGCAATGCTAGAATCCTACCGTCAACAGGCAGCCTCTAGGGCCAGTCAAGGCATTCCGCCCCTGCCCTTAGATGCCCAGCAAACCTCAGAACTCTGTGAACTGCTGAAAAATCCCCCACCGGCAGAAGAAGAAACCCTGCTGCACCTGCTGCGCGATCGCATCCCACCCGGAGTAGATCAAGCTGCCTACGTCAAAGCTGGCTTCCTCACCGCCATTGCCAAAGGCGAAATCACCTCTCCCCTGGTTTCCCCCTTGGAGGCGATCGAACTCCTCGGCACCATGTTGGGCGGCTACAATGTCCAATCCTTAAGCGATTTGCTGCAATCCAGCCAGCCAGAGATTGCCCAAGGTGCTGCGGATGCCCTCAAGAAAACCCTGCTGGTGTTTGATGCCATGCATGATGTTCTGGAGTTGTCCGAAACTAATCCCTATGCAAAGCAGGCGATCGACTCTTGGGCGAATGCCGAATGGTTTACCTCTCGCCCTCCTGTCCCTGAAACTGTCACCGTCACCGTTTTTAAAGTCCCCGGGGAAACCAACACCGACGACTTGTCCCCCGCCTCTCATGCCACCACTCGCCCGGATATTCCCCTGCACGCCCTCGCGATGTTAGAATCCCGCATGACCGGGGCCCTAGAAACCCTAGGGGAAATCAAGGGCAAAGGACATCCCGTCGCCTATGTGGGGGATGTGGTGGGAACCGGGTCCTCCCGTAAATCTGCTATTAACTCTGTGCTGTGGCATATTGGCAATGATATCCCCTGCGTTCCGAATAAACGTGCAGGCGGGTATATCCTTGGGGGTGCGATCGCGCCGATTTTCTTCAACACCGCTGAAGACTCCGGTGCTCTACCTATCGAATGTGACGTCACCAACCTGGAAACCGGCATGGTGATTACCATCCATCCCTACAAAGGACAAATCACCAACGAAGCCGGAGAGGTGATTTCCCACTTCACCCTGAAACCGAACACCATTTTGGATGAAGTGCGGGCGGGGGGACGGATTCCCCTGATTGTCGGGCGATCGCTCACCGACAAAACCCGCAAGGCGATCGGACTCGACATCAGCCCCCTCTTCACCCGTCCCGAAATCCCCACCGACACCGGCAAAGGCTTCACCCTCGCCCAAAAAATGGTCGGAGAAGCCTGCGGCATCCCTGGCGTCCGTCCCGGTACCGCCTGCGAGCCCCTAATGACCACCGTAGGTTCCCAGGATACCACCGGACCCATGACCCGCGACGAACTCAAAGAACTCGCCTGTCTCGGCTTCTCCGCCGATTTAGTCATGCAGAGTTTTTGTCATACCGCCGCCTATCCCAAACCCGTGGATATCACCACCCAAAAAGAACTCCCCGACTTCTTTTCCACCCGAGGCGGCGTGGCATTACGTCCCGGAGACGGCATCATCCACTCCTGGCTGAACCGGATGCTACTCCCGGATACCGTCGGCACCGGAGGCGACTCTCACACCCGTTTCCCCCTGGGAATTTCCTTCCCCGCAGGTTCGGGCTTAGTCGCCTTTGCTGCGGCTTTAGGCGTCATGCCCTTAGATATGCCGGAATCGGTATTAGTGCGGTTTAAAGGGGAATTGCAACCCGGTGTTACCCTGCGGGATATCGTCAATGCCATTCCTTATGTTGCCATCCAAAAAGGATTGCTCACCGTCGAGAAACAGAACAAAAAGAATGTGTTTTCTGGACGGATTATGGAAATGGAAGGCTTACCGGATTTGAAAGTAGAACAAGCCTTTGAACTCACCGACGCCACGGCAGAACGCTCCTGCGCCGGTTCTACCATTAAACTGAGTGAGGAAACCGTTGCCGAATACCTGCGATCGAACGTTACTCTGTTAAAAAATATGGCCGCCCGAGGCTATCAAGATGCTCGCACCATCTTACGCCGCGTCGCCAAAATGGAGCAATGGTTACAAAATCCCCAACTCATGTCGGCTGATGCTGATGCCGAGTATGTGGAAACCCTAGAAATCGACTTAAACGAGATTAAAGAACCCATCGTCGCTGCACCCAATGACCCGGACAACATTAAATTAATGTCCGAATGTGCGGGAGATAAAATTGATGAAGTCTTCATCGGCTCCTGCATGACCAATATCGGTCATTATCGCGCTGCTGCAAAAGTTTTAGAAGGGGCGGGATTAGTCAAGGTTCGCCTGTGGATTTGTCCTCCCACTCGCATGGACGAAGAACAGTTAAAAGCCGAGGGCATTTACGAGATTTTTGAAGCAGCCAATGCCCGGACAGAGATGCCCGGTTGTAGCCTTTGCATGGGCAACCAAGCCCGTGTTGAAGATGGAGCAACGGTGTTTTCTACCTCGACGCGCAATTTCAATAATCGCATGGGTAAAGATGCCCGAGTCTATCTCGGTTCAGCAGAATTAGCCGCAGTTTGTGCCTTACTTGGACGGATTCCCACGGTGGAAGAATATCAAGCAATTGTCAGTGAGAAAATTAATCCCTTTGCTGATGATTTGTATCGGTATTTGAACTTTGACCAAATCCAGGGATTTGAGGATGAAGGTCGAGTCATTCCCCTGGAAGAGTTGCCAAAAATTGAGGATATTTTGGGAATGCCTGTGGGCGCAGGTAAATAACTGTAGCCTAGACTATAGCGGTTCCGGGATTGATAGCAACTAAATCCAGATTTTATCTTTACTTTACCCCCCTGGCAAACGCTATAAGTTAGAGCTTTAGGGGGTAAAAATAGACAGGAGTCAAGCGGAAGCTACTTAAAATTGACCCGGAAGGGTAGAGGGTAGCTTCCGCTTTTTTGTAGCGTTTTGTGTTCAGGAAAATTGAATAACCGGCCACCCTAAAATTAACAGGATGGAAACTTGCTGCTACTCACAAGGCGAGAAGAACTGGCAGGCTCCCGATTTGGTAAACTTACCAATAGATGATATAGCGTTTCTCTTGTTGGTGAAGTACATTCACCGATCCCCCTAAATCCCCCTTGACAAGGGGGACTTTCCAGGT
>NZ_JAMXFA010000085.1 GCF_025370785.1 Laspinema olomoucense D3b
TCCCCTATCTCCCCTATCTCCCCTATCTCCCCTATCTCCCCTATCTCCCCTATCTCCCCTATCTCCCCTATCTCCCCACCCTCCCCACCCTCCCCATCCTCCCCAACGCCTTGCGAAACGGATTACCCTGTTATTAAAAGAAGACAAACGGAGTGACTGAGATGACGAACTTTGATTATGACCTATTTGTGATAGGTGCGGGTTCTGGCGGATTAGCGGCATCGAAACGGGCTGCTTCTTATGGGGCTAAAGTTGCGATCGCCGAAGGGGATTTAGTGGGAGGTACCTGTGTCATCCGGGGTTGCGTTCCCAAAAAATTAATGGTGTATGCGTCCCAATTTTCTAACCTGTATCAAAATGCTGTGGGTTACGGTTGGGAGAAAGCTGAACCCAATTTTGATTGGAACAAACTGGTGGAAGCGGTTCAGAAAGAAGTGATGCGCCTCAATCAAATCCACATTAATAATCTGGAAAAAGCCGGAGTTGAGTTAATCAATGGAATGGCTACTTTTGTTGATCCCCATACCCTTGAAGTGGGCGATCGCAAAATCACAGCCGACAAAATTTTGATTGCAGTGGGGGGAAAACCCACGAAACCGGATATTGAAGGCATCGAACATAGCATCACCTCCAATGAAATGTTCCACCTCAGCGAATTTCCTAAGCGGTTTGCTGTTTGGGGCGGCGGTTATATCGGCGTCGAGTTTGCTTCAATTATGAATGGGTTGGGGGCACAAGTCACCGAAATTATTCGCCGCGACTACATTTTACATGGCTTCGATCAGGATATTGTCCAGAATATTCAAGATGGAATGACAAAACATGGAATTCAATTCAAAACTCAGACAACCCTGGAGAAGATTGAAAAGACCGATGATGGCTTAAAGTTGATTTTTGCCGGTGAAAAACATGAGCCAATCACGGTAGATACATTACTCTGTGCGACGGGGCGCAAACCGAATTTAAGCCGGTTAAACTTGGAAAATGCTGGGGTTGAAGTGCTTCTGGGTGCGATCGCCGTCAGTCCAGATAGTTGCACCAATCAATCCCATATTTATGCCGTGGGAGATTGTACCGATCGCATCAATTTAACCCCGGTGGCGATCGCGGAAGGTCGGGCTTTTGCTGATACCGTCTTTGGTCATATCCCCCGCCATATTAACCATACCGGCATCCCAACCGCCGTCTTTTCCCAGCCGGAAGCTTCCACAGTGGGCTTGACTGAAGAAGAAGCCCGAGACAAAGTGGGCGACAATTTAACCATCTATCGCGCAAAATTCCGTCCCATGTTTTATAGTCTCACCGATGCCGAAGAAAAGGTGATGATTAAATTAATTGTGGACAAAACCACCGACCGCATTTTAGGCGTCCATATCGTCGGTAAAGATGCGGCAGAAATCGTTCAAGGTTTAGCCATTGCCGTCAATATGGGAGCCACCAAAAAAGACTTTGATGCCACCATTGGCATTCATCCTTCCACTGCCGAAGAGTTCGTAACCTTACGTTAATTTTCACAAAAAGAAACCGGGATTATTCAAAAAACCCGGTTTCTTGGGCGCACCCCAGTTTAGAGATTATTCTTTGCCGAACTCTCCCGCTTGAGTTGTTCGAGTTCTTTAAGGTAAACTTCTCCTAACTCTTGTCCCGCAATTGGAATACTTTGATAAGTAACCTGACCTTTCATCACCATCTCATCCCCCACATTTGGAAGGGGTGAATCGGTCATCACCCAAATTGAGCCCGTGGCATCCTGAAGTTGATAAGCCCCCGATTGTAGAAACGGTGCGCGATTTTCAACAATGCCTTTTAAATACACCGTATCTTGTTTCTGCCAGTCGCTATGGATCTGTTCGATATCGGTGACGCCAACTCCCGACTTAACCAAATTGGTACAGCCCCCGAGTCCCGCAATCATTAAAGATAAAGAGCAAAATTTAACAGTTTGATTTAAGGCCCGTAACAGGACAGTGACAGTCATAACGTCAAAAAAATAGCGGTTATATGGGTTAGAATTCACGGCTACAACGCTTGATAATCCGGAAGAGATGGGGAGGGGTTTTCCGGGTTAACCGGACTGAAAAATCCCAGTCATTTGAAGGAATCAATGGCTAGTTTAACTCCCCTTTGATCGCCGCGATCGCAGCAGCCCCCGGAACTGGAGAAGGCGGGTTCTACCCAAGGGCGATCGCACCCACTCAACCCAAGCAACCCCAGGGGAAATCCGAACATCCCTTAGTCTTGCTCATAGTCTATCGCAACCCCCCGGTTTTCGGGAAATTCCCGAGCACAAGTCTAGGTATCCCAGATGATTGATTCGAGGGTTCTTCTGGGAGGGTTCCCAGGCGATCGCGCTTGTCTGTAACCCCGGGCAGTCCAGTCTTTTCTCATTTTCATAGTCCCACCCATCTTAATGCCCCTCATCCGTGATGCTACAATAATTAGTCAGAACTTAGATTCTTAACAGACGACGGCGGTTTGCTTTCATCAAGCCGATACAGTCGTCTGGGGTCAATGTCAACTCAGAGGAACATAAAAAAGAGGTTGTCGTGACAGAGACTATTAACTGTGCTGTAGCCTGCGTGAATGGCTGTGTATTGGGAGACAAATGTCCTAATCGCGAATATGCAGAACAAACGTCCCAGTTTATCGAAGAAACGTCTTTAGATAAAATGATAGAAATCGCCGAAGAAGCCATTAGAAAAAAACGGACGCAGCCTCCGAAATGGATTATCCCCGATTTTCCTGAATAAGCCCTAGCCCAAGTTAAAGCGATCGCTTCCGTGAACTGAGAAAGAGTCAGGCGATCGCTTTTCAATTGGGGTCTAATTTATAAATATTATCAAAATTTGAATTCCCCTTACTAAACTCCCCCTCCTTTAGCTGATTTTAATCCTATTTTAAGTTCGCTATAGCGGTTCCCGGACTCATGAGGTACAGTAGCAACAATGAGCAAACCAATTGCGAATATCTTGTTGAGTGACTTG
>NZ_JAMXFA010000052.1 GCF_025370785.1 Laspinema olomoucense D3b
TCATGGTCCTGCTCTGGCTTTCAGCCGTTTTTTTTTATTATACTCTACCTAGAGTGACAGAAGAGGGCTATAGCAGTCCTAAATCAGTTGTAACCGATATAATATAAGGATGAGACCCGACCCAGAAAGAGGCATTCAGAAAACATCATGACCATTATCACTGAACTAGATGATTTCATCAACACCAGCACAAATACTCAAGAAGTCAAAAGAGCCTTGGCTGTTAAAATGATTTTAATGGGAATATCTTCTCATGAAATTGAAGACCTATTGCAGGTGTCTCATAGTTTTATTAGCAAGTGGAAAAATCGAGCTCTTTTTCATGGAGTAGACAGCTTAAAACTTCAATATAAAGGAAGTAAAGGTTACCTCAATGCTGACTCAAAAGCCAAGGTGATTGAATGGCTAAGGCAGCAACCTTATTTAAGAACCGGGGATTTAAAACGACATTTAGACCATGAATATGGCGTGGTTTATGCTTCGGATGAAAGCTACTATGCTTTATTCAAAACCGCTAAAATAAGCTGGAAGAAATCGCAGAAAAAAAATCCAGCAAAAGATGAAGAAAAAGTCAAAGCCAAAAAAAAGGAAATTCAAAATAAACTCGAAGAATGGGAACCCGAAATAAAAGCTGGAAAGCTTGCTGTGTTTATGATTGACGAATGTCATCTTCTTTGGGGAGACTTGTTAGGTTATGTTTGGGGACGAACAGATAGTCGGGTGGAAGTCCCTATTAAAAATCAAAAAAATAGACAAACTTATTATGGGGCATTAGATTATCAAAATCATGAATTTATTGTCAAAGAATATTCAAGCGGCAATACGGAAAACACCGTAGATTTTATAAAACATTTACAAAAACAAAGACCAGGTCAACGAATTGCCATTTTTTGGGATGGCGCTAGTTATCATAAATCTCAAGAATTTAAAGAATATTTAAAGAAAGTAAATGGAGAGTTGTCAGAAGATGAATGGTTAGTTCATTGCACTACCTTTGCTCCAAATGCTCCCGAGCAAAACCCAGTAGAAGATCTTTGGTTACAAGCTAAAAACTTTATTCGGCAGTTTTATCATTTATGTGATTCATTTAAGGTAGTAAAAGGTCTATTTAAGTTTTTTGCTGATGGTCAAATATTTGATTTCCCCAAACTTTTTTATTATGGAATTTTGCCACAAGTGATTTAGGACTGCTATAGGTAATATACCCTCCATCAATGAGCCACTGGATACAACGGATTATAACATAACCGTGGCATAAAAGTGGCGGACAATAGCAACTCAGCTTTAATTGATGTCCGGCTTTATTTTGTCGCGCCAGAGCCATTAATTCTAGGAACGCGGCGGTTTCTACTCCGTCAAATAAACCCGCTTTTACCTGTTGCCAAAGCCATCGGCGATAGGCTTGTACGACGGCTTGACGATTACCGTGAACTCCAATGCGAAATGGATTAGCTAGGGCTGAACCTGGCAAACCCATTTTTGGATTAGAACGTCCGATATAATGAGTACCTAGCCAACCGTAACTTTTTAAGTTTACAACCTTTATCATGATTAAACCTCTATTTGAGATTTCGATTTAAGAGAATTTGTTGGGTTCGGAGACTATACCGATGCCAGGGAGTTTTTATTTTTCCGGTTGGCTCGATATTGTAGATGTCATATTCAAGAATAACCGGGAAGATTGTACCCAACTTAAAACCTAGTACCCAGACAGAAACTCCAATGTTACAACTTATGTTGCACCCTTCAATAATGCCGTAAAATCCAACTAAATCAAAGTAACCTGTGAAGTCTTTACCTAAAATTTTAACAACTTGGCCCGGTTTAAGTCGCGGATATAAATCCAACTCTAGTTGACGAGGTGTTAAAGGTTCCATTCGGGTTGCCTCAAAACCTACAAAAATCACAAACTTTTTAATTTAAAATATTTGTTGCTAAAGTCTAATGACTTAAATATTCCAGATTTTTTATATAAACTAAAAATTTTGAATGTTGATAAATTAAATTTGTAGGTCTAGTTTTTAATTGCACCTACAATAGGTAATTAATATTTTTAAAGGTAAATTTTATTTTAAATTATTTAATTTTTGAAAAATTCAAGCCTTAACTTTCAGGTACAAAATTTTTATCTGTCGTTTTTTTGAGTTACGCAAGGCAGAGTGAGCGGGTAGTCAGACTACCCACTTCAAGGACGCGCGTAGCGCCTAAACTGTGCAGTTTATGGAATTGATAGCAATCGTTCGATGGAAACGAAAATAAGCGATTGCTCTGGGTGAATCGTCACCGGCATCTACTCAGCTTTCTTTTTTTTATTAAGAACATGGCCCGGGAAAACCCGGTACTTCAGGATGGGGATGCGCCATGTTCTTGATAAGAGATCCCTGACCTTTTTTTGGCGAAGGTATAGGGACTGGTAAGGGCTTTTGGTTTTGGGGTGAAATCTTTCAGGCGATCGCACTCAAACTTTTCTAAAACTCCCTACATAGTCAACCTTTAGGGAATCTGGGTTAAATATTTAAAATCCGAAGCGCTCGACTCATCGGGGGAAATGGTGAGATCCGAGCGTTGCATCGTTGAATACCTTGAGGCTAATCTTGCCAAAAATCCTTAAAGCGATCAGGTGCAAGCTCGGTATAACGGACCGTATGCAGAATCGAGCGATGCCCCAAATAATCTTGGATGGCTCTGGTATCAAACCCCTTGGAAGCCAGGAAATATCCGCAAGCATGGCGCAACTGATGGGGGTGGCAATTGCGGATTCTTGCAATTTCCCCAGCGCGGGTGACAATTTTTCTGACGGCAGAGGTGGTCAATTTACCTCCGCGCTCGTTGCTAAAGACATAGCGGGAGTCAGGATATTCTGTCTGGAGCTGTTGGAGGGCTTGCATCTCCACTCCCTTCAACGGGTGGGTGGCGGGTTTCCCATTTTTGAGGCGACTAATATAAATGCTTGCACCTGCAAAATCTACACAGTCCCAAGTCAGGGCCACCGCTTCCCCCACCCTCAGCCCATGCCGGAACGAAAGCAGAATCAAGGTTGAATCCCTCAAAGAGTGACGCCCCATCGATTGGGCCGCCGCAATCAGGCGCTCCACCTCATTCGGTAGCAGGTGCTCTCGGGCGCGTTGGTCCTTATTTTTAGGTTTTCTGAATTCCATAAATCCTGAATTCGCTCCTATTTTATTCTACGACAACTGTAAGTAAAAGGGACATTTTACGGAAAGTCCCCAAAAATCAAGGGTTTCCAGGGATAAATGGGGAGAGGGACCAGGTTTAATCTTCTGGAGATGGAAAGTTTTGAGCAACCCGCAAATAAGGCTCAGGTGGCGTTAGGATGTTTAGCGGCTCTGTGTATTGGCAATCTTCTTTAAACGTAATACATTTGTATTGGCAACACTGTATTGGCGCTGTATGCTAACCGTATAGACTGCTAACGCAATAACGCAAAAGTCATGAAAAGAAAACCGATTTCCCTTCGGATGGAGCCGTCAGAGTGGCAATCTTTCGTCGCCCTCTGCCAGGATGAGGGGACCACCGCCACAGAGCAAATTTCTATTTTTATTCGCCAGTGCCTTGCTCAGGGTTTGCCTTTGTGCGATGAGGATTTGGAGGTCAGTGCATCGAACCGGCTTAACAACCGCATCAACGAATTGGAGGAGAAAATTGGGTTAGCGTTGGCTGAACTCGACTTACGGCTGATTGAGTTGGAGGAAGAAAACGAACGTCTACAAAATTAAATAGTAGTCGAGGTACGGGTATTGGTATTGGTCTACAAACCTTTCGACTCCTACACTGACAAACTCCGTACCCGGGAGTTGGCGAAAAGGTTGTTGGTCAGCCTGTCAAGTCTCACCTCAAATTGTGAGAAAAAAGGCACGAACGCCTTTGCCAAATGGACAAACTAACAGGATCCGGATAGCCTCACTTGGAGCTATCAACAAGGGCAATACAATCCTTTTCAGCTAAAGGGTTAGAGGATTTATAGACCAAACTTTAGACAGAAATAGAACGAGTGGAATTCCCTAAATTAAACGGAATTGTAGAAGGAAAATAGACCGATATTGACCACTAGGATAGATCGGTTTATAGACAGGTAATAGGCTTAACACTAGAAGCAGATTGACTCCTAGACTAGACAGGATTGTAGGCCCAAATTAAACCCAGATTAGCTGCTGAGGTAGACAGGGTTGTAGACAAAAACTAGATCCGGATTGACCACTATAAATAGACATGGAACGGTTATGCTCACATGGAGTACGACAAAATGTGGCAAGCATCTTAGACTGCATAGGGTCATCAACTAAGCAGATAGGTTTACAGGCGCGGCTTTTAAGGAAAACTAAGGTGATGAACTGCATTATTCGACCGCTCATATCAACAGATCAACCGTTTCTTTGGGAAATGTTGTACCAGGCACTTTATGTTCCTAAAGGGCAATCTGTCCCGCCTCGTGAGGTTGTTCAGCTTCCTGAACTCGCGCGGTATGTTCAGGGTTGGAAGCGCTCCGGCGATTGTGGTTTTCTCGCCAGCGATGCGGCAACGGGCCAATCTGTCGGCGCGGTTTGGTTACGTTTACTGGTGGGCGAGAACAAAGGTTATGGTTATGTGGATGATGACACGCCGGAATTAGGTATGGCGGTGTTGCCCGAATATCGGGGTCAAGGCGTTGGCATACAATTGCTCATTCACTTGTTGGCGTCGGATTATGGGCAATCCTCCATTTCGCTGAGTGTTTCGGTAGACAATCCGGCGTTGCGGCTTTATGAGCGTTTTGGGTTTGAGGTCGTAAACAAAAGCGAGGGGTCGCTCACGATGAAACGCGGCTGAAACTGCGATCGCCCCGAAGGAGGACTGCGTGATTTGCTTGCTTACCGGGGCCGCTCAATGCCTCAATCAGAAATATCCAGTTGCCGGGAACGAGAGCGCTTCTTATTCTGAGCGCGTTTTTTATCTTGGCTCATGCGACGCTGCATCAGGGGGATAGACTGTTCCACAATGTAATTGGCGTCCTCGCGTTTGACTGAGACTGAAAACTGCTGGGGAGTTTCCCAAGAACCCTTGCCAGTCGGTCGGCCAAGAATCAGAGTGTCCGACCCATCTCGATATTCCAAAACAAGGTACTGACCCCGCTTGTAAGTGCGGAAGCGATCGCCCTCGACCATCCGCCCACCCCGGTGTTTGAGGTAGGTATTGAGGAATGGAGCCACCCTGTTCACCCACTGTTGGTATTCCTGCTCACTCAGGACATCGGGTGGGGACGGTGTTGGGGACGGTTTTGCTGCGGGAGACTCAGAGGGTTTTGGTGGGGGTTCTCTAAAGGGGGGAGCGACGGTATTGACCCACTGTTGATATTCCTGCTTATTCCGGACCTCCGGTAGGGACGGTGGAGGCTCTGAGTCATGCAAATTAAACCACGCATTATAGGGTCTCATCTCTTGCTGCATGGCTGGGAGGGACTGCTCCAAAATGTGCTGGGCAGTAGCTCGCTCAACGGGGAAATAGTTGCGAGTTTCCCATGAACCCGAGTGAGTGTTATGGGCAATCATGAGCGTTTTTGAGCCATCCTGCTGCTCTAAAACGAGGCATTGACCGCGCTTGTAAGTGCGGAAGCGGTGGCCCTGGACAACCGGAACACTCCGGTGCTGGAGGTAAGCATCGATGACTGGCGCAACTTGGTTGACCCACTGTTGATATTCCTCAGAATCCAAGATGTCGGGTTTGGGCCGTGCCGTTGATGCTGACGCCGGAGATAATTCCGGTTGGGTTGATATGGGGTTTTGCAGGGAAAGTTGGCGATCGCTTGAAGCTGGTTCTGAGGACGCTGGGGATAACTCCCGTGCGGTTGATCTGCGGTTTTGGGCGTCCAGTTGGCGATCGCTTTGAGTGGGTTGGGTTGACTGAGGGTTTTGTCGGTTTCTTTGGCGATCGCTTTGAGTTAGGTCGGTTGATGTAGCCGATAACTCTCCCTCAGTTGACTGAGGGTTTTGTCGGTTTTCTTGGCGATCGCTTTGAGTTGGTTCTGAGGACGCTGGGGATAACTTCGGTGCGGTTGACCCGGGGTTTGCGGTGGGTTCTTGGCGATCGCTTGGCTGGGAAAAAGAGGCCCGCTCATACCACTGTTCTTTTAAAAACAGCTTGAGAACTGGATTGTCATAGGCAGGGTAATAAGAGACTCCCCGTCGCTGCTGCAATCCGAGGACCGTATAGGCACGACCCAACGAACTTCCCGCAGCGGCCACCGAGCCAAGTTGGTAAGAAATTGCCAGCCCTCCATTTGAAGCAGGCTGAATCCGAACGCCTACCCCATCCGCTCGCAGCCGTCTTACCAACTCTGGTAATCTGGGTTGGTCCTGGCAGAACTTATCAATGCGGTCCTGGAGTTCAGTCAAGATAATTGGGTCGGCGGGGGTTGACCTTGCGCCTTCGGCGTACTCTCGGTTTTGCCGTCGGACTCTTCTAATTTGTCCGGTGGAAGGATTGCGGCGATCGGTCTCCCATACTGCCGGGACTCTATGCAAATCAAACTCTTCAATCAGCGCTCGGTGGGCGGATTGGGAGCGATACCAATCATTGAAGCTGCTGACCGTGCGAGAGCCATCTATTGTCACCCGGTTCACCACCAGATGAAAATGGTCCCGGTCTTGGCCGCTTTCGGTTTTGGTATCTGTATGCCGGACCAACAACCATTGACAATTCTCATGGCCCATCCGGTGACAGAATTTCTGGGCATACCGATAGGCCGTCTCGTCCGCCATCGGTTGATTGGGATGGGGGCTAAAGCTGTAGTGGGCCACAGGGTATTCCGTGCGGCGTCGTTTGGCAGCAACCCGCATGAATTGAGCCACCCATTGATGTTCATGCTCACCAACTAGCTGACTTGC
The DNA here is from genome assembly GCF_025370785.1 of Laspinema olomoucense D3b. Classification (GTDB taxonomy): domain Bacteria; phylum Cyanobacteriota; class Cyanobacteriia; order Cyanobacteriales; family Laspinemataceae; genus Laspinema; species Laspinema olomoucense. The sequence goes on from NZ_JAMXFA010000052.1 coordinate 6,882, forward strand.
CCCAATATATTTGGCCCCAGGCTTGTCCAGGACATAGCTGAGGAGGCCCGTGAAATCATTTCCTTTGGTAACTTTCCCAATCATGATGCTTAGGATTGTTGACTCTATTTTTCAGTTTAAAAAGTGGCAGGGGTTGAACGCTCTAACTTGAGAAAGATTTTCAGGGAGTTTTCATAGAGGCGGGTAACTTCTTTGATAATTTTTATTACTACAAATGTTCTGACGTAACTTTTAAAAAATCTTGCCTAATTGTAGTAACAAGTATGAATAAGAAGGCGACGGTGTAAGGCAGAAATGAGGCAGGATTGACGCTTATCATTTTTCCAAGAAACTGTCAAATCAGCCGAGAATTGCTACCCGAGGTTTGGTCAAGGTTGCTAGGAAATCGATAACCCCCTAAAAAAACTGTGGACACAATGACATAGCATTGCTCTACCGAGGGAGGCTAAGAAAACCGCAGGCTAATTGTGGGCCAAACTCGAATAAGCGGACCTGGGCGGGATAGACTAGATTTGACCTAAAAAATCCCTCCCCCCCGAGGGATTTTTCGAGGGGATAGCAACATCTGTAACCTATTTTGTATCCACGTAAATTGTAACAAACTGTAATAATTGTACCTACGTTGTGCTTACAGTGTTACTACAAACAGTACGATAGCCATAGGAAAAAACACAAAAATCCCTCTCTACCGAGGGAAAACTAATCATCGATTAGTAACTTAATAGTATCAGTATTGAAACCGCTAGGCCGATTAAGTGGGAGCAAGGGAACTGTTTTGAGAGGACTAAAAATAATTCAAAGTGGGTTGAAAGAAACCGTGGCTACAAAGGGATAGAGAGAAAGCGTGACTACCGTGTCTTTTTGCGCGTTCAGTGATTATTCTGGACCCGAGTATTTGGAATGATTGTCAAGGAGAAAATAGCTGGTGCAATAAATATTTAGAGCCTAGAAGCTCAAGGGTCCCCACCATGATGAAGATGAAGATGAGTGAATTGAAGAATGCGCCGGGGCGCAATATTTTTACTCTGCTAAATGTATCAGATGAAGGCAAATTGGAGGTTAACTTAAGATAGCTGGGCCACCGCATACCCGACAAAACTGGGTATGAAAACTCGTTCTGAAGGACTCCTTATTCAAATCAACTAAACCAGCAGGAGTCCCGCGCTCTAATCTTTGATTGAGCGTCGGGAGGAATGCTGGGCAGATTGTGGGGTTCAATACTCCACAATCTGCAAAATAGTATATAATTATATACATTGATAAAGTTCACCAATTGAAAAATGACCCAGGTACTTACGGTCTCTTGTAAATTGATGGTTACACCACAGCAGATTGAAAAACTTGATGTGGTGCTTGCTGCTTTTGCGAGTTGCTGTGAGTTCATCAATGAAAAGACTCCCGAAAAGCTGACCAATCAGATTGCTGTCCAGTCTTTAATTTACAAGGAAGCTAGAGCGCATTCTGGTTTGTCTGCCCAGATGACCATTCATGCCATCCGACGAGTTTGTGCGAATCGCAAGACGGCAAAGCAAAAAGGTAGACCCGTCAAAGGGTTTGCTCCAACCTCTGCTACCTACGACGTTCGCACCTTCACTTTTAAGGAAACGGATTGGATGGTTAGCTTGACCATGCTCAAAGGTCGGGAAAAATTCAATCTCCACATCGGTAATTACCAGAAACAGTTACTAGAAGGGCAAACACCCAAATCGGCAACCCTGGTAAAACGGAATGAGGGCAGTTTTTACTTAAACATTCAGCTAGAGTCTGAACCTCCAGCTATCCCCGATACGGATGATGTGTTGGGTATCGACCTTGGGAGGACAGATTTGGTCTGCACATCCAAGGGAGAAAAATTCAGCGGCCAACAAATCACGCAGACTAGAGACAGATACAGCCGTGTAAGGGCTTCGTTACAGAAGAAAGCATCCAAAGGCACAAGGTCAACGCGGCGTCGATGCCGTCAGGTCTTGCAACGGTTAAGTGGACGTGAACGAAGATTCCAAACATGGCTGAACCATACCATTAGCTATCGACTCACCCGTACCGCTAAAGCCTCAAACCAGGCGATTGCACTTGAGGATTTGACGGGCATTAGGGAACGCACCAATGAATTGCCACGCGCTAAGACAGAGCGGAGACGGTCTAACAGTTGGGCGTTCTATCAGTTACGTCAATTCTTGACCTACAAAGGAATAAAGTTTGGTGTAGATGTCCGGATAGTAGACCCTCGCTACACCTCAAAAACTTGTCATTGCTGCAAAGTAATTGGCAACCGACAAGGTAAGAAATTTGAGTGCCTAAACCTCAAGTGTGGATGGGTTGGTGATGCTGATGAGAATGGAGCGAATAATATCGCTACTTTGGGGGTTATTGTAAACAACCCCAGAGGCTCCGAGGTAATGTCTTGTTCTTTACAAGATGTTGTCTTGAGGGCTACCAAAAGCCCTCATCGTAACGCTATAGCGGTCGGTGTCGGGTAGTTTACTAACGACTTCAATAAAAATTTTTGAGGCAAACCGACTTATAAAAAAACCAAAGGGTATCCATAAATTTTTTTGATATATCCAAAAGCTTAATACTCTCCAGAAAGATTTTATTTGGGGTTAAAGATAGTTATAAAGTCATAGTCAATCTCTATCTAAAGGTTGAGTGAAAATGGAGTTTTTCTAGCTAGATAGTATTGTGTCATCTACCTAGGATTATAAAAAAAACCTATACCTAAGCCATAAGTGAGAAATGCAGTACCTCGATTAAGGTAGAAGAAAGGGTGTCACAGACAGCAAGAAAACTACATAATTTCTATGACACACAATGAAAACCCCCCCACAGTTATTTTGGCATTAGATACAGGAGGGGAAGGAACAAAGTTTATTTATGATGCAAATGCCAGCCAGGTACAAGCGGCAACGAGTTGCTATATGGAACCACAGATGGTGAAGTTACCCCATAGTGCGATCGCCCAATTGCAAGGAAACAAAATCTCAGTGGCCTTGCCGGAGAATATGTGTTGGGTGGGTTCCGGGCAAGAATTTTATGCCCTCGGCTATTTAGCCTCTTCTAAGTTTCAGGGGAGCAAAGCGTTATCTAAATCTAAAGTAGAGACGGCTATTTACAAAACCTTGGGAGCAATTTGGGTAATCAAGCGTAAGTTAGACTTGGAGGCTAAGTTTACCTTGGATGTGGCTGTTGTGCTGCCTCCATACGAATTGAGTGATAAATCTTATTTTGAAGAACAATTGCGCCGTCAGGCCAGACGATTTACCACACCCGATGGGGAAATGAGTGTTGATATCAATAAATTCTTGTGTTTTCCTGAAGGAGCGGGAACATTTTTATTGTACAAAGGACAATCTTCAACGGCTCAAATTCAGCAGAAAGATATCGCTTTAGTGATGCTAGGATACCGGAATGCATCAGTATTGGTATCTCGCCGGGGTTTATTGGATGTTATCGCGTCCTGTGAATTAGGGATGTACCGCGCAATTGAGCAAATTGTCAAACGCTCATCGAACCAATCTGAAAAATGGCTGGTAAGTGCCGTAGCAAAAGCAGGTTGGAATGTTGAAAAAGAGGCTTTAATCAATTTAGTCAACAGCAGCGATTCAAATCGGAAATCTTATGAGCTTGATTTATTGATTACAGCTATTACTGAAAGTCGATTAGAATATTTTTTTCAATTGAAAAATTGGCTTGATGAAACTATCCCAAAAGAAGCCCCGGTTATCATTTTTTGTGGCGGTACTGCTGAATATTTGCGTCAGCCTCTAAAACAAGCCTTTCCGGAGCGTTGTTTATTTCATGCGGGTGTAGAAATTCCTTCACCATTAGATACAGCAGGGTTGGGATGTCGTCTACTTGATATTTACGGAATTTATAGATTTTTTAGCCACAATATTTCAAAGTAGAAGACAGGTAAAACCAAATGAAGAGAAACAAAAAAAGCCGAGAAGATTTTACATGGCGCTATCAGCCAATATTAGGGAGCGAAGGATATGTCTTAATTCGGTTTCTTAAAACAATTAATCATAATGAGCGGTCTCAAAAATATTTGCAACTTCCTTTGATAGCATTTTGGCTTCCTTATGCGCAGCAAGGGACAAAATTTACTGAAGAACAGGTAAAAGAAGCGGCTTGGCAATCGATATATCAGCTTTATAATCATCTTCAGAATATTTGCCAAGACTTTAAGTTACCACTCCGAGTCAGTTTACATAATGTAAATGTAGAATCTCCTAATTCACCTCTTGAGCAATTTGAGGAGATTAAGGAAAATTCTGAACTTCAAGAGGCTTCTACTTCTTTGGCAATTCCTGATGATGCTGAAGAATTTTTGCAGAATTTTTTATAATGACCAGAATAGGTTTCGGAACAAATTAATTTTACTTTTGTAGTGGGGGATAAAATTATGCCCAGAAAAAAGAAAAACGAGTTAGCTATGGTTGAAGAAATTGGAAATGAAGTTTTAAGGGAAACTGATTTACTAGAAAGTCAAGAATCTGAGAGTCATCAAGATGAGCATAAGCGGTCAAATGAAGTTCCTGTAGATATAGAGACAAATAATTATATACCCGAAGCCCCACTCAAAACAACTGTTCATATGTGGGGTGGAGAACGAGGAGGAGCCGGAAAATCAACGGGCTGCCGAGTGATGGCGGATTATTTGTTGGAGCGTGATATCCCATTTTATCTGGTTGACACTGACCGCTCTCGACCCGATGTGAAAGCTTATTATGGGGAAAGGTTAGGAGAACGGTGTGTTGAAGCATACTTTTCAGAAGCCGAGCATAGATCAAATAATGCTGATACTATTTTCCAACTGGCCATTACCCAAAATGTGTTGGTCAATTTACCCGCTCAAGTTGGTGTACCTTTTAAGGAATGGGTGGAACGCAATTGCTTAGATGAAATGGCCTCGGAAATGCAAGTCAGATTTGTGTTATGGTTTGCTTTTACAGGAGAGATGGATAGTCTCCAATTATTTGAAGAATCTCTAAATCACTATCCCTGGATGGAGCAGGTTTTGGTTAGAAATTTGGGTATCCAGCCCGATCCAAATGCTTGGAATAAAGTGTTGTCATCCGATAGGTTTAAAAATATGCAACAAAACTATTCCTTCAAGCAAATTGAGCTACCGAAATTTTATGCCATAGACCGGGATCTCCTAGAGGCAGAACCCATGCCCCTGAGCGAGGCGATCGCTACAGATCAACGGTTGGGGGTCCTCGGACGCAAGCGGACTCAAAAGTTTTTGGACAACTGCGCGAGGCAGTTTGAGGGGACGGGCTATTTTGAGGTGCTTGAAGGGAGGTTTTAATGAAAAATTTTACATTCAACGTAAATCCGTCACCCTTGCCCACCACTTTGCCTTATACTTTCCATTTGATTGGAGGAAAACCCCTGTGCGGAGCAACTATTGTACTATTAGCGCTGGTGGACCGGGCTTGTCTGGGAGGATGGGACTATGGGGTGGTGGATGGCGGTTTGGGCAGTGCCAAGTTAGGATTCTATTTGCCATCCTGTAAACGCATTGACTTGGAGAGTGGAATCCATGTAGCGGATGCAATATTTTCCGAGGCGATCGCTCGGCCAATGACCTTTTTGCTTGAGCCAAAGCGCTCAGCATCACTCCATCGATGGTTCAAAGAATCAGGAGTATTAGAAGCGGCATCCGAGTATGGGTTGCGTCTGGTGCGCTGGCTTGTTTCTGATGGTTCACCCCAAAGTATAGAGGGTTTGCGAATCTCTCTAGCGGAGTATGGTGAGCAAGTCCTGCACGTTTTGGTACGGAATGCTTACTTTTGTGATTATGCGAGCGAGTCATCTTATCAGCGATGGCAGTCTTGGTGGCCGCGTTTGCTAGAAGAGACCTGGATTAGTCAGGGCTTGGTGAATGGCTCGTTAGTGAGTATAGAATTTCCGAAACTCTATTCGGCGGAAATGGTCCGATTACAAAAAAATCCCATGTTTTTTTCCGAGGCGATCGCCGCTCAGGAGTTCCCTATTTTATCTCGTTCACGCTTTTTCCGGTTCGTGCGAGACTATTCCCAAGCCTTTTATTCGACCGGGTTATTTGGTCAAGCTCCAAAAGCATTGCCTTTATGGGGAAAAAAAACTGACGAGGTGATTACTGAGTTTACGGAACTCGTCAAGAAAACGATGTTGAGTAAAAGATGTGATAGGTTACAGGGCGTAGAAAAACTACTAAAACTTACCTCGGATTCTCTGCATCCAGGAGCGAAACTACAGGTTTTAAAAAAGACATTGGAGGATTCAGAAAGCCCCTCGGACTATCCTGAGTTGTTGGAAAACAGTAGTGTAAAAGGTGCGGACCATCAGGAAGCGTTGGGCCAGCGATTGTTCTGTCAAGTTCCATTTTAATATTGAATAAAAAAATGAATGATAAAGATACTTTAGAAACTGAACAAACACTTGATACAGAAATGTCTTCTTCGACCACAACAACTTCAGAGAGTGAAGTTTTGCTTCAACAATTTAAGGAAGCAGTTTGGGAGCGGGTCAGAGCTTCTGGGGTAAGTGAAGATGACCCGCTGTTTGACATTTTATTTTCAACGGTAAAACTGGAGGTGTTGCTCCAGATTGCACCGGGGGCGTTAGAACGGCAATTTGGGCAGTGGATGGAGGATTCCCGTTCCTGGCTCAAGGAAGTGAAATGTGAAATAGAAGCTTATGAAGATGCCGCGATTCAGGGGCAAAAAAGTGCTATTGCCCGAACCGTGAGGGATTTAGTCCAGGTGAGCGATCGGGCCAACCATCAAAAATTTTTTACAGCGATTGTTCCGGCAGCGGGAGTCGTTCTGGCTTCGATCGGTATTGGTGTAGTTTTGGCATTGGCTGTCCCCCTGTTATGGAATAAGGGGGAGGAGCCAGCTTCAATTTATCTTCAGAGGGAAAGGATAGAGGCTAATGGTAGCGAGAGGCTTCCCAAAAATTAACCATAATATCTTCAGGAGTCGGTTCATAGAGAGGGTCGGGATAAACTAAAGGCGTATCATCTGCTAACTCATCAGAATAATTCTGCCATTGAGTTAGAGTTGGCTGAAAATTTACGGAAAAAATGAAGCCAGGTTGAGTGAGAAGAATGAGTTGAAGTTTTGACATCAGCTATTCAATAAAAACAATAAAAAAAGCCAAAGTTTAAGCAACTTTGGCTTTTTTGAGATTTATGACAACGGACTAGAAAGCATCAACAGCTAAGAAAGCTTGAAAATGCTCTCTAATTCGGCGGGCAACATGACTACTGCATTGTCCCCGCCAATGTTCGGTTGGTTTTCCGCCTATGGCTGAGAGTTTGACGCTAAAGTGGTCAGCACGGTAGAAAACAGGCAAAGTAATTCTTCCGTGGCGGTCTTGACGAGGAATGGGGGTAATGCCAAAACTGCGGAGTTTCTTTTCCAGTTGATTCAATTGAGATATAGGAGTCATACGCAATTTTAAAGTTGGGGTTTAATGAAGAGTGATTTACCAGAATAAAACTCTTCATTAAACCAGGGCGAATGCCCATCTTTTCTGGCAATGAAATTATTTGGTCAAGCAAGTATGAACGTAATTCAAGATAATTTGACTGGCTTTTTCGGGGGAGTTTTCTGGGACATTCCTCGTTAAATACTGAAAAGTAGCAGTTAACGTAGATTGCCGTATCAATACTTTATTTGTAGAAGGATGTTGGCAAAGTAGTAACTGAACGGCATTGGTAATAACCTGAGTTTTAGTTTTTAATGACTGTTGATGGTGTAACATACGGCAATAAATTATGGCTAAAAAACAAGAGGAGTCAACCATTTAAGTTGACTCCTTCAAGGATTAACTACCTGGTGCTAGGTTAAAAATGGGAATCAGAGGGACTGGAATTACCCTCTGACGAAGAGAGGTTGATTGACGACTCTTCTACGCCAGTTAAAGCCGGTTGTGTTGCATCAGGAATTAACAAAGGAGATGAAGGTTCTAATCCTTCCCAGACTGCCTCTTTGATAGGAGAAAATCCGACAAAATAATTACGCCAGTTTTGTAGGGTAGGAATTTCATGCTGGATAACTTTGCAGGCAAAGGATTTTTGTTTGTCTCCGGCTAGATCCCGACGGACGGTAAACGAAAAGACTCCTAAACAGCGAAAGGCTGAATTTTTGGGGCGAGCTGGAATCTGATTGACAATAGCATGACAAGTTTCCAATTCATGACAAAATTCTTGCCAATGAATTGCAAAAGTTGCTTGGTTTGCTCCAGTCGCTCGATACATTAAGGGAACTTGGTGCAAGGGTTGGTTATTGACGTCCAGCAGATAAACTTGGAAATACTGCAAATTTCCATAGTTTACCTCGGTTTTCATGTTAGGGGTATAACGGCCTAGAATAACAGGACCATTCTGTGATTCTTGGGTAAGTTTACGGTCAAAAGCCAAAACTGGACTTTTGGGGCAAACTAACATCCGAGGGGAAGCAATTAAAATGCCTTCTTCTTGCTTCCCTGATGATTCAAAGGGGTAAGTAATCAGTTGATCTGACTTGAAATCAAGCCACCCCGCTAAAGCCATTTGGTCCACACTGACAAAATAGCCACACAAATTTTCTGAAGGGCCTCTTAAGGCTTGAATCCGGGGAAGTTTAGCATTAGGGTCTACATAAATTGGGTTAGCAAATTCATCCCGAATCGATTGAGCTTCGGGATAATTTGTTCGGTTAGCATTAGGATCGGGAAGATTTGAGGAATTCATAGAATGGATAGGCTTTGAGTTCAACAAGTTAGGCGCATTAGCGCTTTAAAATGTAATAAAGTTTTTTGACCAATAACATTTACTTTTCTCCCAAAAATTCTGAACAAATTGGCTGCATAGGTGGACTCCAAGACTCTAATAAATTGGGGTCTAACTTGGCATGATTTTGTTGAGGTTTAGGTTCCGTAAGTTTTTGTTTACAATTTTGAGCCAGTTGGATTAGTTCATCAATGGTATTTAAAGTAGATGAGTTAAACATTAACTCAATAGATTCTCCGGCTTCACTGAAAATTATGACGATACAATCGTTGTGGACGGTAAAGGCATGAACTTGAGTGAAAGGGGAAATGGTCACGCGATAGTCAGTTTTGATGTTCATGATAAAATTCAGAGTAAAATTTGCTCAGGAATGGATTAAAATCGCTCCAAATCAAAGTAACCTAGATGATAATAGTCCCATTCTTCCGTTAGAAGTTGGTCTAAATATTCAACCTCTTCTACTTCAGATTCTTTGAACTGTTCATCGGTTGATAGAATCCGTGGGGGTGATATTTCCTGGAGGGCGGTAGACTTTAAGGGATGGGGTAAGCCAACCGCATGGGTAGGCTCAACATTCAGCTTAGGGTTTGTCATTTTAGGTAAAATACTCCATTAGAAAAGTCGGGAAAGCTGAGTTAAGTGTTAACTTTCAGCTTTCCTGATGTTTTTGCTCAAAGGGATAGGGGCGTTAAGGACGGCTCAACCTGGTCAACTTCTAATAGGCACGAGTTCGAGAATTTTGAGGGAACTGGGTAGATGTAGAGGAAGTAAAAGGGACTGATTCCGTTGATTCACTGGGACGTTCAACGGAAGACAGGTTCGTTGAAAGTGGATTTACAGCGGAGGAATTTGGCGAGGAACTGGGGGAGATAGATTTTGTTAAATTTTCAGGTAAATCTACTCCCATTTCCTTAAGTTTGACTTGAATTAAAGCCAATCGTTGTTCTTGACTGAGGGAGGGTACAGTTTGACACAATTCGTCATCTTGTAATTCCATCCAAGCCTGAATTACTGCTTGGTTTCGTGCGTTTTTAAGTTGAGAGATTGCTTGTCTACGAAGGGTTTCGATGGGGTGACGTTTGCTTGGCATATAGGTTTTCAACAATGTTCAGCAAAACTCGGCGTAGCCGCTTCAGCTAAAAAGTTAAAAGCGACCCGCATACCAATAAAGACTGCCGACTGTGAGAGAATGGGGGTGAAAACCTTTCCATTTGTAGGTACATTCACCGGGTTTATACTTAAAAGATTGTTGACTCCAGGAATCCCAAGCTCCCAGTAAATCAGGATGAATGGCTTTGAGGGTCAGCCCGATTTTAATCCAGTCATGATAGCTGTCGGCGAACCTAGGATGAATCGCTTGAAGTACCGTATTCACCCAGTTTAAATGGGATGGAACAGCAGGTAGTAAAGTGGCTTTGGGATAGACTCGCTGATAGCGGGGATGAATGGGGGAACGATGGAGTTGAGGGGTGGGATGGGTTTGATTTAAGAAGTTGAGCAACCTTCGGGGAATCGGCGCAACCTGGGTTTCGGCGGGGGACAAATTGCACAACCAATGGTAAGCGCCGGTGAGAGGATGGGGGCTAGGAGGCAGCACAGATTGGTGTCCGATTCCTCGGATTTCTAAGATTTCTGAGGATGCGGTGCGGATTTTTTGCGATCGCACCACTTGATTGGGAGCCAGCTTAAGTAAATACTGTGCTCTGAAAGGCAACCCCGAACTAAAGGCCACAGTGGGGGGGAGTTCTTGATTGCCACAGAGTTCATAGAGTTTTGCCTGGGCCGATTCTCCATCAACATCAACAGCAATCAAAAATTCCTCGGGATTCGGTCCGGTCAATAACCCAAATCCTTGGGGCCGGATAAAGTAGGGTTTGAGCTGGCGATCGTTGATGGGAACGGCACCATATTGCAGGAGGTTTTCCTGAAATTGCTGGGACCTTAACGGATGCTGCTGCCATTGATAGCCAAGGGGCCTCTTACAATGGGAGGTCGGAACAAGCGGCCAATGGGCTGGCAGCATTTGCAGCCCATTGAGCAATTGCGTTAGATCAGAAGACATGATGCAGAAGTAACTAATCCCAGATCATAAATTGGGTACGAAGGTCGGTACTGCCCTGTTTATCGGGTTTAGAGGAAATGACCCTTGGGAACTGATTACGAATTTCGTCTAAGCTCGGAGGGGGCGAAAATGGTAATTCCAGCCGGGTATCAACCAAGGGGTAATTAATATTTTCCAGGTAAGTTTTTCCATCAAAACCATAGGGTAAATTTAAGGCTTCAAAGTCGTACATAAACCAGGTATTTCCAGTACGAGAGTTTTGCTCATCCAAGGTAATCCGCGTGGTTACTGTATTGAGAGGAGCTTTTAAGTTTTGACGATAGTCTAAGAAAGACCGGAGGGCGTTAGAATTGCCGCTTGAAAGGAGAGCATAAGACCAATCTAAGTTTGAATCTAAAAAGCACAAACCAATCCACTCTTGCTGAAGCATATTGGAAAAAGGTCGCCCTAGGATAGGCGGGGTTGCGTATAAGATGATGGCATCTAAATGTTGCTCATTGATAGGTTGGATTTGTCGTTCTACTTCACGGTAAATGACGCCCTGGGAGCGATTAAATCGATAGTGCTGAATTCTCATGGCAATTAATGACTTTAAAGAATTAAAACCCGAGCATTGATGGGGTTGTTCAAGCTCGGGTATAAGTGTCTACCACTCAATATGTCGAGAGTTTTGAGTAATAGAAGAAGATTCGGTTGAGGGATTTGCCCAAAGGGTTTGGGAAGAAGCGGCCCAATTGCGTAGATCAAGCAATTCTTGATTTCTACCGCCCCATTGGGGACGACGTCCGCGCAATTTATTGAGCAAGGCTCCAACATCTACCTGCCCAGGATGCTTTTCTACCCAAGCGGTTGTGGCACATTCTGAGACAACCCCATTGATTTCGGCTCCCGTATAAGATTCAGATTCAGCAGCCAGCAACTCGACTGCCTCGGTGGGGAGTGAAATACTGAATTTTTCCAGCAAAGCCTGCCAAATTTCAAGGCGGGCGTTAACATCGGGGATATCGACAAAGAAACATTGAAATCGCCGCAACTGTTCAGCGGTTAGATTCCAAGGCCGGTTCGCGGTGGCAACTAAAATTACATCGCTTTGGTGTTCTTGTAACCAGGTCAGGAGAAAGGCGATCGTCCTGGCAGAGGTGCCGCCATCATTTTCTCCATTAGAGTTTGCCAATTGTTTGTCAATTTCATCAGCCCAGAGGATGCAAGGCGCACAGGCTTCAGCGATTTCTAGCAATCCTCGGAGGTTCGCTTCACTACCTCCGAGGTGTTTGTTCATCAACCGGCCCATGTCCAGTTGGAGCAAGGGGATATTCCATTGTTGCGCCAGGGTCTTGGCAAACAAACTTTTGCCCGTTCCCGCAGGCCCTACTACCAACACCCCCTTAGTGAGGTGTAAATTGTATTGCGATCGCCCCACGGGGTCAAGTAAAAGGGGCAACTGTGAGTCCGCCCAAGTTTGGACCGCACTCAGCCCCCGCACTGCTACATCTGGCGGATTGCCGAAAATGATACCCGAACTCGCCAAGCGCTGCACTTTTAATGTTTTGACCTGTTCGAGCGCATCGGAGGTAAAGCTAAACTGTTGAAGGGCTACTAACTGTAAAATATCTTCGATTGCTTCACTGGTTAAACCTTGGCAGGTACGGATTAATTGTTGCCATTCGCTAGAGGTAAGTGAAATAGGAAATTCCACCCCAGCTAATCTGGCGCTTTGTGCTAAAGATTGCATTTTTTTATCAATTAAAGCACTAATTTCACCGGAGTTAGGAAGAGGATTGGGGAGCAGCCAAACTAGGTCTTGAAAATGTGCCGGAATGTTGCCGGTCCCATCTAAAATAAAGAGTCGATGATGGGAACGTTTTAGTTGGTAAAAGCAATCAATTGCCAATCGGATAAAATCAGGACGAGCTTCGGGACTTTCAATGAACCTCCAAATATCTTTAGCAATAATCAAAGTAGGATGATTTAGCTCCAGCTTAGATTCGAGATGATGGAAAAATGTTAGAACGGGATGGGCTTGTGGGTTAACTTCAAGGGGAGCCTCTGTCCGGGGTTCCCCATTTAGTTCCAAAGATGTAAATTGACGAGCTGCATCCCATTGCCAAGCTCTATCAAAATAAGACTTTTTTTGCAGAGTTTGGACAATCTCATGGATAATAAGTCCTTCATCAGCGCTGGGGCTTTTAATGAGAAGGGTTGCCATTCCTGCTCTAGCAAAGTTTTGGAGTTGGTTGGGGTCAATCATGATAAATCAGTGAAGGTCTAAGTGTTAATTGACTACAAATCTTTTTCACAAGTCAAAGCACCCTCAAAAAACTAGGTTTAAGAGGGCACTTTTTGATAGAGTTAGAGTTTAGAATTCGATATTTACAACGGGGTCAGTTGAGTTCTTATCTTCAAAATATTCCGGTTTGAGTGTTTGGTGGACTAAAGTGCCATTACTTACCAGGGGTTGAGTTAACTCAGTACAGGCACTGCCCGTAGCATTTTCTACCTCAACTTTCATTGGTTGGTTGGGAGTGATTGTTACTTTGATAATAGGTTGCGGCATGATAAATTGAGAGATAACTTGGACTGGATGAGCTTGATTTGGGAAAATTAGGCCGTTATTTCAGCGTAAGGATCTAATTTTTGGGTAATCGTCACGGTATAAGACCCATTTTCATAAATAGGTTCACCAATATCGAAAGACGACTGATTGTACAAAACGGGCAGCATCTCCAATTGATATGCAACGGTCAACTGAGCTTGGAAATTTTCTAAGTTTTGGAAGTTTTTCTTCAGCGTAGAATGGTTGAATTCATAGGAGTCTGCCACGATTTTGTAACACGCGGATTCTGGCTCCCACTGAAATCCTAAGTCTGCTTGACAGGGACTATCTTCACTGATAGTCTGACGACGCAGGATAATTTCTGCTTCTGCATAATCACCCCAGGTATTAACCAATTCGGTCGCCTGGTCGTAGACTTCGGGGGTAAGCCCTAATCGTTCTAAAGCCCGTTTCAGCGCTAATTTGTTGGTAAAAGAGGATTGAATTTGGGAGAAGTGGGACATATTTGATGTACCTTTGTAGGAATTTTCATCTTATCCCCGCGTTAGCGGTTTTTATAATATAAAAAAATAGGTTTTTGGATGTTAGAAAAAATTTTATTATGACAAATATAAAATACTTTTTAAACAAAATTTATTAGATTAACTTTTAAATACTTGCGGGTATTACAATCATTGATTGAAATACTTTTTGCAGCATTGTAATGTAACCCTATTATTCAAAACCTAAAAAAAACAAAGTACACTAAACTAAAGTAATAGTTCAGTGTACTTTGTTTTAGATTAAGAAGGGTTTAGAATGGGATGAGTTCTTCGTCATCCACGGGGGAATGACCATTAGATGGAGCGGTTGCTAAGCCTACAGGTTGTTGCGTCGGCTGAGGTTGGCGATGAGAAGCTGCTGGGGCATGGGCAACGCGAGGTTGAGTAGTCGGCGCAGTAGTAGATTGAATGGTCGGGGGAGATACTTCGAGGGAGACCGAGTTCCCTTGGCGGAGGATTTGAGATTCTTCGACGTGGAAGTTCGCCACCTTGTCCTTGTGGGTTTGGCGGTCTACCGAGAATATATTGAGTTCTCCGATGGCGACAACAACTCCATTAATACCTGCTTGGGCAATGGTTTGTGCAGGTTCACCATAAGCGGTGAATGCCAACGGATAAATTTGTGTTTGTTTGCCGTCAAAGAATTGAAACGAACTGAAACCCATCACCTGGATGTTGCCATCAGAGGTATGACCAACTTGGATGGAATCGAGCCGTAATTTGAAGGAAAAGATATTCATATGGAAAATCTCCTAATTCAATTGTTCACAAAAAAAGCGCGACCGCGCCAACAGGCCCGACCGCGCTCATCAAGATGTAAAGTAAATTTAGAAGTCGTTAGGGTTGGAAGTAGAAGAATTGTCGGAATCTGAATCAGCAGGTTTGCTTCCAAGGAGTTCTAAGCGACGGCCTTTTATGACAGGTCGAGAACGGACTTCACCCGTATTGGGGTCGGTCCATTCATCCAACTTTAAAGAGCCAGAAATGCCGACAGTCGAGCCTTTTCTCACATAGTTGCCAGCTACTTCGGCAGTTTTCCCCCAGAGTTCGATGGCAAACCAATTGGGTTGGTCTGAGCGTGAGTTTCGGTTGACAGCTATCGAAAATTTGGCAAGAACTCGCCCGGACTCAAAATAGCGAAGTTCGGGGTTTTGGCCGACTCGTCCGACAATGTGAGCAGTATTCATAAGGTCAATTCCTTATTTAATTGTGTTCATAGCAATGGCGCGTCCGCGCCCCAACTAAGTAATGGAATTTGCTATGAAAGATAAAGGACGACTTACGCTATCGTTAATTAGGGCGGTTTCATTCTCTAAAATTTTGCCCGCGCCAAAACCCGCAACGGAAGAAAATTGGATCTGGTTTTTTGTGGGGCAGCACCCTTAATCTCAAGAGAAAGATGGCCCTTTCCTTCGGGGCGATCGGTTAGCCAATACTAAACTGGAAAAGAGTGGCCCCGTCGTTTGAGGCGATCGGTCAACTGCCACCAAGACCTACCACTGAGGCGATCGGTCAACTGCCACCAAGACCTACCACTGAGATGCTCAATAGGTCCTTTTGGCGATGAAGAAGATGGCCCCGTCGTTTGCGGCGAGGCGATCACTCAGCCCATACCTAACTGGAAAGAATGGGTCTTTCCTTTGAGGCGATCGCATCAGCCCGTACCAAGACCTACCCCCGGACTGAAGGCAGACCAATCTTATGGGTTTAGGAAAGGAGGGTCCTTTTCTTCAGGGCAATCGGTCAACTGCCGCCAAGCTGATCGCCTGAGAGAATCACAATCACAACTGGCCCCCAAATGCAAACCAAGTGGTCCTATTTTCCTGGAGAAGAATGGCCTATTCTTCGGGGTGTTCGGTCAGCCACTAAACGAGTAGTGGACTGAAGGCAGGTAACCTATGATAGTTCTGAAGTGGAGGCGATCGCACCCACCGCCATTTATTAGGCATTATTGTTGATTATTTCCATTCCCCCTGCAAGGTAAACCCGGCCCAATAATAGGGAGACTGCCACTGCTGTGTTTGCGACATCTCCAACTGTGCTTGTCGTAATGCTTGGGCTGGGGTGAGGTTTTGGGAGAGCATTCTTCCGTAAAACTTCGACATCAATACCGCTGTTGCTTCATCATCCACGCTCCATAGTGACACCACCAAACGCGGTACACCGGCATACATAAATCCGCGAGTCAATCCGACCAAACCCTCGCCGCGAATGGAGCCTCCCAGTCCGGTTTGACAGGCAGAAAGTACCACCAAGTCGGCATTTAACGTGAGGTTAAAAATGTCATGTAGGCGCAGAAAACCATCTTGAGTATTTCCCTGGGAATCTACTAAAGAAAGAACTATTCCGGATAATTCGGGATTGACGCTATTGAGAAAGCCGTGAGTGGCAAAATGCACCAGGCGGTATTGATTCAGTTCGTCGCTGGTGACGGTTTGACGGTTGGCATCAAAATCAAAGGCTTTCAGTCTTTCGGCATCGGGAATTAAAGATAGAATGGCTTCAGCTTCATTGCGAGTAAACTTGAGCCGCGCCAGGGTGCCGCTCACCCCGATATCTGCCGAGGAGCGCGTCACGACTACATCAGTTTGTGCCGCAATGGTTTCTCCGCTGCCGGGGATGCGTTCGTCTTGGGTGCTGAAGACAGGATCCGCAAAAATTGCCAAGGTCTTAGGTGCAACTGAGCGATCGCCAATTTGTTCGCGCAATGCCGCCATAGAGGAGGAACTGGGGAGCGCAATCACCTCATGCTCAATCATTAACGGTTGATAATCGGCCATTGTCGGGTGAGAAAGTGCCGCAAAGGGAACGTAATGTAACGCACCATCGCCAACAATGAGTAATCGCTTATTACCCAGAAGTTCGGCAACAGGAGCCAGAACCATCTGACTGAGATTTGCTGCCGTTTTGGCAATCCTTGGGGGACTATATCTTTGAGTTGGTGCAGTCATTGAATCGCGAAACTCTCGTGCTGCCTTCTCAATTTCAGCGCGAGGGGGTAACTCGTAGGCGGTTAAACTATCGGGAGTTACCGCCCAAAGAAAACTGCGGTTTTCTCCGAGAGAATATTGTAACAGCAAAGTATTTTCATCCAGAACCTGCTGCTGAATTTGTTCAGCAGTCAGGGGTTGTGGTTGAGTTAGGGCAGCATATCGGGGTGAAGTTTGGCGGATGGATGCTTTCACTGCATCCAATTCGCGCAATAAATTCTCCAGTTCTTGTTTGAGTGCCGTTGCTTGTTCGTCAGTATATTCTACAGAAACTAACTCGATTTGACGAGCAGCCATGACATTGATGCGCTGCTGTAAATAGCTTTCTTTTTCGCGCAGTTCGGGGTCAACACCTGCGCGGATATCGGCATTGGCTTCAGCGAGAATTTCCAACAAAGTGCGGGCACGGGCGCGTTCACTAACATTAAGGGCTTGTTTGTGATATTCTTTCCCTGGGTTTTGCTGATGCAATTGCATCAGCAAGTCGGTGTAAAATTCGTAATAGGATTGGTTTTGAGCGAAGTAAGATTGGCGGAGCTTTTCACTCTTGATTTGAGTGCGGAGGTCTTCGACAATATTAATAGCTGCTTCAATGTCGGTTTGGGCTGCTGTTAGGTTATTTTGCTGATGGTTTAAGATAGCCCGATTGTACAGAATGTTGGCTTCTTGAGTCTTAGCACCGAGTTGTTGGGATAAAGATAAGGCTTCGCTGTAAGATTCTTGCGCGGCTGAGTCTTGACCCAAAGCCACTTGAATCCTGCCGATTTCATTGAGAATGGTTGCTTGTTGAAGGTTATCGTTGAGGTGTCGGGAGATAATCAGGGATTGGTTGTAAGCATTCAGGGCAGTTTGCCATTGTTGGGAGGCGATGTAGGTGCGACCAATGCCACTTAAGGCAGCAGCTTCGGCGTGGAGATTGCCGGCGGGTCGGGAGATAATCAGGACTTTGGTGTAGGAATCAAGCGCGTTTTCCCCTTGTTTTAAAGTCGTATAGACATCGCCAATATTATTGAAAGTCGTGGCTGCACCGCCTTGATCATTTAATTGATAGAACAGGGGCAGGGCTTGGTTATAGTAAGCCAGGGCAGTTTGCGGGTCGGCTAAATTATTGTACAGTTGCCCCAGACTGTTGAAAATTTCAGCTTCTTGTGCTTTGACTCCCGCTTGTTGGGACAGGGATAAAGCTTGGGTGTAGGAGTCGATTGCGCTTTGAAATTGGCCGAAATTTGCGTAAAGATTGCCAATATAAAATAATGCTGCGGCTGCTTTGGTGAAGTTTCCCGATTGCTGATAGAGTTGGCGAGATTCTTCTAATTTTTGAATGGCCTGTTGTCTGGATTCGATAGTTCCTTGGTTAGAGAGTTGGATGCCTTGTAGAAAGGCTATCTCAAGAGCCGATGTTTGTATTGCTAATGATATGTCCCAGAGGCGGGCAGTGTTATCCCAACTAGCAGTGAGAATTTGACCGCCATCGGGGCTGAAGGTGGCACTTCTGACACTCCCCTCATGCCCCCGGAAGACAGCGATGAGATTGCCAGAGGTATCCCACAAGCGGGCGGTGTCATCCCAACTAGCAGTGAGGATTTGACCGCCATCGGGGCTGAAGGTGGCACTGTTGACAAAACTCTCATGCCCCCGGAAGACAGCGATGAGATTGCCAGAGGTATCCCACAAGCGGGCGGTGTTATCCCAACTAGCAGTGAGGATTTGACCACCATCAGGGCTGAAGGTGGCACTCTCGACACCACGCTTATGCCCCCGGAAGACAGCGATGAGATTGCCAGAGGTATCCCACAAGCGGGCGATGTTATCCTCACTAGCCGTGAGGATTTGACTACCATCGGGGCTGAAGGTAGCACTGTTGACAAAACTCTCATGCCCCCGGAAGATGGCAATGAGATTGCCAGAGGTATCCCACAGGCGGGCAGTGTTATCCGAACTAGCCGTGAGGATTTGACCGCCATCAGGGCTGAAGGTGGCACTTCTGACAATCCCCTCATGCCCCCGGAATACAGCGAGGAGATTGCCAGAGGTATCCCACAAGCGGGCGGTGTTATCCTCACTAGCCGTGAGGATTTGGCTGCCATTAGGGCTGAAGGTGGCACTTCTGACACTCCCCTCATGCCCCCGGAACAGGGCGATGAGATTGCCCGATCTATCCCACAAGCGGGCGGTGTTATCCCAACTAGCCGTGAGGATTTGACTGCCATCGGGGCTGAAGGTGGCATTGTTGACCAAATCCTCATGTCCCAAGAACACCGCCAGTTGTCCCGCAAATGCTTGCACGGGTTGAGCATTTCCCGAATCAGTGGCGTTTTCTGGGGTGGGTGTCTGAGAGGGTGACTCTATCCTCGGTTGAGCGCTGATGGGGATGGCGGTTGCGCTGGCGAAAATCGCGCTGATGAGGACGGCGAGGGAGGGGTGGACTTTTCGGCTATTCTTTCGGCGCATGGTTGTTGTTTGAATGGTTAATAGAGAATAAGAGAAGAGTGCATGACCATCTGGGGGAAATGACAGACAAGCAGTTAAGGGAGGTAATGACAACCTCAATCAAAAACCCAACTCAGAATTCGCATTGGGTTCGCAACGGTCTGCGGGTATGCGATCGCCCTGAGCACTACCCTGGGCACTACTCGAATTCTGAGCAACCCAACTTTCTCCAATCCCGGTTGATTCTGATAACTTATCCATCTTCTGCGCTAAACTCATCTGGGCAACACTTGAGCCTAGTAGCAGAGTTGCGGCTATAGCCAATCCTGGACGACATAGAAATAACAACCCTTGACGCACCATTGTTTTGCTTCCTGATTTGTGAATTGGTTGAGTGATTAGTTGAACGTTAAAACTTAAATTGGAAGGGGCCGATTGCTTTTGTTTCTCTTTGTAATCTTGGGTGAGTTGGGAGGA
The DNA here is from genome assembly GCF_025370785.1 of Laspinema olomoucense D3b. Classification (GTDB taxonomy): domain Bacteria; phylum Cyanobacteriota; class Cyanobacteriia; order Cyanobacteriales; family Laspinemataceae; genus Laspinema; species Laspinema olomoucense. The sequence continues at coordinate 26,704 of NZ_JAMXFA010000052.1, forward strand.
CCACTGATTTCACTGATTTTCACCGAAGGATTTGATGATTTTGGACTGGACGGGTGGCATTATGGATGGTTTTTTGTGGCAGGTTTTGGGTTGATTGGTTTGGGTTGATTTATCTAATTGGGTTAAGGGTTTCGATACCCTAACATAGGATGAGAGTTGATTTTTGTAAAATGTTATATAGTGAGTCTAAGGTGATCCATTTCTTGATGCTGATAGAGCGACACTCTCGGGATTATACAGAACTTTTCACTGTCCAGTCAGCCAGTACGGAGACCTACCGCCTGACTAAATCCCAGGGACCACTGCCCCAAATCTAAACAACGTAGTCCTATTTGCGATGGAAAAGAATGCCCCATTTGAGGTTAGGGATCACTCAGCAGAAAATGGCTCACAGGACTGAATCCCCAGGACAACGGGTCTCGATAAATCAAAACAGAGTAGTCCTATTTCTAGCCAAAAAGATGGACCCTTTTTTCGGGGCGATCGGCTACTCAGCAGCAAACCGCTCACCTGACTGAAAGCCAACAAACCATCTGGTTTTTGAACAAAAATGGCTCCTTTCTTCGAGGCAATTAGTCACTCAGCACCGAACTGAGCGGGAAATGGCCCATTCCTTTGAGGCGATTGCAAGTAGGCATAGTTGCGCTTACCGGCCAATCAGCACCGAACTGAAAGAGGATGAATCTTTCGTTCGGGGCGATCATTCAGCTATCAAAACGGAACCTAACCCCAGAGACAGTCAGCTACCTGCGAGGGACGTGATATGAACTCAATAAGCGTTTTGATGGGGGTGCTCATTTTTCAAGTGCTCAAAATGAGCACTTGAAATTTGTGGGGCAGTTGGGCAAACAATTTAATCGTTGAACCCATCGCCCTCACCAGGGGCCACCTGCAACCCAGGCTATTTCATTTCTAAAATTTTGCCCGCGCCGAAACCCTAACCGGGAGAAAGTTTGACCCAGGTTTTTGGGGCAGTAGTCTTAATCCCAAGGGAAAATGGCCCTTGATTCAAGGCAATCGGTCAGCCAACAGCGAACTGAAGCCGAAAAAATGGCCTCTTCTTTCTAGGCAGTCGGCTACCCGCGAGGGACTTGACCTGAACTTAATAAGCGCTCTCATGGGGGCGCTCGTTTTTCAAGTGCTCAAAATGAGCACTTGAAAATTGTGGAGCAGTTGGGCAAACAATTTAATCGTTGAACCCATCGCCCTGACCAGAGGCAACCAGCAACCCAGGCTGTTTCATTTTAAAATTTGGCCTTCCCCGAAACCCTAAACGGGAGAAGGTTTGACCCGGGTTTTTGGGGCAGTATCCTTAATTTCAAGGGAAGAATGGCCTCGTCGTTTGCGGCGATTGATTAGCCAGTACCAAACTGGAAAAGAGTGGCCCCGTCGTTTGAGCCGATTTGTCAACTACCACCAAGACCTACCGCTGAGGTGACCGATAGGCCCTATTGGCGATGAAGAAGATGGCCCCGTCGTTTGTGGCGAGGTGATCGGTCAGCCCATACCCAAATGGAAAGAATGGGTCTTTTCCTTTGAGGCGATCGCTTTTCCCACACCAACGCCGGAGGTCTATTTGGCAAATTTAGCGATGCGATCGCCCTTGACGGATGATGGCAAAGAACGCGCACCTACTTTAGCCGAATGGCAACGATTGTTAGAAAATGGTGGGTTTGCAGGGCCGCGAGATACGCCGCCGACTTCTCTGGATCCGAGCAATATCGATGTGGTGTTCGGGCGCGTGGCGGGGGTGGCGCAGGGGTCGCAGTGGCGATCGCATCTCACTGATGACCCGAATTCGGAAACCCTCACAATTCCGCCTCTGGGTCAAGCGTTTGCCTATGCGTTGAGTACGGTACATCGCATTACTTTGGGAACGGGGCAGATACAAAGTGCGCCAATGCTGGCACGGTATCCCGATACGGCCTATTTCGCTCATGCTAATTATGGGATAGAATACGATTTGAGCTTGCCATTGTACAATTCTAGCGAGCGAGCGCAGACGGTGAGGTTAGAGTTTTCGTCACCGTTGAAGGAAAATGAGGATATGGATGCACTGTTATTCTTCAATCCGCGCGATCGGCAAGTGTTCTTTCGCGGGACGATCCGAGTGTGCTATCCCGATGAAAAAGGCGTCACTCAGACGCGCTATCTGCACTTGGTACAGCGACGGGGACAACAGGGAGAACCGTTGTTGACCCTGACTCTACCACCGGGCGATCGGCGTTTGGTTGAGGTGGATTTTCTCTATCCTCCCGATGCGACCCCACCGCAAGTGCTGACGGTGAGAACGGTGGCAAGTCCGAATTAATTGGGGTGGGTTTGAGGCGATCGCTCCCAAATCAAATCCCACACAAGCGGGTAGCGGGAGTGAGGTCACGCCTCGTCTCTGAGCGAGCGAGTCACCCAAGCGACTCGGCGGCTTTAGCCTCCGTCAATATGATAAAATAAAATGGTGAGTAAGAATAACCATCTACGCGATGAATTGTCCTAGTACAGAGAAATCCCCGCAACGAAGAACCGGATGCAATTGGCATAACGACTAGACGAGCAAATAATGGCAGGACAAGGAGCGTACCTATCTGGCTTAGTGATGGAACCCAAAAGCAAAACAATTTGGAAAGTAAGCGCAATTGCAGCATCTTCTTGATAGTTGTTTTGAGCGTCTAGGGGGATACTTGACTATCCCTTTTAAGCAAGTCTTAAAGAATCTGCCTCTTTTTAGAGGGCAGAGTGTCAATATCCCTTTGACATGAGCAGTTACTAAATCTATGAGTTACGCAATTGATTCCGAATCTATTAGAGCTTATCGCAATCTCGTGATGGTTTATGCGAATGACTTATGGCGAGAAAAAGACCCGGAGAAAAGGGTTACTCTGGTTACCTATTTATCCGATGCCGTGACGACTTTGGCGCGAATGGAAATTGAAGAAGCCAAAAAAATTAAAGAGAATTCCCAACAGGCAACCTCTTCCTCTAACTCCTGATTTTATCAGACCGTTATCCGAGGGTGGTGAGGCAAATTGTCACCCCATCCTCAGCAATTCTCATTTGGGAAATTCAACTGCTATTGGGTGGGATGTCTAACTCAAGTCCTTATTGGAGGCGATTGCAAGTAGGCATAGCTGCGAAGACCGCTCAACTGCCACTCAGACTGATCGCCGCAGAGAACCACGATCCCCACTGCCCTCAAACCCAAGAGTCGTCCGATTGGCAATGGAAAAATGGCCCTTTCCTTGGGGGCGATTGCCTACGGCATAGCTGCGCTTACCGCTCAGGCAACACCGATGAGATGGCCTCAGAGCACATCCAGGACAAATGCCTTCAACTCAACTGAGAATGCCCCTATCTTCCCGGGAAAAAATTGCCTATTCTTTGGGGCGATTGCAAGTAGGCATAGCTGCGCTTACCGCTCACCCAGCACCAAACTCAACGGAAAAAGAATATCTGCTCAAGCCCTCTGATGGGGGCGTTCGTTGTTCAAGTGCTCAAAGTGAGCACTTGAAAATTGTGGAGTACCAAATTTCTGGGCCGGGGTGACAAGTTGTTCTACCCGATCGCCCCCCAACTCCCACCTCAACTCACCCGGTTGAATCGGCACTCTGAACTATCCGCACGGGAACTGTCGAAGCTAACATTTATTGGCGATCGCCCAGGGGAAGTTGAAGTTATGCGGTAGCCGATCGCCAGCAAAAACCCTTGCAAATGGGTAGTTTTCATCACAGATTGTCCTACCCGATCCCGTCAGATTTCACCGCATTCTGAGGTAGCGGCACAGGCGATCTCCGTCACTGGAGTTAATGACTCCTGGAACTGTTGCACAGGCGAAAAGCCTACGACATAGCTGAGGCTTCCCGCCACCTCAACATCATGCCGTAACTGCCGCTTCTTTCGAGGCGCTCGACCCGCCAGTGCCAAGACCGACTGCCGGACTGAACGGCCAACACAAGTGGCTCACGAACCCAAGAGTCGTCCTATTGGTGATGAAGAAGATGGCCGTTTCCTTAGAGGCGATCGGTCAATTGTTACCACATGGATCGCCCGGGTGAACCGCTTTCCCCAAGTGGTCGCCAACCGAAGAGTCGTCCTATTGGCAATGAAGAAGATGGCCCGTTCCTCGGAGGCGATCGGTCAATCCGCACCGAACTGAGCAGAAGAGAAGGCACTGCTCCACATTTCAAACCCTGGATTATTGCCAACCCGCTATCGAACCGAAACCTTACCCCAGAGGCAGTCAGCTACCTGCGAGGAACCTTACCTTAGATGAACTCAATAAGCGCTCTGATGGGGCCGCTCATTTTTCAAGTGTTCATTTTGAGCACTTGAAAATTGTGGAGCAGTTGGGCAAACTCTTTAAGACTTGAGCAGATCCCCCATGCCAGAGGCAACCGGCAATCAGGGCTGTTTCATTTCTAAAATTTTGCCTACGCCAAAACCCTGAAGTGGAGAAAGTTTTACCCAGTTTTTGGGGTAGCACCCTTAATTTCAAGAGAAAGATGGCCCTTAATTCCAAGTGATCGGTTAATGAGTACCAAACCGATTGCTGGACTGAATCCCCTGGAAAACAAGCCATGAACCCAAACAAAAGTTTCCTATTTGCACTGAAGAAGAATGACAACTGAGCTAGAGTCAAGTATTTTCGCAGATAGGTCTGGTATAATTGAGTCATCATTTTTTCTCAATAGGTCAAGGTTAATTTGAATGGGACCTATTTTTTTCTACCATAATTCGGCCAACTCCTTACGCAGTGAGGCTTTTAGCTCCCTTGTTACCCCCCCCCCAGGGGAGATATCCAAACACAGCATCCAGCTTATAAGGTCGAGTCTGCCAACGTTTGTGGTATTTTGGCAGATGAAAAACTGGGCGTGATGTCCGAGCATTCTTATTGATTTTTAAATAGTTAAAGAATATGAAACAAAAGACAGTCGAGTTACAAACTGATTTAAACTCTTTAGCCCAAAAACTTTTACAACTTAGCGAACAACTGTCAGAAGCCGTCAAAAAATTACAAGAACCTTTGATTCCTCCATCATTTGCCCTCGCTGAACAAATTGCTAGAGAACGACAACGATTTGAAGAACTCCGCAGTCTAGTTGTGCAAGTGGCACAATCTTTTGGAGTTTCTACTCCTGATGTTGAGGAAATCATTTCTATTAAGGATATAGAAGTTATCCTTAGTAGGATTAACGAAGCGGAACAAATTGTTAACATAAAGAATCAAGAAGCCTTAAATATATTAGATAAATTTTTGCAAATTCGCTACAGCGATAATGGTGATTTTACTCCTCTAGAACAAAGTCTATTGCAAGCTTGTGAATTGCACAGTTCGATTTTAAATTGGCAGGAAAATGGCTTACATCCAGAAGCAAAAATCTTAGTATCCGGTGAACATCCATTCGTGCAGCTTCTCACACTAATTTCCGAACGAGAATCTCCAGACTATCAACGATTGGAAAACTTGCAGAAAGCAGTAGGTCAGTCATTGGGGACGCCTGTTGCAATAGCTGCATTGACAGGAAAACTCTTTTTTCTATCAGCGTCCACATTTGGAGAGGAGAAGGCTGATAATGTAATTCCAGAATCTGGACAAATTAAACCAGAAGTATCTGATATGCCTTCGTTTTCTGACGAAAGAGAGAGGCCAGAGGCAACTGAAAGTGGCACTTCTAAAGAAGCAGAAGTCCCTAATATCCCAATTCCCACTCCAACTCATAGCCAATCTGATGCTTTTACTAAAATTCCGACAGATGCTCAAGAAATAGCAGTTTCATTATTAAATAGCAAACTTGAAGAGAGCCAGAATGAACTTCAATATTTAATCTGGCAACTAATTTATGAAGACAAGGGTAGTCTAGCTTTTAATCTAGCGCGTTGTCTCGAAAGAAAATTCCCCAACATTCGTTTCCAATTGCCCTATTGGGTAATTCGAGCAGTAATTTTAGGAGATCATGTACGTTACGAAGTAGGAATTGGAGAAATTGCTAATATCCTTGTGGAGGATTTTGCAAACTTTAGTGAGAGCTTGTTTACTGGAGATGGTGAGTGGAATCAGGCAATTAGTTTACTTTTAGCTGCTTCAGCACTCCGTCCGGCATTACTAGCTCCAAATACTAATGCTTCAGACATTCTCAACCACCTACGACTGGGAGGAGGTCTAAGCCAACTCTTTGAGTATTGTCGAGCAATTGCAAATTACGGAAGCCAACGCTACGCACTAAATACAACAGCCATCAAAACAGTCAGAAATCAGGCAGACTGGGAAACTGATATAGTGACTTTGCAGCAACAAGTTGAGGAATGGTTTTCTCATGCTCCACTTGCTGACATGATTTATGGAGTTGCCAAAGCAGTTTGGGGCGAGTGGCTGAAACCCAATAATTTAATTTACTCTTTATTATTGCCGGTACGAGAAAATAATCATAATCAAGTAGAAATAGTTCGCAGGTATGTTGATCAATTATCTTCCGAGTCTCAAATTAATGCAGAGGTTAAGCGAACCCAAAAAGAGATTGGCGGTCTTGCAGGTGGTAATGCGATTACAGGTACTGCTCTAAATAGAATTCGGCTCCGAGTTGGAGAAGCTGTGACTTTTGGACGGCGATGGTTGCAGCTTCAAGAGTCACGTCCAGAGCGAGAAAATGATTTTTCTCAACAGCAAGCGAAGCAACTTAAACAAGAACTATCTAATCGTCACAGTGCTGTTTTGAAGGAACTAGAGGATTTTGCAGAAGGGAATTTGTCAGGGAATTTGTCAGGATTAATTAAGGCAGGTATTTCCTGCTGCCAAAGATCTGTAACCAATATTCAGACTTTGTTTGCTTCTAGTGTTCCTCTAGCAATTGAAGAATCCGCTCCAAAATATCTCTTGTATGCGGATATGCTAAGAATAGCCGAGCTTTCTTTAGATGGTAACTGGAAGCCTGACAATAGCGAAAATCTAATTGTTAAAGGCATTCTGGAACTATTAGCCCAAAATAATTTTGATTGGTCGGTAAGTTTTTATTGTCAAAGAGAAAACAGAAATCACGAAGCTACGGAAAAAATTATTGAGTATCTTCGTGCTAAGTCAGAACTTTCGCTCAATATTGAAGAACTCTCGCGGATGCGAGAAGAGGGGCTACGAGAATGTCGGGATAGTTTACTTAGAGATCTCAAGGAAACCAGAAATCAAATTGAACAAGCAGTTGCTTTAGGAATTCTGAAAGAAGCAGATAGATTTGATTATGCAACCAAAATTGTCAATATAGAGAAAGAAGTTGAAACAACTCTGCGGTTCGATCTAAAACATGAGAATCTGAGAGATATTAAAGCAGCTATCGCTCAAAAGAAAGAAGTAGCAATTGATCAGGTAAGGCAAAGATTAAATGCACTTTTTATAGGTCCTGAACAGCCAAGCTATGTACGCATCACCGAACTATTAGAGCGAGGAAATGTGCTGACAGCCAATGAATACATAGACATGGTAGATAGGGGTGATGAAATTCCCAAAGTAGTAGAAGCAGAATCAAATGAGTTCACTGATTTTTTTCCCATAAAAGTCACTGATATTGACAAATTTATGGAGGAAAATAACCCACCATTTTACATCCAAAAGGTACAAAGAAGAGAAAGTTTTTGCGGAATCAATTTAAAACGACCCTCTGGATCTGCAACTGATAGAGCAACTGAAATGCTGAGTGCCTGGTTTTCAGCCAAAAGAGGGGGTAAATCCCAGCAAATGTCAGAATCAGATGCACGGACTATTTTAGTCCACTTAGGGTTTAACCCATTACGAGTTACAGTAGAACGGAACGGGGGCCGGATGTGGCTGCAAGTAACCACAGAAGTTATACGTAACAAAGAATTGTGTCCGGTTGCTGCTTACGGTTCAGCCGCTCACGGACAATATCGCATTCTTTGCGTATGGGATAGACCCACAGTAGAAGATATTCTGAATACAGTTGGAGAAACTTCTCATGGTTCTCCAGCTTTTGTATTCTTTTTTGGACGTTTGACGGAAGTGCGACGTAGAGAATTAGCACGACTGTGCCGAGAACGTCGTCGGACATTTGTTTTGATTGATGATATATTAATGCTGTATCTTTGCGGTGCAGAAGAACCCAGACTGCGTACATTATTTAAGTGCGCTCTGCCTTTTACCTTTCTAGAGTCTTATGCAACCACTGCTGGATTAGTTCCTCCAGAAATTTTTTACGGACGTAGACAAGAGCGAGACTCTATCATTAATTCAATGGGTTCTTGCTTTATTTATGGAGGACGACAGTTAGGAAAAACCGCTTTATTACGTTCTGTAGAGCGTGATTTCCACGCGCCACAGGAAAGAAGAATAGCTCTTTTTCTTGATTTAAAAGCTGATGGTATTGGTATCCACAGGCCAATTGAAGACATTTGGAGCCTGTTGGCAGATGAGTTTAAAAAATTTGAAGTTGTCCCCCGTAACAGTCCGACCAATGTAGGTGCGGAAACTCTGCTAAAGCATCTGCAAAATTGGTTGGAACAAGATAAAAGCCGTCGCATCCTTTTGTTACTCGATGAATCTGACAAATTTCTTGAATCTGACGGGCAAAAAGAGTTCAATCAAACCAGTCGTTTTAAAGGGCTGATGGATAAAACAGAGCGTCGCTTTAAGGTAGTATTTGCAGGTTTGCACAACGTTCAGCGTACTACTAGGTTGGAAAACCATCCTCTTGCTCATTATGGGGAGCCTGTTTGCATTGGCCCTTTGTTAGAAAATGGAGAGTGGCGGGAAGCTAGAGAGCTAATCAAACGCCCCTTAACAAGCATTGGGTATGAATTATCAGACGATTTGGTGACCCGAATTCTTTCTCAAACTAATTACTATCCGAGTTTAATTCAGCTTTATTGTCAGGAGTTGCTCAGAGACGTTAATAAGAATCACTTGAAAAAGTACGAACGGAGCAATACTCCTCCGTATGAGATTGGTGACAAGCAAGTTGACGAAGCTTACCAAAGTCAAAATCTCCGCAAGGCTATCCGTGATCGCCTCCTCTGGACGCTGCAACTAGATCAACGGTATGAAGTGATCGCATATTCCATAGCCTATGAGTCTCTCACGAGTCAGACAGGCATGGTTGATGGATTTGCTGTATCCTGGGTTCAGGATACTGTCCTATCTTGGTGGTCAGAAGGATTTCAAGGTAAATCTACAGATGAGTTTCGCGCCCTGCTAGCAGAGATGGTGGGTTTAGGAGTTTTAAGAGAAACCGATCAAGGACGCTTTGCCCTCAGAAGTCCCAACGTAGTTTTGCTTTTGGGCACTGAAGCTGAAATTGAGGAACAACTTCTGAGAAGTCGTGAACCTTCGTTAGGCTACGATCCTGAAATTTTTAGGTCAGCTTTGCGAACTGACTTATCTCGTCGCAGTCCTTTGACGGTGCAACAAGAATCAGCCCTGCGACGACGAGAAAATAGCGTTTCTATTATTTTTGGTTGCCCAGCAGCAGGTTTAGATGAGTTGCAGGAGTTCTTAGTCTCAGCAGTGGGTCAAGAATTTTTTAGTGCTATTGAAGATGTCTCTGAAACATCGGTTTTTACCAACCATTTAAACAACCTAGACAAGCGAGAACGAGAGATTGATGGAACGACGATTATATTTGTTTCATCCAATTGTTCTTGGGGTCAAGAATGGGTAAGAGCAGCGCTGGATAAACTTCATAGGCTGAAATCTAAAAAGTCATTTGCACGAGTTGTTTTTGTAGCCAATCCCCAAAAATTGTGGGAATTAATGAATGTTAACTGTCTTGATTCATTGGTGTCTCAAGGGGTAAGTCTTTTGAGTCTCAAACCTTGGCATGACGGAGCTCTTAGGCAGTGGTTGGAGGATTGTGATTTAGCATTGAATAAAGAAAGCCGAGAGAAGATAACTGAGATTACAGGAAATTGGTCAGTTCTACTTCAGCGTTTGTATCAACAAGCTAAATCCGATCGCCACTGGGAACCTCACCTACAAAAGATTGGAGAGTCATTGACTCATTTTGATGTCCTGAGTGAATTAGCAATTCTTATGGGGCTTGATAATCCTCATTCCCAACAAAAACAGATATTACGCGCTCTGGCTACTTTAGAAAAAGCCTCTACTGAAGATTTAATTGAGATTGTTGATGGCATATCGAATGAAATTGTTTGTCAAACTTTTAGGTGGGCGGAGTTGCTTAGACTTGCATATCCAATTGGCAATGGTAATTGGAGTGTCGATCCACTTGTAGGTCGTATCCTGACATCTTTTGGAGAATAAAGCGATATGACTCGTTTTTGGTGGCAACTCCCCGGTCCGAGTCAATTTGTCGAACGGGTTGTTCAAGACTTTAGAGATGGAAAAAATGTCATTCTCTGTTTACCAGAACATTTACCAAGCGGTTTGTCGAGCGCTATCCGGTCTGAACTTGGCGACGATTGGGATTGGCAGAAGATTTCTGTATCTTCTGAAAGCTCAGGCGAACCTGTTCATTTCCTCTTCGACCATTTTGTAGGCGAAATTAGCTCAAATGAAGTTCGGAATGCTCGTACATTGGCACAACATCAAAATTTTGCTGGCAAGATTGTCTGGTTGGATGATTTGACTCCCAATGTTTGGCCTGTCTGGAAAAAATTTATTTTAGACTACGAACAACCATGTCGGAATATCCCTAAGCTTTATCGCACGCTTTTTTGCGTCTCGTTAGTTGGGAAACTGGCTCTCGATCCCCCAGCCGAAGAAGTATGTTTGTCCCACCATTTTTGGAAGGGTGTCGTTGACCGTATGGATATGATGTTGTTCACTTCTCAGCTTTTTCAAGGCAAACGATTGCCCGATTTACAAAAGCGGGTAGCTATCTCAGTAGTAACAAATATTGCTCTTTGGGACTGCAATATTAGCAAGCGTCTGGCTTATGAAAAACTTGAACATATTCTTAAACCTTTACCAATTCTTCATCAGATTGCTGGGGAACGTAACTGGTGTGATTGTAATTATGAATTATCCGAGAGATGGTGTAAAGGAATGAAAGATATTATTGAGAGTGAAGAGAAAATTCACTCTGCTGTTTTGGTAAATGGAGTTTTAGATAAAGTAGAAATAGAACGTCGAATCTGGAGCGGGGAAGTTGGAGAGCTATTGCCATTTGTTGAAGAAAGAAGGCATGATATTCTTAGGCTTCTAGCGGGATTTTTAAAAGTGCCTTTTACGACCAGATTTGGTGAGGTTATTAAAGATGTTCAAGATTTAGAAATTGGTCATATCGAGTATCAAATTGATGAAAATTGTAGAGTTGTAAAAAGCGACGTTAGAAATCTTGTGCGGCACTTAAGGAAAATACGCAATGCTCTCTCTCATTTAGAAACGATTAGCCCAGAACTCTTACTGAGCCGAGAAATTACTGACTGGCATCGGATATTAAGGCGAAACTCAAAGTAGAGTTAGATTAACTGTGTACGCTGTTAGACGCTTGTTTGATGCCACCCACAACACCCATCACTTTTAGATGCCCCAACTCCGTAGCTGAAGTGATCGACCACATTGGACACGATCGCTACCCTCGCTTAGAAGGCGAAGGGGGAGTCGCTAAAATCGACTACAATTGGACCGCTGCTATTCTTAACCCACATTCCGCATAAGCAAAAATACTTCGATGGAATGTCTCCGCAAGTTTTTTGGCTGAAGCAACCAATTTTTTAAAATCGCTACAAACCTTTTCCTTTGAAATTTACAGCTATTTTCTGTACCCGGGGTTTTATTACTCTCTCCAGGGGAGTAAGCACTCAAAAAGTGCAGTTTTTACTGAGAATATTCTCAAGAAGCCGGAAAACTCCGGTTACATTGAGGACCATAGTTCCCATAGATTTTTTATAAAATCGCTGAAACCATTTATGGGCAAAGGTTTTTAAAAAATAAAAAGTCAGCAATTAAACCAGTGGAATATGGGTTCAATCCGATTTTGGACGGATTTGGAGGTACTAAAGATTAAAATGTCATCCACGAGTTCCAGTTGGATGGGGAGATCGAGCGGTAGGCTTGACCACCATTGTTGTCAGGCAGGGTAAGATGAACTGGACAGGATGGATTGTGGGCGCTGGCTCATCAATTTTATCGCCAGACTTTAGAACCTGGGTTTCTGGGCTTTCCGGGACTAGAGGCGCGAGCGAATTTGGTCGCCAAGGGGGTGTTGGTGCAGGCGAGTGGGCAGTCCCGCAGCGAGGCCAGTGCGGTAGAAATTGATGCAATCTTGGAACTTTTTTTTGAATCGTGGGTGCTCCAATCCCCAGGACTCAAATAGTATTTGTATCCCCTCTAACATCATGGGTTCAGTACCTTCATAATTGCCTTGCTTTCCTTGAAATCGTGCAAAATTGACAAGATGGATGGCTAAATCGGGATGATTAGGGAGCAGGCTCTTCCGGTCAATCTCCACGGCTTCCAAGTAGAGGAGTTTGGCAGCGTCGTACTTCCCTTGCTCCTCGTACAACTCTGCCAGGTTGTTGAGATGGATGGCTAAATCAGGATGATTAGGGGGCAAGCTCTCCCGGTCAATCTTCAGGGCTTCCAAGACGAGGGGTTCGGCAGCGGTGTAGTTCCCTTGCTCCCGGTACAACGTCGCCAGGTTGTTAAGAAGGATGGCTAAATCGGGATGATTAGGGGGCCGGCTTTTCCGAGCGATCGCCAAGGCTTCCAAGTAAAAGGGTTCGGCAGCGGCGTAGTTCCCTTGCTCGTAGTACAACGCCGCCAGGTTATTGAGGAGGATAGCTAACTGCGGATGATTGGGGGGTAGGCTCTCTCGGTCAATCTCCAAGGCTTTTAAGTAGAGGAGTTCAGCGTCGTTGTACTTTCCTTGCACCCGGTACAAATCCGCCAGGTTGTTGAGGTGGGTGGCTACATCGGGATGATTGGAGGGCAGGCTCTCCTGGTCAATCTCCAAGACTTCCAAGTAGAGGGGTTCGGCGGCGTCGTACTTCCCTTGTTGGTAGTATAACCCCCCCAGATTGTTGAGGTCGCAGGTTAAATCGGGAAGATTGGGGAGCAGGCTCTTCCGGTCAATCTCCAAGGCTTCCAAATAGTGGAGTTCGGCAGCGTCGTACTTCCCTTGCGCCCGGTACAACTCTGCCAGGTTGTTGAAGTCGCGGGCTAAATATCGATGATTAGGGGGCAGGCTCTCCTGGTCAATCTTCAGGGCTTCCAAGAGGAGGGGTTCGACAGCGGTGTAGTTCCCTTGCTCCCGGTACACAGCCGCCAGATGGCTGAGGGCAGTCGCAGTGTCTGGATGTTTGTCGCCTAAGCGCGATCGCACCACCGCCACACACTCCTCAGCCCAAAGTTGCGCTGCTCGATAGACTCCCTGTCCATAATAAAACTGGAGTAATGCCTCTAGCGGTGAAATTACATCCTCATCCCCCACCCAGGGCAACAATTCCTCCCACACCTCCTCCAGATGGGGAATCCAGGGGGCAAACTCCCGCGCCTGGGTCATCGTAAAGCGGTCAGGAATATGTTTACCCTGTTTAACGATCGCCCCCGCCACTTCCCTCCGCAATTCATCCACCGCCTCCGCAGACAACTCCACCGCCAACCGTTGCCGCACAAACTGCCGCACTAACGGATGCAACCGCACCCAGTTCCTCTCCCCCTCCAATAGATTCAAATTTAACAACCCGTTGAAAGCCTCGTGCCAATCTTGTAGCTCATCTTCCGTCAGAGGAATCGCCGCTGCCCCATATAGCCCCAACCGCAGGGCCAACCCCCGCGCCGCCTCCCCATCCAGCCGCGCCCAACTGAACGCCAGGGCCGCCTCCAGCCCGTGGGGATAGCCCATCTCAATATTTGAGTTTAGGGATTTATGGGTCAGATGTAACCCTTCCATATACTTGGCAATCAGAGAAATTTTATATAACACCAAATACCGCCCTGCCAACTCCAACCCCAGAGGCAACCCCCCAAACCACCACAACAAATCCTCCACCGCCTCCGGTTCCGCCTCTAGGCGCGCTGGGTCAATGTAGCTGGTCAACAACTCCCGCCCTGCGTCATCGGAAAGCTGATCCAGGGGGTAATCCTGCACCCCGGTCCACCGTTCCCGGGTTGTCCGCAACACCCGAAACCAACCCCCGGGCCGAAACATCGCCAACTGCGCCCCGTCCCGCTCCCGCACCACATCATCCAACACCACCAACACGGCACCCTCCCCAGGCCAATGCTGCCAACAATAGGCGACGCGATCGGCCACCGTCGCCAACTCCTGGGGGACTTCCACGGCAAAGGTGGTCTGATAAAACAGCAGCAACTGGTCCCCGGGATTCCCTGCTGCCACATCCAGCCACACCACCCCACCGGGAAAATTGCCCGCCTGATATTCCTGGTCCGCCCACTGCCATGCTAATTCGGTTTTCCCTAGGCCGCCCATCCCCGACACTGCCACCTGGTCCGTCTCTGCTAACAACCGGCTCAACTCTGCCTTTGCCACCTCCCGCCCCACGAATTTGGGCACAGTGCGAGCGTAGCGCGAGAGGTTAGAGGGTGAGTGGGGGTTTTGGGGGGTGACGACGGGGCGAAGCTCATGGATAATGCGATCGGCCTGGTTGCCCATCGTTTGCTCAATCTTTTCCCCTGTGGCTGTCACCGTCTCCCGGGTGATTTCACCCTCCCGAGTCACCACCCCTTCTAACCACAGCAATTCCAGGGTTAGTTGCTCGGCAAGGGCATGGGAAAGAGACTGGGTTTGCGATCGCCACTGAGCCACCCGTTTTGCTAAATCCTGCTGACCCGCCGTTAAGTTGCCCAGCAGGTCAAACACCATCCCGGCAAATGCCTCTTTTCCCTCGGCAAAATCCCGCTTCAACACTTCCCGGATTGCCCTCGGGAAATCTTGATGCAACCGTTGGGCTAGAGTATCCACCTGTCCCGGATTTAAGGCTCTTAAGGGATACACTGTCCCCGATAGCCACCGCCGGAATCGCTTCCCTCGCCGCACTCTATGTCCCAAGGCGTCAATCACGAGCCGCCAGTCTTCCCAGGTTGCCAAGGCCCGCATCTGGTCAAAATTCGCTGGTACCGTCGCAAAATAATTCGCCGCTAAATTTTCCTCAAATAACTCCGCCGGGGTCTGATTTCCTACGGTTTCCCGGACGATTTGAGGCCAATCTTGCCGCGCGGTTTGGGCCAGCGCTTTCAACGCTCGGCCCGATCGCCCCTTGTGGTCTTTGGCGACATCTTCAATCACGATGGCGAGCGATCGCCCCACCGCCCGGGTTAAATGGGCATTTCGCAAATCCGGCTCCCCTAACTGAGCATTGAGCGCCCCCAAATCATTGGCAACAATCCCCCCCGCTACCGCAGTGAGGGCGGTTCCTACTGCGACCAAGGGAACCGAGGGGGTGGCGGCGGTCACTGCTGCCCCCACAACCACCGCCGCGCCAAAAGTCCCCAACCGACCAGCTATTGCTTGATCCATGATCGCGTCACCATAACCACTTCATTCATTGTATCCACAATAGGGAGGGCAGTAGAATAACCTACATTTTTTTGCAATACCTTCGCCAATTTAATGGTCAGTGGCTTCATGGGAATGTTGATGGATACAGCCCAGACTGGATAAGCGTTT
>NZ_JAMXFA010000053.1 GCF_025370785.1 Laspinema olomoucense D3b
GAGGTTAATTATCCCGCTAACCAATACAGGCATTAGGTTTACGAGATTGTTAAGAAATATGTGAGTAACGCATAGCCTGTGTCTTGGGGAGGGGACCAGAGGGGCGAATTAACATTTCTTCACAAGCCCAGGACCTACTTTACATTCCTCAGAAAAAAATTCCGTATTTTTGCGGAACTCCCTGATTTGAACCCAGAGGACTTCAGTAAAACAACTCTAGTGGTCGCCTCTACCTTAAGGCATACTAAAAGTAGGTTAAATTTATTGACTAACTCTTAAGACAGTTTTTCTTATTCTCCAATCCACCGCCCCTGAAAACCAGGGAATACCTTTATTCGAGGCTCTAAATAAAATGGCGACTCAATCCTCTTCTATGCACTACCGAGGGATGGAGCTCTTAGTCTCCTATCACCAAAATCCCTCGGTGCTTGTTCGCAATCAGCTAGTGCGTTTAAATGCTGGTTTGGTCAGAAAAATAGCTCACCGAGTCAGCCATCAATGTGCTGAACCCTACGAAGACCTGGAACAAATTGGTTATTTGGGCTTAATTCGGGCGATCGAGCGATTTCAACCCAGCCAAGGTTGTGCCTTTAGCTCTTTTGCCGTCCCCTATATTCGCGGCGAAATGCTGCATTTTTTGCGGGATAAAGGCTCTTCGGTGAAAATTCCCCGGCGGTGGCGGGAATTGCAAACCCGAGGCGAACGAGTGCGCGAAACATTAACCCAATCCCTCGGTCGTGTACCAACTGATGCAGAGATTGCCGAACAGTTGCTGGTTTCTGTGGAAGAATGGCGGCAAACGAAGTTAGCCACTCAAAATCGGATGCCCCTGAGTTTAGATGCCTTGGTCTCGGTCCAGGTTGATACTCCGGTGACCTTGGGTGATACCTTAGTGGATCATCACTATCAATCTCTCCAAAGTTTAGAAGAAGAACGCCAACAACTGCAACAAGCCCTCAGTCAGTTGGAAGACAAGACTCGCACGGTGATTGAGTCGGTGTTCTTTAATGAAATTCCCCGCAAAGAAGTTGCGGAGCAAATTGGGGTAAGTCCCATGACTGTGACGCGCTGGATTAAACGCGGAATTGAACAGTTAGTGGGCGGGTTACAACCTTCGGTGACTTCCA
This sequence comes from Laspinema olomoucense D3b, assembly GCF_025370785.1. Lineage (GTDB taxonomy): Bacteria > Cyanobacteriota > Cyanobacteriia > Cyanobacteriales > Laspinemataceae > Laspinema > Laspinema olomoucense. The sequence continues at coordinate 1,128 of NZ_JAMXFA010000053.1, forward strand.
CGGAATCCTAAAAAACAGGAGAAGAAACCGGGTTTAAGCAGGATAAAAGGCTTTCACCCGATGATTTTTAATCCCCTAAACCGTTCCTGATTTTAATCGGCAGGGTGGCTGGAATTTTTGAAAATTTTGAAGCCCCTTAATGCTCAAAAATATCTTTATATTGCAGTAAATCTAAGGAAATAAAGACGGGCAAACATTGGAAGCACTGCTGGGCGAGTTCCCAACGTTCCTCTCGTTCTAGCATCCCTTGTAGCTTCTGTTGCACCGGGAGTAAATAGCGCACATCATTGGCGGCGTAACTCAACTGCGCTTCATCCAGGTTGTCAGGATTGCCCCAATCGGAACTTTGGGCGCTTTTATCCAGTTCAACTTTACAGAGTTCTTGGACTACTTCTTTAAGTCCGTGACGAGGGCTGTAGGTTCGGGCAAGTTTGCTGGCGAGTTTGGTACAAAAGACGGGTTGGACCGCGATACCGAGATGATAGAGCAAGGTTGCCATATCAAAGCGGGCAAAGTGAAAGACTTTGAGGATATTGGAAGCTTCGAGCAGTTCTTTGAGATAGGGGGCTTCTTTTTGGCCTCGGGGGATGCGAATGACGGTGACGTGACCCTCACGATCGCAGATCTGTACTAAACAGAGGCGATCGCGTTGGGGTAACAGTCCCATTGTTTCGGTATCGACGGCGATCGCCGAGGCGCACAAATACCCCGCTAACTGTTCCGGTGTTAAATCGCGATCGCACACTTGAAATGCTTGCAATGTCATAACCTACCTATGCTCGTACTCTGGGTAAATCCAAACCCCAATCTATCAAAAGCCAGCACTCTCCAGGAATTCAGGTCCCCAGTCTCTCCTAGAGTGAGGAACCCGAACTTTACCGGCGCTTGATAAAAATTTGGCTGTAATAATACTCGCCTTTGGCATTTTTAGCAATCCCAATCCCGGTCACATCATAAGCCCCCACCATATTCTTTTGATGGCCGGGACTGCCAATCCACCCTTCTACCGCTTGATTGACCGGATCCCGATAGCCCATGTTATAGGCGAGATTTTCCGCCGCCTTGCGATAGGACAGGGATTGCCCGATCGCCTTGATGCGGTTATCAAACCCATCATGACTAAAGGTCATCTCACCCCGGGCCATTGCTTCACTATGTTTTCTAGCTTGGGTACTGATACGTTCATCAAGGGTTAAAGGCGGCAGGTTCTGGGCCTGCCGATATTGATTCACCAGTTCATGAACCCGTTGTTCCATCTGGCTAAATTCAGCATCAGAAGTTACCGGAACAGGAGCCATCGGTGGGGGACTCAATGCAATTCCGGCATCTTCTAATCCCGCTTCTAAATAGGCAGAAAACTGGCAACCACTCACGGTCATCGCCATTGTCAAAAGTGCCAGCTTTGCCAGGAGAAATCCGAGTTTCATGGGGTTTAATCCAGTTAGGAGTTGGGGAGAAGATGTTTCGCCACCGTTTGTACGTCTTTGTCACCCCGGCCCGAACAATTAATCACAATCCGTGGGCTACCTTCAACTTGAGTACAAAGGGTTTCTAAATAGGCGATCGCATGGGAGGTTTCCAAGGCCGGAATAATCCCCTCTAATTGCGATAACCGCTGAAATGCCTCTAACGCTTCTTTGTCCGTAATGCTGTAATATTCCGCCCGTCCCAGGTCTTTCAAATAACTATGTTCGGGACCGACACCGGGATAATCCAACCCGGCACTAATCGAGTGGGCCTCAATCACTTGCCCTTCATCATCTTGCAGTAAATAGCTCATCGCCCCATGCAAGACCCCGATTTGGCCGTGAGTCAGGGTCGCGGCGTGTTTATCAGTATTTACCCCTTCCCCTGCTGCTTCTACCCCAATCAGGCGGATTTGGGGTTCGTTGACAAATTCATGGAATAACCCCATTGCATTGGAACCGCCACCGACGCAGGCGAGGAGAATATCGGGCAAACCGCCCCATTTTTCCAGGCATTGGGCGCGGGTTTCCTGCCCGATTACGGCATGGAAGTCCCGAACCATCATGGGATAGGGGTGGGGTCCTGCCACGGAACCGAGGATATAATGGGTGGTTTCCACGTTGGTTACCCAGTCGCGAATCGCTTCGGAGGTGGCATCTTTGAGGGTTCCCGTCCCAGCAGCAACGGGGCGGACTTCAGCCCCCATCAGGCGCATTCTAAACACGTTCAGGGCTTGACGTTCCATATCGTGAACGCCCATGTAAATGACGCATTCTAGGCCAAAGCGGGCGCAGACGGTGGCGGTGGCAACGCCATGTTGACCCGCGCCGGTTTCGGCGATAATGCGCTGTTTGCCCATGCGTTTGGCGAGGAGGGCCTGGGCGATCGCATTGTTAATTTTATGAGCCCCGGTATGGTTAAGGTCTTCCCGTTTCAGGTAAATTTGTGCGCCGCTGCCGTCGGGTCTAGCATAATGTTGGGTCAGGCGTTCGGCGAAATACAGGGGGCTGGGACGTCCGACATAATCATGCAGTAATAAATCCAGTTCAGCTTGAAATCCCGCATCGTTGCGATATTGCTGATAGGCGGTTTCGAGTTCCGCTAGGGCAGGCATGAGGGTTTCGGGGACATATTTGCCGCCAAAGCGTCCGAAGCGTCCAAAGGTATCGGGTTGTTGCGGGTTAGAGGTGGGGGTTAGGGGTCTGGGTGTGGTAGTCACGGCGATCGCAATAAATGAAACAATAATGGAATCAGACTTCCATTATACGAGGCCACTGCTCATTCGGGAGTCCTCCCTGGGCGTCCCTTTGTCCCTTTTAACTCCCGGGAGTTTGCGCTAGGCTAAACTACAATGGATTGCTGTTTCTTATGATTTGATAAGGTTTATGGACGCTTCTAAAAACAAATCCGGTCGGGACAATCGCATCGCTTATCAAGAATTCGGAACAGGCAGCCAACCGAATGCCGCCACGGAACGTCCGGTTACGGAACTGCCTCCTTCTCAGCAAAAGATTCGAGTGCAAGCCTCGCGCAAGGGGCGCAAGGGTAAAACGGTTACGGAAATTACCGGCTTTCAACTGAAACCGGAAACGTTATCCGACTTGGCAAAGCAGCTCAAAAGCCAGTGCGGAACCGGGGGGACGGTGAAGGATAATACGATTGAAATGCAAGGGGATTGCAAGCAAAAAGTCGTGGAAATTTTGACGGGTTTGGGTTACCCAGCCAAAATCAGTGGCGGCTGATTTTAATTTTTCCAATCTGCTCCAATTTAAGGGGAAATCTCCTGAATTATGCCGTCGGACTGGGGCAAACTCTAACAGCAGTTTTTAAGGGTTTGGCCCGGTTTTTAGGGCCGGGGTTCTAAACAATTTGCTTCAAATTTTGAGCGACGCTGTTGAGGCGATCGGTGCCAGTTTTGACTTGGCTAATGCCTTGGGCAGTTTGATTGGCTACTTTATTCAGGGAGTTCATGGCTTCTACAACTTGCTGAATGGCGATCGCTTGCTGTTTGGCGCTTAAAGAGATTTGTTGAGTGCTTAAGGTAATGTTATTAATGGCTTCGGTGACTCCCTCGAAGGCTTCGGCGGTTTCTTTAGCAATTTTTAAACTCGCTTGGACCGTTTTACTCCCTTCATCGGTAACAATTACTGTAGAATTAATCGCGGATTGAATGTCAGCCACCAGCCCGTTAATCTTTTCGGTGGATTTCTGACTTTGGTCGGCGAGTTTTCTAATTTCACTGGCAACCACGGCAAATCCTTTCCCATGTTCCCCCGCCCGAACTGCTTCTACGGCAGCATTCAGGGCCAGCATATTCGTTTGCGTGGCTAAATCACTGACGAGTCCAGAGATATTACGAATTTGAGAGGTTTGTTCGCTCAAGCGGAGAATTTGGTCGGCGATTTCTCCCACTTTTGCTTTTAAAGCGGACATATCCGTTAAGGTGCGTTCAACGGCTTTGCTTCCGCCTTCTGTTAAGACTAAGGCATTGCGCGCATCAGCGGCAGCGGCTTCGGCTTGTTCCGCTGATTGTCGGGAGGATGCACCCAATTCGTCCATCGTGGTTGTGGTTTGATTAACCGACGCTGCCTGATCATTGGCAATGCGTTCTTGTTGCGTCATGGTGGTGGCGATATCGGTGGAGGATTGGGTGATTTCCTGGGCGACTTCCTCCACCCTATGGTTCACACCGGAGGCAGTTACCCATACGGCATACGCCATTAACCCCAGTTCGATTAATCCCCCCAGAATGAGGATGACTTGTAAGTTATTTAAGCGGGTTTCCAGGTTCCTCGTTTCTTGGATACCCAGTTGTTCTTCGGTGGGGCTTAATACGGCTTCGTTTCTGCCTAAATTGGGGGTAGCAATGGGCTTGAGACGGTTCCAGGATTGCTCCGCTTGTTCTCGGTTAGAATAGAGCAAGACCAGAAGTATCAATAATCCACCCAAAGGTAGCAACGCTACCCGCCAAATGTAGGAGTTGAGTTTGCGATTAGAATTCATATAAGTTTTCCATTCTTTTGCAGGCGATCGACTTTGAGCGACCCTTTTCGGTGTAAGAACCCCTGATAATTTGTTGTAGTTGCTACCGATTGAAGGGAGGGAGTTATTTTCTACCCGGTGATAAGAATTTATAGAAAATTATATCATTTCTGGGAGGGTTTTTGGGGATGGGGGGAGGGGGGACAAGTTCCCTAGGCTGAGGTGAAGGAGGAAGGGGAATGGGTGGAGCGATCGCCTGATTGGGGATTGGACGGAGGTTGAAAAGTTCCGTAGTTTTACGGAAAAAAGGGGAGCATTCCTGGAACATAGAACCCCCTTCCCCTGGGTTCGAGCAGGGGTTCTCGGGGGAATAGATGGAGAGCGATCGCCCCTTTGACCCAGGCTAAGAGCGCAAAAATGGCGATCGCCACACTTGTGGGCTTGGCGGGGGTGAGGCGGCTATCACTAACTCGCCCGACCCCCGGTTAAATCCCCGCCAAAAAACCGAATACAGCGCTATTAAAGTGGGTTTAAACCCCGAAACCAGAGGCTATTTTTCGAGGTTTAGTAGTAGGATTGCTCCTCTTCTTCTTGCCCGGGTAAAACCTTTTCCAAAGATTCTACTAAGATAGGTAAATCCTTTTGAACCGTATCCCAAACGACTTCTAATACTATCTTATCATATTCATGGATAATTCTATTCCGCATCATAATAAAAGGAATTCGGGACAGAGAAACTCGGGTTCGCTCGGAGAGACGACGTTCCGCCTCTCCAATGACCTCTAAACGCCGAATCACAGAATCTTGCAATTGAACATCTTCTACAAAACTGGACCAGCTACTTCTAGAAACATAGTTCACAGCGAGTTTGGCCGAGATTAAAATATCCAACAGATATTGCAGGTCACGGGGTGCCAGCATAAATTACCTCAGCTACACTTTAAAAATAAAACGGCAGATGTCGTGGTGCGTTGACGGAAGGGAGCGGAACCTAAACCACCCTGACGCGGCCCCTTCCATCCTAGGGTCCCTCGATCGCCCACCCTGATCGGTGCAATTTTCCTGACATCCCCTCGTTTTAGCAAGGACGGAGTAGGCGTAACAGCCCCCTGAGCCAAAATACTGCGAGCCATTGGTTCGCACTCCCTTTTTTTTTCCAGCTTGAGATAATTCCCCGCCCAGGTGGGATGCTCTCTTTTTTGATCTCTATTCATAGCTTGTGTTTGCGAGGGTCGAGTCACCGTACCGGATCTACCCTACCATCGTTTTGCTCTGGGTGCGATCAAAGTTGCCCCTCCAGACCCTCAAACCGCAGAGGGGTTGATCGGGGGTTGCCACCCTGGGGCAGTCCCCCTCGCGCTAGACTGATGCCCTGCGATCGGCGCTTTCCCCGGGTATGGGCTGATGCATCCTGGGGGAAAAAGCTAACATGAAGTGGAGCGGACGAGTACAACGCCGAGAGTGCTTCTGCGGTGACCGTTCGCGATCGGTTGATATTGTATTTAACAGAAGAGGTAAAAAATGGATCCTATTCGCCTGATTTGTGCTATTTTTCTGCCGCCCCTGGGCGTTTTTTTACAAGTGGGTTTGGGTCGAGATTTTTGGATTAATTTGGTCTTAACGTTCTTGGGGTATCTTCCCGGGATTGTTCATGCCGTTTGGGTGATTGTCAGAAAGTAACTGACCCGAAACAGCCCCGCTCACACCACGCGATTGATAATCATCCACACATCCCCATCGGAACGAACGTGGGGGACTGAAATACTGGTAAATCCGGTAATAAAAGGCTTGTAATAAACCTGCCAATAACTGGGAGAAATTTCATCGGCGATCGCCTTGAGTGCTTTGACTTCTTCGCTTAGTTCATTGGCGAGTTCGTTAATCCGCTGGGCATGAACCCGGGCACAGTCTCTGGACTCTTCGACCTGGGCGGCGATGGAGTGGCGATCGCCTTGGCGCTTCAACTGGCTCTGTTTCTCAGAGAGTTTTTTGTGGAGGGCGGCGATCGCATCGTCAATTCCTTTCACTTCTACCGCAACTGCCGCCGTTTCTCTGGCGGCGCGTCGATAAGCCATTGCGATCGCTTCGGGAGAGTCATCCTCTAAAGCAAGCTCATCAATGGCAAGGGTGCTCCGTTCCCGTTGCAGGTCCTCAATTTGCGAGAGAATGGCTACTATTTCGTCTTTCTGTGGATCTATCATCGTTGACTTATTTTGCCTATCTGAATTTCCGGTGAATTCGTCGCCCTTGTGGCTTTCATCGCAAGGCACAACGAACGGGAGCGACCCTATTCTATAGAATATCCTAGATTAGACCCCTTGCATAACTCTCTGCTGCCCCCCTTACCTAACAGCGGGGCTCAAGCGGGAATGATGCAAGTGGTCTAGTTGACTTTCGCCGGAACCCGATGATTCAATGCTTTACCTAAACTTGAGGTGAGCTGTAAAGATAACACATATTTTTTTTGCCGAGGTCTATCTCCGTAAATTCCACATTCGCTGGAGTAAGGATCAGGCTGTGAGATTACACGACTTACTCCCCCCGATAGAGAGCTATAAGTCCAGCTTTATCCCTGCACCAGAGCAAATTGTAAATTTATATGGAAAACCCTAAAAAATCTAACTTTTTACAGAGGTCAATTACTATTTTTTTTCTAAAAAGTAAAATATCTATTCCAATAGGATGGTAATTCTCAATAATCTACTTTTAATGACAATAAAATCTCTTTCCGTGTATTCATGCAGGGGGATGTCATGAAGGCTCCTCCCATGAAAAGATAAGTTAAATAGAAGGGCAAAAGGTAAGCACTCTGTTTACCGGCTGTCATTTTCACCCTGAAGCTGAACTGAAAAATGCTGCTTTTGCTGACTGGCGCAAGAACCTCTGTTTCGCTCGGTGTGATTCCATCTCTAGGCGATCGCGATCGATAGTCTGAGTTAGGTCACCTACTCAGGGTAGGAAAAACCGGAGATTGCCTCTCAGTGGTGGGTCAGAATGATTGAGTTCCTCTAAATCCAGTCCCAATCGCCTTCAGTGGGGCTAAGGGGTGGGTTAACCGACCGAGCAAGATGGAAATAAATTTTTAGAAATCTTGTCAAGAATCCGGTCAAAAAAAGATGGTCCACATCTCTTATTCTACAGGTTGACACAATGAACAAAATTAACATCTTAAATGTAAGTATCGATAACTTAACCCAAGAAGAGTTACTGCTTCTCCTTAAAGAGAAAGGCGGCGTCGTCGTCACTCCCAATGTTGATCATTTAATAAAACTGCAAAAAGATCCAGAGTTTCACCATATTTATCAAGAAGCAGATTATCGAGTTTGTGATAGTCAAATTGTTAAAATAGTCTCCAAGTGGTTGGGCAGTCCTATTCGAGAAAAAATCTCCGGATCAGACTTATTTCCAGCTTTTTATACCTACTTTAAAGATGACCCCGATACTAAAATTTTTCTCCTCGGTGCTGCAGAGGGAGTCGCCCACAAAGCTCAGAAAAATATTAACTCTAAGTTGGGTCGGGACATGGTAATCGGATCTTACTCTCCTTCATACGGGTTTGAGAAGAACGAAGCGGAGTGTCAGAAAATTATTGAGATGATCAATGAATCCGGGGCCACGGTTTTAGCGGTGGGAGTCGGGGCACCCAAACAGGAAAAATGGATTTCTAAATATAAAAATCAGTTGCCGAATATCAAAGTGTTTATGGCAATTGGCGCGACCCTAGATTTTGAAGCCGGGAACCGTCCTAGGTCGCCAGAATGGATGAGTAAATATGGGGTAGAGTGGGCTTTTAGGTTAATGTCTGAACCCAAACGCCTCTGGAAGAGATATTTAGTAGAAGACCTGCCCTTTTTCTTGTTAGTGTTTCAACAAAAGTTGAATCTCTATCAATACAAAAGTCCCATCGGTCAGTTACTCAAAACAGCGGGCTTAATTTCCTCAGAACAAGTGGAAGAGATTTTGCAGGAACAAGCTTATCAACGGCATCTGCGGTTCGGGGATTTACTGGCACGCCGAGGCTGGGTTAAACCGGAAACTGTTGACTTTTTTGCTGAAGAGTTACCCCAGTTAGAAACTGCTCATCCTCAACAGCCCTTAGGGCAGTATCTGAAAAAAGCAGCTTTGTTAAACGATGACCAAATCACCCGGATTTTAAACTATCAACGTCAAACGGGCATGAAGTTTGGAGAAATTGCTGTTCTGAAAGGGTGGGTGAAGCAAGAGACCATCGATTGGTTTCTGGAAACGGTTAAGGCAGAACATAAGGTGAGGTCTTTAGAGGATAAGCAAAAGTATGGCAAACCATCCATGAGAGCGATCGCCTCTTAATTCCGGGGAAGAGTTGTAATTTTCCATCCCTTTCTAATCCTAACTAATTGTTATATAAAGCCGAGGATTGATTCACTTCAACCCTCGGCTTTGTTGTACAAAAAAGAATTTATTATCTTCATCAAACCTTTAATTTTTTATTATTTAAAAATCAAATATTAGGGATAAAATAAGCGTATAAAATTTACCAGTTGCCCGAGCGAAATATTGTAAATTTCGTTCATAAAAGAGCGAAGTGGGTAATCAGGCAAGTTGCGATCGCGCAGCAACCGTAAAGGCAACCGGGAGAAAAATCTCGGGTGTTATCAAGGGGCGATCGCCGCTGAATTTTGCGCCCCTGGGTTTCTAAAAACCCTAAATTAAACTGCCACATTCTCTCATTAAAGACCCCTAAAAAATCAAAGAAGAGGACCTTATTATGAGCCAATTTTTGTTCACCCGTCCCGGATTAGTTGCCCTTTCCACTGCCGTTATTAGTTCAATGGGCGTGCTGATTGGAACTCCAGCAAATGGAGCAACCTTTAAAGGCATGATTTACGAAACTTACTTTCCAAATTTAGAGGGATTTGAAATTGAATATACCCTCGCGGATGGAATTTTCGATACTATTCTGGCTTCCGCACCCAATACCTTTTTCATTGATGGAGATTATCTGGGTCCTGCGCCAAGCCTACCGATGAGTCTTGCGACTGTTGTCCCCGAGGTTGTAACGGATTTAAAAACGAATTTTAAGGTAGGGATAGAGGGGGATAGAACACAGCCAGTGCTTCAACTTTCTCTTTTTGGAATTACAGAGGAGGGATTATTCCTCCAACTCCTAGATGTGAACCAACCCCCGATTTACCAGAATATTTTCAAGTCAACAATACAAGCACCCGAGGGACTACCTTTGAGCGCGTGTAAAACTCAGGCTTGTGATGCGTCTGCGGACTTTGGGGGTAAAGGCGGATTCTACGGTTCTCGGATGATTGTAACGCCAGTCCCCGAACCCGAATCGGTTCCCGAACCCTCAGCGGCAGTCGCCCTCAGTGTTGTCGGTGTTCTATTCCTGAAACGTCCCCGAAAAGCTGTCACCATACCAGCGGTTGTCACTGCTGATTCCAAGTGAAAGCACCGATAAAATCCCTGAAATTGGGTCTTTGGATTGATTTTTTATCCGAATCTAGCGTCCCCGATCTCACTGTGAGTTTCTCCTGAATTCAAGGCTCGAAAAATCCGCTCAGAACCGACCCAATTGATTCATTAAATAATAGGAGCATATTATGCCCAAACTACTCTTGAAAACGCCCCGACTCTTGACCCTTTTCGTTGCGGTTTTTAGTTCAATGGGAGTGTTGAATGCGACTCCGGCACAGGGGTTGACCTTTAAAGGGCTCGCTTATTACTCTCAGATGCCCTTTCTTAGCACTTTTGAAATTGAATATACCCTCGCGGATGGGATTTTCGATACCATCGTTTCTTCTCCACCTAATACGTTTTTCATTGATGGAGAACACAAGGTAGCACCCGGTTCAACGGAAGCTCTAACCTTGGCGACGGTGGTCCCGGAGGTTGTAACGGATTTTAAATGGAAGTCATGGCAGGGCGGTTTAGAGCCATTGGACGTCGAACTTTCTATTTTTGGAATCACCAAGCATGGATTATACCTGGAGATCCTAGACCCGAATATACCCCCGCCTTACACAATGACTTTTCATGCAAGCATACAAGCACCAGAAGGCTTACCTTTGAGTGCTTGTAAAAGTCAAGCTTGTGAGTTAGAGGGGTCCATTTGGGGAAAAAGTGGATACCCCCCTTTTAATATGATTCAAACTCCAGTGATGGAATCGGAATCTGTTCCTGAACCTTCAGCTGCAGTCGCCCTCGGTTTTGTGGCTGCATTACTGATGAAACGTCGGCGAAAAACTCTCAGCGCACAAGCGGTTGTGACTGCTGATCTCGGGTAAAAGTAACAGGGGATCAAGGTTCAGGGTGCGCCGATCGCTCGGTAATAAATCCCGCGACCATTGGTCCCTATAAATACTAAGCCAAACTGCTGTTTACTGGCTTCCATTACATTGGGTTGATTGCCAATGGGAATCTCACGATCGCCGATATCAATCCAAGTTTTTCCTAAATCAGGAGACCAAAAAATACTCTCCGGTTTATTAACAACTTTTCCATATAAATAGAGGGCGGGAATTTCCTGTCCGGGGGCCGCTTTTCCAAAGGCGAATAAATAAGCCTGTTCTACCCCAGCCACTTTAGAAAAACTCTGTCCCCCATCAGGCGATCGGTATAATCCTTCCTGGTCCAAGCTGACCCAAACCTCTCCTTCAGCTCCTGGCATTGTTTTGAGAAAATGCCAGTCAGAATGGGGTAAACTTTGATAAATTGGTGCAAAGGATAATCCGCCATCTTGACTGTGGTAAACTGTACCCTCATGGTAATAATAAAAACGGTTACCATTCACCGCATCAGCCCCTAAGGGTTGAGACCATTCCCAAGGGCCTTCAATACTATCAGGTAAGCCTTGAATCGGTTGCCAGGACTGACCATTATCTTGGGTTCGGATGCCTTGAGAATCACTGAGAGTAACGACAAATTGCTGGGGATTGGTGGCAGAAACTGCAACCCGCATGGGCATCATCTGTTCGGGAAATTGGGAGAATCTTTGCCAGGTTAATCCGCCATCGGCGGAGGTGGCCCCGCCATACCGTGAATTCCAACGATCGCCTCCAACTCGGACTAAATGTTGAGGTGATTGGGCGGCATAATCTAGGCTATAAGTTTCTTGAAACGAGCCGCGATCGGAGCCAAAGCGGTGGGGCGGAATCTGCTCTAAGTGCGAGTGATAAAATCCTTCCACATCGGCTACGGCACTCAGCAGTAAAGCACCCGTGGGGGGAGAGACGAGATCAAAGGTGACGACCTGTTCATGACCTTGGCTGTAGTTGGTCCAAACGGGCAGATTCTTGTTAAAATTGTCCGTTTGCCAGACTCCATACCAGTCAGATAACCAGACTCGACCCGGAATGGTGGGGTCAAATTCTAAGGCCGATAAATGATTACTAAAATAATCATCAGGCCACCAGGGAACGGTATTATTAATCTGGGATTTTTTCTCAGTCCAAGTCATCCCGCCATCTTGGGAATGATAAAGTTGAGTTCGGGTTGTTTGCCCATGACTGACAATCAGTTCTTGAGGATTTTGGGGATGAATACTTAACCCATTAAAGGCGGGCGTTTCGCGACGAATCAAGCGCCGAAAAGAGGTATTCGGGGGCGTAATATTGTGCCAGTTTTCCTGGAGATATTTGCTAACGCCTTGGGCATGAGTAACATAGAGAGTGCTATCGGAGGCGACGGCTAATTTAAAGGCATGGGAAGGACTGTTGGGAAGGGGATTCCAGGTGGTTCCGCCATCGGTGGATTGATAGAGGCGATCGCCGTAAACGCTGGCATAAATTTGGCTAGGTTGGTTGGGGTCGAAAGCGATCGCCAGAATGCCAATTTTTGAGTCTGAAGGGGTGGGAAAACCGGGGACCAGGTTCCAGGTCATCCCGGCATCAATGGACCGCCATAGGCCATTTTGTCGGGACCCAAATAAGAGCAAATTCGAGTCATGGGGACTGACTACCAGGCGATTTCCTGCCCCGCGCAGTTCTTCGTTGCCTCCCATTGGCAGGCGGAGGTCCGACTGCACCCAAGTTTGACCGCGATCGCTGGACTTAAAAATTGTCCCCGGTTCAGCCCATAAATATTTGCCCGCAGCAATATACACCCGGTCGGGGTTGTTGGGGTCAAGTGCCAATGCCTCCCCGCCATAGTAACCACTTTCGGACCGGGTAAAGCGATCGCTCAGGGGTATCCAACGGGTAGCGGTGGAGTCCCAGCGATAGAAGCCTCCCATATCCGTGCGGATATATGCTAAGTTAGGCACTTGAGGATGGAGATAGATGCCGGTGACATATCCCCCACCGCCCACGGCCACGTTATTCCACCCCGGCGCAAACTCGGTTTGTATCTCTGGGTGTTTAATCTCCTCTGGGGAAAAACAGCCCGTCAAGGCGATCGGTTGTAAGAGAACAACGGCTAAAAGTGCGATACTTTTTGGGAAAAAAATCCTCCAGTTTAAACCCCAGGGGTGGCTGCTCATCGGTGCGTTACTCTGGCTCAATTGCGAGGATATTCTCCATGATTATCTTTCCAGACTTGCTCACCCAGCCAAGTTAAGTTGGTGGGATTTTCACAGTTATCGATATGATGACCTCCGCCATTATCCGTGGTGGTTAATTCAAAATTATCGCCCCCCCACCATGCCCAAACAATCCGCCCGATATTTCGAGGCACGGCTGTATTGAACATAAACTCAACGGGCGACTTAAATTCGCCATTTTTTTCCACCCCATATTCTCCGATAATGAGGGGGATGTTTTTGGCGATCGCCCGGTCTAAATAATCGGCCATTTTGGTCTCAGAATATTTCCACTGGTCATAAAAATGCACGCTAAACACTAAATTATCATAGCGTTTACCGTTAAAATTCATAAGTTTTTGAGACTGTCCTAAAATGGCACTTTTTTCCGAAGAAACCGATTTAGAATTCCACTCTCCCACATCTTGGCCCCAGTAATGCCCATCAATCACGATAATGTTCTGGGCGCCGACTTCATCCCGAATCACTTTAATGACTTCTTGATGAATTTTCAACCATTTATCGATATTGGCGCTACTCTCATGGCCCCCGGGTTCATTCATCACATTGAACCAGACATAAGGGTTATTTTTATATTTGGTGGCTAGGTCTCGAAAGAAATCTTTAAGGGTTTCTAAATCTTCGCCTTCATAGTAGGATCCGGTGCGGTCATGGGGTTCTACCATCGTGACTAAACCGCGCCCTGTGTAAACGTCAATGATCTCCTCAACCGTGCCATTCTCCTCATAAGATATTTCGCCGCCTAAGAGTCGGATATTGACTCTAACTGTGTTGAAATTCCAACAGTCTGCGACTAAATCGACATAGCTGGGGGTATTTCCCGGCCAGCCAAAATCCGGACCGTTGATATTCGTTCCTTTAATCAGGAATTCGGAGCCATCCGGGGCATAAATTTTACTATTTCTTACTTCAAAATTGCCTCCGTTCTGGGCGAGGCGATGGCGGTTTTCGAGAGCAAAGGAGCCGATGGCGAACACGGTGGCAGAGGCGGCCACTGCGATCGCGATACCCGCTAAAATAGAGGTTCGCATTTTTCCTTGAAACCAATGGTTAAACATTGTCACAATTCGATCAGGTTTTCCGTGGGTTTAGGCCAAATCTGGGGTGTAAAAACCTTGAAGAGCCCGCCATCATCGGGCTTAATTTGGAAAGCCCCTACCGGATGGGGTGAGGGCTATTTCTCCATTTTAACGCCCGATCAAGGGCAGGCGATCGCCAAGGGCTATTTTAGGGACACCCCGATTCCGATGGGGGATGGGGAAGTTTCGGGATGGCGATCGCGTTGAATCTGCTGGTGTTGGGTGGAACCATTTAACTGGTTGCCCCGGTTTTCGATCCAAGTATAAACCGAGGGAGGTAATAACCGCAGAACATAAGCAGCAATTAGGGTTAATACTGTCCGCTTGGGTTCTTCCAGGAGGATGCGCCAGTAGGTGAATAAGGCGCGATTGATTAACTCCACCGCAACTTTGCCATTTTTGACGCGGATGGCACTGCGTGCGAGATATCGTAGTTCGTAGGCGATCGCCAGATCCCACCATTGGGCGACAGCTTCTGGTGCGTAAGACCGGGTTTTTTCTAATACCTGTTCCCAGCTTTCAAGCTGCTTAATATAGTTAGCTGAAAGACCTCCCGTATTCACTCTGTATAACGTGAGCGCTTCGGGCAGTCCTTCAAATTTCCAGTCTGTAGTTAAGGCAATTCTTAACCAACATTCAATATCTTCCGACTGCCGGAACGCTTCATCAAAGTAAAACGTTTCCACCGTTCCATAGCGGTTCGCTTCAAATTCAATCGCTTCAAAGACCTCCCGTCGAATTACCGGAGTTGAACCATTCCCTAAAGGACTGCCTCGCAACAAACAAGGCACATCAATATCTGTTAATTGCGGCATCAAATAGGTTCCTGTGGGATTGCCCGCTTCATCAATTAAAGCGGAACGACTGAAACTAATTCCCACATTCAAGGCCGAATCGAGATGTTCAATATGTTTCGCGAGTTTAGTCGCTTCCCACAAATCATCGCTATCTAAGAAGGCCAAATATTCGCCTTGGGCGTGACGAATTCCCGTATTTCTCGCCCCGGCTAATCCCCGATTAGCTTGGCGAATAATTTTAATTCTTGGATCATCGAACTGCTGCTCACAAATTTCTATACTCCGGTCCGGTGACCCATCATCCACGATTAAAACTTCAAAATGGGAATAGGTTTGAGCCAAAACTGAGCGAATGGTTTCGGTAATATATCGCTCGACATTGTAAACGGGAACAATCACAGAAACAAATTTCATCGGTTTAATATCCTCACTTCAAACAAGTCAATCAATCGGCTAGTTCTTTTGTTCTTGGAGAATTCGTTTTTGTTGAGCGAGTCCCGTCATTTTCATCCCCCTTGCTTCTAGCGGTTTATAAATAAACGGGGGTAAGAGATAGAGAGAATAGGCTGCAGCTAAAGTCAGAAAGGTCCGCTGAGGTTCATCACGGGCGATTTTCCAGGAGGTTACCAGGGCTTTATTCGCCAGTTGCACCGCTTTTTTTCCATTGCCGAGACTAACCATCCGTCGTGATAAAAAGCGAATTTGATAAGCCCGGGCCATACTGCCCCATTCTGCCACCAGTTCTGGGGCATAAGTGCCGGTTTTAAGCAGCATTTTTTCTAAGGAAGCTATCTGTTGATCAACCTTAGTCGAAGCTCCTGCTAAATTAACACGGTAGAGGGTGAGAGCTTCTGGAATACCTTCCACTTGCCACTCACTTTGGAGGGCGATTCGGAGCCAGCATTCTACATCTTCTAAGTTGTGAAGACTCTCATCAAAATAGGCCATTGATGCTCCATTATTTCGAGTGGAGGGATGCTTAATGGCTTCGAGCGCAGCCCGACGAATCACAGGAACGGACCCATTGCCAATGGGATTTCGGCAAAGAATATGATGGGGTTCAATATTGTTTAGTCGGGGCATTTGATAAATTCCCAGGGGGTTTCCCTTGAGGTCGATAAAGGCGGACCGACAAAAACTGAGCCCAATCTGCGGCGATCGCTCCAAATGTTCTACGTGCTTTTCGAGCTTTTCCGGGGTCCAGATATCATCCCCATCAATTAAGCCA
The DNA here is from genome assembly GCF_025370785.1 of Laspinema olomoucense D3b. Classification (GTDB taxonomy): domain Bacteria; phylum Cyanobacteriota; class Cyanobacteriia; order Cyanobacteriales; family Laspinemataceae; genus Laspinema; species Laspinema olomoucense. The sequence continues at coordinate 17,208 of NZ_JAMXFA010000053.1, forward strand.
ATATACTCCCCCTTTGCTTGAGAAATTCCCCGATTTCGGGCTGCTGATACGCCTTGGTTCTCTTGGTGCATCACGGTGATGCGGGGGTCATCAAAGGTTTGAATGATTTCTACACTGCGATCGCTTGACCCATCATTGACAATCAGAATTTCAAAATTAGAGTAAGTTTGGTTGAGAATTGACTGAATGGTTTCAGCAATATAAGCTTCAACGTTATAAACCGGAACCACTACCGAAACTAGCTTCATAATGACTTGTTAGATTGAGAAAGTGAGTAAAAAAGTTAGATCAGTTTGGGGTAAAATGGGTTTTAATAGCGGTATAAAACCCACGTTAGAGAGAGAATAAACGGCAACAGGGAGCTTAAGTTTTATACTGGAAAATTTGACGTTTTTGGAACCATCCCCCTACTTTCATTCCCAGATCTTCGAGTTGTTGATAAATCGGGGTAGGAAGGACCGAAAGGATGGTAGCAGCCACTAGGGTGACTCCCGTGCGTTTCGGTTCTTCTAGCACCATTTGGGGGTGAGTGGCGATCGCTTGACGGCACAATTTTAAGGCAGTCATTCCATCGCGTAACGTCACCGCACGACGCGCTAGATATCGCAAGTGATAAGCGCGCGCGGGATTTTCCCATTGAGCGACCTCATCCGGTGCATACTCCCGAGTTTTCTCCATAACCTGTTCCCAGGACTCTTGTTTTTTTAATAAGTTGGCCGAGAGCCCGTGAGAATTCACCCGATACAAGGTTAAAATTTCCGGAATTCCTTCCATTTTCCAATCAGTTTTGAGGGCAATTCTAAACCAGCAATCGAGGTCTTGCGAGCCTTGTAATCGCTCATCCCAGTAGAAATCTTCCGCAGTTCCATAGAGGTCATCTTGGAATTTAATGCCTTCAAACACCTCTTGGCGAAGGACGGCACAGGAGCCATTACTAATGGGATTACGACAGAGTACATCTCTAACCGTAATGTCAGTGAGTTTAGGCATTTGATAAAGTCCCATTGGGTTGCCTGCTTCATCAATAAAAGCGGATTGACTATAGCTAATGCCGACTTCGGGGGACTGCTCTAAATGCTCAATATGCTTGGCTAATTTTTCAGGAAACCAGAGATCATCCCCATCGAGAAAGGCGATATAGTCCCCTTTAGCTGCACGAACTCCTGCATTTCTGGCCGCATTGGCCCCTTTATTTCTCTGACGAATTAATTTTAATTTTGGTTCCTGAAATTCTTCACAAATTTCAGGGGTTTTGTCAGTGGATCCATCATCAATTACAATCAGTTCAAAATGTTTGTAAGTTTGGGCCAACACAGACTGGATGGTCTCCACAATATACTGTTCTAGGTTATATACAGGAACGATGACAGAAATTAATTTCATAGCTTTAACCCCAGAATTTACTAAAAGAATCAATGAAAGCGCTGGTTTTTTAAAATTGGATACAAAAGAGGGCGACTGCCAGGGAGAAACTTTGATAAAAGTTTCCCCACAGAATGATTAGTGCTTACGGTTAAAGGCATACCGACTTGCCCAAATCGTATAGCCAGGTAAGGCGATCGCATGAACAAGTAACACAGTTAATGCTAACCCAATCACTTGCCATTTGAGGCCGATAAACAGACTGATGGTAAAGATGGTGGTAAAGATAATATTCCACTTAAAATCAATATCCGGTCGGCCAATTGCTACCATTAATTGAGAAGCAGCATCACCAAAGGGGCGAGGGATAGCCGAGAGACAGATAATCATTAAAACCGGAATGGCTCCAATCCATTTTTCTCCAAACACAATCGGCACATACAACGGGGCCATTGTTGATTGTAAGAGGGCTAAGGGAATGATTAAAGCCCCAATTACCTTTAAGCTCTTATAGAACTGCTGCTTCATTTTGGCCCAGTCTTGTCGCAGAGCGCATAAATGAGGTAATAGGGCAGCGTTAATCGATTTAATGATGCTCAGACTAATGCCCAATCCAGCATTAAAGGCAAAGAAGTAGATTCCTAACTCGGTAATCCCTAAAAATCGACCCACGAGGATATAATCCAGATTAGTTCTCAAGGTCTTTAACAGTTCAATGCCTAAAACATTTTTACCAAACCCAAAAATTTCTTTCCATTTATCGCTCCTAAATCCTCCTTTGGGACGCCAGGAATGGTTGCGGAGGTAGATATAAGCCCACAAGGGTGTGACCATAATTTTCGGAATGACAATGGCCCAGATTCCCCACCCTAATACCGCAAAAACGAGGGATAACAAGTTACTGGTTCCCTGGACAGCGGTATGATTGAGGGCTTGAATTTCTAGGCGATTTTCTCGACGAAGTAAGATCGCTTGCACGACGCCTAGGGGGGTGATTAAAAAGACCCCGCCTAAAACGGCGATGGGGAAAATCAGATTGGTATCGCTATAAAACCAGGCAATGGGAAAAGCGACAAGGGCCTGAGCGAGAAATAAGCCGCTATAGAGAACCCAACTCATCCAATAGGCATTTCGGCATAAGTCTTCGAGTTCTTCCGGTTCTGCTTGAATCAGTTTGGCCCCAATACCGATATCGGTAAAGACATGGGTAAATTCATAAGTGGTTAAGACAATGGCGGCCAATCCATAATCGTATTGGGTTAAAAACCGGGCTAAGACTACAGTAGTCAATAACCGGACAATCCGGATGGCAAATTCGGCCCCGGTTAGCCAGCCAATATTTTGAACAAATTTGTTACTGAGTTTCTTTTTAACTTTAGTTTGAAATGTTGCAAAGTTCATGTTCCCACACCTTAGAGCGCCAATATTGAGGTTTTTCTTCGAGAGAATGTCCATCTTCGAGCATAAATTGATAGCCCTGATAGGCACTCAATCGCACGATCGCCTTTGCCTCCGCTAATGTGAGGTTGGGCCCCGAACGGCTAGAGAGAAACTCCACTGCATACTCCCAAGCTTGCGTGGGAGTATAGTGCAAGCACCAATAGGCAACTTGCAGGATGTAATACGCGAGATCGAGGTAGGGAAACCCTTCGGGGACCCCATATTCCCAGTCAATGGCAAAAATCTTGCCATCTGGCGATCGCAACAGGTTCCAGGGCGAAAAATCCCCATGTAGGGCGACAATCGGCCAGGGGCGACGGTCCAGGGCCTCTAACCACTTCACGGCGAAGGGTTCGGCAGTTTGTTGGAAGGTTTGGACCCAAGGATGCTCATCCAGGGGAACAGGTTTGGCGATCGCATACTGATCGAGAAGGGTGAGAATCGCCGGTTCTGGGGGAAGCGTTCCACCACCGATATGTTTTCCCTGAATGGGTTCGATTAAAAGCGCGGTTCCCTTACTCAACGGACCAAATTTTAAGGGTCTAGGTTGGACATTGAGTTGAGAGAGAACGGCATATTCTCGGGCGATGCGATCGCAGGCGATGGGTTTGGATGAGTATTTCAGATAGCCAATCACTTGATTGCGATCATTCCAAAGTTGAGCGGTAATTTTCTGCGCTTTCCCAGGAACACCCACGGAAAACACAGCCCAACTAAATTCCGGTAAAACCTCCCGGACAAACCCCTTAATATCGATTGATCCCGACTTTTTTCGGTTGGCAATTATCATTGGCGAAGGCCCTAAAGCCACCCGAATTCGATACAAGAGTCGCCTCAACTTTGGAGGCAAGGCAATCCCATCGGAATTAACCGAGGGAGGAGGACACAAGGAGCTTCCTTTCCATCGCTGCGAAAAATTTTTAGCCGGGACAAAAAGCCGAGGAGTATTCCAATCCGGCAAGGCGATAACAGGTGTTCCCCTCGTAAAAAAACGATCCCAGCGCATGGACTTTTTCATTAATATCTTCCTTTCTGTAAGTGATTGATTGAGATTGGGTTGGTAAATTTTGTTCCGACTTAAAAAAATGACCGAAGTTTTAGGTTTGTGTTAATTCCACCAGTAAGTTTTCCCATTGAGTTAAAAATTGGTCCCGGGCATCTTTGACCGAGTTGCGCCCGTTTTGACCCCAAGTCAAGAGGTCACTTTCGCCCAAGGAGGCGATCGCTTCCGCCAATTTAACCGGCTCTTCTGGGGGAACCAAAATCCCACAATCGCGCACTTGTTCTCGTAACCCATCAATATCCGAGGCAATCACGGGCTTTCCTGCGGCTTTGGCTTCCATACAGACTAAACCAAAGGGTTCCCAACGCGATGAAATGACCACCGCATCACATCCTTCTAAAAACTGGGGAACATCATCGATCGCCCCACAAAATTTGACATTGGTTAAGCCGAGGGCGCGTTCTTTGAGGTCTTCTTTATCCGGGCCATCTCCTCCTAAATATAAATTAACCGTATGTTGGGGAATTAACTTCATGGCCTCTAGCAAGATGTCAAATCCTTTTTGTTGGCAGAATCGACCATAAGCGGCTAAGTGAATTTCTTTGTGGGGCTGGCGATCGGACACTTCCAGAAATTCCTTCAGTTTGACCGCTGGATTAATTTGATACAGTTTATCCCCCTCAACTAGGTTGTTTTTAAACATCCAATCGGCTTGAGCTTCTGAAACCGCTACCACGCGATCGGCTAAAGAGTAGGAAATTTTTAGCATCAGCCGGAAGCGCTTTTTCTCAGGAACTTGATGCGTTTCAAATCCCTCCGTATAGTGATGCTCGATAATCACCACTTGAGTTTTTCTTTTTCGCAGATATAACCACAGTAAATTCGGAATTCTCTTCCAGGTACAGGCTTTATTAATCACCACCACATCGGGGGTCACCCGTTCGTTGATGGCTTCGTGGGCATCTAAGCAAACCGTTTTAAAGTCAAACTGTTTGGAGAGATAAGAACCCGTCAAACTCTCCACCATTGTCATGACCCCGCCCATCTTTTTATCAGAGATCAGAAATAAGATACGTTTCTTTTTCATCACTGTCGCTCCAAACGATTAATTTTTCTTTAAAGGCCATTCCCATGAGAATTAAAGAGGGCCAATAGAGGTAAGCCAAGCCCTGAATATTTTCTGCAAAGGCAAATAGAAACAGAGCAATCATAAAATGTAATGTGACCTTGGCGGTTTGAGAATGCTGGGCTTTCATCAGCATTTCTATGAAGGTCCAAATCAGGGGAATAACCAGGGCAAAAAACCCCACAACTCCGTGGAGAAACAACACCCCAAACCAAGTATGGTGAGACCCAACGGGCATCTCTGCCACCACTCCTGGCCCTTTCGGTTGAAGAATGCCATGTCCCCAGATTGGAGCATCCGTTCTCCACCGATAAACCGCCATATCATTGAGTACATCTCGAACGTGGGAAGAACTAGCGCGGGCTTGAGTAAATTGATTTTTGACAGCATTGAGAAACTCGATCAAGGCCGGTGCAAATAGCCCTAAGCCTAAACTGGCAAAACCTGAAGCAAAGATTACCCAAGGTCTTAAAAAATTGGTCAATGCCCACACTCCTACCGGAATCAAGGGTAAGGAAATAATTCCTAGCCGAGAAACCGATGTAACGGCCATTGCTGCTGCCCCCACCATGCCCCACCACCGCCATTTTTTGTGTTCCTCTTGCTGGACGATTCCAAAGTACATATTGCCAATCATGCCTAAGGCAGGTGCCCAAGGTGCGAATAAAAACATTCGCGCTTGACCCCCTTCGGCATCATATTGATACAGCAAGTTAACGTTGTATAAGGAACTCCCTCCAAAGGCTTGTAAAGGAGAAACATAGAGCTTGCTCGGAAGACCCGCCATGCTAAAAAGATAGCCGAAGGGTATCAAAATCAAACTTTGAACACACAGAATCGCAATGGCTCGATAAATCAACTTTGGGCGAATATCCAAATGAGCTGCGAGGGGAAAAAGGGCCAAAAGCGCCCAGCTTCGGAGCCATCCATTCACCGTAGAGCGAATGATTTGCGGTAATCCCATTCCAAAGTCTATATGACCCATGACTAACGCGATGTGCATGATGAACATAGCCACAATCCACAGCCAGTTGGAGGGAGTAAACCTGACCCGTTCTTCTAGGGGTGTTTCCTCAGTTTGGTTCCACCATTTTTTGAGGACATAAAACAGCAGCACATAAGCTAAAAGAGGGGCAAATACATACTGAGCACCCATAAAATAGATGATATAAGTGCCGATGATGTAATACCAAACTAACTTTTCAGGTAGGTTTTCTGGCTTCATCGCTTAGAAACTGCGGTTGACGAATTTTGCTGAGGGTACGCCGAGTTAACGGGAATCGGTTGGGGTTTAGGCTCTAATATTGCAGTCTGTTTCCGCCGTTGATTTTTGACATCCCGCATCCATAGCAGGAAAAATCCAGCGGTAAAAAAGACTGAACTCATGCCTGCACCCAGCAAGGCTAAGACTTTTTTAGGAGAACTGGGTTCTTGCGGCAAGGCGGGTGGTGTCAACATTTGAATGCGCGGATAGCTGGCAAAAATGTTAGACTTACTGATATCGAGCTGGGTTAATGTGGAAGAAAACACCGCTTCGGCGATTTGAACGTCTCGCCGTAAATTTTCCAGTTCTGACCCCTGCACCGATAAGGTTTTTAATCGATTTTCTAAGCTCTCAATCTGCCGCCCTAACTCTTGCGATTGTGCTTCTAAGCCCACGTTTTCTGTCTGAAATGTAATCAACTCTTGAAATAAGACTTCCCGCGTCGAGGCATTGTCGCCACTTCCTAAGTTTGTTTGTTCCCAGACTTCCGGGTCAAAGGGTCGCCCTACAATTTGCTGACTCCGTTGAGTTAATTGCTCTCGGGCTTGATCAATTTCCTGTTGTTTAGCCAAAACCACGGGATGGCGCGGAGTATAAACCGAGGTCAAGGTGGTTAACTCACCCCTGGCCGTTTGGTATTTCAATAAAGTGTCTTGAAACAAAGCATCAGACTGTAAGGCAAAGGCATCGTTGGCTTTTGCTGGGGAGAGTTCTAAGTTTTGAGTAATTTGGACCAGTCGGGCATTACTTTGCTGGTTCAGGGCATCCACTTCAGCTTTTTGCTTCCGTAAGGCTTCAATGGTTTTTGAGAGGTCAACCAGTTGCTCGGAAGAGATAATACTGGAGCTTACTTGATATTCGGATAATCTCGCCTGGGACCGTTCTAAGTTTTGCTGAGATTGACTGAGCAACATTTGTAAGTTGCGGTCTTGATCCGTGAGTTCTTCTTGCCTGAGTTTTTCTAACTGAAGTTCAAAGGCTTGGTGGAGGGCGCCTGCCTTTTGTTGAGCCCGTTTGGGACTATCTCCGACAATTTCAAACTCCATCAGGGTGGAGTTGCCGATAATCTCGATCTTGGGTTTATTGAAGGCTTTCAGGTCGAGATTGAGCAGTTGGGCTGCCCGGGTTCTAACCTCATCGCTTCCGGCAATGTATTTGTAATTTTCCCGAGGATCATGGTGCGAATCATATCGGTAGGGGGAATCGGTTTGGGAGGAAGCAATCCCAATGCCCGGTAAGTCTACGCGACTGGTAGAACCCGTACTCGGTAGGGTGATAGACCATTTGGTGGTATAGCTTGGGGCTTTGAGGGTGATGTAGGCGATCGCCAGCCCCCAAACCAACAGATTGCTTGTAATTCCTAAAAATAAGTAAATAGGCCACCGTCTTGTCCTAGACACAGAGCCTGACTTGCTATTATAATGAGAAAAGATTTTTACAGCATCATTCATACATTTATCCTCTTCCTATCAGCAGCGAGACTCACGGGGGGCTGTGGCTAAACTCACACCAAAAAAATTAGTGCGATCGCACAGTGGTAAAGGCGGCAGGTCTTCCGATACTTAAGAGGTTAGTGGGTTAGGCTATCCCACCCCCTTTCGGAGTCACGCCAGTCTACTAAAGTTCGACCCGATAGAAAGTCTCCGCATCTCTAAGCGTTCTGTTTAGGATTTGCCCTCACACTGGACAGTCCATTTTAGGTCCGCTTTCGACTCTCGGAGTTCTCTACCGCTTCCTTATAATTTTCATCGATCCGTTGCAAAGCTCTCATCTGCCATTGGGCTGAAGTTTGGAGGTGATTATTTCTAAAAAAAACTTCGGATCGCCAATTGCCACGCTGAAAATGAAGATTTACGGACAATCTAGGAAAGAATTAGCATAAAACCGCTTCCCTGTCATCTACAGTTCAGGGGAAAAATCGCCCGACTTTATCCGGTCAAGTTGTACCCAGAGAGTTACAATCGTTCCCACAGTCCTTCATTCAGGCTGCTTTATCGGAAATCCCGCAGCCGGGAAGGCTGGAATCACCTAAAACAAAGCCCGCTTACGCGGGCTAATTTTAACAAATGCTTTGAGGTTAGAAACCCCTTCTCTTTACACAATCTTTAATAATAAGCCACTCATTAAAGCCAGAAAGCTAGTTTTTTTTCCCTTTTATCTAATCCCTACCCGCAATCCTTGAGGGTTTGGGAACCAAGCGGGGTAATACACCAGTCTGTAAACATTTTCTATATATATAAAGTTTAATTTGGGGATTTCCCAAAGTCCTGAAAGGCTTTAAAAACCGGAATTCACCCTCGCCGGATTGGGGCGAATCCCGGAATTCTGGGGCATGGTAGTTCATGCCCCGGAATCACTTAAGCGCCCTTACCGATATCGGTAATGCTAAATAAAGCTTGAGCATCGACACGGGGGATACTGGGGGCGAAAAACCCACCAGAGAACAAGCGATCTTGCTGCTGGGCAAAGATCGGCAGGGCATTACGAACCTCTGCTGCCACTTCCGTGGTTTTCACATCATAGGTTTGAGTTGCCACTTTGGGATATAACCCAATTCCGATAATTGGCAACAACAGACAAGCGGCGATCGCAATCTCCCGAGGTTTCGCATCCATAAACTCCCACGCCTCGACATTCATCATCGGCTCAACTTTGCCATAAAACACCTGGCGCAGCATGGAGAGCAAATAAATCGGCGTCACAATTAAACCGACTGCCGCTAACCCAATCACCACAACTTTAAACGTTGTGCTGTAGGCGTAACTGGTGGAAAGTCCCAAAAACACAGTCAACTCACTCACAAATCCACTCATCCCCGGTAACGCCAAGGATGCCATCGCACCGGCAGTAAACAGGGCAAACACTTTGGGCATCAACTTCGCCAAACCGCCCATTTTTGCCATTGCCAGGGTATGAGTGCGATCATAGGTGACCCCAGCCAGGAAGAATAAAGCGGCAGCAATCAATCCGTGGGAGAGCATTTGCAAAACAGCACCGCTGATTCCCAGTTCCGTTAAGGAAGCAATCCCAATCAACACAAACCCCATGTGGGAAATCGAAGAATAGGCTAAACGCCGTTTGAGGTGATCTTGCCCAAAAGCACTCAATGCACCATAGACAATATTCACGACGCCTAGGATTGCCAGAACCGGGGCAAAGTAGAGGTGGGCATTGGGAAGCATTTCCAGGTTCATGCGAATTAAGGCATAGCCGCCCATTTTCAGCAAGACCCCGGCCAAAATCATGGAAACTGGGGCGGAGGCTTCTCCGTGAGCGTCGGGGAGCCAGGTATGGAGGGGGAAAATGGGCAGTTTGACGCCAAAGGCGATGAATAACCCGGCATAAAGCAGCAATTCTAGGGCAATGGGATAATGTCTGGCACTGAGTTCGGCCATATTAAAGGTGATGGTATCGCCGTAGAATGCCATTGCTAAGGCTGCGACCAGAATAAAGATAGAAGCTAATGCAGTATATAAAATGAATTTAGTCGCGGCGTAGAGGCGTTTTTCGCCACCCCATATCGAAATGAGCAGGTAAACCGGGACGAGTTCGATTTCCCACATCAGGAAGAACAGCAGCATATCCCCAGCGGCAAAGACGCCAATTTGGGCGCTGTACAAGACCAACATCAGGGCGTAAAATAACCGGGGCTTTTTGGTGACGTTCCATCCTGCGGCAATGGCGAGGGTGGTGACTAAGGCGGTTAAGACAATTAGGGGCATGGAAATGCCATCAACGGCTAGGGTCCAGTTTAGCCCGAGTTGGGGGACCCAGGGGTAGGTTTCCACAAGCTGCAATTCGGGGTTGTGCAGGTCGTAGTTCTGCCAAAAGGCGACTAGGGTGAGGGCGAGTTCAATCAAGCCGATGCCTAGGCTGTAGAGGCGAATGGTTTTACCCTCTTGATCGGGGAGTACGGGGATGACTAAGGCCGCTAGGAGCGGGAAAAAAATTATAGTGGTTAGCCAGGGAAAGTCTATGGTTAACATAGATGGTAATAAATACTTATTGCCTACTCTTTTAGTTTATGAAGCTATATAAAGTTTTGAAAAGGGTTGTTAAGTAAAAATCATCAATCTGACCGATAAGCCAGCATAAATGCTTATCATGATGAACATTTAAGTCCCTGTTGGGGGATTAAGGCCCCTGGAATTTGCTGGATTCCTTCGTGGCGATCGCCATCACCACTCCTACTCCGGTGAGATCACATCCAAACCTGGTTAGAATCACGGAGGGGGTTTCGGTAGAATCACGGACGATCGCGAGAAAACACGGGATGATAAAGATATAAAGATGTCGAGTTCAACACCACGCTTATGTTTTCCCTCAACTTGCTCCCCGGTGCCATTCCTGAACTACTCGCCACGGTCCGAGATACCCACTGCATCACCAAAGCCGATCGCTATGGACTGATGGCAGCAATTTTAGATGAATCCCTCAGCGACGAGGACCGCTTCAGTCTCGATCGCCTACTCCGTTCTCTGTGCCGGGGACGGGTGCAAGTGGTGGATGAACTCTCCATCGTCCGCTAAGCTCTCCTAGGCCCCCCTCTGCTTCCGGGATCTATTCAATCTAGGACAACGGCATAGAACTCGACACTCGCCCCCGTTGATTCCTGAATTGAAGTCCCTCCAGTACCCAGTACCCAGTACCAAAGTACCCAGTACCCAGTACCGCCGAGGGTCCACTGATGGGGCTGGTCTCCCAAGGTCAGGTGTCTGTTAATTTCCCTGCCCGGTTTCCTGCCAGCTCAGAAGCACTTTCTGTTATTAAAAAATTCCCTCCAAAACCCGGTCAGACTCGCTTGTTTATCGAGTCTTGGACCTTTAGATTTTATTAAGTTTTTTAAAATTATCACCTGAGCCGAAAAAAATAGCCCTATAATTGCGTAACATTGTTTTGAGCTGGTTTGGGAAGGGTAAAATCCTTGTCAAGGATGACTCTCTAGCGCGAGATGAATTGTATATCCAATCAGCCAGAATCCCCAGAAATTCGAGGAACTTTTCAAGTTTATGACTGAAACGCCGAACTACCGCTTTGAGACCCTACAAGTTCATGCCGGACAGGAACCAGCCCCAGGGACAAATGCCCGTGCTGTTCCAATTTACCAAACCACTTCTTATGTCTTCAATGACGCTGATCACGGCGCCAATTTGTTTGCCTTAAAAGAATTCGGGAATATTTATACCCGAATTATGAACCCGACCACCGATGCGTTTGAGAAGCGGATTGCTGCTTTGGAAGGGGGGGTGGCTGCCTTAGCAACGTCCAGTGGTCAAGCGGCCCAATTTTTGGCGATCGCCACGATTTGTGAAGCGGGAGATAACATTGTTTCCACCAGTTTTGTCTATGGCGGAACCTACAATCAATTTAAAGTAGCTCTGCCCCGTTTAGGCATTAACGTTAAATTTGTCGATGGAGATAATCCAGAAGATTTCCGAAAGGCGATCGATGACAAAACTAAAGCTATTTATTTAGAAAGTATCGGGAATCCTAAATGCAATATTCCTGATTTTTCTGCCATTGCGGATATCGCCCATGAACATGGAATTCCCTTAATTGTAGATAATACCTTTGGTTGTGGGGGTTACTTGTGCAAACCCTTGGAACATGGTGCAGATATCATTACGGAATCGGCAACAAAATGGATTGGCGGTCATGGGACATCCATTGGTGGCGTGATTGTAGATTCGGGTAAATTTGATTGGGGAAATGGCAAATTCCCCATCTTTACTGAACCCTCTCCCGGTTATCATGGCATGAATTTCTATGAAACCTTTGGGCCCAAGAGTCCTTTTGGAAATATTGCCTTTATCATTCGCGCCCGGGTAGAAGGATTACGTGATTTTGGACCAGCCATGAGTCCATTTAATGCTTTCTTGCTTTTACAGGGGTTAGAAACCCTCTCGCTACGAGTTCAGCGTCATGCTGATAATGCGATGGAGTTAGCAAAATGGCTCTCCAAGCATCCCAAGGTAGAATGGGTTAAATATTCAGGACTCAAGGATAATCCCTATCACAAGTTAGCTAAAAAATACCTGACCAATGGGTTTGGCTGTGTGGTCAATTTTGGGATTAAAGGCGGCATGGAAGCGGGCCGCGAATTTATCAACAATGTGAAGTTAGCCAGCCATTTAGCTAATGTCGGCGATGCAAAAACTCTGGTGATTCATCCCGCCTCGACGACTCACCAACAATTGAGTGAAGAGGAACAAAAATCCTCTGGGGTAACCCCGGATATGGTTCGGGTTTCTGTGGGAATTGAACATATTGAGGATATCAAGGCCGATTTCGACCAAGCTTTTAAAAAAGCTTAGGAATTAACCCGGTCCCTGGGTGAGAGGCGATTCGGTTAATCCCAGGATGCTGCGTCACAGAGGCGATCGCCTCTGTGTTCGCACCTCTACCCCCCGACCCTTCATTCAGAGCACTGGGCCTTTGGAGTCGGCTTTGCTCCTACTCATCCTCCAGGGATGATCAATTCTTGACCTAAGAAACAAAAGCTAGAACGAGATTGGATTACAATAGAAACAATAAAAATTGAGGGGACTCGGTGACGGGCAAGGGGTACAATGTAGCAACAAACCGTCAGCGAATACCCGACGCTAACGGTTATATGACGCGAGCAGCGTTTCTGAGCCGATTGTTCACGGACCCACTCTGCGATCGCTAGAGATGAAACATTATGAATGAGACCCGATATATTTCCCCTGAAACCCAGTTTTGTGAGCTTAAACAACCCGTTATCCTAGAATCCGGACAGGTTTTGATCGGGGTTCAAGTTGCCTATCGCACCTGGGGGAAGCTCAACCCAGAACGAAATAACGCGGTGGTTATCTGCCATGCCTTAACCGGATGGGCGGATGCGGATCAGTGGTGGGACCCTTTGTTTGGTCCCGGAAAAGCCCTGGATACGGAAAAAGATTTTATTATTTGCAGCAACGTCCTGGGCAGTTGTTACGGCACGACCGGACCCACGTCGGTCAATCCCGAAACCGGATGTCCCTACGGTCCCGATTTCCCTCGGATTACGATTCGGGATATGGTGCGAGTCCAGGCGGCTTTGCTGGATGAGTTGGAAGTTGCAAAAGTGAAGCTGGTGATCGGGGGGTCATTAGGCGGGATGCAGGTCCTGGAATGGGGGGTGATGTATCCGGAAAAAGTGGAGGCGATCGCCACCTTTGCCGCCTCGGGTAGACATTCCTCCTGGTGTATTGGACTCAGCGAAGCCCAGCGCCAAGCCATTTATGCTGACCCCTACTGGCGCGGTGGCTATTACACCATTGAACAACCCCCCGCCGCCGGATTGTCCGCTGCACGCATGATGGCGATGTGTTCTTATCGCAGTTGGGCCAGTTTAGAGCAAAAATTTGGGCGCAACAAAGGTGCCGATGGCAATTGGGAAATCGTTAACTATCTCCACCATCAAGGTCAAAAACTGGTGAATCGCTTTGATGCGAATAGTTACATTACCCTGACTTACGCGATGGATAGTCACGATGTGTCTCGCGGAATTGGGGATTATGATTCGGTCCTCGCCAGTATCCAGCAACCGACGCTCGTAGTGGCGATCGATTCTGATGTGCTTTATCCTCCGGTGGAACAGGAGAAGTTAGCGCAGTTGATTCCGAATGCTCAACTGGGGTGGTTGAACTCTCCCCACGGGCACGATGCGTTTTTAATTGATATGGAAGACTTGAATGCAATGGTGGTGAATTTCCGCCAGTCCCTGGACTGGAATGCCGCCAATCGCGATCGCTCTCATCTCTCCCGAATTTGGCGCGTGGATAATTAGCCATAACGGGGTAATTAGGACTTACCCGCTTACAAGAGTAGCTGAACGTAAAAAACTTACTCTTGTAAGCCCCTTACCCGGGTGTGGAAAAGTTAGCGGGTTGTTTAAGGGGAGATTTCGCTTCCACACTCACCGACCCTCGCTGATCAATTTGCACCGATTGCGCCTGGGACTGGATTCCGGCTTTCTGCCATGCTTCCACCATTGCCGTGGCCACATCTGCCGACTGTCCTGGGGAAGATAACGCTAACAGGGTTGGACCTGCACCACTAATGGTCAATCCATAGGCTCCCGCATTTAAAGCCGCTGCATGAACCACATCATAACCGGGGATCAAACCTTTGCGATAGGGCTGATGGAGGCGATCGCTCATGGCAACCCGCAACCATTGACCATTGTTGGTGGCTAATCCCCGCAGAAGTAACCCCAAATGGGCGGTATTGTAAATTGCATCTGCCCGAGTGTAGTGGGTTGGCAGGACCTGGCGCGCGGTTTCGGTGGACAATTCAAAGTCGGGAATCGCCACTACTGGGATAATTTCTGAATGCCAGGGAACGTCACAGATTTCCCACCCGGGGCGATCGCTTGCTAGTTCTTCCGGGATGGATGCCGCCAAACGACATCCCCCGAGTAAGGCGGGAACGACGTTATCGGGATGCTTTTCCATGTCGATCGCCAGATCTACCAGTTGCAATAGAGTCAGGGGTTTTCCGGCGAGGTGATTGGCCCCCATCAATCCACCGGCGATCGCCGTTGCGGAACTTCCCAGTCCTCGCGCTAGGGGAATTCCCAGTTCTATCTCGATTTCTACCGGGGGTGGGGATTGGCCGAGATGGGCGTAGAATTTAGCAAAGGCTTTATAGACCAGATTGGTCTCATCAGCAATCACGCGATCGGCTTCTAATCCCTTGACGAAAATCTGAAGCGTTTTTTGATCCGGTGTGGATGGATTGAGGGCGATCGCCGAAAACTTAAAGTGATTGTACAGGGTTAATGCAGCCCCAAAACAGTCAAAACCAGGCCCGAGGTTAGCAGTGGTGGCCGGAACGGTAACGGTAACGGTGGAGTGGGTAGAAGACATCAAAGGTTTTAAGGGAGTACGTTTCTTCAGTCGAGAAAAAATAAAAATTTTCTGGGGCGTCAGTTCCGGATGGTCAGTCGCCGGAAGACAAACCGGGTTTATTGACCAAATGTCTACAAAGCAAGCAAGATGCTTTAGCTCAGCAACCGGGTTTCTTGTCCCGTGACTCTAATCCTATACCGACGACCTCGGTGGTGGTTTTTTGAATAAAAGTCTTACAAAATCTAACTCCCGCCCGGATCACGGGAGGCTGGGTGGGGGTCACTTTAGAGGAATTTTGCCCGAGGTCTAAGGAAATAAAAATCAAAGTTCCGCGCCTGAGAGGATGAGGATCTGCAATTTCTTATCTTTACATTTAAGGGGAATGACTCATCTAAAATTTTCGCTTTTTCTGTTCTTTATCCAAGACGATCGCGCCCACCCAAGCCAATAACCCCATCGCCACGGGAAAGGATGCTTTTCCGATGGCCCAAAATAAAACGGCCCCACAGATTACCACGAAAGCTGTGATCAAGGCATCAGGAACGACGACTTTTTTCTCGTTGGGGGTAGCCCCTAGAATTTGCACCCAGGCATAGCCAACTCCCACCACCGCCATCCAGGCAGAATTAGCGATTCTCTGGGAGAGCGCGGGTTCCTCTAAGACGCCTATCCAGGTGTGAGCGGCGATGATTCCACCCCAGGCTAAAACTGTAGCCCCAGCCCCGGCTAAGTAGAGAATATCAAGTTGGACTGCCCCTAACTTTTTGAGGAGGAAGCGAAAGAGATAATGACAGGCGATCGCCACGAGCACAGCACCGAGGGTAACCGCGAACGACTGGACCCCGAACAGGGCCGTTTCTTTGGCAGTAGCCCCACGCCTAGCAATGGCCCAAAACCCGGCGAGTAGAAAGGCTCCCACCCCAGTTACTGCACTGACTCCCATGATAGTTTTAGCGAGGAACTTTAGGGTAAATTCGATAACGCATTCCCGTCTAGTTCCCAGGGAGAGTAATGAACTGTTGGCAATATGCTGGGCGATCGGCCAAAACAAGACTAATCCAGCCGGTATCAATAACCCGAGTTTCCAGGTTACGGAGTCGAGTCCGACTACCACCCAACCCCATACTGCCCCCAAAGCCACAACCAGGCAGAGTCCAAGAAGAAAGAGCGAGCGTTGCATCCCCATTGGGTAAATCGCAGGTAGTTATGAGTTTTTCATTGTTCAAGGATTTTATCGCATTTATTCGGGCGATCTCAAAAATCTCTGAACAACCCTCCCCAGAGTTATCCCTCTCATGCGGGGGATAACCCGTAAGGCATCGCTCCTATTTTGGCGATCGGGGGGGACTCTAGTTCTGTGGGTTAGCTCGCTACAACCGGGGAACTGCTATCGGTGGCTGGAGCAGGTAGGAGCAAGGGCCCTCATCACCCGCGTTTGCTCCTTAAACAAATAAAAGTTAACTCATTGGAGCGCTCACGACTCGCTCGGATTCATAGCTCGAACTGCCGCCTGTGGTTAAATAAAAATAGCGCCTGGTCAGTTCCGGTAAAACCGCATCGGCAAAATTCGCCCCCTCGACATTCGTTCCCACCAACGTGGCATTACTCAGATCCGCTTCCACCAATTCCGCCCGATTTAAAGAGGCCCAATTTAAGTTAGCTTTCTGGAGAGAGGCTCCGGTTAAATTGGCTCCACTGAGGTCTGCCCCCATTAAACTCGCCGATCGCAGGGTGGCATAAGCCAGATTAGCAGCAATCAGGTTCGCACCCTCTAAATTAGAGTTACTCAATTTGGCTTGCTTGAGATTAATACCATTAAGATTGACCCCATTGAGGTCCACCCCGTTTAAATAGGCCCCCTCAAAGGTAATCCCATTTAAATTCGCACCATAGAGCATGGCACCGCTGAGTCGGGCACAATTCAGGATCGCCCAACTGAGGTTGGCACCCGTGAGATTAGCCGCTCGCAGATTTACCCATTCCATATTGGCTCCTGCCAAATTTGCACTCCGCAGATTAGCGCTGCGGAGGTTTGTGCTATTCAGGTTCGCCGCGCTGAGTTTCGCTCTAGGTAATTTGGCTTTAACTAAGACTGCACCGGAAAGCGCTGCTTTAGTCAGATCTGCATCCATCAATTTAGCGTTTTCCATCTTTGCATAGCTCAAATTTGCCCATTGCAACGCCGCCTTACTCAAGTCAGCTTTAGTCAGATTTGCTCGACTCAAATTCGTTCCCCGCAGCACTGCGTGACTGAGATTTATGCCAATGAGGTTGGCTCGGCTGAGATCGGCTCCACTGAGATCCACCCCAGCAAAGTCTCTTTGACCCATTTCATACCGTTCAAGTAGTTCGCTAACGTTCATCCGATTCATTGCTCCCTCGATTTTTGTGAAAAGCTCGGCTCTCTCAAGATTTTGGTATTAGGACGTCGTTTAGGGTTGGCTAGGATCAGCAGAATTATATAAAAATTTAACGCTCCGACCTCTTCTGCCTTAAGCCATAAATGGATGACTGCCCAGAAAATAAAATAATTTATTCATATTGTCATTGTACCCTTAAAGAAGGCCAGAGCGTAATAAGTTTTGTTTTAAGAATTTGGTGTCTCGTGCTTGCACTCAGGTCGGGTCGTAGTGCAGTCCAAGTCGTGTCCCTCTCTAGGCCGTATTTCCCTAACTCCGAGTACAAGTGCTTACTCCATGAAAGGCGAAACTCGATGCTGTGATCCTCAACTCATCGACCCAGGAGGTATTTTGGGGTTGGAATTGGGGCTAATTTTGATCCCTATCCCTAAATTCACTAGATTCCCAGCAGTCCTTTACAGAAAAAGCCAGTAGATTTGCCCCCTTATTCTGATTCGGCTGTAATTAAACCCAAGGCGCGATCGATAATTTCTGCTCGATTTACTTTCTCTTCTAACTCCCCAACCTCGTAACGCCCTTCTTCCACTTCTAGGGACGCTTCATCCATCGCATTAATATAGGCTTCTTCTACCGTTTCACTTAACTCTTCACGACTCAAGTAATACCCCCCAGCTTTCCGCCGCTTGTTTTCCCGTTGAATTTCCCGAACTGAATTGCGAATCGACACCTCCCAAGACCGAGTGGAGCGATGTTCTACTTGCTGCTTAATCAGATGGAGCAGTAAAATTACTGCATAGCTCCGAATTGTCTTGATGATGTCTTTGCGTCCCATTTCTGCCAATTCTTCAACAATTTCTAAAGAGCCTTTAATATCGCCTTGGATTAGTTTTTCTTTGAGTTCTAACAGTTCTTCCATAATTTATCAGGCTTCCGTTTAGGGTTTTGTATGAGATGAATAGAGGCAACTACATTAGACAAAATTCTGAAAATTTAGACCTCGGTAAGCTTAGAGTGCCAAACTAAAATTTGGGGTTCTTTTAAAAGTGGCATTGCAGATTCTTTCCCTTGTGAATCGGAAAAGTCTCTTAAATATTGAGGAGATTCTCCTAAAAGCGATGAATGGTTTCTAGGGCCGTTGGGTGAAAGGGCGATCGCATCGCTTTTGTCTGGATTAGGATATTCCTGTGCAAAACTATAGCATTGGCTCTACTATTTATACCCATCCAGCCATCTCAGAGAAAGTTTAGCAGAGCAAGAGCCAAAATCATATCGGGGAAAGTTTCATGGGGGACCGGCTTTTGGGAGGGGGGGTTCCTGCTGTGGGAAGGCTTGTGCAGCGATCGCCAGATCGGATAACATACAACAATAGCCGCTCCCTTCGGCCACAGCCTATAGCTTGGAGCGCCTTGAATCAGGGTTCAATTTATAGAATTAAATACCATGACACAGAGGATTCCTGAAGAATTTTGGCAGGCTATAGATGAGTTTAATGCTCAAGATTATTATGCCTGCCACGACACCTTAGAAGCCTTATGGATGGATGCAGTAGAACCCGACAAGAAATTTTATCAAGGGGTTTTACAGATTGCCGTATCCCTTTATCATCTGGGAAATTTGAACTGGCGAGGTGCCGCGATTTTATTGGGAGAAGGAATGAGTCGATTAGGATATTATTCCCCTGAATATTATAGTATAGATGTGGAAAAATTAATTACGGAAAGTCAAGAAATTTTACAGGGTTTGCAGGAGTCGGGTCCTGAGAATGTGGCGGAGTTTGCCCAACAGTTATTTACCGTCGATCGCCTCGAAGGAAGCGATGGAATAGTCCCATTGAAAGTCCCTCAAATTGGGAAATTTGTCTAGTTTGCCGTTGAGCGGTTGCCTGTCTAAACTGGAGGTCAGTTATAAATATGTAATGATGGCTTATTAGGATGAATAAAATACCCTAAAGCTCCCCGCTTATTTTCTAATTTCTTCTTCTTAAAGGTATTATTAAACCCTCAATAGAAAATCCCCTCAAAATGGATCTTTTTGGGGGGTATAAAGAAAAGAGAGACCGGGTTGACTTTCAAGTCTCTCTCTGGGCCGATTAATGATTAAAGATTATTCTACAAGGTGAGCTTCCGGGGTTTGAATTTGCTCGATGGTCTGATTCAGGTTGTTTAATAGTTCGGAAATGGTTAAGGGCTTAATAAAATAATAATTCGCCCTTAAGCATTTAATAATTTCTAGCTCTAGTGGCTCAATAGAGCTACTCATTAGGATAACTGGTAAGTGTTTCAAATGAGCAGTTTGTCGAATCCAAGCCAGTAATTCTAACCCGGACAAATGGGGCATATTGATATCGGAAAGAATCAAATCGGGTAACTGGCCTGACTCCTGGCGATCGCCTGAATTGGCGGAATTCTCCAATAGGTAATCGATAGCTTCCTTCCCATCCTGGAGGAGCTTTATTTCCGCTTCTGCCCACAAAGGTGAGTGTTGAAAAGTTACTTTTAAGATATTGGCATAAGCTAGATTATCTTCAACAACTAAGATTTTTTTACGGGTGGCTACTCGATTCATAAGTTCTTTCTCTGGATATATTTATTGTTTCTGTCGGTTAGATAGACTTCCTAGTCGCGATGAAGGCAAATTCGTTTCCCAGGGCACTCTTTTGTCTCTAAAGATTAACCAAGGTGATATCTAAGGGGGTCTATAATGGCCAAAAAAATTATAAAATTACCGGGTTTATATCATTTAAAGTAGCCCTCTATTTTAAAATAAGTCTTACTTTATTAATCAAATTTTACGGATTGCTATACTGACTCTAAACCCCGGGGAAAAGTTCCCTATTTTGAGGGGGCGTTCTTCAGCCAAGAGCCAAATTTATTTCGTAAAATATTTAATTATCCGCAGATATTACAACTTCGCCTAGAGTTTAGCCTCTATCCCTAGATAGAATTATTGGGATATTTTTTAGTATCACGGGCTACAGAAAAATCCGAAACCCTTGTGGCTGATGAAGTTTGTCCCCATACCCTGCTCAGGGGAAGGGTCCTAGATTTTCTGGAGACTGGGTTGGGGGGAAATCCCGGGTTTTGGGCCCTGGGGCGCTCGCCTTTGAGGAAAACCAGAACCCTGAGCGTGCTGAAGAACAAAAAATTGAATCCATGCATCTCCACCGCGAAAAAAAAAATACAAAGAGTGCACAGTCCTACTAAATATGATATGATTTTTCCATCATCAATTAATTTTTCACTACCTCAAATAGGAGAACTAGAAAGTCAGGCGTGAACTCCAGTAACCCCACTAACTAATACCCAATTGAGAAGATTGATTAGGAGGAAGGCATTTTTAAACTTGATTTATTTACCCAATATGTCAAGGCGATGAATCAGCGGATTGAACGCCTATATCACCGGAGTTCTGAACATTCGGCTATACAGTCCAACGGTGACTTACTGCCGATCGCCTTTAAAGAACTCGGGACCGCTTCGGAAGAATTGCTCGTTGCCTTAGAACAACTAGCTGAGCAGCAGGAACAACTGGTTGAATCTCGCACCCAACTCGAAGCGGAACGCAGGCGTTATAGCGGTTCCCGGACTCATGAGGTACAGTAGCAACAATGAGCAAACCAATTGCGAATATCTTGTTGAGTGACTT
>NZ_JAMXFA010000054.1:0-7061 GCF_025370785.1 Laspinema olomoucense D3b
GTCTCCGATTGCGGAAGAAACTGCTTTAAAATTGCCTTCGGTTCCCGGTCCCAAGTGTCAATATGTTCATAAATTAAGCCAGTTTCATCTAATTTATAATTAGAATATCCATTAAAAAATAAATCCGCTTTCCAAGGTAAACGCAAGGTCCCACGCACGGTCCAGTTTGCTAAAATCATATCCGGTGCAACCTGCTCTACATCATGCAAATCAAAATAGAGTTGGGTAAAGAACAGTTGGCCGTGAAATCGTAAGGTCCAGAAAATAATTCTATAATTGAATTTCCACTTAAACTGATTTACCGGGTCTTTGAAAAAGATATCTTTTCTATATATATCGTAAGAAATATCTTTTTTGAATAAAGTGGGTAAGTCTTCCTTTAAAGTGGCGATCGCCTTGACTACTTGGGATTGATACTCGTCCATTGGTTTGGTTCTCCTGGCATTCCTCAATTTTATTGTAGGGGGGAAATAACCCGCACCCCTCGGATATCCGAACCCCGGTGATCCCATCCTCCACACCCGCATCTGCATCCAAACCCGCTAAAATTGTTAAGAAATATATAGTTAATTTTTTATGCCTAAACGTGCCAGTGCATCTACGAAGCAACCCGCGCAGAGCTTGAATGGATCCTCCTTGACCGAGGCAGTGGTCAATCCCCGGGATCACGGGATCCGAATTCGGGGGGCCAGACAGCACAACCTTAAAAATATTGACCTCGAACTCCCGCGCGATCGCCTGATTGTCTTTACTGGCGTTTCCGGGTCCGGGAAATCCTCCCTTGCCTTCGATACCATTTTTGCCGAGGGTCAGCGGCGTTATGTGGAGTCCCTCAGCGCCTACGCCCGTCAGTTTCTCGGACAACTGGATAAACCGGATGTGGAATCCATTGAGGGACTCTCTCCGGCGATTTCCATTGACCAAAAATCCACCTCCCACAACCCGCGATCGACGGTGGGAACGGTGACGGAAATTTATGATTATTTGCGCTTGTTATTTGGAAGGGCGGGAAAACCTCACTGCCCGATTTGCGATCGCTCGATCGCCCCACAAACCATTGATGAAATGTGCGATCGCGTGATGGAACTGCCCGATCGCACTAAGTTTCAAATTCTCGCCCCGGTGGTTCGCGGAAAAAAAGGTACTCATAAAAAAGTGCTTTCTAGTCTCTCTTCTGAAGGGTTTGTGCGCGTGCGGGTAAATGGCGAAATTCGCGAACTCTCGGAAAATATTGAATTGGATAAAAATCATACCCATACCATTGAAATTGTGGTCGATCGCCTGATTAAAAAAGCAGGCATCCAAGAACGATTAACAGATTCTTTAACCACAGGGTTGCGCCATTCGGAAGGGATTGCAATTATTCAATTATTAGACAGTACCACCGAGGACGGAGAGAGCGAATTAGTTTTTTCTGAAAAGTTTGCCTGTCCCGAACATGGGGCAGTGATGGAAGAACTTTCCCCGCGTTTGTTTTCCTTTAATTCCCCTT
The DNA here is from genome assembly GCF_025370785.1 of Laspinema olomoucense D3b. Taxonomy (GTDB): domain Bacteria; phylum Cyanobacteriota; class Cyanobacteriia; order Cyanobacteriales; family Laspinemataceae; genus Laspinema; species Laspinema olomoucense. The sequence continues at coordinate 1,493 of NZ_JAMXFA010000054.1, forward strand.
ATGGTGCTTGTGAAAGTTGTCACGGATTGGGCAGTTTTCGCACCTTTTCTCCGGAGTTAATTATTCCGGACCCGGATGCGCCGATTTATGAGGCGATCGCCCCTTGGGCGGACAAAGAGAGTGCTTACTATTTGTCGGTGTTGCAAGGGTTGGCAAAGGCATACGGGTTTGAGTTGACCACTTCCTGGAAACATTTAACAGCAAAACAGCAAAAAACCATTTTATATGGTGCTGATGAACCCATTAATATCGAAGGATGGGGCAATAATCGGCGCTATGCTGGTGCATTGGCGTTGTTGCAACGGTACTATGAAGAAAGTGCCTCGGAACTGCAAAAGCAAAAATTAGAGCAGTATTTGGTCGATCGCCCTTGCGAAAGTTGCCACGGAAAACGCTTGAAACCGGAAGCGTTAGCGGTACGAATTGGAAATGAGCATATTGATGATTTAACCTCGGTTTCGATTCGGGACTGTCGCGATCGCATTGATCAGTTAAAATTGAGCAGTCGGCAAGCACAAATTGCCGAACTCGTCCTCCGAGAAATTTGCGCCCGACTACAATTTTTATTAGATGTGGGATTGGATTATCTCACCCTCGATCGCCCTGCGATGACCCTTTCCGGAGGAGAAGCACAGCGCATCCGTCTCGCAACCCAAATCGGCGCGGGACTAACTGGGGTGTTATACGTTCTCGATGAACCCAGTATCGGACTACATCAACGAGACAACGGAAGATTGCTACATACCTTAACCAAATTACGGGATTTGGGAAATACTTTAATTGTCGTGGAACATGATGAGGACACAATTCGCGCAGCGGATTGGATTGTCGATATCGGTCCTCGCGCTGGGGTACATGGCGGCGAAATTGTCGCCCAAGGACAATTAGATGCCCTTTTAACGGCGGAAAATTCTCTCACCGGGTCCTATTTATCCGGGCGATTACAAATTGAAACCCCAGGGGAACGACGAGAAGGAAATGGACGTTCTTTGGTGATGAAAAACTGTTCTCGCAACAATCTCAAGCAGATTGATGTAGAAATTCCTCTCGGGAAATTAGTCTGTGTTACCGGAGTTTCAGGTTCTGGTAAATCCAGTTTAATTAATGATTTACTCTATCCCGCCCTGCAACATCATATCACGCGGAAAGTTCCATTTCCGGGAGACATGGACGCACTCAAAACTTTGGGGGAAAAAAGTTTAAAAGATGCAGTTGATAAGGTGATAATTATCGACCAATCCCCCATCGGCAGAACCCCTCGGTCCAATCCCGCCACCTATACCGGCGTTTTTGATATGATTCGGGGGTTATTTGCAGAAACCATCGAAGCGAAAGCGCGCGGATATAAACCAGGTCAGTTTTCTTTTAATGTCAAAGGGGGACGCTGCGAAGCTTGTGGCGGACAAGGGGTGAATGTCATTTCTATGAACTTTTTACCCGATGTTTATGTGCAGTGTGATATTTGCAAAGGAGCACGATATAATCGCGAAACGTTGCAAGTGAAATACAAGGGATATTCCATTGCCGAGGTGTTGAATCTCACCGTGGAAGAATCCTTAGAACTATTTAAACATATACCTCGGGCAGCGACAAGGTTGCAAACCTTGGTGGATGTTGGATTAGGTTACATTCACTTGGGACAACCTGCACCAACTCTCTCCGGAGGTGAAGCGCAACGAGTCAAACTGGCAACGGAACTCTCCCGACGCGCCACCGGAAAAACCTTGTATTTAATCGATGAACCAACAACGGGATTATCGTTTTATGATGTGCATCAATTGTTGAATGTGTTGCAGCGATTGGTGGATAAAGGAAACTCAATTTTGACCATTGAACACAACTTAGATGTGATTCGCTGTGCAGATTGGGTGATTGATTTAGGACCGGAAGGAGGAGACAAAGGTGGAGAGGCGATCGCCACCGGAACCCCAGAGGATGTGGCAGCAAATCCTCGGTCCTACACCGGACAATTTTTAAAGCGCGTCTTGCAGCAATATCCGGCCAAATCTTAAAGGTTAGAAACCGGGTTTCTTTCCTAAATTCATGACAAATAGCAGCAACTCATGAAAGACACCCGGTTTCTGTTCCCCCTACTAAAGGTTAGAAATCGGGTTTCTTCCCCCAAGCTATGACAAATAGCAGCAACTCATGAAAGAAACCCGGTTTCTGGTCCCCGTAACCGCATCCTTCCCTTGTAGAGTCCCCGATGGGTTCTTTTGTGGAAAAACGATTACAATGAGTTAGAGTCCTTACGAATCGCCTCCGGGCAGTTTTAATCCATAGGACCGGCCTAATCGTTATTTTAACATACCAGTTTGAGGGACTATGACCTTAGAACAAGATGCGCTATTAGACACGAATTTAGCTTTCACCGTGAAACCATACGATATTGATATCACGGGGTTTGTGAGTCAAATGATTTTGATGCGCTGGATCGAAGATTTACGGTTAGATTTATTTCAACAGTATTTTTCTTTAGAACAGCAATTAGAATTGGGAATATCCCCCCTAATTGGGAAAACTCGCCTGGAATATCATAAACCCATCAAATTGTTTGATTTGATTGAGGGACGAATGTGGTTTAGTGACATGGGGTCGGTTAAATGGGTTGTCAAAACCGAGTTAATCGTGGATGACAAAATTGCCGTGACTGCCAAACAGACGGGATGTTTTATCCATGTTTCAAGTCATCGTCTTGTTGCCATACCAGACAACTTGGTGAAAAAATTTGCCACCCATTCATCCAGTTGAATCAGGTGAGGGTGAGGTTGGAAAGAGCAGACCCCCAAGGGAATTTGTCCGGAGGCGATCGCTTATTTTCCCAGATTTAAAACTTGTCGAGGGTCAGCTTGGGGAGGGCGAATGCGTTGATAGCGGGCGTGTACTCCCATATACAGTCCATAAATCACCAATCCCACTGCTACGATTCCCAACAGCCAACTCCCATAAGGCTGGCTCAATAAAGCCTCTAAAGTCCCGGGAAGAGCCTTAGCTTCCTTCGCATCGGATTGATAAGCCGCCTGCATCAAAAACCAGCCAATCATGACAAAAATAACACCCCTTGCAGATAACCCCACTCGACCTGCTCTCATCACCCATTTTTCTTCCTGGGGAGTCATTTCTCTGATGTTTAATTCTTTGCGAAACTTCCCAGTAAAGGCTTTATAAAAATAATAAAATCCTACACCCATCACCACTGCACCAGCCAATCCCACCAACCATTCCCCAAAAGGTTGTGAGAGGAACCGGGCGGTCCAATGTTGAGCGCTTTGATCACTTTGTTCTCGGCTACTTGCTTCATTACCCATCAAGAGTTTAATGGCAGTAAAAGCAAACCCCGAATAAATGACCGCACTCATTCCAAATCCAAATCGCTCGATTAACCCTTTGAAAGCAGTCCCTTTATGGTCTGCATCCATAAAGGCTTGTAAAAAACGCCACATTGCATAACCCATTAGTCCAAGGGTTACAAAAAACAGTAAGGCTTGGCCAAAAGGTTGCTCAATTATGGTGGAAAGTACGCCCTTTGGGTCCGTGGTTTGTCCCCCTTTGGTAAATGCAGCTTGCAAGGCTAAAATCCCCACCAATCCGTAAACAAATCCTTTAGCCGCGTATCCAAAGCGAGCAAAACGCTCGATCCATTCTGATTGTGTAGATTGAGTCATAATTTATATTAGTTCTAAGGGGTTATTTTAAACCGTCGATTTTTGAATCAAGCAACCGCAAGAGTTCCCCCGGGGAAAGGTTGGCTGGGCTAAGTTTCAAGTAGATTATCCCTAGGATACTAAAATAAATTCAATCCAACCTCTATCAAAAGGCTCAAAATTGGGGCTATCTTCGCCCGGATAACAGACCCCCACCCCTGGCGATCGCATACTCCTGCCTCGGGTAAAATCAAGTTTTCATGATGAAAAGGGCTGGAGATCGTGGTAAAGTAAAGGTGAAGCAATCAGAGGGTTCAACTCTGATAAAAGAAACTCTATAGAAAAGAGCTAAACCATAAAAATCAGCAAAGAACCGATAGAAATCCACTAGAATTATCTCTATAAGGGAGTTAGCAGTGATGAATGTCACTCATGATCGCTCAGAATTAACCCTATTTGGACTGCCTGCACAACAGGGAAGATGGTTAATGATTCCATTTGGGATGAGCGTTTTACTGTGTCTGGGGAGTGTTTACTCATGGAGTGTGTTTAGAAAACCCTTGGAAGGGGAACTGAATATAGGGGCAACAGAAAGTTTGTTACCCTATACTGTTGCCTTGGTTTTTTATGCCGTCATGATGCCAGTTGCCGGGTTTTATATTCCTAGAATTGGCTCAAGAATTGTTACGGCAATCGGGGGAATCATTGTCGGACTCGGTTACATTCTTTCGAGTTTTGCCACCAATATTGTAACAATGACTCTCACTTACGGACTGATTGCAGGCACTGGGGTGGGGATTGCTTATGGCGTACCGATGGCAGTGGTGGCGCGATGGTTTCCCGATAAAAAAGGATTAGCAGTGGGGTTAACCATTATTGGTTTTGGACTCTCTCCTTTAATCACTGCACCCCTAGCAAAAGGGTTAATTGATGCCTATAGCGTGCGAGAAACCTTGCGGATTTTAGGGATTGCCTTTACCTTGATTATTCTGGCGATCGCCACCACCCTAAAAATGCCCCCCAAAGACTGGCAACCAGCACAACCGCTTTCCGCAGCCTCCTGTGCCGTTCCCAGCGCCTATCCCGGGAATATCCTAAAAAGTCGGTCCTTTTATGGACTATGGATTTGCTACAGCATTGGTACATTTGTCGGATTGAGTGCGATCGGAATTTCTAGTCCTGTCGGGGAGGAAATGATTAAGATTGACCCGGCATTAGCTGCCAGTAGTGTCTCATTATTTGCCCTATTTAATGGCATCAGCCGCCCGCTATTTGGTTGGTTAAGCGATCGCTTCAAACCCCGTTACGTGGCGATGGTTTCTTATACCCTCGTATTGATTGCCTGCATATTGATGCTGAATGTCAAAGAGGGACAAGTTGCCACCTATTTGATTGCCTTTTGTTTATTTTGGGCATCTCTAGGCGGATGGTTAGCAATGGCACCCACAACAACCCTGCGCTTATTTAACCCGGATAATTATGCTCAAAATTACGGGATTGTGTTTACAGCCTACGGCGTCGGTGCCTTGTCAGGAACCCTAGTAGCGGGACAAATTCGCGATTGGTTTGGCAGCTATACTTATGCCTTTTATCCCATGATATTCTTAGCAATTGTGGGAATGGTTGTCGCGAGTTTGCTGTTGAAGCGGGATAAGGTAATTGAGGTTTGAAGTGGTGATAACTGGCGGATCGCGAGCACCGGCTAGGGTTTAAACCCGCGCCTCATAGCTAAAGTCGGTTTAAACCCACTGAAGATTAAGGTTTGGAAATAGGGCTTTTAGAAACAGATGGAATTGAATAGACCTCTTCCCTCTTGCAAAATATCTGCTCTAGCCCTAGTTTATACTAATCTCCCCCTCAGTTGTAATAAGCCCCGGGGAAATCCGGTTTGAGACGGATTGCTTCATTGAATGAAGCAATGGCTT
>NZ_JAMXFA010000054.1:7161-36429 GCF_025370785.1 Laspinema olomoucense D3b
CCTCATGTTGCCCTAGATTATGCTGCGCATTCCCTCGGTTGTAATAAGCCCCGGGGAAATCCGGTTTGAGGCGGATTGCTTCATTGAATGAGGCAATGGCTTCCTCATGTTGCCCTAGATTATGCTGCGCATTCCCTCGGTTGTAATAAGCCCCGGGGAAATCCGGTTTGAGGCGGATTACTTCATTGAATGAGGCAATAGCTTCCTCATGTTTTCCCAGGTAACCCTGGGCTATCCCTCGGTTGTAATAAGACCAGAGGTCATTGGGTGTGAGGCGGAGTGCTTCATTGAATGAGGCAATGGCTTCCTCATGTTTTCCTAAATAAACCTGCACATTCCCTCGGTTGGAATAGGCTTCAGAGTAATCGGGTTTGAGGCGAATTGCTTCATTGAATGAAGCAAAGGCATCCTCATATTGCCCTAAGTAACCCTGCGCATTCCCTCGCCTATAATAAGCGTCAGGGTAATCGGGCTGGAGGCGGATTGCTTCATTGAATGAGACAATAGCATCCTCATATTGCCGTAGGTTATACTGCACTAACCCTCGGTTATAATAAGGGTTAGAGTAATCGGGCTGGAGGCGGATTGCTTCATTGAATGAGGCAATGGCTTCCTCATATTGTCCTAGGTTATACTGCCCTACTCCTCGGATGGAATATGCGTCAAAGTAATCGGGTTTGAGGCGGATTGCTTCATTCAATGAGGCAACGGCATTTTCATATTGCCCTAGGAAACCCTGCGCATTCCCTCGCCCATAATAAGCCTCGGACACATCTGGTTTGAGGCGGATTGCTTTATTGAATGAGGCAATAGCATCCTCATATTGCCCTAAGTCAACCTGCACTAGCCCTCGGTTGTAATAAGCTTCGGGCAAATCAGGTTTGAGGCGGATTGCTTCATTGAATGAGGAAATAGCATCTTGATATTGCCCTAAGTTATACTGAGCATTCCCTCGCCTATAATAAGCCTCGGGATCATTAGGTTTGAGGCGGATTGCTTCATTGAATGAGGCAAGGGCATCTTCAGGTTGCCGTAGGTTATACTGCACTAACCCTAGTTTGTAATAAGCTGCGGGGAAATCAGGTTGGAGGCTGATTGCTTCATTAAATGAGGTAATAGCATCTTGATATTGCCCTAGGTAAACCTGTGCTACCCCTCTATTGTAATAAGCCCAGGGGAAATCGGGTTTGAGGCGGATTGCTTCATTAAATGAAGCAACGGCATTTTCATATTGCCCTAAGTTATCACACAGCACTCCCCCTCGGTTGATATAAGCTGTGGGGTAATCGGGTTTGAGGTGAATTGCTTGATTGAATGAGGCAAGGGCTTCCTCATATTCTCTTAAGTAAACCTGCGCGTTTCCTCGGTTGTAATAAGCGTCAGGGTAATCGGGTTTGAGGCGAATTGCTTCATTGAATGAGGCAAGGGCATTTTCATATTGCCTTAAGTTATTACATAGGACGGCCCCTCGGTTGAGATAAGCTTCGGGGAAATTAGGTTTGAGGTGGATTGCTTCATTGTATGAGGCAATGGCTTCCTCATATCGTCCTAAGTCAACCTGCACCTCCCCTCGGTTGAGATAAGCTTCGGGGTAATCGGGTTTTAGGCGGATTGCTTCATTGTATGAGGCAATGGCTTCCTCATATTGTCCTAAGTCAACCTGCACCTTCCCTCGGTTGTAATAAGCCCCGGGGAAATCGGGTTTGAGGCGAATCACTTCATTGAATGAGGCAAGGGCATTTTCATATTGCCCTAGGTTATCCTGTGCATTTCCTCCTTTGTAATAAGCCTCAGCGTAATCGGGTTTGAGGCGAATTGCTTCATGGTATGAGGCAATGGCTTCCTCATATTGCCCTAGATAACCTTGCGCATTTCCTCGGTTGTAATAAGCCTCGGGGTAATCGGGTTTGAGGTGAATTGCTTCATTGAATGAGGCAATAGCTTCCTCATATTGCCCTAGGTAACCTTGCGCTACCCCTCGATTGCAATAAGCCTCTAGGTAATAGGGTTGGAGGTGAATTGCTTCATTGAATGAAGCAATGGCTTCCTCATATTGCCCAAGGTAACCTTGCGCTAACCCTCGGTTGTAAGAAGCGCCAGGGAAATCAGGTTGGAGGCGGATTGCTTCATTGTATGAAGCAATGGCTTCCTCATATTGCCCTAGGTAACCTTGGGCTACCCCTCGGTTGTAATAAGGGTCAGGAAAATCGGGTTTGAGGCGGATTGCTTCATTGTATGAGGCAATGGCTTCCTCATATTTCCCTAAGTCAGCCTGCACTACCCCTCGGTTGCCATAAGCCTCCGAGTAATCAGGTTGGAGGCGGATTGCTTCATTGAATGAGGCAAGGGCTTCCTCATATTGCCCTAGGTAACCTTGGGCTAACCCTCGCTTGCCATAAGCATCGGGGTCATCCGGTTGGAGACGGATAAATTCATTGAATGAGGCAATAGCATCCTCATATTGCCCAAGGTAACCTTGGGCTACCCCTCGGTTGTAATAAGGATCAGGGAAATCGGGTTTGAGGCGGATTGCTTCATTGTATGAGGCAATGGCTTCCTCATATTTCCCTAAGTCAGCCTGCACTACCCCTCGGCTGCAATAAGACTCCGGGTAATCAGGTTTGAGGCGAATCATTTCATTGAAGGAGGCAATGGCTTTCTCGTATTGTTCTAGGTAACTCTGCGCTATCCCTCGGTTATAATAAGCCTCGGGGTCATTAGGTTGGAGCCGGATCACTTCATTGAATGAGGCAATGGCAGCGGTAAAATCCCCCCTCTCAATTTGCTCTACCCCGCGCTGAAACCATTCCTCTGCCTCATCCTTTTCCGGTCCCTGACTTGTTGCCTCCTCTTGCACAACCGAAGGCGTTATCAGTGCTAATATCTCCCTGCCGATTCTCTCGGCAACTGTTCCCAATTCTCCGCCATGAAGTTGCCCAAACTGTACTAAACGTTGGGCTATTTCTCCATGAGTTTCGGGGTTCTGTTGCAACAGAACCCCGAAACGCTGCAACCAGGGTATCCATTCGGATTCTTTAATGCCGGTTGCCATTCTCTGCGCTTGAATCTCTCCCTGACTGGCACCGTTTGCTGCTGCTTCGAGTAGCTGCATGAATAGGGTCTCGCATTCGAGATCAGGGATTTGACGCGGTGGCGGTGGCGGTTCCGGTTTTTGGAATCGTTGTTGTAGGGAGTGATAGATTTGTTTCAGCCACCGCCACAGTTTGCGCCACATCTGCTGTTCTCCGGTTTGGGGTTGATGGATATATTAAACCACAGATTACACTGATTTTCACTGAGGGGAGGATTGGGAGGAGAGGGGTTTGAACCCCCTCTGGTTGATGCAGTCTTCCTATTTATTGGGTCTTTCTAATCCATCCATTGAGGGTAAATCGGCTATTTTTGAAGTCTTTAGACGGGCAAATAATAGGCCGAACTTCATGGCAACAGTTACTGACAAAGAAGACGATGCTGTTGTTGGTGGGGGGGATGTCGGTATAGGTTTCTGCTAGGGAATAGGAGGTTTCCCCCAGTTTCCAGGTATCGTACATCCGTAGTTCTCCCCCGCTAAAGGGTTTGGGTTCTCGGTGGAAGTAGTAGATGTAACTGAGGACTCGGTTGGCGGTGATTTCATCCCCGTTATCGTTATGGGCTTTATAATAATGTCCGTCGTTGTGGGCGGTGATTTGGGATTCGATTTCGGCAATTTCAAAGGGGGGAACTCCCAAATATTCTCTAACTTGGGGAAGGTTTTGTTTGATTCGTTCTCGAATCAAGTCCCCAAATTCATCGAAGTAATAGAAGATTTTCGATCGCCGATAGTTGGGGTCGCTGGTTCCCACTTTACTATCCTCAAATTCTCGCTGATTTTCTATCACATAGTTGAGAATTCGTTGGTTTTCGGCTTCGCTTAAAAAGTTGTGGATTTTGAGGAACCGGGATTTGATTAATATTGGTGCGCTTGCTGTTGCCGATCGCTGAATGGGTTCGGGTTCTGGAGCAATTTCTGGCAGGGGAACCGGCGGATCGGTGGCGATCGCCACGATGGAACGACTGGGAAAGTATAGGGTAGGTCCCCCATCTTCCATCGGTATCTGGAATAGTTTATTGGGTTGCGATCGCTCAGGGTGAGAACGCAGGGCGATCGCTTCTAGGATATCTTGCAACAAGGGCGAATCTGCTGCCAGGGACAATTCACACTGATGTCCCCCGGCAATTAGTAGCATTACATGAACGGTTTGGATCTCGGTGAGATTCGATGTCATACGCTGAAGTTTATAGCAATTTGACTGTAAGACGCAGGTAAATTGAGCCACAACCCGCACCCTGAAGGGTGGGGCTATACTAACAAAGCCTGCCTACGCAGGCTACTCAATAAAAACAACTGTTTCATACCCGGATGTGGTATCAGGTTGTCAAAGCCCCAACAATACTCTTGAGCCCGCGCAGGCGGGCTTCGTCCGTATAGCCCCACCCTTTAGGGTGTGGGTTAAACCAGGTTAACCCGATCGCCGCATCCACCCCTGGAACCGGAAGCAGCGATCGCGAAATGCGGGGGAGTTCGGATACATCCATAGCACTTCATAAGCATTACTGGTTAAGAAAAATACAATGCTATTCTGACGCGGTTCCACGGTTTTATAGGATTGTGCGACACTCACTTGATTATTGAGTAGCTGACTGTCATAAACTAACAGTTCTCCCCCAGTAAAGGGTTTGGGAGTTTGATAGAAAAAATAGCAGAAATTCACTACTCTCAAGGCAGTTTCAGGACTATTTCCATCGGTAGAAATGGACTGTCCCTCAATGGCATGAGTGGGAATTTCTTGTGCCTCCATTTCTGTTAGGGGAAAGCCCTCCAATCCCAACTGAATTAGCACATCGGGAAGCATCATTTGCACGCGGTGTAATAGCACTTCCCGCAGGGGTGCAAAGGATTGGGGACTCGGCAACTGAATCCCGCTAGAAGCGGTCCCTTCCTGGGGAAATATTGTCTCCATCAGTTGCTGGTACTCTGTGGGTTTTAGAAAATTATCCAGTTGTACCACCGTGGATTCAATTAGTTGCTGGGGTTGTTGGGGAGTGGGTTCCGGTTGTCGAGATAACGGTTGTAAGTTCAGGGATTGCACAGAGATGGGAGGAACTGTGGCGATCGCGGCGATCGCATCCCGAGGAATATACAAGCAAGATCCATCCTCTTCATTAGGAATTTTAAAAACATCTTTTCCTCGATTCTTCCCCCGATTGCTTAACGCTTGAAACAACTCTTGCAGCAACGGTGCATCCGCAGTTAAAGATAGTTCATATTGATGTCCACCCGTCATCATCACTATTACTTGTATTAAGTTCGATTCTAATTCCATAGCTTCCCTTTTTCTCGATTACTCCCGTTTAACTTCGACGAGGGCAGAGGGGGGCTTTTCGTCCTCCTTTCTGAGGTTAAAACCCTCGTCTGCTAACCTCTTTTCTGATGATTTTATCTTAAAAATCAAAGGTATTCTCAAACGCCAAGTTCAAAAAAGATAGAGAAATTGATACCTCTAAAGACCGCACTTGATGCCACCAACCCACGGGCAAAAATAGCACATCTCCCGGCTCAATAATTAACTCCATGATATCTAAGTCTTTAAGCTGAGGATAACGCTCAAAATTGGGGTTTTCTAAGTCAATATTGCTGAAAAACCTCCCATAAGCGCCTAGTAAATGCTTCTGACTGGGGGGAATTAACCGCACCCGTTTCCGTCCATAGACTTGACAGAGAAAGGTATTTAAAGGGTCAAAATGCAAGGGAGTAATCGCCCCGCCTGGGCCAAACCATAACGCTATTTTATTGACATCTTTACTATCGGTTAAATACTCGGGAAACAGTTCGATATCGTCTAGCAGTCCGTGCAAACCTTCCCGGCTAAAGTTGGCATTGTAAGCACCCATATAGTAATCATTGGTGTCTCCCCCTTGCAGAACTTTATCAACAAATTCCCCAAAAAGCACCATTTGTTGATGCTTATTTCGATACCATTCATACTGCTGGTTAGATTCCCGATTAAACTGTGCACCAACGGTAACGTGACCGTATTTTTCTTTAAAGTATTGGGGATTCCACAATGAACGGGCTTTCCAATTGTCCATCAAGTCTGTGAAAATCACCGGCTTGTTTCTAATATAAAACCGTTCTAAAAATTCCGGACCAGAAACATGGGGAATTCTCTCAATTTTCCCATAATTGGGAGAAAGTTTTTCCAGTTTATGGTAAGTATTGAGTTGCCATTCCAGTTGTTGCACTGGATCGTCTGGTTCAATCTCTTCCCGGGTTTCGATGGGTTTTGATTCCTCTGGGATTGTCAGGGAGACTGCCGGATCCGTGGCGATCGCCACTAAAGATGTGCTGGGAAAATACAAAGCCCCATTTCCCTCTTCTATCGGAATTTGAAACAGTTTACTCTCGCTCTTTTCCGGTTCCGTTGTTAAGGCTTGAAATAGTTCCCCCAGCAACGGTGCATCGGGCATTAAAGCAATTTCACACTGATGACCCCCATCGAGCATTAACATCACCTGTACCAGTTGTGAGTCATCTGCTGTGGCGATCGCCGAGTCAACTTTGATTTTTTCAGCTATCATTGTTTCTGCTCCTTTATCAACCTTCATTCTCTTCCATGCCCCCTAGATATTGTAATAATTATTAATCCAAAAATTAGTGAATGAAACGGAAATCGAAATATCTAATGCCTCCACATGATGCCACCATCCCACGGGCAAAAATATCACCTCTCCCGGTTCTAAGATGACTTCGATAATTTCCACATCTTTAAAGCGGGGATATTTTTCGTAATCAGGATTGAGTAAATCCACCTCACTATAAACCCCCACATAATTATAAAGTAAAGCTTTTTGGTTGGGAGAAATCAGGCGAATCCGCTTTTTACCATAGACTTGCGATAGCAAGACATTACAGGGGTCGTGATGCAGCGGGGTAATCGTCCCTTCCGGACCAAACCAGAAGAAAATACAAGCGGTTTGATTCGAGGGGTCAATATAATCGGTAAAAATTTCCACCTCCTTAAGCAGAGGTTTCAACTCAGGACTATCAAAGTTGCCATTAAAAGGCACCATATAATAATCATTCGTTTTTCCCCCTTGGACGATTAAATCCACATACTCTCCCATCTTCATTTGTTGGCGGTGTTTTTCTTTTTCCCGCTCAAATAAAGGGTTAGATTCCCGATTAAATTGAACCTCGACCGCAACCTCTCCATACTCTTGCTTTAAATACTCGGGATTCCAGCGGGACAATGCCTGCCAATTTCCCATGATGCCGGTTAAAATCACCGGGGTATTCTGGGCAAAATAATTCTCAAAAAATTCAGGACGCGACAGAGACTCCACGCGTTGTACTTGGTTATAATTCGGGTTTAATTTCTCTAGCTGGCGGTAAATATCAAGCTGAGTTTCCAGTTTTTGAACCTGGATAGCTTGTGTGGCAATTTGAGCTTCAGCTTGTTGGGTTTGTTCCGCCAGCATGGCTGAAGCTGCTTGGAAATAGGGATGCGCTGACACCGCTTTGACTTCTGCGATCGCCATGCGAATATCCACCCCCCGCTGCACGAGAATATCCACCAGTTGACCATCGGGAATCTGACGCAATTTACTGCTCATAATCCATCGTTTCCACTCATTGGGCAATCCCGAGTGCGACGGACTAATGATGTTTCCTTGCCAAAGTTCAGTTTGCATAATTCTATCTAAGTCTATTGTATTCCGGATACAAAATATAGGGTTTATTCCGTTGTAAACCCTATATTTTGTAACTTTTTTGAGCAATCAGCCAAAGGTTGTCCCCCCCATTTCCTTAATAGACCTCTTGCAAAAACAAAGGATTGATCCCCCCAACCCCCCTTTCCAAGGGGGGCTAAAATTTTACAAAAAGTCTAATGATAGAAGTGACGGATGCCCGTACAAACCATCACTAAACCGAGTTCATTTGCTGCGGTAATAGAATCACTATCCCGTAGACTTCCTCCCGGTTGCACCACTGCCACAATGCCTGCGGCTGCCGCCGTTCGCACTGAATCATCAAAGGGAAAAAATCCATCAGAGGCGAGGACCGCACCTTGGGCTTTTTCTCCGGCTTGTTCCAGGGCTATTTTAACAGACCCGACGCGATTCATTTGACCGGCCCCGACCCCTAACGTGGTGCGATCGCGCGTTACCACAATGGCATTAGATTTAACGTGCTTGACGACCTTCCAGGCAAATAGAAGTTCCGCCAATTGTTCTGGCGTGGGTTGTTTTTCCGTGACAATTTTCCACTCGGTGGGTTCCGCGATCGCATCGTCGGACTCTTGGACCAAAAATCCTCCGGCGATCGCCTTAATCGTCTTTTTCGGTCCACTACTTAAATCCGCTAAGGTTAAAATTCGCACCTTAGATTTCTTACTCAAAATTTCTGCCGCTTCCGGTTCACAATCCGGGGCCACTACACATTCCAAAAAGGTTTTAGTCAGTTCCGTTGCCGTTGCTGCATCTAAGGGACGATTGCAAGCCACAATTCCCCCAAATGCTGACACCGCATCCGCTGCCAAAGCCTTTTGATACGCCTCAACCAGGGTACTTCCCATCGCCACGCCACAGGGATTGGTATGTTTGAGAATGGCGACTGCCGGATCTTCGCTACTGCCCGGAAATTCCGCAATAATTTGACGAGCTGCTTCTAAATCAATTAAGTTATTGTAACTTAACTCTTTCCCTTGGAGTTTGTTCGCCGCCGTCCATCCCGTTGCCGTAGTTCCCATTTGATACCAAGCTGCACCTTGATGGGGGTTTTCCCCGTATCGCAGGGATTGAATTTGATGTCCACTGATGCTAAATGTATCCGGAAGCGTCGGATGTTGTGCCTCGGCATTTCCTTCCGTATCCAGATAAGTGGCGATCGCGCGATCATAAGACGCCGTATGCCAAAAAGCCGTTCTCGCACAATCCAGCCGAAACTCGCCGGATGCTTTCCCGTTACTCCGCAATTCTTTCAAGTAACCGTCATACTGCCGAGGATTACATAATACCGTCAGATGGGCGTGATTTTTCGCCGCTGCCCGGAGTAGAGTGGGACCGCCAATGTCAATATTTTCGATCGCATCTGCAAAAGTTACCCCTTCTTTAGCGATCGTTTGTTCAAAGGGGTAAAGATTGACCACCACTAAATCAATCGGACGAATGTCGTTAGTTTCTAAATCTGCCCGGTCCTGCGCGAGGTCCCTTCTTGCTAAAATGCCACCATGAATCCGGGGGTGCAGGGTCTTCACCCGCCCCCCTAAAATTTCTGGGGACCCGGTATAGTCAGAGACTTTGGTCACCGGCAAACCGGCTTCTTTGAGGGCTGTTGCGGTGCCGCCACTGCTGATGAGGTCAAAGCCGAATTCCTCAACTAAGTGGCGGGCGAAGTCGATTAACCCGGTTTTGTCCGATGTGCTCAACAGTGCCAGACGCGCCATGATGAATCATCCTTTGAGAGTGTGGAATTTGATCTCTACTAGGATAATCCTTCCTTGGATATTTCTGTGAAATTTTTGTCTTGTTTTTCAGTTTCGAGATTTTTTGAGGGAGGGTTTGACGGACCCTGGTTAACCTCGATTGTGAGACAAAGGTGAGAAGCACCGACGGTTTGTGACATCCCGCACTGGGGAGTTGTTGCCACAGACCCATCGGTTGCCCTTATTTTTTGACTTCTTGGTAAGCCTTGAATGCTTGCCAGAGGAAAATGCCCGCTACGACTAGGGTAAAGGAAATTTGAGCGATTAAGCCATTAGAAATTGGCAGTTCTAAAGCGAGGATCATATTCCGACGCACCTATAAAAACAACTGGGGTTTGCCGGTCTCTAGGGGTAAGGCGATCGCCTCGGGGAGACCAATGATTTATTTATAACCCAAAATGAAGGGGTTTTTATCAATTCCATCTAGCCTTTAAAACAAATCGCTCCTGCAAGTTCAACTTACAGGAGCGATTTGTTGGTGGATGTACCGATTCCCCGACCTAATTTGTTCAATCTAGTTGGCCCTCTTTGGAGGTTCATAAATTGATTATCCTTAATGCCGCAGTATTTGTTACTCAAAAAGCCGCGCTGGGATTCACTCCAGCCGAGAGGAACTGATTTTTTCAACTTTTACTTCACGTCCGGAATGGTTAAGCCGATAGATCCACAGTTGTTCCTGACTGGCAATTTTGACTTGGACAGAGGGTTGGGGAGTCAGACTGCAATCAGCGGCGATCGCCTCGCAAATCGCTGCTACCCCTACTTCCGGCTCGCTCTCCACGATTTGCAGTGCGGATTTCGGTAAACCCGAGTCCGTGGATACCGCTTGCAACACTTGATCAGCGGCGACTTCCGATAAGAGTTCAACGTTTGCCCGATTCGCGTCAGCAACTTGAGCAGGAGTACCCGGATCGCGCCAAGCGATATTAAACCAATATAATAGTCCCGTCACAACGATGGCTAAGAAAATGCGATCGTAGGAGTGGACCATATCATCGACGGGTTGTTCTGGATAGGAATCTGGGGTGAGTTCTTTCACAATTAGCCTCCCGAATCGGTGAAGTGGGCATAAGGGTTCTGTTGTAGATGTCAGTTGCACCCCAATTCCGCAAGGCTCCGGAAATTTGCTCCTGTTCTGAGTTGCCGGTGAGTAGAGAGAGTTGATAACAATTAATTGCCTTTCATCTGGCGATTGAATGGCAGAAGCGGAATCTTTAAATTTGTTCCTGCCCTCTGACGCGATCGCCTGAAGAATTTTTCCACCCTGTTCTCTATGACTATTTTAACTGAAACTTAGTTTCTTAAAACGGAGCACTTAAACTTGAGATTCTCTCAGGGAGCATCCTGCGGATTTTTATCGAAGGATTTATCTAAGTAAATCCTCGGGGCTAAAACTGCCCCGGGCATCCTGAGCGAATTCATTTAATTATCTCATCTTCTTTCATCTGCTTTTCCCAATTTTTCTAAATATTTGTTAACTTTTTACCGACTTTTCAAACTATCCCCTGAGTCATCGACAGTTTATAACCGATTCCCGGCCTCATTCCGCGTCAAAATTTACCAAATCTTTAAAAACTTAGAGAAAACTTTTGGCCAATTCGTGATCCCGGGTGATTACTCATCCTCAATTAATCATAATTAACTGACAATGCTTTGATTGAGTCAGCTAATTTTGGGCCGTCACCAGCGCCGTGTCAGAGGACCCCGTACCCCCTGTCAGGGAGAGTAATAAAATGGTAAAGTGAACTCCAGTGCGCTTAAGAACATCAGCTCCAGGCTAATCAAGGATTCTGTTGGGAGCGATCGCCTTCGCTTCACCCACTGAGTCTCGGGATGGTAAGGCCAGTTTCTAAAACAGGAGAGTTGGCATGGGATAACCGAAGCTTGGCGCTGATCTGTAGTTGAAAGGCGCGAGGGATACCCGTCCCCTCAGTCATTTTTCCTCCCCGCTCTTAAAACGCGGGGTTTCCAAATGTCCAAGGAGGCTCAAGTGACAGAAGAACAAAAACAGCAAGAAAAAACACAAACAGAATGGGCAGCGGAGAACTCCGGCGGAGCATCCAATTCCGCTGATGACGCATCCGAGGCAGTCGCCTCCGATGAATGGGGTCATCAAGGGAAAGTGCAGGACGCCCCTCGGGAAGCCTCTTTAGAAGAGAGTGGCCCAACCGCAACAGCGGAACCCACCGCCGCGCCAGAAAACCCGGACGCTAGTCCCGAAGAGTTCATGGCGATGGAAGCCTTAGTCCAGGCGAATCAGGCTTTTACCATTCAATTAGAAGAATTAAAAAGCCAATATGCCCGCTTAGCCGCCGATTTTGACAACTTCCGCAAGCGCACCCAAAAAGAAAAGCTCGAACTCGAAGCCCAAGCCAAATGCGCCACCATCCGGGAATTGTTATCCGTCGTCGATAACTTCGAGCGAGCCAAAGAACAAATCAAACCCCAAAACGATGGGGAAATGAACCTCCATAAGAGCTACCTGAGCGTTTATAAGCAGATGGTAGAAAGCCTCAAACGCATCGGCGTCTCCGCCATGTATCCCAAAGGAGAAGAGTTCGACCCGAACTTCCATGAAGCCGTGATGCGGGAACCCACCCGGGAATATGCGGAGGGAATCGTCACCGATGAATTCCGCCGGGGTTATATGCTTGGCGATCGCGTCTTGCGACACGCACTGGTGAAAGTCGCGGCAGCACCCGAGGACGACGAAGAAACACCAACCTCAGAAACTCCCGACAGTCCTCAAGAATAACCTCACCCTCAATGATCGGCGGCATCCCAGTCGCCCGATCGCCGGTCCGAACCTCTGGCACAAACCAGGTATCCTCACCCCACCCCGTCGCCCTCCCCTTTCGCGACAGGAACCCACCCCCACTTGCCACGCACACCTTAATCGCCGAACCGCTATGGGAAAAGTCATCGGAATTGACCTCGGGACCACCAATAGTTGTGTTGCTGTCTTAGAGGGCGGTAAACCCAACGTGATTAGCAACACCGAAGGCGGACGCACCACCCCCAGTATTGTGGGAATTGCTAAAAATGGCGCGCGGGTTGTCGGACAGCTTGCCAAACGCCAAGCCGTCACCAACGCCGAAAACACCGTCTACAGCATCAAACGCTTTATCGGTCGTCGCTGGGAAGACACAGAAGAAGAACGATCCCGAGTTCCCTACACCTGTACCAAAGGCAGAGACGACACCGTAGATGTCAAAATCCGGGGAACTACCTACACTCCCCAGGAAATTTCGGCCATGATCCTGCAAAAGCTCAAAGAGGATGCCGAAGCCTATCTCGGAGAAACTGTTACCCAAGCCGTGATTACCGTTCCCGCTTACTTTACCGACGCTCAACGCCAAGCGACCAAAGATGCAGGCACGATCGCCGGGTTAGAAGTGCTGCGAATCATCAACGAACCCACCGCCGCCGCCCTCTCCTACGGCTTAGACAAACAAGGACAAGACCACACCATCCTCGTTTTTGACCTCGGCGGCGGGACCTTAGATGTCTCCATTCTCCAACTCGGAGACGGCATCTTTGAAGTCAAATCCACCTCCGGCAATAACCACCTCGGCGGCGATGACTTCGATACCACTTTAGTCAAATGGATGGTCGAACAATTCCGCATCAATGAGGGGATCGACCTCTCCGTCGATAAAATGGCCGTCCAACGGATTCGCGAAGCAGCAGAAAAAGCCAAAATTGAACTTTCCTCTCGGGAAACTGCCGCCATTAACCTCCCCTTTATCAGCGCCGACGAAACCGGACCCAAGCACTTAGAAATGGAGTTGACCCGATCGCAGTTTGAAGAACTCGTTAGCACCTTGGTCAAACTCAGCTTAGAACCCGTCGCCCAAGCCATAAAAGATAGCACCCTGACTATTGAAGAAATCGATCGGATTATTTTAGTCGGCGGTTCAACGCGGATTCCCGCAGTTCAAAAAGCCATTAGTGATTATTTTGGCGGCAAAGAACCCGATCGCACCGTGAATCCCGATGAAGCAGTGGCGATCGGGGCCGGAATACAAGCAGGTGTGCTGGGTGGCGAAGTCCAAGATGTCCTCTTGTTGGACGTAACTCCCCTCTCCCTCGGCATCGAAACCCTCGGCGGCGTCTTTACCAAAATTATCGATCGCAACACGACCATTCCCACCAGCCGCGCCCAAACCTTCTCCACCGCCACCGATGGACAACGGGAAGTGGAAATCCACGTCCTCCAAGGGGAACGCGCAATGGTCAAAGATAACAAAAGCCTAGGCAACTTCATCCTGGATAAACTGCCCCCCGCACCCCGAGGAGTTCCTCAAATCGAAGTCTCCTTTGAAATTGATGCTAATGGCATTCTCAATGTCTCCGCCACAGACAAAGGCACCGAACGCGCCCAAAGCATCCAAATCACCAGCACAGGTGGTTTGAGCGACGAAGAAATCGAGAAAATGCGCCAAGATGCGGAAAAATATGCCGACGAAGACCGCTATCGCAAACAAGTCGCAGAAATTAAAAACCAGGCTGAAAGCCTGTTCTATAATTATAAAGCGACTCTGAAAGATAACGTAGCTCTGTTGAGCGATGAGCTCAAGGCAGAACTCAAGGACCGAGCGAAACAGCTAAAAGCAGCGCTCGAAAATAAAACCGTTGAGGTTGAAGAGCTTAAACAGCGAATGTCCGCATTCCAAGAAACTCTCTTCTCCGTGGGAATTGCCGTCTATCAGCAATCTACCGCACCGGAAGAAGAGGAAAATACATCGGAGTAACTCCCTTTGCGTCCGTAGACTGAGGCGAGAATCAGCGGTGGTGTCTTTCACCCCAAGAGAAACCTCCTCCCGTTGAGTGACTCACCATCTGGAGAGCTAACCCCCCAGCCCCCTTCCCTAAGCGGGAAAGGGGAGCCGGAAAGGCCCTCTTAGCCAGAAAAAATTTTCCTGATTCTCCCTTTTCTCTTAGGGGAGTCTCAAAGCCCCTCTTTTTTTAGGGGAGGGATTTGGGGAGAGGTTCCCCCCCTGATTCTTGAAACTGAACCATTCCGGGGTTGTCGCCCCAATGACAGTCCATTGCTTGCGTCCCTTTTGTTTTTTATTTTTACCAGAAGCGCTCTATGGCCCGCGATTACTATGAAATTCTAGGTGTTGCTCGCACTGCTGACAAAGAAGAGATTAAACGTGCCTACCGCCGGTTAGCGCGCAAATATCACCCAGATGTCAATAAAGAAGAGGGCGCTGAAGAGCGCTTTAAAGAAATCAATCTCGCTTACGAAGTCCTCAGCGAACCGGAAGTCCGTGCTCGTTATGACCGATTTGGTGAAGCCGGAGTCAGTTCCGGTGCCGGAGGGCCCGGATTCGGTGATATGGGCGATATGGGCTTTGCTGACATCTTTGAGAGCTTTTTCAGTGGCTTTGCTGGGGGTGGCGTTGCGGGTCAACAGGGCCGCAGACGAAGCGGTCCTGTGCGCGGCGATGACCTCCGTCTGGATTTGAAGCTGGATTTCCGCGAAGCGATCTTTGGCGGCGAAAAAGAAATTCGCATTTCTCATCTGGAAACCTGTAGCTCCTGTGTGGGAAGTGGGGCCAAACCGGGAACCCGTCCCCGCACCTGTGGCACCTGCACTGGGGCAGGACAGGTCCGCCGCGCTACCCGCACCCCCTTTGGCAGTTTCACCCAAGTCTCGGTTTGTCCCACCTGTAACGGGACTGGGGAAACCATTGAGGATAAGTGCGACGCCTGTAGTGGGGCCGGGGTCAAACAAGAGACCAAGAAGCTCAAAATTAACGTGCCACCCGGGGTCGATAATGGGACTCGCTTGCGGGTTTCGGCGGAAGGAGATGCGGGGGCCCGGGGTGGTCCGTCGGGGGATTTGTACGTTTATTTGTTCGTGAATGAAGATGCGGAGTTTCAGCGCGACAATATTAATATCCTCTCGGAAATTAAGATTAGTTACCTTCAGGCAATTTTGGGATGTCGTCTGGATGTGAATACGGTGGATGGAACCACGGAACTCACGATTCCTGCTGGCACTCAACCGAATACGGTAATCAAGTTGGATGGGAAAGGGGTTCCGAAGTTAGGGAATCCGGCAGTGCGTGGGGATCATCTGATTTCGGTGGGGGTGGATATTCCTACGAAGTTAACGGCAGAAGAACGGCCCTTGCTGGAACAGTTGGCAAAACTGAAAGGCGATCGCATTGGTAAAGGGGGTAAAGGATTTTTAGGAGATTTGTTTAACAAGTGACCCAAAATCTAACACCTGAAACCGATTACCCAACTCTGGATCTGCGCGGGACGCCTTGTCCGATGAATTTCGTGCGGACCAAACTGCGCTTGGATAAAATGAATCCCGGAGAAGTGCTAGAAGTCTGGCTGGACCCGGGAGAACCCATCGAACAGGTTCCCGATAGTCTGGTGATGGATGGACATATCATGGAAGGGATTGAGGACCGAGGCGGGTTTTTTGCTCTGCAAGTTCGACGTGCGGCGAAATCTGCATGAGTACCGGCAAGGATGAAGCAGAGACCCTGATGGGGGCAAAAACCCAAGGCGATCGCCCCTCGGAAAATGGCGATTTGGAGACAAGGGGAGGGAATCCCGACTGCGGGAATGTGTCCCCCCCGGGCGATCGCCCGGAGTTGCTCTCTCCGGTGACTGGGGATGAGTCTGAATCTCGGATTACCGGGACGGTTGTGGCAGTCCAGGCGAATTATTATCGGGTGCAGTTGGATACCCCGGTGACGACTGCATCCACTCTGCTTTGTACCCGGCGATCGCGCTTGAAAAAAATCGGGCAGCAGGTGATGGTAGGCGATCGCGTGGTGATAGAAGAACCGGATTGGGAAGGCGGCAGAGGTGCAGTCGCGGAAGTCTTCCCCCGACAAACGGAACTGGATCGTCCGGCGATCGCCAATGCCAACCAAGTGCTGCTGGTGTTTGCCATAGAAGAACCCACCCTCGACCCTCATCAACTTACCCGCTTCTTAGTCAAAGCCGAATCTACAGGATTATCGGTTTTATTATGTTTAAATAAAACCGATTTAGTCTCAGAAGAAGAGCGGATGGAGTGGCAAGAACGGTTAGAAAGTTGGGGATATCAACCTTTATTTATTAGTGTAGAAACTGGAGTCGGCATTGATGCAGTGCGCGATCGGCTCAAAGATAAAATTACCTTAATTTCCGGTCCCTCCGGTGTCGGCAAATCCAGCTTAATTAACCAACTTATCCCCTTCGCCACCCTGCGCGTCGGCGACGTCTCCGGCAAACTCGGACGCGGACGCCACACCACCCGCCATGTGGAATTATTTGACCTCCCTAGCGGCGGACTCCTGGCAGATTCCCCAGGATTCAATCAACCGAACCTCGACTTTCCCCCGCGAGAGTTAGCTGATTATTTCCCTGAAGCGCGCCAACGCCTGCAAGAGGGAACCTGTCAGTTTAGCGACTGCTTACACCGGGATGAACCCAACTGCGTCGTCAGTGGAGATTGGGAACGGTATGACGATTATTTAGAATTTCTGGAAGAGGCGATTATTTATGAAGATTTCCTCTCCCAACAAAGCAATCCCGAATCCATCATGAAAGTTAAAAGTAAAGGGAAAGGAACCGAACAAAATGAGCCGAAGTTAGAATCTAAAAAATATCGGCGCGTTTCTCGACGGTTTGAACATCAAAATTTAGAGCAGTTATGCCAGGATTTTGAAGAAGAAGAAAATCAGGAATTTTGAGAAAGAGGCGAGAAACCGGGTTTCTTAACTCGATTGGGGTGAAAAGGCATCGGTTATGGCAGAAACCGGGTTTCGGTCGGTTTCTGGGATCTGGGCGAGGGGTCAGTGAGGATTTAGGCGTATAGCAATTGATTCTTAATCTCACTGGCAGTCAGTGTATGGACTAAAATGCCAACTCGCCGTGCCACTTCATAAGCATTTTTCTGAGGAACTATAATAATGCCCCCATGTTCTTTGCCCTCGACTATATACTGAAGATGTAATCGTTCAAAATCAACCCGATTATGAGTCAGGATACACCGACCCACACCACTGGCAAATTCCAGTTGCTCGCTATCCGTCTTGCCGATCGCCCCTTGTTCGGGAACCGTAGTGATATCCAAACCCCGGGCTTTGAGAAGTGTGGCAACTAAAGCCGACATATCCTCATCGGTGTAAAGTGTTGCAGTAGAGGTCATAATGTACTTAACACCGACTTAACAGATGGATGGACTAATTCATCAGGTACTCGATTTTTTTCGATGTAATCATTAATTTCCCCTTGATTATCGAGATAAAAACTCAAGGCATCAAACACTTGTGCTAAAGTCAGATGAGGCAAATGGCTGAGAATTTCTTCTGGCATAATACCCATCCGCCATAGCCCCACAATGGCGCGAACTGATGTCCGAGTGCCGGTGATAATAGGTTCTCCGCCTAAAATCTCAGGGTTGCGATTAACATACCGTGACAGGGCTTTAGTCGCCATGATGAATTGCTCCATTGAAAGTTAAGAAACCGAGTTTCTGGGACGATTTTATAAAATATCATAACTCAAAAGACGATAACGATGCTAGAAATTACCCTAAATTAGAAACTTGACCCCCAAACCTTGACCCAACGGGTAAGGATTGCGATACAAGAACAGAAACGTTTCGAGACTCTGCTGCATGAGGCGATCGCCCAATATTTACAAGCGAATTGAGCATCGTAACACCCTTTCTGCATCCCCCGCTACCCCTGACCCGTTCCTGGATGGGCTATATGATGGAAACTCAGAACTCAGCACCGAAGCTGAAGCAATCCTCACCGCAGAAATTCAATCTTCATTACTTGACCCAAACTGATGATGACATGAGTTATAATTAATTAAAAATTTTAACTCCTTCAGTGATGGAAATTGCGAAAGTCTCAGAAACAGGACAGGTTATTATCCCCCCGGAAATGCGGAAAACTTATAGTTTGGAAGTGGGGACTGAAATTATCTTGATTGATACGGGAAAAGGTATTTTAATTCAGCCCAAACAGCCTTTTCCTTCTACTACTTTAAATGAAGTGGCCGGGTGTTTGAAGTATCAAGGTTCTCCTAAAACCTTAGAGGATATGGAGGCTGCAATTAGCAAGGGAGTTCAGGAGCAATGGCATGATTGCAGTTGATACCAATATTGTGGTTAGACTTTTGACTCAAGATGATGAAGTTCAGTATCAAAAAAGTCTGCAAATTTTTCAAGCCCCCCAAATTTTTATTCCGGATACTGTTATCTTAGAAACGGAATGGGTGCTAAGATTTGCTTATCAGTTTAAGCCTCACCAGGTTTGTTCGGCTTTACGGAAACTTTTGGGACTGCCCAATGTTTACTTAACTCGCTCTATGGTAGTTCATCAAGCTCTGCTATGGCATGAAACGGGTTTAGATTTTGCTGATGCTTTTCATTTAGCCCAAAGTCAGGATTGCGAGAAGTTCTACACTTTTGATGAAAAATTAATTAAAAAGGCCAGAGGGATAACAAGTTGTGAGGTCAAAAAACCCGACTAGAGTGGTTGATGCTGGTGGGGTGGCAAAGAGCTAAAAATCCTTGAATACTTGTAGGGTTTGGCAGGAGAAGGCAACCCCTGAAGGGGTTACTACAAACGTTTGTAGGGGCTTTTCTTCAGCCCGCGCAGGCACCGCTTCGTCCGTATAGCCTCCGGGCTTTCCTTACGGAACGCTACGCGAACAGCCTGCGGGGCTTTTTTGAGGCTTCAGCCCGCGCAGGCACCGCTTCGTCCGTATAGCCCCGGGCTTTCCTTACGGAACGCTACGCGAACAGCCTGCGGGGCTTTTCTAACAGTTTTCTACCGTTGTTTAAGCACAACCAAAGTAATATCGTCAAATATCTTTTGTTTGCCGATATATTCCATTAAATGGGATATTGCCCGTTCTTTGATTTCCTCGGCACTGTACTCTCGATTCTGCACAATTACCTCAATTAATCGCTCTAATCCATATAACTGGTTATCGATATCCATCGCTTCGGTAATGCCATCGGTGTAGAACACCACCACATCTCCGGGATTGAGCGTCACCTCGATGGAAGAGACAAACTCCCCAATTTCTTCCACTAAACCGATGGGAAATCCTAAATCTATGGTATCCAATCGTTCCACTTCGCCGGTGGTGCGGACGAGAATCGCTTCCTCATGTTGTCCCGTTAATCGCAGGGTTCCCTTGCTGTAATCCGCGAGGGAGAGGGTCATACTTTTCTCCACATTCATCCGCTCAATATTGTGATAAATGGTGCGATTGAGGGCGTCTAAAAATTCCTGGGGTTCGGTGATTTTGCTCTCTAATAAGCTGCGGACAGCGGTTTGAGCCATGAGCATCAGGACGCCGCTTTCTAACCCATGTCCGGTGACGTCACCAATGCCAATTTTTAAGCCATCTCCTTGGGTGAGGATGTCGTAATAGTCGCCGCCGACTTCCTCCGCTGGTTCCATGAATCCGGCGATATCTAGTTCCGGAAGTTGGCGCAGTTCTTCGGCTTTGGGTAACATCATGATTTGCAGGCGACGGGCGATATCTAATTCGGTTTGTAGCCGCATATTTTCGGTTTTTAAGCGGACGACATTGAGATGGGTTTTAATGCGGGCGAGGAGTTCATCTTTGGCGATCGGTTTGGTCAAATAATCATTAGAACCCGCTTGTAATCCGGCGACTAAATCGGAGACTTGATTTTTAGCGGTGAGCATGATGATGGGGAGTTCGTCCATTCCATACTGTTGACGCAGGATGCGGCAGACTTCGTATCCTGTCATCCGAGGCATCATCACATCCAGGAGGATGATGTCCGGTTTAAAGTTGTTTTCCAGTAAGGCGATCGCCTCCGGTCCGTTGGTGGCTTGGGTGACGGTATAATGAGCGCCGGAGAGGTAGTTGACCAATACCTGCCGGTTGATAGGTTCATCATCGACGACTAATAACCGGAAATGACCATTATTTTCGATTTCGACGGGAACCTCGACTGCCTCGTCATCGCTGTTATCTACGGCAATGGCGATCGCCTGTAAACGGGGGAGGAACGATGAGCGATCGCGGTTCACTTCTAGGGGTTCTGCGGTTGTCTTGGAGAGAGGGAGAGTAAAGGTAAATCGCGACCCTTCCCCAAGGGTAGACTCCACGGCGATCGTGCCGCCATGTAACTCCACCAACTTTTTGGTTACCGATAACCCTAACCCGGTGCCGCCATAAATCCGGCTGGTGGAGCCATCCCCTTGCTCGAAGGCTTCAAAAATGCGATCGCGTTTGTCTTCGGGGATGCCGATGCCGGTATCGGCGATGGTAATCGCCAGGTAACCGGGGGCCTCCGGTTCCTCCGGGGACTGCGCCGGTGGCAGCAACTCCGCAGACACTTCGACGATGCCGCTTTCGGTAAACTTAATGGCATTACCGACTAAGTTGTACAAAATCTGCTGCACCCGATTTTCATCCGCATCCACGGGGGGGAGTTCGGGATTGATTTTATTGAGCAGTTGCAATGACTTTTTGCCGATGATGGGTTCGCACAAAGTCAGCACCACGTCACTAATTTCTCGCATCCCCACGGGCTTAATTTGCAGTTCTAAGCTCGATTGCTTCATCTTGGATAAATCGAGAATATCGTTAATTAAAGCATTCAAGCGCAGACCACTTTGGACAATCATCGAGAGGTTTCTTTGTTGCTTTTCTGAGACGGGACCGGCGACCCCATCCAGCATGGAATCTGCTAGGCCGATAATGCCATTTAAAGGCGTCCGCATTTCGTGGGAGGTATTTGCCAGAAAGTCATCTTTGAGCTTATCGAGGCGGCGCAATTTTTCAGAAACAACTCGTTCTCGCTCTAATTCTTGGCGTTGTTGTTCTAATTCTTGCCGTTGGGCGATCGTCCGCCACTGGACATAAGCCAAAACTACACCCATTAAGGCGAAGACATACAGGGTATAGGCCCACCAGGTTTTCCAGGGTGGCGGGGCAATTTCTAGCTGAATCGAGGTGCCGATTTCGTTCCAGACTCCATCATTGTTGGAGCCTTTGACATGGAATGTATAGTGGCCGCCATCAAGGTTGGTATAGGTGGCATAGCGTCGAGTTCCGGCGTTAATCCAGTCTTTATCAAATCCTTCCAGTTTATAAGCGTATTGGTTTTTTTCGGGTGATGTGTAATTTAAGGCTGCAAACTCGAAGGAAAAGACATAATCTTGATAAGACAGATTCAGCGTTTTGATTTGAGAAATGGCTTCATTGAGTTGGGTCGTTTCATTGAGCTTTTTAAACCCAGTGATGACAATCGGGGGAATGTACGGGTTATTTTTGACCTGTTCAGGGAAAAAGACATTAAACCCCTTGAC
Organism: Laspinema olomoucense D3b; assembly: GCF_025370785.1. GTDB lineage: Bacteria > Cyanobacteriota > Cyanobacteriia > Cyanobacteriales > Laspinemataceae > Laspinema > Laspinema olomoucense. The sequence continues at coordinate 29,018 of NZ_JAMXFA010000054.1, forward strand.
ATTTCCAAAGTACATTTCTCCGGTCTTGCTTGTGTAATAGGCTCCTGCATTAAACTCATTACTCAGCAGACCGTCGCTGGTATCATAGTTTTGGAAGGTTTCCTGGGATGGATTAAATTTAGATAATCCCTTGTTGGTACTTAACCACAGGTTTCCTTGATCATCGGGCAGAATCCCGTAAACGACATCATTCGGCAGTCCGTCTTGTTCGGTATAGGCTGTAAAGGTTTGGGTGAGGGGGTCAAATTTATTCAAACCCCCGCCAAATGTCCCTAACCAGAGGATTCCGGTTGCATCTTCGTAGATGGACAACACGCTATTATTGCTTAAGCTATTGAGGGTATCGCTTTTTTGATAGCGGGTAAAGATTCCGGTTTCGCGATCGAGTTGATTTAAGCCGCCCTGATGAGTGGCGACCCACAGTTTACCCCGGGTATCTTCATAAATTTGCCAAATACTATTATCGCTCAAGCTGTTAGGATTATTGGGATTGGCTTGGTAGGCGGTAAATGTGCCTGTTTCGCGATTCAGTTGATTTAAGCCTCCTCCAAATGTACCGATCCAGAGCGTTCCTTGTTGGTCTTCAAAAATGGACACCACCGAGTTATCGCTCAAACTGGCGGGATTATTGGGGTCATGGGTATAGTGGGTAAATTTGTTAGTTGTGCGGTCTAATGTATTCAGTCCACCGCCAAAGGTGCCAATCCATAGGATGCCCTGGCGGTCTTCATAAATGGACCAGACTCCCCCAGCACTTAAACTATCCGGGTCGTTTGGGTTATTCTGATAGGTTGTAAATTCTCCCGTTTCGTGATCGAATTTTTCCAAAAATCCTCCGAATGTCCCGATCCAAATTGTGCCGCTTTTATCTTCATAAATGGACATGATTGCAGGATCTTCCGCCATGCCGTGAGGATTACCGGGTTCGTAGGTGTAGCGGTCAAATTTAATGTGATGGCGATCATATTTGTTAATTCCGCCAATAAATGTGCCAAACCACAAGATGCCGGACCGATCTTCATACATGGAAAACACAGCACTATCACTTAAGCTGTGGGGATTGCCTGGGTTGGGGTTGTAGGTTGTAAATTCCTCCGTGTTTGGATTAAAGAGATTGAGTCCATTGCCGCCCGAACTTCCCAGCCAACTCCCTGTACCCATCCAGATTAGACCCGTTTCATCTTGATAAATGTGGCTCACGGTATTGCTGCTGATACTGTGGGGATTGTTGGGGTCATTCAGGTAGCGAGTAAACTCCTCCATGTCAGGGTTAAATTTATTAACGCCACCGCCTAATGTACTAATCCAGAGGTTCCCTTCCCTATCTTCTATAATCGAACTAATGGAATTATCACTTAAACTTTTGGGGTCATCGGGATGATGTTTGTAATGGATAAATTTTTCAGCATTTCGGTCAAATTTATCTAATCCTCCTTTTGTTCCTACCCAAAGTTCTCCCTCTCGATTTTCATAAATAGATGTGACAGTATTTTGAATTAAACTATCCGGATTGTTGGGGTCATTTTTATAGCGAGTAAAGTCTCCGGTTTGGGGGTTGAATTGGTTAAGTCCATCTTCCGTTCCCACCCACAACCTTTGATTTTTATCTTCATAAATTGATAAAACATGATTATGACTGAGACTTTGAGGATTACTCGGATCGTTTTGATAGCGGGTAAATTTCTCAGTCAGTTTATTAAAATAATTCAATCCTCCATCATTCGTTCCAACCCATATTTCCCCCCCCCCCCCATTTTCGTAAATAATTGTAACAAAATTATCGGAAATTGATTGAAGATCTGAAGGGTCATTTTTATAGATTTTAAACTGATAGCCATCGTATTTATTAAGACCGTCGGGAGTGGCAAACCACATAAATCCTTCTTGGTCTTGGAAAATAGAAAAAACGGTACTAGCCGAGAGTCCCTCTTCAATGGTGAGATGCTCAAATTCCAAATTAGGACGGGCAGCAAAAGCCGGATTTTGCCCGATTAGATTTATCAAAATTATCAACAAAAATACGGACAGCCATCGTAAAACTTTGATAATCTTTTTCATGAATTGATATTTCTTGTTTGGGGTCAGGTACTTAGCTGGATTGAGATTTATAGCAATTTCCCCATTCATGAAGTACGTCTATTGGATCCCCCCTAGCCCCCCTTTTTAAGGGGGGGATCGGAAAAGTCCCCCTTAAAAAGGGGGAAATCGGGAAAGTCCCCCTTAAAAAGGGGGATTTAGGGGGATCCTTAATGGACTCCACCAACAAGAGAGTAGACTTTATTGCACCCCTGAGTCATCGATCGCTTCGCACCAGTCGCTTAATTTGGAGACCTGATGCGACTGCTCGGCAACGAGGGAAAACAGCCGCTTGAGGGTGGATTTTTCTGGGGAATATTCTCCCACGGGAATCGCTAAACTCAAATAGGCATGATCTTCTTCCACCATTAACCCCCTCGCCAGGAGCGGTTGCAGCATTTCCTCCACTTCTGCGCCAGATACGGGACTGTTCAGTTGTTCTTGGGCCAACTGTTGTAGGAAATTGAGACTACGAATGCGATCGCAAGCGAGGTAGAGGGCTTTGAGCGGATCCGTGAGGGTGAGTAAAAGCTGACGGGCAGCGGGTCGCAAGTCCCAGATCTGCAAGTCTGCTTCCCGATTCACGGAAAACAACACGCTAGTTTGATATGCCTCTTCCCAGATAGTAACCTGTTCTCGAACTAAGTTTCTGTATTCCTCTACCGATCGCGGCTGCTGATAGGTAAATGTAAAGAAATAGGCCAGGTTTGCCACGGATTCTGGGGGCAAAGGATAAACATGATGATAGGCGGGAAAAGGAATGACGAGATCAAATCCAAATTCTGTGGGGCGATCGAAGTGGGGGCTAAAGCGGTCGATCCGAATCGCACCGGCCCATTTTGGGGGGCGCAGATGGGTCAGAAAGGGAATCAGTTCAGTCATGCGGCTGTAGTCTTCGATTCTTTCCCCGGGAAAACCCCAGATCAGATTCCAGAACGGAGTTACTCCCAGTTCTTTGCACCACTTCAGCAGTTGAATATTTTGCAACCCCTTCACCCCTTTTCGCATGAGTTCCAGGGTGTGACTGCTAAAACTTTCAATTCCCGGCTGAATCATGGTAATCCCCGCCTCTCGTAACTGGCGAATCTGCTCTTTCTGAAGATTGGACTTCACTTCATAAAATAGTTCTAAATCTAACTGCCGTGACGCCAATTCTGGAATCATACTTTTAAAGTATTTCATATCCAGAATGTTATCAACCACAGAAATGGGATAACCGGGATAGCGTGCAATCAGACTGGTAATTTCTGAGATTGCCCGTTCTGCCGACTTACTGCGGTAGGTCATTTCTGTGCCATTGAGTCCGCAAAAAGTGCAGTGATTTTTTTCTCCCCACCAGCAACCCCGAGAGGTTTCTAAGAGTAACCGAGGTTGATAGTTTTCCGTAAGGTGAGGCCGGACTGCTTCCCATTCCGCAAAATAATCGTCATAATCCGGTAAGGGTAGGGCGTTGATATCATGGAGAATCGGCGCGTTTAAGTCCTGAAGGGTGTTAGCTGACTCGATCGTATCGCGGGTATAAACTCCCGGAATATCAGCGATCGATTGTTGGTCTAAAACCCGGCGAATTAAGTCCGGAAAAATGCGATCGCCTTCTCCGGATATCACCGCATCCACAAAGGGAAATTGCCGTAAGGTTTCAATTCCCATGATGCCTTGACAGTTGGCCCCACCAAATTCAATAAAGATGTCTGGAGAAACGGCTTTAATTTTCTTAGCTAAGGCAAGGGCGGCAACGTGCTGGTGAAAGGTGCTTGTAAAGCAAACGATCCGGGGTTGGTAGCTGAGAACTTCTGCTAAACACTGGTCTAAAAACGGCTCAACTAAACTGCGGATATGCAGGATATTTTTAATAAAGGTTTCTGAAACGGGTTTAATATTCGGATAAGCCCCTTGGTGTGCGGGTTCGCGTCCGCGCAATACGTCTTCCACAAAGTTTTCTACATCCGTGGGATCGCGATCAAACAGCGCCGCTGAAAATAACCATTCGCCGACCAAATCACAAACAGAAACTTCACCGCTAGTTGTTTCATTATAAATAGAAATCCCAATCTCTTGGGCAAACCGTAGGGTAAAATAGCAGACTTTTGCAGAGATATCCAGGGGTTTAAGTGAGGCTTTCAGCAAGCCAACCCCAATGGAAGGCAGCAGAGGGCCGAAAGGCATACAAACGAAGACAACTTCGGTTTGTTTTTCTAATCTTTTGCTTGCCGGTATGACTGCTGGATCCGAAGTGGTTAGCATGGTAAAATTAAGTTATAAAAAAATTATGCTCACTAGGTAAACCTAATTAAACGGAGGAGTTCATGCTAATTAAAATCCGGGGTAACTCAAATATGATTTTGGGGAGCGCAAAGGAGAAACCTTTTTAAGTTTAAAAACCTAGCGATTGTCTCGCACTCCCCTTGATGACCCCACAATTTTAAATTAGAGGGTTTATACTCTCGACTTCAGTTTAGTTAGGGGTTTCCCTACAGATTGAGCAGTAGACTGAGCATAGGAAGGGACTTATAAAAACCCTATGGCGCTTTTAAACCATATTCTTCTGCTTCTTTCTGCACAGCTTCTTGAAAATCTGCCCATTCTCCTGTCATCAACAAAGTTTTCAACTCTTCCTCAATTTCGTAGTCGTCAAGAATTTGGCTACGGTTTTCATTAAATTTCTGGGCCTTACCAGGATTTTTAGCCAGATCGGACAAGAGGTCAAACAATTTTGACGACTTTGGGGATGACTCTTCAGACGAATTTTTAGGTGGTGTCATAAAGTTGGATTCCTCTAGGTAATGGGGACAGATAATCTACGGCTCCCCTGAAATTTAATGTATTTTACATTTATGAGCCAATTTTGTCAATATTTTTTAGGCTTTTTAATATGTACTGAAGGCGATAAGATTGCTGAAGCTGGAAAAGTCCAGGAGCTTCCTGTAAAGCGGATCTAGCGCGACAGGAGGCCCCTACTTGAAATGGGTTAGATAGGGCTTAACCTAGAGTTAACGATCGCTCCATCTCCTCTGGGCAATCTTTTCTGCTGATTCGGGCTGAAATATTAAGGTTGAATCCGTTTGGCTTTCGACTCATGATACTCCCGCACTTGGCGCGATCGCATCCAATGAGGATAAAGCATTTTCCCTAACGGAATCGCAGTTCCTCCGATTAGCAAACTCACCCAATAATGAGAGAAAATTCCTGCATTCAAGGCTAACCCTAGGCTGATTCCTAATCCCACCGTCAGCAGAGCAATTCCCCCCGCAAAATAAGGCGAAACATTGCTGATTTTGAGTTTATCTTTAGAGTTGACTGGGGAGATTTTGCCCTGTTTTACTTCATCGAAAACCGCACCGGCAACGATACCTGTTAAAATACTTAAACCCATCCATGCCAGCCAAGCCCAACTATTAGACAGGGAACGGCTGGCATCCATAATCGGCCATGCACCACAGATTCCCCCGGCGATCGCCCCGGCTAGGCTTTTGGATACCTCTCTAGCGGTTCCCATCGCCCGCAATCGGCTGATTAATTCCTCTGTTCCAATACCGGCATAAGCCCCGATTAACGCACCCAGAAGGGAAGAACCGAGTGCCGCTTCCTGTGCCGCTTGAGTCCAAGGGAGGGAACCAATCCCAAAGGCGATCGCACTTAAAGCGGCAATCACGGCACTACTGATACTCCCGGCGATCGCACCTGTGGCAGCCGGACCCGGATTCTGGGCGATCGTCCGAATGGTAGAAAGCACAGTCCAGGGAAATAAAAACAGGAATACGACCACGCCCCAAACTGAATCACTAAACGACCCGAGCCAATTTCCTACCACATTTAAAGGTGAAGTCCAGACTAGATTCAAGGCTAAACTTAGCAAAATTCCCAGCAAAGGATAGGGTAATTTTATCTCTTCTACAGGTTCCGGGGCGGTTTTAATTTTAAGGGCGACTCGATATAACTTTCGGTCTGAATTTGCCTGTAATAATAATTCGCGGTCATAAATGCGATCGGCTATCAAATTGCGGGTATCCACGGTGATGGTACATTCAACTTGATTCCCCTTAAACCGGGCTGGGGCGATCGCAATCCAGGGATGATTATTTTTAGCAAAGTAGCCATCTCTGCGATAAGCAGCCACCCGCCAGCGCCCCGTCAGCATCGTTCCCGGAACGGGATTTTTAATCGAAATGGTTTGGGTAATTGGTTCTCCCAACTTCGTCCCGCGAAACTGCACCAACTGATGACTAGAAATCACTTGCGGCGTGCGACTAATCTCAATCGGCGTTAACACTTCTAGGGCTGTTTCTGCATTCGGGTAACGGTCTTTTGGCTTGGGTTCCACCATTTTTTCCAGCCATTGAATCCAACCCAGACTAATTTTAGGAACCCGTTTCCGAAAGTGAATCCGATAACTCGGGTCAATTAACTCCCCAATATCCTGAGATTTTGTCCCCGTCAGTAAACAAATTAAAGTCGCCCCCACCCCATACAAATCCGAGGCGGGAGTCAGTTCCCGATTAAATAATTGCTCCGGTGGCATAAACCCCAGAGTGCCTTTAACAATGCTACTAACCGCAACTTCTCCCCCGCCAAGATGAGCAAATCCAAAATCCACTAAGTAGACATTCATCAGTTGATCCACCAGAATATTTTCGGGTTTGATATCCCGATGAATCACCGCTGGGAGGCGGTTTTGGAGGTAAACTAAAATCGACAACAGGGCTACGGCAATTTCTTTCACTTGAATCGGATGCCAGGTGTGCTGTTGAGCCAGGGATTCTGCCGCTTTGTACTCCTGAACCATACAGAATCCCCGGGGACTCTCAAACGAATCCAAATAGCGGGGGATACCGGGATGATTGAGCCCCTGAAGCACTTGAATTTCGCGCTGATATGCCTCGTAACCCGCCCACCCCGCATCACTGGTACTGGCAAACTGAAACTGTTTAATTGCAACAAAATTGGCCGGATCGGGAGTGACATCGGGAGTGGCTGTTTCGGTTCCGGTGCGAGTTGCCAGGTAAGTCACGCGACCCCCAGCGCGGTTCTGACCCAATTCGCGGATAACCTGATAGCCGTACTCACCAAAATCGGGAAGATTACTCATCATAATGTGTTCGCAGGGATGCCGGTATGACTATTGTACTGCGATCGCATTAGTGATGGGGAGGATGGGGGAGATGGGGAGGATGGGGGAGATGGGGAAGATGGGGAGATGGGGAGGATGGGGAAGATGGGGAGATGGGGAGGATGGGGAGGATGGGGAGGATGGGGAAGATGGGGAGATGGGGAGGATGGGGGAGATGGGGAGGATGGGGGAGATGGGGAGGATGGGGGAGATGGGGGAGATGGGGGAG
>NZ_JAMXFA010000055.1 GCF_025370785.1 Laspinema olomoucense D3b
GAAACTTTCACGCACGGTTCTGAAGACGAGTCGGGTGGGCGACTGCCCGGCTTAGTTTAATCCGATAGATTTTATCCCTCCAGTCAACTCTGTTCTAATTGCGGCCATCGTCAAAAAATGCCGCTAAACCAACGGACTTTTGAATGTCAGAATTGTAGTCTGAAAATTGATAGAGACTTGAACGCCAGCGTGAATTTAGAAAAATCGTCGGGCTTCGACGATTACACTTGTGGACGGGGTGCTGCCGACAGTCCCGGACGAAGCAAGAAATAAACATCAATATCCGGCTAGGTCCGGGTTTGTTTAAGTTTTATAGAGCAGATGCTGCCTATCCTAACCTGAGCAACCAGAATCGAACATCCCCTAATCCGACTTAATCGCCACAAAATCGTAACTACCGAAAATTTTCAGGGTCTCCGTGTGGGAGCGTAATTCCTGGAAAGCTGATTCCACCGAGGATTTTCGCGAATCACATTCTAAATCCAGAAAAAACAAATATTCCCCGAGCGATCGCTTAGTGGGGCGAGATTCAATGCGACTTAAATTAATCCCCCGACTGGCAAAGACTTGGAGGGGTTGAGACAGTGCACCGGGAAGATTTGCCGGGACGCTAAAACCCAAAGAGGTATAAGCCCCCCCGGGAGAGGGTTGTAAACTCACCACCCAAAACCGAGTGCAGTTATCTGGGCGATCGTTAATTGGAAAGGCGATGATGGGGAGATCGTAAAGTTCAGCAGCGCGTTGAGAAGAAATCGCCGCAGCGAAGCGATCGCCTTCTAACTGTTGCACCGCCTCCGTTGTAGAATTCGTCGGAATTAATTGCACCGCAGGGAGAAACTGTTCCAACCATCCCTGACATTGAGCTAACGCTTGGGGATGAGAATAAACCGTTTTAATCGCTGACAACTCTTGGACAGGGGAAATCAGCGCATGAGAAATTGGCAACACCAGGGCCCGTTGAATTTGCAGACTATCTAACTGCCAGAGAGCATCGAGGGTCATCGGCACACTCCCTTCCAGGGAATTTTCCACTGGCACCACTGCCCGTTGAGCCTGCGATCGGGCAACAGCGCGTAACGTTTGGGAGATACTGGGATAGGGACACAACAAACATTCCTCCCCTGTATCTTGCTGCAACTGGTCCACATAAGCGATCGCTGCCGCTTCGGAATAGGTGCCTGGAGGCCCTAAATAGGCAATGGATACAGTCATCGCAGGTTTCCTCAGTTAACTCAGTTCTTTTTGAAAAATAACAAAAGGGCGAACACCAGAAAACTCCAAAAGTCGGATCTACGGATCCTGGTGCTCCCGTCAAACTTTCATCGGTGAGATTGTCCCCATCAGTTAAGTTTTTTAGGGTGTTTCTCAGAAATAGAGTAAGATTAACGGCAAGTTAAAGCGGTTATTCTATTATCCCTTGGGTCATTTCCCGTATTTAATCACCAAATGGCCAACAGTAAAGCGTGATTTTCCAAAGTTTACACTGTGTTAAAAAATGTAAATTTTGATAGCGTAGAGATTAAGAAACCTAAATCTGAGTGTAACCCCCATGCATAATATCCGGTTTGTCGCATCTCAGTCTGTGTCCATCCCTGTTCCCGTCCAACCTGTTCCGATTCAACATTACCTGCGCCAACCGCAACGCTTAATTAGAGCGCTGGTGGATCCGACTCGGACCGAACAATTAGGGAAAGAACGGTTTAGATTAAAAATGCGTCCCTTAGAGTTTATGATGCTGCGGATTCAACCCACGGTGGAGCTCAGAGTCTGGGCAAAACCGGATGGGACCGTTCATTTAGTTTCCGTGGGGAGTGAAATCCGAGGGATTGAATATATCGATCGCCGCTTTTGCCTGGATCTGCTGGGGAAACTCTCCCCAGTGGAAGAAGGGGGAGTGACTTATTTGAAAGGAAAAGCGGATTTAGTCGTAGAGGTAGATTTGCCACCGCCCTTGTGGATGGCCCCGAAATCTTTATTAGAAACCACTGGAAATGGATTGCTCAAGAGTGTGTTGCTGACAATTAAGCAACGGTTGATGCACCAGTTGTTACTCGATTATCGTCACTGGGCATCCGATGCCCCCGAGTCTGAGTTGGCGGTGGGGGGTCAGGTGCTTTCGCCGAATACACCCCCGGCATAAGGGCAAAAAGAAAAGATTGCCAATCCGTGTAAACTACTGTAAGGTTTATGAAACCCGCTTAACAAATATTAATAGAGTCTCCTCCCATGTACTATCAGTTTGTTGCCACACAATCGGTTGATCTGGCTGTTCCACAGCAACCTGTAGAGATTGAGAGGTATTTGCAGTCCCCTGAACGGATTGTTAGGGCGATCGCAGATCCAAGCTGCATCCACCAATTAACTAGCGATTGCTACCGGCTGAGAATGCGGCCCTTAAACTTCTTTAGTTTAAAAATCGAACCCACCGTAGACATGAAGGTTTGGGCGGATGGGGAAGGAACAATTTGTTTAGAATCCGTAGGCTGTAATCTGCGTGGGATTGAAACCATTAACGAACACTTCCAGTTAGAACTGAGTGGGACAATGGAAGCCTATCGCAATCACGGGAAGACTTATTTAGGAGGGGATGCGGAGTTAGGATTAACTATTTACCTACCCCCACCCTTTTCCATGATGCCGAAATCCATCATTCAAAGTACGGGGAATAATTTACTCGGAAATGTCCTGCTAAAAATGAAGCAAGGATTAATGCAGCAGTTATTATTAGATTACAAAACTTGGGCAACCGCCGAACAAGGTCAAGAACTGGTCGCGGCATAGATTAGGACCCAGGAGGGTCGGACAGAAGTTGAGACTTCAGACCAGAACCCGAGTTTCGCCGAGGGAAGGGGTTGCTTTGTTGTCAGCATTTGGGTAAAGAAACCCTGCTGTCTTCACCCTACTTGACCTAGGCTTGAGGCAGAGGAAAAAGTCTGGAGGGGCAATTCTGAGGGGATTGCCTCTACCGGGTCCTCAAGTAGCTAGATGATGCGTCACTGGGGTAAATTTAATCATTTTTTAAGAGATAAAATTCAGGATAAGGTTAATCTGGTTGCAGGGTCGGCGATCGCACAGCGCATAGAAGACTCACCGGATCAAGCCTAATTTAACGGGCCGAACCTCCCCTGCTTTACCCCAGGTGGGGTGAAACTTTTATGAGAAAAAGCTAAACAGCCAGACCAGGGTAATGCCATTGTAGCGACAGAGTGCCATTGACTCATCGGGCTGTCGAGAATAAGATAGGGGTAGCATTTCATTTTAATCCCAAAATGGGATAAGAAGAGCTGCGTCCCCACCCATTCCTGATCGACCCGCTTCTGACCCACTGAGTAGGGAGTACCCTAGGTCAGACGGATGCGGACTGAACCCGATCACGAGCCGTCATGAACTTATTCAAGGCGATCGCAACCGCGAGGATGCCGGAGACTGTTTTTATAGCAGCGAGGGCGAGTTCCTTCTTTTGTGTTAATCTCGCCAAAATTAAGCTGGAGTTATTTTAATTAGAGCGATTGTAAAATGGCGAATACCCTCAAGTTAGATATCAAAGAACCAGCCGAAGATCTCAAAACTCGTTTCAAAAAAGAGACGAACGCTCAAAAAAAAGAAAGACTACACGCTTTGTACTTACTAAAATCTGGTAAAGTCAGCACCTTAGAATCCCTTTCAAGACTGCTATCGAGAGATACCTCAACCCTCTATCGGTGGTTTCAGAAGTACAAAAACGAAGGATTAGACGGATTACTCAAAGTTTATAAACCCGCTGGGAGACCGATTACCATTCCAGCCGAGGCCCTAGAAAAACTGAAATTAAGAATTCAAAGTGACGAAGGGTTTAAAAGCTATGGAGAGATTCAATCTTGGTTGAAAGAAGCCTGCGGAGTTGATGTAGATTATCATGTAGTTTATCGAGCCGTGCGCTATAAATTTAAAGGTAAATTTAAGTCTACCAGACGGTCAAGGCCCCGAAGAAATCCTCCCCTTTCAACATTGCAACTTAGCTCATTTAAATGAGCTAAAATTAGGTAATAAATCATCCGAAAAAGCGAGAATTTTAATTTATTTTTAATCTAAAAATAGCTAAAATACTCGCTTTTTTCACAACAAACTTTTCTAAGCTGTTCGCCATCTAAATTGGGAATAAATTTTACCCAAATTGCTATTCCGGCGTAAAGGCGGCGGTATAGCTTCGCTCAGGTAACCGACTTAAATGGTCGATCGCTTAGTTGTTGGAGAACGGGTTTTTAGAAAGATAGCAGCGATTACAACCGCGATTGGCTCTTAGGTTCAGAAGTAATTTATTTGCATGAGGGGCCACCTATAAAATCGCCGAACCTAGATATAACTTTCATCATTCCCTAGGAGCAAGGAGCGGCGATCGAGGCCCAAGTTTCAATAGCTTTAATTAAGCAGGAAATAGAGACAACACCGGACACAAAGATGAGATGACTGGGTACAGATTTATCATGAAATTGTAACAAAGTCTCGACCACGAGAGCGTAGCGGAATTCATTTTTACCGAGAGTGAGCGATTCCGTCAGAGAAACAAGGGGTTCAATATAAAAGGAGGGAATAGAAAACGAAAGTTGTCGCTGAAGCATTTTGCTTAACATCCCTAAATAGGCATTTAAAACAACATTTCCAATTTCGGTTAGAATCTCACAAGCGGACGTATCAAGGCAAGGAGGGAGCATTTCTGAATTTTGCTTGAAGAGATTAGACAACATCAAGGCAGAGTAATAATCCACTAACAGCAGAGCATCCCCGGTGATAGAACCCGTAAACAACTGATGAATTGTCGCAACTTGGTTCGGTAAAAGTTCCGAAAATTCAGTGAGTAATCCACTGAGGGGATGAAGAGAAACATTAGAGACCTGGACTACAACCGGGAAACCAATCAGTTCCGAAAGACAGGCAGCCGTGCGTCGGGCTAAGGCCATTTTGGTAAATTCGGTTAATCCATTTTTTTGTGTTTCAGTCAGTAGCATTGTTCACCTCTATGTTGCTAATTAACTGGCTAAGGCAACTCTCCAAAAGGGTTAAGGGAAATATGACCCAGAAAACCGATGGAGTATTACCACTTTAGCCCCCAAATTTTCAACCCTAAAATGGGCGACCCTAAACGGAGCAATTGAAACGTCCTCGTCATCGATCGCGAAGACAGAAATTTCCGAGAAACCAGAGTAAACAGTTTTTCTGATGAACCCGAAACTGACCCACTTGCTGAATCCATCTGGGGCGTTTCCTTGCCCTTACCAGAAACAACCCAGGTGGCTGATTACAGCCGCTCAAGAATCGCCTGTGCCATGCAGTTTAGGGTTATAGAGCGGTCACTTAAGCCCGCTTCCACGACCGATCGCGGCATTCCGTAGACGATACAGCTTTCCTCCGCTTCGGTAAAAATGGAGCCGCCGCGAGATTTAATCCAAGCAGAACCTTGAGTGCCATCGGAACCCATCCCCGTCATCACCACCCCCAAAACGCGATCGCCAAACACCTCCGCCGCTGATTGAAACATCACATCCACCGAAGGACGATGGAGCGTATCAAACGGGCGAGCATCCAGGTGGGTCCTAACTGTCCCATCACTGTGGCGGACAAACGTTAAATGCCTTCCTGCCGCAGCGATGAACACAATTCCGGGTTCGAGAACTTCCCCTTCCGAGGCTTCTACAACCTTCATCAACGACATCTCATTCAGTCGTTTTGCATACATCGAGGTATAACCCACAGGCATATGTAAAACGATCGCCACAGGGACGGGGAAATTCTCCGGCAACTGACCGATTAAAAAAGCCAGGGCCTGGGGACCCCCAGTAGAAATCCCGATCGCCACCAGGTCCACAACCCCCGATGAGGGAGAGAAAGACATCCCCTTGCTCAATTGAATCGGACGTTCCGCCATCACCGGCAGGCGGTTCAAAGGAACATTCGCAGCCGCCTTCACCTTTTCAATCAACTCATTGCTGATCTCAAAAATCTTTTCATTCGCCAAAGCTGTTGGCTTTTGCAAGAAGTCAACAGCCCCAGCATCCAGGGCGGCAAGTACCTGTTCCCCTCCTTCACTAGCAATACTAATAATCACCACGGGAATGGGACGACGGGCCATCTGTTTGCGCAAGAATTCCACCCCGTCCATTTCCGGCATGATCAAGTCTAAAGTAACCACATCGGGGTTCAGGGTTTCGATCGCCTCCAATGCTTCCGCTCCGTCTCGCGACGTTCCTACCACTTCAATAAAGGGAGAACGGGATAGCATTTGCTTGACTACCTTGCGCACATAAGCTGAATCATCTACTACCAAAACTCGTACAACTTTATTCATATAGTTCCCCATTGATTTAACGCTTGACCTTAATGAACTGGACTTAATTTAATCCTTTTTAAAATTAAAAATAGCAACTCTTTAATTTACTTCTTTTTAACTCAAAGGATGAGTAACAAAATCTCGCGATTCTTACAACCCCTCACTTTTAACAGCTTTCTCCTTTACATAAACAAAAGCACCTCCAATTTCTTGCAAATCGAAATCGCTATTCAGTTTAAGCAGGGATTCAGAAGACCCTAAAAATAAATAAGCGCGATTGGGCATCCTCTGATAAAAATAATCAACCGTTTTCCGAATCGAGTCTGGGGAGAAGTAAATAAATACATTCCGGCAAAAAATGATATCGGATTGACTTAAAAGTTCAATTTCTGACCCATTCATTAAATTTGCAACATTCCAGTGAATCCGCTTATGCAAGGAAGAAGAGACTTGCCAACCCAGTTCTGATTTAGTAAAGTATTTTTCTTGGAGGGAGGCTGGAAAGTTGCGAAAAGAGCGGTCGCGATATACCCCCCTTCGAGCTTTGGCGATCGCCCCAGTAGCGGCATCCGATGCATACAATTCAATCCGTAATCGTTCAAACCATCCCCCTTCCTCCAATGCCATCCCAATCGATAGGGGTTCTTCTCCCGTGGCACAGGCAGAACTCCAAATCCGCAGAGGCTTCGAGGAAAACGAGTAGGAACCCCCCGGGGCAAAATTCCCTCGACGCTCCGCCAAATACTGAGGTAACAGCACCTTAACTAGAGCCGTTAACGCATCGCTTTCTCTCCAAAAGAACGTCTCCTGTACTGAAAGAGCATCAATGACAAGCTTCCACTCCTCCGTGGCCAGCGCATCGTATTTTAGCAGATAGTAATAATCTAAAAATGAATTCAACCCGCGCTCAATCACGCAAGGAGTCAGTTTATCGGCTAAAATTTCCCGCTTGTCATTTTCATAATATAAACCGGCCCGTTCATGAATCAAATCGCGCAGAATAGTAAACACACTATCTGACAACTGTAAAGGCTGTGGAAAAAATCTCATGGCTAGAGTAGAAGAATATAGAAATCTTTCATGAGATGCAACATCCCGGACTTTCATTAATAGGTGTATGTCCAAGACTACCTAAAGCTTTCGGGTCGGGATGAGATCAACGGGGAGCAGAAACCTGAAATAAAACCAAATCCGGTTGTCAGAACTAGGTTTTCTCTTTTAGCCTGCCTCCGCAGGCTATAGCCCTAACGGACCGGAAGAAAGCTAACGTCCGTAGAGCCAGACCCTGCATGAGTGCGGGTTTTTACAGACCTTTAAAAACCGGATTCCGTCTAAGCTGTTCTGCATTTAAATTGGGTGTTCTTAGCGAGCAAGATGTGAAGCAGGGGGACATGGCTGATAAAACGCACTCCAAAGAGTTCATAATTTTCCTCGCTTCCAACTTAAATAAGCAACAGCTTAGGCCCAAATACACAGACTCTAGATCTTTTCTCAAGACACTGGATTGTCTTCCTGTCAAAAACCTAGCCCTGGCTTCGCGGCGAGTTCACCTCCCAGTGACCTGGATCACTTCAAAAGCCCTTAACCGTTAAGAATTCACCTCCCTCCTGCCCATATTGGCGGCAAATCAACTTTGCAGAACCTTCCGGGCAGCGCGACGAACTGTAGTATCCGAATCAGTCCGGGCCAAAATCACTAACTTATCCTCTCCGGCATGGTTGCCGAGATGCCCCAGGGCAGTAACTGCTGCTCGGCGGACATGAGGATCGCTATCATCCAGGGCTACAATTAACAGTTCGGACGCTTCAGGATGCTTTAAGCGGGTGAGAATTTCCACGACGGCAGTGCGTACTGCTGGATGGACATGGCGTAAACCCCGTCCGATCGCCTCAATATAAGCCTCAATGGAGACCTGGGTTGGGTTTTTCAAGGAATGAGTCAGACCCTTGGCCAGATTGGCACTGCCGCGAGTTGCCAAGGTTTTAATGCAGGTATCGCGGCAGGTAGGGTCCACGGTCAAATCCAGGAGGGAGGCGATCGCCTCTGGAGTCCCCATCCTTGCCAGGGACTCGATCGCCGCCTGGACTACCCGGGTTTCGGGGTCAGCGGCCCCCAACCATTGCAGGGCGACTCCCGCCTCGGTGCCGCCTCGTTCTTTAAAAGCTTGCAAGGCATCCAGACGCCGTTCAGCCTGGGGAGAATTCAAGGCATTTAATAAGGGTGCTAGGGCGCTGGGATGGTCGATGCGCCCCAAGGCTCGTAAGGCGGCCCGCACTAGGTCTTCATCTTGGCCCTCTTCTTCGGCAATGGCGGCTAAAATTGGGACGGCGCTATAGGAACCCAAATAGCCCAAAGCTTCGGTGGCTGAAGCCCGCACGGGATTGGCGGGGTCGTGCAAGGCTAGGTTTTGGAGGATCTCAAACCAGTTAGGAGGTTCTTTGAAGGACTCTAGGAGGGAAGGATGCTCGGGGCCATGTTCTGAACTATGGGTCAGTTTGCTGATGGCACAGACGGCATAATAGCGAACCCAAGAGTCTTCATCTTCTAGGGCCTGGAGGAGGTACTGATAGGAGTACGGATTTTCAATTTCTCCGCAGGCGCGAGCAGCAGCGGCACGGACTTGGGGGGTATCTTGCTCAAGGGCAATTTTTATCAACTGGAGGGCGCGTTGTTCTTGTTCTAGGTAAGGAAGATGCTCGATCGCCGCGCGGCGTACTCGTTCGGACGGGTCCTGGCACAGGTCAAGTAAGGGGTCGATGCAGTTGGGATAGGCAAAATATCCAGCAATTTTAATGGCGGATTCGCGAATATAGGGGTTTGCATCGCTCAGGAGGGTGAAGACTCGTTCCGGCATGGCGGGATGACCGAGGGAGTTGAGGGCGGCGATCGCACCGAGGCGCACCGAGACATCGGGATGACCCAATAACCCGATGAGGGCTTGATATGAGGAGCGATCGCCGATTTGCGCCAAGGAGGTAGTGGTAATCATCACCAATTCCGAGGTTTGATTGAGCAATTGTTCGATTAAAGCCGGAACAGACTGACTGCTGCCGATTCTTCCTAGGGCAACTATGGCACGTTGGCGGGTCTCCAAATCCTCGGCATCGAGTTGCTCAATCAGCAGGGGAGTGGCGGGGCTACCGTAGCGGACTAATGCCTCTAGGACGATATCTCCCACGGAGGGTTCGGACAGAAGCTGTGCCAGATGTTGGGCGATTTCGGGACTGTCCAACCAACCGAGGAGGACTGCCAGGGCGGGGAGTTCTTGGGAATTGGCCCCTTGTAAGGCGAGTATGAGATTTTGTTGGCCTGGATCTTGGATTTGTGAGCGGGTGAGGTCAGCGATGTGAATGCCTTCGCCAAAAAGGGTTTCATAGCGGTGGTAAATGGCATGGATGGCGACGGCAATTTCTTTGATGGGCTGATGGGCTTGGTTTAATAAGATAGCCAGGGGTTTAACCACATCGGCATCTCCCAATTGACCGAGGGCATCGGCGACTTGGGGACCGAGGAGTTCGTTGTGTTCCAGGAGCCCGGCGAGTCTGGGGGCAATGGTGCGATCGCCGATGCGAGTCAGGGCATCAATGGCCGGAAAGGCGAGGAAGAAGTCCGGGGATTCGGCCAGGATGAGCAAGGGTTCGACGGCATCCTCGGCCCGCAAGCGGCCCAGGGCTTCGATGGCGTGATAAATGACGTTAGTATCGGGGTCGTTTAAGACTTCAATCAGGGCGGGTATGGCCCGGGCGTCGTGACGTTCTCCTAGGGCTAAGGCGGTATAAATTCGCAGGTCTGGGTCGTCATCTTTGAGGCATTCCAGCAAGGAGGGAATGGGGTCTACATCGCTGAGGACGAGGATTTGGAGGACGCTGTTGAGGACGTTGGGATTGCGGTGTTGTTCGCGCAACATTCGCAGGAGTTCGATGGCGATCGCCGGGTCATTTTGTTGGGCGAGGCTATCGACAGCTTCACGGCGGACGCGCCAACTCAGGGTATTTTTCAGCAGGGGGAGCAGACGCGGGGCGATGGCGGTATCGCAAATCCGCATCAGGGCATCCAGGGCGGGAAAGGCGAGGAAGAAGTCATTGGATTCTGCGATCGCCACGAGATGTTCTACGGCTTCTGGGGAGCGCAATTGACCCAAGGCATCAATGGCGTGGTAGCGCACATTAGGATTGGAATCCTGGAGAGCATGGATCAGGGGTTGAATGGCTCTGGGGTCGGCCCGTTCTCCCAGGGCCAGGGCGGCATAGATGCGCAGATCCGGGTCCGAGTCATGGAGGCATTCCACCAAGGCGGGGATCATATCAACATCGGAGGCGGCTAGGACCTGGAGGACGCCATTGAGGACGCCGGGATTGCGGTGTTCGTTTCGCAGCAGTTGCAAGAGTTCTGAGGTTAAGTTGGGGTCGGACTCAGAAGCGAGGCGATCGACTGCATCCCGTCGCACTTGCCAATTTTTATCTTGTAAGGCTTGCAAAATGGGATGGAGGGACGATTCTGAGCCTGGGGCTTCGGCATTCGAGGCGATGGTTGGGGTATCTGTGTCCGCTTCCATACGGTTTACGGGTTGCGGGAGTCGGCTCAGTTGTTCGGCCAATTCTCGTTCCCGCTCTAAACGAGGGGTGACATCCTCAATGGTGACGATGGTCCCGATTACGCGCTCCTTGTCCCGCAGGGGACCAATGGTCACCCGCTGCTGCATATACTCGAAATATTTGGACGGGACTAAGGGAGGACAAGGGATGAGGTAGTGGTGTAATGCGGGGGCCAGAGTTTCCACGACTCCTTCGGTGAGAACGCGCTCAAAGCGAGTAGCGAAGCCCCGGGATAAGAGGTCAGGAGCCAGGGTAGCTAGGTGGAGTCCTACGGCGGTTTCTCCACTGAGTCCGGTCATCTGAGCGAGGCGGGGGTCCCAGGTACGCACGATCAGATTCGTGTCTGTTGTAAAAATGCTAATAGTCATGAAGCCCGACACCTTTTGTAAGGAACAAGGTAAAGAGGAAAGGGAAGAAGGGGGGATAAAAGAAGGAGATAAGAGAGGCAGTGCAAAGCGGTGTTAAGGGGGGGTATTTTTTTGACTTCTTCGTTACTGCTGGTTTGGTCCGGCTTCAGTGCCATTTTTGTAAGCAAATAGCGCACTCAAATTAATGGCTTGTTGGACTAAGGAGGAGGTAACCTCCTGGGTTTCTTTGACTCCGCGAGCGTTCCCGTGGGCAATTTCGCGCATTTGCTCGAAGGAGAGGAGAATGGTTTCAGCGGATATGGAATGTTGTTGATTGGCATGAACCATCGACTGAACCTGTTTAGAAATAGTGCTCAGTCCTAGGGTCATTTCTTTGATGGCGCGGGATTGTTCGGTCATGGCGCGGGCAACTTGCTCGGATTGCTGCTGGAGGTTGGTGACGGCGGCGGCAATGTAATCGCTGGCGCTGCCTTGTTCGAGCATTCCTCGGGAAATGGTAGAAATCAAGCGGGCGAGACGTCCGGCTTCTTGAGAGACTTGTTCCCCAGCGGTGGACTGTTGGGCGAGGGATTTAGAGGTGCTGGCAGCGGCGCGGCGCATGGCTTCGACGGCTTGGACGATTTGGTTTGCGCCTTTGGCTTGTTCGGCGGTAGCTTTGCGAATTTGGTTGGTGAGCAAGGAGGTGTTTTGGGCGGCTTTCATGACGTCTCGGGCGGCGCGGGCTTGCTCGTTCATGGCTTTGGTGACTTCCATCGCAATTTTTCGCATTTGGTTGGCGTTGCTGACAATACTTTGAGCAGCTTCCGATTGTTCGGCGGTGGCCCCGGCGACTTGCGCGGCTTGAGAGGCGGTGGTGTCGATGGCGGTGACGACGGCTTGTCCTGCGCCCAGTTGTTCTTCAGAGGCGCGGGTGATTTGGTTAACGAGTTGGGCGGTTTCTTCGATGCCGGTGAGGATTTGTTTGAGAGCATTAACGCCATCTTCGGCTTGGCGTCCGCTATCCTCGGCGACTTTGAGGCCCTCATTGGAGGTGTTGACGGCTTCGGTGACGACGGTTTGTAAGCTTTTGATGATGGTGCCGATTTCTGAGGTAGCAGTAGCGGCGCGATCGGCCAGGGCGCGAATTTCTTCGGCGACTACGGCAAATCCGCGTCCAGCTTCTCCGGCGCGGGCGGCTTCAATGGAGGCATTGAGGGAGAGGAGGTTGGTGCGTTCGGCAATCAGGTTGATTGTGTCTACGATGGAGCTAATTTCGTCGGTGCGCTTGCCGGTTTCCCGGATGGCATCGGCTGATTTGACCATTGAGGAGCGCACGAGGTTGAGTCCTTGGATGGTTTTTTGGACTGTGGCACCGCCAACGGTGGCATCACTGGCGACTTTGCGGGTGATTTCGTTGGTTTGCTGGGTGAGCTGGGAGACTTTACGAATAGAGCGATCGAGTTGTTCGGCGCTGATGGCGGCGTTGTTGGCAGCATCGGTAATTTCTTTGCTGTTGAGGGCGACGCCAGCGACGGAGCGGGCCATTTCTTCGATGGAGACGGAAACTTGCTCGACCATTGCGGCAAGGTTTTCCGAGGTGGCGGAGACTTGCTCAATGGAGGCGGCCATTTCATCCATTGAGCGGGTGGTTTCTTCGGCGGCGGTGTTGAGGTCGTCCGCATTCAGGGCGACGCCTGAGATAGAACTGGTGATTTGTTCGATGGAGGCGGCGGTTTGGTTGATGGCGGAGGCGAGTTCGTCAGTGTCGCGACTGACGCTTTTAATGGAGGCGGCGATTTCGCTCATGGAGCTGGTGAGCTGGGTGCTGGAGGTGGCCATTTCCTCGGTGGTGTTGCTGACACTTTTGATGGAACTGGCAGTTTCCTGGGTGTTGGTGGAGATTTCGTTGATTTCCGTGGCCAGACTGATGGTGCTGGCGGTGACTTGCTCGATGGAGGCTGCCATTTCGTTGACAAAGGAAACGAGTTGCTCCGAGGCGGTGGCAACTGAGGCGGCCTGGGTGGCGGTTTCTTCTAAGGAGGAGACCATTTGGTTAATGGCAACAGTGCTTTCATCGAGGGAGCGGATTTGTTTGATGGCTCCAGCGGAGACTTCTTCGGCGATGCGTGAAATTTCATGGGCGGATGAGGTCATCTGAGTTGCGGATAACCGAATTTTGCCCTTTTCGGATTGGATGGATATTTTGCCATTCTTAACTTTGTTTTTGCTGTTAAATTTAGTCTCTTTCTTGGCCATGACTTTCTCTCAAATAGTTTTGGAATAAATTCTGTAAACCCTGAATTCTTGGTTCTATCCTAAATTAATTTTAAATTAAGATGTCCGATTGAATCACGTTACCGTTACTCGCTCTATCGGTCCCGAGCCATTCAACAACTCCTCAACATTGAGTAATAGAACAACCCGTTCTCCTAAGGTGGCAATTCCTGATAAATAACGGCTGCTCAATCCGGGCAGTCCTTCCGGGGGGGGTTGCATGGCGTCGGTGGGTACCGATACGAACTCCCGGGCCGTATCCACTACCAAACCGACGGTGCGCTGATTAATGTGAATGACGATTAAGCGGGTGCGAAGATCGTAGGGAATTTTTTCTAGGCCAAATTTTACTCGCAAATTAAGGACCGGAATTACTTGTCCCCGAGAAAAAACCACGCCTTCCACAAAGGGCTGTGCCTTGGGAACGGGTGTAATTCGGTCAATCATTTCCATTTGCTGTACGACTTCGGAGGAAATTCCGTAGCTCGTATTGGCCAGTTCAAAAAAAATAAACGTCGAGTCGGTATTTTGAGTATTTACCATTGGACTAACGGGGAGTAGAAATCAGGAGTTTAAGGGAGAAATGGACGGGGTAAAAATCCTCCGGGGTGATGTTCGGCTTTTATTTGGGATTGGAGGTTCGCACTAAGGCCGGGGCATCGAGAATTAAGATCACCCGACCATCCCCGATTTCAGTGGCTCCAGAAATGCCGAGGACTTGAACAAAGGGGTCGTTTAGGGGGCGGACGACGATTTCTTGTTGTCCGATAATGCGATCAACGGCAATGCCGACGGTACTGGGGCCACTGCCTACAATCACGATCCGTAAGGAGGAGTGCGTTTTAGAGGGGTCTTTGCCGGAAAATCGCGACGGTTGGCGGGTTAAAACGGCAGGATTTCCAGGGGATTCGGTGGCGACAGGGGGACTGGAGTTGGCCCTAGGGGAGAGAGGGGACTGTTGCCGATTCCGGGAGTCAGAAGGGGTTAATTCCAGGGGGGTTAAGTCAAACAGGGATTCCAGGCGCAATAGGGGAATGACTCGGCCTCGGTATGGAATCATTTCGGTCTGTTCAAATACGGTGACGGCACTGGATGAGAGGGCGATCGCCTCGCGCACTGAACTTTGTGGGATGGCGTAGGTTTCGCGACAGACGCTGACGAGAAAGGCATCGGCGATCGCCAAGGTCAGGGGTAATTCAATAATAAATCTCGTTCCTTGACCGATCGAACTTTCAAAGGTGAGGGTTCCACCCAGTTCCTGAATGGTATTTTTAACGATCGCCATCCCCACTCCTCGACCACTGGCTAAATCCGCCACATCTCGGGTGGAAAACCCAGGGGTGCAAAGAATCTCTAAAATAGTCGTGGGATCATAACCCTGATGCAGCAGATTTCGGCTCTCGCAATTGGGTAACAACCCTCGCGAGTATGCCCTCTCCATCACCTTGGGTTGATCAATCCCAATCCCATCATCTTCGATTTCGATCACCACCATCTCCCCACAAGTTCTGGCTCTCAGGGCGATTTTTCCCTCGATGGGTTTGTCCGCTTTTTGCCGCTCCTCGATGGTCTCTAACCCATGACTCACGGCATTTCTGACTAAATGCAACAGCGGATCCATCATCCGCTCTACCACAAATTTATCAATTTCGGTTTCCTGTCCGCTAAATTCGACCCGGACTTGTTTCTGCGTCTCCCGCACTAGATCTCGCACGACAAATTGCATCCGGGCAAAGATTTCCCCGATGGGCACTAACCTCACCCGCATCACTCCTTCCCGTAAATCCCGCAGTTGCCGTTCCAGGATTTGGTTGATTTCAATTAAGGGACGCAAGTCGGCGAGGGGAATTTTCTCTTTCATGCGCGTGAGGCTATCTTCCAGTCGCGCCCGGGTAATCACCAAATCCCCCATCATCCGCATCAATTCATCTAATTTGGGGAGGTCTACCCGGACTACGTTGGAACTCTGACCCATTAAGGGCGCTGTCGGGGTGAGCGCCAAGACTGGGGTCGGGGTTTCTTCCCGTTCAGTTTTGGGGTTGATCTCGCCGGATTTGGCCGGTTCTGGTTCGGAAGCGGCACGCGGCTCCACAGAGGGGGTGGGGGTGGAATCCGGGGGTGCTGGTTCCGGGGACTGGGGTAACCCAGGGGGAGTCTGCTCAGTCTCCGGGGAGGATGAATCAAGATAGGGACTCCAGGCGAGTCCATCGTTTTCCCACCCCCTAAAGGCGCTCACATTCATGCTGCTGACGATTAGAAAATCAAACTCGATTTTTCCCTCTCGGGTCATTCGAGGTGCGGCATAAATTAATTCCCCTAGACTTTGCAGGCGATCGCGGATTTTATTGACGTTAATGCCATTATTCGAGAGTTGTGGCGTGGGTACGAAAATAAAGTGCCACGCGATCGCTCCTGGGGCGAGTACCGCCCGCTCCAAGTGGGTGATTTCTTCCGCTTTAAGTTGCAGTTTTGGAGTCCTTGACTCTTCTACCACCGAGGGTTCGGGTTCGGTTTGGGGAATTACAGCCCTTAAAGAGGCGATCGCTGGCTTAATATCCGGGGACGCCGTTTTGTTGCGATGAGATGCAATGGTTTGCTCTAGCCCTTTCGTTCCTCCCAGTAAGGCATCAAATCCTTGGGGACTCAGCATCACTTCTTGATCCCGCAGTACCCGCAAATAGCTTTCCATTTCATGGGCTAATTCTTCTGCATCTTTGACGCCGACCATACCGGATAACCCTTTCAGGGAATGAAAGCTGCGAAACAGTTCATTTAAAATAGAACGCTCAATTTTCTGTTTTCCCACAAACGGTTCAATCGCCAACAATTCTCGACGCACCACCGTTAAATGGTCTTCGCATTCGGCAAAATAGTCTTCTAAGAAATCTGCAAAAAAATTGGTAGGGTCTGGGTGGGTAGACACGAGGGGTTTTCTCTCTTTTATATCTTAGGACTCACGTGATGAATGAGATTTTAGACGGGAGAAGGGGGACCGCCATTGAGAATAGGGAGAATGGGAGGGATGGGGGAGAGAATTTAATGCGTCAGTAAATCATGAACTTGGCCTGAAAGGGATCTCGGTTCAAAGGGTTTGGTTAAATAACAGGCTGCTCCCGCTTGGATGGCTTCACTCCGACTCCCTTCATCCCCTTTAGTGGTTAAAATTACAATGGGTGTGGCATTGTAGCTGGGATGTCCCAGCACGAATCTCAACACTTCCAGCCCGTGCATATCCGGCATATTCAAATCTAAAATCATCAAATCAAACGGAGCAACCGCTAATTGTTCTATCGCTTCTAGCCCATTCCCAGCTTCCTGAAATGTCACGTTGGTTAAGTCTCGCAGGGATGCGATTACCATTTTTCTCATCGTAGCGGAATCATCCACAACTAAAATCCGTTTCATCGTTTCTTTCTCCTTGAATGGATGCTGTTATTAAACCTAAAAAGTGGGATTTTTACCCCTTAGCGAAAATTTAAGATGTTGAGCGGTTAGGATTTTGATTCCGGGTGTGCTTGTCCCGTTCCTGAATGCCCAATCGTTCTTTTTTTATGAGTTGCTGAAATTTATTATAGCCCACCAGCGCTCCTCGGGCTTTGTAAATTTTATATACTTTTCATGGAGCAACGTATGAGACTCTAGTCAATGAGAGCGTCCAATTGACCTTGGACTAACTCTTTAACTATTTTCTCATGTTCTTTTCCAAATGGGGCGATTTCTTCAAAAAATGCAACAATATCCTTAGAGCTTTCTAAAATTGCCAATTTCTTCGCATATCCCGGGACCTGCTGTCAGAGTCGGGGATGAGGGAGTAGAGTCGGGTTCAAATCCGCTCGTTCCTTTGTCGGCTCCTGTCCCTCCGCTGCAATTCCCTCGGGAGGAGGTTTTTTGGCTCTGCTCGTTCCGTTGTTTGAGTTGGATTTAGGCGCTTTTTAAGACTTGATTAGTCTTTAACTTCTCAGTTAACCCCTTGTTTTGAAAAGTTCCTCTTTTATTTTATTGGGGGAAATTTTTGCAATTTTCCAGATTATAGAGTGCTATAAAACATTTTTTTTGACTATAATACTCTAATTCTATACGCAATTGAGGGGTAGGTTTATGAAATTAATAAAAATTTAATTATCTAGGAAATGCACCCAGTTGAACAACATTTTGGTTTGGAAAGAGGAGGAGTCGATTGTGGCGATCGCAAGGCGGGTGCAACAGAGGGTTTCATGTTTCTATAAACTGGGGAAATCACCGCAGCAATGAGTGGTAGTGGTACGGCTGATTCAAGGATTTATTCGGAAAAAACCCCAGGTTATCTCCCCAAGGCGATCGCCTTGGGGACCCAGAAGGTACAGGCTGGGAACTACAAAGGGAGCTTTGGGAAAAATTTGTAGCCTTTAGCACCCTATCTGGGCCAAAAACCTAATTTCTCGTCCCTTGTCTGCGCTCCTGTACCCCTGCTCTAGGGGCGAAAAATTACCCTTGCCATCCGAGGGCGACTGCTTCCATACTCAGAGAATAGGTCAATGCGTAACACTCAAGGGACCCCACAAGCCATGCCAACTCCTGTAACCAACCCATCCCAATGGGGTGAACCGGCGATCGCCAATGCCGATATCCAATTGCTGGTTCTCGATATTGATGGCACCATTGCCGGAGTCTCGAATCAAATCACCCAATCGGTGAAAGAAGCGATCGCCGCAGTCCAGAGAAAAGGCATCCCTGTAGCGATCGCCACGGGACGGATGTATCGATCTGCCCTCCGGTTCCACCAGGAAATTGTCTCCCCCTTACCCTTAATCGCTTACCAAGGGGCATTAATCAAAGACCCCGCTACGGAAATCCTTCATTACCACACCCCAGTTGCATCGGAAATCGCCCTAGAATTATTAGACTACTTTGATGACTCCACCGTGCGATCGCAGCTTTCAGTTCACTGCTATATCGACGATTGTCTCTACGTTCGCGAACTCACCGCAGACAGCCAAGCTTACGGCGATCGCACCGGAGTGACACCCATTCCATTAGGCGACTTGCGACCCCTAATCGCCGCATCCGCCCCCACAAAACTCCTCGCCCTGAGCCAAAACACCGCTTTAATCGACGAATTGCTGCAAGCCTTTAGCTTACGCTATACCCCCACAGAACTCTACCTCACCAAATCTCATACCACCTTCCTAGAAGCAGGAAATCCAGCGGTGAATAAAGGCGCTGCCGTCCGTTATCTCGCCGAAGATATCCTCGGACTCTCGTCGGCGAATGTTATGTGTATTGGGGATAATTTTAATGATGTGGAAATGCTGCAGTATGCCGGTATCGGGGTGGCGATGGGTAACGCCCCCGAGGGCGTCAAAGCTCTCGCCGATTGGGTGAGTCCCTGCGTAGAGGAAGAAGGAGTAGCGCGGGCGATCGAGCGGTTTTTGCTGTAAGTGCGAGGAACGGGGGAGGATGGGGAGGATGGGGAGGATGGGGAGGATGGGGAGGATGGGGGAGGTGGGGAGGATGGGGGAGATGGGGGAGATGGGGAGGATGGGGGAGGTGGGGAGGATGGGGGAGATGGGGAGGATGGGGGAGATGGGGGAGATGGGGAGGATGGGGGAGAAACTGGAGCAAAGGGAGATGGAGCCTCGTGAGTGAGTTGCTGCCGACTCACGCCCTAAAGTAGGCTGTGCTTCCTTTGTAGCAGGCGCTTAAGCCCCAAGAAGTACATATCACGGCAAAGCCATGATAGGAGAGCAGCAGCTACTATCCCTCATCCTCCCGATAAACCTATAGGTTTTTATAGAGTTTTAAAAATTTGCAGCAGAAAGGGCACCGACGACTGGCCGTGTTTCGTCTCGGTGCCCTTATCTGGTTCGCTCCTCACACACCTGTTAATATATCGAACCCAAGCGGATTTGTCATCCCCCTCAAAAAACTTTCTTGAGAATTTTGTGACATTTTTTTGAGTTCTGATTCCCAGACGGAGGCATCCGGGCTAAAGTTCCAGGGGGGCAAAACTACTCAATTCTTTTTCTAGTAAGCGTTTCAGCAATTTTTGAGTGAGGGAAATTAACCCCAATCTGGCTTGGGCTAAATCAGGATCCTGGGATGGCACGGATCCCAAAATTTGACATTGAGCGTAAAAAGTCAGGAAATCCTGACTTAAGAGGGTAGCAACAGCAAATCGGCTAGTAATTTGGGATGAAGAAACGGGAGAACTGAAGGCGTCTAGGGTGGCGATCGCCCGGGAAATTAAGGCGCGTTCCGCAGGATGATGGGTCTTAAGGTGGGTTGGGGACTCCAACCAGGGGATGAGGTTTGGAGCAGTCACGGAGGCAATACCGGGATGGGCGGGGGTTTCCAGGGTAATCAGGCCCTCTCGCTGGGCCAACCGTAACAGGGCGCAACATCGAGCATGGGCGTACTGAATCGGAAATAAATCGAGGGACTCAGCGGGGCGCAAGGGTCCCGGGTCCGGAGTGGCGTCCGGTTGGAGGTCCCAAGCGATCGCCTGTTGTAACCAAATCGCAATCCCGGGGTCTGTCAGTTCGAGGTACAGTTTGCCCGGAGGAATCACGCTCAGGCTCCAGTGGTGGGACCGAATGGGAAATGCTAAGTTTGGGGGCCTAGAGTCCGGGAAACCCTCGGCGATCGCCTGGGCAATTTCCATCGGAGGCATAGACCCCTGTTTCGCGAGTTGTAGGGCGACTGGGGAAATATAAACGATGCTTTGGGTGTCTTTAGCGCGATAGAGGGGGATAGACGGGGGCACAGGCGGGGGGACTGATGCACCTGAGCGATCGCCTGATGCTAAACGTGAGGTAATTGCTTGTTGGAGTTGGGCTAAAAGTTGCGGGGCGATCGCCAAGGGTTCAACCATGATCAAGTGAGCGGGTGAGAGAGTCGGTTGAGCGAGTCCGGTGGGGTCCCCAGCACAATTAGAGAGCCCAAGCCATCCCATGCATTACCGGGCAAAACTGGGTAAAAAGTAACCGGACAAGTCAGGGGGGGTTAAGTAATATTGGCTACCCTAATTTCTGGATCCCAGCTTATTTTAATATGAACCGAGAACCGTTACAGCGCGATCGCTCCAAACCGATGACCCATTATCCTGAACTCTCCAGTGTCTTAACTCCCCTCACCCTGTTTCAAGGCCGAGTCGGTTTAGGCTCTCGGAATCACGAAGGGTACGGATGGGGCAAAACCCGCCTATTTTTATGAGGTTGACCCAGACTCATTGTCAACGTTATCAACGATTTTTCAAAGTTTATGACGTTTTAGAGAAGGGAGTATTTGCATCGCCACCGCATCATCTGCTTTGGTGCGTCGAGCCAAACTCTGCACAAATTTTAGGTATGTATTCATCTGAACCGGACCAACCCTCTCGGCCTTTTTTAACTCAACAAGCGATTTTGGAGTGGGCTGAACAACACTATCGATGTCGGACCTTTCGGAAAGAAGAACGAATTCCCACCCGTCCTGGGTTAGTATATTTAGTGATATCAGGAGCCGTCCGGTTAGTGGGAATTACCAAAGATAGCCCCAGTTCCCTCCCGGTTGCATCCCGGAAAAGGACGGGGGACAATCTCGCTCCCGCCGACTTGCCCCGGGTGGAAGTCGCCACCCCTGAGCGATCGCCTAGGCTATCTGGAACCCCTAGGGAATTTCCGGCTCAAGGCTTGAAACTCAATACCCTCCCCGTCCTAGGGGAAGACAAAGGGGAAAACGCCGAAACCTTTTTAGGGTTTGTGAGTCAGGGTCAACCCTTTGAAGTAGCCAGCGAGACGTTTTTTACTTTTGAAGCCTACGCTCACATTGACAAAACCTCGGTGATGTGGATGTACTGGCCGGACTTAGATCAGTGGCCGTTATTTCGACAACAGGTCCTGGATGCGTTTCGGTATCAACACCAGCGTAAGCTGCTGTGGTTGGGAATTTTGGGCCAGCGACGCACGATCGCCAGACTGTTGGGCTTTTTGACCTTACTGATTGAAGAACATGGTCAAGGGATTGGGGATGAGCCAGAAGAAGAGGGGGTAAGTGGGTATTACCTGCCTTGGAATTTAACTCACGCTCAGATTGGCAGTGCGATCGGTTCAACTCGGGTGACCGTAACACGATTAATGGGCAAATTACGGGCAGAAGGTTTGATTCAAGTGGGGGAGGGTAACTTAATTGGGTTACCCCCCCGGTAACGGTCTCTTACCCGTTTTAACCCACACCTGGCGTAGGCGTTCCCTTGGGAAAGGGTGTGGGTTCGGACTCCCCGAACCCCGGTCCCGATTAGACGCTCCCATTTTTGAGGGCATCTAGAAGAATTTCGGTGGCGGATTCGTATAAGGGTAAGGTGATGCTAAACGTCGAGCCTTGATTGGGGTGAGATCTGAAAGAAATCCATCCCCCGTGGAGTTCGACTAATTTTCGGGTAATGGCTAACCCCAGACCACTGCCTTGATATTTGCGAGTGAGAGAGGAATCAATTTGGGAGAAGGGAGAAAACAACCTCGGACGATCGCGCTCGTCAATGCCAATCCCCGTATCCCAGACCACAAAGTGAATCCAATCATGATGCCGAGTGAGCGTGTTCCGCACTGGCTTGGATATGGCCTTGTCTGCCGCTTGTGACTTCTCATCCCACCCCTCGGGAGTTTCATCGGCACTAGAGCGATAAATTTTTAACCCTACCTCACCTTCGGGGGTGAATTTAATGGCATTTGTGAGAAGATTTAGGAGCATTTGTTTAAGCCGACGCGGGTCAACTACCATACATTCGAGGGAGGGGTCTACTTCCATCTGAAACTGTAAGCCGTGATTAGCGACTCGCTCTTGAATCAAGCTGACGAGACCTTGACAAATATCACAAATATAAACCAGTTGGGGTTCGAGTTCCAGGCGATCGGCTTCAATTCGGGAGAGGTCGAGGATATCATTAATTAGGGATAACAAGTGTTGTCCGCTGGTATGAATCCGGTCGAGGTAAATTTTTTGTTTACCGTTTAATGAACCAAAGGATTCTTCTAGCAGGACGCTGGAGAAGCCGAGAATGGCGGTTAAGGGGGTGCGGAGTTCGTGCGAGGTGGTGGCGATGAACTCTTCTTTGAGTCGGTTGATGGCGGCTAGTTCTTGATTTTGCTCTTGCAGGCGCTGCCATTGGTGACGAAATTCACTCACATCTCGGGCGATCGCAATAATCCGATGGATTGAGCCGGTTTCGTCGGAGATGGGAGAGTACACGGTTTCTACGGTTTTGTTGCCGATGGGGAAGCTGATCTCGTGACTGACTAAAACGCGATCGCCTGTTTCATAGACATGATGCAGCAGGGGTTCGATCGCCTCAGCGGCGTTTGCACTCAGTTCTCGATTGGTTTTTCCGATGATCTGTTCGCGAGTGAGACCAAAGAAGGCAGCACCTGCTGCGTTAATCGATAGATAACGCAGTTGGGTATCATATTCCACAAAGATATCACTGGACTGACGCAGAAAAGACCGAAAGTAGTCCGCACTCAGCCGGGAGGACTCTTCCTTTCTCAGCAAGCGGGCTTGGCGGATGGCGATCGCACAAACTTTGGCGACTTGCTTTACCAGTTCGATCTCGTCGCCATCAAAGTCTTTGTGTTGGGGTTGAATGATGCCTAATGCGCCGAGGGAACCGCTATCGTCCGCGATCGGAACCAGAGTTTGTTGAAAAAATAGGTTCTGGGGGGACTCGTGGAACTTCTCATCTCCAGGTAGGGGGCGCTCTCCGATTTCCTCACAATTTACCGCCTCTAAGACACAAAGTTCCCCCTGTAAGAGGACAGTCCGACAGTCCGGGGAGAGCTGGTTAAAGTCCAAGCGCGTCGCAATGGGCAACGCTTTTTCTGAAAGCGGGTTGAGAAACGATGCCTGGGCCTGATATACTCCTTGTTCCTCATCCCACAACAGAGCATGACAGCTATCTACCCCGAGAGTTTCCACGATCCCTTGGACAGCGGCACTGATTACACTGTTTTCATCGGTGGCACTGCTGAGGGTTTCGGTTAAGTGGCGAATCAGTTGCTCGAATTGGAGCGATCGCGCTAGGGTAGTGGTTCTCTGCTGTACTCGATCTTCGAGTTCCCGAGCGTAGGTGCGTAATTGTTGGACCAGATTGGCTTGTTCGATCGCGATCGCCATCTGAGTGGCGACTGCTTGCACCAGTTGCTTTTCGTCCGTCGTCCATTGTCGGGGACCATGACAGTGATGGACAACCAGCAATCCCCACAGGCTAGAAACACTCGGAGATTTGAGAAGATTAGTATCAATCTCGGCAATTTCCCCCGTCGAGTTGGGAAGTTCTCTCACGCCGAGATTATCCGGTATAATAGAATCTTCCTTATTGCGTCCAATGGCGACTCCCATAAAACTACGAACTTGAAATTGGTTGAGCATTTTTCGATGGCAATCGCTCAGGGCAGCACTTTGAGTATCGGGAATTGAGCCAAGACGTCCATTCCGATAAGCATCTTGATGGGCTAGGGGCATACAGTCCGCTGGAAACCACTGTCCCTTAATGGATGGATAGGGCGTTTGCACATCTTCAGCGATACAAACGCCACTGCCATCGGCCAAAAACTGGAAGGCAAGGGCGCGATCGGTGTCTAGAGCTTGTCTGAGACCCTGGACCCCCAGTTTTAAAATGGTGGGCAGATCGAAAGTGGAGCGGATTTTAGCGGAAATTCGACTTAGAAGCATTTCCCGCGATCGCCGCTGTTGGATTTCCTGTTCAGCGCGGGCGCGATCGCTCAAATCCGTGACAAAGGTCATAATATAGCTCTCGTCCTCTTCTTCCCCCACCAGGCATAGGGTCACCTCTGCTGCCAGGAGGGAACCATTGGCGCAGATGTAACGCTGACGTAGGGTTTGCCGTTTTACGCCCTCTCGCACCATTTGTTGAATCAGTCGCAACAATGCCGCAAAATCTTCGGGATGGGAAATTGCGCGGGAATCTAAATAGCGCAGTTGACTGGGACTATACCCCGTCATTTGACAAAAGGCTGGATTAGCTTTGAGGATTCCGCCATCCATGCTGTGGTAAACAATTCCCGTGGGACAGTCCCAAAACACCCCATCAAAGCCGGGATTGGGAAACGAGATCCACGATGACTGAGGAGCGATGTAGTCTTGAGTTTGCTTATGGGTTACAGGCGATCGCAAAGCCTCTCTCCCCCAGGAAAATCGCCGGTTTTGAGCTATCCTCTCCCCTAAATGGTCAGACTCGACCAAGTTAGCACTCTCTTGGGTAACGGCGATGGACGAGTCTTGGGAAGAAATTAAATGGAGCGTATGTAACCAAAACCGCCGCAATACCCGCTCATCATTTTCTAGATCCACCGCTTCCAAACCGCAACAGTGAGGGACGGCTGTCGCCAGGGTTGAGCTTCTGAGCAACTCAACGATCGCCTCTGGGTCGAACACAACTGATACTCTACTACGCTGCTCATTCCGTTCCTCAATGGCTGCAAATTCTTTCCCTGTGTGTGCTTGCTCCAGTTCCACTTGAATCCAGACATTCAGATGGGAACTCAGGGCCAGGATGCTCGTTTCCACTCCCCCCAGGGCAATCACCGGAACCGGCGCAAATCGTTGGGGCTTACCCAACGGATAGTTGGGCTGACTGGAAGCATTCGGCATCGATTGCACCTCCACTTCAGCTACGGAGAACCGGCTTGGCGTCATTCCCGTTTTTGCCGGATATGTCCCGACTCCAGATTCCACCTTCTCAGGAATCCTCTGCTCAGTTTTATACCAAATTTCTTGTAGGGTTTGACACCGTTCTAAATTGTCGCCCACCACTAATAAAGCCCGTAACCACCCACTGCTTTCTAGGGCATGGCGGAACAGTTGAAATAAAGACAACAAATGTTCACCATCCAAATAGAGGATGATTTGGCTGGGTAAACGATGATTCATATTTATTTTAGAATTGGCAGTTTTCATAGTTTTAGAGAGAATTGGGCCGATTTGTTCAATTTGGGTTTTGACTAAGTTAATGATTCCCTAACTGATCCGCAGTATTTAAAAGATTGCCCTAATGACTTTAAATGTAATGTTTCTTTACAAAAAAGAGTAAAATTTCACCCTAGACAATAAGCATAAAAGCTGGGGTAATCCCTCAACCTATTGTCAAAATAAGTTAACAAATTGTACCCACACAACCCACCCCTTTTACCCTTGCCCATCGTCTCGACTGTTGTCTACATGACCTAGGGACAGGGAAAAATGTTCAGGTTTGAGGCGATCGCCTCCGACACCATCATGCGAACCCACCTGAACCTTACGACCCCTACCATCTTCTCCATCTTTACTGTACTCCATTTAGCCCCAATTAGAAGAAGTTGCCTGAAACAGGAGGGTATTTCTTATAATCTAGTGCAGGTCAAGGTTTAGGGTGTAGCAATCTCCTCAATTCATGGCACTACAGTTCACCTTCCCAAGTCGTCATCTGTCCGATGAGTTGTTTTCCCCACCCTTTCGGGACTTTCCCCTTCTTGAAAGCGGCGATCGCATTGCCATCAGTCTAGCAACCCCGATATGCTGGTCGTGATCACACTGACTCCAAAAGCGGCAAGGAGTGGACCAAGTTACTACCTGATAGAGTCAAGTAGATTCTCCGATTCCTTGATCCACTCCCCAGCCTAGAACCATTCGGGCTTCTCATTGTACTAGAAACTTGCAGGATTTTACCATTCCGCTCCCTCCTTTCCATCGGACTGCTCGCCACAATTTTTTGCTGAAGCAATGCTCATATCTATTTAGGGCTACCTTAAGTCCGTCAATGACATTTCTTTGCCCCAGCTTCTCTCCTATAAACCCCTCCTATAAACCCATCTATAGCAGTCTTAAATCCTCTTAAATCCGGTACTGAACAGCACAAAACCTATTTGTAAGCGCAGGGCTTTTGTGTTCCAAGCCTGCCTACCCTTCACTTAAGAAAAAACCCCGACTTTCCACCCCAATTGGCTAGGGATTGTGTCATAATTCCCATGTTGAAACATGGGAAGGGGGAGCATCTTGCTCCCTGGCTTTATTACCAATCATTTAAGGTTGCTCTAGCCTCTAGTGCAGTCGGAAACTATCCAAAAGGTTTACTGAGAACTGATCCGGATGATGCAAACCCACCTGTACTTTGGCTTAGGGGGTGAGTACAGCAGCCCGGAGACCAACTGGAGTGGGTTACAAAATATAAGTAGGGTCGTATCAACAGGGTCGGCCAAAACCTACACCCAGGCAGGGAGAGGCTATCCGGACGGAACCTCTCCTACCTGGGTAAAGAGTAAATAAATCTTTGACCAGCGGATTTGCTATAAGTCTCCGGTAGAAAGCAATCGTCAGAAAGGGTCAAAGTGTTGTATCTCACGCTTGAGCAAAATGGGTAGAGTGACGAGTCCCAGATTTGGGATTAGACGTCTTGCAAAATAATTTTAGGCTAGGCTAGAACCTTTGACCCCTTGTCGATGGCTGGTACAATCCTAACTCAACCCACTGGTCATTAGCCCATTCATTCCACCTGTCACCTAAAATCGACTAGACTTTCCAGCAGAACCCATATTTTTTTCGTAAGAGGTCTGTAGAGTTCGCCAGGGAACTAAGATCTATAATTGTTCTTTAAAAGAACCCGGTTGTTCAGCGGGTTTTTGAGTGTACCACCAAGCCCAAGCAATTAGGACAGCCTGAAAAGGCAGTCTAGCCCAGTAAAGCCAAGGATGATGAGGAATACCTTCAATGGGAATACTATTAAGCGCCTGATTGATATTAGCGGGAAAAACCGCGACAAACAGAGCAATCAGTCCCCAGGCAGCCGCAACGCTTACAAAGGGAATCAGTAAGCCAATTCCTCCTAAAATCTCGAAAAACCCACTAATGTAGACCAACTCAGTCGGGTAAGGTAATTGAGGCGGCACAATTCTGACATATTGATCGGGTGTAGTAAAGTGTGTAATGCCTACTACGATGATAGCCACCGCTAAGACAACCCGGAGAATTTCTTTAAGCAGATTGGGCGTGTTGTTGTTTGAAGTCATAGCGTCAAAGAGAGAACTTAACACAACCGTAGCAATCTCTGTTTATCCTTACCTCTACCTTGAGTATTATTACAGAGCGCACCAAAATGGTAGAGGTCTCTAAGAGACTCCCCACCTGTATCTAGCTACTCTGTAAGGGTGGTAGTTGTGTCGGAGGCGGGGGAGGCGAAGTTCAATCAACCGGGTTAAAGTGGAGGGGATAGGCGAGGGATGAAGAGTTTCCGCAGCAGCTTGAAGTAAGAACAAGGGAGCGATCGCTTGTTCTTATGCAGCCCGTCACCATCGGAATGCCCTTCCATAAAAAAAGTAAAAGTTTAAAATTGACATACAACAATTTGCGTTGGAGTAAAGGCAATGACCGTTTGCATCGGCACTTCAGGTTGGAGTTACGACCATTGGGAAGGTGTGCTTTATCCCTACCAGTTAGCGGCGCGTTCCCGGCTTGATTACTACATTCAGCACTATCAAACTGTGGAAGTTAACAGCACTTACTATCGATGGCCCCAGGATGCAGCTTTTACTAACTGGCAGCGCCGCCTCCCCGAAGGATTTCTGATGACTGTAAAAGCGCCCCGTGGGTTAACGCACTCCCAGCGTCTTTACTCCCCAGAAAACTGGCTGACGCGGATAGGCAGGGGACTCGAATGCCTGGGCGATCGCCTGGGTATTCTGCTTGTCCAGCTTCCTCCCAAGTTCGGCTGCGACTTGCCCCGCCTAACCTACTTTCTGGAGCAAATACCCCCCTGGATAAAAGTAGCGATCGAATTCCGACACCCAAGCTGGCACATAGAAGAGGTATTTTTGCTCCTAGAGCGCTTTGGAGTAGCTTACTGCGTGATGAGCGGAGCCAACCTGCCTTGCATCCTCCGGGCGACAGCGCCTTTCGTATATGTACGGCTTCATGGCCCTGATCCCCACTCCCTCTACGGCGGCTCCTACTCAGATGAGGATTTGTCCTGGTGGGCTTCGCGTCTTGGCGAGTGGGAAAGTCAGGGGCACAGCGCCTTCGTCTACTTCAATAACGACGGCGGCGGAAATGCCGTGAGGAATGCTTCTACGTTAAAAACTTTTTTGGAGAATGGGATTTTTTGAAAAGTTTATTTTTTACATTTTTACTCCTAAAAAGCCACAATAAAAATAAAAATGGGAGGTTGTAGGCTTTACAAAAAAAATAGAATCGAGATTCCTTTTTTGAAAAAAAGAGGTAGTAAAAATATTAATTAATAAGCTTCTTAAAATCTGGAAATTTTTGTTAAGTGGTTTTCAAAATCTTCGCCGCCGTTAGGGGAGCATCTCAACTTAGAACATTTCACCCCCATCCCCTTGCTAAGGGGATGGGGGCAGGGGGGTGAGGTCAGGCTTTCGTGCCGTTCCGGAGATGATTCCGCCGTTAGGGTCTCCGTTGTAATGGTTTGTCAGCACTTTACAATTAGGAGCTAGAGCTGGGAGCTAAAATTTCGTAACTTTAAATTATAACAGAGATTTTTTTTCCAGAGGGCTATTAAAAATCCTTCGTCCTGAACTCCTAATCAGCAGTGAGCGAGTATTAACGAATCCTCACAAAACCAGCTTGTTCGATTAAGGCTTGTCCCTGTTCTGTGAGGAGGAGTGCAGCATAGGCTTCGGCGAGTTGTTGGTCAATTTGACCGTTTTCTTTGATGATCACAAATAAGCGGCGAGTGAGGGGATATTCTCCACTTTGAAAGGCTGCGGCATTGAGTTGATTTCGCCGGTTTGGACAATCTTGGGGGGGGACGAAGGGTTCTCGATAGGGAGGAATGAGGCGATCGCTTTTTCCGGCGATCGCAATGGGGGTGACGCTACATTGTCCGACAATCTCTGGGGCCGAAGCATAGTAAATTCCCCCCAGACGACTGCCCACTTCTCGTAATGCTAGGGTTGTGCTAGGCATAAACTGCACATTGCTCCCAAATGCCTCCCCACCCATCACATTCTGCATAAAAAATTCAATTGTGCCACTGTTTTCCGGACGGCGAGAATAGGGGACAATCTCTACATCGGGTCCTCCCACTTGACTCCAATTCCAGATAGCCCCTGTATAAATTTCTTTAAGTTGAGTTAAGGTTAATCCAGGAATATTTAAGTCTGGATTGACTGCTACTGCAATTCCATCCAGGGCGACTGGAATCGCTTTTAGAGTAAATCCTAACTGTTGCGCTTTCTGCTGTTCTTCCTCTCTAATTGAGCGAGAGGATTGAGCAAAAACTAGCTGATTATCTAACATCATTTCAATTCCGGTCCCAGAACCAGAGGGTCTCGTCGGATGCTGGGTATAGCGCAATTTAAACTGAGGCAAAACCATTTGAATCACCGGATCTACGGTTCCCCGAATCGGTGCCCACGTGGTGCTGCCGCCATAAGTTGCTAGTCCCGAGGGCAGGTTGGAAACTTCGGCAAAACTGCCAATTCTAGCCTCAGGATCGAATCGATAGGGGGCTTGGGATGGAGAGGAAGTCCCTTCCAATGGTAAATTATCCGCTGCAAAGGGTGTGCCGAATCCTCGGATTAAGCCCCAAATAATTCCCCCGGCTAAACTGACGGTAACTAGGACGGTTAAGACTAAAATTGTTGTTTCGTTTTTCAATGACATTGCTAATAATTAAATTGGGCTGAGGTGGAAGGCGGGAGTCAGATAAAGTGAGTAGGGTTTCCCTGGCTGAGGGTAGATGTCCATCATATAATTACACCAATTGCTATTTACAAATAAGAGCTTCAAGGGTTGAGGGTTGATTTGATTATTTTTTAATTTCAATTAAAACAAAATTTGGTGGTTTAAAGCAGGTAAGTGTTTTTGTCTTAACGAGGGTAGGGGTATTAATTTTAGGGTAAATGGATTATAATACTCTAGCGATTAATTTAGAAACTAGCCGGAATAGGGCGGTAAATGCGACTGCACAACAACTGGCAAAAATTGGAATAAATAAGATAGCTTCCCAGAAAAATGCCTGATTAAAAGTGGGAATGAAGAAGACAATTCCCAAGGTAACCAGGGCGAGGATGAGTAAATCATACTTTTCAATAAAGCGACGATGTTGAACAAAAATCAGGGCAGTTAATATCAGTAACCAGGCGATCGCGGCGATCGCTGGTGCTAATCCCAAACTTTGTAACAGGATTAACAGTAGGCCCCCTTCAAATCCGGTAAAGGCTGCTCCTCGTAAGACTTCTAGGGTGGAGAAGTGGGGGGACCGCCATTGAGATGGGGAGGATGGGGGGGATGGGGAGGATGGGGAGGATGGGGGGGATGGGGAGGATGGGGGGGAAATGGGGGAGTGGGAGGTATAATTGAGGGCGGTTAGGACTTCTTGGGCGGATTGGAAGCGCTGACTGGGGGTAGAGAGGAGGAGGCGGTCCAAAATATTGGCGAAGCGATCGCTCACAGTAGCTTGAGTTCGCCAATTCCATTCATTGCTGTAGGCATCGAATAACTCCTGGGGTTCTTTGCCGGTGAGTAACATAATGCAAGTCACCGCCAAGGCATATAAATCCGTTGAGGGGAATACGGTGCGCCCTGCCATTTGTTCTGGAGGAGCAAACCCCATTGAATAAATGCCGGTGGAGCGTCCAGTGCTAGTCACGCCGGGGGCTTGGGTTACTTGTTTGACTGCCCCAAAATCTAATAAATAGAGGCGACCATTGGTTTTTGACCGCATGATATTCGAGGGTTTGATATCTCGATGAATCGTGTCATTTTCATGAACAAAGGAAAGAATTTTTAGAATTTCTACAAACACTTCTTGGACTTGTTCCTCGGTGAAATTTCCTGTAGATTTTAATTCTTCTTGGAGATTTTGACCTTCAATAAACTCCTGAACTAAATAAAAAAATTGGTCTTTTTTGCCGGGAACTGGGCTAGAAATTTCTAGGGGAAAAAACGCCATTAAATCAGGGATTTGGGGGTGTTTGTTGCCGAGGCGATCGAGGACTTCAGCCTCCCGTTCAAAGAGGGTATGGGCGATCGCCAACTGTTGGGGACCCAGATCCCCCGCCGGTTGAAATTGCTTGACTACACAGGTTCGCATTGCCGGGGTGCGGCGATCGCGAGCCAGAAAAGCTGCCCCAAAGCCCCCTTGACCCAGTAAACGCACGGGGAGATACCGACCATCTAAAATCAACGGCATCCCACAAGTCGTACAAAATTTTTGCTGGATCGTTTTGAGGGTCGTCGCATCATCAAGATCTGCAAAACTATTTTGAGGCCGCAAGCAACCCGGACGAGTGCAGTAAATTTCCATATCAAATGCCGTAAGTTTAACGAACAGATTTTAGATTTCAGATGCTAGATTTGATTGAGCCGCGTTGTCCAATCGGGTCATCTAAAATCTAAAACCTGTTTAGCTAATCGTTGAATTGGTCGAAACGGGTTTAAGGGATTCTACCTCCATAAATTCCAGATTTTTTTCAAGGGAGCTGTCCACCCAAGGTTGAGTTGAGAACTGGGGTAAAATTTCTTGACTAAACGCTTCGGCAGCTTTAGAACGATACCGATTGGGATTATAAATCACCGAAAGCATTCGCTTAACCACCACTCCTTCAATAGCAGAGCGGTGGAGAATGCCCATTTGCAACTCTTTTTCGATGGCCGAAATCGAAACAAAAGCGGCTCCTAAACCGGACTGAACTGCATTTTTAATGGCTTCAATCGAATTGAGTTCCATCTCCAATTTGAGACGGCGCGTATCAATATCACAACGAGTGAGCACTTGATCAATGACCTTACGAATGGTCGATTGGGAGTCCAGAGCGATGAACTGTAACTTATAAAGGTCTTCTTTTTGAATTTTTTCGAGTTTGGCAAAGGGATGAAATACCGGCAGAATCAAAGCTAGTTCATCTTCCGCATAAGCCTGAATTTCTAGAGAGTCTTGGAGTTCGGGGGGGACTTCACCGCCGACGATCGCCAGGTCGATTTGTCCATTCGCCACACTCCAAGCGGTACGCCTGGTAGAATGAACGTGCAATTGGACTGCTACATCAGGATACTTCTGCCGAAACATCCCAATCATCCGGGGCAGAAGATAGGTCCCGGTGGTTTGGGAAGCCCCGACAATTAAGGTACCACCTTGAAGATTTTGCAAATCCTCGATGGCGCGACAGGTTTCCTGACAGAGGGTCAGAATTTTTTCGCCATAACTGAGCAAGAGATGCCCAGCTTCCGTTAGTTGAGCGCGACGCCCCCCTCGATCGAATAATGGCACATCCAACTGCCGCTCTAGGTTTTGCACCTGTAGGCTGACGGCGGGCTGAGAAACGTATAAGCTATCTGCCGCACGTTTAAAGCTTCCCTCAGCGGCGATCGCTTTGAGAATGCGTAACTGATCTAAAGTAAAAGGTAGATCGGACATACTGCTAAACCTGAAAGGGGCAAAGGGTCTGATGGCAACCGACGGATTAACATCTATGGGCAGGGAATGGGCAGGTTCAATTTGCTATGGGATGAATCAATCTCGGCTGGCGAGGGAAAATAGCAGAACTTGCCATTCTAGTCCCCGATAATCAGTGGTCAGGTTGTATTGGAGTTTACCAAATCGCCAGAGATAGCCCTATCTACGATAAAAGCAAAACTAGGTGGCGATCGGCGATCCCGTCAAAGCAGAGAGTGCGATCCCCTCTGTCATAAATTATGATCCCCTGCTAATGGAGATCGGATAACTGACTCAGTTTATCTTATAGTTGAACTGACGAACCCACCCATATCAGGGTGATTCATCGGTCAGTGGGATACAGAATCCACCCCGAGAGGATAAAATCCCCATCGCTTTTTCTGAGTCGATGCCTTAAAATGTTTTTCACCTCCGCCGAGCTTAGGGCATCGGTTCCGGTATCTGTGGCAATCGGAACCAGCCGGGTCAGGGTTTGCGGGGGTTCGTTGGAGTTGGATATTTGGAGTGGGAAAGAGCTTGGGATGTTCTCAGATTGGTTGACTTCTAGCCATTTTATAATGATCGGCCTATTGTTCGGGTTTGCGATCGCCCATAGTGGATTAGCCGCCCTGCGTCCTCGGGGAGAACAACTCATCGGCCCCCGATTATACCGAGTTTTGTTCGCTCTGGTTAGTTTACCCTTCGCCGTGGTGCTGATTATTTATTTCTTTAACCACCGCTACGATGGCTTACA
This sequence comes from Laspinema olomoucense D3b, assembly GCF_025370785.1. GTDB lineage: Bacteria > Cyanobacteriota > Cyanobacteriia > Cyanobacteriales > Laspinemataceae > Laspinema > Laspinema olomoucense. The sequence goes on from NZ_JAMXFA010000055.1 coordinate 33,671, forward strand.
ACTGTGGCAAGTTCAGGGCGTCCCTGGGGTGATGCCCTTAGTCTGGACCCTCTCGGGGATTTCCTTTCTGTTTCTCTACCCGGCGACGTTTAATTTATTAGAAGTTGCCGCGATCGCCAAGCCTCAAGTGCACTTATTTGAAACAGGAATTATTCGAATTAGTCGGCATCCGCAAATGGTGGGTCAAGTGATTTGGTGTCTTGCTCATACCCTGTGGATAGGGACTTCCTTTACCTTGGTAACCTCCATTGGCTTAGTATTGCACCATTTATTTGCCGTTTGGCATGGCGATCGGCGCATGAAAGCCCGGTATGGAGAAGCCTTTGAAGCAGTTAAAGCTCGGACTTCAGTGATCCCCTTTCTGGCGATCGCCCAGGGCCGTCAAACCCTCAAATGGGATGAATTTCTACGTCCCGCCTATCTCGGCGTTACAGTGTTTACCCTCGGTTTCTGGTGGGCGCACCCCTTGTTAATCAGGGCCACCAGTAATGTGCCTTGGTAAGGGGGAGATAGGGGAGATAGGGGAGATAGGGGAGATGGGGGAGATGGGGGAGATGGGGGAGATGGGGGAGATGGGGGAGAATTGGGAGATAGGGGAGATGGGGGAGAGGTGAATCAATTTTAAATAATTGCTTTTAAATCCAGACTCGCTTCGTTGAGTTGCTCAGTGCTTTCTCGGGTATTGGCAATGCCTTGGACTGTTTCTTTGGCGCCGACATTCAGCGAATTCATTGCTTCAACCACTTGCTCGATCGCGGTAACTTGTTGTTGGGCGTTCCAGGCGATTTGTTGAGAACTCATCACCACATCACTGATAGAATCCCGAACGCCATTCAAGGCATCGGCGGTTTCTCGGGCGATATTTACCCCAAGATCAACGGTTTTTGTCCCTTCATGGGTGACGAGGACCGTAGAATGAATCGCACCCTGGATATCGCTGACTAAAGTATTAATTTTATGAGCAGATTTTTGGCTTTGGTCCGCCAGCTTGCGGATTTCGCTGGCAACCACTGCAAAGCCTTTCCCTTGTTCCCCCGCTCGCACGGCTTCTACTGCTGCATTTAAAGCTAACATATTGGTTTGATTGGCAATTTCACTGACCAATTTGGAAATATTTCCAATCTGAGCCGTTTGTTGGCTTAGTTGTAAAATTTGCTGGGCGATCGCCGTGACTTTTTCTTTTAAAATTCCCTGGGTTTCTAGGCTGCGTTCGACGGATTGGGTGCCGATTTGTGTCAAATGCAGTGCCTGCCGTGCACCGGCAGCGGAGGACTGAGCTTGTTCAGCGGATTGACGGGATGAAGCTTCCAGTTCGTCCATTGTGGTCGTGGTTTCATTGACTGCAGTGGCGACTAGAGCAGTGCTGTGTTCTTGTTGTTCTAAAGTGCCAGCAATTTCTATGGAGGAGTTTGCAATGCGGCTGACTGCCTGCTCAATGGTGCGGGAAATTTCGGATGAAATTCCCAAAGCGGCGATCGCAGAGAACCCCAGACATAGAACCGCGCCGAACACTAACGCTATGGTTAAACTATTGATGGCGTTTTTGGCTTCAGCAGTTGCCTCATTTAAAATATCCTCCTCGGCCTCATTAAATTCCCCACTCAGTTCTATAAAATTGTCGATATATTTCTGTCCCTCCCCCGTTTTAAATAGGGCCATTGCCTCCGGAAGTTTGTTTTGATTGACTAAAGTAATAATTTTTTGCGAAAAATTATAATACTGTTTTTGATTTTGAATAATCTCCTCAGTTCGTTGGAGTTGTTTAAAATCTTGTAGGGTATTTCTGGCCCTGATTGCCGCTTCATTAAATCGAAGATTTGCTTCGGTATATTGAAGCAGGGACTCTTCGGTACTAAAAAGCAAATATCCTCGGAGAGCCTTTACCATATCTCGATAATTATCGTCCATGACTTGGGCAATTTTGATAGTATTTTGAGTTAACTCCACTTGTTGAAAAGTTTCGTAAATTTGAAGAATTTTAATGTAAACAAATCCACTTAGAATAAAAAATAGTAAAACGGGTATAGAATACCCAAAAATCATGCGATTTCTTAATCTCAACTGGTTCAACATAAGAATAAGGAGGAATGTGAATGACTAGGGCGTCGGTTCAGTACCCATGCTTGACAAAACGATTCAACTATGCATAACTGAAATTGACGAACCCATTAAAT
>NZ_JAMXFA010000086.1 GCF_025370785.1 Laspinema olomoucense D3b
TCCTGTCTTTTGTGTTCGAGCAATACTCCTACAACCCTTGTACGGTAAGCTTTTTGCTTCTTTTCAGCAAGCCCTATCTAGCGAAAATGCAGGATTAACGGATCAGCGACGGCATAACGGAAAACCCGGGGCGTCTGGGTGGATTGGACGTCAATACAAATATCGGGACCATCTTGGCAACAGTCGCACGAGTAGCCACTGGATACCCGGGTGCGCCGGACCTTACTATCATTACCAGTGGAGAGAGGGGGACAGGGTGACAACAATTTACCTCCCCAGGAAAAAACTAGAGGCGGTTGAGAATGCGATCGCCCGTCGCGAATCAGTCAACGCAATTCTCATGATGTTGGGTTAGATGCGATCGCCGTCAATTCTTCTCCTCGATGTTCTATAGCATTGCCCTCCCCCTCCGGTATCCATCAATGCTATAGAACAGGGGCAAGGGGGAGGGGGTGAGGTAGAGTGGCGATCGCACCTGGGGATTGTTTGGTGCGATCGCCAATTGCCACCGGGTCAAACCTCATCAAGCTGAGGTTTTAACTTTGTCCAGCCTAATCGGGATAAATGACCATGAACATCAGCCCAAAGCTCAGAGTTATTGGGGTCAAGCCAATCTAACTGCAAGCAGCGTTCTAACTTTTGCAATTCTGCATAGGCGCGGAAAGCATAACGGATTTTGACCCCTAGAAACTTGTTGACAATCGGGACCAGATAGACGTTTGGGTATTTTTCCAGTATCCCCGCGATGATTTCCAAATAATTCACCAGTAAAACATCCATGTCTCCCCCGGTGACTTGCAGATAGTGGAGATTTCCCACACAGTAGCGATCGTCTCCTTGGTATTCAAGAAACCGCTCCTCCCAAGGGAGACTTTTTACCCGGGTGATTTCTTCTAACTTAATCGCCCCGTGCATCTCCGTGGCTGGAAACAGAAAGACGCGATCGCACCGAGGTGATACCAGATCCAGAGCGCGAATTAGCTCACGGTCGTTAATCGGTAGACCCGGGACCGTGTAATTGGCGTAATCGGCAAATAGCCATTGAACCTCGGGGAATTTTAGAGTAGCAGTGGAATCCCCGATCAGCGCACGGGTTAAAATTTTGTCGCGGTTGAATCCGTCCAATGAGCGGAATTCTCCAGCTTCATCAATCCTGAAGTTTAAGTGTCTCATTATTTCTAACCGTCAAAAGAACAGAATAAGGGATTTATAGCAGTGCGATCGCGTTCGTCACCTGTTGCGGGTCAACCTCTACATACCGCAACAGAACCCGGTCATTCTTATGCCCCGTGATTTTCTTCAGCACCGGGATAGAGACCCCGGAACGGGACAAGGAAGTAATCAGAGTTCGACGGGTTGAATGGGTTGATATTCCCCGCCGCCCCAAGCCCGCTTTGTCAACCGCACGGCGAAACCATAAGTCAGCACTCTGAAATCGCACAGGGCGGGTCGGATATCTGGCGCTGGGGAATAACCATTCTGTGACAGGCGGGTGATAATTTTCGAGTTCCGACTTTAGCAGGGGATGGACTGGGACCTGCCTAGTCTCTCGGGACCCGTCTGGTGATGCCTTCCGAGTGCAAGCGCGGAAAGTGATGGTATCAAGGGCTGATGAGCGGGATGGGTCCTTGTAACAATCCGTTACCTTCAATTGGAGAATCGCCCCCCATCTCTCCCCTGTAAACCGAGCGATCGTCAAAAATAGGCGGTGAGTGGGATTGTTCAAATGTTTGAATATCCGGGCATAGTCTGAATCCGTTAAAATCTCCGATTGTCCATGACGAGAATTTTTAGGCATTTTAAAACTTTAACTTTAGACAAAAACCAGTACAAAACAACAACAATCACTTGAGTCAACGGCGACGCCATGAGGCTGCACTCTAGTCATAGCAAGTATTCCCAGTATTTTGCTTAACTGTAACTTTTGTCTAAAACTTAAACTTGAATCCGGAAAAAATCACGATTACAGTAGGGGGGTTAAGGTAAAGATTTGTGGGGAAATAACGGTGGATGACGAAGACAAAAGAATATTAAACTCGCGATTCACCCTGTTGCACTCAGCAATAGAGGAACTCGCCCGATTCCGTCGCAACGAGTATGAAGGGCTGTTGTTAAGGATTGAAGTCCTGGAATCAAGAATACAAGAAACTTATCTAAGTGCTCACTTCCAGGGCGGAATGTGGGGAGCCGGAGCGGGAGTAGCCTCCTCCTTATTTTTTCTAATGTCTATTCATTTTATTTTCACTGATTAGCCCCATAATAAAAGCTTGAATTATGACCTATAGCGATGATGAAAGCAGCAGCGATAATGGGGACACCTCATGGACGCCTAGTTGTGATATTTGTTACTTACTCTATAGCATTAAATCTACCGTAGAGAGTAATGCAAGTAGGCTGACCCAGATATCCACAGAAGTCAATAAATTGATGCCCATTCTTACGGCAAACTTTGATACGGCATTCACCTGGGATTATAAAATTAAAGCACAATGCAGTGACACAACCAATAAAGAATACAAAGGAACAGCAAAAGGTCTGCGTGCGCTGGTAGATATTCAAAGAGATATCGCTAAAATCTTACAAGATATGCAGAAAGCATCATGTGAAAACGATAATCTTGCTGTTATTCCAGAATGGTGGCAACTTAGACCAGAGGCGGATAGACCCCAATTAATAGTTCTCTGTGCTGAAAAAAAACCTGATGGGACCCTGGATAGTGCAAAATATGTAAGCAGTCATGCAAAATTAATTGCATATTTACCAAGTTTAATGTAAAATATGCAATATTAGGCATTAAAACGCAGA
>NZ_JAMXFA010000056.1 GCF_025370785.1 Laspinema olomoucense D3b
CCATCTCCCCCATCTCCCCCATCTCCCCCATCTCCCCCATCTCCCCCATCTCCCCCATCTCCCCTATCTCCCCCATCCTCCCAACATAAGCACAACCAATCAAATGTGAGGGGAAAGCTCAGAATTTTAGGCCGATCGCCCCGATGCTTGCTTAGAAATGTAAAAATATTATTATTTTATTAGAGCTTCCCCCTTACCCGAGACTGGACTCCGGCTCGCCGGATCGTCTCCACAAGGGGATCGCCTAGAGTGACTGGGTTTTCACCCATTCGGTCCTTCCCGATTTACCGGGATTCGTAGGGACGATGGGGTGCGATCGCTCTCCCCTTTAACCGCATAAGGCTAACGATTTGGAGAGTTTCTATCGGTGGAATAGTAGCTTTTTCAATGCAATTCGGTACAATAAAAGTGAAAAGCAGTTCGTGATTCAGGTCACAAAGATGGTTTTAGCAATATGGAGATTCACAGTCCCCTGACCGGCGCAATCCGTCTGGGAATCGCCCATTAAATAATCCATAGGGCCGCTTTAAGCGAGCCCAAGAAGATTCCAACCTATTCCAGGTAAAGGGTGCAACCTGACCGTTCAGGGATTCTACAGGGTCTTGCTTAACCAACTGATGTATTTTTTCTAAAGCTGCGGGGTTTTTTCTGTGATTGCTATTTCACCTCGTCCAATAGAGCGTAGCTGGAACACAATTAGCTTTGCTTCCACGCTCTATTTGTGCCCAATCCTAGATTTGCTGTTGGCTGATATTCCGCGCCAATGGCAAGCAGAAATCCGTCTTGGACTTCAGGAAGCCTTAGTCAATGCCGCCAAGCATGGAAACAATTTAGACCCACGAAAAACTGTGGTGGTTCGATTTAGTGGGATGGCAGATGAATACTGGTGGGCGATCGCAGATCAAGGAAAAGGCTTTGCCTGTGCTTGTCCTTGTCACATCGAGCCGGATGAACATTTGCCTCATGATGAAGGAGAATGCGGCAGAGGGCTCTTTATTTTACACCAAATTTTTGATCAAGTCAATTGGGACGATAACAACCGAGAACTAAAATTATGTAAACAATTTAATCAGTCCTCGCGATTACCGAGACTTCGATAAGCGATCGCCCAGATCACCGACTTCCGGGGTCCCCGGGGGATGATTCTTGAAACTGGACCCAAACTGGGGAAAAATGCTCCCGTGAGGTGCTTCGGGATGGGCTATTGACTAGAAGATTTAGACGGGCGCTCGCCATGAGTTGGACAGGGGGGAGCGCTAATTGAGCGGTCAATCCACCCCACAGCCTGGTGTAGTCGTAAGAGGGCTTCCTCGGGGTTATCCTTGAGCAAAAACACTAAAGCAGCAGCAGCCTGTTCTTTAGCACGAACTGAGCGATTAGACTTCAGGCGATGCCAATCCGTTTCCGTTAAAGTCAGGCGTTCGGCGAGGGCCTGAGCGAGTTCTAGGGTACTAAACTCTTGTAACTTGTCCGAAAGCGGACTGTGCAAACCCATCGTCCGGTTGCCGTGGGTTGGAGTGGGGTTAGCCATTGTACAAATCCCATGAATTCAATGGGGGCGAATTTCTGGTGCGCAGTCAGGAATGGACGAGTGCCTCAATCCACCCTATTTTAGCGGCAGGATGTCTTGAATGAAAAAAGAGTAGAAGTAGCATACCATATCTATGGCATCCTGCATGGTGAGCTTGTAAAATTATCTATTTTTATTTCTAACAGTCCCGAATGACATTACCCTCCGACCCCTCCGACCCCTCCAACTCTCAGCGATCGGGCGAATTACGAAGCGATCGCCAAGCGAATCGGGAGGGTCCCCCCGCACCAGACAACAACCCCTTGGGAGAAATTGAGCGCCAGATCCAAGACACCGAGCGATCGCTCAACCACCTCAAAGAGCGAATCGCCCAAGTCCTGCGCGATCGCCAGCGCCAACGAGACCTCCAAAACCGCCGAGATGACATCCGTCGCGAGGTTCGTCAAGCCAAAACCGTTAACCCGTCCCTCATCCCTGAACTCAAACAAGAGCTAAAACAAATCCAGGCTACCCTAGAGGCGATCGAACTCAGCTTAGAAAGCGAACTCTTCAGTTTTAGCGCCCTTAAAGAACCCTTTTGGCAAGCCCTTCGCTTTGGGGGAATTGGCATCATCATCGGCTGGTTATTAAGAGCTTGGGCCAGCTAAACTCATTCTTCGCAACCCTCACCCCCCATCCCTCCGTTAAAATCATTACAATCTCAACCTAAACGCAAAACTCTAAAATGAAACAAAGGATAGTTGAAATTTTACGAACCGGCGAACCCCAAACATCCGTAACAATTCAGGGGTGGGTCCGCACCAAACGAGAATTAAAAGAATTTACCTTTGTTGAAGTCAATGATGGTTCCTCCCTGGCGAACCTTCAAATCGTTCTCAACCCCGACTTACCCGAGTATGCCGAGATTCTCAAACAACTCAACACCGGCGCATCCCTAGAAGTCTCCGGCACTCTCGTCGAGTCTCCCGCCAAAGGACAACGCATCGAACTCAACGCTTCCGAGGTCAAACTCTATGGCGAATCCGACCCGGAAACCTACCCCCTCCAGAAAAAGCGTCACTCTTTTGAGTTTTTGCGGACCATCGGACATTTACGCGGACGCACCAATACTTTTGGGGCGGTCTTTCGGGTCCGCAACGCTGCCGCTACTGCCATTCACCAATTCTTCCAAGAACGCGGATTTCTCTGGGTTCACACCCCCATTATGACCGCCAGTGACTGTGAAGGTGCAGGGGAAATGTTAGCCGTCACCAGTTTAAATCTCCAGGACATTCCCCGGTTAGAAAATAGCAATCAAGTGGACTATGGAAAAGACTTTTTTGGCAAACCGGCTTATCTAACGGTCAGTGGTCAATTAGAAGCCGAAGTCATGGCAATGGCCTTGAGTGATGTTTATACCTTTGGTCCAACCTTTCGAGCGGAAAATTCCAACACTTCCCGACATCTCGCTGAGTTTTGGATGGTAGAACCGGAAATGGCCTTTTGTGACCTGACCGGAGATATGGATTTAGCCGAGGCCTTCTTAAAATATATCTTTAAGTTTGTCTTGGAAAAATGCCCGGAAGATATGGAATTTTTCAACGATCGCATCGATAAAACGGTGCTGGAAACCGCCAATAATATCATTAACAATCAATTTGAGCGGGTGACCTATACCGAAGCCGTTGCCCTGTTGAAAAAAGCGGATAAGAAATTCGAGTTTCCGGTAGAGTGGGGACTAGATTTACAATCGGAACATGAACGCTATCTCGCCGAAGAGTTATTTAAAAAACCGGCCATCGTCACCGATTATCCCGTAGAAATCAAAGCCTTCTATATGCGGCTGAATGATGACAACAAGACAGTAGCCGCGATGGACATCCTCGCCCCCAAAATTGGTGAAATCATCGGCGGTTCCCAACGGGAAGAACGTCTGGATATTCTCCAACGCAGGTTAGAACAGCAAGGACTTAGTATTGAGGATTATTGGTGGTATTTAGATTTACGCCGCTACGGGAGCGTTCCTCATGCTGGTTTCGGATTAGGATTCGAGCGCTTAGTCCAATTTATGACCGGGATGAGCAACATCCGGGATGTAATTCCCTTCCCCCGTGCCCCCCTAAGCATCGATTTTTAATCCGACAAGAAACCGGGTTTCTAGCCTTAATGGGTTGCTTTTTAGCATAAATTCTGAGCAGAAACCCGGTTTCTAACCCTTAGTTTAACCCCAGACTAGGGATTGGAAAAGGTATTAATCTTACCCCCTCCAATCGGGCGACCGGGAATTGAATTGGGGACTGAAAACGGCTCAATCGGTTGAATGGGTTGCACTCCGGGGGTGTCTCGGTTGAGATTAAGTCCAGAATTGTCCATTTGAGGAGACGGCAGGGAGGAGGGATTTAAGGGTTGATAGAGGGGTACATTCCTGGCGGGATTGAGGGGGGAGGGACTGGGGAGATTATTCGGTTGATTCAGAGGTTGGATTCCTGGAGAAACAGCAGGAGAGTTGCCCACAGGTTGGTTACGCGGAGGCTGATAGACGGAAGAGTTGGGGGTTAGATCCCGGGCAGTTCCCAGGTTGTTGGGTGCTAGGGGAGCAGCAGTGGGTGCCGTTGGAGCCAAGGGAACTTGTTCCCCTCGCAATCTCAATAAATAATCATAAGCATTCATGGGGCTGGAATTAGGAATCGCCGGGGTAGCGGGAAGGGGTTGATAGTTGTTTGGATTGTTGTAATCCTCAGAGTAATCCAAGGTATAGTTAGGACTCACTTCTCCGGGCAATCTTGGGGTTAGTTGCAGGCTGGGGTTCACCGCAGGCTGATTTGAACCGGACCCGGGGAGTCCGGAGGAATTGGGGAGATTCCCCGGGGTGCTGTTAGGGGTTGGCGTCAGTTGAGGCTGGTTTCCGTAGGGACTCGGAGAGGTTAAGGGTGTGCCGTAAGGGTTGTTGGGCCCCGGTGGAATGGGGTTGCCAGAGGGATTAGTGCCATTTTGGGGAGTGCCGTTAGGCGGTTGCGCCGGTTGAGGGGTGTTTCCAAAGGAATTCGGTGCAGTTTGGGATCCGGAGTTCCGGGGATTTTGTGCGGCGTTGGGGCGATTTTCCCCCGAATTCCCTCGATTGGATTGTTCTTGGGGGGTAGACTCTCCCCCGGGACTGGTTTGGGGATTGTCAGGGTTGCGATCGCCACGGGTGGAGTTATTTGGAGAATACAATCGCTCCATTGCCGATTGCAAGGGACTCACGGGCAATCGGGTCAAGTCTGGGGTCTCAAAATTATTAACGCTACCGGAAGCAATTCCCAAGGGATTCCCGGGGGGTGGGGGGGTTGCAGTGCTGTTTTCTGGAGGTGTAGGCACTCCCAAAATGCTCACCTCGGGTAACGCTTCAGATCCCGAAGCCGCATTATCGGATGAGGATAAAATAGAAAGTCCGGGCAGTTTGTATAGATTTTCCCCATTTTGATTGGGGTCCTCCCCGCCCTGTAAACGGGTGTTAGTGGAGGATTGAGTGCGGTTTGGTTGCGATCGTCTCGTTGAGGGAGACCTGCGGTCAGAATCGCTGGGAGTGGGCAGTGAAACTGACGGAGGCGGCTGGATCTGGTTTAAATCATTGATCAACACCGAGGAACTATCAATATCGGCGGCGATCGCACTGTCTTCTGCGGAAATCCCCATCCCCTCCTCGGGCTCATTGCCGAGTTCCATCTCCTCCTCATCCTCTAGGCTGAATAGATAGAACTCTTCGGGATTGTTGGAAAACTGCCAGATTAACAGGGTTAACAGTCCAAGAATCAGCACGGAACCCCACACGAAGGGTCGCGTGTAATTTCTTAACTGCGCTCGGATTTTGCGAATGGCAGGAGAGGTGGAGTTAGGGTTTGACATAACTTTTAATGCCGAGCTAATTGACCTAGGTAGAGGGATGAACTGAGCCAACGTTGCTTATTATAGAATAATCGCACTTTCCAGGTCAGGTAATCCGTTCCGCGTAAATTTTTTATAAAGATTGTCTACTTTTTATTATAGTGCTTAAATCGATTGATTAAGCCTTATTTATAAGGCTCATCAGGATTAGTAATCTTTAGTTTCAGCATTCTAGCATGAAAGCCAGGGCGATCGCCCTGGCTCTCTAGGGTCCCTCTACCATCAACCCCAGTTCATCGTGAAGCCCGCACTAATAAAAATCCGGCTATCACTATCCCCAGGGCGATCGGCAACCAAGCGGCCATAAAGGGAGAGAGAATCGCCAGTTGGCCCAAAGCATTGGCGAGAAAGGCCGTTAAATAATAGCCAAAAATGATAATAATACTAATCCCAAAACTGGTCGCTTTACTGGCACGACGGGGGCCGAGTCCCAAGGTAGACCCGACTAACCCAAACAGAACACAGACAAAGGGCAAGGCATATTTTTGTTGAATGCGAACCTCTAACTCCCGAATATCTTTTTCACTCCCTCCGAAGCGAATAATTTCCAGTCGTTCCTTGGATTGCTTGATGCTCATTTCCCCATAATCTCGCCCTCGGGAGGCTAAATCTAAAGGAGTGCGAGGGAGTTGGAGTTGTTGATGTTCAAACCGAACAATATTGCGATAAGAGCCATCGGAGGCGATTAAATAAACAGTTCCATTAAAAAAATCCCAGGTATTTTCTTTGGGATTCCAAATCGCTGATTCTGCCGAAACAATTTGATTTAACCCCATCTGGGAACGGTCCAGAATGGTTAAAGTTTTCATCCGCTCCCCATCGAACTCTTCCGCATAAAACAGGCGTTTCATCACCGTAACTCGGTCCCCATCCTCTTGGGTTACCCGGTCAAATTCCGTATAAATAATATTCCGGTCCTGAAAAGAGGGTCTCTCTTGATTCATCGCTTGCTGTAAGGTAATGGTCGCCTCATAGTTAGCTGCCGGAACGATCAGTTCATTAAAGGCAAAAGTTAATCCGGTGACGCAAAAGCTCAGGGCGATCGCCGGGACGACTAATCGATAGACGCTCACGCCACAACTGCGTAAGGCCACGATTTCGCTATCGGCAGACATCCGAGAATACCCCATCAAGGTGGCGAGTAACACGGACATCGGAAAGGCTAGAACGATAAAATCGGGGAGTTTTAACAGGAAAACTTGGACGGCAATTTCTATCGGTAACCCTTTTTCCGTGACGCGGCGCACGAGGTCAAATAAGGTCCCGATCGCCACCCCCACGGAAGAAAATGAGCCGACTCCAAATAGAAACGGCCCAATTAACTCAAGGGCGATATAGCGATCCATGACCGAGCCTCGCAACAGCCACCAACTGAAGGATTGAAAAGATTTTAATGAATTCGATATCATGAGAAGTGTGAGGAGGAGTTGATGCGATGGCAGTTTTTAGCAGTCCCGAGGAGGAACTACCTCAACCCTAAATGTGGTTATTAAAATGAGGGAAAATCCCTCCATTCTTCTCAGTTGATGAGAGTGATATCATGCTATTTTGGGGATAAAAGGGAATTTACAACAGCAATTTTTAAAGAAAAGAGGGAGATTTAACCCCGATTGAGATAATTTTAAGATAGCGTAAAATTCTCCCCGAGATAATATTGTCGGACCAGGGGATTCGTCGAGAGTTCCTCGGGGGTGCCAAAAGCCAGAATTTGTCCATCCCGCATGATGTAAGCGCGATCGGTGATGGCGAGGGTTTCGCGGACATTATGATCCGTAATCAGAATCCCCATCTGGCGATCGCGGAGTTGGGCGACGATTTGCTGCATTTCCGCCACGGCGATCGGGTCAACCCCAGCAAAGGGTTCATCTAACAGCAAAAAGGTAGGACCCTCTCCTTGCACGGCTAAGGCCCTTGCCATTTCAGTCCTGCGGCGTTCTCCCCCGGAGACATTTTTGCCCTTCGTATGGGCGACAACTTGTAGACGAAACTCTCGCAGTAGGGTATTAAGACGCTGTTGCCACTGCCAAGGCGGAACTTTCGTTTGTTCCAAAACCAGCAAAATGTTATCTTGGACCGTCAGATTCCGAAAAATGCTCGGTTCTTGAGCCAGATATCCAATTCCCAAGCGAGCACGGTCTTGGATGGATAACGGGGTAATATCTACGTTATCGAGCCAAATTTTCCCCTCGCTGGGTTTTTCTAGTCCCGTCACCATATAAAAGGTGGTGGTTTTTCCGGCACCATTGGGACCAAGCAAACCGACAATTTCCCCTTGGGAAACCGAAAGGCTCACCCGATTGACGACGGCACGCTTGCCGTAGGATTTGTGAACATTCTCCAACCATATTTTCACTGGGGACCATCCTCTTGGGACTAAGGGTTAATCTCTACAACCGGCACCGTGTTATCCCCGATTGGAGAGAAGGAGTTACTGAACAGGCGATCGCCTGTGAACCACTCCTTCTTAACCATTTTTAACCATTCAGGAGTCCATCGTCTCCCTTAAAGTCCAGGGGCGGTCCCATCCGGTAGGAAATAAATCGACTCCACTTGTTTGTTGTCTTCCGGAAGGGCAATAAATCGGCCCTCATCCAAAAGATAGGTAATCGTTTCCCCCCGAATGCTGTTGTTATCTTGGATCACATACGCATTACCACTAAGCACAATGCGTTGCTCTCGGCTAAAAAACTGGGCTTGGGCTGCGGTCCCTTGCATATTTCGGGCCGGATAGTTGATGCGGACATTGCCGCGTGCCGTGATAATCCCGGTTCTGGAGTCAGATTCTTGCATATCCGATCGCACTCGCAGGGCACGGTTGTCCTGGGGGGCATCCGGAGTTTGCGGATAACTCGGCATGGCAACAACGCTCGACAACGCGACTGGCATCATCAATGCCAACCCGAGGCGAAGCAATAAATGTGAGGAACTTAAGCGGGCAGAGGGCATCATAGCTGGGTTCACTGGTATAGGCACGATAAGCGCATTCGCAAGAAGATGCAGACGGAGTTCTGCCATCTTCTATTGGTAGTTTAGCCAATCCTACCAATCCGTAATCGGGATCGCGTTCGAGGGCAACTTCTGTAGCCTCCGTTCTGCTTGCTTTTTGACGGTTTCCAGTCCTCCGAAGTTTCGGAAGCCTTGACTAGGACAAGATTTTACCAAACTTTATCTCCCTGTGGTTTAAGGGCCAGAGGCTTTTCGTCTCCTGAGCTGTTGTTACCCCTTTTCACCCTACCGGGGTCCATTATTCCGGGCAATGGCCTAAAACATCTATCTAAAGGGGGATTGTCTCTTAGGAATAACCTGCTTTTCCCCTAAGAATGAAAGAGCAAATCAGCCTTGAATTTTCCTCGTTCATTCCTCCTAGGGCAGCCTTGTTCCCTTCCCCGGAATGGCATGGGGCTTATCTTTCCGGATTTTAAATTCTGGATTTGAAAAATATATACCCCCCTTGATTTTTAGAGGAATAATTTTAATTCACTCTCTCTAAATACTTCTAAAATTAAGTATTATCCCTGATAAATATTTTCAACAATTTGATTATATTAAAAACGGGGACATCCCAAATTTTTTAATGACTATTTTCTAACCCAGGAAGCGGGGGCTAATTTTTATAAATTTTGAATCAAATTTCCCCCCTGGCGGAGCAATGGTGACCCCATCCCGAAAAAGGGAAATTTGTCCCGTTCCCGTTAAACCTAAAAAAACAAATTAAGCCGAAATAAACCCTTAGCTCCGTAGAACTTACTTGTAATAACAAGTGAGTTCTACGGAGCTAAGTTAATATTTATTGTTGCTTATTAACCAACACTATAAAAACAATATGAAGACTTCCTGGTTAAGATTAAATTGAATTCTCCCAGGGAGCTTCCCGGAAAATTATTACAACTCTTGAAAAGGTAAGTATAAAAAAATGCAACAGCTACACAGGGTAGGGTTCCAAAAATCCCGAATCTATCCAGCTATTGCCTAGGATTTGCCTGGGAAATAAGGGAGTTGCAGAAGCTGGAATAACACTAATTAAAGTTGAACTGGAGGGAGTCCCTTGGAAGGATTTTTAGACTTAAATGCCTTTACGGTCCTGGTAAATGAGATGGACTATTTAACGGCTAATCCCGACGTTAAAGTTGCGGTAGAGACGGGGATGTTTACGTCGGGATTAGAACATTTTCAAGGGTACGGAAAACAGGAGGGGCGTCAACCGATCGCCGGGTACAATACCGCTTACTTTTTAACAGAAAATGCCGATGCGGTTGTAGCCACTCATCAGGGGGATTTTATTCTGGCACTGAATGGAGAAGATCGCATTTTCGGATTAGAGGGAAATGACTTTATTAATGGCAGTCAGGGAGATGACTTCATCAATGGCAACCCGGGAAATGATACTCTTCATGGGGGACAAGAGAATGATGTTTTGCGAGGGGGTCTGGGAAATGACCTCTTGTTTGGAGACTTAGGAGATGATACCCTTCATGGGGATTTGGGTGCGGATACGTTAACGGGTGGAAGTGGCAATAATGTATTTGCGATCGCCAGGAGAGATGATGTCCCCGGTTTTCGGTCCACAGGCAGCGCCAACTTGCCAGAAGCGGACTGGATTATAGATTTTAAAAACAATCTCGATCGCATTTATTTAGACGGTGGACTGGCATTTGAAGACCTGCATATTTTTCAAGGAACAGGTGCTTATTCTAGTCATACCATCATTCAAGATAAAATCACCGCTGACTATTTAGCAATTTTAAAAGGGGTCGATTTCACCACCCTAGATCGGGATGATTTTATCTCCCTTTCTCCCCCTTCTTTTTCTCCTCCAGAAATTGTGTTTGCACCCACGCCATCTGTGGGAATCTCTAATCCGCAACCTACTCCCACACCGGAACCCACACCCACTCCACAACCCACCCCGGAACTCACACCAGGCGCAGTGGGATTTACTGCACCGATCTTTACAGTAAGAGAAGATGGAACGGCGATCGCCTCTGTTACCGTTGTTCGGACGGGTGGCAGCGATGGCGCAATCAGTGCCGATGTACTCCTCAGCGATGGAACAGCAACTGCACCCGCCGATTACATCAATGAACCCATCACCATCACCTTTGGCGCGGGAGATACTACCCCTAAAACCGTAGCGATTCCCATCATTAATGATAGCGTAGTCGAACCCACAGAAACCGTCAATTTATCCCTGGGAAATCTCTCCGGTGGTGCAGTATTGGGAACTCAAAATACTGCAATTAGGGAAATTCTTGACAATGATAATCTCAATAATTTAGAACTCACCCAGGCAACCTATCTAGGAGGTGCCGGAAATGACGAAGCGAATGCGGTGCAGATTTCTCCGATTGATCGCGCCATTACCGTTGCGGGTAATTTAAGCGGGACGGCGCAACTCCTGCGATTTTCTGAGCGCGGTGATACCCTCTTGTCGCAAATCGATTTAGGCGGGACCGTCGAGGATTTAGATATCGATCGCGACAGTGGAGAAATCGTCACCGTCGGGGATTTTGGGATTAAAGTATTTGACAGTACCGGCACTAATATTCTATGGTCCCAAGCGGGAACGGTGGATCGGGTCGCAGTCGCCAATAATGGTGCGATCGCCACCTTAAACATCGCCACAGATACCCTCACCCTCTGGAGTAGCACTGGCACTTCCCTCGCCTCCACCACCTTAACAGGCACCGATATTCGTCCTGCCGATCTTGCCATCAATCCCCTGAATAATCAGGTTTATGTTACCGGATTTAATCAAGTTTCCACCAACTTGCAAACTCCCTTTATCCGAGGATTTGATACTGCCTTAAATTTGCTTTGGAATACCTGGGATTACAGCGCCACTGAAGTCACTTCCCAAAATTTAGGAGCAGATACCCGGGGAGAACGCCTGACCGTTGGCAATGATGGTACTCTCTATTTCCTCGGCAAAACTGATGGCGGAAATAACGTTTTTACTCGGGATGGAGATACGATTACCACGAACCTTGGCAGTCCGTTAATTCAGCAGGATGAGTATAATAATTTATCCGGCGCTGGGAGTGGGGCATTTACATTTTTTGCTAAAATCGATAGCAACACCGGCATCATCGACCGAGGTCAATATATCGCCACTCGCCTAAGTAATGGCAATGCTAATAGTTTCAATCCCAATTCCATTGCCGTAGATGAATCCGGGAATGTTTACATAGGGGGGGGTGCTGCTGCCTCTATCCAAAACCGGAATTTAAAAACCATTAATGGGGAACCCGTGGGGAATTATACCCTCGGTGAAATGGCAGTGTTGGGAGTCTCCGCCGATTTTACCACGCGCAAATTCTGGACTCCGTTAACTGCATCGGGTGATCTGGATGGGTCATCGGGAACGGTCAGTTCTTTTGCAGTGGCAGGCGATCGCGCGGTGATTTTCGGAACGGTTAATAATCCAAGAGTTGCCACCACATCCAATGCCATCAATCCCACTCCATTAGGGGGAACGGATGCCTATTTAGCAACTTGGGTAGTTTAATTAATAGATCTGCTCCCTGTGGGTTAACATCATAAGATTGTTTATCCCTGGCTCAATTGTTATCCATCCAGGGAGCAAAGACCCAAGCCGGTTTAAATTAGCCCACCCAGACACCCCTTGATTCTTCCTAGAGGTCCCCGAGGTTTTACCTTGGGGTAGAGGCAGCAAATACCTCCATTAAATGAGTGGAAATCCGTCGGGAAGCACCCGGTTCTCCCATGCGACGCTGACCATTTTCACCAATGAGTTGCAGTAGATCCGGGTCCCGTAAGAGTTGCTGGATGACTTCGGCGACTTGATCCGGGCGCTTGACGAGGGTGACGGAGGGTCCCAGGAGGCGACTTTGAGCTTCGGCAAAGGCGGGGGTGAACTGGGGACCTTTTCCGGGGAGGGCGATCGCCGGTTTGCCTAATCCGACAAATTGCTCGGTTGCCGTTCCTGCCATTGCGATCGCCACATCTCCATAACGCAAGCATTCTACAAATCCTGTCTGAGTCAGCAATAATCGGGCGGTTTTCTGGGTAAAAGTGAGGGCACCGGATGCTTGTAAGGAGGCGATCGCCTCATCAATTTCTGTTTTTCTAGGGTTATTCTCCACCGGATCCGGGAGAGAGGATTGGCGATGCCATCCGTAATTTTCCAACTCATGGGAGAAATGCTCAATTTTTAATCCAGGGGCGATCGCCGCTAGGATCACGGGATGGCGATTCGTGAACATTTCCACCACCGATGCTAGTCCCCAGAGGATTTGTTGCCAATTCCCATAGGCTTCTGGTGCTCTGGATCCAGGTAATAGGGTAACCACGAGCGATCGCTGGGTTTCCTTCAGTTCCGCATCCGGGTCATAAAAAATCGGCGCTGTAGCATCCACCTCCAAATCATCCATCATTGGATTGCCCAAGTCATAAGCGGGAATCGAAAATTGCTGTAAGGTGGCTGTAGTTAGAGAATCCCGGGGGAAAACGGCCCGACAGAGCTTGTTTCGCATCAAAGCGCGTTCCCAGGGTACATACACTGACCCAGACCAACTCTCGAACCGTTCAAACCAGGTGCGACGAGGTAACACTCCCGCCTCATCCCGGAGATAATATTCAGACTTCGCAGTACCGATAAAAGCATAGGGAAGACCGCTCAAGCGCGCAAACAGCAAGGGGACAATATCCCCAACAGCTAAAACCGCATCCCCTTGTTTCGCCCACTGTCGAATCGCTTGATATTGTTTCCAGGTTAGACCCAGTAATCCGTGGGAGATATCGCCTAATAACTGCCGTCCATCCATATAGACGAATCCCCCGGATGGCATCGGTTTGACCGGACCGACAATTTCCACCTCTGGCAGTTGCAGGTAGGCACGTCCATCCCCCACCAGGGGGAGTGCCGCTAAGTCTGGAGAATGCGGATGCTGCTGGAGTTGGCGCAATACCCTCCGGGCGATCGCGTCTTCCCCATGACCATTACTCAGACAGAGTATTTTCAAATCTCACTTCCTCCGTTGATTGCTCTCCCAGCCAGCCCTTGGGTCAAAATCACAAATTAATGGATTAAACCTGTTGTCATCCCCAAATTTTTGATTATAATAGAAGAAGACACGGGGCCGTACTGGTTTCGATAGTGGAGTGAAAGCTGCTCCGTGATTCAGGCCGAGAGTGAGTTGTCTCTCGTCAATCCCCAACTCAAAAAAAAAGTAAATGCGAACAATATCGTTCCTTTCGCTCGTAAAGCGGCCACTGTTGCTGCCTAATAACCTCTAGCAGGTTTGAGCGGTCTGTAGCTTGACTCCGTTAAAGGCTACGGACAAACCCTCAACGGATGCTCTAGTAAGGTTTCTCTGGTTACTTGCTAGTTAAGACTCAACCTGAGTATCCTGTCATCCGGGATAATGGATGGTCCCCGCCCAGAGGGTTAAATGGGCTACGCCTGTGAATGAGCGGTAGGTGAATACCTCTGCTAGACAGCAGTTCGATTCTGCTCGGCTCCATGGTTATTAAAAAAATCAACCCATCCGATACAATCATGTAAAGGGTGGGTTGATTTTTTATGAACTCTAAAACAGCAATTGTTATCTGTGAAAACCCCCAATGTGGACAGGAATTTACCAAGCCTTTAGCGGAGTTTAAACGTAGTGAAAAGCTGGGTAGACAGCATTTTTGCTGCTTAAGCTGCTATGGACAATCTAAAGGGGTTGCACAGCTAAAGGGAAAAAGAACGACAGCACATTTAAAAAAAGGAACAGAACAAGACGAATTTTCTCCCTTTCGTCATCCTTTAAAAATTATCAGAAAATCCGTTAAGCAGCGCACGATAGAGGCTTCTGTTACTTTACAAGACCTCAAGCAAATTTGGCACAACCAAGGCGGAATTTGCCCTTATACTGGATGGGAGTTGGTGCTGTTCCCTTGCACCACAGACTACCAATCCCGTCCTTTAACAACAAATCGAGCGAGTGTAGACCGGATTGATTCCTCGAAAGGCTACAGTCTGGATAATATCCAATTTGTGGCAGTGATGGCGAATTTAGCTAAAAATTGTTTTAGGGAAACAGAACTCTTTGATTTTTGTGAGGCCGTTTATCAAAATTATCACCGTCAAGAGAGGGGGTTCGATAAAATTCCAAGGGGACAAGATAGGGAATTAGAATTCCTCGCTCAATTGAATCCTGTTACTTGGGATTCTCCCAGGCGCGGTCCCCGAATTGACAGCTATTCTCCGTTTCGGCAGCATTTGAATTTAGCTCGAATGCACGCTCGGATGAAGGGACGGGAATGCAGTCTGACTTTGGAAGATTTAAAGCAATTGTGGGAAAGGCAGGGGGGACGATGTGTTTATACGGGATGGGAATTGGAGAATCCTCCGACTACGAATGGGAGGTTACGGTGCGATCGCCATCCTCGAAGGGCAAGTTTAGACCGAATTGATTCAACCCAGGGATATCGATTGGGAAATGTTCAGTTTGTGTCGGTGATAGCGAATTATGCCAAGCGGGATTTTGAGGAAGAACAATTGTGGGAATTTTGTGCGGCTGTGGTAAAATATCGTCGTCAAGCGGAGTACAAAACGATACCACTGCTTAATTCCCAAATTCAAGGACCGTTCCCCTAACCTACTCTTTATAATTTTTTCCTAAAAAGAAAATTGGGTGGGAATTACCCACCCGCTAAAACTCGGCCTTGAGCCACCTTGGAAAGCATCTACAAAAGTCCTTGTTGGGGTTTGAGCCATTTGTTTAAGGTGGTATGGATGGTTTGTCCAATTTGCTGCTTCAATCGCCAAGCGGCAAATGCCTTATCATAGTCTTCTCCAGTCAGTTGATAAGTTTTCCATCCTTTCAGGGCAAGGAACAATCCCCACAGAAATAGAATCGGCAAACTCCAGGTCAGGGTGTGCGCCGTCAGGAGATTCAAGACGACCAAAAATGAGTTAGCAATCCCATAACGAACGAGATTATTTTTAAACTTAGTCTGGCGATAAAGGTCAAAACTACGCCGTTCTTTCAGTTGACCTTGGTTAAGCAGCCATTCTTGTTCAGCATGGGCAATATTTTGTGGGGGAATGCCGAGTTCTTTGGCAATTTCTACCAGTTGAACTCGGGAAAACTCTTCGGATTCGGTTTGGCGGGCGATCGCCAGGTGTAAGATTTGCTGAACGGCTTCTTGGGTGTAAGATTCAGGCATCGCAGTTAGTCTCGATAGGAGGAATCGGATCAGAGAATTCTCAAAACTCTTTTTCCTGTTATTGTAGCGAATCTCAAAGCGGAACGGGCCTTTTTCTGAGTACGGATGACTCCCCTGTGAAACTGGGGATCATGGCGATCGCCAGGGTGTCCTAGAGCATCAGTACCGGATCGGTTAGGACCTGGAGCTTGCACAAAATTTAGCTAATTAGGAACAAATTAGTGCCAAAACCGGGCTTTTTAGGTGATTTATTTGCTCCCTACCCAGAGGTCCGGGTCTAGAACTGGAATAAAAATAGTCCAAAGCGCGATCGCATCCCCCATACGGAAATCCACCCGCGATCGCTGCATAAACGCCTAAAATAAAACCATCCAATTTAACATTTTTTTCCAATTGCTAATTCCTGACCACTTCCAACCCTTCGGCAGATCCTCCCCAGTTTTTCTGTAAGACTGACAGAAACTGCCTCAGACTCATCCCCTCTAATCGGTGATCTTAACTTTAAAAAAACGATTGAAGCTGGCCCTAACCCTTAACAATGTCTGAACCCTCTCACCCTGCTAACCCTTCCATGTCCATCAATCATTCTCTGATGTATTCCGCTGCCCTGGAACGGGCAATTGACCCCAACCCACCCATCGTTTCCCCGGAAACATCTCTCGAAGAAGTCCTCGCCTTGATGAGTCATGTTAGAAGTAGCTGTCCCTTGCCTTCCCCCACTGACTCCATTCAAACCAATATCTGGGATTCCGTGAGGGCGAGTTGTGTCCTAGTTCTACAAGGAGCACCGACCGTTTCGGAACAACTGAATGCGATTCGAGATACCGGAAAAATCCCCGATCGCCCAGAGCGAATTCTTGCTAGTAAAGTGGGGATTTTTACCGAACGGGATATCGTGAAAATGACCGCTGCCGGAGTAAATTTAAAAACCGTCAAAGTCTCCGATGTCATGACCTTTCCTGTGGTTACTCTCACCGAATCTCAATCCCATGATATTTTCACCATCTTGTCAGTTTTTAGACAGCATCAAATTCGCCACCTTCCCCTGATTGACCATCAGGGCTATATCTTAGGAATTCTCACCCCCGAAACCATTCGACAAGCCCTCCAACCTGTGCGTCTTTTAACGCAGTTACGAGAAGTTAAAGACATCATGAGCCCTAACGTGATTCAAGCCCCCATCCACGCTTCGGTGCTTGAATTAGCTAAATTAATGGCCGATCGCCGGGTAAGTTGCGTCGTCATTTGTCAAGACTCCCTCAACACAGACACCACCCACCCCCCGGCAAAAATTCCCGTAGGAATTGTCACGGAACGAGATTTAGTCCAATTTCAAGCCCTGCAACTGGACTTAGGCAAAATGCAGGCAAAAGATGTCATGAGTTCCCCTTTATTTTCCCTCAGTCCCCAGGATTCCGTCTGGTTTGCCCATGAAGAAATGCAGCGCCGACGAGTACGCCGGTTAGTAGTATCGAGCGCCGAAGGATATCTCTTAGGATTGGTTTCTCAAACCAGTTTATTGCAAGCCTTACATCCCACAGAAATGTATGGGGCAATTGAAACATTACAGGAAGTTGTTGAAAATCGCACCAAAGAGTTAAAAGAAGCTAACGAACAATTACAACGGGAAATTGAGGAGCGCAAACGGGCCGAAATTGCCTTACAAAAAGCCCATGATAATTTACAAAAATTGGTAGAAGAACGCACAGCGGAACTTCGAGCCACTAACGCCCAACTGCAACAAGATATCCGCGATCGCCAACGAGTTGAAGCCGCCTTGCGCGAGTCAGAAGGCCAGTTGCGACAGCAAGCCCACGAATTAGAAGCTGCCATGCGATCGCTACAACAAACCCAATTCCAACTCATCCAGGCCGAAAAAATGTCCAGCCTGGGACAATTAGTCGCTGGGGTTGCCCATGAAATTAACAACCCCGTTAACTTTATCTATGGAAACCTGTCCCATGCAACTCAGTACATTCAAGACCTCTTGGAATTGATTGATTTGTATCAAAATCATTTCAATCAAACTGTTCCTGAAATTGAAGATAAAATCGAAGATATCGATTTAGATTTTTTGGTGACTGACCTCCCTAAAATGATTGCTTCCATGCAGATTGGAGCCGATCGCATCCGGTCAATTGTCTTATCTTTACGCAACTTTTCTCGCCTCGACGAAGCCGATCGCAAGCGGGTCGATATTCATGAAGGGCTGGATAGTACCCTGTTAATTTTACAACATCGGCTCAAAGCCCATGCAGGACGACGAGAAATTGTTATCCTAAAAGAGTATGGAAATTTGCCTAAAGTGGATTGCTATGTTGGTCCACTCAACCAAGTATTTATGAATATTATCACCAACGCGATCGATGCTCTGGATATGGGACATAGCGACAACGAGCGAGCGAATGGCAAAGTACCTTGGCGATCGCCCTTATCCGCCATCCCCGCCACATCCCCCACCATCCGGATTCGCACCCAAGTTGACGAAGGCGATCGCATTAGCATCTCCATTGCAGATAATGGTCCAGGCATGACCGAAACTGTCCGTCGTCGCTTATTTGAACCATTTTTTACCACCAAACCCGTCGGCAGTGCCACCGGGTTAGGATTGTCCATTAGTTATCAAATAGTCGTCGAAAAACATAAAGGACGATTGCATTGCTATTCCACCCCCGGACATGGCACCGAATTTATGATTGAAATTCCCCCTTTTCAACCCCATTATGAACCGCCCTTGTTTGATGCCCCTAGCCCAAACCTCTAATCCCCAGACTCTTAAGTGCTAAGACGGCCACTGCTTAATCGTTCAAACTTCCCCGGAAGAGGTCAAGGAGGCCAAGACAACCCATGATATAATCAAGGGCTTTGAACTGTTTTGAACCCCAGCTCACAGAATCAGTGGATTCTCCTCAAGTTTAAATCATTTTAATCCTTGAATCAGCAATGATAAGATATAAAACTTATTAGAAAATGCCTGAACCTAACGGTTCAACGTCCGCATTCAAGCAGGAATTGGGGAACTGGGGTGACTGCCTCCCCAGCCGACCGCCTGCTAGACTATCGTAACCAAAACTGACGCGCCAAAACAGAGGAACATTCGTGCTCGATATTAAGCAAATCCGGGAAAATCCACAAACCATTCAGGAACGCCTAAATCGGCGAGGGGAAGGTTATGATTTACAGCCCATATTAGACTTAGATCGCACCGGGCGAGAATTAGAGACCCAGCGATCGCTTCTTCAAGCCCGCAGTAACGAAATCGGCAAGCTGATCGGTCAACAAATGAAATCCGGCAGCAAGCCCGATGACCCCGCCATTCAAACCTTAAAAGAAGAAGGCAACCAACTCAAAGCGCAACTCAGCGAACTCGAACCCCGAGAAAGAGAACTCAAAGCCGAACTCGACAACCTCCTCTTAAACCTCCCCAACCTCCCCAGCGAATCCACCCCAGTGGGGAAAAGCGAAACCGAAAACGTCGAAGTGCGGCGCTGGGGTGACGAATACCTACCGAAACATGACCAAATTCGCCCCCACTGGGAAATTGGCGAACAAATGGGGATTATCGACTTTGAACGGGGAGTAAAAATCGCCCAGAGTCGCTTTATCAGCCTAATCGGGGCCGGTGCCGCCTTAGAACGAGCCCTAATTAGCTTTATGCTCGATCGCCACATTCGCCACGGTTATATAGAAGTCATGCCGCCGGTTCTCATTAATAGCACCTCCCTGCGTGGGACCGGCCAACTTCCCAAATTTTCCGAAGAAAGCTTTCAATGTAGTGAGGATGACCTCTGGCTGGCCCCCACCGCCGAAGTGCCGGTAACCAACCTCTATCGCGATGATATTCTTGCACCGGAAAACTTACCCATTAATCACTGTGCCTATACCCCTTGTTTTCGCCGGGAAGCGGGGGCTTATGGCAAAGATACCCGAGGATTAATTCGACTGCATCAGTTTAATAAGGTGGAACTGGTCAAAATCGTGGCCCCAGAGACCTCGGAGGATGAACATCAAGCCCTAGTCCAGGATGCCGAAGCGATTCTGCAAGCGTTGCAACTGCCGTATCGGGTATTGGAACTCTGCACAGGAGACCTCGGCTTTGGGGCGCAAAAGTGCTACGACTTAGAGGTGTGGTTACCCTCTTCGGGCAAGTATCGGGAGATTTCTAGTTGTTCTAATTGTGGTGATTTCCAAGCTAGACGCGCCTCCATTCGGTTCAAAGAAGCGGGTAAAAAGGGGACTCAATTTGTCCATACCTTGAATGGATCCGGTTTGGCTGTGGGGCGGACAATGGCAGCGATTTTAGAAAACTATCAAGATGCAGACGGCACGATTCGCATTCCCGAAGTGCTGCAACCCTATCTCGGAGGGAAAACAGTCTTGTAAGGAGATGGGGGAGATGGGGGAGATGGGGGAGATGGGGAGGATAGGGGAGATAGGGGAGATAGGGGGGATGGGGGAGATAGGGGAGATTGACTAAAGTCGTTATCCCCCTTTCAACGTCACGACTTGCTGTCGTTTCCTCCCCATCCTCCCCATCTCCCCCATCCTCCCCATCCTCCCCATCCTCCCCATCCTCCCCATCCTCCCCATCCCCAGAAACCGACGGGTCAGCCTAAAATAACAATAAGTCAGGACTTACGCATAATCTCCAGTCGGACTGAGGGACTGCGTAAGTCCCCATCATTAGTTAAGACGGGTTCATTGAGCCAGTCTGTGATAGTAACAGAGTTTAACTGGGGTTTGTAATGTCAGTATTGGCAGCGATCGCGGTTCTGGCGATGCTTATTTTCGTCCACGAACTGGGACACTTCATGGCAGCCCGATTACAGGGCATTCACGTTAATCGTTTCTCAATCGGATTTGGGCCCATTTTATGGAAATACCAAGGCGCAGAAACCGAATATGCCCTACGCGGGATTCCTTTGGGGGGCTATGTTGGCTTTCCCGATGATGATCCCGAGAGCGAGATTCCGCCCGATGACCCGAATTTGCTGCGTAATCGCCCGATCCTGGACCGGGCGATCGTAATTAGTGCTGGGGTCATCGCCAACCTAATCTTTGCCTATCTGCTGTTAGTCGGACAGGTGGCAACGGTGGGGGTGCAAGACTTTGACTATCAACCCGGGGTAAAAATTGCCCAGGTGATGTCCGAGGAGACTGCTGCTCATCGGGCGGGGATTCAGGCCGAAGATATTATATTGCAAGCCGGTGGAGAGGAATTAGACGCTTCTGCACAAGCGGTGCGATCCTTGATGGAGATTATCCAAACCCATCCTGAGCAAGTTCTGGAACTGCAGGTGCAGCGGCAGGATGAAACCTTTACGGTACCGATTTCCCCGGAACGAGATGAAAGCGGAAAAGGGATTATTGGCGTGCAATTGGCTCCTCACGGCACCCTGATTCGCCACCGCGCCGAGAGTATCCCGGCAGCGTTTGGGGAAGGTGCAGTGGAGTTTCAACGGATTACGGTTTTGACGGTGCAAGGATTTGGACAGTTAATTCGCAATTTCCGAGAAACGGCGGATCAAGTGTCGGGTCCGGTGGCAATTGTGGCGATCGGGGCGAATATTGCCAAGTCTGATGCGGGAAATCTGTTCCGATTTGCGGCATTAATTAGCGTTAACCTAGCGATTATTAACATTTTGCCGCTTCCGGCCCTCGATGGCGGTCAGTTGGCATTTTTGTTAATTGAAGGATTGCGCGGTAAACCGTTGCCGACTCATATTCAAGATGGGGTGATGCAAACCGGGTTAATGTTGCTGTTGGGTTTGGGGATTTTCCTGATTGTTCGGGATACGGCCAATTTAGGTTGGGTCCAACAGTTATTTCAATAAAAGTAATGAAGGATGAACGACCCTAGATCTCTTGCAAAGTTCAAGATAGATCCCCCCAACCCCCCTTAATAAGGGGGGCTTAAGAGATGTATGCAGGAGGTTTAATCAGGGCGTCATCCTTCATTAGTTCGGCACTTTTTTACTATGAATATTACTCGGAAATGGGCGGCGACTAAGCAACGGGCGATCGAGATTTTAATTCGGCTGAAGAGATTGTATCCAGAGGCGGACTGTACGCTAAATTATGAGACGCCGGTGCAGTTATTGGTGGCGACTATTTTATCGGCACAATGTACCGATGAGCGGGTGAATCAGGTGACTCCGGAGTTGTTTCGACGGTTTCCGGATGCACAGGCGATCGCCGGTGCGGATATTGAGGAGTTAGAACAGTTAATTCGTTCCACAGGGTTTTATCGGAATAAGGCGAAAAATATTCAAGGTGCTTGTCGGGCGATCGTGGAAAAACACAAGCATCAAGTGCCAAAACGGATGGAATTGCTCCTGGAGTTGCCCGGAGTTGCGCGAAAAACGGCTAATGTTGTCCTAGCAAATGCTTATGGGATTAATCAAGGGGTGACGGTGGATACCCATGTGAAGCGGTTATCCAATCGGTTAGGATTGACGGAAAATATAGATCCGGTAAAGATAGAACGGGATTTAATTCGCTTACTTCCCCAGGAAGATTGGGAAAATTGGTCGATTCGGCTGATTTATCATGGAAGAGCAGTTTGTACCGCAAAAAAACCCGCTTGCGATCGCTGTGAGTTAGCGGATTTATGTCCAGCAGCCGATGTCAGTCTGCTTACTGATGTATTGGGGTAGTTTTCTCCAGCACTAAGACTCATTGATTCCAGGTGATTATTCCCAGAAGAAAAAAACGACTAAAGTCGTTACTACCCACAAAGAAACTCTTTTTTCCCCGTTGTAGTAACGACTTTACTCATTCTTTAAGTTCCTACCCATAACTTGAATTAATTCCCGGTTATGGACAGAAAATCTTCTCAAACTTCCTCTTGAGGCAAGGATGGAAAATGGTGTTTGGGGTCATAAACCGTTCCGTCAGGCATAATTGCCCCGGTTAAATCGGCCCCCCTCAAATCAGCCCCACTTAAATTGGCATTCGTTAAATTTGCCCCACTTAAATTGGCATTACAAAGCTTTGATTCAGACAAATTCGCTCCCTGCAAATCTGCGCCTTGCAAATCTGCTCCCGATAAATTAGTGCCAATCAAATTAGCCCTTTTCAAATTTGCTCCCGTAAAGACAACCCCTTTGAGGATGGCATTGGCAAAATTTGAGTTGTATGTGAAGTTCTCCGGCTTTTCTGATGGATTAACTGGAAATTGAGGAAGATTTGAGGTAAAACTTTCTTCAAGTTGAGTTTTAGCAGTTTTCATAATTTTAATTTTTATTAATAATTCACTGTAAGTCTGTCTTCAATAGGCTCTCAAATCGGATTGGGACGAGTCAGCACCCGGAGTGGGGTGGGGTTTTCAGCCTGGGGTGGAAAAAAAAAGGGGTTGGCGATCGCCCTTTTGGTGCCTTGAAGGGTCCCGCTGCATTCGAGAAGCCCCTATCTCAACGGTGGATCTAGAAAGAGGTTCACTACAGTGGGAATCGGAATTTCCCCAGGGCCTAACTGGCTCCCATCCTGGGCCAGACTCTCCCGGTTGCTCAAGTGGATCCGGAGCAGATGCCTCAGGTAAGTCCTGTTCAGGCTGGGGATAAGGGACCTTGACAACCCGCAAAAGCCGCTCACTCACTCCATGAGCTTGGAAAGAGCAACTAGGTTCAGGGTAGGGAACCTGGACCATCCGGCGGAGTTTGCATCGGGTCCAGGCGAACTTTGCAGACCTTTCAGGGTCACCGATTTCCGTAGGCGGAGGAAAAAATTTGCCAGAAATTTGAAAATTATATAAATTCATCTTGCAACTCTCCACCGATTAGAGTTACAGTGGATATGGGTACATTAGAATAGTGGTTTTGCGGTTTGGGGCACGTTTGTGTCCCAACCTTTTCTTTTGTAGGGGGGCTAGGGGTCAAGGTTAGAGGATCCATAGATTTAACCCAGAAGATTGTAGAGGTTTTGCTTTAATTGTGGGCTTCCGTTGGCCCGGTCCCAGGAAAGGACTTGATCTAAGGGGTTGTATTTCCCCGGCTATTGGGAAAAAATCCGGGGTACCCTTGCCATGTGGTGGGTATGAGAACGTTCAGAATAGGGTCTGGAATAGTGGTTTGGACCGTGGCTGGTCCTCAATGGGGTCTTGAATAGTGGTTTGGACCGTGCCTGGTCCTCAACGGGTCTGGAATAGTGGTTTGGACCGTGCCTGGTCCTCAATGGGGTCTTGAATAGTGGTTTGGACCGTGCCTGGTCCGAGATCGGGTCTGGAATAGTGGTTTGGACCTCAAAGGTCATGCCGGAAGGAGCCAATTTGATTTGTAGATACTCCTTGACTCCCCGACAATGTGTTAATTCAGGGAAGGAAGTTTTAAAGTGGGTATCGAGGCTGCGGAGCCTCGCTACCCTTTGCCCTCAACCGTTGCTTATCCTTAGTATTGTCTATCGATGTTTGCGATCGCGTTTGCGAACTGTTCAACTTGTGTATAACTTTGAAAAATTTTGTTTGACTTAGGCAAAATGTTTTAATTTCCCCCAAAATCATTGAAGTGGGACCAGCCTGGAGGGTCCAGTTTAGGGGCCTGAATTGCCGAGGGAGGATTGAGAGTTTTCTGAAGTAACGACTGAACTCGTTACTTCAGAACTTCAAACGATGGGGGCCTGCCTGTTTAGGCTTCATAGGGGATAGAGATCACCCGGTTGAGTAGGGTAGAGAACTCGCTGAGGAATTCGACCTCGGCGGGGTCCCACGATCGCCCCTGGGAATGATAGACCGTGAGGACCCCTTGCCATTGTTCCCCTGGGGGAAAGGGGACAAGGAGGGCCGCTTTGATATTCAACGCCGTAAAATAGCCGATCGCCTCTTCATTGACTGCCGTTTGTAGATCAGCAAAGGCAACGGCCTCCCCGGATTGCAACCGCCGGTAAAACTCCGTCTGTTGTAAGGAAGATTTCGCCCGGGACATTGCTTCACTTGCCACAGAGTCTATGAGACAGGTTCCCTGGCGATCGCACAGGGCCACCCGATCCACACCTAACAACCCTCGTAACTGAGAAAGCGAACCGGAGAGGATTTCCTCCTGGGGTAAACACTGGGTCAGACTGGCTCCCAGATAGCGAAAAAGTCGTTCCCTCAGACTCACCTGATCCAATACCTGAGAGACTTGCGTCACTTGTTGTAGAGATTGAGACGCCTGTAATAGACGACTGACACGTTGACGCAAGACAGCCCAATGGAGAGGTTTCGTCACATAATCCGTGGCCCCAGCTTCAAAGGCGCGATCGACGGAATCCGCATCATCGAGCACGGTAATCATCAGAACTGGAGTATGCTCTCCTCCAGGCAGACTGCGTAACTGATGGCAACAGGTGAACCCATCCATAACTGGCATCACCGCATCCAGCAGAACCATATCCGGTTGCAGTCGTTTAAATTCGGCCAAACATTGTTCACCATTTTTTGCATCAGCGACGGTATATCCTTCTTCTTCCATTGCCAGACGCAGGAGCGATCGCATAGAGCGATCATCATCAGCCAGCAAAATTAACGGGGAATTATCTTCACCAGTAGGAGTCATGAATTATTCTGTTTCCGTTCGAGTTCCAAAGCTTTAATCACGTTCTCATACTCCTTTTCCACCGGGTTGAGGAGCGTCTGTGCAGTGGCAGTAGTCCCCGCCCGACCTAAATTCTCTAACTCTTTCAAGAGATTAGCAAGAGTAAGAGCACCGAGATTTGCACTACTCGATCGCATGGAATGTGCCGCTTGACGCAACCCTTCCGGATTACCTTGCGCCACTGCCTCTCGTATTTCTTGCAGTTTTTCTGGTGCATCTTCGAGATAGTTGCCGATAATCAGAGACAACATCGCTGCCGCTTTGGGACCTGCCATATCCCGTAAAGAATCGAGAATTTGGCGATCGAGGACCGCTTCACCCTCTTGATTTCGGGGGGGTAGAAGATGAGAACCAAACAAATGGTCACTAACAAAGGTAGACTGCATCTGATCCCCCGAGTCGGTTGGGGTTGCACCGGATTGAATCTGCTCCAAAGCGCTGGCCAAAGCCTTGATGCGAAAGGGTTTGGTAATATAAGCATCCATCCCGGCGGCAAAGCATTTTTGGCGATCGCCCTCCATTGCATAAGCCGTAATTGCAATAATTTTCGGCGCAGGTTCCGGGCGGTTTTGCCATTCCTCGCGAATCTGCCTCGTTGCGGTCAATCCGTCCATCTGCGGCATCTCAATATCCATTAACACCACATCATAAGGTTGACGGCGCAAGGCTTCCAGGGCTTCGAGTCCATTTTGCACTAAATCGGCGCGATACCCAATCTTTTCCAAGGTCCGCATCGCCACTTCTTGATTCACGGGATTGTCTTCTGCTAAGAGAATCCGTAAAGGCAGTCGTGGCGGGGAGGATTCTGAGACAACCGCACGAGGAGGAACGGGATTGAACCTCTCCGACCTTTCTAAGGGGGGACTTTTTTCAATCTGAGCATGAGGACAAGCGAGGGTCACAATCGTAAAGTAAAACGTAGAACCGGGAAACTCACAGTCCGAGGAATAAGGCTGCACCCGCCAATTTTCGGGAGGATTTCCCCCACAATGTCCCATACTTTCCACCCACATCTGACCCCCCATTGATTCACATAAGCGTTTGCTGATGGCTAAACCCAATCCGGTACCGCCATAGCGTCGCGAGGTAGACAGATCCACTTGGGAAAACGATTCAAACAGGCGGTGCATTCCTTCTGGGGGAATGCCGATGCCTGTATCTTGAACCTGGAATTGAATTCGATAGCGGCAAGATTGCCGATTGTCTGTGGCAACGAGGTCCTCGGGGAGAGGAGAGGCACTCACGGAGACGATCGCCTCCCCAACTTCGGTGAATTTGACTGCATTCCCCAGGAGATTGACCAAAATTTGCTGGAGTCGGGTGCGATCGCCCATAATCTGCGAAGGAGTCTCCGGGTTAATTTGGGTGACGAGACGGATCCCTCGGGCAGTCGCTTGGGACGCCAGGACGCTCACGGCCCTAGCGATACAATCCGGCAAGGAAAAGGGTCGTTCGTCAAATTCCAATTTACCGGACTCTATTTTCGACAGGTCCAGAATATCGTTAATAATCCGTAATAAACTCTCGCTGCTGTTGCGAATCGTTTCCGTCCACTGTCTTTGTTGTTGCGTCTGGACAGTATCGAGGAGGAGGTCCGTCATGCCGATCACCCCATTGATGGGGGTGCGGATTTCATGACTCATCATGGCCAAAAACTCGCTTTTGGCTTGATTAGCGACCTCTGCTAACTGTTTGGCGCGATCAAGGGCGAGATTTTGTTGGGCGAGTTGTTGACGCTGCTGGGTTTCTCGTTCGAGTAACTCCGCTTGTGCTAAGGCAATCCCGACTTGATCTGCCACCGCTTCGAGGAGTTCGATTTCATCTTCGCGCCACTGTCGCAATCCTTGGCATTGTTGCAAGGCGATCGCCCCATTGGGCTCTCCTTGATAGGAGGTACGAATTGCCATCAGCGATCGCACGCCGACTTGTTCAAACAAGGGACAAATCCAGGAGCCCAGCGCGTTCTCCTGCATATCATCAATGGCGATCGCCCGGTCCTGAGCAATTAAGCGTTCAGCCAAAGGATTGCCCCGAATCGGAATTTCTAAATTTAACAGGGAACTCACCCCAGGAGTCAAATACTCCGTCACACAGTACAATTGCGCCTCGGGTAAGATTTGATAGCGATGCAGCAAACAGCGATCCACCTCCAATGCTCGTCCCAGTTGCGTTGCCGTAGTTTGTAAAATTTGGTGCGTGTCCAAACTCTGGCGAATTTTCTGGGTGATTTGTCGCAGGAGTAGACTGCGATGAAAAGCTTGGGCGAGGGCCGTTGCTGCCTGTTGTCGTTCCAGTTCCCCCCCAATCCACTGCGCCATTAATTTGAGTAATTCTTGTTCTACTGCACTAAAGGGACGGCGACGGGGATGGGGACTAGAAAAGCTCAGGGGACCATAAACTTGACCGGCAACGGTGACGGAGGTGCCGAAATAAGCCTGGATCGGGTCCGTGGGAGAAGGGGAGTCTGATTCCCCCTCAGTCTCTACAGGGGACTGAATCGCATTGAGCAACCCCTCACTCCCGGGGCGATCGCCGGTAAAAACCGTCCCTGAAACAATGGCACAAGTCGAGGGATGAGCAGCAATCACTTCCAGGCGATCGCCCACCAACTGCCCTAACAGTCCCATCTCTAGCTCAAACCACTCGCACCCCAGTTCTAATAATCGCTGCAAACGCTGCTCAAAACTCAGGGTCGGATCCGCGCTGACTTCATATAAAGCCCGAATACTCGCTTCACTAAAGCGCAATTCTCGTTCCGCTTGCTTGCGCCAAGTGAGGTCAAATCCTGCAAAAACCGCAGCTTTACCCCCAAGATATTTTTGTGCCACGACTAAATAATGCCAGGGAAGTCCATCCACTTCCCATTCCATTTCCACAGAGGTTTCTGAGTCGCCACTGTGGAAAAAGTCCTGGACAAAATCTCGAATTTCGGTTTCCGGTTCCAGAAAACCCATCGTTTTTCCGATAAAGGTTTCCGGTTGAATATTGAAGGAACGCGCTAGATAGCGGTTAATCCCCAGATAGGTCAAATTAGAATCAATCCAAGCGATGCTACCGGGGACTGAATCTAAGACAGCACGCAGTTGATCTCGCGCTTGTCTCAGTTCTTCCTCTACCTGGTTGCGTTCCGTGATGTCCCGAACTGTCACAACCCGAACGAGGCGGTTTTGATAGTCAATCATTTTCGGGTGCAATTCAGCGGGAAATGTTGAGCCATCTTTCCGGAGTGCGACAACGAGATAGGGGCGATCGCTCTGGTTTTCAATGTTCTGAGCGACGATTTCCCGATACTCTGGGGTCACTAATGCTACACCGGGGGTTCCAATAAGTTCTTCTTTTTCATACCCAAGCATCTGAGCCAAAACCCGGTTCACATCTATAATGAACCCGCGATCGTGCAAGATAATTCCTTCACAAGTGGCGGCAACCAAACAGCGATATCGTTCTTCGCGTTGTTGGAGTGCTTCCATTTGTTGTCTAGGGGTGATGTCTTGAAGAGTGCTGAGATTTACCCCAACTTCATCGACATTAATCCGTTTTGTTTGGATTTCCCAGGATTGTTGATTTCCGCCAACGAGGGGACTGCCCTCGGGAACCTCCTCCCTCCCTTCCTCGGAGGCGATCGCCCCTTTGCGATCGCCCACGGAAGTAAGTTCCTCCAGTTTAAATTGCTTTAAGACTTCAATCCCATACCCATAAAACTCAGCGGCGGCGACATTCGCATCTAGAATCATCCCGGTTTCGGAGTCCGTGATCAATTGCACTGCCGGATTTTCCTCAAATATCCGCCGGTAGAGAATTTCCCTCTGGGTAACTCGGGGGTGCAATTGCTCAGGTGCAACCGGCATAGTTTTTTCCGGCAACGATGCGATCGCCTCCGGGTCCCTTTCTCTAACCCACGGCATCCTTTTTGACCACAGATACCCCGCGATCGCACCCACAATCAACCCACAGAAAATCCCTATCAACTGCATAGCCTGCTGTTCTGCTTTCTTTCTCTCATCATAAAGCGGTGAGGGAAGATGGGGGAGATGGGGGAGATGGGGGAGATGGGGAAGATGGGGGGGATGGGGAAGATGGGGGGGATGGGGAAGATGGGGGAGATGGGGGAGATGGGGAAGATGGGGGGGGATGGGGGAGATGGGGAAGATGGGGGAGATGGGGAAGATGGGGGGGATGGGGGAGATGGGGGGGATGGGGGAGATGGGGGGGGATGGGGAGATGGGGGAGCTTAAGTGCCTGGTTGGTGGACTGGAGGCAGAGCCTCCAAAGGGGTATGACTCCGCTGAAAAGCCAAGTCATAAGCATCACTTCCCCATCCCCCCTATCCCCCCTATCTCCCCTATCCCCCCTATCCCCCCCATCCCCCCTATCCCCCCTATCCCCCCTATCTCCCCCAGGGGGGCCAACTTCTTGTATAATAGGGGTTTAACCCCGCCTGCAGGGATTGAATTATTCAAAACTCCAGGGAAAAAAATGTTCCCGAGACTTCTTTATTCCCCGAGTCTGAGTTTGAAATTAAAGGTGATTTCCCTCATTCCACGGTGAGTCGGCGATCGCCTCGGGGTCAAGAAGTCATCACCACTTGTTGCTGTCAGGGATCGTCAGGGTGACAGGAGGAAGATCCCCCAACATCGGCAGCCGCGATCGCTGCACGGGAAACCTGCTGCCCCCAATATTATAAATAGCTGATATTGCCTCTGCTTTTTCTAGCCGATTGCAGCTCGATTCAGGAAGCCATTATTAATAGAAATTCCTGCTTTGATGGAGTCAGCTCATTCCCTTTACCACTGTTAACCCAAAACAATTTTCCCCCTGGGTGGATAGCCTCCTTGGTATTTACAACCCACAAAATAACTGCTTAAATAAACTGGATTATACCCATGAAAAAACGCTCACTGAAGACTTCCGAAACGGGAAAGCTTAAGGCCAAAGCTGCGTTTGAAAGAAGTGGCTGGACCCAACAAGATTTGGCATCTGAAGTGGGGTTAGAAACCCGTCAGTCTATTTGGAAGTTTTTGACCGGACGGCCTATTGACCGGGCGATTTTTATGGAAATTTGCCACAAATTAGACTTGGATTGGCAGGACATTGCCGATTTACCCAGTGATGTTACCCCAGAGCCTCCCAAAACCAATGCTAATCCGGGGTTAGATCCACCCATTGAAGAAGATATCACCGCCTTAGTCACGGCAGTGCGATCGCGCATGAGGGAACCCATTCGCGCTCAGTGTGGTACTCTGCGGCTTTTGGATAAGTCTCAACCCGTTGCTCTGGATGATATCTACATCCAGATTAATATTCTGGAACAACTGAATCGGCAACGATGGCTGGAAGTCTCGGACCTCCAATTTCAGCCCAGGCAAACGCGTCAGTCTAAGGGTCCGGTACACCGTAGCATTTCGGCCTCAGAACAACAGTCCAAAATTCCGGCAATCCAAGCGGTTTCTACCTATTCTAAGTTATTAATTTTGGGTAAGCCCGGAGCTGGTAAAACTACGTTTTTACAATTCCTAGCCCTGGGGTGTATTCAAGAAGAAACCCACCTAAAATCAGAGGTTAGAACCGGCGCTTTAGGACTTCCTATTTTTATTAAAATTAGGGATTGGAGAACCGAAAGCAAACAGAGTGGAAATCGCAGCCTCCTCCATTATATTACTAAAATTTTCAACAATTTTGGCCTGCAATCGGCTAAGGTGGAAACCTTGCTGCAAGGCGGTCATGCCTTGGTTCTGTTAGATGGATTAGATGAAATCCCACCAGGCGACAGCCGAGAAATTGCTCAAGAAATTAACCAATTTTGTGAAATTTACTATCAAAATCAGGTAGTGATCACCTGTCGCTTGGGGGGAGGCGAGTACCACTTCACGGGGTTTACGGAAGTAGAATTAGCTGATTTTGATGGGTCACAAATTGAAGCGTTTGCTGAAAAGTGGTTTGTCGCTGCCCGTGGCGATCGCGAAGCAGGTTTACTCCTGTCCCAACGCTTTTTAGAAAAGCTACATCTGCCCGAAAACCAACCGATTCGGGAATTAGTTGTAACCCCAATTTTGTTAACTCTAACTGCGAGTATTTTTCAGACGAAAGAAGATTTTCCTAACAAACGCTCTAAACTCTATGAAGCCGGATTAGATATTCTGCTAGTGCGATGGGATGAAGCCCGAGGCATTCAACGAGATGAAGTCTATCGCAATTTATCCCTACCTAGAAAAATAGAACTGTTGAGTCAAATTGCGGCCACCACATTTACGGAAAATAATTACTTTTTTGAAAAGCGGGAAATTGAGCATTATATTGGGGACTATTTGGCAACGTTGCCCCAAAGCAATACGGCCCCAGAAACCTTGCGATCGCAAAGTTCCACGGTCCTAGATGCGATCGAAGCTCAACATGGTTTATTAGTGGAACGAGCCAGGGGAATTTATTCCTTTTCCCATTTAACCTTCCAGGAATATTTTACCGCTCGTCAGATTGCGGCAACACCGGATCCAAATGCGTTGGAGGAGGAGTTACAAGGATTAGCGAGTCATGTCTGCGAACCGCGATGGCGAGAAGTGGTGTTACTCACCTCGGAATTGTTAAGAAATGCTGACCCTCTGCTGCAAGCAATGAAGCAACAAATTGATGTAATGTTGGTTGCCGATGGCAAGTTGCAGCAATTTTTAGCCTGTACCAGTGCTAAATGCCGACGACTGGAAGGATTGTACAAACCGGCGGCAGTGCGGGCATTTTACTTTACCC
Source organism: Laspinema olomoucense D3b (assembly GCF_025370785.1). Classification (GTDB taxonomy): domain Bacteria; phylum Cyanobacteriota; class Cyanobacteriia; order Cyanobacteriales; family Laspinemataceae; genus Laspinema; species Laspinema olomoucense. The sequence continues at coordinate 31,921 of NZ_JAMXFA010000056.1, forward strand.
TGTTTCGCGATCGCAGTCTGGGTTTAGCCCTTGCCTTGGACCCCAGTTTAGCCCGGGATTTGGCCCCAGAGTTAGCCTTGGATTTGGAGTTGGCACGTGCTTTGGAGTTGGTTTATAGCCTGACTCGCAACCCGGATGTAAAACAAATCCTTTCCTTGGGTTTTGCTCTGGACCTCGATCGCAGTTTAACCCACGAGCCAAAATTGCGCGAAGGATTGCAGGAACTCAAGGACCAACTGCCGGATCCTGGGGAGGGTCGCGATCGCTTAATTGCCTGGTGGGGCGATCGGGCTCATGGCTGGGCGGAACAATTTCGCGCCTTGCTCATCGAACATCGCCAAATCGGCCACAATTGGCAGTTTACCCCCCGACAAGTAGCTTTACTGGACCAGTATTATCAAGCCAATCAACTCCTCGTGGATTGTCTGCATGGCGAGTCCCATTGCTCCTCCGTGGTGCGATCGCACCTAGAGGCAACCCTCCTCTTACCCGTCGGAGAAATTGAAACCTCCGAAATTGCCTCGAACTCTTCGTCTGACTACTTTATTCAAATCAATGACGGTGCTATTCCTTTCGCTAAACTGATACCCTAAGTTGATTGACTTGCTTTGAATCAGTCCAGGTTTATGCGCCGCAGACTGATTTATCAGCTAGAATGAATCCCCTGAGAAGAATACGAGCGAGAAAGTTTTAAGGGGTCCCTCTATTCCCTCGGGGGGACCTCATACCGTTCTACCAAGAGGGTGCATTGCAGAAACCAAAAGGGAGGCTTAAATTTAAAATATGTCTCTTGTGATGCTGCGCCTATCCGGACTAAGGTAATCTCATTGAGGGGAATAACTTGACTTCCCGATACAAAATCTAACTCTTGCTCAATTGCACCAATGCAGCGGTTTAAAGTTCCCCCTAGCCACCATGTAGGCTTAGCCCGAACCGAGAAAACTGTCACTCGAAAAGTGTCGTGTGGGTCATCGCTTGAGAAAACCATATCAGGCAACCGTAACCCAGACAGATAATCCTCGTCTGAGATTTCATTGTCTATTTGAGCGTGAGCGACCCAGTAAGCATCATTGTCATAACTCATGACCCCATCCCCTTAAAACGAGATAATGCGTCTTTTATTGCAAAATAAGCGGGTTTCGGTTGATAGTCTCTATTGAATAGAAATGGGGTAAGTTCAGGGTGACGCCATGAGTAGCGATCGGTACTTCCCCAGATATTGAAGACTTCAGATCCACAATCCCGACATAACCGAAATAATTCGCTATAGGCGACAGCTTGAGATAAGCGACCAAAATTTTCAGACAATGTGGTTTTATCCCAAACTGTAACCTCACTAAAGTGAATTGTTAACCCTTTAGTGGTGAGAGTTCTCAAGAAATCTTTAAACCCAAAAAGTCTAAGAACTCCCAGGGTATTATGATGAAGTTGGACCCCTATTCCATCTAAAATATTCCCCTCTATTAACAACTCATTAATTAATTTCAAAAGAGCTTTTTGTTTTCGGTAACCTTGTAGCCGATATTCTGAATAAAAAAGTCTGGCATCTGGCCTAGCTTCCCTAGCCCAAATTAGAGTCTGCCGCACCCAATGAGGTCCAATTAAGGCGCTTAAAATGGTATCCCTGATATTCCCGTTGTCATCAAAAGCTTCTCCGCAAACATCCCAATTTTTGATGGTGGGATATCTTATCATCGTTTCAGAAATATATTCTTTGATTAATTGAGAAAATTGGTAGCTTTCCATCTCTCTCATCCACTCAGGAATTGACCGGGCCCAAGTCATTAGGTGACCCCTAACGCTTAGATTATGAGTGTGCGCAAAATTTATCACCCAGTCAGACTCTTCAAAGTTCCAGTCATGAGGATTCTTTCCGATACGGCCTAGTTTGAGGGCGTTCTGTGGTGTAATGAGATTAAAGTTTTTTACTATCAATTCTTGCAGCAATTCATCAGTTTTTAGGTGGGTTACTTCTTCGGCGCACCCCAAGTAAAAACCTGTCGGGATACAGTTTTTCAATCCCATGAGCTTTATGCTTTAGTTAACGGGTTATCATCTCAAAAGAACGCGCTTGACTTCCCCCATAATAAATCATGAAAAGAGAAATCAAGCGCGAGTACAATAGGGCTAAAAATAAAATTAATCCCCTATGACTATTAACCTGGGGGTGGGGTTGGAGAAGGTCCACCAGAACCCACAGAATTGCTATTGCTAGTAAGATAAACGTTAGTGTTCATCTCCCCAAAAGCTGGCTCAGGAATAAGAGGCGTTCGCCAGATATATTTGCGGTCCCAGGGTGTAACCAAACCCATAATTTTATTAGCAGCGTCACCATTAAGTGTTCCTTTCCCATCAGCCCCGACTTTGTTAATCAACCATGCTCTTAACTCTGCAACCCCGATGGTTCGAGATAGAGATATCGAGAAACTGTTGCGGGCTATCGACTCTGCTTTTAGGGTTCCAGTTGCCGGGTCATAATATTGCACTGGAATGGGGGTACCAGGGATTAGTAAAATTTTGTACTGGTAACTCCCTCTTTGACCCTTGATGGCGAATTCTTTACCAGCGTTCGTCTGACCGCCAGTGCCAGTGTTACTAAATGTCCCCACTCTAGGTGTCGCAATGCTTAAGCCTAGCCATTTGGCTACGCAGTCCTTGATATAGCACCGCTCGTTGGTAAAATCGTTCAGGTTCCCTGCGGTCTTGTCCTTAGCAATCCCGGTGATCGCCTCAACATAAAAACCGGGTAACGGTCCGGGCCTTAACGCCATAATTTAACCTTAATGCTTGATTGGGTTTTGGTGGGATAGAGCTACTGCCAAGCTATCGGGAATCTACCGGCAAGCTATCAGTGAGCTACCGGCAAACTATCAGTGAGCTACCGGCAAACTATCAGTGAGCTACCGGCAAGCTATCGGTGAGCTACCGGCAAGCTATCGGTGAGCTACCCGCAAGCTGTCAGTGAGCTATCAGTGAGCTATCAGTGAGCTACCGGCAAGATCGCAAGACAACAGGGGATTGCCAAGATTTAAAAGGGTGTCACTCATTTGGGGACCCTTCAATAAATCTAGCTTCGCTCTATGTTTATGACATTAACATGACCTTTTTATCTTTTCCGGCTTAACCGTTTGTCAACCGCTTATCGGGGGTTAAGGTACGATTATTTTTTAAAATTATTTCAATATGTCACGACCCAATCAGGCGCAACTTTTCTAGCACCGTTTGAGAAAAACTTTCCATATTTGGGGTACACGGTGACTTCCTTAAAATCCGGGTTGCCGATAGGTCCCACTTTAGGGTTGAAATCGTTTCTATAGTCAAGGTCTATCTCGCTATAAATGTTGAATAAGACGCTCCTAGCCTCATTAACTGACTTAGCATAAATTATCACTTTGCTATTATCTTTTAGGGTCAATATTCCCTGGTACGATCCTTTCTCTAAACTATGGAAAGGGGCGAATCGATGGAGGGTTTTATGTTGATAGTGGGGAATAGTTACTATGCAGTTACGCAAAATTAATTGCATATTCTTTTCCTAGATTTTCGAGGACATTAGTGACATAATCAACTAAATTT
>NZ_JAMXFA010000057.1:0-13673 GCF_025370785.1 Laspinema olomoucense D3b
TACCCTCGCCTATCTCCCCCATCCTCCCTATCTCCCCCATCCTCCCCATCCTCCCCCCTCTCCCCCATCCTCCCCATCCTCCCCATCCTCCCCATCCTCCCTATCTCCCTCAAACTGCTGCGGGTTCTCGGCGGGAAGAAATCACTTTAGCGGGAACGCCTACGGCAATGGAATAGGGGGGAATATTTTTAGTAACAATGGCTCCTGCGCCGATGATACTGCCTTCGCCAATGGTGACGCCATCCATAACTTTGACGCCGGTTCCTAACCAGCAATTGTCTTCAATGGTAATCCCTTCATAACTATTTCCTTGTTGGTTAATATTTTGACCAACGTTTGAAAAAATATGATTGTTAGAGTAAATACTGGAATGGGAGGCAATTAAACAGTCTTTGCCGATTTTGAGTTTGCTCCCGGAGAGGCAGGTATAGGGACCAATATAGGTGCGATCGCCGATTTCTATGCCGTTTTGATTGCCATGTGCTTTGATATCCACCCCGCGATCGAAGGAAACTCCATCCCCAATTTTAATTTTATCTTTGGGTCCAAGGCTGCGGATTCTAACATCCCGATCCATTGAAACTTTATGACCGATTTCCATCCGATAGGCACAGAAAAATTCTACTCCGGTTTTGATGCGAACTCCTTTGCCCAATTTACCGAAAATTGTTTTATAAACCAGTCCCCGTAACGCGGAACCAATGGAGGAAGGCACCCACTGAAGCAGGCCCATTTCTATTTCTTCTAATAAATGAAAGAACCGCCACCCGAGGGCAAATTTTAAAGCTTTTTGGTTCTGAAGGTACAGCGTATAATTTGGATTCGTCATTTTCCTTATCTCTCCCTGTGTGCTTTCTCGGTGACGTGAGTTGGAGTTGGAGTTCAGCAGCCCGTCCCTGCTATCTAATCCCCTCTCTACCTTTAGAGTGAGATCCGCCTCTTCCTATTTTGTACAGCGGAACTGAACCGGGGTGTCTCATCCTTTAGGGGGATTTTTTGCGGCTGAGAAAAAATTCTTTCTCCCAGAATGTTGACACAGAGAGCCCCGGGTCGGGTTAGGCCACTAAAACGGACTTTTCCATCAAGGAAGTGCCGTCATAATAGTGAGGAATGGGGGCATTCATCAGATGGAGAATGGTGGGGGCTAAATCTACCCCATGACCCTCGCGCAGTTGAGTTCCGGGCCGAATTCCCGGCCCTGTAATGTTTAAAAATCCTCGGTTGCGATGACTGCCGGTGCGTCGATAGGGGACGGGACCAATGCGCCCGAATTGACCGCAGTCAATCACATCGGCGGGGCTGTCGTTCCAAACGACGACTAAATCTGCATCGGGACGGGTGCGACTGTTGGGGGGGGTGTGAATGACTTTTTTCACGACGGGGCCTCCGGTGCGCGCATTGGTCCAGCGATAGAGGTGGGCGGTTAACTCTTGGCATAATGCGTCATACTCCTCGGGGGAGACAATGCCATCCGGTTCGCGACCCGCTAGGTTAATTCGGATGTATCCTTCGGAATAGCTGGGGAGGGCAAAAGCTTTCATTTGCGGCCACAAGGGGCTATACCAAGTAGAGGGCTGCCAGAAGAGGGGATTACCTTGCTGGCGCAATTGGTCGGGTGACCCTAATGGCGCTTCTCCGAAGGTTCCTAGGAGGCGATCGAGCAGGGGGTGGAACTGACTGGGGAGTTCCTGCCAGAGGAATTTTTTTAAGGGGTTGGGGCTATACTTGCGTTCCCAGATTTCTCCGGTCCAGGTTTTCCGCCTGGGTTCGCTGACGATCGCCTCGGGTAAGGTTCCGACTTTTCCAGGTGCGATCGCCACTTTCCCGGGGAAGCTGAATCGGTATAAAAACTCGGGTAAAAATAGCATACTGGGAACATCGGTGGTATTATTCCCGCTACCATGTGCGGAAAATAGGACGAGATAACTGTCGTCTGGTACTTCAGCTAATAGGTTACCTACAGCGCGATCGACGGCTTCAAAGACCCCCAGCATGGGGTCTTCTGCGGCGGTATCCAGCTTGTGTTCATACAGTGGGTGGTCGGGTTGACTGAGATACCAAAAGTCATGTCCGGCAGAATGGGTCTCACCAAATACGGTTAACAAGAGATCCCAGGGTTCCTGCTGGAGTAAATTCCGGACGATCGCCCCTCGGCGCTCAATACCTTGATGCAGGGTTTTTTGCAAGCGAGACAGATATGCATTGTCCCACCAATCCCCATGATCACGATGTAGGGCCGGATGTTTCCCATAGTCCCGGTTGAGTTGATTGAGCAATTCGGGCGGGTGAGAGAGACTGGCGGTTTGTGGCGAATGAGCACCCCAGGCTAAGACTTGCTCCCCATTGACGCGATCGCACAAGCGAGATTGCGGTACATCGAAGACAGCAACGCGATACTCGTCTCCCAAGGCATAAAAAGGCGGATATTCCTGAAAATCATAAGCGCCTATTTCGGAAATGTTATAGCTGCCTTCCTGAAATTTGACCGGGGACCAATATCCGGTTTGATTGGGTAAGCATCCGGTCAAAAATGTGGTCCAAGGGGTTTCCGCTTTGTAATATTCTAAGTTGGTCAAGCGACCATAAGCCCCTCGGTCTTTCAATTGTTTGAGGTTGCTTAAATATCCCTGGTCCATCCAGGTTTCTAACAGTTCGGGGTCTGCTGCATCAAGGCCGATCGCAATGACTGAATTTTTCATGATAATTTTCCCTGATTTCTTAATGGTTTTGTTACTTTAGTCTCAGAATCTCTGATCGGGATTTATTTGTGAGAAAATTGGCTTTGTAAGTAGTAGAACGGACTCAAAAAACTGCTTAAAAAAAACTCCAACTCGCAAGCGGCGATCAAGTCGGTTTTGACTAAGCCCCGATACTGCAGCAGATGGCGCACAATTCGGCGTAAATTGCCGACCAAGATGCGGGCGATCGCAATCGGTTTTTCTCTGGGGCTGGCATTGAGCAGGCGCAGGTGGCAAATGCACAGTCCGCAGCCTCGAATCAAGGAAAGTAAGGATGCCTGTTCCAATCTTTCTTTGGGGATTTGATGATAGCTATGCAGAGTGGGACAGTACCAAATTTCCCATCCCCCTTGGTGCAAATAAAGTAAGGTTTCAAAATCTTCTCCCGCTAAGGTGGAACCGTTGACGCGACCGATTAATTGTAAGCGTCTGGGAACGTTTTCACACCAGGCTTGTTTACGAACGACTAAACCCGCGCCTGGGGGTAAACTTAACTGATCCGCTTTATATAAATGGGGTTTTGCCCCTCGTTCCCGAATGGCTAAAAAGGAGGCAATTCGGTGAAAATTTTCCGGGGGTTGAGTTTCAAAGCTGCCATGAATTTGCCCACCAAATGCACCGGATTTGGGATAAGATTGAGCAAAATTGTAGGCTTCGGCTACCCAGTCGGGGGCGGGCAAATTATCATCATCTAAAAATCCTACCCAGGTTCCTTGGGCTTCATCAATTGCCCGCTGTCGGGCAAAGGCGAGTCCTTGCTGGGGTTCAAAATGATAGTGTAAGGGATAGGCGGAGGGCCAATCGGTTTGATATTGGCGAATGACTTCAGCGGTGTTATCCTGACTGTTGTTATCGATGACGATAATTTCCCAGGTGAATTCTTCGGTGCGAATTTGCGATCGCAAGCAGTCTAAAAGTTTTGGTAATCGATTGGCCCCATTATAGCTTGGGATGGCTATCGTAAATGCGATAACATTCATTTGATTTTGGTAGATTTCACTGAAAAATTAGACGGTTAACGGGCTTTCTAGGGAATTCTCCGATACCACTTTGGATAAAATCGAGCCACTAGACTGAGATTTTTCCGGGTCGATGGCAATTTCAGGTATCACTAATTTGGTAACCCAAGGAATGTACATCGGCGATTCAAAGGAGAGGGGATGAGGGCGTTCTATTCCATATCCCTGAACGTAATTGAAGCCCATTCGTTGGGTTTCCTCCAAAATATCGCTGTTTTCTACATAAGTAGCAATTGTTTTTATCCCTAGATTTTGACCTGCTTTATTGAGGTTTTTTACGGCGGTTAAGTTCCGAGAATTATTGGTAATAGATTGAATTAAATTACCTTCTAATTTAAGGTAATTTACGGGCAATTCTTGTAGATAATCGCCCGGAGATTGAGCCGCACCCACTCCATCCAGGGAAAACTGGCAGCCAATGGATTTCAATTGTTTAATCAGTTCTTTGAGTCGGGGTAAATGGCTGATTGCCACCGTCTCGGTAATGCAAAAGCACAACATTTCAGGGGGGGTTTTGTAAAACGATAGTTCCTGAACTAGAAAATCAATTAAGTAGCGATCGCACAGACTGGATTCAGATAAATTAACTTCATAAATCACCCCGGGGAATTTGTCCCCAGCTTCAGCAATTTGATTGCAGAGTTTTCGGATGGTCCAGCGATCGATTGTCCGCATTAGATTATACCGTTTTGCCACAGGCATAAACTGATTTGGCAATAACAGTTTGCCATCCTGATCTTCTAGTCGCAATAAAATCTCGGTATGAGGGCGATCGCCTGCTGTCCCACTCAGGGGGTACACCCCTTGAGAATGAAGGCGAAACCGTTCTTCTTCAAAGGCTTCCGCCAACTGTTCTAGGGAGGTTTGGTTGGACTTCTCAAAAGTGCGATCTCCACTTCTTTCCAATGACTTAAACCCTTGGTGTTTCAACAGAAACAGCGGACTCATTAAGGTACTGGTTAAAAACTCTCGTTCACAAGTTGCTCCTGTATCCTCGCTAATGTTAATGCCATGTCGGAGGCTATGGAGGACCAAACGGCGCAAATCATTGGCTAAATAAACCGGAAAGGCTAAGGGTCTTTGCCAACTATTTAAAGTCATCATTCGCAGGCGATGGCGACTCAACCCCACACAACGGACCAACAGTTTTAAATATTCCGGTTCTAACCTGTGGTTGGGGATTTTATGATAAACCACCATAGCGGGATTATACCAAATGTCCCACCCGGCTTTTTGAATATGCAACAAAACTTCTAAATCTTCACTAGCTAATCCCGCTTCTTTCCCAGTGTGATTTAAAACTAACCGTTTGGGAACCGATTCTAACCAGACTTTTTTGCGAACCACTAATCCCGCCCCTGGGGGCAAAATTTTATGTTGTGGGTCATACTTCCGAGGGGTATTCCCTCGTTCTACAATGGCTAAAAAACAAGCAATTCTCTTAAAATTTTTAGGAAGTTCTTCTTCGGGTTTCTTTTCATAAAATAGCCCGTGAATTTGGCTGCCAAATGCCCCGACTTCGGGATGATTTTTTCCAAACTGATAGGCAGCAGCCACCCAGTCTGGTTCCGGCAAGTTGTCATCATCCAGAAACCCAATCAACTCTCCCTGAGCTTTTTCCACTGCCCGCTGTCTGGCAAAAGCTGCCCCCTGTTCTGGGGCGAAACAATACCGTAAGGGATAGGCAGAGGGCCAGGTTTTCTGATAGTCTCGAACCACTTCAGCAGTGCGATCGCTGCTATTATTATCGACTACCATAATTTCCCAAGAAAATTCTTCGGTTCCCACTTGCGATCGCAGGCGATCGAGGACATCACTTAAGCGGGTTTCACCATTATATGTTGGAATTGCTACTGTTAAATCAACCGGATTCATAAATTAGTAGGGGATAAATCTGAATTAAAGTGAATCGGCTATCACCCAGGCATAGTGCCTTTAGCTGATTAAAATGATTAGCTCCGGGTATCGATTACAGTTGCTCAATGAAAAAAGGTGTTATAGTTTAGATGCAGATGGCAGTCTCTTGAACCAAGTCAACCTCATGCCCTGATTTCACTCAAACCCCCTGGTGCAACAGCGATCGCAAATTACAACCCGAGTTGTGTACCATCGGAAAAAATTCGCGGACAAAGTATCAGTGCAACGCTACCTTGAGTCATGACAACGGCGTTAATGTCTCACCCAGTAACTTGCCCTCTCCTTCTATGTATATTATTTACACGCCGTTCCTGAATTGTCTCTCTATCTCGTGGTAGAGTATTTTGCCTGATTTGGTGGATAGGATTGAAGGCTTGTATAAATTTTTTATAAACTTGACAGGGAGTTTTTAAAGTTAATATGAAGCGATGGAAGAAAAATCTCTGAATCGATCCTTATTGGATCAAATTTAGATCGGTCGTGGACTATTTTGTGTCCGTAGGATTACGGAGCCGATTTATGCCTAGTCCTATAGAAATATTCCTTTAGGAAGAAAGTTGACCTCGCTCAAGCCCTTTTATTTTTCTAAGGCTTCAAAAATGGTGGCTAAAATGGTATTGGAAAATAAAAATCCTTCGGGGTCCGAGAGTCGGATGGCACCGGATGGGGGTAGAGTCGGGCCCAAATCTAGCAATTCCGAACCGGAGTGAACCTTGACCCAGCCTTGGCGATAATAGGGGAGGAGACAGTGCCAAAGCTGACGGAGGCGATCGCCGCCAAACTGCTGGGTGAAGCGAGCAATATTAATCCCATCGGCTAACCGCAATCCCAACATCAAGGTTTCTAACAACACCTCCTCCCCTGGTGTCTCCGGGATAGAAAGCACCCCGCCACTGCCTTGCCACTCTTGCACCCAAGCATAATACTCCCGGCGAGTTCGCGGACGAGTGAACCGTTGGCCCCCCACATAACTCGCGGCCCCCATGCCAAATCCATAGCAAGGGCGATTTTCCCAATAGACTCGATTATGCCGACACTGATAGCCCGACTGCGCATAATTTGAAACTTCATAATGTTCATACCCCGCCGCCGTCAGGGTCTCCACCGCCATCCGATACATTTGGGCGCTACTCTCATCCGTGGGTAAGGGAGAAACCCCCGGTTCGTAGGTCCGGGAAAAGGCGGTCCCCGCTTCTACAATTAAGTCATAACTAGAAATATGTGCCGGATTGAGGGCAACTGCCTGATTCAGAGAGTCTTGCCACTGTTCTAAGGTTTGGTGAGGCAGTCCTGAAATCAAATCCAGACTAAAGTTCTTGATTCCCACCTCGCCAATTAGCTCAACGGCATTTAAAATATCTCGCGTCCGGTGCGATCGCCCACAGTCCGCCAACAACTCATCCTGAAACGCCTGCACTCCCAAACTCACCCGATTGATTCCGGCATGGGAATATCCCGCCAAGTGGTCCCGGTCAAAGGTCCCCGGATCCATCTCCATCGAAATTTCTGCATCAGCAGCAATTCCAAACCGGCGATCGAGACAATCCAAAATTTGACCCAACTGGGAAACCGATAACAGGGACGGCGTACCCCCGCCAAAAAAAACAGTGGACAGGGGCTGACCCCAAACGGGAGTGTTCTCAATTTCCCTAATCAGCCACTCCACATACTCCACAATCGTGCCAGAGTCCTCCCCCTGCTTGCGATCGCCCACCACAGACACCGGAAAATCGCAATAAAAACAGCGACGACGACAAAACGGAATATGCAGATAAGCGGACCGGGGGATCTCCGGGATCGTCCATTCAGTCGATTCTTTAGCCACTATGGATGCCTTAAATTCGGGTTGAAACTGCATATCCCTCTGCGGACAGACTTGCGATGGAGAGCGTCCAAACGGTAGAACAGCAGAAAACTTAATAGTATAATCAAGATGTCTTTCTAGAATCAACTCAATCAGCGGTCTTCACAAAATGTCGGGAAAACATCCTTAGAAAATGGTTCCCCAACATGGACAACCTTGAGTTGAAACCTTACTCTTTTGAGTGGCTCAATCATGCTAAATGCAATTATCATTCTCTCATTCATTCTAGCAGCGGCGGGGATCGGTTTTTACAGCATAGAACTGCTACCCGCCTCGGCGATCGCCCAAGTCACCAATCTCGACGGGTTGCGATCGGTCACCACCGGGTTTGCCGCCTTGGTCGGGGGGGCAGTCGGCCTAGCGGTGCAAACCACCTACCGACGGATGGAAAAGCAAGTTCGGCAAATGCCCATTGATATGCTGATTACCCGGGCGATCGGCCTCGTCATGGGTCTCCTGGTTGCTAACTTAATGCTGGCCCCCGTGTTCTTGCTTCCCATTCCCCATGAATTTGGGTTCATTAAACCCCTCGCCGCCATCCTCGGTAGCGTGATGTTTGCCTTTTTGGGCGTCACCCTCGCCGATGCGCACGGTCGCGCCTTCCTGCGCCTGATTAATCCCAGCAGTCTGGAATCCATGTTAGTTGCTGAAGGGACCTTGAAATCCGCCACGACGAAAATTTTGGATACCAGTTGCATTATCGATGGTCGCGTGGAGACCCTTTTGGCCACCGGCTTTTTAGAAGGACAAATCCTCGTTCCCCAGTTCGTCTTGCAGGAATTGCAAATGGTGGCGGATGCCTCCAACGACCAAAAACGGGTTCGGGGTCGTCGGGGACTGGATGTCCTCAATCGGATTAAGGAAACCTATGCCGAACGCATTGTGATCCATCCGGCAGACTATGAGGACCTGCAAACCGTGGATGCAAAATTGGTCCGGTTGGCCCAAGAAATTAATGCCACCCTGCTCACCAATGACTACAATTTGTCCAAAGTTGCTACGGTGCAAAAGGTGTTAGTTCTGAATATTAACGACTTGACCCAGGCAGTGCGTCCGGTGTATCTCCCCGGAGACAGTCTCGACCTGAAAATTCTCAAAGAAGGCAAGGAAGAGGCCCAAGGGGTGGGATATTTGGACGATGGCACAATGGTAGTGGTGGAAGAAGGCCGCAAATATATCGGTGATCAGTTGCGAGTTGTCGTCACTTCTTCCTTACAAACTGCTGCCGGTCGGATGATTTTTGCCCGTCCTAATGCTTCAATGGTGGCCTAATGTTTGGCTATGTTCGAGGGTAACAAATTAAACCGGCGATCGGGCTGTCCCTGTTCTCTATCCCACAAGATAGATGAATGGGGACAGCTATTTTTATAAATTTCTTCCCCGTCTGGGTTGGGATGTAATTTTGCCCTAAACTCAGATCAGGAATTCAGCCGGACCCAATGTCGAAATAGCTCTAAACTTTCTTCTTTTAAAACATCGCCGACTAATTCAACATCACTTCCAAACTGTTTCAGTTGTTGACAAGAAAGGTTGAGCTGTGTAAATCCGATCGCACAAGCATCCGCTATCCGAGTTCCAAACACAATTTTATCCAGTTTAGCCCAATAAGCAGCGGTAAAACACATCGGACAAGGTTCGCAAGTGCTATAAATCACACAACCGGATAGGTCCATCGTATTTAATTTTTTAGAAGCAGCCCGAATGGCATGAACTTCGGCATGGGCTGTAACATCAATGCTACTGGTACAGATGTTATGCTCACAACTCACCACTTCCCCGTCTTTAACGATACAAGAGCCGAAGGGATCTTCCCCTTGGTTGACTCCTTCCATTGCTTTGGCGATCGCCAGTCTCATAAAGTCTTCATCACTCTTGATTTGACTTGCCATATTAATCCTTTTTTTCTGGTTTCTAATTTTTTGAAGAACTATTATTATAACCGCAAAGGATAGAGTTATCCTATACTTTTTTCACTAGACTTCTTGCAGAATTCTAAAAAGCCCCCCTTCTTAAGGGGGGTTGGGGGGATCTCTACCCCATGAAAGTAAGAATTCTAAGCAAAATCCCTCGGTTCAGAACTGGCCTAATTTTATGCGACTGACTTCTTTGGATGTGTTTCGCGGCATGGCGATCGCCAGCATGATTCTGGTCAACAACCCCGGTAGCTGGCAGCAGGTTTATCCCCCGCTTCTCCATGCGCCCTGGCATGGGTTCACCCCCACGGACCTGATTTTTCCTGCATTCCTGTTCATCTCTGGGGTAGCAATGGCCTTTTCCTTGGCCAAATATACCGACTCCCCCAGTTCCACGCCTGCTGCTCCTGTTTACTTTAAAATCCTCCGTCGGGCGGCGATTCTCTTCGGTTTAGGCTTATTTTTGAACGGATCAACCCTGGTCCTGAAGACTTTACTACAGGGTCAACCCCTGGATTTTGGCACTTTGCGGATTATGGGAGTATTGCAGCGGATTAGTTTGGCTTATTTTTTGGGGGCGATCGCCATCCTGAACCTCTCCCGTCGTCGTCTGGCATTCCTCTGCCTTGCCATTCTCCTCGGATATTGGTTCGCACTCACCCAAATTCCCGTTCCCGGTTACGGTCCCGGTGATTTATCTCCCAAAGGTGCCGGGACCCTCGTCGCCTATCTCGATCGCCTGATTTTGACACCCCCCCATATTTTGGGCGATGGCAGCTTTGAACCCGAGGGATTGCTCAGTACCCTCCCCTCGGTGGTGACCCTCCTCCTAGGCTTTTTTATCGGGGACTGGTTGCAGAAACAACCCGTCACCTCTCCTACCAGTCTGCAAATGGCCGGGATTGCGATCGCCACAATAGTTACCGGCTCACTCTGGGGCCTGGTTTTCCCCATTAACAAACAACTCTGGACCAGTTCCTATGTCGTTTTAAGTGTCGGTTGGTCCCTACTCTTATTGGCCGCCTGTTACGAGATGGTGGAGGTCCGCCAATGGCGAAGCTGGGCCTTTCCTTTTAAGGTGATGGGACTCAATGCCATTTTTGTCTTTGTTGCTTCGGGGTTTCTCGCCCGAATTTTGCTCTTTACCCCCGTCAGTACCGCCACGGATGCACCCAGTCTCTATTCCTGGATGTATCGCAATGGGTTTGTCCCCTTATGGGGTGAACTGCATGGGTCCTTTGCGATCGCCTTGGTGACCCTGCTCTTTTGGACCTGGATTCTCTGGGGCCTCTACCGTCGTCGCTGGTTCTTCAAACTGTAGCAACAGCCCCGCAGGCTGAAGCCCGGAGGCTATACAGACAAAGCCTGCCTACGCAGGCTAAAGAATGTTTTTAGGTCTTTGATAACTGGATTTTGTATTATCCCCAAACCAGTTGTTTGAAGGCGGTTTTCTGTATTAGCCCGCGCAGGCGGGCTTCGTTCGTATAGCCCCACCCTTTCCTTACGGAACGCTGCGCGAACAGGGTGCGGGGGGTTAAAGAAGACCGAAAATTGCCATCAACCCTTCGCAAATGCGATCGCCCCAGGAAAGATTCACAATTATTAACACAAATCTTCAGGATGGCGATCGGCCAGGGAATTTCCTCTGGATCCAGCCCCTTCTCCCACCCTTCAATTTAGGCAGGGAACGGTCGATCCCTCTAGTCCACAGTGAAACCTCAGCCCATCCTCGATCCCCAGGGGGTAAAATTAGCCCCTGGAATAATCCTAAGCCTATATACTTATTTTTGTTATTGTCACTCTTTTTATAACTAAATAACTGTAAAACTGGATTTAAGAGAATTTCTCGCCTTGAGAGCCTTTTAAAACCAATTGAGCTTAAAAAATATTTCCGCCAGCTTGGATAGCTCTCGTTAGCACCCCCATTGATTCCTAAACCCCCTTTACCTTTGTGGGGAAAGTGAACAATAATGGCACTCAACCGGGAAAAACCCATAATTACGCCCCACTCATAGGACCCAACCTAGAGAAAGGCCCAAGCAGAATAAGACACAAACATTTAAGGAGAGCAAAAGCGTGAAACTCGCAGTTTACGGAAAAGGTGGTATCGGTAAATCTACGACAAGCTGCAATATCTCCGTGGCCCTAGCCAAGCGCGGTAAAAAAGTTCTACAAATTGGCTGTGACCCGAAACATGACAGCACCTTTACCCTCACCGGGTATTTGATTCCCACCATCATTGACACCCTGCAAGAAAAAGACTTCCACTACGAAGACGTTTGGCCGGAAGATGTCATCTACAAAGGCTATGGCGGTGTGGACTGTGTAGAAGCCGGTGGCCCTCCGGCTGGGGCCGGTTGCGGTGGCTATGTTGTGGGAGAAACCGTCAAACTGCTCAAAGAACTCAACGCCTTTGACGAATATGATGTGATTCTGTTTGACGTGCTTGGGGACGTGGTTTGTGGTGGATTTGCCGCACCGCTCAACTATGCTGACTACTGCGTAATCGTGACCGATAATGGCTTTGATGCCTTATTTGCGGCCAACCGCATTGCTGCATCGGTTCGCGAAAAAGCTCGCACCCATTCCTTGCGCCTTGCCGGATTAATCGGCAACCGGACCTCGAAGCGGGATTTGATTGATAAATATATCGACACTGTACCGATGCCGGTTTTAGAAATTTTGCCCCTAATTGAAGATATTCGCGTGTCGCGGGTGAAAGGTAAAACCTTGTTTGAGATGGCCGAGAGTGACCCATCCCTCAACTATGTCTGTGACTATTACCTGAATATCGCCGACCAGTTGCTCTCTTCTCCCGAAGGCGTCGTCCCGAATGATACTCCCGATCGCGAGCTATTCTCCCTGCTGTCTGACTTCTACCTCAATCCCGTCAAGGCTCCAACCCATAGCCCCGAAGGCGAACTTGACCTGATGATGGTTTAGAAATCTGCACGAATCATGACGAGAATGGAGGGGGTGTTGAGAAAGTGGGTATGATTCAGTACGAGACAATAGATCTATAAAGAATACAACCTACTTGTTTTCAGCAACCCAGAGGGATAGGCGTTATGGCATTTTTTGAAGAATTCTCTGCCACTTTAAAGAATCAGTGGTTGAAATATTTTGAAGACAACCGTGACTGGCTCAACCTGCATACAAAGTTGGCAGCCGTGAACACTCCGGATGGCGGCAAACGGCCTCCCTCTTACTTCATTCTCGGCGTGATGAATGCCTTAGAACCGAAGTTAGCGCAACTGATGTTGCCCTTTTCGCAGCTTAATCCCGATCCAGATACCTTAATTGAGGTCATTGGTCTCAATTTTGACCCGGATATCGCCCTCGGTAGAGGTCCGGCAACTCCGGCACCGGCAACGACAGGAGGCCATAAAACCACCCCAGTGGTTCCTCAAACCCCTGCGCCAGTGCCACCTTCGATCCCGTCTCCAGCGGCTGCGGTAGCTCATGCGGCGGCGGTGGAACAGTCTCCGGAACCGGCTGTCACTCAAACACCTGCCTCCAGCGATCGCAACTATGACGATCCCGCTCTTTCTGTTGCAGCATCGGTGTTTGGTGATGAGGCGATCGCCGAAGAACCATCTTTTGATCCCCTGGGGGAAATGGAGTCTCCAAATCTGGAATCTGATGATTTATCCGGCTTTGGCGAGACCCTCTCCCCCCAAGTCCAGATAGAAGTCACGCAAGTCACGATGACGATCTCCGAAGACGTCGATCTCAACGACTTCTCTTCAGAATCCTCCGGTGATGATGACTTTGGGGATATGGATTTAGGCGGTTTGGGTTCAGAATCCTCCGGTGATGATGACTTTGGGGATATGGATTTAGGCGGTTTGGATTCCGATGCTTCCAGTGATGATGACTTTGGGGATATGGATTTAGGCGGTTTGGATTCAGAATCCTCCAGTGATGATGACTTGGGAGATATGGATTTAGGCGGTTTGGATTCAGAATCCTCCAGTGATGATGACTTGGGAGATATGGATTTAGGCGGTTTGGATTTAGAATCCTCCAGTGATGATGACTTGGGAGATATGGATTTAGGCGGTTTGGATTTAGATGCCTCTGAGGATTTAGGGGATATGGATTTAGGCGGTTTGGATTCAGAATCCTCCAGTGATGATGACTTTGGGGATATGGATTTAGGCGGTTTGGATTCAGAATCCTCCAGTGATGATGACTTTGGGGATATGGATTTAGGCGGTTT
>NZ_JAMXFA010000057.1:13773-34474 GCF_025370785.1 Laspinema olomoucense D3b
GGATTCCGATGCCTCTGAGGATTTAGGGGATATGGACCTCGCGGGATTTGATGAAGCGACCGATGAGAAAGCGATCGCTATGCCGAATCCGTTCGGGGAATCCGTGGCGGATGACCTGGGAGACCTCGATTTAGGCGGGTTGGACTCAGACTCCACCGCCAACGATGACCTAGCCGACCTCGATCTGGAAGGATTTGGAGAATCTAGCGCCAACGATGACTTGGGGGATTTGGATTTAGAGGGATTTGGAGACTCAAGTTCTGACGATGACCTCGGGGATTTAGACCTCGGTTCGTTAGGAGATGATGACTCAGAAGATGCGTTTGGGGATGTGGATTTAGATGCGTTAGCGGATGAGATGGACTCTGAAGATGATTCAGAAATGTCTGATCTCTTGAAGGACTTGTAAGCGACTAATTCAGCACCAACAATTAAGACAGGAGAATCAATTCCATGACTGTTGCTCCATCTGAAGCGCTCACCTTTGAGTGTGAAACCGGCAACTATCATACCTTTTGCCCCATTAGCTGCGTGGCGTGGCTTTACCAGAAGATAGAAGATAGTTTCTTTTTAGTGATTGGCACGAAAACCTGTGGCTATTTCCTCCAGAATGCGATGGGGGTGATGATCTTCGCTGAACCGCGTTATGCGATGGCGGAGTTGGAAGAGGCAGATATTTCGGCGCAGTTGAACGATTATGAAGAGTTAAAACGGTTGTGCTTACAAATTAAGCGCGATCGCAACCCTAGCGTGATCGTCTGGATCGGCACCTGCACCACCGAAATTATCAAAACTGACCTTGAGGGTCTCGCACCCAAACTGGAAGCAGAAATCGGCGTTCCCATCGTCGTAGCGCGTGCCAATGGCTTAGATTATGCCTTCACCCAAGGCGAAGATACCGTATTGGCGGCAATGGTCCAACGTTGTCCCGAGAAGGTGGAAAAAGAGGAAGAAAAACAAGAACGCAACGCCATTCAGAAACTGCTTAACTTCGGTAAGCAAAAAGAAGAAGTGGTGGCAGAAGAAGCGGAATATGCGAATCATCCTCCGTTGGTGCTGTTTGGGTCCTTACCGGATCCGGTGGTGACGCAACTCACCTTAGAACTGAAGAAACAAGGGATTAAAGTTTCGGGATGGTTGCCATCGAAGCGCTATACCGAACTCCCGGCGATCGCTGAAGGGGATTATGCCTGTGGTGTTAACCCCTTCCTCAGTCGCACCGCTACGGCATTCATGCGCCGCCGTAAAGCTAAACTGATTGGCGCACCCTTCCCGATCGGTCCCGACGGTACCCGCGCCTGGATCGAAAAAATCTGTTCCGTCTTCGGCATCGAACCCGTCGGACTAGAAGAACGGGAAGCCCAAATCTGGGCCAGTTTGGAAGATTACATCCAACTGATTCGCGGTAAATCCGTCTTCTTCATGGGAGATAACTTGCTAGAAATCTCCCTAGCGCGCTTCCTAATCCGCTGCGGCATGACTTGCGCGGAAATTGGCATTCCTTATCTGGATAAACGCTACCAAGGACCCGAACTCGCCTTGTTAGAAAAAACCTGCCACGAGATGGGAGTTCCCTTGCCGAAAATTATCGAAAAACCCGATAATTACAACCAATTGCAACGGATTCACGAAGTGAGACCGGATCTCGTCATCACCGGAATGGCCCACGCCAACCCCCTAGAAGCACGAGGAATCAGCACCAAATGGTCGGTTGAATTTACCTTCGCCCAAATTCACGGATTCACCAACGCCCGGGATATTTTAGAGTTAGTCACTCGTCCCATGCGTCGGAATAACTCCATGAAAGACCTTGGTTGGGACCGCTTAGTGAAAGAAGAAGCCCAAGTATAATCTCGGGTCTAATTCATTTATCACTTAAAAAAAAGGGTGGACTAATGCCCACCCTTTTTTTATTTTTCCGATGTTCGTAGTAACGACTTCATACCAAATCCGGTTGTCAAAAGTCGGTTTTCTCTTCAGCCCGCGCAGGCGGGCTTTGTCCGTGTAGACCCACCCTTGAGGGTGCGGGTTTTTATAGACTTAATGAATTGCCCCACAGTGTTTTAAAATAAATTAATTAATGATGCCCTAAAATCACGGCTCAAATTTATCATCAAATAACCAAGTTTGTTGCCCATTATCCCAAACTAAATTAATCCGATTTTTCAGATCATCAACCAGTCTTCCATCGTTCATCAAATACTGTAACTGCACATCCACGATCGCCTCTCGTTCCGTCTGGGCGATCGACCGCACATTTCCCACCCGAATCTCGGCCACACTCTCCCACCATTCCACATAATCCGCAAATGTACCCGCCTTGGTTTTAAAATTAGGAGAAAGCTTACTCCAAGTTGTATTATACTGGCGTTGATTCAGATTGGTATAATAATTGATAATAAATTGTTTCGGGTCAATTTGACTCAACGATTCTGAACGAGCCGGTACAGCTTCCAACCCCTTCAAGGCATCAGGAGTTTCGGGGGAAGACTTTTGCGGTTCTGGGTTCGTTTGGTCGGGTTCAGCGGCAATATTTTCCGAGGAATTCGTTGCCACTTGAGGACGAGAAATCCACAGTCCGAGAAAGACAAACAGACCGATGATTGTTCCTATAATCCCAGCTTTTTGCCAATCACCCAGACTAGAAGATTTAACCACAGGGGATGATGCAGTGGGACTCGCCGCAACGAATACAGGTGCAGGCACAGGATGAACAGGTGATGGGGATGCGATCGCCGGGGGTATCCCATACCCGGGTAGCGAACATGGAGTTAACGCATCCAACATTTCTCGGGGACTATGAAAGCGATCGCGGGAATGGGACATAATCGCCTTGTCCAAAACTGTTGCCAAACTTGGACTAATTCGCGGTGCATATTGTCGCCAAATCACCTCCCCCGTATCATGATTTATCGCCAATTCCTGGGGCCATTTTTCCGTGAGCAAATAAATCGCCGTCAACCCCAAACTATACAAATCACTGGAGTACACCGGACGTCCTGCTGCTTGTTCGGAAGGCATAAATCCGGGAGTTCCAATCACAATCGAACTGGTACCGTTTCCCGAAGAATTCATCACCGTCCCCATTGTTTCCTTCACTGCCCCAAAGTCAATCAAGATAGGAATTCCATCACTTTTGCGCAGCATAATATTATCCGGTTTAATATCCCGATGGACAATCCGTTGACTATGAACAAACTCTAACACCGGCAACAAACTTATCAGGATTTCCCGGACCGAACTTTCGCTCATTTTCCCCTGATTTTCAACCCGATTGGTTAGGGTTTCTCCTTCTATCCATTCTTGGACCAGATAAAACTGACTTTGTTCTTCAAAATAGGCATATAACCGAGGGATTTGTCGGTTTCCTTCTCCTAATGCTTCTAAAATTGCTGCTTCTCGGGCAAATCGCTCATTAATCAGTTGAAAGATTTGGGGATTGGCGGTGACAGGTTTGAGTTGTTTGACCACACAGCGCCGTTCTGAAGGCATTTGGGTATCTTCCGAGAGGAAAGTTTCCCCAAATCCACCGGAACCCAGTTCTCGGATAATCCGATAGCGATTGTTTAGGATGGTTATTTTGTTCATAAGTATGTAAAAATTAACAAAAGCGATATTCCAAATAAAATTTACTGGCGCTATTCTTCCCGCATGGTTGGGAATCCCTTCTGTTTTTTCATCTTAATTTTATTGATCTTGATTTTAATTTTACCCACCTCTTTCCTACAAAGTAGAGAATTTAGAGGTGTAAACCAGAGTTCCATGCAACTGATTGTCCATATAACTGCACAGATAAATAAATGAAATTATTACTCTATTTTCTCGAATGTCCTCAATCATCTTAAGCCATTTCTATTTTGAAAATCCAAAATATATTGGACATTTTCTTGCTCCAGGTTAGACAATAAATTATTGGGAAAAATATCAGGATCGTAAATGGGAATATACCAGGGTTGGCTATTAAAATAGCTTTGTAACGCTTGATTATTAAAACGGCGACCATGACGAGCAAAAATACCATTCCGCATGATGTCAAGTTGAAAAGCTGTTTTTCCGACTAAATCGGCATCGGTTACTCGTCTAACAGATAACCAGGAGTATTCATCCGTTTGATTTTGTATTCCTCGGGAGTCAAAGGGAGGTTGGTGAGTAGAAGCGTTTAAATTTGGATTTTCTGTAACTGTAAGGGTCTCCGATGGAGGAGGTAATGCTGCTGTGGAAGGTGAAGTAGTTGGCGCTTCTACTGTTGTTGGTTCTGAACTGGGTGGCGTAGATTTGTGAATGGCAAATCCGATCAGGATAGATGCACCAATTAATCCTCCCGTGATCGCACTACTAATCAAGATGGGTTTGGATGAGTCTCGGGAATTAACTAGCGGCGTTTGCGAGTTACTCCCACGGGGAGATATCGCTACAGTGGGGTTCTCTGCCAATGATAACGCAGCAAGGGTAGGAGCGTTGGAAACTGGCGTAGCGATCGCCGAGAGCATTTCTCCGGCACTATGAAAGCGATCGCGGGAATGGGACATAATCGCCTTGTCTAAAACTGTTGCCAAACTTGGACTAATTCGCGGTGCATATTGTCGCCAAATCACCTCCCCCGTATCATGATTTATCGCCAATTCCTGGGGCCATTTTTCCGTGAGCAAATAAATCGCCGTCAACCCCAAACTATACAAATCACTGGAGTACACCGGACGTCCTGCTGCTTGTTCGGAAGGCATAAATCCGGGAGTCCCAATCACAATCGAACTGGTGCCGTTTCCCGAAGAATTCATCACCGTCCCCATTGTTTCCTTCACTGCACCAAAGTCAATCAAGATAGGAATTCCATCACTTTTGCGCAACATAATATTATCCGGTTTAATATCCCGATGGACAATCCGTTGACTATGAACAAACTCTAACACCGGCAACAAACTTATCAGGATTTCCCGGACCGAACTTTCGCTCATTTTCCCCTGATTTTCAACCCGATTGGTTAGGGTTTCTCCTTCTATCCATTCTTGGACCAGATAAAACTGACTTTGTTCTTCAAAATAGGCATATAACCGAGGGATTTGTCGGTTTCCTTCTCCTAATGCTTCTAAAATTGCCGCTTCTCGGGCAAATCGCTCATTGATCAGTTGAAAGATTTGGGGATTGGCGGTGACAGGTTTGAGTTGTTTGACTACGCAGCGCCGTTCTGAAGGCATTTGGGTATCTTCCGAGAGGAAAGTTTCCCCAAATCCACCGGAACCCAGTTCTTTAATAATCCGATAGCGATTGTTTAGCAGGGTTAGTTTGTTCATGTATTTTTTGACATTTTGTCAAAATTAGATTGAATTTATGGCATGAATTTTGGATTTAAAAATTATCAAATTCGATAATTTTCTTAACCTTTACTCATTCATTCTCCGATATATGTGTAGAGATATTTCAGGAAATATCTTCCAGTCATTCGCAAAGGCCGGATCATCGCCAAAAATTGCTAAAATATAGGCTGATTTCCCATCTTGGGTGGCAATGTAGGCAACTTCCTGGCGCGAAGTAGAGGTCCAGCCAACTTTTGAAGCAACGTAGACTTCTGATATCGGTAATAGCTCACTCAAAAAGCCTTGCACTGAGTTGTACTGTTCTTGTTGCCAAACTTCCGGGCGTAAATCTCTTCTCAATAATTGCATCATGTTTTCGCTGGCTTTCTGGGAAACTGCTTGCCTATTAACAATTTCATACATTAACCGGGCCACCTGTTCACTACTCATTTTATTCCGCAGGGGATTTTCGGGATTTCCTCTCATTCTCAATTCAAATCCTTGCGGTTCATCAAGTTTTAAATAAGGAATGGGAAAATTTTTCTGGCTGATATTGATATTTTGATAACCGGCTTCTTGGAAAAACCGATTAACCCACTGGCGTTGGTTTAACCATTGCTCATAATTTTCTGAGTTTTGGAATTGAGATGTGGTATCCGTGAGTAAATCGACAATACGACTAGCAGCATCATTGTCAGATTTTTGCACCATTTTACAGAGATTGTTTTGGCATTGTTCTGTAGAAAATACAGTATCTTCTGGCAAAAGTTTTTTTTCAACCTGGGCGTAAAGGGCTACCATCCAAAATAATTTAGCGAGACTGGCCGGATATCGTAAGGTTTGCTCCTGATATCCCGCTACTTTTCCTGTTTTGTCATCGATTAAGCTGATTGAAAGGGCTGAAGTTGGCAAGCCTTTACTTTCCGCTAAATCAATAGCTTCATCAACGATTAATTGCAATTCATCGCTGATTTGAAACCGAGGGTTTTTGTTAATGTTGTAGACCAGTTTTACATTTTGTAATCGCTTGCTTGGGGGTAAACTAGAAACAGAACTGGATGAAGTATTTGTTGAAGATGTTGAGGGAGAAATAGAAAGGGGTTCTGGAAGTTCTGAGGATGACAAAGGTCCTGGACCATCCGGTGACAAGTAAACTACAGAACGCAAATTTCTTAGCTGCATGGTTGCTAAACCCGCAAGCACTATCACTAAAACGACTATTAAAACCTTGACAGTAAAGGGTAAGTTAGATAATTGCTCCCACCCAGTTTGGTCATCAGGTTCTTCATAGATTGAATCGTTTTTGTGTCTGTTTTGATGGGGGATAACTACTGAGGAAACAGCAGGGTCACTTTGCAAAACGGTCTGCTGATTGATAGCCCGATTTTGTAATTGAGCATTTTGATGTTTGAGGTGAATGTTCTCCCTGCGTAATTCTTCAATAATTTGGGAGGCTCGATCTAGTTCATTTTCTAACTGATGAATCTGTTGGTGATGTTTTGGAAATTTCGATCCACTTGGGTGACCCACTTGCTCCCCCTCTTTATAAACTCTCTGTAAAGAACGGCTGTTTTGGTTAATAATAATTACTGATAATCAGCAATTTTCCACGTCCCATTGACCAACTGCAAGGTATAGCGGACTTTATCGGTTGAAAATTTGCTTTGCTCTGGATCGGCGCGGCCATTTTTGTACAGGGTGCGGTCTTCGGTAACAAAAACCTCCAGACTGGCGCGATCGCCATCGGCAGAAAATCGTTCGACAGATTCTACTTTCCTCACCCCATATTGATAGTAGGCATTATTATTTTCCAACCACGCAATTGGACCATCAGGTTTGATTAAATCTGCATAGAGTACACCCGTCGTTAACTCAGCCGCGAGTTGACGACTGTAAGGCGGTGCAAACATCCGGTCCTTGGCGTACAACCAATTATTAATCAAACCAACTGCTTCTTGTGAGGTAATTGAGGGAGTGGAAGGAGTTGATTGACTGGGAACAGGTGCGAAATTACTACTCGTTTCCGGAGTGGGAGATGATCCAGAATTCTCAGTTTCCGAGGAAGCGGTGGCATTTGTGGGGGTAGGTTGGGGTCGGGTGATCCAGAGTCCAAATAAGACAAAAGTACCAATGATTCCGCCGATAATCATCGCCTTTTGCCAATCTCCCATGCCGCTGCTGCGGGTTGTATCTACAGGTTGTGACGTAGGAGGAGAAACAACCGTCGGGGGTTGATTATTCGGGGGAGGTGCGGAAACGGTAGTCACAGGAACTCCATAGGCAACTGGGGGAACCGATGCTACCGTAGGCGGGACTGGTGCCACGGCGACTGCTGGGGAACTAGAATTTCTTGCCTCTAAGGCATCTAACATTTCTCGGGCGGTATGAAAGCGATCGCGGGGATGGGACATAATCGCTTTGTCCAAAACTGTTGCCAAACTTGGACTAATTCTGGGTGCATATTGTCGCCACACAATCTCCCCTGTATCATGATTCGTTTGCAATTCTTGAGGCCATTTTTCCGTGAGCAAATAAATCGCCGTCAACCCCAAACTATACAAATCACTGGAGTACACCGGACGTCCTGCTGCCTGTTCTGATGGCATAAATCCGGGAGTACCAATCACAATGGAACGGGTCCCGTTTCCCGAGGAATTCATCACCGTCCCCATTGTTTCTTTGACTGCTCCAAAGTCAATCAAAACGGGGGTTCCATCGGAGTTTCGCAAAATGATATTATCCGGTTTAATATCCCGATGGACAATCCGTTGACTATGAACAAATTCTAAAACGCGCAGCAGACTGACGAGGATTTCTCGGACTGTACTTTCGCTGAGTTTGCCACCTTTTTCAACCCGATTAGTCAGGGTTTCTCCTTCTATCCATTCTTGAACCAGATAGAACTGACCGTCTTCTTCAAAATATGCATACAACCGAGGAATTTGGGTATTTCCTTCTCCCAATTCTTCTAAAATAGCTGCTTCTCGGGCGAAGCGGTCTTGCAGGAGTTGAAAGATTTGGGGATTGGTTGTAACGGGTTTGAGTTGTTTGGCAACGCAGCGCCGTTGGGTGGGCATTTGGGTATCTTCTACCAGAAATGTTTGCCCAAATCCACCCGCGCCGATGTCTCGAATAACTTGATAGCGATTGTTCAGCCTTGTTGGGGTCATCATAAAGCGGCTCGCCTCGTCAGACTTTTTCTGAGCATATCATGACTGTCTGGTTCGCTTGAATTTTGTTAATTAATCTTTAAGAATGCTCTTGGGTCTTTGGTCATTTGTCAGGGTTTCTTAATTAAAGGGATTAGCCCGTAAATTTACGGACAGCAGCTAGAAAGATTCATGGGATTGAGTTTTGGCGATTTTGTCAGGTTTTTTGATTTACGGACAGCAGCTTTTCTCTGCTGTCCGTAAATCCTGGATCCTAGTTTTATAGTCGTGGATTTACGGACAGCAGCTAGAAGTATTCAGGAGAGAGACTTTTGATTATTTTGTCTATATTTTGGGTTTACGGACAGCAGGGGAATGGGGGGTTCTTGGTCTTTTGTCCTTGGGGATAGGTTGCAGACAGTTGGGAAAGGCGCTTGCTGCTTTGACAGTTGACAGTAGATAGTGGACAGTGGATAGTGTTGATAGTAGACGGTAACTATCCAAGGACCAAGGACCAAGGACCAAGGACCAACCCTAGAGAGTGGACAGTGGATAGTGTTGATAGTTGATAGTAGACGGTAACTATCCAAGGACCAAGGACCAATGACCAATGACCAACCCTTCACCACCAAGGACGAATGACCCATGACCAATCCCCCCGGACAACAAACGGTTTTCAATGTCAATCCCTATCTGGAACTGAATAATCATGGCAAGGTGATGCGTCTGGAATTGACGGACAGTCGCCATGTGTTTGGACGCGATCGCGGTTCGGGTGCGGATTTGCTGGTTCCCTCGGATTGGCAAATTATTGGGCGTGCTCATGCGGTTCTGTCCAAGGTGGGGAGTGAATATCACATCTATGATGGCGATGGACAGCGCCCGAGTACCAATGGGTTATTTATCGATCGCACTCGGATTACCCCCAAGGAAGGGTTTCTGTTGCAAGATGGGACGCAAATTCGCATTGGTCAAAATCCTAAAGACCAAATTTTACTCACTTATATTAATCCGGCAAGTGCGGGTACGCCGCCGACAGTGCGATCGCTCTCCTTAGCGGGGCGATCGGTCGTCTTGGGACGAGACCCGGCCTGTAATCTCCAACTGGATGCGCCGATTGTCTCCCGTCGTCATGCAGTGATTGATAATTATACGATAACAGATTATAGCACAAATGGCGTATTTGTCAATGATCAACGGGTGAAAACTTCCCACCGTCTCACGGATGGCGCGACGATTCGGATTGGTCCGTTTACCTTGTTACTTCGGGGAGATGAGTTACAGGTCCTTGATCGCGGCAGTCAGATTCGCTTGGATGCGGAGGGGTTGGTCCGTGAGGTGAGAGATGGGCAAAAAGTCAAGCAGTTATTAAATCAGGTGACCCTGGCGATCGAACCGGGACAGTTTGTAGCATTGGTGGGAGGGAGTGGTACTGGAAAGTCTACCCTGATGCGAACTTTATTGGGAATTGATCCAACAACTCAGGGGCGGGTGTATATTAATGGGGATGATTTACGGACGACGTTTAATATTTATCGCACTCAAATCGGGTATGTCCCCCAGGATGATATTATCCACGGACAGCTTACAGTCAGAGAAGTGCTGACTTATGCGGCGAAACTACGCTTGCCACCGGATACGGATGTAGAGACGGTGGTGAAAAAGACCCTGGCAGAAATTGAAATGGGCGATCGCGAAACCGTAGTGGTGAGTCAACTGAGTGGGGGTCAGCGTAAACGGGTGAGTATCGGGGTGGAATTACTTGCGGACCCGAAATTATTCTTTTTAGATGAACCGACTTCGGGACTTGACCCGGGATTGGATAAAAAAATGATGCAACTGTTGCGAAAGTTGGCGAATCAAGGGCGCACGATTGTATTAGTTACTCATGCAACAGCGAATATTAAACTCTGCGATCGCGTCGTCTTTATGGGACGGGGGGGACATCCCTGTTATTTTGGTCCTCCCGATGAAGCGTTCCAATTTTTCCGGATTAATTCTGGTGATTTTGCCGATATTTATAACGAACTAGAACAAGGGGAGGTACACGCAGCACAATGGGCTAATATCTTTCGCCAGTCCCCCTATTATCGCAATTATGTCGAAAATCATTTGAGTACGGGCAAAGGGTCGGCAGTTGCCCCACCCAGTCAAGTCAAACCCTCCGGTTTCCAGCAGCTTTCTCTCCTGACTCAACGTTATTTTAAATTGGTGCAACGAGACCCAATTAACTTAGGGTTGGTGTTATTAACGGCCCCCATTGGCATTAGTTTAATTACTTTAGCAATCCGAGACAAAGACCCATTAATCGGAGAACCAGAAGCGACTTTAGCCCCTTTAGCCCTCCGGGTTTTATTTGTCTTCACCTGTGCGGCGATTTGGATTGGACTCTCGACTTCTTTACAAGAAATTGTCAAAGAAGGGCCGATTTATATGCGGGAACGGTTAGTCAACTTAGGGCTATTTCCCTATTTAGGGTCTAAACTCTTGATTTTAGGGGGATTAGCCCTGCTACAAACCCTGCTGATGGTAGCGGCGATTTTAATTGGATTTAAAAGCCCGCAACCCGAGTTAATTCCCTGGGCGATCGGCGTAGGAATTAGTACAATTTTGACTTTGTTTACCAGTATGAGTCTGGGGTTGCTGGTTTCTGCATTGGTTAAAAATAGTTCTCAGGCAAATAGTTCTTTACCCCTGTTATTGCTGCCGCAAATTATTTTTGCGGGGGTATTATTTAGCATGGAAGGGGTGGGACGAGTGATTTCTTGGGTGATGCTGAGTCGTTGGTCCGTGGGGGCTTATGGTTCATTGGTGAATGTGAATGCAATGGTCCCCGAAGCGACGGTTTTGCCTGATGGAACGACCATGCCTTTGCCCTTTGAACCCACCGCTATTTATGAGCCAACTTGGGCTAATTTGGGGTTAAATTGGGGGATGTTGTTATTGCACGCTACGGTGTATTTAGGGTTAACTTTGTGGGTGCAGAAGCGTAAGGATATTTTTTGAAAACGATTTGGTGTCGTTCTCTTAGTTCATAGTAACGACACCAAGTCGTTACTACGAACATGGGGAAGTTATAGGCGACTGGTTTGTTCGATCGCCCAGGTGCCGGTTTCCTCATTCCAGATTAGGGACATCCGGAGGGTTTCATCGGAAATTGTCCCATCTTGCATGGTATAGGTTAATCCGGTGTCTACAATGGCAGAAAAGGGGGTACTGGCGACGACATTAACATTATTCACATTAACGCTTCCCACCGTATTCCACCAGTTGGTGTAAGTATTATAATCCCCAGATTCATTAGCTTGAAATCGCGGATCGAGTTGGTTCCAGGCTTGGGAATAGTTGCGGTTATTAATATTAGCATAGTAGTCGCTGATGGACTCTTCCGGAGTCGGGCGATCGCCGACTGGTTCCGTGGGTTCGGGGGTACTATCCGGCAGTTCCGGTTCTGAGGGTGGCGTCTGATCCACCGGCGTTTCTGGTTCCTGCGGGGGAACATCCACGGGAGGCGTTTCTGGTTCCTGCGGGGGAACAACCACGGGAGGCGTTTCCGGTTCCTGCGGGGGAATCACATCTACTGGAGGCGTTTCCGGTTCCTGTGGGGGAATCACATCTACTGGAGGCGTTTCCGGTTCCTGCGGGGGAACAACCACGGGAGGCGTTTCCGGTTCCTGCGAGGGTGGGGAAATAATCGGAGGAGTTTGAGTCGGCGGTGGAGTATAGGGGGGCACAGAAACCGGCGGGGGATTGTTGGCAGGGGGTGTAGCAATCGGCGGATCTGAGGATTTTCTGTCTTGGGCAATCCCAAATCCGATGAGAAAGGATATCCCTAACACTGCCGCAGCAATGCCGACTGCCCGGGGGGAAATACCCGGTTGAGGTGATGATTGTCGGTAGGGGGGAGGAGGGGTTACCGGCGCACGATTTGCCGGGGCGACGGGGACTGTCGCCACTTGAGAAGGGGGTACGGGCGCACGATTAGGCGGGGCGACGGCGACTGTCGCCACTTGAGAGTTGACATTAGGTTTTAAGGCATTTAACATATCTTCGGCGGTGGGAAAGCGATCGCGCGGATTAAACCGAGTGGCGCGATCGAGAACCATCGCTAAACCGGGACTTACCGTGGGTGCATAAGACCGCCACAGAATCTCACCTGTTGCCGGATCGGTGGGGAATTCCTGGGGAATTTTCCCCGTGAGCATATAAATCGCCGTCAGTCCTAAACTATACAAATCGCTGGAATACAAGGGTCTACCGGCAGCTTGTTCCGCAGACATAAAACCGGGACTACCAATGGCGATCGAGTTTGTCACTCCCCCGGAAGAACTCATCGCCGTTGCCATCGTTTCCTTCACGGATCCAAAGTCGATCAGGACGGGTACATCCTCCCCCGGGGAAAAGCTGCCTGGATTCGAGGGCCGTAACATAATATTATCGGGTTTAATATCCCGATGGACAATCCGGAAACTATGCACATAGGCGAGGACCGGCAGAATGTTCATCAACAGCGATCGCACCTGTGCCTCGTTCAGGGTCCCCAAAGTTTGGACCTTTTTAGTTAAAGTACCCCCCTCAATCCATTCTTGAACCAGATAAAATTGTCCCTCTAATTCAAAATAGGCAAACAACTTAGGGATTTGAGCATTTCCATCCCCCAATTGCTCCAAAACGGCTGCTTCCCGCGCAAATCGTTCTTGTACCATCTGATAAATCGCGGGATTGCCCGTCACGGGTTTGAGCTGCTTAATGACACATCGGCGTTTTGAGGGCATTTGAGTATCTTCTGCCAAAAAAGTTTGGCCGAATCCACCCATCCCTAATTCTTGAAGGATACGATAGCGATTATTGAGCAGTACCGAGTTCATGGAATTTGACAGAGTAGGGGCTAGAACGACAATCACAGAGTCGGTGTAAATAATACAGCATAACCCTGGATTATTTTAAGTCTAGCAAACCACTTTCTTTGAGTTTTGGATTAAAGCGAATTGCCTCTTTAAGTCCCCGGGACTCCAGGACTGCTAACAAATCCGCTTCGACACGGCGTGACACCTGTTTTAAGAGTTTCATCTGGGCGAGTTCGTCGATGGATTTTTCATATTTTTCCCGTTCTTCATCGGTCATCAGGGGTTTAACATCGATCGCCTGAGTCCATTGCCCTTCATTCGGACCATTTCCGGGAGGCATCTCGCCATTTTCGGCAATCCATGCGGCTCGGATTTCTTCTAAAATTGTCCGACTCGGGCGCTCAATCGTTTGTGCTTTAATCCAATAGCAACAATCCGGTTTTCGCATCAAGTGCTGTTTCAAACTCAAGGCAATATCTCGGGAATATCCAATATATTGGAGAGTTTTGGGTTCATCAAAAATGGCATAGACTCCGACTTTACCCGTGAAATCACTGTTGCAGTTTCCCGCCTCATCAAGATAGGGTAAAAAGTCGAGAGTAGATAGGGGTGAAATCTCCGGCATGAGTAAGTTTTCCAGAAAAATTTTCTTTGATGGTGACGGGAGGGAACACCGGCGATCGGTGCCGGGGCGTTCCCCCGAGGGATGATCCCCAGGGTTTAGGGATGATTCTAACTCAGCTTACGATAGACCACACATATCCGGCTGGGGTTAAAAATTTTGGCTTTAAACATAAAGTTTGGAGGGACATTAATTATAAGGTAATCGTCCGATTCATGATAGGATTCAAACTCTGGAGGCATTCCCTTGGGAGTCTGTTCACTATAGGGAACAGGCTGGAACATTAATTCAGTAAACTCTACTTGAGAACACTGGGCAGCCCGAGCCACCTGCTGAACAAACTCCGGGCTATTTAATAATTCAAATAGAACGGATTTGGCTTCGGGGTTGAGGGTAAAGCTGCCCCCAAAGTTTTGAACAATTTTAAGACCCATAAGAACGGCTGGTAATAAAAACAACTGAATCGAGCTTGAGCGAAACGCCGGGATGCTCCGGGACCCTTGAAAGGGGGGGACGCCCTTAACCCTTAACCTATCTTATGGCAAGTGCTCCCCTTTGGGCAGGAGTTGTGGAGGGTTGGGGGAGATTAATTGCGGAGTAGCGGGGGATTTTGGTGATTTTAACTTTTACAATAAGAACAGAGATTGAGAGTAGAGAGGTTGTCTAAGGTGAGTGCAGCAAAAAGTTGGATCTGCGATGGAGTCCCGAAAAATGGGCAGCATTATCCGAATTGTTCCGGCCCCCACCCTCCCGAGGAAAACCACACCCCAGATTGTATGATTTGTGGGTTACCTCGGGAGGCAATCACGGGGAAAAAGTCTCCCCAGGGCAGTAAAACGGTCCTGTCAGGAGGCAGGGGATCGAACCTGCCTGGGTTAGTGGCGATCGCCCTGCTGGTGTTGTTACTGGGTGCAAGTGCCTGGTATTTCTTGGGACGAACTCGTGAGCCCGAAGTTGTCGAGAGCACTTCTGAGACTGTTGCCCTCTCACCTGGGGCAGCCGACCCTTTAGCCAAGGTGAGTCAAACCGCTGTGAATGCCGAACTCATCAGTCAGGGAGAAAAGATTTTATTCAATCCCGGGGTTAATTTTTCCCAAAAAACAGCCGGGGCGACTGCATTTAGTCAAGATAACTGGACTGAAGCTGTAACTCAATATCAACAAGCCGTACAAGCTGACCCCAACGACCCTGAAGCGAAAATTTATTTTCACAATGCGCGGGCTAAACAAGCGGGAAATCCCCTCACTATTGCGATCGTTGTCCCCATCTCGGCGAGTGAAAATTCGGCGAAGGAAGTATTGCGGGGAGTGGCATTACAACAAGAACGGTATAATAATGCTCCCCAACTACCAGGGCGATTATTAGAAGTGGTAATTGTCAATGAATCCGAACCGGGAAAAGCTCCTTCCCTAGCGGAAGATTTGATTCAATCGCCCAATGTTTTAGGGGTGATGGGACATGGTGTAGATGCGGCATCTCGGGAGGCGATCGCCCGCTATGAACGCGCCCAATTAGCCGTTTTATCCCCCATTAGTACCAGTATTTCTAGTACCGTTCCCGGTCAATCCATTCTCAAAACTATCTCCCTGGCTCAAAAAGCCAATGAGTTATTTGCTAACTATTTAGAAGGAGTCGGCAAAACCCTCGCCACCTACGCCGAGCAAAAAGTTTCTTCCCCTGCCGTCGTGGTCTTTTATAACTCAGATAGTCCCTACAGTCAGCAATTAAAAGATGCTTTTTCCGCTGCCTTGATGCAAACCCCGGGTCAAGTGGTGAAAGAGGTTGATATTACCCAAGGGGGATTTAATCCGGGAACTGAAGTGAGTGATGCAGCGCAACTCGGGGCTAATGTAGGAGTTTTGGCACTGAGTAAGAACAAAGTAGAAACCGCCGTGGCGATCGCCCAAGCCAACGCCAACGCCGGAACCCCTCTCACTCTCCTCGGGGGAGATGAATTGTATAATCCCAATATCCTCAAAGATGGAGATGCCGCCATCAACGGCTTAGTTCTGGCTGTACCCTGGCGCTGGCAAGAAGGAGATGCTTTCGCCTCACAAGCGACCAATATTTGGCAAGGGAGAGTCAGTTGGCGGACTGCCACCGCTTATGATACCACCCAAGCCCTAGCCAATGCCATCACACAAAAACCCACAAGGGCCGAAACCTCACAATTGCTGCAAAATGGCATTGCGATCGCCGGAACTGCCACAGATTTTAGCCTCTTTGACCGCATCCCCCTAGTTCAAGCCGTTCCCGGGACCAGTGCCGGATATCGCTATCAATTTGAACCCATTTAGACCAGCGATTTTCGCTAAATTGGGACTCAAATTATCACTCAATTACCCGCTAATAATACCATGATTCGTTCCCGTCGTCAAATTTGGCAGTACCCCTTATTTCAAATTCCCTTAATCTTCATGGTAGGCTGTGCCATTGTTGCGGCTTTATCCTGGCTATTAGGATTTGGAAGACCTCCCGTTGCCGTGGCGATCGCGATCGACTTTAGCGACAGCACCTCCGGCATCGTCCGTCAACAAGAAATTGAAGCCGTCAAATCCTACATCAATCAAAATCAAAACCTCAAAAAACCTAACGCCATCCAAGTCTTCGGATTTGCCAGCGAGAGTCAAGCCCTCACCACGGACTTTACCCCCGATAACGACCAAACCGAAACTCAATTCAACACCTCCATACAACAACCGACCCTCGAACAAAAACTCGGAGGCGGAACCAACTTAAACCTAGCGATTCAAGAGACAACCCGCGCCCTAAGCAACATTACAAATCGCTGCCGAGAACTCCTCCTCGTCACCGATGGAATTGCCCCGATTAATGGGACCGTCATCGAGAATGCTCAAGCAGAAAATGTTAAAATCAACGCCGTCATTGTCGGCGGTTCCCACTCCGATGAACTGCAACAAGCCACCCGCTTAACCGAGGGGCTTTATCTATCAGCCGAAGCGAGTAACCTTGAGCTTTTATTTACGCAAACCTTTTTCCGAGATTTTAACAGTAACTTGCGGTGGATCATATTTTGGTTATCCGCAGCCTTCATCTTTTTAATGTGGACCCTCACCCTCCCCTTAGATCGCTGGCTGTTCCAAGGAATCATGGGATTAGACATGACCCTAGCCGGTCAAATTGCCCTCGGTAACGCCTTATTTTGGACCGTAGTCACCCTGATTGCCGTATGGAAAGGATTTGGTATCCCCTTTGGAAACTCTTGCTAATCCGGGCTATGAATGGGTGTGTCGAGCCGATTGCAGAGGGGATGTGGAGTGGCAATGCCCAGCGATTCTACCAAAACTAATCCCGCATCCTCACGCCTCAGCTTATACTTGTAGCACTTCCGCATCCATCGAGCCACAATCCGATGCGCTCAAAGGGTATGATTTGAATACCCTTCGACGACAACCCTCACTTGACCCAAGGTGCCCACTCTTGCTGTTGCTGACGTGCCGCTCGTAGGTAATCGAAGGCGGTGGCATCTACTTCTAAGCGGTCGAGTTCGCCTTCCCACGCTGCCGCTCGTTCTGCTTCGTTCATCGACACGGTTTTGATTTTGCCCCCATACTGCACTTTCTTCTTGCCTTGCAACCGCAGCCGGTCATTTTCCGTGATGCCGTAGCTGACGATGCCGAAATTGTTGGAAATGGACTGATGCTTCTTTCTGGGTTGATTTGTATCGCATCGGGCGCGATTTGCTTGCCTGTAGTGTTCCGCATCATTTTTGATGAGAAAAGATGATATCCTTTTAATAGTTTTTAAAATATCCTGTCTGTTCTATTCGATCTACAATACTTTAGTTTTAATTTGTTTTGGAGAATATTGCAAATGTTAATCCCAGAAATCTCGGACAGCTATCTTTATACAGAAGTAGATTTAGATTATCGCCCACTTCGAGATTTACTTGCCTTACAAGAGTGGAAAAAGGCTGATATAGAAACTCGATCTTTAATAATCAAAGCGTCACCAGAAGGGAAAAAAGGTTGGTTAAATCGTTTAGATGTAATAAACTTACCTAATACCGATTTAATCACTCTAAACAAATTATGGGTGAATTATAGTCAAAAACGTTTTGGTTTTAGTATTCAAAAACATATTTGGTTAAGCCTTGGGGGTAAAATTGATGCTTATACTTACGAAAACTATAAAAAATTTGGTGAGTGTGTAGGTTGGTTTATAAAAGCAGAGTGGCTTCCAAAAGACGAGTTATCAGAAGAAGATGGATTGTGGCTACGTTATGACGCTCTTAATTTTAACATGAATGCCCCAAAAGGACATTTACCTACTGCACAAGATGGAGAATGGTTTGCTGCTTTAACTTCCTTTAAATTTTAGTAGACCGCTTCTCCTATTAGTGAGGTAGAAAACTTTCTAGATGCCCGCTTTCGCGGGGATGAAAGAGCCAGATTAATTGAAGATCTGCTACATGCAAATTATTTTAATTTTTCACTTAATAAATTTGTAGGATTTACGGTTGATTTAAGTCATCTCTAAAAAATACGGTTTTTAGAGATGACTTAAATCAATGTCTTTGTATGGGGTAAGCTGTTTCTACAATTTTAGTGCCTTTATTTTGCCACATTTCTATCTCATAACCACTTTGGGGATCGAGTCCTCGATACTGTATTCGAGTTTCTTCAATGGCTGCGTTCGTTTGCGTCTTAATTTTTTCTCGGTTTTTCCATGCCCGTCGCACAACTCTTTCAACTTGCTGTTCTGTTAAATCGTGAAAAATATTACTACTGTAATTAGGATTTTGTCGTAATCGTAGTCGTGCTACATTTCCTGAAGGATGATGACGATCCATAATATGTTCCCAATCAAAACCACTTGCTGCTGGACCTCTAAAAGTTCCGCTTGCTGTAAAAAGATAAATGATTAAATCTTCAAAATCATGTGCAGGATGACCTGTGTGGCTAGGCAGGTCTGGTTGCGATCCGGCTCCAAAACCTCCCAAGCTAAGAAGCTTTCTTAGCAAGCTTGTTTGTGGTGTATGACCCGTGTGATTGGGAAGCGATGGTTGAGGTCCTTCTCCAAATCCTCCTGGATATTCTGGAGGGCCAGAGTTAACGACAATTCCTGTCAGGCTGGTTGCTGCTAAAATAGCCCCGACTTGCTGACTTATAGTAATTTCTTGGATAGAAGCAAAGAAACCACTCGGATCGACATAATTAACCGGGTTCCCATTCGCATACAAATACTTATGCAGCGTTACCGGCTCATTAAGACGTCCCTCATAAGTATCCCGCCTCGTAAACCGGCCAATCCCCGCATCATAATACCGTTGGCGCAGATAATACTGGTCTAAATTCTCATCATACTGCTCTCCGGCAAAATTTTGTTATTTTAATTAGATAGACGATTCTCCTTATACCACAGGAGCGGGTAGATTTTCAGGATGTAGCCAAATTGCTTTCAAACAATTTTCTTCAAGAACTGCAACACTATTAGAAGCAAATTCAATGGCTATAGCACTTGGTGATTGTTTTTCTTTTTCTATACATACCCATCCCGTATTTGAATTGACAAAAATATCCCATTCTCCAACTCCAGCTATTTGTTCTGAAACTCCCGGTATAATATCTTCCAATTCAACGAAAACACTGCCCGGTATATAATTGGGCGGATATATTTCAGCAAGCTGCCAAGACTGATAGGGGCAGTAGCCCCAAACCTCCAAAACACGACCTTTATGGTCAATACTCAATTGCAAAGTATCAATAACCAAGGAAGTAATTGTCGATCTTGATGAAGGCAAAAAATTAAATGCATAATCTTGTTGAACATATATCAACCTACCCTGCAAAATATCTGGGTTTTGAAACCACTTAAATTTCATCGTCTTCTCCCTACAAAATTAAAGTGCAGAACAGTTTTGGTTTTTGGATCTACGACAAGTTCCCATATACCTTCTCGGCCCCGAAAAGAACCTTCTACATCCCATCTTAACGCACCAGGTACTCCACGTGGATCTGGCACTGGAGTTTTGGCTTTCATAATTTCTTGATAAACAAGTGGCGAGTTTATAAATGGTCTATCTAGTTCTGTAAACCTACCGCCAACTATATCAGTACGAATTGTAAAATCTGATAAATGATTTGCAACAGTTCCAGTTAGACGAAGTTCTTCTACTGAATTCGCAAGCGCTCTAGCATCTATCCTCTTCTGGATTGCTGATAATCCTGAAGATATACCAGAGGCTACATAAGGAAGAGCATAAGGAGCTAATGTTACCGCTAAAGTTATTCCGAAATCTAAAAGCAGATCTTCGACTCCAGAATTACCTCCATTTAGAGTAGCCTGTATAAGGCGTTGTCCATTTTCAATTTGTAAATTGTTTAGAATGTCTCGAATGGAGTTAGCCGTCTGAACTTCTGCAAGAGTATAAAGTCCCGTTGGATCGACATAATTAACCGGATTCCCATTCGCGTACAAATACTTATGCAGCGTTACTGGATTCCCAAGTCTTCCCTCATAAGTATCCCGTCGAGTAAACCGGCCAATACCCGCATCATAAGACCGTTGGCGCAGATAATACTGGTCTAAATTCTCATCATACTGCTCTCCTGCAAATCGATAGTCATTCTCTATAGTACCACCAGAAGAAATGATATTCCCAAACGCATCATAACTGTAAGTATTTGTAACCTCCCCACCTTCATCCGTCAGTATCCTCGTACTACCCAGTCCATCCACTAAGTAGAAAGACTCACTCCCATCCCTTTCCTGAGAAATCAAATCCAGTCCATGCAGATAGTTGACCGCAACAGCATCATCCACATA
>NZ_JAMXFA010000058.1 GCF_025370785.1 Laspinema olomoucense D3b
CACTGTAGTGGAGTCGAGCAGGTAAATACACATTTGCTCGGTCTTGTCAAGCCTTTTTACTGAACCGACGCCCTAGGAATAAGGACCCTGAGAACCCAGTGACCCTGAGCAAATAACGAGAGTTGATTAGAGTAAGAGTCAAGTGGCGACCCGCTGAATTGAATGAAGTTTCACGGAATGAAGGGGATTACGACACCAGACAAGGGGACTCTAAGTTAATCAGAAAGACGCTGTATTGAGAACTAGGAGCCTGTTTATATTCCAGGTTTGGAGTAGATTGTTAAACCACGGACTTGAGATGCAAAGCTGCTTCTTTGAGTCGTTGGGTACCAATTTTGACTTGAGTGATCCCCGAGGCACTTTGGCAAGCACCTTGATCTAGATCCTTCATAGCACAGAGAACTTGTTGGATAGCAGTGGCTTGTTCTTTGCTCTTGAGAGAGATTTCCGAGACATTGACTGCAACTTGATTAATGGCATTTCGCACCCCTTCAAAGGTGGCGGCAGTTTCTCCAACGATGCGGATCCCTTCAGCGACGCTTTCGGAACTTTCGCCACTGGCGAGGACGGTGGATTTGAGGGCTTTTTCGATGTCGGTAACGAGAAGATTGATTTTTTCGGCAGATCGATGACTTTGATCGGCTAATTTGCGAATTTCTGTGGCAACGACGCCAAAGCCTTTCCCTTGTTCTCCGGCGCGGACTGCTTCTACGGCAGCATTGAGAGCGAGGACGCGGGTTTGAGTGGCTAAATCGCTAACAAGCTGGGCGATCGCCCCAATTTGAGTAGCGCGTTGGCTCAATTCATCCACCCGCGATTGCACCACCCCTACGGTTTGATTGAGTTTGGCCATTTCCTCCAGGGTGCGATCGACAGCTTGAGTCCCGGATCCGGTAAGGCTTAGGGCTTGTTTGGCCCCAGTCGCTGATGCGATCGCTTGATGGGCCGCGTGAGCGGCAGACTGATTTAATTGTTCCATTACAATACTGGTTTGATGCACCGCTCCAGCTTGCTGCTGGGCAATCTGCTCCTGTTCTGTGGTAGCGCTGGCAATCTGAGTGGAGGTGCTCGCCAGAGTATTGATGATATCCCTCAGGGTAGCGGCGATCGCTCCTCGGATAATCGCAAAACCCAGGGGTGAACCAATCAACAAAGCCAGGGACAACAAGGGAATAAACACAATTTGCGTGCGTTGGTACACCTCCGCTGCTTTTTCGCGCTCTTGTTTGGCAATTTTCAACTGTAAATTAATCAACTCATTGATTTTCTCCGTGAGCGGGTCAATCACTTCATAGAGATAGCCATTAAATTCGCTGACAACAGCCCCGTTCCCAGTCTGTAAACCCACTTGCAGACGAGCAATATCGCGATCGGCACGAACGAACAATTGCTCCACTTCCCGAATAAGGCTGATTTCCTCAAGGGTCAGTTGAGTCCCTTTATAAGCCTCCCAGTTCACTTCTATCCGATTCACAGCGGTTCTCACCGATTGCAACGCCTCTTCCATCGTCCACAAACCTGCATCAGCCTTATTCACCGCATCAATCACAGAAATTCCGTAATCATCAGAAATTACCTTTAACTGCTGTAAAGGCACGACGCGATCATCATAAATGGTTCCAACTTGTCGGTCGATATTGGCAAAAGAAATTAGGGAATAAATCCCTAACCAGGCCAAACACAGGGTAGGAATCGCGAATCCTATATAGAGCTTTCGCCCTAACTTCATATTTTTATTCCTCAAATTGGGTGATGCGCTGAGGCACTGTTGAATCGGCACTCAGCAACGGTTCACCGGATAATTCTGGTTTTACCTTAGCCTCAACTCAATTGTTGTGCCTCGGTCCAGTGTATCAAGTGATACCTAAGTCTAATCTTTCCCGTTTCGATGCTGGATAGGTTTAAAGGTTCCTGGGATGGTTAGCTGCTTCTGGAGGCACTCAGTCCAGGTTGAAACTGCGTCCATACCGCAGGGGTCTGAAGAAACAACGGATAGGCTTTTTGGGTGTAACTAAAAATTTACATTTGTAATTACATTTTGACAAGAGAGAAAACCGAGTTTTAAAAACAATGCGATCGCCACCTATTCCAGGCCGCATCAAGATACACCCCGATTCACCGCTAAGAACCAGCAATCACCAGTGACGGCGAGGGCGTGAAGGGGAAAAACCCAGTAGAAATGCTCCCAGCCCAGACCTAAATTATAAAAGTTCAAACAACTGATGAGCGTCACGGTTGAGTTGTTGAAGGCGGATTTTAGTTTCGCTTAGAGTCTGAACCGTTTCTCGGGCGGTGTGATAGGGAGAATCCAGGGCCTCGAACACTTGTTGAATCGCCGTAGCTTGCTGCTGGCTTGTCTTAGAAATAGCCCGAGTTTGGGTAGCCAGTTCACCGATCGCACTCCAGATTGGTTCTACATTTTGCTCCGGTTCTTCCAGTTCCATGGGAACAGAATGGGGTTCAATTTCTAGTTGAGTGACCAGGGTATTCACTTGCTTGGCCGATTTTTGGGTTTCCGTGGCTAAAGTTCGCATTTTCGTCGCCACCGCATCCAGACAGTGACATTCCAATCCAGGGCGCTGGGACTCAACCCCGGCATGAAGCGCTAACAGATTGGTTTGAGTAGCTAAATCGGTCACCCGATGAGTAAGTCCATAGATTTTGCCGAGATGCCCTCTCAAAGAGAGCATTTTATCTTCTATCTGGGCGACTTGAACCTGGGTAGACTCGGTTTCTTGAGCATGAAGACCAGCGGATTGAGTTAAGCTTTCCAGGACGGCGCTCGTTTGACTCAAGCCCTCAGCTTGGTGACTCAAAAGGGTTTCACTCACTAAGATGTTATGGGTGATTTCTTTAGCGGTAGATTGAAGGGAAAGCAGGGGATGGGCGATCGCCTCCACGATTCGATAAGTCCAGGCGGTAGAAATCGCCAGGGTGAACAGGACTAAAACCCCACTCCCCACCCACACCCACTCCTTTAATGCCATGATCGCAATATGAGTACCTTCGCCCTTAGACAGTTGAAGCTGGTTCTGAACCGCCAGAAAATCATCCAAAGCTTGAGTGATTTCCAGGGAAAGATTGTGACTTTCAGCCGCCGCAAAAGCCCGAATAGCTTGGTCTCTTTTTTGAGTTTGTGTTAAAGTCATCAAATAGCGATTCAAGCTATCGATTTGATTTCCTAACTCTTTAATTCTATCTAAGCGAATTTGCAAATCGGGGTTTTCAAGCTGGAGATCGAGAAATTCAAGAGAGTCTTCAAATAATTGAGATTTTTTTTCATATTCAATTAAAAAATCAACTTCGGGATTCACTAAAAAGCTGGCACTATAACGCTGCATCTGGGAAAGGCCAGAAACCATGCGTTCCGAATTATCCAGGATTTGTTGTCCTGCCGCATCGGTATCCAGTTTTTGTTGGAGGGTCTGGGTCTGGCAAGACACAACTGCCGCAAAGCCAAGGGACAGCAATAACGGCACTGAATATCCCAGTAAAATACGGGTTTTTAGTTTTAACGGGTTCAACATAGGTCCGTCGGTGCAACCAACAAAACATCTTGCTCACCATTCATTCGTTAAACCCGCGAATCCAGAATTCAGAAGGAAGAATATTCGATTAAAACTCACAGCACAGGGGGATTTGAAGAAAACTCATCCTGGGGGTTTGGGGGCCTCTTGTCCCCCGCTCGCTTTTGCACCGCGTCAGGGTTCTGTCCCCGAGTCTCCCTCCAGAGTGTTCTGTATCTCACCGAGTCCGGGACTCACCCCGACTCCAGAACCGATTAGGGTTCTTCATTGACCTCTAATTCTCCCTGGATAAGAATTTTAGGCAGATCGAGCAAACTCATCATTTTTTCCCGATAGGGTGCTGTACCCCGGAGGTATTCATCATTGGCAGAGTGAATGGCGGCAGGTACCGGGGCAATTTTGGACGGGTGCAGATACATGACGTCGCACACTTCCTGGATAGCAATTCCGGCAACGAGTTCATCAATATGAACAACCATCACCTTAGTGCCGCCTATGGCACGGGTGATGGGGAGGTTTAAGCTTTCCCGAATATCGATTAAGGTAACAATTTCACCCCGGAGGTTCATGTTACCGATGATGCGACTGGGACAGCAGGGGATGGGGGTGATGTCGCGAATGTCTGTAAATTCCCGGACCACATTCAGATCCAGACCGAAATATTCATCGTTTAACCCAATCACGGCGATCGGCATCAATCCGGTAAAATCTTCGCCTTCGCTGAGTTTCATTAAATTCTCGGCCCGCTCTTGGAAGAGGGCCATGTCTTCCGGCGTGGCATGGGGACAGAATCGGCGGTCTTTCTGAACGGAGGTCCCGGAACCGGGTATTTCTGTACCGTTGAGTTCAAAAGGTGGGGTTTCTGGAGAACCGGAATATTCAATTAATTGTTCGGGGTTGAGCAACATTACCAATTCTCCAAGGTTTTTGGCGACCCCGGTGATGTAATGGTGGGAGGGACTGCCGTTTTGTCGTCCATAAGCAATTTGGGGGGCGATCGCCTCCAAGGGAATGTCTTGCACTTCATGAACTTGGTTGACAATCAGCCCTATTTTGACGGTTTGCCACTCGATGACGATGATGCTATCCGTAATCTGGTAATCGAGCGATCGCTGAAAGAACCGTAAGTTTAAATCCATCACGGGTAAAACTTCTCCCCGCAGATTTACCACCCCCACAATGTCCCGAGGTGCTTCATCGATGGGAGTTAATGCTGGTAAGAAAAAAATTTCTTGCACTGCCTGGGTCGTTACCCCATACCTTGACCCATTTAAGCTAAATATTAAAAAAGAGTGATGTTCGCTCACGTTCATGTTCTCCCGCTTTAGTCCTGAGTTCCAAGGCTTTTTATCAGATATTCTTTTAATTCACTTAAAGTCATCTTTTCGGCATATTCCGCCGAATAATCTTTTGGTAATGTCTCTAAGATATCTAAGGCGGTTTTCCGCATTTTAGTGGCTCTTTTTAGGTCGGATTCTCGTTCATAAATAGCGGCTAGTTCCAGGTAAGCTGATATAGAAAGGGGAGCGAGATAAAGAATTCGCTTTAACCAATATTTAGCCCGGTCTAAGTCTCCTTTTTCTTCAGCAATATGAGCCATGATGTAGTAAGGTTGAACCGACATCGCATCAATGGAGATAGCTTGTTGACAATACCGTTCCGCTTGGCGATAGTTTCCTAAGTTAGCATAAATTTTAGCAATCAGATAATAGGCTTGAAAATGTCGAGGCTGCAATTTAACGATATGTTGGAAGGTCTGGAGGGATTCGTCTAAACGGTCTGCTTTAAAGAGAGTCTCAGCCTTTTGCAACAGGAGACTGACCTCAGAGTTTTTAAGGCTCAGGTCGGAGGAAGAGGTGCTGGACTGATAGAGTGGCGGTGGGTTTTTATGTCGGTTTACTTTGTGCTTGAGTGGATCTAATTTCCTAGAGGTGGCGATCCCCGAGGAAGAGGGTAAGGGGAAGGAGGAAGGAAGGTTATACCCTTGATAGGGAGAAACCGGGATATTGACAGAAGAGTTATCTCGGCGTTGATAAACTACAGACTGAGCAAAAACTTTCGGAGTCAACTCGGTCAAGTTCTGCCCGTGAAGTTCAGCATGAGCCGTCATCAAGTATCCACCGGGTCGGAGGGTTTTGGCAAATTTTTGGGAAATTTCACCTATCACCGGGGATTCAAAATAGACAAAGACATTTCGACAAATAATTAAATCTATCTCAGAGAGCTCGCCCGTCAAATCGGGAAAGCGATCGCGCGCTAAATTCCCCACCCGAAATGTGACTAAGCGGCGATATTTTTCTTCTAATTTCCATTGGTTCTTGCGTTGCTGGAAATATTGGGGCAGACGCTCGGGTTCTACCATCCGAAATGACCAAGGGCTGTATAGTCCTTGTTTTGCTTGAGCAATCGACTCGTGATTGATATCGGTTCCTAAGATAAAAAGATTCCAGTTTTCCCAGTCGGGAATGAGTTGGGTGACCAAAATAGCTAAAGAGTAGGGTTCCTCGCCGGTGGAACATCCCGCACTCCAAATCCGCAGGGAGGGTTTGGAGTTTCCCCGGGAGTTACTAACTTGTCGTTGATAAGCAATCAGTTCCGGTAGAAGGACATTTTCAAGGAGCCAAAATTGACCGCTATCTCGGAAAAAATAACTTTCACCCGTGGTTAAAAGGGTGATCAGTTCTCTCCATTCTCCGTGAGCGGCGATTCCTGAAAAGGTATTACTTTGGTCGATCCCTCCCTCTAGTAACTTATAATAATCTTCGGGGGAGGATAATTTAAGCGAGCGCATCCGAGACCCAAGTTTACGACATAAAGCCTCTTGGTCTTGAGTCCTGATTCGCAAACCCGTATAGTTAGCAATCAGTTGGACAAAAAGTTGTATTAAAACTTCACTCATTTATTTATAGAAACCTTGAGACGCCAGCTAGGGGTGTAAAACTCAGTCTGAAGAAAGGCGAATACCAGGAATGGGAGGAAACCGGGGTGTTTATGGGTTAGCATTCCTCAAAACTGGTTCAGGGGCGCGATCGCAACGGAACGCCGGGGTGGGTTGCCATCGCCTTCGATTCAAATAAACCCATTCCCATTTTGCTTTAGATCGGCTCGGAGGAACACACAGAAGATGCAATCGACCGAGGAAGTATCATACCAAATCGGCTACTCCTCGGGAAAAACTCGCACCCTCAAGGGTGGAGCGTTTGCCGACAATGCTGCCTAGGCAGCGTTATAGAGAAAAACGACTTTTTACCACCAGATTTGGGAGCAGTTAACTAATCACCCTATTCATTGTTATAGCCGTTTTCTGAGGATTCGTGCCAGACCCAAATGGAGCCTGGAGGCGATCGCCAGTTGCGGATGCTGGGACCTGGGTCCATCAATCACCCTGTAGCA
Source organism: Laspinema olomoucense D3b (assembly GCF_025370785.1). Classification (GTDB taxonomy): domain Bacteria; phylum Cyanobacteriota; class Cyanobacteriia; order Cyanobacteriales; family Laspinemataceae; genus Laspinema; species Laspinema olomoucense. The sequence continues at coordinate 6,921 of NZ_JAMXFA010000058.1, forward strand.
CACCAGAAACCCTGAAGTTGAGGGGGACACCGGCAATTCAAAGAGCGAAGCACCCTGGGGAGTCCGTTATGCCAACGCCGGAAAACCCATGTCCGAGAGGGGGTTCGGGCGATCGGAGCCTTTCAGGTATTTTTCAACCATTTGCAGCACCTTTTCCGCCTGGGGGGGCTTACTGAGAAAATCTGAAGCCCCATTTAATTTGGCCCTGGTGCGGTCAATAATGCCATCCTGACTGGTGAGAATAACAATCGGGGTCTCGCGAAATAGATTACTTTGACGTAAAAAATTGCACAGATTATAGCCATTTGTCTGGGGCATAACCAGATCTAAAAAGATAAAATCCGGCTTTTTCTCCGAGAGGATAGCTACCCCTTGCATAGGGTCCTGAATGGCGATCGTATCGTAACCGGCAGGTTGGAGGATGCCAGCGAGGAGTTCGCAAACCAGGGGACTATCATCAATACAAGCAATCAAGGGTTTTTTGGGGGCTACTGCCGCCCGAACGATGCGCCACTGTTCCAGAGGGGAAGGCCAATCGGAGACGGTTTGTAGAGAGATTTTACCTTGTTCTACGAAATGATGCAAAGTTCGGGTCACCCCAACGATGGATTGCTTGCGCTCGATCGCCAGGTCCCAAATCGTATTTTCACCGTTGAAGAGGGTATTGAGGGTCAAAAATGACTCGGAACTGACTTGTTGTTTGAGCTGGGTGGGATGGCTTAATACCGGGGACAAATCAGGGCTAATGTAGTGTAACCCGAGTTGTTCCCACTGTTCCCAGAGCTGTTCGGCTTTCTGAAACACCTGAGCCACATCCAAGGAGGATAAGGCGATATTGCTGGGTATCTGTAAAGACTCCAGGGAGAGGGGATGCCAATGGGTGCTAATTTTGGGATAGCTGGCTAGGTTAAATAAGGCTTCTAAGCTACTGGTGCGAATAAGCGCTTTGGCATGAGTAGGACTGAGCAGATGTTGCTCCATCCCCGGTTGGAGAAGTTGAAATTCCCAGGGTTCTCCCTCGGCCACATCTTGGGGATCGACCACAAACTTGGGGCAGTGTTGTCGCAACGCTCTGGACCACCGCCGGACCCGGTGAACACTTTCAGTAATGTAGAGTAACCGGCCCATGACTAGGTAAAATCGCCACTGGCGTTCCCCGGGACAGGGATTGGATGGGGGAGCCTTACCTTGGCGAACTGAGGGGGAAGCACTATCCCCTTTCGGGGTGGAGCGCTTTTTCCCCAGTGACTGATTCGGTCTCACCGGAAGGCGATCGCGAAGGGGGTTAGGCCCAGGCTCAGGGGGTTGGGAAGATCTAGTGTATTCTTGAGCTACAACCAGCCATATCCCCGTCACTTTTTGCTGCATTAGCGCGGCTAACTCACCAGCAATTTTTGCACAGCCTAAAGACTCCAATATCATAATTAGCCGCTCTTGAGTCGTTTTTTCATCACTAAGTTAGCCCGTTTTGAGGAGTTTGGACATCCGTATATTTCCCGATTCCGTCCCCTTGAAGACAGGGCGCGGCCCCCAACTTGTGTCCCTTGATTGTCAACCGGGGAATGGCTACGGGGTTTGGGGGGAGGACACCTCACGAACTGGGGGAAATTTATTGTCCGAGTTTCTTGGCAATTTCGGGGCTGTATAGCCGCAGATAATTCCAATAGTTCTCAAAAACGTGCTTGACGTAACCGTTTGTTTCGGGGAAAGGAATCTTGTCCACGAACTCATCAGGATCGTTGAATCCAAACTGCTCGATCCAGGCGGCTACATTACTGGGCCCGGCATTGTAACTCGCCACGGCTAACATAGAGTTATCTTTATACTGACCGTGAGTAAAATCTAGATACCAAGTCCCGATTTTAATATTATCCTCCGGGTTTTCTAGATTGTGATTTTTGAGACCCATGCTTTGGGCTGCCCAGGACCCGGTCTCGGGCATGACTTGCATCAACCCGACTGCACCGACTGCAGAGCGAATTTTTGGCATAAATCGGGACTCTTGGCGCATTAATGCCGTCACCAGCAAAGGATTCATTTTTTGTTCTTTAGAGGCTTTCTGGATCAAGTCAGCATAAGGGAAGGGATAAAGTGCTTCCCAATAATGAGGTTTGACCTTGATTTGTTTGTACTGCTCTTGGTCCTCGGCTTTGTCTCGATCCCTTAGACTGGACAACATAAAAATTCCATCCAGATTATCTCCAACCCCGAGGCGAATCAACCCATCGGTGAACTGCTCAGGGACTGAGGGTTCGCGGCGATTGGTAAATTCGACCTGCCAGAGGGTCCAGGCATCTTGATCTTGGCCGAGGAGGTAGAGTTCTTTGAGGACATCGGAACCGGCGGGGATCTCAACCCGTTCAGTTTGACCGACGATCGCCGGAGTCAGCCCACGGACATTGGTGAAGTCACCCACATCCCATCCTAACAACACGGCAGATCGCCACGCATAGTAGGATTCGGTATAGTTAAACAAAATATCTTCGTAGGTTTGGCGAGCTTCCTTGCTCAACCCCAGGCGCTGCGCCCATTTTCCAGCCCAAAACCCGGCTTCTGGAGCGAGTTCATTATCGGGGTTTTCCTGACGGAGTTCCAAAGCCCACTTCCGCGCTTCGTCAAATTTGTTAATCGCTACACTTTGTTGAGCTAAACTCCATCGCAGTTCGGCGGCTCCTTTGGAATTGCTATACTCACTGAGCACCCTGTCCCGCGCTTCTTTAGCGGCACTGCGGCTACCCAGTTCATCGAGGACTTTGGAGCGGGCGAACAAGGCTTCTCCGGCTTTGTTGGGGAAGCGGTTAATTAGTTCGTCAATATAAGTCAGGGCTTCTTTGGGTTCCACCAGGGTGATCAGTCGTTCTAACCCCATGCTGGCTTCTTCGCTATCGGGAAAGTCTACGAAGAGTCGTTTGTAGGCTAATATGGCCCCGCTGTTATCTCCGGAAAGCTGACGTCCTCGGGCCAGACGATAAGCGCTCTGGGGGTTCCAGGTAGCGGAAGCGTAGGCTTCCCCTCCTTTGCCATAGTCTTGTTTTTCCCAATAGCCAAAGGCGATCGCTTCCCAATTTTCTGGGGTGAGGCGATCGCGATGTTGACGGGTCAGTTTTTCGAGATAGGATTTGTAATTCTCCAGGTAAAAGCCGTGGTTGGCGATCGGCAATAATAAATCCAGGCGATTCGGATTTCCTTTTAAACGGGTTTGAGCGATTTCCATACTCTTGGGGTGAGCCGGGAATTTCTCCAGGGCCTGGTCCCAATATTGGGGGGAGCTTGCACCCAAGGCGTAGAGTGCTTCAACCACCACCGCCGACTCGGGATGCTTCTCTAGCAATTCTGTCCAAGTTTCCTGCGCTTGGGCAGAATTATTGCTCAGTTCATAAGCCTGAGCCCGTTTAAACAAAATGTAGGGGGCGAGCAGCCCATAGTCCTCTTCTAAATCTTGGAGCCATTCCAGGGCCTGTGCTGCCTGCCCTTGTTCGAGTAAATCGTTGGCTAACATATAACGAGCTTGGGCGCGATCGAGACCCTTCCCATTCCTCGCCAACTGCTCTAACTGACTGGATCTTTGCTCCGCAGGCATCAGCGCCAAAGGTTTCACCGCAGACTGGTGACTTAGCTTTCCCCCGAGGTTGAGCATTTCTGGAGTCTTCTGACTCCATTCGATCCATTTATTCATGGGTACAGCAGCACCGATTAACAAAATCCATAGCCCGATGCCAACGGCTATCGTTACTTTGTTGGATCTTTGCTTTTTTTTAAACATCAAGTTTCCCCCTCCCTGAGCTGCAACAGCCTTATTTTAATTTTTTCCTTGAGAATTTGGCGGGTCGAGCCAACTGAGTTGACCCGACAACGAGTCTATCTAGGGGTCGTCAAACTGGGGTGGGTGCGATTAAGCTCAACTCATGCTTCTCACTCCTCCAGAGCTTTCTCTAGCTCCAGGGCGATCGCAATAAGCTCTTATTTGCGCCGACACAGAACCCACCGTAACTCCACTGGCGGGGTCGCCGCAAACGGAAAAATATTCCGCCCCGTTGCCCAACTGATAAACCACCAGGTTGGGGGCCATGCTTCCGAGGGCAGATGAGCTTGCTCATACTCATATACCGACTCTTCCGAAAGGATTTCCAGAGGGAGTCCTGCCATAGCCGACCTCAGTTCGTCATGGGTGAGCAGGTAGCACCAGACAACCTCGGCCATTTGACGCACGCTTTCGTCCGGTTGGTACCCATCCAGGGGTAAGAAGACATTAAACAGTAACAATCCACCGCTTTCTAGTCCCGCACATAATTTGGCCAGCAGGATGCGAACCTGATTGATATTGCGGAAGTGGGAAATCACTTCCGAAACCACAGCTAACTTATAGTAACTCGTCGGTAAATTCAGCTTGGGGTCGAGAATATTGCCCTGGAAAATCCGCACCGGCAAGGCTTCACTCTGAGCAGTGGCTAAAAGTTTCTGGGCGAATACAGAGGTGAGTTCCACCGCATCCACTGGATGTCCTTGTCTGGCTAAGGGGAAGGTATTGCGCCCAGTCCCGGCACCGACATCGAGAATGGGGACTCGTTCCTTGTCCCTAAAGGTCGCAGCCACATCAATGATTTTCGCATCTGGATGAGGTCCAAATAAGGGACCGCTGCGATTTTTCACCCACCCATCATATTTTTCTTCTAGGGAGGATGTGTGGAGATTGGCGGTGATTTTTAATCCACTGGTCAACCCTTCTGTGGGACTGGGTGGACTAAATTTGACGCTCAGACGGGCATGGGGTGAGGCCCGAAATCCCTCCGCCAAATGGGTGGACAAGGCGGTTCTCAGGGACTTAATTTGTTCATCGCTGAGGGTTTGCCCAAGCCCTTTCATCACTCCGATGACCAGATTCAGATGCTCATCGATCATTGCAGGGATGCAAGGCATCACCACTTCCCCCATCGCCCCAGTCAGGTTTTTTAATTTGTGTCGCAGGGCCTGCGCTAACAGATCCGGATCCCGCACGGGTTCAGTTTGAGATACGGAGAGGGAGGGGGGATTCGTTCGCGTCGATAACGGTTCTGCTCTCTGTTTAGAGGCTTCGGAAACCACAGCTCATGCTCCTAGTTTACGGTCCAAAAATAGAAATTCAATTCCAGGTTACTATGTCTGACAAGACTTAGACAAAGAAACCCAGATTTGGCGGAAAATTTAGGGCGAATATTAGACCTGTTGCAAAATATTGGAGAGATCCCCCCAACCCCCCTTGCTAAGGGGGGCTTTTTAGAATTTGGCAAGAAGTCTATTATATAACCTGTCTAATCCTCAGAGGATTCCTGGCCGGGAAGGCGATCGCCAGGGGAGTTAGGGGACTATTTTCCTGACAGGGTGCAACCTCTGTAACCCCTCTGTGGAAACGTCAATCTCGATCCATACTGGTATTGTTGCGAAGTATTACATTATTCAGGACTAGGAATGGAATTTCAAGGTATAGAAACGCCACGGTTGGACTGGTCTGGAGACGCCTTAGCCATTGGGGTGTTTGAAGAGGCCACTGAGATCACGGGAGAATTAGGTCAGCTCAATGACAAGCTAGGCGGGACGATCGCCGAACTGATCGCTGAGGTGGAGTTCAAAGGCAAGGACAATAGTACCGCCGTGACTCGGGTCGGGGGTGGCAGTGCCATCCGCAAGATTATTTTGGTGGGTTTAGGCAAGTCCGAGTCCCTCAGTGTTGATAGTTTGAGACGTGCCGCCGGGACTGCCGCCAAGGTGGCGAGTAAAGAAAAGTGCAAAACCCTGGGGATTGATCTCCCGGTGTGGAATCATGACGCGGATACCACGGCCCAGGCGATCGCAGAAGGGATAGAATTAGCCCTGTTTAAGGATTTGCGCTTTAAGTCGGACCCAGAAGAAACGGGATCGCGACTGGAACGAGTGGAATTGCTCGGTTTGGCCGATCGCCAAGCTGCGATTACCCGAGGTTTACAAATTTCTAGTGGGGTGAATTTAGCCCGGGAGTTGGCGGCGGCCCCCTCCAATGTGGTTACGCCGATGTCAATGGCTGAAACAGCGGAGGAATTGGCGGCTGAATATGGTTTGGACCTGGAAATCCTGGAACAGGAAGATTGTAAAAACCTGGGAATGGGTGCGTTTCTCGGGGTGGCGCAAGCGTCGGAAATGCCCCCGAAATTTATCCATTTGACCTACAAACCCCAAGGGACACCCCGGCGTAAATTGGCGATCGTCGGTAAGGGTTTGACGTTTGACTCGGGGGGGCTGAATATTAAGCCCACCGGCAGTGGCATCGAAATGATGAAGACGGATATGGCGGGTTCTGCTGCGACGTTTGGTGCGGCGAAGGCGATCGGTCAATTAAAACCCGATGTGGAGGTCCACTTCATCACAGCGGTGACGGAGAATATGATTAGTGGTCGGGCTATGCACCCGGGAGATATCCTCACCGCCTCTAATGGTAAAACCATTGAGGTGAATAATACCGATGCGGAAGGGCGGTTAACCTTGGCCGATGCTTTGGTGTTTACGGAAAAACTGGGGGTCGATGCGATCGTGGATTTAGCTACCCTCACAGGAGCCTGTGTAGTTGCCCTCGGTAATGATATTGCCGGGTTATGGAGTACGGATGAAGGGTTAGCGAGTCAGTTGCTCACCGCTTCCCAAACCGCTGGAGAAAAGTTCTGGCAGTTACCAATGGAAGAGTCCTATTTTGAAGGATTGAAGTCCCTGCACGCGGATATGAAAAATACAGGGCCGCGTCCCGGTGGCTCGATTACTGCGGCACTCTTCCTCAAGCAATTTGTGGAGAAAACGCCTTGGGCGCATTTAGATATTGCAGGGCCGGTTTGGACGGAAAAAGATAAGGGGTATAACAGTGCTGGAGCAACGGGTTTCGGGGTCCGCACCCTGGTCAATTGGGTACTGAATCCGGCTTAGTCGGTTCCGGACTATTCGGGTTAGAAACTCCCGATTCCTCATGAGACCCTCATCGGAGAAATCTGGTTTTTGGGCGTCAGTCTGGTTAGAACTCTAAAACCCGGGTAAAGATGCGAAATTATGCGTCTTTACCCGGGTTTTGCCCATAATTGGCCAGTCATCTTCCTGGGAATTGTTGGGCGATCGCTCCAGTTCTGAGGAGTATAAAATTTTCTCACTTGCCGCCACCGAGTTCAATCAGTTGTCTCTACTGTTCCAGGATCGAACTCCCGAACACTAGGATCCATTCATGCTCAGTGGGAACGAGCCGCTTATAACTTCCTGGATTCCCAAAAATTCCTCCATTCCCCACAAAATCGTCAGGAATAGGTCTAAAGTTAGAGAGTAAGTTCATTGCAATGAACGCTTCTATCTCTACAGATATATTACCCTCTCCTGAAAATTTCTGAAACAGTAGCCATGACTGGGCAAATCTAAATAGAAACACTAACTGGATGATGAATTAGAATGCTCATTTGTGCCAATAATTCCTCTACCTAAAGGCAGTAATCTTAACGCATCAAGGTAAAACTTTGGCAAAGAAAATATAAAGTTTTAAAGAATTTTCTCTGATGAGGGATATTTTCTTTCAAAAATCATTTAAAGTCGCTTTAGTTAGTGCCTTCCCTTGGATATAAGCGGAAAATAACAAAACTTTTGAATCCAAAAGCTTTGACGGCAACTTAAATCAATTTGTTGCTGGATGAAACTTAGGATTTACATGACTTAAGAAAGTGATATCCCTTTTTTAGAGAATGAACAGGATAGCCCCCTATCTCCAGAGCGCTCTCTATTAACTCACTTCCGCCGAGGGTTATGGCACACAGAGCATTCAACTACGGGTGACATCTACTACCAAGAGGTTTTATGAATTCAGGCAAACTCTTACAGTTTTTCGCCTTAGCTGGCTTGACGATCAGTTCGTTTTCCCTTGCTACAGCGAGTCCAGCTCATGCTGATTTAACCACATCCAGCCTCCCCTTGAGGGAAAATCCCCTAGAAACCCGATTCGATCGCCTCAACCGGGGGATCAACTTAAGTCACTGGTTTGCCCAAAGTGAGACTTACAATTCGTTTCACATGGAAAACTTTATCAGCGATGATGACCTGGATTTGCTGACGGGTTTGGGATTCCAGCACGTTCGCCTGCCGCTAGATCCGGCTCTTCTGATGGACCGGAGCAATCCCGAATCACTCAATGTAGAATATTTGGGATACTTAGACTCAGCCCTCGATCGCATCCTGGAACGAGATTTGGGCGTCATTGTAGATCTGCAAGCTAACGATGAGTTTAAAGAATATTTGGCTAGGGATGATGAGTTTGTTGATACATTTGCCCAATTTTCGGGCGCATTAGCACAACATCTCAGCCCCCGGGATCCCGATTTCCTGTTTTTAGAAGTGCTCAATGAGCCCTCTTTTAACTTCTTTGCACCGGAATATATCGATCCCGTCACACGATGGGATTGGGTTCAGGGGAAGATTTTAGGTGCATTTCGTGCCGGTGCGCCTGAGCATACAGCGATCGCCACGGGATATGATTGGAGCGGTATTGACGGATTGCGCAAGCTCACTCCGGTTGCCGATCCCAATGTGGTCTACAATTTCCACTTTTACGAACCGATGACCTTTACCCATCAAGGGGCCGACTGGATAGACGATCACTTTAATTTGGTTTGGGATCTACCCTATCCTTATAATCAAGTCGAATGTGATGCCGTGCTCCTGCGAATGACCGACGACGACTTACGGCAGGTGGCCCAGTCCTATTGCGATGAACAGTGGAATGCCGATAAAATCAAAGCCCGGATTGGACTCGCTGCGGCATGGGCTACAGAACATAATGTTCGTCTGACGGCGAATGAGTTCGGCGTTTATCGAGGTTTCGTCAAGGAGAAAGACCGGGTCGCCTGGATTTATGATGTGCGAACGGCTTTGGAGGAATACGATATCGGCTGGGCGATGTGGGATTATACAGGGGGATTTGGCCTGTTTGACAAGGTGAATGAAGAACGTATCCTCAATCAAAGCATGGTAGAAGCCCTAGGACTCTCAATGGTGGATATAGTTATAGATACAAAAGACCCAGAGGAAACTGAGGACACGGAAGAGGTGGCTATTCTTGACCCGATTGTGATTCCTCCGGTGGTGAGTGAGGAGACAGAAGAGAGTGACCCGGTTGTGATTCCTCCGGTGGTGAGTGAGGAGACAGAAGAGAGTGATCCGGTTGTGATTCCTCCGATGGAGGGTGAGGATACGGAAGAGAGTGATCCAGTTGTGATTCCTCCGGTGGAGGGTGAGGATACGGAAGAGGAAGAGGTGGCGATTCTTGACCCGGTTGTGATTCCTCCGGTGGAAAGTGAAGAGACAGCAGAGGAAGAGGTGGATAACATATTCCCGGGGGTTGTCATTGCGCCGGTGGAGAGGGAGAATATGGAGCCAGTTGTCATTATTAACCCGGAGGTGATTCCTCCGGTGGTGACGGATGAAGGGGAGACTACCCGTAAGATTCCCGAACCTTCTGCGATCGCGGGATTACTCCTATTAGGTGTTTCGGGTTTGCGAATGAAACGCCGCTATGGTAAAAAATAACAAGCCATGACAGGACCTGACCGTGATCCCTGAGCTTCAACGGGAAAAAGGGTGGGCCGAAGCCCACCCCCCAAGGAGTTAGAAGAAGTGCCAGGAGTAAATGAAGACCGAGGTGGAGTGATACCAAATCCGGTTGTTAAAAGGCGGTTTTCGCTCTTTAGCCCGCGTAGGCGGGCTACCCTTCGGGAAGCCGCTAGCGCGTCTACGTCCGTATAGACCCACCCTTGAGGGTGTGGGTTTTTATAGACCTATCACAACCGGATTTAATATGAATCGCTCCACCCTTGGTGCTAAACTACTTACGCGGAGAGGATATATTGAGAGTCGATCGCCGCAATTTTACCGGCATTGACTAAGGCTTGATAAATCATCACCGCGACTTCGGCGCGGGTGGCATCGCGAGTGGGTTCGAGTTTGTCGGGGCTCGGATAGCTGACAATTAATTCCTTCAGGAGGGCAGTTGCCACTTCCTCCTTAGCATAGTCGGGAATGGTGGTGCGATCGCTAAATTTCGTTAAGCTCTCTAAAGTCCCACCGGATAACCCGAGTCCATTGACCAGAGAAACAATCACCTGGGCGCGCTGGACATTTTCAGCAGGCTTGAAGGTGTTATCTGGGAAGCCGGAGATAAATCCGCTCTTATAGGCGGTTTGGACCGCGACGTAGCCCCAGAAATCTTCAGCAACATCTTTAAAAGTGGCTGCATCCCGTTTAACTGGGGGATTTAAGGCTTTCGTGACTAAGGCGGCATACTGGGCCCGGGTCATTTTGTCATTGGGCTTGAAGGTGCCGTCAGGATAGCCCCCGACTGCCCCGGCGTTGTATAAGCCGAGAATAAACGGTGCGGCCCAGTGACCAGCAATATCGCTCAAAGGCTGGGCTTTGACATTGGCGGCTACGATGTGAGAGGAAGGAATCGCGGTAGCGAGTCCTTTGACAACTAAGCCTTGGTAAATAATAGCCGCGACTTCAGCCCGGGTGATTTCCCGCATCGGATTGAGTTCTTTGACGTTGGGATAATTCACCACCATCCCTTTTTCGGTGGCGATCGCCACGGCATTGGTCGCATAGCTGGGGATTTGAGCGCGATCGGTGTAATATCCGAGGGTCGCTGCATCACCGTTACTGAGTTTCAAACCACTGGCTAAAGAAACCAGCGCCTGTACCCGAGTCAAATTGTCATTGGGGCGGAAAGTCACATCAGGGAACCCGGCAATAAAGCCCATGCGGTTGGCTTTGACGATCGCATCTTTGCCCCAGAAATCACTGGCGACATCGGTAAAGTTCGTGGTGGTACTACTCAAGGTTTCATTAAACGCTTTCGCCACGATCGCCGCATATTGAGCGCGAGTCAGCTTCTCTTCTGGCTTATATGTGCCATCGGGGAACCCAGCAATTAAGCCTTTTCCGACCATTGCGGTGATAAAAGGTGCTGCCCAATGACCGGCAATATCTTTTAAGCTGGTAGGTTTCTCCGGCTCGGGATCAGAACCCGGGCCCTCGGGAACGGGAACACTGCTGACGACAAAATCGATATCACCTTTGACCGTCGTCGCACTCAGGGTATTGCCGATACTGAGGATTTTCTGGGTACTGGCATTTTGGACGTCATACTGCCCGTTCGTTTTAATCGTGTTACCGGCAGGATCTGCGCTTGTCCCTAGGTCCACTTTGGCGTTATTGGTAACGGTGATGCCGTCTTGCTCGTTCTTTTCGATGATATTGTTGCGAAGAACGGGAGCAGCCTCACCATTAATGACTATCCCAGTGCGATTTTCCAGAATCTGGTTATCTTTCAGCAACGGCGCTGACTGATAGCCGATGGTTAAGCCAAAGCCAGTTTTTTGAAACAGGTTGCCTCGCACTTCCCCTTTGGCATTGTCAACGAATGACATTCCGTTGCCCGTATTCTCGGCGAAGACGTTGGTGATGATGGTGGGTTTAGCAATACCGCTGGCGAAGACGCCTTCGCGACTGGACTTAGATAAGGTGCTATTGGCGAGGGTGGCGGAGACGCCGTGGATCCACACCCCGACCCCAGAAGTCCCGGGGTTCGTGACCGTAACGCCGCGCACTTGTGCCCCTTCCTCCAGATACATAGTGATGTTCTGGCTGGGCCAATTGCCCATCGTCTTTGTACCACCCCCTTGGATGATGATGGTTTTCCCTTTAGTGGCTTCATCACCAACAATGGTCACTCCAGCTTTGACAACGAGGGGGAATTTTTCCCCTGATGTTGCGGTATAGGAGCCGTTGGCTAACTTGATTGTGGTGCCGGAGGTGGATTTAACCAAGGCTGCGGCAAGGGTTTTCAAAGGAGCCAGTTGGCTACCGGCAGCAGAATCGTTTCCATTGATGGGATCGACGTAAAATGTAGCCATAATTGATGAGAATTCCTGAGTATTTGCTGGTAAAAACCGGGTCACACCAAGGGAAATGGGGGCGGTTTCCTGGGCATTAGATAGGGTTTGGATAGAGCACCCAGCGGTTGGTAATTGCACCGATCGCCGGAAAGGGTGGTAGGTGATGAAGCCCAAGCCCGTTACATCGTCCTTGGTCGTCCGATTATGTTTACACTGTACGAAGCGCTTTCTGGAGGATAGGGAGAATGACGGTCACAAGTGGAATTGGCACAACGGTTGTTTTCGCCCCGTGCAAGGGTTAATCGGCTTTTTGGGTGAGGGGGTATGACACTCTCCTGATTGTCCCTTGTAACAAGCTATTCTATAGGGTGACTTTCGGCACTTTGGCCCCCCGGTCTGTGACGAATTCACCCCACTGCAATGGGTTTCAACCCAGGGGAAATCTGCGGACGGTCTTCTTAAAGCGGATTAAAACCCCGAGGAATTGGCGATGAGGGCCATAAGTATCGGTTCTTCCCTTGGAGGTGGGGGTCTTACCGAGGGGGAATATCTTGTCTATTATTAATCATTGGTTAGAAAAAACGCGCACAATATCCGTTCATGATTGAAGTTGAGCATCTGAGCAAAATTTATGGCTCGACACCAGCCATTCAGGATGTCACCTTTACGGTGGAGCCTGGGGAAATTTTAGGATTTCTCGGTCCTAATGGTGCAGGCAAAACCACGACGATGCGGATTTTGGCGGGGTATTTACCAGCCAATAGCGGCACCGCCAAGGTGGCAGGTTATGAGGTCCATGAAGATTCGATGGCAGTGCGGCAACGGATTGGCTATCTGCCAGAGACGCCTCCTTTATATCCCGATATGACGGTGGAGGGATTTTTGCATTTTGTGGCGCGACTGAAGCAGGTGCGCCCGGGCGATCGCCCAGAACGGGTAAACTGGGCGCTCAAGCGCTGCAATCTGGAAGAAAAGCGCTCGGTTCTAATTCGCAAGCTCTCCAAGGGGTTTCGGCAACGGGTGGGGATTGCTCAGGCGATCGTCCATGACCCCCCGGTGATTATTTTGGATGAACCGACGGTGGGTTTGGATCCGCGCCAAATCATTGAGGTGCGGAATCTGATTAAAAGTTTGGCGGGAGACCATACGATTATTTTGTCTACCCATATTTTGCCGGAAGTCAGCATGACTTGTAGCCGCGTGGCGATTATTAATCGGGGTCAAGTGGTGGCAACGGGTTCCCCCGAGGAGTTGATGGTGCAACTCACGGGGGGGGCTTCCTATGAATTGGAAGGGGAGATGGCAGAACCTCTGGCTGAGGTTGAAGAGGGGGATCATTTTCTCAAAACCCTCGAAGAATTGCCCGCAGTGCGATCGGCTGAATGGGTTTCGGATCAGAAGTTGCCCCCCTCTCGGCGCAAGATTCGGGCGATCGCTGAACCCGGGATGGAACCCGGTCCCGAGATTATTACTAAGTTGGTGACGAGGGGATTCCGGGTGCATGAGATGCGACGCACCCAAGCTAGTCTGGAAGATCTATTTTTGCAACTGACTACCGAGGAAATTATTGCTGAGTCAGATGTGGAGTCGGATTTGGTGCTTTCCGGTGGATCTGTGCCGGAGGACACTGCTCAAGAGGCGATCGCAGATGCTGAGGTGATTGAAGAAGCAGAAACCGAACAAGAAAAAGAAGGAGAGGAAAACTAAATGGGAACGATTGTTGCCAATATTGTGGCGATTTATCGCAAGGAGCTCCAGAGTTATTTCATCTCCCCTTTAGCCTATTTAATTGCCGGTTTTTTTTGGTTCATTTCTGGCTTGTTTTTTGTGGCTATGTTGCTCGGCGATGAGGGTTTGATTCAACAAGTGGCGATGATGGATGCCCAAGGACAACAGATGGGAATTCCGATTCCCCCCTTCGATGTTCCTTACGAATTCTTACAACAATTTTTGCAAACCATTGGTTCCCTCTCTTTATTCATCCTACCGATGTTGTCGATGGGACTGTATGCGGAAGAACGCAAGCGCGGAACCTTGGAATTGTTAGCAACTTCTCCGATCACGAACTGGGCGGTAGCGACAGGGAAACTCCTGGGCGTCGTGACGTTTTATATCACGATGATTCTGCCGTTAATGGTCCTGCAAATCATCGCCCTGAATGCAGCTAACCCACCGATGCCGCTGGCAGTTCCCCTGCTGGCCCATTTTGGCTTAATTTTGTTAGCTACTACGGTTCTTTCCCTGGGAATGTTTATTTCCTCGTTGACCGATAGTACAATTTTAGCGGCTATCCTCACCTTTGTGCTGGTGCTGTTTCTCTGGGCGATCGATGTGGTTGCTCAAGCCATTGGCGGACCTGTCGGCACGGTTTTAGAGCATTTATCGATTCTCAAACATTACACCAACTTGATTCGCGGCACTTTGGATACGAGTAGTATCATTCTATTAGGCAGTTATGTGGTTTTGGGAATTTTTCTCACGGCTCAGTCTATTGATGCTTTGCGCTTCCAACGGAGTTAACCTCTCTAATTTCAACCCTTAGAATTGCTGGATTACTTCCGGGTATTCTCTGAAACTTTTAAGGGGAAAGAGGGAAGTTAGAACTGCAATAATTGACTCGCTCTTTCTCAAAGAATAATGATAAAAAACTCCTGCCCACACACCCGTTAATTGCTTTTCCCTAACCATGAAAACCATTGAAAAAAAGCCCCGAGGCTTGACCAAGTATTTCAAATATGCAGTCTATTTGGGACTGTTTCTGACGATTGGCGGTGCTATTCCCGGATTTCTGACGGGATGGCAACCTGTGACTACTGGACTGGTGATTGCAGGTGTCACGGTCCTAGTTTTATGGCTGTTGTGGATGCTGACTAATGCTGAAGGTGGATGGAATCCGCGATCGGCACAAGCGGGGACTAATGCCTTCGTGGCAACGGCATCGGTTCTGGTGATTTTAGGGCTAATTAATTTTCTAGGGGTTCGCTATACAGAACGCTTTGATTTAACGGAAAATCAGCGCTTTACCTTGGCTCCACAAAGCCAACAATTGGTGCGAAATCTGCCTCAACCTGTTAAAGTTTGGGTTTTCGCGGGGGAACCTGAACGCGGGGATCTGGAATTACTGGAAAATTATCGCAGCCAAGCGCCCGATCTGTTTGATTTCCAATATGTGGATCCTTCAAAGCAACCCACGGTGGCGCGGCAATTTGGGGTTCAAAGTTTTGGTGAGGTTTATCTGACATCGGAGGATGGCACCAGGCAGCAATTTGTGCAGACGGTGAGTTCTGCTTCGTCCCTCTCGGAAGCTCGGCTAACGAGTAGTTTAGAGCAGTTTACGAGCGATCGCGTTTACAAGGTATATTTGCTCCAAGGTCATGGAGAACGTTCTTTAGAAGCGGGAAGAGGTGCTATCTCTCAAGCGGTTGCCAGCTTGAAGGACAAAAATTTTTTGGTAGAACCCCTCAACTTGGCGCGATTGCCTCGGGTCCCCCCCGATGCCGCAGTGGTGGTGATTGCCGGACCCAGACAACCGTTATTTCCCCAGGAAGTTCAAGCTTTACGAACCTATCTGCAACAAGGTGGGAGCCTATTTGTGGCGATCGATCCGGATACCAATACCGGACTGGATCCGCTGTTGAAGGAGTGGGGAATCCAACTGGATAAAACGATTGCGATCGATAGTTCCGGTAGTGGTGGACTGGTCGGATTAGGCCCTGCGGCCCCTTTAATTACGAATTATGGAGATCATCCCATTGTCCGCGACTTTCAAGGGGGTTATTCGTTCTATCCCTTAGCGCGTCCCCTGCTGCTGAGTGATGTGGAGGGGGTCAAGAGTACGCCTCTGCTGCTGACTGGGGAGCAAAGTTGGGCGGAGTCCACTCCAGAAAATCCGGACTTGAAGTTCGATCCTCAAGGCGATCGCCCCGGACCCCTCCCCTTGGGAGTTGCTAAGACAAGAGCGATCGCCACGGACACTCCAACTCCAGAAACAGCAACTCCAGAACCAACAACTCCAGAACCAACAACTCCAGAAGCAGAAACGGACGAAGCAACGAGTCCAGAAGCAGAAACGGACGAAACAGCAACTCCAGAAACAGCAACTCCAGAAACAGCAACTCCAGAAACAGCAACTCCAGAAACAGCAACTCCAGAAGCAGCAACTCCAGAAACAACAACTCCAGAAACAGCAACTCCAGAAACAACGGCGGAAAGGGAAGCTCGACTTGTTGTGATTGGTAACTCAGAATTTGCGATTGATGGGAACTTTCAATTGCAACTAAATGGAGATGTTTTCCTCAATTCTGTAAGCTGGTTAAGCAAACAAAATGAGCAAACCTTATCCATTCGGCCTAAAACTGTTCTGAATCGCCGGATCTCGATGACTCCGCAAGAAGCTCAACAGTTAGCTTGGGCTGCTGTGGGATTTTTACCCTTATTTGGATTGCTGACTGCGGCCATTTTCTGGTGGAAACGACGTTAGATCGAAAGAGCGAACGACAAAAAAGATGAAATTTCAACGGTCTACTTTACTGCTGTTATTCCTGGCGGTCAGCTTCACAGGTGCGGTTTACTTTTATGAGGTGAATGTCGTGCCATCCCAGGAAGCGGCCCAGGAAAGTCAGAAGCAAATTTTTACCTTTCAAGAAGACCAGGTAAAATCTTTTGTGCTGACGACTGAGGAAAGAATATTACGCTTTCAACGGGGGGCGATCGCAGAAACTAGAGAACCGGGTGAACCCCTTTGGATTATGGAAGTCATCGAAAATACACCAGATCCGGTAGAAACCCTTTCTCCTCAAACACCAGGAACCACAGAAACAACAGAAACAACAGAAACAACAGAAACAGCAGAAACAACAGAAACAACAGAAACAACAGAAACAACAGAAACACCGGAATCGGCTCCGGCGACCCCTTCGATTCCCGCAACCTATCCTGCTAATGAAGCGTATGTTGCCTTTTTGTTGAATGAATTAGTTAGAGGAAAAAGCGAGCGCGTTCTGAGCGCCACCCCCCAACAAATTAGAGATTATGGGTTAGAAAAACCCCAGGCAACCATTGACATTACCCTCAGAACCGGAGAAACTTATCAACTGGTTGTGGGTAATCGTGACTTTACCGGCAGCAATCTTTACGCTCAAGTCGATCCCCGCCGAGGTACTCTCACTGCTCAACCTGTTTTATTACTCTCAACTAACTTAGAAAATGCAGTCGATCGCCCCCTAGAAGAATGGATTCAAACTCCCCAAGAAAGTATCGAACAAAATCGGACCGTTCCTGAACCTTTACCCCAAGAAGGAGAGAATCAGCAACCACCCCTCCCCGACCCTTCCCAGCAACCAGCACCAATAGCTCCCCAATAAAAATACCACCACCTCCGGTCCCCTCTTGTCCCCTCCCCTGATTCTTGGGGAGGGTTAGGGTGGGGTCCCTCCGCCACCTCCGGTCCCCTCTTGTCCCCTCCCCAAGAATCAGGGGAGGGTTAGGGTGGGGTCCCTCAACTGATAATGCGTCAATCCTGTGTCACGTTACCCGGATATTCAGAGTGTATTAACTAATGACCAGTCCAACTGCAACCTTACTTGTTTCTTGTCCCGATCGCCGAGGATTAGTGGCGACGATCGCCAATTTTATCTATTCCCATAACGGCAATATTATTCATGCTGATCATCATACAGATTTTGCGGCAGGGTTATTTTTGACTCGGATCGAGTGGCAACTGGATGGGTTTGATATACCCCGGGAGGCGATCGCCTCTACCTTTAAAGAAACCATTGCTGACCCCCTGGATGCCAATTGGCAACTGCATTTTTCCGACACCATCCCTCGCCTCTCGATTTGGGTGAGTCGGCAAGATCATTGCTTACTCGATTTACTCTGGCGGCAGAAGGCGAAGGAATTTCATTCATCCATTCCTTTAATTATCAGCAACCATCCGGACCTCGAAGAGATTGCTCAACAGTTTGGAGCCGACTTCTATTGTCTCCCGATTACCAAAGATAACAAAATTAGTCAAGAAGCGAAGCAATTAGAATTACTTAACCAGTATAACATTGACGTGGTAGTTTTGGCTAAATATATGCAGGTTTTAAGCGGGGATTTTGTCCAAAAATTTCCGACGGTGATTAATATTCATCACTCATTTTTACCTGCTTTTGCGGGAGCAAAACCTTATCATCAAGCCTATAAACGGGGGGTAAAAATTATTGGCGCTACGGCACATTATGTCACAGCCGACCTTGATGCAGGGCCAATTATTGAGCAAGATGTGGTCCGGGTCAGCCATCGAGATGAGGTGACTGATTTGATTAGAAAAGGCAAGGATTTAGAACGGATGGTGTTAGCTAGGGCGGTCCGTCTGCATTTGCAAAATCGAGTCCTCGTCTATGGCGATCGCACCGTTGTCTTTGGATAAACCGAGGCGGTGGATAAAACACAGATTAGAAACCGGGTTTCTAAACAAAAGTTTTGGCAACTTGCCACAAATTAAGGAAAGTACCCCGGTTTCTGGTCCTGGAATTTACGAGTGAACCGAAAGTTTTATGCGGCTCAAGCCTGATTGAAAATTGTTCCTTTTACGGGGTTATTGTATGCTGCTATTAATTTTATGCTTCCCCGTATAATGCTGAAGCGCTTTCACCCACAACCATCCCAAAAAACAGCCGATAAAATAATAGGGAAAATCTGACCAAACAAAGGTGGTTCCTAATACCAATCGTCCCGGCAGGGTGGCGCGAATGGCTTGTAAAAATTGGGGATGCCAAAGTTGTAGAAATTCTAAAAGGCAGGTGGCAATTAAAACGCCTATTGCTGCCGATTTTGCGGAAACTTTGGGCCAAATCACAACAACCAGCAGAATCCAAAAAATTTCGTAGGGAATCCCCCCAAATGAATCATTGAGCCAGGATTGACCCGGACCGCGATAAAATTTGGTAAACAAACCGAAGGGGACGAGTATTGCTATACTGATGAACAAACCCAGGCGGTATTGAAAAACTCGATGCTGGGGGGAAAAGGGAGAAGTCATAGCGGATCAACGGCTCAATCTATTGATACCTGATTCTAATATAGCGAGTCTCAATTATTCCGGCAAGGCTTGAGGAGTAAGAGCATTTGAGATTCCTGCCTCCCTTTTGGGGATTTTTTTAATTAAAACAACTTAAACCGATGACTTATTTCAGTGGATTACCAGAATTTATCGCTTCTTGGGACGATCGCTTTGTGGAAGAAAACCCCACCGAAACCTTTCGAGAAAGTCCCCTCGGCAATATCAACACCGATGGGACTGCCGCTTGTGCGGATTCCCCGATTTTGTCTAAATACCATCGCAAGTTTAAAAAATCCATTGAACCCGGTATCCGAGATTTAACCATTGCTTTAATTCTTAAATTTAACTGCATCACTTATTCCAGTTGTCAGGGGCATTTTTCTACTTCAAAATCGCAAATGCGGCCTAGATATGTGGGCATTCTTCCCCGGGACTTAGCTGAGTATCATTCTTTATTTGAGCAGTTGAAAACGGTGGCGGATTTGAGCAACGCTAGGTTAGCCCAAAATCCCGTGCAAGTGGTCTTAACGCCGGATACCCTAGAATCAGAAAAGTGCGTGATGCCTTGTTTTAATCTGTTTTTTATCTCCAAATCTGCCGATGAAGCCACCTATTTTCAAGAAGTGGAAGCGGTGTATGAAACGTTTTTAAAATTGCTGAGCGATCGCCTATAATACTCAACCGATTAATGGGGGATAACAACTATGACAGAAAGTCCTCGACCCTTGAATGATGATGAACTGAAGGAGTGGCAGGCGCGACTCAAGGAAGCCAACCGCTACAATATTTTTTGCCACTGTCGTCACTGTGGGGAAGAATGGGTTGATTCTTTTACGGATGCACCTTGTAAATCCTGTGGCAGTCGCGATGTAGAGTATATTGCCTGTTGGCAGTTTCCCGATGGCTGATTGAACGGAGTATTGGGTTATTTTGGGGATCTATACTGCCCAAGGGTTGATAAAATATGCCCTGGGGTAGAACTTGATAACCTTGAAAGCGGTTAGGATTTGTAAAAGCCCAGAAAGTTAGTTGAGAGTGTTATTAGGGTAAAACCTAACTCTAACACTGACGGAGATGGATTTGTCCTAAAATTTTTTCCAAGTTTTGCTGATATTCAAGGGATAATTATGACTAAAAATAAACAAGAAAAACTTAAAAAAATGGCCCAAGAAGAGGGTAGTGTAGAAGATTTGTCTCAAGCTTTGACTGAATCTTTGGGAACTGGATTAGCGAATCCGCCTGGAACTAATATTGGAGGTCGGAGCATGGAAAATCAGATGAAGCAATACACCCATACCAGTCCTGAATTAACGGGTGGGGATGTGGATGCGGCATGGACGGAAGCTCAAAATGTTGGGGATGAAGCAGTGGGGGGAACAGTAGCGACTCCCGACCAAGATATTGTAGATGAAATCGGTGCAGCAGCGGGAGTGGAACAGGCCGATCGCCAAGAGTTAAGAGTTCGCGACGAATTGTCAGAACGAGATGAGGAACGCTGGGAATTAGACCCGGAATCCTCGGAAGAGTATGAAGCTCGGCGCGAGAGTTTGGAGCGCGATCGCCTCGGTCAATTTTAGGTATGGAAAGCATTTATAAGTAAGGGAGCGATGGTTTGAGCGCTCCTTTTTTATGGCATTGCGGTTAGAAACCGGGTTTCTTATTTCACTTTGGCTCAGAAGACCAAAAATTGGGTACCAACCCGGTTTTTTATTTCCTTGCATCCCCAGTCCAAATCCAGAATCTTCACCCGTCTCTCACCCCAAGCAAATTTGCCTCTCCAGTCGGATTGCCATTTCCTGCCATTTTTTTTGAAACTCTAACCACTTTATAGTGATGACATCAACAGATTAAATTTCTTTAAATCGGCTATGACCCAGAGTA
Source organism: Laspinema olomoucense D3b (assembly GCF_025370785.1). GTDB lineage: Bacteria > Cyanobacteriota > Cyanobacteriia > Cyanobacteriales > Laspinemataceae > Laspinema > Laspinema olomoucense. The sequence continues at coordinate 27,768 of NZ_JAMXFA010000058.1, forward strand.
AACTGACGATCGCCTTTCCTCTAAAAAAGCCTCTATTTTCCGAATACCTTGCCGAAAATTCCCTGGTTCTTCCTAATGGGAAACGCTCTAAACCGGCGATTCGCACCAGCTTACAAGCGTCTACCCTAGATGGTGTGTTTGCCACGTTTTTCTCCTGCGCTACCGGGGGGGTCTTGCTGAGTAATTTTTTGCTGGATCTCGGCGCGAGTAACATTGAAATCGGATTACTGGCAGCGATCCCGATGCTGGTGAATTTTCTGCAACCTGTGGGGGCCTATCTGGGCGATCGCACGACGAGTCGTCACTGGTACACCCTCTCCATTTTCAGCATTTCCCGCCTCTTCTGGCTGTTTTTACTCCTGGGCATTGGCTGGTTTCTCGTGGATCCCCGGCAAGCCCACAATCTGGTTCTGGGAACCCTGGCGATCGTCGCCCTCACCCATATTTTAGGGGCCCTCGGGAGTCCTTCCTGGGTGAGTTGGATGGCGGCATTAGTCCCCGATCGCCTCCGGGGGCGTTACTTTGGCTTTCGCAACAGTGCAGCGAATCTCACCAATTTGCTGGCAATGCCAGTATTAGGGGTGATGGTATCCCAATGGGACGGGGGGACCATTGAAGGCTATGGGATTATCTTGTGTGTGGCGATCGCTGCTGGCATCATTAGCTTATGCTTCCAGTTTTTGATGGCAGATGTTAACCCCCAAATTTGGGGCAGCGACAGCGAAAGTCTGCCCAACTCTGAACCCACTTCCCCCTCATCCGCGATTGCCCTGCCGAGTTTTTTAAAAGATAAAAATTTCCGGATGTTTCTGCTGTATTTTGGCGGATGGATGTTTGCTGTCAACCTCAGCGCCCCATTTTTCAACCTCTATTTACTCAAAGATTTAGAACTCGATGTGAGTTGGGTAACCCTCTACAACAGCCTCGCTGCCGGTGCCAACTTGCTGATGCTGCCCATCTGGGGAAAATTAGCCGATCGCCTCGGAAATCGTCCCCTGTTACTCTTCGTCGGTATCCTCGTCGCCATCACTCCGGTACTCTGGCTGGCAACGGGAACCCACGGGGTCCTGTTGTGGGTGGGATTGCCCCTGTTACACCTGATTAGTGGTGCAACATGGGCAGCAGTGGATCTGTGTGGTAGTAATATCCAAATGCAAATCGCCCCAGCAAAACAGCCTTCGAGTTATTTTGCGATCGCCGCTGCCGTTAGTGGTTTAGCCGGTGCAGTCGGGACCACCCTGGGCGGATTTATCGCCACTCAATCGGCTTTTGGCGGATTCGTTGGCTTATTTGCCTTCTCTGCCCTCTTGCGACTGTTGGCCCTGCTTCCCTTGCTATTCCTCCAAGAACCCCGTAGCCAAAGCCTCCGCCAGATACTTGACAACCTTGCAAGTTTTTGGTTAAAGCCCCGGTTAAATTCTGATTCATAAGGGCATAATAAAAAAGTATCGGCTATTACATTCAGGACGGCCCAGCTTTACCCGAGAGCAGGATTTATGTCAAAACTTTATCGGCTTCTGTGCCAGTGGGCGATCGTCCTGCTCCTGGTTCTCAGCATCACCGCCTGCGGCAGTTCCCTGGGGGAAGATGTCACTACCCTCACCCTCAGTGGGTGGCAAAGTAGTCCCGTTGAAAAACAGCTTCTTGAACAGCTACTCCGGGATTTTGAAGCCACCCATCCCCACATTAAAGTCAAGTATGAAGTGATTACGGATCAGTATTCTGACGTCATCAAGACGCGGTTAATTGGGGACGCGGCTCCGGATATCTTTTATTTAGATACCCTAGAAGCACCCTTACTCATGCATCGCGGCGTATTAGAACCCCTCGATCGCTATATCACTCCAGAATTTGACCTTAAAGATTTTCAACCGGCGATGCTGAATGCCTTCAAATATAAGGGCCAAATCTACGGTTTACCCAAAGATTTCTCCACTCTAGCGCTCTATTACAATACCGAATTTTTCCAGGAAGCGGGGTTAAGTGAACCGCCCAAAACTTGGGCGCAATTACAGGAGTATTCTGAAAAATTAACCGTGAGACGCAACCGCGATCGCCGGATTCAGCGCTATGGGTATGGCATGGTTCCCGAATTAACCCGTCAAGCCTTTGTGATTCGCGCCTTTGGCGGGCAATTTGTCGATCGCAAAGGCTTCGCCGCATTTGCTCAACCCAAAGCCTTAAAAGGACTCACCCCCGTTATAGAACAATATCAACAAACTCGCACCGCAGGCATTCCTTCCGATACCGGCGCAAGTAACGTCAGCGAAATGTTTGGACAGGGAAAAGCCGCAATGGTTCTTGATGGCAATTGGGCCATTCCTTACCTGCAAGAAACCTTTCCTCGGATTTCTTTTGCCATTGCTCCCGTCCCCACAATTAACGGCAAAAAAGGGACAATGGCCTTTACCGTTGCCTACGTCATGAATAAACAATCCACCCACAAACAGGAAGCGTGGGAATTGATTTCTTATCTAACCGGAAAAGAGGGCATGAAAGCTTGGGCCCGTGGCGGATTGATCTTACCCACCCGCAAATCAGTCCTCACCGAACTGGGATATCCCAATAATCCCCTCTATGCGCCCTTTGTCGCCGGTGCCGACTATGCCACCCTCTGGCAGGCGGGGGAAAATTTGTCCCTTGTCACCCAAAATTTTAACAACCAGTTTCTCAGTGCTTTATTAGGGGAACAATCTTTATTAGAGGCAATGAAAAAAGCCCAAGCTACTGCCAACCAGGAAATTAAAGCCAGTTTGTATTAATTCCCCGGAATTAAGGCAGTCCTGTCCTCAGTCCCCGATCTCCCTAAGCTATGACCAGCATTCCACTCAACCCTATGCCAGCCACTTCCCTAAATCCAGCGGCTTCTCGGTCTAAAAAACCTCGGAATTTTCGCTTTTCCCCTTCCCTATCCGGTTATCTGTTTATTACCCCGGCTTTAATGATTTTAGGGGTGTTTTTGGGGTTGCCGATTTTGTATGCAATTTTTCTCTCGTTTCACAAAGTTGAGATTTTGGGGGAAATGAGCTATCGGTTTGTCCACCTGCGGAATTTTACCCGATTGGCTGATGATGGACGGGTTTGGATTGCCTTGAAAAATACCGCTGAATATGTGGCGATCGTCGTTCCTATCCAGACTTTCATTGCTTTGATGTTAGCCTTGGTTCTCAATGCCCAAATACGCGGAAAAAATCTGTTTAGGGTGGTGTTTTTCCTGCCCACGATTACCTCTTCGGCGGTGTTAACCCTGATTTTTATGTGGATTTACAATGCCGATGGGCTACTCAATCATTTTTTAGAAGGGTTCGGTTTACCCACTTACAATTGGTTGGGAGACCCAAATATTGCCCTCAAATCGATTATGATTATGAATATTTGGGCCAGCGCTCCCTTTTTTATGGTGATTTATTTGGCAGCGTTGCAGGATATTCCCGAGTCTCTCTATGAAGCTGCCAAAATTGATGGGGCAAATGGGTGCGATCGCTTTCTGAATATTACCTTGCCCTTACTCAAACCCGTGACTTTTTTTATCATTGTTATGGGCATTATTGGCACGTTCCAACTCTTTGACCAATCCTATATTTTCTCCGGAGGGTCAGGCGGTCCCAATAATTCTACCTTGACCGTGGTTTTGTTGATTTATCAGTATGCTTTTAAGAGCTTAGAGATGGGATATGCTGCTGCCTTAGCCCTCTTATTAGCAACGGCGATCGTCTTAGCAACCCTGGTGCAACGGTATCTCTTTAAAGAAGATATGCCTCAGTAATCCTCATCACAGGAGACTCACGGAGAATGAAGCGAATTTCTGGATTAAAAGCCCTGCTGTACGGATTCTTAATTCTGTACGCCCTGATCACCTTTATTCCCTTTGGTTGGGCGATGTCCGCATCCTTTAAACCCTTAGCAGAAATTGTGGAAGGGGGAATGCATTTTATCCCCCAGAATTTCACCCTGGAGAACTATCAATCTATCTTTACCCGAGAACGCCTATTTGGGCGCTGGTTATTCAATAGTGCTTTTGTAGCCGTTTGCGTTACCGGGTTTAATATAGTCTTTAATTCGATGGCAGGCTATGCCCTAGCCCGGATTCCCTTCCGGGGAAATCGGATTGTGTTTGGGATGATTTTAGCGGTGTTAATGATTCCCGGACAAATCACATTGATTCCCACCTTTTTAATTTTAAAATCCTTGGGTTGGTTGAATACTTACCAAGGGTTAATTGTCCCCAGTATGGTCAATGCGACGTTTATTTTTATGATGCGTCAGTTCTTTGTGAATTTCCCCAAGGAACTGGAGGAAGCGGCAGCATTGGATGGCTTGAATCGATGGCAAACCTTTTGGAAGGTGGTGATGCCCTTAGCAAAACCCGCCCTAGCGGCTCAAGCTATTTTTATTTTTATGGGAAGCTGGAACAATTTTTTCATGCCCTTAATTGTGGTCTCCAGCCAAGATATGTTTACGTTACCTTTGGGGTTAAATACGTTTAAGGGTCAATATATCAGTTATTGGAACTATATCATGGCCGCTTCGATGGTGTTTACATTACCCGCTTTGGCAATTTATGCATTTTTTAATCGTTATTTTGTGCAAGGGGTAACCTTTACGGGTAATAAGGGGTGAGACGCGCAGGCGTTATCCTTTTCCAGGAGTTCCCCTGCCCCCTGCGGCTAAATTTTGCAGTAATTGGGATAATTGGGGTTAAAGTTCTACCCATTGCCGCAGTAAGTTGGCGTGGGTTTTGCACAGTAAATCGAATTCTACCGTTTTGCCATATTGCTCAAATATTGACTTTCTCACCGTATCGAGTTCAAAGAGAATTTCCCGTTGCTGAACGTCGCGAACCAGACTCTGAACCCAAGTCACCGCAGCCAAACGAATTCCCTCCGTTACTTCGGTAACTTGATGGAGAAATGTAGAAGGATAAACAATCATTGACCCAGCGGGGAGTTTAAAAGATTTTTCACCCAGACTGGTATCAATGACTAATTCACCGCCTTGATAGGTATCTGGCTCGCTGAGAAATAGGGTGAGTGATACATCCGATCGCACCAATTCTCCCTCGCCCATAATTGCATTATCGGTATGCCAACCATAGGACATTCCTGGTTCATAACGATTAAACAAAATTGGCCTAATTTTTTGGGGACGCACGGAGGCTTTAAAGAGCGGATTTTGCGCGATCGCATTATGCACAATTCCTCTCACTTTTCGGGCAACCTCTGTATCTCCTTTCAATTGATAGTTATCTTTAACAGTTTTCGCATACCTCCCAGCGGTGAGTTTACCCTCCACAAATTCAGCATCTTTCAGAAGGCGATGAATCTCGTCTAACTGGTTTGATAAAAGAACTTGCTCAATACATAAAATCATGGAATTAAGGCCAAATTCAGCTAAAAAATATTGCAGATTTCCTCGGACTCAATGAGGGCCAAAGAGAGATAGGGATACCCTAGCCCTGATATCTGATTCAAGGCTAGGAAAATCCCGGATCAAATCGTTATTATCAAATGATGCTTAAGAGGGTTCACTCGTTGCTACAAAACGAAACAACCGTGGCAATGCACTAAGATTCTCCACCTTCACCATCTTGGCCCTCTTGGCCCTCTTGGCCCTCTTGGGCATCTTCTCCATCTTGGGCATCTTGGCCATCTTCGCCATTTTCACCATCGTCGGCTGCGCCTGGATTGGGAGTAGTCGAAGCTGGGGCTGTGGGAGCGCTGCCCTCTTCTCCACCCTCTTGAGTGGTAGGAGCTGGGGGAGTTTGTTCTCCTCCTGTCTGACCACCGGGCTGCTCGGCACAGGCCACCACGGTTGTCGCTAGGCCAAGACTCAGAAATAGTGCAACAGCTTTAGAGTTCATAGCTAATTTGTGATTGTGATTATTCTTGGTCAGAAGTGATCATAACCCACATTCCGTCGGATTGGATTAGATCAGGAACTCACGAATTTAGGAGGTTTGAGGCTCTATTGAAGGGCCTCATCTAAGGTCTAATAGAAATAACGCTGCTCTATAAAACTTACACAAACCCGGACATAGCCGGATATTGATGTTTATTTCTTGCTTCGTCCGGGACTGTCGGCAGCACCCCGTCCACAAGTGTAATCGCCCAAGCCCGGCGATTTTTCTAAATTCACGCTGGCATTCCAATCTCTATCAATCTTCAGACCACAGTTCTGACATTCAAAAGTGCGTTGGTTTAACGGCATTTTTTGTCGATGGTGGCAATTAGAACAGAGTTGACTGGATGGATAAAATCTATCGGATTAAACTAAGCCGGGCAGTCGCCCACCCGACTCGTC
>NZ_JAMXFA010000059.1 GCF_025370785.1 Laspinema olomoucense D3b
CAAGAGGTAACGAGGGACGCATAAGGGGTGAGCGAACGCTCATCAATTGTTAAGAAAGATGCGAGTAACGCATAGCTGGAAGGAAGAGGGATTTAGGGTGAGGGCGACCAAAATTAGAGGGAATCCGGTTGTGATAGGTCGGTAAAAAATCCCACCCGGTTCTATAGACCATAGATTGAACTCACGGCGAACAGTAGCCCGTGCTTAAAGGGTTAGGTTGATGCAAATCTAACCCTTGAGAGTGAGGAATTTTATCTATAAATTACCCTTACTTTTTCTTTTGTTTCAGGACTTTTTTAACCAGACCTGGTATTTCGGCAGGACTAGAAGCCACCGGAATTTTTGCGGACTTAAAAGCCTGAATTTTGCTTTGAGCCGTATCGGGATCAGCGCCGATAATGTTAAAGGTTTTACCTGTAGAAAGTTGTGCCGCCATAATATCCCCGGCATGACCGAGGCGCTTGCCTTTCGGTGCATGATGACCGGCGACATAAGCCACCACGGGTTTATCAATGGCAGCAGCAATATAGTGTGCAGCTTCCTCTTCACTACTGCCGCCAATTTCGCCGACTAAGACGATCGCCTCAGTCTGGTCATCTTCATCCAAAATTTGCAGCCATTGGGCAAAGGAGGAACCCAAAATCGCATCACTACCAATCCCGATAGCGATCGACTGTCCTAACTTAGCCTGAGTGAGTTGCAGGGCAATTTCATAGGTGAGAGTACCACTACGACTGATTAACCCCACGGAACCGGGAGTATAAAAATCGCTTTTATGAATACCCAGCAGAACCTTTCCAGGAACGATAATTCCCGGGGTATTGGGACCGAGGACTAAAGTATCCGTCGCCTCCGCCTTTCTCACCAGTTTCACCATATCCAGAGGCGGCATCCCCTCGGTGATGATAATAATCTGACGGATGCCAGCGGCGATCGCCTCCAAAGCCGCATCCAGGACCGCATAAGGCTTGACAAAAATCACCGTCACATCCACCGGACCGACCTTGCGGAGGGCCTGTTCGACCATATCAAAAACTGGAATTTCCTGAACCGTTTGGCCCCCACAACCGGGACTAATTCCGGCGATCACATTGGTTCCATAGGCTTTCATTAAAGCCGCATGAGTGGAACCGATCACCTCGGTAATGCCTTGAATTAAAATTTTGGTATCCGGCGTAAAATTCATCAACCCTCCTTTAGGCATTCGTTGCCAACGACACAGACAAGGCGATCGCCTCATCTAAGTTTTCCACCACCGTGACCTCTACCGCCTGCAAAATTTCTCGCGCTTGGTCAATTTCGCTCCCATATAAGCGCACAATCACCGTAACCTGGGTTTGAGGATTTCCCGTGGCGGTTTCCCGTTGACTCTGTTTTTGGTAATGGGCGATCGCCTCCACCGCCTGAGTGCAGGAACATAGACCCCCGAGCAAATTCACCAACACCACCTGGACATTTTTCTTCTGACTCACCAGGGCCAACCCGAGCTTGATGCGATCGCACAGGAGTTCCGGGGTCAAATCCCAACGACATTCTCCACCAATATTCACAAAATTAGCAGGCTTGCCTCCTGCGGCATACACCAAATCCAGAGTCGCCATCGTCAGGCCCGCACCATTACAAAGCAAGCCAATATTCCCATCTAGTTCCACAAAATTCAATTCCGATGGCACCGCCATCACCGGAGAATCGGACCCCGCAAGCAATCCCTCATCAGGGTGAGTCTTCGGCTGCAACTGTAATAAACTCGCATGGCGTCCGAGGGCCTCATCATTCACCGTCACCTTGCCATCCAGGGCCATTACTTCCCCCCCCGGACTAATCCCCAGGGGATTGATTTCCACCAGGTCCAAATCCTTCTCCACAAATAGCAGATACATCTTTTCGACAATATCGCTCACCGCCTCAATCAGGGGACCCGTGCAACCCATCTTCAGGGTTAAGCGACGGGCATAAAAGGGAGAAAAGCCCTCATCCACCACCACCTGCTGCATTTGTTCCATCGCTAATTCTGTACTGGTCCCCCCTTGGCTCGACCCCAACAACAGGGGACGACGGGCGGTGCGATCGAGAACCACAGCTAGATAAAACTCGCGATCGGTGTCATATTTAGCCTCAGCTAAGAGCACCTCGGGATATTCCGTATTGATAGGAAGGTGAAAAATATTTTGGGCCGCTGCCACCGCATCAATCGTATTAGCCACAAACTTGATGCCACCTGCTCTCCCTCGTCCTCCTGCACGGACTTGGGACTTGAGGACAACGGGATAGGGAATCTTTAGTCCCTTTAAGTCTCTGGGATGGTCGATCCGTTGCGAGGGCAAAACTGGGATGCCCATTTCCCTGAATAATTCTTTTGCTTGATACTCTAATAAATCCATGAATGTATGAAAAACGGTGGGTGTGAACGATCTAAAGGCTGAACCATCAAGGGCAGAAAAGCCTGCTTAAATTATCGCTATTCGGGGCCTCTCGATGTCTGGGGTTTACTCTGTTTGTAGTGTGGCCTACTTTTGATTAAAGTGCCAATCCATGAGGGATTGAGGGGTCACAGTGCCTCCGGCTGACCCTGACTCAGCGATCGCGGGTGTTCCCTAGGGGATTTGCCATCTCTAATCGGGATTTGTTAATTCTCAAACCCACCAAACTTGATAGAATACCACATTCGGTTAACCCACAGGGGCGATCGCCCCCGTCCCCGACTGCCCCAAAACCTTGCCCGGTCGGCCCATCGCCCCGCCCACCCCCGTTGCGTCAAAAAAAGCTAACTTATGACCGTTTTGAGGATGTTGTATGCTATCTAATAATTAACTTGAAGGCTTGCCAGTTCGTAACCCGTGCCGGTAAGCACCAAACCTGCACTAACAGGATGTGTACCGGGGGTAAAAACTTATGACAACCGCAGTCCGCCCAGGCGATTTAAAAATGATCGCCGACCTCATCGAAGAACGCTTGCACGCCGAATTGCCGGAAAATTTGCCCTTGGGAATTCGTTGCGCTTACAAGCAAGGAAATTTAATCGTCCTCGCCGAACATACTCCAGAGGTCAAACTAGACCTGCCACCGACCTTTAAAGCGATTCAACAAGCGATTTTGGCTTTGGTCGGGTATGTCCCGGGCCAGTTACGACTTTATCTGCGAGTCAAGGGTCACAAAAATCCCTACGCTTACCATGCTTTTAAAACGCCCCAACCCCTCGGGGCCGTCATGGATCCGGAAGGAGGCCAACCCGTACTCCTGCTCGATCGCCCTCCCCACAGCGCCCCCAATCGTCGGGAAACCGCACCTGCAATTAGTGAAGAGGCAAGGCAGGCACTGGATCTGGCCGCCGCTGCCTTTCCCCTCAATCCCTTTGATACGCCCCCACCAGAGGAAGCCTTTGAGGAGCAACTGGAACTGGAACCGGAACCCCAACGCCAACGGCAACGGCCAGCCCCACGTTCACCCCAACGACAACGACCACAGCAACGGCAACGGAAGTCACCAAACCAGCCCAGTTCCTGGTTACTGCCCTTTAGTGCTTGTGCTTCCATCGCCCTAGTCCTGGGGTCAGCCACCTTCTACGCTCTGTCTCGTCCTTGCTCGATCGGCACCTGCCAGCAAATCGTCACCGCTAACGAGTTGACCCAGGATTCTGCAAAACTGCTGCAAGCGGCTGAATATCAAGAACAAATTCAAGCCGCCAAAGCCCAACTTACCTCCGCCAGTCAACTGTTAACCGGAATTCCCCTCTGGTCCCAAGATTACGGAACCGCTCAACGCCTACTCCGGCGAAATCGCAACCTGACCGCTGGTTTAGATGAAATGGTCAAAGCCTTGGATACCGCCTTGAGTGCCGTTGCCCAAGGGAAGAATCCCCCCCATCCGGTGCAGGTGTGGGAGGGGGTTGCCTCAAACTGGCAACAGGCGATCGCCTTTCTCGAATCCGTTCCCCCCGATAGTCCTGTCTATCCTCTCGCGGTCGAAAAATTACCCACTTATCGCGCCAATTTAACTCAAATTCAAGGGCAGATTGAGGCTGAAAAAACCGGGCGCGAACAAATGCAGGCGATTCTATCCGTGGCTAAAGTCGCCCAAGCTCGCAGCGGTGTCGCTCAGTCCGTGGAAAGCTGGGAAACCATCTATGCCAGTTGGGAACAGGTGATTAAACAGTTAGAGGCCCTGCCACGAGGCACAATGGCCCATCAGGAAGCGAGTCAACTCCTGCCTAGCTATCGATCGCAGCTTGAACTTTCCCGCGATCGCAAAACCAAGGAAAAAATCGCCACGGAGGCTTATGAATCCGCCATTCTCGCTGCCGATCGCGCTGAAAATGCTACCCGCAATAATCAATGGTCCCAAGCGGTAGACCAGTGGAATCAAGCCGTTGCTTCAGCGGAACAAGTCCCCACCGGCACCTATTACTACCCCAAAGCTGCTGCCTCTCTTCAGGAGTTCAAGGCGCAACGAGAAGTGGCCCAAGAGGAATTCAAAAAGGCCAATCTGATCGCCAAAACTCGCGCGGATCTGAACAATACCTGTCAAGGCAATCCCAAAGTTTGTGAATATACCTTGACCGATAATGTCATCAGTGTGTGGTTAAGTGCTGACTACATTCGGAAAATTCAACAAACCGCTACAGTGGCCACAAGCAACCGGGACCCGAAAGTCCGTCAAGGCTTGGATCTGCACGTCAATACCCTCCGAACTGCCTTAGAATCGATCGCCGATAACGCCCAGCTTCCCCTGGAACTTTACGACCCCTATGGCGCCTTTATCGGACGTCATACGCCCAATTAACAAGGATAAATTAAACTCAATTAAATCTACCGCAAGATAGATTTAATTGAGTTTTTCTTTGAATTTAATAGAAAAATGGAGGAATCCACCTCCTTTTCCATTGAATTCAGTTTTACTCAAAGCACATGGATAATCTTGTACCCGAGTCAGATTGGGATCTGACTCCTACTATTCACAGTACCCTTGTCCCCTTTGATCATCAGCTTGCTTCCCTTCAAAATCCCCAGGGCCTAGGTGAAAAGCCGGTTTCTCTTAGCCTCCCAGCCGATGCGATTCCTGCTAGTTTGGGCAATCTTCCCTTAAGTTTTATTGCCAATGTTGGACAACTTGACCCGGAGGTAGAGTTTCTGGTCCAAGGCGCGCAACATGATATTTTCTTTACCCCGGATGAGATTGTCTTAAGCAAATCCCAAGTCATCGATGATGAAACCATCTCTCATCAAGTCAAGGTTTCATTTGCTGATGCTAACCCAGACCCTACCATTGAGGCAATTGCACCATTGCCGGGAGTGGCTAACTTTATCACCGGAGATGACCCGTCCCAATGGCATGAAAATATTCCCACCTATCAGGGTATTGCCTATCAAAATCTCTATGATGGAATTGACTTAATTTATCGGGGGGATGAGGGAGAACTCAAGAGTGAGTTTATCGTCAATCCCGGTGTAGATCCGGGACAAATTCGGATGAACTATACGGGAGGCGATCGCCTGAATATCCGAGAAGATGGAGCCTTAGTCATTGAGACTCCCTTCGGTGAATTAGTTGAATCTGCCCCCTATTTGTACCAGGATATCAACGGAGAACGAGTCACCGTCAGCGGTGCTTATCAACTCTATAACAATGCACAAGTTGGCTTTACCATTGGCGAGTATGATCGCTCACATCCCCTGGCGATCGACCCCACTTTAGAATATACAACCTATCTCGGGGGTAGCCAATTTGACTCAGCCCGGGATATTTCTGTAGATGAGGCCGGAAATATCTATCTCATTGGAGATGTGAGTTCACCCGACTTTCCCACCACAGGCAATCCGGCAGTTCCTGGAAAAGCTTTTATTTCCAAACTGTCTAATAATGGCACGTTACTCTATACCACCTTTCTAGGCGGAAATGGGTTCAATCAGGGTGAGGGAATTGCTACCGATAATGCTGGAAATGCCTATGTAACTGGCGTTACTCTTTCTAATGATTTCCCCATTCTCAATGCCATTCAAGGGAATTCATCCCTGTCCCACCAAGCCTTTATCGCTAAACTTTCTAACACCGGAAGTTTAGTTTATTCCACCTTATTTGGGGGAAGTGTTTTCGATGCCGCCCGTAGTATCGCTGCTGATAATAATGGCAATGTGTATGTGACGGGGGAAACCACCTCAGCGGATTTTCCCATTCTCAATGCCATTCAACCGGCTTATGGCGGCACTCAGAACAATTTTTCATTGACCCTGGGAGATGCGTTTGCGGTGAAACTCTCTAGTGAGGGTCAGTTAGTCTATTCCACGTATCTCGGGGGTAATAATGATGACGGCGGTTTAGGAATTGCCACCGATGGCAACGGCAATGCTTATATAACTGGCGCAACTTATTCTAATAACTTCCCCATCCAAAATGGCCTTCAAAGTACCTTTGGCGGGGTGCAAGATGCCTTTATCACCAAACTGGGTGGCGATGGCAATTTAGTTTACTCCACCTATATCGGGGGGACGGGGAGTGAACTCGGTGAGAGTATCGCCGTGGATACTAACCAAAATGTGTATATCACCGGAACGGTAAACGCACCTTTGCTGCCGGTTATCGACCCCCTACCCGCTGCGCCTGCGATCGCCGATCGCACCTTCTCTGACCCATCTGCGGCCCAGTTTCCCCCAGAAAACGGGAGTCCCCGCACCTTCTCGTTTTCTCCCCCCATCAATCCCTTTGAAGAGAATCTCGGTGACTCACAAAGCGCCTTTGTCACTAAACTGGCGAACGATGGTAGTCGGCTGATTTATTCGCTATTATTCGGTGGTAGTAATAATAATGGGACCGGGATTGCGGTTGATAATAGCGGCAATTTCTATGTAACCGGAACAACTAATTCTGACAATTTCTTTAAGGTTAATGCCTTTCAAGGTTATAGCGGCCAGGGAGATGCCTTTGTCACAAAATTTAGTGTCAATGGTAGTGTGGAATATTCCACTTATCTGGGTGGGACTGCCGAGGATACGAGCATTGGCATCGAAGTTGATAATGCCGGGACGGTTTATGTTGCTGGAAATACTTATTCCGGGGATTTACCTAATAGTTTGAATCGGTTTGGGGGGAATTTTAATGCCTTTGTTGCTAAAATTACACCCCAATCCGGACCCCGGGTAGAATTGCCTTTTATCAATTTAATCGATGCCTTTTCAACCTCCAATGGCGGAGCGATCCTGATGGGTACTCCCTTGGGAAATGTCTTATTTGATGAAAGCTTTTACCTGGCCACTAATCCGGCTGTAGCTGAGGCCGTAACCTCCGGTGTATTCCCTAATGGATTTGAGCACTTTTTCTCCTTCGGTCAATTTGAAGGACGACAACCCAGTCCTTTTTATAATGAAGGACGTTATTTAGCTCAGAATCCTGATGTAGCTGCAGCGGTTGCGGCGGGGGCAATTCGCAGTGGATTTGAGCATTTTCGGAATTTTGGACTCTTGGAGGGACGCGATCGCCGGACTCAGTTATTCCACGAAGGTTACTATCTGAATACCTACCCGGATATTGCTGCGGCTGTTGCTGGAAATCTAAACAATCTCGGATTTAGCCATTACATTCAGTTTGGACAACGGGAAGGACGCAATCCTAACCGTTTCTTTAATGAAGGTTTCTACCGGAGTATTTATCCCGATGTCGCCGCAGCCATATCCGCCGGAAGTTTGGCCAGTGGATTCGAGCATTTTGCGTTCGCCGGGGAAAAGGAGGGACGGCAACCGAGTCCTCTGTTTAATGAGCAGTTTTATCGGGCAACTTATCCCGATATTGATGCCGCCGTAGCAGCGGGTAATTTCCCCAGTGGATTTGACCACTTTTTGCGGTTTGGAGCTAGAGAAGGACGGGCCGGAGTGGGTTAAATTGATACCCAACTTCTCTTGGCAGTAGCCCAATAAATCTCAAATAGAGACGCGAACGATCGCGTCTCTACTCGGGTTTCGGGATGGTTCTATAGCCGGTATATTTTTATACAAAACTAGGAACCCGATCGCCCGATAAAGCCGGTAAGACGCGATCGCCAAAGGCTTTGATAAACTCCTCCTGTTGCAGGTTGACATTATGCAGAATCAGGCGATTAAATCCCAGTTCCATATCATCCCGCAACCACTGGATATGCTGTTCTAAATCCGCCGAAATCCTCACCTGCCCATCCATGTCCTCGGGTTTAACAAACTGCGCCGCAGCCTCCAACTCTTCTGGGGTGGACAGTTCAGCTAGAACTGAACTTTTAAAGATATTAGTGCGCCACTGTTCATAAGCCCCCTGCCTTGCCTGTTCCCGAGTTTGAGCGTAAGACAGTTGCACTTTGAGGTGCATTGGTTTCCCTTTTCCTCCACCCCGATGAAAAGCTTCTACTACTTTTTGGAGTTCTTCCGGATGACGAGAGGTGGTCAACAGTCCATCAGCCCAGGACCCTACCCATTCCGCTGTTTCTACGGTAATCGCCGCGCCGAAAATGGGAGGGGAATAGTCGGGACGAGTATAAAGTTTAGCCTGTTGGACGGTGAATAAACCCGAGTGGTTGACGGTTTCTCCGGCAAACAAGGCGCGAATGATATCTACGCTTTCTTTGAGGCGAGCGTTCCGTTCGGGTTTACTCGGCCAGCGATCGCCGGTAATTCGCTCATTAATCGCCTCTCCGCTGCCTAATGCCACGGAAAATCGGTTTGGAAACATTTCGGCGAGGGTTGCT
This sequence comes from Laspinema olomoucense D3b, assembly GCF_025370785.1. GTDB lineage: Bacteria > Cyanobacteriota > Cyanobacteriia > Cyanobacteriales > Laspinemataceae > Laspinema > Laspinema olomoucense. The sequence goes on from NZ_JAMXFA010000059.1 coordinate 8,702, forward strand.
ACCGCTTGGGCGACAATGGTCGGGTGATAGCGCGGACCTGGGGCGCAAACGACGCTACAGGGTAGGGAGGTTGCCTGCATGGCCGCCCCTAACCAAGCCCAGGAAAACCCACTCTCTCCTTGGCGATCGCTCCAGGGTTTGAAATGATCGGAAGACGACCCGGCGGTAAATCCAGCCCGTTCCGCCATCTGGATATACTTGAGCAGGACGCTGGGCTTAAATTGTTCATGAGAAGCGTGATAAGCAAATTCAGTCATCATTTTATTTCCTCACTGGAGGGTAATTTAATAGATAAACAACAGGGTTAGAAAAGCGATGAACTTGTTGATAAATACAGTTATTCAGTTCACCGGGACACTTCAGCCTAAATAGGTGGAAAGGAGTGCTACAAAGGCAAATACTCCAACAAAACAAAGCGTTTCTTGATAGTTTTCTTTTTCATATTCGCTGGCCTCCGGTACCATATTTTCTACGACAAGGGTGGTCAAAATCCCCGCAGTGAACGCCAGTAGCATAAATTTAATCACTTCCGGTTGACCCACGACCACCCAATATCCCAGGGTTGCACCAATTACCGGAGGAAAGATAAAGGAAGCGGATAAGATTTGGCGAAAGAGGGCTGATGTTTTACCCTGCTTAAAACTAGAAATTGCCGCCATTCCCGTGGGGATATTGGCCAGGACATGACCCAGGGCAACCATCACAGCTAGACTAAAGGCAATGGTTGAACTGGTTCCCACCATTAAACCATCGCTAAATAAATCAATTCCTACGCCTACGGAAATTACCCAGGCTGATGAGGATTGCGTTTCTGAGTTTTTCGAGCGTTTTTGGAAAAATTTAATCGCTCTTCTCATCAGGATAAAGAAGCCTCCACCCCCAACAAAAGCTAGGAAGATTAGCCAAGGTGGATCGGCTGCCAACATTTCCGGCATAATTTCAACTCCCACCACCGATAGGATAATTCCGGCGGCGGCATGAAGAGTTAAACTTAAGTTACTTTTAGAGGGAGGAATAAACTCGGCGAGGAGTCCGCCTATATAGCTCCCGATCGCTGGCATTGCCGATAGAGCTAGGGTGCTTAAGTAAGGGTTCATAATAGATGTTAGAAAATGTTATAAATTTATAAGACTTGAGGCTTTTTATCCTATTTTTTGTAGACTTTTAGGGATAGTTTAAAAGTTAAATTGAAATTAGGTAAATTAAAATGGGGGGCAATTTCAGAAATTACCCAAAAGCGTCAATTTTTGGGGTTCGGTAGCCACCCATTCCGGTTGAATTGGAGTCAAGACAAAAAGTATTAAGCTTTTTTTAGTCTGCAACCCAGCCCGGTTTTTCAGGGGAATACTATTCGGAGCTTTAAAGTTGACTAAGCTAATTTTATTTAAAGAAAACTATGATTTGTTCCTCCTAGAGGAAGAGATTGGGACCTGAAGGGGTGAAGAGGATTGGGGAAAATTGCAGGGCGATCGCCCTTAAACTTCCCGGGGTGCGATCGCGGTAAAAACTGAGCTATCTCCGTTCAAATTACTGCCCGGTGTGGCAGTCCGAGTCAGGGTAGGCCAAAAAAACTGCTGCCATCTACGCCTAATCCCCGATAGCGCGGGCAATAAATCCCCCGAAACCGCCCTATTCCCGGCAAATTGCAGACCCGTTTTAAAATTTTTGAAGTTGTGCCGCTGAGTTGAAAAACTCTCGGGAAATCCCTTTGGTAATCAACAGGGCACTCACCACAGAAGCAAACGCCAGCATAAACATAATTAAAATTTGATAGGCGGCGGCATTCAGGGGATTGACCCCACTGAGTAATTGACCCGTAATAATCCCGGGGAGGGTCACGAGTCCTACCACCATCATGGTATTAATCGTGGGAATGAGTCCGGCGCGAATGGCATCTTTGCGGTAGGTGGCGATCGCCTGTTCGGGAGTCGCCCCTAAACACAAATGGGTTTCAATTTCCACCGGGGAAGCATTCAGGGTACTCACAAATCTTTCCCCGGCGATCGCCCCACTGTTCATGGCATTTCCTAACACAATCCCGGTTAAGGGAATAATATATTGGGGATTTGTCCAAGCTTCCGGCTGTCGCAGGACCAACAAGTTAACGTAAACCAAGGTGATGGCACTACTGATTGCGATTGAACCCCAAACCCAAGGCAACAGCCGAGGAACCTTTTGACTAATCCGGTTCCGGGCCACTATTGCAGCAATGGTGAGCATTACCATCAGGACCGCCAACACCGCCAGGGGATTTTTCCAAGTAAACACCACTTCTAAGAAAAATCCCACCATCAGCAACTGGATCATTGTCCTAGCACTGGCTAAAGCGAGTTGACCCTCTAATCCCAGGCGTTGCCATGCGGAGAGAGCGATCGCCAACACCATCAATCCCAGGGCCAATCCCAAATCGATAAAATCTAGTTCAATGCGTTCCATTCTGGTTCTTATGGGTGATGGTTTTTCGGATGCTTAGGGAAAGATGACTTGTGCTCCACGGCCCATTAACTATAAAATGCCTTATAAGTTTTTTGAATCCAGCCTCCGGATCTCGATGTAGCATAGCTGCCTGGGCGCGATCGCCAATCGATGGGTTGAATGGGGGTGGGGCCATTACTGGACTGTAAAGTTTGGCATTTTCTGCGTCGGTCCTTCCGGGCAAAATCTGATTGTATCTAAAAAGGTGTAGAGGCGTGAATCATATCCCCCCCCTGGATCTCTCTTTGCAGTACCACACGATCGCCCAAGAAGTAGAAGCCTCAGTTTTAGCACTGTTGGCCTCGGGACGTTATATTAACGGTCCAGTTGTGGCAGAATTCGAGCAGCAGTTCGCGGCCTATATCGGCACAAAAGAGTGCGTCTCCTGCAATTCCGGCACCGATGCCTTATATCTAGCACTCAGGGCCCTGAATATTGGCCCTGGGGATGAGGTGATTACTACCCCCTTTACGTTTTTTGCCACGAGTGAAACGATTTCCCGGGTGGGTGCAACGCCGGTTTTTGTGGATATTGTGCCCGAGACGTTTAATTTGGATGTGGAACGGCTAGAGGCGGCGATTACGGAAAAAACCCGGGGGATTTTGCTGGTGCATCTCTATGGACAGCCGGTGGAGATGACCCGGTTAATGGCGATCGCTAATCAACACAATCTCGCCGTCATCGAAGACTGCGCCCAATCCACTGGGGCGATTTGGGCGGGACAGAGGGTGGGGAGTATCGGTTATATGGGCTGTTTTAGCTTTTTTCCGACGAAGAATTTAGGGGCCTTTGGCGATGGCGGGGCCGTCACGACGAATGACCCGGCGATCGCTGCTCAAATGCGGATCTTAAAAGAGCATGGGGCTAGTGGGCGCTATTATCATGAATCGGTCGGGATTAATAGCCGTCTCGATGCGCTACAGGCGGCGATTCTTCAGATTAAGTTACGCTATCTGGATTTTTGGAACGATCGCAGACGGGCGATCGCCCAAAATTATCACCGCCTCCTCGCACCTCTGGCAGGAATTGTCCCCCCGCAAGAACTGCCCGGGGGTCAAGGGGTTTGGAATCAATACACAATTCGGGTAAAAAGTCAAGAGAATAATACTCAACGGCGCGATCGGCTTCAGCAGCAGTTAAATGAGTCGGGGATTGCGGCAACGGTTTATTATCCACTGGCGCTCCATTTACAGCCGATTTACCAAGGGTTGGGGTATGCCCTGGGTGACCTGGCGATCGCCGAACAGGCATCTCGGGAGGTGCTCTCTCTACCCATGTTCCCTGAGTTGTCTGAGGAACAGCAGCAAGAGGTGGTTTATAGTTTGAAGTCTTTTCTGTGAATCCTAGGGGGGAGAACGCCTGAAGGCGTTACTACAAACAGGGGAAGTAGTTTTTTCTGTTCGTTCGTAGTGACGCCTTCAGGCGTCATCTTTCCCTGGAGCCATAAACCATACCCTTCAAGTTAATAGAGTGAATTCTATGGGTGAAGAAGGGTTAAAGAATTGTAAAGATGGGTTAAGATGTTAACAAATAAGTAAATAATCTGAATAAGCCAGACCGCAAGGCTAGTGGTCACTTCAGATCCAACCCAAGTATTAGAGGCAACGAAAGGCGTGAGTTCTAAAACCATAGCCCAGATGCGTCGGTATGATCCGCAGGCGATCGCCAGTTACTATCGCTCCCGTCCCTGGAAAGTGCTCTGGAGAGCCATCACCGTTATTTGGTATTTGTCTAGTTTTATTTTGGGCTTGAAGTGGGATGAGTGGACAAACCAAGGGGAAAAACAACGACAAAAAAGAGCAACCCAGCTTCAGAACATCTTAACCAATCTCGGACCCACATTCATCAAGGTCGGTCAAGCCCTTTCCACCCGTCCGGATTTGATCCGCAAGGACTTCCTCGATGAACTGATCAAGCTACAAGATCAACTACCTTCCTTTGATAGTGCGATCGCCTACCGCATCATTGAGCGAGAACTCGACAAAACCGTTGAAGAACTATTCGCTCAAATTACCCCCCAACCTGTTGCCGCAGCCAGCTTAGGCCAAGTCTATCAAGCCTATTTGCACAGTGGCGAAAAAGTTGCGGTCAAAGTCCAGCGCCCGAATTTGAAACCCGTTCTGACTCTGGACCTGTTTTTAATGCGCTGGGGAGCCAAAGCGGTCGGACCTTGGCTGCCGCTGAATTTAGGCCATGATCTGGGTTTAATTGTCGATGAATTCGGCACCAAACTCTTTGAAGAAGTGGATTATCTCAACGAAGGACGCAATGCGGAAAAATTTGCGACCAACTTCAGCGGGAATCCCACGGTCAAGGTTCCGAGTATTTTCTGGCGATATAGCAGCAATACCGTCCTAACTCTGGAGTGGATTGAGGGGTATAAGCTCAATGACATTCAAACCATGCAAGCAGCGGGAATCGACACCCATGCCTTAATCGAAGTTGGGGTCACCACCGGGTTACAGCAGCTTTTGGAGTTTGGCTTTTTCCATGCGGACCCACACCCTGGGAATTTATTTGGCATGGCTGATGGTCGCATGGCCTACATTGATTTTGGCATGATGGATCAGCTAGACGAAGCCACCAAGGAAAACCTGGTAGAGGCGATCGTCCATCTGATCAATAAAGACTATGTAGAATTAGCCGAACAATTTGTCAAACTGGGATTTTTAACCCCCGAGACGGATATCTGGCCGATCGTCCCTGCCTTAGAAGCGGTATTAGGGGATATCCTCGGCCAAAGTGTGCGGGATTTCAACTTTAAGACGATTACCGATCGCTTTTCGGAGTTGATGTACGAGTATCCCTTCCGGGTCCCGGCTAAGTTTGCCCTGATTATTCGCTCCCTGGTGACTCAGGAAGGGTTAGCCCTGACGATGGATCCTAATTTCAAAATCGTTGATGTGGCCTATCCTTATGTGGCAAGGCGCTTACTGGCGGGAGAATCACCCCAGTTACGACGACGGTTGATTGATGTCTTATTTAAGGATGGCAAGTTCCAGTGGAGTCGCCTGGAAAACTTGATTGCGATCGCCCGTTCTGACACCAATTTTGATATTATCCCCACGGCAGAGTTAGGTCTGCGCTATCTCCTCTCAGAAGAAGGTGCATTTCTGCGCCGTCAAATCTTACTGGCGTTAGTCGAAGACGACAAACTGCATACAGAAGAAGTCCGCCGTCTGTGGAACTTGATCAAGGAAGATATCCACCCCAATCGGATATTCGATGCTGCTTGGGGCGCTTTAGCCGACTTCTCTCGGGAAGGTGCGGCGGCGTTGCTACCTTCGATGCCCACGGGAATCCCCTTTTTCGAGGAAAAGTAGTCTTAGGTAGCAGTTTCTTCTTCAGCCATCACCCCTGACCCTAAACCGGGTTTCTAGCCGAAATTTGCGGTCAATTGCTACAGATTTTCACCAGAAACCCCGTTTCTAACCTCCCGGGTCCCGGCGTACTCAGCAGAATCGGAATTTTTGATTCCCCCAGGGCGCTTTCCTCTTTACAGTTGAGCCTTTCCCCTTTACCGTTGATAGTTGACCCTTCTGAGTTGACAGTCTTGTAGGAGAGATTCGTGCCTAACTTTCCCTATCCAGAGCCACCTTATTTCCTGTTAGCGGCTGCATTTATCGCGGCGATCGCCTCGGGAACGGCCTTCTATGCCACCCTCACCCAATTGGTACAAGCCTGGTCTCGGAATCGCTCAACCCGCAGTCTCTCTCAAGCTAGAGGTATGGAATTACAACTGCCTTTTTTGGGAATGGCTGGGGCGATTTGTGTTTTTCTCGCCTCCGGGCTACAGGTTTTCGGATTTACGCTGTTTATTTCCTACGTTTTTTCCTTCCCCTTAACCATTTTGACCGCTTGGCTGGTTTGGTCTCAGTTGGGTAATCTTTTGATGCAACTGCAACGCGGTGGTTCCAAAGCCCTTGACCTTGATTCTTGGGAATAAAGTGCCGCTCAATCATCAGCTAATCTTCCGGTGAGCACCGGAGTGAACGGGAAAAAGCAACCTGCTTTTTCCTTTTCTTTTGAGGTTCTTTTCAGGGTGGAAATGGGGTAGATTAGACGGGTGTTCTCGCCCTTGGACTGAATGTTTCTGATTAATTGAGTTAGAGCGAGGGGGAATATTTTTCCAAGACTGCCCGATCGCGCCCTAGGGATTTGGCCTTGTATAGTGCCCGGTCTGCACTCCGAATTAATTTCTCCACAGGGTCTTGAGGCCGGGGTAGAGTCACCGAAACGCCCAAACTAATCGACACATAACCCACCGGGGACTGAGCATGAGGAATCCGCAGGGCTTTGACCTGATTTCGGATAGTCTGCGCCACTTGCATCGCCCCTTCAGCATTGGTATAGGGAAGAATGACGGCGAATTCCTCTCCACCATAGCGCGCGACTAAATCGGCGGGGCGCTTCACGGCATCCGCGATCGCCTGGGCGACTTGTTTTAAACAAGTATCCCCGGCTTGATGGCCATAAGTATCGTTGTATAATTTAAAAAAGTCAATATCACATAAAATCACAGACATCATCGAATGTTCGCGAATTGTGCGCCGCCATTCCCGATAAAGACATTCATCAAAGGCGCGCCGGTTGGCCACCTGAGTCAATCCATCCAAAGAAGCAATGCGCTGTAATTCTTCATTGGCCGCTTCCAACTGTTTAAATAGGGTCGATTGTTGAATGGCGATCGCCAGTTGCGTGGACAACTGCTCAAACCCTCTAATTTCAAACGGTTGCCAGTGGTGAATTCCATTACATTGATGCGCCACCAACAAACCCCAGAGGCGGTTCTCATGTAACAACGGGGCAATCATTTTCCCATTCACCCCAAAAGATTGTAAAAATTGAATCAAACACTCCGGAGAATTCGCCGCCTTGAGATCATCGATCGCCTTGACCTTTCCGTTACAATACCGCTCATAACAACTGGGGGGGAAAATTTCTTCTCCGAAACTTTGTCCCAGCATCGAGGGCCAAGGAGGAATCACCGATTCCATGACCACACTCCCCGACTGGTCCGGCCAAATCTGATACACCACCACGCGATCGCAATCCAGAAATTGTCTCACTTCCGAAACTGCCGTATTCAAAATCTCTTCTAAATTCAACGATTGGCGAATGCGGGCCAGGGTCCGGCTTACCAGTCGTTCCCGGTTTGACTGCTGACGCATGGCTTCCTCCGCCCGTACCCGTTCCGTGATATCCTGGGCCAGAGATGCCACGGAGATCGTCTCACCGTCCCGGTCAATTAAGGGAGTCGTGTACCACTCACAAATAGTCCGCTGCCCATTTTTCCGAACATTTTCAAAAATTGAGCAAGCCCCTCCCTTTTGATGCAACAGCTCCTGCCATCGTTGACCCGCATTCAGTCCCTGCAAAGCCGGAAATAGCAACGCCATCCCCCGCCCCAGGATTTCCGCTTTGCTATACCCAAAAATCGTTTCCGCCGCCGGATTCCATTCTATAATCTCTCCGTTGAGGTTGAATTCCACCACGGCTAAAGGCGTTTGTTCCAGGTGCAGAGAGAGTTTTTGTTTGGATTGTTGCAGTGCGGCTTCAACCTGTTTTTGTGCGGTCAAATTTGTGCTAATCCCAATCCGTCCGATAATTTTACCTGTGGGGTCTTTAATCGCATCGGCGCGGAGCAACACCTGCACAATTTTACCGCTGCGGGTGCGCTGTTCCACCGAACCGATCCAGGATTGACCCGGGGCGATCGCCTCAAAGATTTCCCGGGCAATTTCCGGGTCAGTATAAAGAATGGACGGACCCCCGGCAGCCTTCAACTCTTCAACACTGCCATATTCAAACAGCGTAGAAAAGGCCAAATTATGGTAAATATGATTGCCCTTGGCATCGCTGATGGCGATCGCATCACTGGCACTTTCCACCGCTTGCGCCACATACTCTAGGGCAGCTTCTGCCTGTTTGCGCTCGGTGACATCCCGCAAAATGGCTACAACCCGGTCCTCGGCACAAGCCATAATCCGCGCTTCCCGGTTGTAGCATTTGCCCTGAACGGTCAACTCATACTCCCAAGTTTGAACTTCCCCAGTTTCCAGGGCTTGAAGTATATACTTCATCGCCTCCGTGGCGATAGATCGAGGCCAAATTTCATAGATAGAAAGCCCGATTTGAAAATTGGGCAGCATGGCTGTCGTCTGTTCCGGCACATTTTTGCAATCCAAAATGGTGCCATCTGCTTTTAAATAGAGCATCAAATCGGGAATAGTCTCCATTGGGTCCTTATTTCTGCCCGGGTTCCCTCGGGATGACTCCTCCACCCGGAGGTGATTGGTAAAGTCTGAGTCCCAAACCACCGTAATGGTCCCCTGTCTCCTGCCATCGCTGTGGAATAGGGGGGTTTTTTTGATGTCCACGGACCGCACTTCCCCGGAAAGGGTGAGAAATTCCAGCCGGTGATAAATGGTGTTGGATAGTTCCCAAGCAGTTTGATCAGATTCCGCATCAGCCCTCAAGATGTCTTGAGCCAGGGGATAGTCTTGGCTCAACTGCTGGTTAGTTTTACCGGCATACTCCACCCCAATTAATTGGAATAGCCTTAATGCAGCTTCGTTCGCCATGAGCCAACATCCCTGCTGATCTTTGAGGATGACGCTTTCTGAAATGGTTTCGACTAAGGGTTTGAGCCACTGCCCCAAGGTGCGATCGCTCGAAAGTCGGTCTATCCCTTCCCCTGCAAAGGACTCCGACCCTGCCGTCTGGGGCGATCGACTCGGCTGAGTATCCCGTTCCAGCCCCAGACTGGACTCAGAACTCGGTTCTATCCAGGATTCCTGCTCAGCTAATTGGGGTTTACCATTCATGATGCCAGTGCCTCCCCTGAAATTTTCTACGTTACAAAATTAATGTTGGATACTCAGCTTTTATTTTGCCCTTTTCTGTCCAGCGATCGGGGAAAAGCATCAGGCCGGATTTCCTGTCACTTTCCCTTGTAGCTTCTGCCTTTTTAAGCCAGTCCTCCCCCGATTAATTAGTGAAAAAACTATAAAAACAAAATAACCAACCCTTTAAGATACTGGCGTATCTAAGATAAATTATAAGGGGTGTTCTGTCCCAAAATTTAATTGTGCTTCAGGCATTCCACCTCATCGGGAAGGGGGAGCCTCGAACTGCCCGTCACACAGTATCAGCGAGTCTCCAGGACTACCGAGTGGGTACTCTCATCCTCCCTGAATCCCGGACCCAGAGCAGGGGTCCAGTTTTTAGATTCCAGGAACAAGAAACTGGATTTTTGGCGCAGCCGGACTAGGGTTTTTGGTAGTTCTGCTCCCGACGGGCCAGATTTATCCCCCCGCACAATAGTGAGGGGATCGGGGCGATGGGTGAATCCAGAGGTTGCTACCTCTTTACTCTGCAAGCGGGAGTGGAATAGCACAGTTTGGCCATCCCTTTTTAGGGAACTTTTTGAACACTTGATTCGGTTAAACCCCGGGCAAGAGAATTTCAAATTCGGTCCCAATGTCCGGGGGTAAATCTTCTCCATTCAGGGTGCGCGATCGCAGATAAAGTTCTCCCCCATGTTTGGCGGTGATAATCCAATAACTCACCGCAAAGCTAGTTTCTTTTTCCGCCAGTTTAGACATTCCAAAAGAGGCTAAGATTTCATTAATTTTAGCTTGAGGAATCCCCAAACCATTGTCAGATATTTTAATCGAAACCCACCGGGAATCCGGCTGGTTTGGCATTAAAGCCGGTCGGGATATCAATTCCGTGGAAATTAAAATTCTTGACTGGGTTGGAGCCGGTTGAGGTTTGGCTCGAAAGCCTGCTTCACTGAACTCCAAAGAAAATTTGTGATGGACAGCTTCGTGAATTAATCCATCAATAGTTTTGCTGAGGATATTAATAAAGACCTGATTCAGTTGAGAGGCGTAACAGGATATAGGGGGGAGATGTCCGTAGTTTTTAATAATTTCAATTTCGCCACTCATCCGGCTTTTGAGCAGCAATAAAACACTATCAATACAGGCATGAATATCAGCGGGTTTGGGATAAACTTCATCAATATGACAAAAGTTTTGTAAGCTGGTGGCTAACTGTTTTAAGCGATCGGCTCCATTTTTTAAACTAGAAATTGCCCGAGGCAAGTCTTCTTTTAAAAACTCATATTCAATCTCTTCTTGAAAATCTTCAATTTCTGGGACAGACTCGGGTAAATATTTTTCATAAACTGCCACTAACTCCATTAACTCCTCGGAATAGCTGGCGACGTAGGTTAAATTTCCCCAAATAAATCCCACGGGATCGAGAATTTCATGAGCCACCCCATCAACCAACCGTCCCAAACTTGCCATTTTGTCGGTTTGTACCAGTTGCGCTTGAATTTGTTCAAAGCGCAATTGAGTTTCAATGCCGCGAATTTGCCAATAGGCGAGATTCAACTCATGAATATTGAGCAATAGATAGTTATCGGAACTGGTTTGGACGACGAGGGGTTCGCCTAATAATTCAGGCGATCGCCGTAATGCCTGTCGCGCAGCTTGGACAATTGTTGTCTCGGAACTTAATAGCATAATTTGAGTCCGGGCGTAGCTGTAAAGCATTTCCAAGGGAGCATTTAAAAACAGCTCACTTGCTCGCGGACGAATCAAATATTCTAGCAGTCGCTGTCGAGACATCATCCCAACAAATTCTCCTGCATCTCGCAAAATCACCCCCGTCAGAAGGGGATATTTTTCAAAAGTGCGCACGATATCATCGCAGCGTCGGGTTACCTCCACCTGAAAATCAAACAGGGGTAATTCTCCGAGGGTTGATTCGACGCGCAGATCTCGATAACTTCCTTCAACAAATACAGGCTTTGATAGTTCAGAAGGGGGTTGATTTGGCACGATCAAGGGATATCGCCGGTCAACACCGACGCCTAAACAGTAAAATTACAATGGGGTTGTAGATGGATTGTCCACCCTTGGGGCGATCGCCATTAGATATGGGTGCACTCATCATAAACCAAAAGGTTGCGATCGCCCGATTGCGATCGTCCTCATTTCCATTTTGTATTCTGTTCATGATAGCCCTGTTCCCCAACCTCATTTTCCCAAAACCGGAGAAAAATCAAAGTCCCTCTCCCATTTTGGGAGAGGGATTTAGGGTGAGGGTTGCACCTCTTATGAGCGCCACCTTCAGCTAGAGAAATGTCAAATTTGACAATTTGTCCGGTTTTCCACCCAGGGATTTCAGGACGGGTAAAAGCCGAAAAATAACCGAGCCTTCACAAGAACAGCCGAGTTCCTAGAAACACCCCACTTCGGGCCCCTACTGCTCTGGAGCCTCCTGGAGATAGACAGGCTGTGGATTCAATTCTCCCATGCGGTTAGGGGGCCAGAATCGAATCACCGCACGACCAATAATTTTATCCCGAGGGACAAAACCCCAGTAATGACTATCGTAGCTATTATTGCGATTATCTCCGAGCACTAAATACTGATCATCAGGAACAATTTCTGGGCCATATTGGTAGTTAGGTCCTTCTTCAATATAGCGTTCCTTGATGGGAATATTATTAATGTAAACTCGTTCCCCTTTGACCTCTACCGTTTCCCCAGGCAGACCGATCACCCGCTTGATAAAAGCATCTTTAAAATTTTGTTCTTGGAGGGTATCCGTCGGAGAAAAGACGACGATATCGCCTCGTTCTGGACTCGTGAAGCGATAGCTCAACTTATCGACAATCAGGCGATCGTTAATTTCCAGGGTCGGGAGCATCGAACCGGAGGGGATGTAGCGTGCTTCGGCCACAAAGTGACGAATCCCAATTGCTAAAATCGCACTCAAGCCAATCGTCTTAAGGGCTTCAACCCAAGGATTTTCTGGATTTTGGTCCGGATTGTTAGGGGGAGTTGGCCGAGAATTTGTATCAGACGCGGTTTCTTTTGCACGAGTCATGTTTGAACTTTTGACCTAATAGTGCTGCTGGGTTTTAACACAATAATATTGGAGAGGATGGGAAATTGTATTTCCCTGGAGAAGTAGACCAGACTCAAAATCCCATCTACTTACTCGAACCTTTAACCATCAATTATAAACCGAACTTCTGTGTATTTTTAATAACCAGATGAGTTAGATTTTTGAGGAATTGATTCAAGATCTTCATAGCCTGATGTTGACCTAACTGGGATTAAACCCTTTACGCTTTTCCCCTCTATCTTCTGCCGTCACCCCTTTCCAAGTCAGGTTGAAAAAATCCACCTGAAAATCCTAGTTAAGCTGGGACTACGAAGATCTAGCCCCTCGATCCGGGAAGAGGGTGAATCACGCCTCAACATCGATCAGGTATTGTATCAATGTCCAGTTCTTAATCTAGTGTAAAATGTCGGTCTAATTTTGGCAACTAGAGGGGGGAACTCACCAACCACATAAAACCCCCGAACGGGATATCCTTGACTTGAGCGAACTAGGTTGAACAAAACGCAAGGAACTTGACCATGAGAGAGCATTTATTAATCCGACAAGCCCGGATTTTACAGCCCGATGGAGAATTTTTCCAGGGTGATGTCCTGATCCAAGAGGGAAAAATCCGCCAGATTGGACCGGATATTCCGGTTTTGGGTACTCATCCCGACCCTGACGATAATCTGGAGGTAATCGACGCGGTGGGGCTGACTTTGTTGCCTGGGGTAATCGACCCTCAGGTTCATTTCCGGGAACCGGGACTCGAATATAAGGAAGACCTATTTACAGCCAGTTGCGCTTGTGCGCGGGGAGGGGTGACCTCCTTCTTGGAGATGCCTAACACGCGACCCCTGACCACCACCCAGGCGACTCTGGATGATAAATTAGCTCGGGCTGCGCGTTCGTCCTTAGTTAATTATGGCTTTTTTATTGGGGCAACGGCAGAGCATTTACCGGATTTGGTGGAAGCGCATCCCACCTGCGGGATTAAAATTTTCATGGGATCGATGAAGGGTCCTTTGTTGGTGGATGATCAGGAGGCATTGGAGGCGATTTTTAGTCAAGGCGATCGCCTGATTGCCGTCCATGCTGAGGACCGCAGCCGCATTGAGGAACGCCGTCAACAGTTTAGCGATCGCACCGATCCCGCAGTTCATTCTGAAATTCAGGATACTCAAGCCGCCTTAATCGCCACGAAGCGCGCTTTAAGCCTCTCTAAAAAATATCAACGCCGCCTGCATATTTTGCATCTGTCTACGGGAGATGAAGCCCTGCTGTTGCGCGAAGATAAACCTAGTTGGGTTACCGCCGAAGTCACCCCCCAACATCTGGTGCTGAATACCAGTGCCTACGATACCATAGGCACCCTCGCCCAGATGAATCCCCCCTTGCGATCGCCCCGGGATAATGAAATTCTCTGGCAAGCCCTCCTCGATGGCGTGATTGATTTTATTGCCACGGACCATGCCCCTCACACCCTCGAAGAAAAAGCCCAAGGCTATCCCAATACCCCCTCGGGAATGCCCGGAGTGGAAACTTCCCTGCCGGTGATGCTGACTCAAGCCATGCAGGGCCGCTGTACCGTCCCCCAAGTGGCCCACTGGATGTCCACTGCCGTTGCCAAAGGCTATGGAATTCCCAACAAAGGGGCGATCGCCCCCGGTTACGATGCCGATTTAGTCCTAGTGGATTTAAACACCTACCGTCCCGTCTTGCGGGAAGAAGTGGTTAGCAAATGTGGCTGGAATCCCTTCGAGGGCTGGAACCTCACCGGATGGCCCGTGGTAACGATTGTGGGCGGTCAAGTGGTATATGATCACGGAAAACTGAACACCGACATTCGTGGCAAAGCCTTATCGTTTGGAGGTTAATCCCTCTCAAAAGTCCAGACCCTAGCTGCGATCGCCGCTATAGACTGAGGTAAACCAGACAAGAAACCGGGTTTCTGCCCTAATTTGTCCCAATTGAGCAGAAATTGAGTAAAGAAACCCGGTTTCTGGTTTTGTTGCTGTACCCACTCGCAACCAGGGGAAATCACTCCGGAGGCAATGGCATCAGGGCATCCAAATTAAAGTCCCCAACGGGGATTAATTCCGCTTGACGACCCTGTTCCTGATGAGTCAGGACCAGGCGCAAATAATCAGAAGGCTGGTAGGGTAAGCGTTCTGCCCATTCGATCGCCACGAGACCCGGTTCCGTCTCAGTCCCTTCCCAGTAACTCTCCAGATTCAGCCTTGAGACTTCAGTGGGGTCCAAGCGGTAGAGGTCCAAATGATAGAGGGGGATGCGCCCTTCGAGATATTCCACAATTAAGGTAAAGGTGGGACTGACAATCGATTCAGCGATCGCCAAACCGGACCCAATCCCTTGAACCAGGGTGGTTTTACCCGCGCCTAAGTCTCCTTCGAGTAAAATTGTCGTCCCTGGAGGGCAGCGTTGTCCGAGGGTAAAACCGAGAGATTTCGTCGCGTCTGCGTCGGGCAACACTAACTTAAGGATTGATTGACTCATTGATGAAAGAATAGACGACGGAATAAACGAAGAAAATAACGAGGTAATCAGTGAGTTAAAATTATAAAAATTATACCAGAATTTCCGATAAATAGCGATTAAGTGAACTCCAGGATTACATCGTTAACGACTGAGTTGTTTACCGAGGGAAAAATGTTATTCAGTCTAGGGAATTTTAGTCTAGCAAGGTTAGGAAGTTATAGATTAGAAGAGTAGGAGATAAATAAGCGAAAAGGAGTGTGAGGAGATAGGAATCGTGAGAGAGAAGCGAAGAATAAAAAGAGCGATCGCCCCTAGCGGGCGACAGAGAGGATACCGGCACTGCTTTTAATATGAACGTGAGCGTACCAGCGGAGCAACACCTGAGCCAAGAGTTGGTGATCGTGACGGACGTAACCCGTTTCCCGGTCCTCCTGCATTACATTAGCGAACACCACACTGCGGCCAAGTTCAGTAATGGTGGGGCGATCGACATACACCGGATAAGAGTTATCTTGGGAATAGCGAATTAGGGATTGAGCCGAAGGCATTTGCTGTTGCACCAGAACAGAACTAAACAACTTTAATCCACAAGCGCGATCAATCGCTTTAATGTGGTCGGCAACAGTATAACCATCAGTTTCCCCCGGTTGGGTCATGATATTGCAGACATAGATTTTAGGAACGTTGCGCTTGGCAATTTCTTCGGCAATTTCTGGCACTAATAGATTGGGAATCACACTGGTATAGAGACTTCCCGGGCCTAAAATAATGAAATCAGCCTCACGAATCGCTTGAATTGCTTTAGGTAGCGGGGGTGGATTAGACGGAGTGCAGCCAATTTTGACAATTTTGCCATTAGCTTCGGTAATACTGGATTCTCCCTCAATGCGACGACCATCAGCCAACTCCGCCCAGAGATTGACATCACAGAGGGTAGAGGGGAGGACTTGACCCCGGACCGCCAGAACCTTAGAACTCGTGGCGATCGCCCGTTCCAAATCTCCACTAATATCGCTCATCGCCGTCAGAAACAGATTCCCAAAACTGTGCCCCGTCAGCCCATTTCCCGCCTTAAAACGGTATTGAAACAGTTCCGTTAATAACTTTTCCTCATCAGCGAGGGCCGCTAAACAGTTGCGAATATCTCCCGGAGGCAGCACCCCATTTTCCCGGCGCAGCCGTCCCGAAGACCCGCCATCATCCGCTACAGTCACAATGGCAGTAATGTTAGCACTATAAGTCTTGAGTCCCCGGAGTAGGGTAGAAAGACCCGTGCCACCTCCAACTACTACAATTTTCGCGCCCCTATTTAACTTACGGTGATGCAGCAAGACATCAATCAACTCATCCTCGGCACCGGGTCTTAACACTTCCGTAATTGAGCCTACAGTGCGGGTTTGACCCCAGAGAATAAAGAAAATTCCAAATAAAAGAACAAACGGTCCGCTGATATAGCTAGGAATCACCGTTGCCAGTTGGGTCAGTGTTTTTTCAATCAACTGAATCGCGAAAAAAATCGGGGTCAGTTTAACCCAGATTGCCAGACCCAGAAGGGTTAATAAGACCCCAACCGCACTTAAGAGCAGCCAGCGTTTGACGAATAATCCAGGGGCTAACCATTTAAACCAATGGTTAAATCGCATCCCTCGCCGGAACAGGGGTTCCGGTTTGAGCGCATGGAAAGCTTGTTTGAGTAAACCAATAGACATGATTAATTTTAGGAGAGGGGATTAAAAGAGGAGAGAGTCGAAAGTTACACCTTTTTGGTTTTGATTCTAATTGCAAAAGGTCTGTTCCGAACTCAATGGGACAAGAGTCTCTAAGGGATCAGAGGTCATTTCCTTATGCCAAATAGGGGAATATGCTTACCAGGATATCGGGATTGTTCCCGAATGGCGAGAGACCCCGGCCAGAATCGCCCCCGTAGATGGGGGCAATTCGGTGATGAGAAGCTATCCGGGTGAGGCTATGTTGTAGAACAATCCTTCAGTCTGACTTGAAGCTAGAGCTTTCTATCCCTGGGGAAAGTAGCAACGATGGACTTCCCACCAGCCCGGTGGCTGGACTACTATACTTAACTTTTAGTGACCAGTCCGCAGAGCGTTACCGCAGTTGAGCCGATGAGTGAGCCGTTGATTGAATTGAAGGGAGTGTCGAAGTCCTTTGGGCGGAATGTGATTTTAAACGAAGTGGATTTATGCATTTACCGCAACGAGGCCCTATCAATCATTGGACCCTCTGGGACAGGCAAATCAACAATTTTGCGGATTATTGCGGGATTGCTGGAGCCTGATGCCGGGGAAGTGTATGTGCAGGGAATTCGGCGCGATCGCTGGATGGATGATTTGGCTGACCCCATTGGCATTGGCATGGTATTTCAGAATGCGGCCCTATTTGATTCCTTAAACGTGGATGAAAATGTGGGATTTTTCCTCTACGAACACTCAAAATTATCCCGCAAGCAAATTCGACAACTGGTCACGGAGAAGCTAGAAATGGTAGGGTTGCCAGGAATCGGCAATAAATACCCAGCCGAACTATCTGGAGGGATGCGAAAGCGGGTGAGTTTTGCCCGGGCGATTATGGCGAATCCAGACGACCCCACCGCCAGTCCAGAAGTGTTGCTCTATGATGAGCCCACAGCGGGTTTAGATCCGATCGCCTCTACGGTGATTGAAGATTTAATCCGAGAGTTACAGGCGGCCCGAGGCGGCTGTAGCACCTATGTGATGGTCACGCACCAAGATAGCACCATTCGCCGAACCTCTGACCGCATCGTGTTTTTATTTGATGGGAAAGTGCAGTGGCAAGGTGCAATTGAGGAGATTGACACCACGGATAACCCCTTAGTCCGACAATTTTTCAGTGGGAGCATTACCGGACCGATTCAACTAGCCGGTTGAGCATCAGGCGATCGCAAGGCAGCATGGGGGTAAAAGTGCTGTAGCACTGCACAGGTGGGAGTCAAAATCATAACAACAACGTCAAAAGAGCAACTATCGCAGAAGGAGAATCCATGCGTTCGTCACGAAAGCTCAGAGAAGGATCGATTGGTTTATTACTTTTGGCCGGTTTAGGACTATTTGGAGGCATTATTTTATGGCTGCGCGGGGTCGGATTAGGCCGAGAAAGCTATACCCTGGTCGTGTCATTCCCTAACGTTGCAGGGATGCAAGTGGGGGGGCCGGTACGCTACCGGGGAGTCTCGGTGGGCCGGATTGCCAATATTATCCCCGGGACTAATGGAGTCGATGTGGAGCTGATAGTGGCTCCAGCGACCCTGGTGATTCCTAATGCCGTGTTGATCGAGGCCAATCAGGGGGGGTTAATTGGAGAAACCTGGGTGGATATTAACCCCCTCCAGGTTTTACCGCCTCAAATTATTAAAACCACGACTCCCCTCGCCTCGGACTGCAATACGGAGTTAATTTTGTGCAATCGGGAGCGTCTGGAGGGACAGATTGGGGTAAATTTTGACGAACTGATTCGCGGTTCAATGCGGTTTACGAATTTATTTTCAGACCCGGCATTTTTTGCCAATCTGAATGCGTTGGTGAAAAACTCCACGGTTGCCACGGCTGAAATTACCCAACTCAGCCGAGAAATGAATGTCTTGACCCAATCGGTGGAACGAGAGTTAGGTATTTTCTCAACGGCTGCCCTCCAGTCGGCTTCGGCCCTGAATGCCGCTGCTGGACAAATTGGGAATACGGCCAATCAGGTGGGGGCCATTTCGACCCAACTGGGGAGGACGGTGAACCAATATGGGGCGATCGCCGGAGATATCCGGGCCGCCACTAATCAAATAGGAGCAACTGCCAATCGCTATGGGGCGATCGCCGGGGAGATCCGCACCGCCACCAATCAAATTACCGCCATCTCCAATCGCTATGGGGCGATCGCCGGGGACCTCCAACGAACAGTCAATCAAGTGGGTGCCGCCGCTGAGGAATATAGAGTCGTTGCCGGGACTTTTGGTACCAGTGCCGATCGCATCGGTCTCACCCTCGATCGCGTCGGTGGGACCATAGAGGGACTCGGCGGCACCGCTGGCGAACTCAACCTCACCGCTACCGACCTGCGCACCCTCATAGGGAGTGTCAATGAACTCGTCGCGACTAATCGTGGCACCCTCGTCACCACCCTCAACAACATCAACACCACCAGCGAACAACTGCGAATCAGCACCCAACAAATTACCCCCCTCGTCGCCCGCGTCGAACAACAGCTCAATCAATTTGAGGATTCTCAACTCTTAGCGAACCTAGATACCCTCTCCGTTACCGCCAATCAACTCGCCGCCAATGCCTCCGCTGCCGCGAATAATCTCGCCCAAATCACCGATACCGCCATCTCCCCCACCAATCTGCTGTTATTACAACAAACCCTCGATTCAGCCCGCGCCACGTTCCAAAATGTCCAAAAAATTACCTCGGATTTGGAAGAGTTAACCGGCGATCCGGCTTTATTTGAAAGTATTCGCAATATTTTGCTGATTCTTGGGGATCTGCTCTCTTCCACCGAACAACTCGAAGAACACGCCCGGTTTGCGATGGCTTTAGCGCCCCTTTCTCATACCGTCAGCGACCCTTCATTACAGTCCCAACTCCTCCCCCCAGCTTCCGACGAGCAACAGAGACCCGAACAGCTTGACCCTGCTGTTCCACCCCGGTCTGCATCCCCTGGCCCTAATCCCGATAAGCTCACGGCACGTAACCGTTGATTCCCCAGACCCCTCCCCGGGAAAAGGGGTTAACCACAAAGAAACCAGTCCCCCTCCTTGAGGCTAAACTGAGCCGGGAAGGAGGGGGACTGGTCTAAATTTTGAGGGAATGTTTAGAAAACTTGACTAAAACAATGGGTTGTTTTGCAGTTCTCTAATCTTCATCGTCTTCCTCGAACTCCTCATCGTCTTCGTTGAGGAAGTCATTTTTACTGTTATCGACCTGAATCAGGTGGATGTGCTTGTAACCCAGTTTAATTTCAAACTCATCACCGGGCTTTAATCCCATCGACTGGGTATAAGTTGAACCAATGACAATTTGGCCGTTTTTGTGGACGCTGACTCGATAAGTTGCCTCTCGACCGCGACCATCTTTTGACCCCTCTGGGCTGAGGGGAATGCCGCGAGCTTCCAGCACGGCATCATAAAAGTCCGTCAGGTTTACCCGGAACTCTTCATTTTTTGACTTGCTGTAGTAACCACAGCGCTTGGCGGTTTCTCGGCGCGGTAAGTGCGAGAGTTCTTTTACTTTTTGAAGCAGCGCCTTTCCTTTAAGGGGGGTTGTAGCAATTTCACTCATTGCTTTCAATGATTATCCTTCCCGATCTAAAAACTGAAAATTGAGCCGCATCATTCAATTTGGCCTAGTTAAAAATATATCCTCAATCCTGCGATTTTTAACCATAATTTTTTATAAAAAAATTAGACGGCTCAATTTTTAACCCCGGTTCACCTGAATAGACCGGGGTCCCTGCGGCTGTTGCCACGGGTGCAAGATGTCTGTGTTGAATCGGAATGCTAATTTGACTTGGGGCCCAACAATCGCTGAAGTTGCTTGAGGGATTGATAAATTTCTGGGAGACGGTTGGAGAGGACGACAGTTTTTAGCCACTGTTTGTTAGGAATGGCTGGAAAACCGGAGACGATCGCCCCGGGAGGAATATCACTGGTAATGCCGGTTTTAGCGGAGGCGATGACCCCATCTCCCACTGTTACCTGATTGTTAACCCCCACTTGACCGCCTAAAATCACGTTGTTGCCTAACTTGGCCCCACCGGCTAATCCCACTTGGGCCGCTAAGACACAATTTTTGCCTATTTTGCACCCATGACCAATCTGCACTAAATTATCAATTTTCGTATTCTCCCCAATCCGGGTTTCCCCAACTGCGGGACGGTCGATGTTGCTATTACAACCCACCTCTACGCGGTCCTCTAGGACGGTATAGCCCGATTGCTCCATTTTCACCCAACCGGCGCGAGAGGGCACAAATCCAAACCCTTCCGACCCAATCACGGCCCCCGCGTGAATTGTGCAACCCTTGCCGATGCGGGTGCGTTCATGGATGGTGCAATGACTATGCAAAACGGTCCCTTCGCCTATTTCGACATCGGGATAGAGGGCCACGTTGGCATGAATACAGACATTGTTGGCAATTTTGACCCCCTGGGCGATGGAGACAAAGGCCCCGATCGCCACATTTTCCCCCAAGGTGGCATCGGGGTGAATGGTGGCGGTGGGATGGATGCCTGCCTGGAGTCGAAAGGGTTGATAAAACAAGGCGATCGCATGAGCAAATAATAATCGTGGTTCCCGGGTTGCAATCCAAGCGATTCCACGATCGCTCGCCTGTTGGTGCAATTGGGGATTCATCGGCAAAATTAACGCCGTAGCAGCAGTCACCGCGATGCGATCGGCAAATTTACCGCCTTCGATATAACTCAGATTCCCGGGAGTTGCCTCGTCTACGGCTGTGACTCCGGTAATTTCCGGGTCCTCCCCTGTGGAAACGGCGGGACTATCGGGGAGATGAATGGCCAGTTTTTGGACAATTTCACTAAATTTCATGATGGCGATCGGCGGTTCTCGAAGGTTTGCCCGGGTCATAAAAACCCGCACCCTCAAGGGTGGGGCTACACAAACAAAGCCTGCCTTCGCAGGCTACAAAAGTGGCGATTCGCGAATCGCCTCTACATTTAGCGTTTAGTAAAAAAAATTGCTTAAGTCCTGTTCTCCCAGAAGTCAAGTTGTTTTCTGCCGGTTATCTGTGGCACTAAAGTATCCACTCCAAACGGTTTCAACCGCTAAAAATACCATAAAACTTGTCGCTGTTTTTAACCTTTGGGCAATCCCTACCCCTACCAAAAAACAAAGCCTACTGATTCAGCAGGCTTGGGGGGTGCTATTTTTTAAAGAAATGAATTATTGATTGACGGAACTGGCTTCTACATCTACTACCGTAGAACTACCCACCGTTGAGGCGGTATTGATAGGATTCTCGGATTCTCCGACTTCACCTTTTCGGGCTTTAAAATAATCCATTGCAATCTGAGAAAGCTCAGAAACTAACAAGGTTGCCAGAGCAATATCGTCAAGTTGCCCAATCACGGGGATAAAATCTGGAGCAACATCAATCGGGCTGAAGAAATAAGCCACGGTTCCCAAGATAATCCACCAGCGATATTTGGGATTGCGAAGGGTGTTGCGATACCAGTTGTAAATTGATTGAATAGAGTTATTCATAAGTTTGTCCTCCAGTTACTCTTCAATCTTGACAAAGCGATCGCCCAATTGTCGGTGTAGATAACCCCCCTATTTTTGCCAGGGAAGTTCTACTATTGACCGATCGCTGTCTTTGAGACTGGAAAATACTCCCCCTTCAATCCATCGTGTCTAATGGCAATTTATCCCTCAGCCACGAGGATGGCGACAGCTTCAACATGGGAGGTTTGGGGAAAGAAATCTGCCGGTTGCAGGAAACTCAGGCGATAAATTCCGCTATCACAGAGGATTTTCACGTCCCGGGCGAGGGTGGCGGGTTTGCAACTGATGTAAACGATGCGTTTGGGTGCAATTTGAATCAGGGTATCCAAAACACTGCGATCGCACCCTTTTCTCGGCGGATCCAGTAACACGATATCCGGTTTCTCTCCCTCCGGTAATCCCAAAGTCTCTAACTGCGGCAATAATTTTTCAACGGAACCTTCATGAAAGGAGACATTTGTCAAGCCATTGAGTCGGGCATTTTCTTGGGCGATCGCGATCGCTGCTGGATTGATTTCCAAACCAATCGCCTGTTGAACCCGTTTGGCGAGGGGGAGAGTAAAGGTGCCAATCCCGCAATAGGCATCCACTAATCGCTCAGTCCCCTGCAAATCCAAGCGAGAGGCGATCGTTTCTAACAAAACTTCCGCCGTTTCCGGATTCACCTGAAAAAACGTATCTGAGCGGAGTTGTAACTGCACTCCGGCAAATTCATCCAGGAAATAGGGTTGACCCGCAATACAGTGCGTTTCCTCCCCTAAAATCGCGTTAGTCCGGTGGGGGTTGTAATTGAGGCAAACTCCCACCAAATCCGGATACCGGCTCAACCATTCCTCCGCCTGCGCCTCAATATCCATCACCTTGCGATTTGCACAGACCAAAGTAAGCAAAATCTGTCCAGTCCGGCGACCAATTTGCAGCGCCAGGTGCCGGAGATTGCCCCGGTGTTCCGTTTCATTGTAAATCGACCATCCCCGGTCCTGGATGTCCTGTTTCACCTCAGCCAAGAGAGGATTTAATCGGGGATCCTGCACGGGACATTGATTGATGTTGACCAAGCGATGACTATTTTTTTCATAGTATCCCGCTTGGACATTCCCCGAGGCGGAACGACTGAGGGGATAGGTGGCTTTGTTGCGATAGCCAAAGGGAGAAGGAGAGGGCAAAATCGTTTCTACTGGGGGGTTCTCAATGCCGCCAATTCTGGCGATCGCTTGGGTGACGAGATTTTGTTTAGCTTGGAGTTGGGCAGAATAGGCGACGCTTTGCCACTGACAACCGCCGCATTTATCCGCGACGATACAATGGGGGCGGATCCGGTTTGGAGAGCGTTCCAGCACCTCTAAGAGCTTACCATTGGCATATTGAGGCTTCACCCGCACCAGACGGACCAACAGGCGATCCCCAGGAACTGCATCAGGAACGAAAACCACCCGCCCCTCATAGCGCCCCACCCCGTCCCCGGTGTCACTCAAATCCTCAATTTCTACTTCGATCGCGCAACCTTGTTGCCAATTTTCATCCTGCCGATCCCCGACTGCGTACTTGTTTTGCCCATTAGTGGCACTCACTGTAAATTTACCTCTCTTTATTTGTGTTCCCCTCAATGGCTAAACTACAGAAATGGATCTCCGATGTTTTGTAAAACCATGAGTGTAGTTAGTCAAGTTATTCTCAAAGCCGACGATGAGCTCCGTTATCCGACGAACGGGGAACTCACCAGTTTAACACAATTTTTTCAAACCGGCCAGCAACGGGTGCGAATTGCCACAACGTTAGCTGAGAACGAGAAGAAAATTGTGGAGCAAGCCAGCAAACGCCTCTGGCAAAAGCGCCCCGATTTTATCTCTCCGGGGGGCAATGCCTACGGTCAACGTCAACGCGCTCAGTGCCTCCGGGACTTCGGCTGGTATCTGCGTCTAGCCACTTATGGCATCCTTGCTGGAGACAAAGAACCGATTGAAAAAATCGGCATCATTGGTGCGCGGGAAATGTACAACGCCCTGGGCGTTCCTATGCCAGGAATGGCCGAGTCCATTGTCTGCCTCAAAGAAGCGTCCTTGGCCCTTCTGAGTCAAGAAGATGCCACCGCTGCTGCCCCTTACTTTGACTACATCATTCAAGCGATGTCCTAAGTCGAAGAGCATTTCAAATCTAATTTTGATTAGCTAGATTGTAGCGGATAGGGCTTAGTGCAGCAAGCATTAATACCTATCCGTTATTCTTTTAATTCCACTTCCGGTCCCCTCCCCTTGCCAACTATGCGTTACTCACATATTTCTTAACAATCTCGTAAACCTAATGCCTGTATTGGTTAGCGGGATAATTAACCTCA
>NZ_JAMXFA010000005.1:0-155928 GCF_025370785.1 Laspinema olomoucense D3b
GTTGTTGTTGCATTCCTCCTGGTGGTGGTTGTTGTTGCATTCCTCCTGGTGGTTGTTGTTGCATTCCTCCTGGTGGTGGTTGTTGTTGCATTCCTCCTGGTGGTTGTTGTTGCATTCCTCCTGGTGGTTGTTGTTGCATTCCTCCTGGTGGTGGTTGTTGCATTCCTCCTGGTGGTGGGGGTTGAGTTCCTCCCGTTGGTGGGGGTTGAGTTCCTCCCGTTGGTGGGGGTTGAGTTCCTCCTGTTGGTGGGGGTTGAGTTCCTCCTGTGGGTGGGGGTTGAGTTCCTCCTGTTGGTGGTGGGGGTTGGATAGGTGTGGGTGGCGGTGGTGCAAAATTGGAGAGAATTGCAATATTGCCTTGAGTGCGATCGCTGGATAAGAGAATGCCGTTGAGTTGTTCAGTTCCCGTAAAAATGCCGCCTACAGTACCATTAGTTCTGGCATCCCCGACAATAAAGGGAGTATCGCTATCCCCACCATGTCGAATGACGATCGCCTCGTTGCCATTGGCATCAACCGTATAAAGACTCGTAGGAATATCCAAGTGATCGCGCAAAGTTCCGGTTGCGCGAAAAAATCCCCCAGTATTGATTTCAATCCTGCCACCCCTGCCGTTACTACCTCCCGAGGCATTAATCGCCACAACTTCAATATCTCCAGAAGAGGTGAGGGAGATATTGCCGCCACCGGAGATAATCTCACCACTTTGAATCCCAGTATTTCCAAGATTTGATGTTAAGGTGATATTGCCACCACCGGAAGAGAGAATCGCATTGCTATCAATCAACAGTCCCCCATTTCCCGATTGATTTGCCGTGAGGGTAATGTCTCCCTGATTGGTCTGAATATTACCATAGACAGCAATCCAATTTCCCGCCTCCGCAGTCAATCCGACCCCAGGGGTTTGGATGGCGATCGGGGTACTTACAGTAATGTCCTCACTTGCTTGCAGAATGACATTGGTTGTCGCATTATTAATCAAGTCTACAGCGATCGCCGTCGGTTGGCCTAAATCCGGGTCCGTAAAGGCATCAACGTCAGACAAATTAGCTGTATTTTCTGTACTGCTGACTACTTCTATATTTGTCGGGTCAAGTAAAAGAATTCCCGAATTACCATAAGGTGCGAGGGTATTGACAGTCCCTTGAAAGTCTAAAAATTCCCGTCCCGATATTTCTACAAACCCGCCATTTTGGGGACGGATAGAAGGATGAAAACCCCCTCTGGCAGTGACTTGTCCATAGAAGCGCGTGGTTTCATCGGACCAGATAATCACTCGTCCTCCATCTGCTGTAGAGGGGGAATTTGTGATTACTGCTGGATCAAAGATAGAGAGTCCATCAGCATGAATGGTTGTATTTTCACTAACAAATGTGCGGGTAGCGGTGGGAATTGTACCATTGCCTTGAAAGTCCCCGCCAATCCTGATTGTGCCACCGCCATCAATTCCGGAGGCATCGATCGCGGCATCGATGACAGCAACGCGATCGCCTACAAGGGTGATGCTTGGCAATGTAGACTGATCAGGCGTTTGGTCCCTGACATCAAGGGTTCCCGAGGCGATCGCATCCCCGATTTTGGCGTCCAGACTGATTCCTGAACCTGTGAGAGCGATCGTCCCATCGGCATTCACTTCTACCCCCGTCGCACTTTCTATGTTCCCTCCGGTTAGTAATTCTGAAAGTGAAAGGGAATCAGGCAGTGAGGCGACTTCCCCTCCCGTTAGAACTCCCTCTGTTCCCATCTGGATATCTAAACTTAACAAATGTCCGCTTTGAGAGAGGCGAACCCGATTTTGTCCGGGGATTGCAGCAAGGGTAATATTTCCTCCGGGACTAGCAAGAGTACCAGCATTGAAAACAGTTCCTCCCATTAAAACCAGTGCGTGACCCGGTTGCAATTCCATGCGGCCAAAATTAGCAATACTTCCCGGTTTCCAGGAGTCAAAAGCAAACTGCACCGGCGTTCCGACTAACTCCTGCCAATTTTGAAAACCCGTGGCAGTAAACCAGGTATTACTATCAAATCCAATTCCCGTTGCTGTAGTCGCAAAAAAATCTCCTGCTACATTTAATTGGGCATTTTGTCCAAAAAGAATTCCAGCGGGATTCATCAAAAATAAATTAGCATTCCCTCCCGAAATTTGGATTAATCCATTGATAAACGAAGCGGTCCCTCCGGTAACTCGTCCCAGAATATTTTGAAGATGAGGGGTAGCTTGAAAATTGGCAATTTCTCCAGGATTTAAACCAAACTTCTCAAAGCTATGAAACAGATTCACGCCATCTTTAGAAAAAGTCCCACCTTGAATATCATATTGATTTCCATTCCAGTGAACTTGGGTCCCCGTCCCATCCACAGCGGGGGAAATTTCTTGCGCGAGAGATAAATTAACGTCCGTCAATACCACAATGAGACTGAATAAAACCGGGTGAATTAACTTCATTGGGATTACTGGTTTAAGAGAGTTTCGAGTCAGTGGATGCTAGGAAATTTGGTCATGGGGGTTTAGAGGGGACAAGAGACTGCATCAGCGAGGAGTGGTTGCCTCAGAGGGTTAGGCGATCGCCTCAATAGGAACCCTTCAGCGGCAATCTAAGTAAAAACCCACAGGAAGAGACAGCAGGACTGATAAAATAAGGGGAAACCATTTAGGAATAGGGACCCGTGTTAGCGGCATTACTGTACGGAAAAGAAGACTTACGTTTAGAAATTGTACCGGATCCGACACCGGATGTGGGGGAAGTCGTGATTCGGGTGAAAACTGCCACGACTTGCGGAACAGATTTGAAGGTATGGCGGCGTGGGGGTCATGCCAAGATGTTGCAACTTCCCACCTTATTTGGACATGAGGCAGCAGGGGAAATTGTGGCAATTGGGGAGGGGGTTCAGGGATGGCAAATAGGCGATCGCGTGGTTGCCAATAATTCCGCCCCTTGCTTCCAGTGTTTTTTCTGCGATCGCCATGCCTATTCCCTCTGTCCTAACATTACTTGGAATAACGGAACCTTTGCGGAATACTTAAAAATTCCTGCACCAATAGTTCAAGCTAATTTACTGGCAATCCCCCCAAATATTCCCGATGAATTAGCTTCCTTAACCGAACCCTTAGCTTGTGTTTTACATGGAATAGACCGTTCACCAATTCAGCCACAAGACCGGGTTACCGTGATTGGAGATGGAGCAATTGGATTAATGTTTGTGGCAGTTTTAGCAACCCGTTGCGCCCAAGTTATATTATTCGGTGGTAATGATAATCGCTTGGAAATTGGCAGGAAAATGGGAGCATTCCAAACCTTTAATTATCATCAATTAGGGCAAACCATCCCCGAAGTGGTGAGAGGGTTCACCGATGGATGGGGTGCAGATGTTGTCATCGAAGCGACAGGAGTACCAGAAGTCTGGGAAACTGCGATCGCCTGTGGTCGTCCGGGTGCTATTATTAACTTATTCGGCGGTTGTCCAAAAGATACGACAATCACCGTAAATACTGAACGATTACATTACAGTGAACTGACCTTAAAAGGCGTATTTCATAATACCCCTTACCATGTCCGAGAAGCACTTTCTACCATTGCCAGCAGACAGATTCCCTTGGAATTGTTACTCAGCGATCGCCGGTCCCTGAAAGACTTAGAAAGAACCTTCCAGGATATGCGCGATCGCCAAGCAATTAAAGTTGCGATCGTCCCCGGTGACTAAGAAAATCATGATTAGGGGATTTTTAATTTTTTTAAAATAACCCGAATTTTAATCAACAAAAGCCGGGTTCTTTGCCAATTTTTACCTTAACAAATACTTTCCTCAAAACTCGGTTTGAGGGTAAGAAATTACCGGCTTCGATGATTTTTTTACCGAGTCTCCTGTAAAATTATCCTAAAACTAAAGCAATTAAAACAATGCTTTATCCTAAAATTATTATTCTAAATCTTAGAAACAAAAATAACAGTAAAAATTTATACCAGCAGCTATTATTATCCGGGGTAGGAGTAAATACTTACTATAAATGCGCGAGTAAATCACCCCTGCACTGTCATTAAAAACCCATAAATACCTAGAGAAAATACTCTTGACATCCTGGAAAAATAAATGTTATGACTAAAAAAGTACATCTCAAGTATCAGGAAGACAGAATGACCTCAAAATTTTGGCTTAAAGGCTTCAATGTTTCCGCTGTAGCTGGCACAACTTTGGGATTGTTGATGCCTGTATTGCCTGTCTTAGCTGTTGCTCCTTCCTCCAATATCGCCGAAGATTCTAGCTTCGCCCAGTCCGAAGAATTGATGATCGCGCAAAGCGGATGTGCAAGGGCTACCACGAGAGAACAATTCACAACAGACACCTATAATGTGTTCATTTGTGAAGATGGAAATGGAGATTATTTTTATCAAGGGATAAACCGTTCTAATGGGGATTTGATTAACGTCTATGGAGTCACCTTCACAGACAGTGGATATTATATGGCGACGACATCCGATAGCTCCGGCAACGAGTACACTTACATGGTAGGGGAATCTTTAGACGTGTACGAAAATGGCGAACTGATTTGGACTGAACCAACCTATTAAACCTGAACCTCGGGTTTAGTTATTGTGATTTATCTCTCCCTTCCAGGGGTTTTAAGTTAGAGAATTTGGTGCATCTTTACTTAATTTACAGGCTGTTCAGATGAGGATCTGAAGCTTTCGAGATTGGAGCAGAAGCTTTTCAGGGAATTCAATCGAATATCAAATTTTTATAGAGCTTATCTCAATGAACTTTTTAATTCATTGAGATAAGCTCTATACTGCATGATTTCGGACTTGCCTCACCCCCCTTGCCAAATGCCGGAATAGATACTTTGGACAGCGATCGCAATTCGATGTAAATCCTCCTTTAATAGAGGCGGCCAGTCTACCCCAGAGTTCCAGCCACTTTCAAAAAGCTGCTGACTTTCCACCGTTAAAAGATACAAAGCCCAGACCAAGTTGCGGTCTAAATTTTTGGCATCTTTCACCCCCTCAAACACAACCTTAAGTGCTAATAAAATAGCCGTAATCTGACCAGGAATTGGCGGTTTTCCCTGTTGGAGACGGCGGAGTAAATCATCAGGGTTGCGCTGAGAACTTAGGGCAGTTCCCTGATCCATTAAAAAATTGTAGGCAGTTGGGTAATCCATCGGCTTTTTTTATCGAACAAAATTAGCAGGCTCGCACAGAGTAGCATCATAACTTTAGCGCAAACCGAGAAAGGTGCGATCGCCTGCAAAGGAATAACCCGATTTGAGGCAGTGGTATCCTTAAAAAAGAAACTCAATCCAGCTATACAAAATAAACTCCCTCAAAAATCAAACTTGCCTTGAATAAGTGCCAGCAGTGGATGATTTTGGGTCTGGTAAAGATGAGTATTAGCCTTCCCTTCCAGCCGATTTTATCCCTTGAAAAAAGGGGAATTTCACCCGGGTTGCAAAAGCCCCCTAATCCCATAATATAGAACTAGAACAGAGACAGATGGGGCGCTTCAGCCCTCCTCATCCTCTCATCCTTACCCAAGGAGAATCCATGTCTTATTTATCTCAATTAGAAGCACAGATTATTCGGGAAATGAATCAAGCGCGGGCCAATCCGGGGGAATATGCTAACAAACTCGAAAGCCTGAAACAGTATTATGACGGCAGACTGTTTAAACAACCGGGAGAAACCCCGATCGCAACCCAAGAGGGCATCAGTGCTGTTGATGAAGCCATTCGGGCCCTGCGGGCAATGGATCCTAGACCCTCCTTGTGCCCCTCCCGAGGGATGTCTCAAGCGGCAGCGGATTTAGTCAAGGACCAAGGGCCACGAGGGGAAACAGGACATACCGGCAGCGATGGCAGCACCCCATTTGACCGGATGAACCGTTATGGACGCTGGCAGGGAGGGGCCGCAGAAAACATCAGTTATGGTTCCGATACCGCAGAACAAGTGGTCATGCAACTGATTATCGATGATGGGGTGAGTAGTCGCGGTCATCGGGAAAACATCTTCAACGGTGAATTTCGCTGGACTGGGGTCGCCTGTGGCCCTCATCAAACCTACCGGCAGATGTGCGCGATCGCCTATGCCAAGGGATATGAGGAACGGGAGTAACCGCAGTTACCGGGGTAATGAGACCCCATTGCCCCGGGAATAGGGACCCCTTTCAGCAGAACTTTGATTTTTGCGGCATACTTAGATATTTGTTAAAGAGACATCCCTCACCGCCGCAATTGCTGGTTTTTCCATGACGCTGACGCAAGTTTGGGGAACGTTACTGATTTTTATCCTCTGTCCAATCTTAGGGGCCTTACCCCTGATTGATTGGATCACTCGCGCCCTCACCGGCCAAAATTTGCGGCGGGTGGGAACCGGCAATATAGGGGTCTCTGCGGCCTTCTATCATGGAGGACGAGTTGCCGGTATCCTCGCGGTGATATCTGAGGCATCAAAAGGAATTTTAGCCGTATTGCTGGCAAGGCAATTTTTTCCCCAGAATCCAGAATGGGAATTAATTTCCTTGATTGCCTTGGTAATGGGTCGGTATTGGAAAGGACGAGGGGCCGGGACCACCAATGTGGTTTGGGGGTTTATCGTCTATGACCCGACTGCCTCGGGGTTGATTTTTTTGATTGGGGGCATTAGTTTTACTCTAGTGCGAGAGCGTCAGCAGGGTCGGACCTTAGTTTTGGTCCTCCTGCCGCTGATTACGGCTGCCTTGCACTCCCAGCAAGTCGAACGAATCGCCGCCGCGATCGCCCTGGGGGTAATACTCTACTGGATTTACCAAAAAATGCCTGACGATTTAGATTTGCCTGCCACCAACAGTCATGAACAATCTCAGAAGATGTTTCGCTTCTTCCGAGGCGATCGCGCCCTGGTTTCCCTAGACAAACCCCTTGATGCCGCCAAAGTCGGCGCAAAAGCTGCTACATTAGCCGCCCTCAAGCAGTCCGGCTATCCCGTTCCCCCGGGATGGGTCCTCCCGCCCGGGGATGACCCCGCCCCCTTGATTGCTCATCTCGACCCCTCCGAGGACTCTCCCCTGATTGTCCGGTCCTCCGCCATTGGTGAAGATAGCGAAACCGCCTCTGCTGCGGGTCAATATCTATCCGTTGCCAACGTTATTTCGCGCCCCAGTTTGAGTGAAGCGATTACCCGCTGCTTAACCTCCTACGATCGCCCCAATGCTGCTCAATATCGCCAGGATTCTAGCCCCCGAGTCAAATCCAGTAATAATCGTCAAAAGGCTAGAGACGCGATGGCGGTTCTGATTCAACCCCAAATTCCTGGAGTGTTTTCCGGTGTCGCCTTTAGTCGCGACCCCATCGCTGGACAAGGGGATTTTGTGGCGATCGAAGCCCTCCCCGGAGACTGTTCCCGAGTCGTCTCCGGACAAGTCACCCCAGAACGTTACCAAGTCTTTATCTCCGCTGCCGATGTCGATGGGACAGCCACCTGGAAACTCCCCGAGGACCAACAACTCCCCCTCGAAGGCACCGGGGATGTCCCCCGACGATTGCTGCAACAAGTCGCCTATCTCGTCCGCCATCTGGAAAACCACTACCACGGCATTCCCCAAGACATCGAATGGACCTACGACGGGGAATCACTCTGGCTATTACAAGCCCGCCCCATCACCACCCTGCTACCGATCTGGACCCGGAAAATCGCCGCTGAAGTCATCCCCGGGGCCATTCGTCCCCTCACTTGGTCCTTGAATCGTCCCCTCACCTGTGGCGTCTGGGGGAAACTGTTTAGCCTCGTTTTAGGCAAACGCGCCCGTCATCTGGATTTTCTGCAAACTGCTACCCTGCATTTTTCTCATGCCTACTTCAACGCCTCCTTACTGGGGGAAATCTTTCTGCGCATGGGGTTACCCCCAGAAAGTCTGGAATTTCTCACCCGGGGTGCGCCCTTCAGCAAACCGCCCTTAACTTCTACCCTGATCTCCCTGCCCGGATTACTGCGGTTGCTGCGGCGAGAAATCCGACTAGGATTTAATTTTGATGACCTAGAACAGAGGCGTTTGGCCCCCGCCTTAGCTGCATTGGAGTCCCAGAAAGCCCTTTCTATTTCTGATGACAATGGACCGGGATCGGGTGGTTCTTCCTTAACTCCTCAATCCCTAGTGCAACGGATTGATGAGATTTTGGAGTTGTTAGAAACGGTCACTTATTACAATATTTTGTCCCCCCTGAGTTTTGCTTTGAGAAAAGGAATGCTCAAAGTCGGCGATCGCGAACTGGATTATGGGAAAACTCCCGAAATCTCCGCAGTCCAGGCCCTCCAAGAAATTGCTAATGCCGCCCTCTTGGTCCTGCCGGACTTGGATGAAATTAGCCTTCCGGGAGATAAAACGGGCGATTGTTCTCAACTGTTTGCCGTCCTCGCCGAAATGCCCGAAGGACAAGCAATTTTTGACCAATTCGATGAATTTCTCAACCGCTACGGCTATTTGAGTGATGTTGCCACGGATATCGCCGTTCCCACTTGGAAAGAAGACCCTCGACCCGTGCGCCAACTCTTTACTCAGCAGTTGTTTCAACCTGTTCCTCTGGCAAACAAACCCAAATCCCAACGCCTCAAAGCCCAAATTGTTCAAAGTCGTCTTGACTTAAAGGGTCGAGTGGCGGTGATTTATAACAAGTTATTGGCCCATTTGCGCTGGAGTTTTTTAGTCTTGGAACAGCAGTTTATAGAAATGGAAATAATTGCTCAAGCTGGGGATATTTTCTTTTTAGAGTTTGGAGAAATTCGGCAATTAATAGAAGGTTATAATCGGGAATTAAGACCGCGTTTGCAGGAATTAATTGCGCAGCGGCGCGATGCCTTTGCACGGAACAAAAAGCTGGAATCAGTGCCTGCTGTGGTGTATGGAAATACCCCTGCCCTGCCCACTACGGTAACCCGCACCGCAGTGGATATGTCTCAAGGATTGCGGGGGATTGGTGCGAGTACGGGGGTTGTGGAAGGTCGTGTAAAAGTGCTTCGCAATTTACAAGAAATCAGCCCGATTGATAAGGAGACGATTCTAGTTGTTTCCTACACGGATGCCGGTTGGTCGGCAGTATTAGCCCGCGCTGGGGGGTTGATTTCGGAGGTGGGAGGTCAACTCTCCCACGGGGCGATCGTTGCTCGCGAGTACGGAATTCCTGCGGTTATGGATGTCACTGATGCCACCTCTCGCCTCCAAGATGGTCAACGGGTTCGGATTGATGGTGCCCAAGGTACGGTAATGATTGTGGGGGATGAATCACCGAGAGGATGATAGGCTGAATTGAAGAGAACGACAGCAAGTCGTTACTACAAACATCCTCCCCATCCTCCCCATCCTCCCCATCCTCCCCATCTCCCCATCCCCCCCATCCTCCCCTTACTCCCCTCCTTTGAACATTTTTCCCATAAAATTAACCCACACCTGACGGGGAAAAAAGCGGGGGAGATTAACAATGATGTGAGCTTTAAAAGTCCCGGTTACTACAACTAGCTGATTTTTTTCAAGGCCGCGTAAGGAGTCTTGAACCACTTTTTCGGGGGGGATAATGGTAACTTTTTGATTGTTGTTCATGGTCTGGGGAAACGCCGCTTGTTGGAAAAAGTTACTTTGAGTTGGACCGGGACAAAGGGCTTGAATGCGGAGGTTGAATTCGAGATTTTCGGCCCAGAGTGCTTCGCTAAAACTGAGGACAAATGCTTTAGAAGCGGCATAAACGGACATATAGGGCAGGGGTTGAAATCCGGCAATAGATGCAACATTAATGATGCTGCCCGATCGCCGCTGTTGCATGGAGGGTAAGATACAATGGGTCAGTTCCACGAGGGCTGCTATATTGAGGTGAATCATCTCTAATTGGCGACTGCGACTCCGACTGGCAAAGGGTCCGTAGTCTCCACATCCCGCATTATTAATCAGTAAATCAACAGTCAAACCTCGGTCTTTAACGGTTTGATAAACCTGGGTAGCGGCCTGGGGTTGTCCGAGGTCTTGTACAATGACTTCAACTTGAATGGGATACTGGTTTCGGAGTTGTTGGGCGAGGGTATTGAGTTGCTCTTGCGATCGCGCCACGAGAATCAAATGGTAATGACGACGAGCCAGTTCTCGGGCAAATGCAGCACCAATTCCAGAAGATGCTCCCGTAATTAAAGCAGTTTCCATGCTCATCCCTCGGATTTACTAAACGTTAAGTACACTGCTGAATTAAAGCCACCAGAGCAACCGCATTATAAACCTTGGTTTGTGTCTGTGCCGATCGCCCAGATGCCTAGGACGCAGGGAAGGCGATCGCCCTCACCCCAGTCAACGGATCCCCGAGGCCCTAGCTAAAGATGCGGCTTGCCCAGTCAAAGTCACGCCACCACGAGCGGATCCTGCTACTCTTAAACTATCCCTGCTCCAGATTCAAAACGGCTAAACTCGCTAACTGCCATCCCCGGAATGCGAGAGTATCAGTCTGCTTCAAGGTAGCTGAAACCCCCACAATTGAGGATAATAGAGCAGAAGCCGATGCTGACCTCCCCAGGAGCGATCGCGCAGATTTATTCCCCCCTGGCGATTTCCAATCCCAAGGATTAGCCAATTCACTCTAACTCGATTCAACGGAGGAATCATCCCTAATTCCACAACAATCTGAACCCGTTTACTGCTGATTGGTTCAATTTGGGCAAAGCAGTCTTCTGAACCTGCCACCGATCTCTATCCATTCAGTCTTTGAGCTGCAAGACTATGACCAGGCAGAATGCCAAAGCCACCAGTACCAACATGACCTGGACACAACACCCGATTACCGTCTTGCTCATTGACGATCAACCGATCATTGGTGAGGCAGTCAGTCGGATGCTGGTAGATGAAGAAGATATTATTTTTCACTACTGCCAGGACCCTCTTGATGGCGTTCGACAAGCCACCGAAATTTCCCCGACGGTAATTTTGCAAGATTTAGTCATGCCGGATGTGGACGGGCTATTATTACTGCGGTTTTTTCGCGCCAATGCCGCCACCCGTGACATTCCGATGATTGTACTGTCAGTGAAAGAAGAAGCCAAGCTCAAAGCCGAAGCGTTTGCTGCCGGTGCCAATGACTATTTAGTGAAACTGCCCGACCCCATCGAACTACTGGCCCGAATTCGCTACCATTCTCAAGCTTATATTAATCGTCTACAACGGGATGAGGCGTATCAGGCACTGCAAGAAAGCGAACTGCGCCTGCGCGGAGTGTTGGAAAATATGCCGGTGATGTTGACAGCCTTTGATGCCGAGGGAAATATTATCGTCTGGAACCGTGAGTGTGAAAGAGTAACGGGCTATTCTGCTACGGAAATTATTGGCAATCCCCAGGCTAAACATCTTTTCTCGGATCACTCCTTGCCCAGTGGGAGATCTCCAGAGTTGAGTGCATCCTCTACCTCGCCAATTGTCACCCCGGTGTCGTCGGTGAATACCCTCCGCGATTCCATTATTGAAGAAGTGAATAAAGCGCGGAATCATGGCCGCGCCCGGGAATGGCAAATCACCTGCAAAGATGGGGTGATCAAGACTGTAGCTTGGTCTAATATTAGCTCCCGCTTCCCGATCGCGAGTTGGGCTGGATGGGGAATTGGCATTGATATTACTGAGCGCAAACACGCAGAACTCGCTCAAGAACAAGAATATCAGCAACTCCGGCAATTTATTAAAAATGCCCCGATCGCAATGGCGATGTTCGATACAGAAATGCGCTTTCTGGCCTATAGCAACCAATGGCTCACCGATCATAATTTGCTCTCACAAAGTCTTTTGGGTTGCAGCTACTATGACATCTTTCCCGATATGAAAGAAGATTGGAAAGAAATCCACCAACAAGGATTACAAGGAAAATTTATTTCCCGCACGGAAGATAAGTGGGAGCGAGCTGATGGCTCGGTGTTATACTTCCGATGGGCAGTTCAGCCTTGGTACGTCAATCCCATCAATGGCACAGAAGATGGGGAGGCGATCGGGGGTCTAATTATGGTGGCCGATCGCGTGGATGAATTGATCCAAACCCGCGAAGCTGCCCTAGAAGCGGCTCATGCAAAATCCCAATTTTTGGCTAATATGAGTCATGAAATCCGCACCCCCATGCATGGCGTCCTGGGGATGGCGGGTTTGATGCTGCATACCTCACTCACCCCTAAACAACGGGAATATGTGGAAACCATTCGGATTTCGGCCAAACATTTACTCGGACTTATTAATGATATTTTAGATTTTTCTAAGCTGGAAGCCGGTGAAATGCAATTAGAAAATTTAGATTTTAACTTATATGAATGCCTCCAAGATGTCATCAATTTATTTAAACCTCAAGCCCAAGACAAAGGTATCATCTTAAACCTACATTTTGCCGAAAATCTGCCCCGGTTTGTGCGAGGTGACCCTAGCCGTTTGCGCCAAATTTTACTCAATTTAGTCAGCAATGCGATTAAATTCACCCCCTCGGGTTCTATTTCCCTAGAAGCTAAACTAGAGGGGAAAAGCAACCGCAAGACGCGCGTTGATTTTCGAGTCATTGATACGGGAATTGGAATTCCCTCAGAAGCCCAGGCGAAACTGTTTCAATCTTTCTCCCAAGTCGATCCTTCCACCAGCCGTCAGTATGGCGGAACGGGCTTAGGACTGGCGATTTGTGAACAGTTAGTCTCGATTATGCAGGGGGAAATTGGCGTAACCAGTGACGTGAATCAGGGTTCAACCTTTTGGTTTACCTTGCCATTTCAGACCGCCAATGGTGAGGGGGAAACTCAAGGGGAATCTCCAGGAGGAAGAGAGTGGGATTCCTTAGAAAAAAGGGGCGATCGCTCTTTGTCTGTGGGAAAAAAAGACCTCAAAATTTTGGTGGTAGAAGATCACTTAATCAATCAAACCGTTATACTTTCCCAGCTTGAAACCCTCGGTTACCAGGCAGACTGTGTGGCGAATGGTCTCGAAGCACTCAAGTGTCTGGAAGTTCAAGATTATGATATTGTCTTGATGGATTGTCAGATGCCCTTGATGGATGGTTATACCGCTACTCAAGAATTACGTCGCCGTGAGGGAAATAAAAATCGCACCGTTGTCATTGCCTTGACTGCCCATGCCATGAAAGCCGATCGCGACAAATGTTTGGCTTCGGGTATGGATGACTATTTGAGCAAACCCGTGGATGAAGAGGATTTAGCCCGAATTGTTCAGCGATGGGCACAGAAAATTCCTTTGAGTCATAGTAGTCATTCCCTAGGGACAGGGAAGGGAATAGACCACTCTTATGGGGCGACGGACTCAGAATTTGCGGAATCGGGTTCGGTGATCCCTGTGAATCCGATCTATCCCTCCACCGGAAATGGTCATCATTCTGGACGATCCTCCCCGGATTTGACCCTCCCCATCGATCGCGAACGCCTCGAAAAAATATCTCGGGGTAAAA
The DNA here is from genome assembly GCF_025370785.1 of Laspinema olomoucense D3b. Lineage (GTDB taxonomy): Bacteria > Cyanobacteriota > Cyanobacteriia > Cyanobacteriales > Laspinemataceae > Laspinema > Laspinema olomoucense. The sequence goes on from NZ_JAMXFA010000005.1 coordinate 13,418, forward strand.
TCTCCGTCAAACGGCAACTCCTGCAAATGTTTCTGGAAACAGCTTCCCAAGATTTACAGCCTTTAGAACGGGCGATCGCCTCCCAAGACTATTCTCAGGTGAAGCATTTTGCCCACCGTCTCAAAGGTTCTGCCGCAAATATGGGGGTTCCCATTCTCTCCGATCGCGCCAAGGAACTGGAAGAAATGGCCTGCCAACGACGTCTGGAAGGTTCCACTGAACTTTTAGACTCGTTTCGCGAACTTCTCGAAGCGGTGGATGTATTTATTGAAACCGAACTGACTTGATGATTTCCTTTCCCCAGGAAAAATTTCCCCTTTTTAGTTTAGGCAGTCGCCCACTGTTCTATCCCAGAATTTGGCGAGTCCCGGTTCTCCCGTGGTAAGGGAATGGTTGCCGACTCTGATTCCCCCTCTCCCCCATCCGCAGTTGCATCCAGATGCAAAGGGAGTACGATTTTAAACTCCGTTCCCTCTCCCAAAGTTGAGTTACAGGTAAACAACCCTTTATGCTTCTCGACAATAATTTGATAGCTAATTGACAATCCCAGTCCCGTCCCTTTGCCCATCGGTTTTGTGGTGAAAAAGGGTTCAAACAGGCGCTCTCGGATCTCTGGGGGTATTCCCTGACCATTATCGGTGATTTGGATGACTAGGGAATCATTCTGGATCTCAGTGTGAATACAAATCGTGGGAACCCTAGGGGCTAGACTCACTTCCGGCGATCGCCCCGAGGTGTCCCCCCTTTCCGATGCCGGAGAATTCCCCGTTTCCAACGCATCGATCGCATTCCCAATCAGATTAATAAAGACTTGATTGAGTTGTCCAATACAGCATTCTATTTCCGGTAAGTTCCCATAATCCTTGACCACTTGAATTTTATTCGCTTTTAGCCGATGTTGTAAAATAACTAAACTACTATCAATCCCCTCATGAATATCCACTTGAATTCGCCGCCCCTGGTCCATCCGGGAGAAGTTCCTCATATCGTTGGAAATTTCTTGGATGCGATCGACCCCCACTTTCAAGGACGACATCAAATTCGGTAAATCCTCCCGAATAAACTCCCAGTCTATCTCCTGAATAAACGCTTTCACCTCGGGACTCGGGTCCGGATTTGACCCTTGGTAAAGTTCCAGCAGCGCTAACAAATCCTCAGTATATTGGCGGGCATGAGTAATATTCCCAGCAATAAACTGAAGGGGATTATTGATTTCATGGGCAATCCCAGCAACCAATTGCCCCAGGGCCGACATTTTTTCTGCATGAATCAGTTGAGCTTGGGTATTCTGAAGGCTTTCTACCGTTTGCCGCAGTTCTTTCGTGCGTTCCTCTACTCGCTGTTCTAAACTTTCATGGAGCAATTGTAGTTCCTCATAGGCTTCCTGCTGTTTTAAAAAATTAATATAAGCCTTGGAGTGATAGCGGATCCGGGCAATCAACTCGATGGGGTCCGGAAATTTGATTAAGTAGTCACTTGCACCGGCAGCAAATGCTTCTCCCTTCAGACTAACTTGTTCCTCCGTGGAGAGAACCAGGACCGGAATTTCCCGAGTTTTAGGATTAGCCCTCAAAAATCGGAGTAACATTAATCCATCAATTTCGGGCATAACTAAATCCAGTAAAATTACCGTCGGTGCACATTCGAGTGCCATTGGAATCGCACGAACTGGATTGCTACAGTAAAAAAACTCCATGTCTTTTTCTGACCCAATTTTTCGTTTTAAAACCTCTCCAACCAAGGGGCGGTCATCTATCAGCAAAATTCTAATTGGGTAGGTTTTGGGGGAAAACCATCCGGTTATTTCCTGGGAATACAAATGGTTGCCTGATGATTCTTTCATGGTTGTTGTCCCGGATTTCATGATCGACATGAGTCATTCAAATATTTTTGTAAATTACCGTGATTTCACTGAATTCACAGAAGTGATCTCGGGGCTAAGTCGGATTTATTTCTCTTTTTAGTTTTTTAAGCCGATTAAAAAGCCTATCAAAGTAAATTGACCTATCTAGGTTGAAAAAAGATGCTTTTAAACCCTTTCTTCTCAAATATATCAAAAAAAACCCCAGGGGTCTATAAATTTTGTGGGCATGAGTAATGACGTCCGGTAAAAATGAGTAACACTTTGACCCGGAAATGAGGATTTATGTGAGGTTTTTATTTATCATAAAAATCCCTTATTGTCAAGTTGGGAGTTTAACCAACCTCGCCCAGTTTTTTAAGTTGTGCACATCTAGTTTGCTAGAAATAGGGGAAATTAATTTAAGAGGGGAAACCTTTCCCTTGGTTCCAGAAAGTGAGTTAAATGGATGAAGCAAGGCATCACAATTCCTAAGAAACGGAAAAAAGGCGATCGCCTTCGCCCTCAACAAGCGGGATAAATCGATTATCTCGGTCCGCTAGACTTGACCCCCGAAGACTCTAAAGGAAGTCCCCCTCCTCAAATTAAACCTTCCATTGCTCTGAGGATCAGGCCCTGCCTGGTCCTTAAGGTCCAGTACAAGGTCCCGGACTGATCTACCCTTCTAATCTTCTTTAGTCTAACATTTCGATGGGTTAGCGCCTTACAAATGGGTCAGATCACAAAATTAAGCACTCTATTAGCAATTTTATAGAAGAGGGAGCATTTTGCTCCCGGTATTTTGCTCTATTGTCCGCTTCTGGCAAGACTGTCCATAGATAAAAAGTTGACAGTTCCCATCGCTCCGATCCCCTGGTAAAGAAAGAGAAAAAAAGCTTCCATTTGGGCCAAAAAATCTGTAACAATTAGCACGTTTTTCGGGTTAAAAAACCCAGCAACAACCCCATTGCTGGAATACTGTCCTGCGGTTTTAGAGCAGCGGTACAGTATGAATAGAGGGAAAAGAAGAAATCCGGTTTACCTACCCGAAAACCGTGCTAATTATCAGTATCTTTGTTAACAAACTGCATGGTCTTTTCCCGATTGTGCCGACCCCGGAGAAAGGAGCCGCATCCCATCAGAGTCGGGTGGGGCATTCCCCACCCTCTGATTGACTTACAACGGGGTGCCACATTCACTACAACACTTGTGGCTGGAGGGGTTGAGATGACCGCAGGCGGAACAGGTGAGTCCATTTACGGGGGCGGATTCATCTAAGTGAGGGTGTAATCCCAGCATCCGATCATTGCCGGTACCGGGGACTACCATTGGATAGCAGTCTTCGTTGCGGGTGACGCGGATATCCAAGAGCATGGCTCCATCATGGGCGAGGAGTTGAGCGATCGCCCCGGGGAGTTCTTCGCGCGATCGCACCGCTAAACTCTTGATGCCATAGATTTCGGCTAACTTGGCAAAATCCGGTGTTCCTTTCTCCAAATTCGTTGCTTCATAGCGATCGCCATAGAACAAATGTTGCCACTGGCGGACCATGCCTAACCAGCCATTATTCAAAATCGCAATTTTCACCTTGATGCCATACTGGGCGATCGTACCAAGTTCCTGGATATTCATCTGGAAACTGCCATCGCCGCTAATACAAATCACCTCTTCATCAGGCAGGGCTTTTTTCACCCCAACTGCTGCCGGTAATCCATACCCCATCGTCCCTAAACCGCCACTAGAAATCCAGCGACGCGGCCCATTTTTCAGGAACTGGGCAGACCACATTTGATGCTGACCCACATCGGTAGTATAATAAGCCGTTGGTGCATGACGCCCAATTTCCGAGATCACTTCTTGGGGAGATAGACCCTCTGCGGGACGAGGAATTTCTAGGGGATATTCGTGACGCCATTGTTCGAGGCGATCGCGCCAGGGTTTGGTTTGTGCTTCCTCAACCCCATTGCCTAATTCCCGATTGCGGTGCAGTAAATCAATGAGTACCTGTCGCACATCTCCCACAATCGGCACATCGGGTTTGCGGTTTTTCCCCACTTCAGCCGGATCGATATCAATGTGAATCACCTTCGCATTGCGGGCAAAATCCTCTAACTTACCCGTCACGCGATCGTCAAACCGGGCACCAACGGCAATCAATAAATCACAATCGCTCACGGCAAAATTGGCGTAGGCGGTGCCATGCATCCCTAACATTCCTAAAGACAGGGAGTGATGCTCATCAAATGACCCTTTGCCCATCAGCGTAGTACAGACGGGCAGATGGAAATGTTCCGCGAGTTCTAAAATTTCCGCATGAGCACCGGAGGCGATCGCCCCGCCGCCGACATAGAGTAAAGGACGTTCTGCCTCCCGAACCAAACTCAAGGCGCGATCGATTTGCCGGTTGTTGCCTTTCACCGTAGGACGGTATCCTGTCAAACTGATATTCCCCGGTTGTACCGGAGTATAGTCAAACTCCTGAGAACCTACATCTTTAGGAACATCAATCAAAACCGGGCCAGGTCTCCCCGTACTCGCCAGATAAAACGCTTCTGCAATAATTTGTGCCATATCTTTGGGATCGCGCACTACATAAGAGTGTTTGACAATCGGTAACGTGATCCCGAAAATATCGATCTCTTGAAACGCATCACTGCCGATCGCCGCCCGAGGCACTTGCCCGGTAATCGCCACCATTGGCACGGAATCTAAATAAGCCGTCGCGATCCCCGTCACGAGATTCGTAGCACCGGGTCCGGAGGTTGCCAAACAGACCCCCACCTTGCCCGTAGCCCGAGCATATCCATCGGCGGCATGAGCCGCACCTTGTTCATGTCGGACCAAAATATGCTGTATTTCTCCAGCAGCTTCCGCCTTATACAGTTCATCGTAAATCGGCAGGTTCGCGCCACCTGGATACCCAAAAATATGCTTGACACCGTGACGTTTCAAACTATCAATTAAGGCAAAAGCGCCGGATACGCGCTTGACTTCTACACTGGTTGCTTGCACGGGATACCTCTGCTGTCTTTTGCTACTTCGGGATTGTTTTTCTCAGAATTTTTGTACTAATTCCTACATTTTTACTGCACGAATCCCGGTTTTCTGTGCTTGGGAAAAAACGATAAACGCTCTCAAGCGTGCAGTTCTGTTCGCTACAACACGCTTCTCACCTGGAAGGGGCGATCGCAGTTTATTTTTCCGCCCTATCCCCAACTCAGGTAACCTTTATTCATCAATTACAATCATGCCCTAAATTTTAGAATAAAGGGTTAATCTTGATATTTATTTAACAACTGGAGGAGAAATGGCCAAGAATTCTCAGTGTAGTCTTGATGACAAAGAGGCTTAAAATCCGTCCCCAACCTAATTCCCGTCTCTTCCCCAAAACATCAACCCTTCAGCTTGGGGGTACAGCCTCCATTAGAAACCCGGTTTCTGGCAGATCATTTTGCCATCAGCCACCCATTTAGGCAAAAAACCCAGTTTCTGGTCCCTGCAATAGGTTAGAAACCGGGTTTCTGGCGGATAATTTTGCCATCAGTTACCTATATTTCGCTCACAAAGCCCGATGCTGGTCCTTAACCGGGCCTTGTGAACCGAGCCGGATGGGGCCTCAACCTTTTGGGGAAGGACCCTGATGATTCTTGCTACTTATCCACAGGAGTCACAAATAACTGACAACTTCTTTCCGTGGGTTTGTTCACCTCACTCAACCGAGAGGTGACAAAGCGATCGAGCCAACGTTCCAGATAGACTCGGTTTGCTTGCTGTTGTGCTGGTTCCTTCGTGTCTAAGGGATAAGGTGCCAGACCCTGAATCGCTGCGGTGGTAACGCAAAACATGGATTTTTGAAAACTTTGGCAAATTTGCACCCGCAAATCATCTTCTCCCCGGCAACTATTGCGATACACCTCATGCAAATAGTCTGGGAGATAGTGCCGCATATCTTGCATCAACAAGGTGGGAGGAATTCCCGCTGCACCTGTGGGTAAGGGGTCTGCATAAAGCGCGCCATAACTAAACTGCTCTTGAAACTCGGGAATTTGATGCGCTTGAGCATTGTAAGAAATCGTCCCCGGAAACGGAGTGCCTCGGAAAAATACCGCCTCGACATAAGGCACCGCTGTGTCCATTAGAAAGGTTAATCCTGCTTCTTTCGGCAGAATATCGTAGACTTTATCCCCTATTTTTACTGAATAAGTAATGGGGGTATTTGCATCAGCGACTAATCCCTTCAGGATATGATTGACCACTTCAGGAATTGATGTAATTTCTCCGGCATCATAGCCATCGCTCAGGGAGATAAACATATCGCTCATGATCCGCCAAAACTGGCCCAATGCGCTGTAATAAGCAAGCTGGCGCACTTGTTCTAACAAAAAATCGGGAAAGAGCTGGTTTATGCCCAAAATAAACGGATTAAATTTTAATTTAGCCTGAATTGCTGCTTCCGCGAGTTTCTGAAATTCCGGACTATCCACATACTTATCTAACCCGCCGCCCCCATGCCAGAACATTGCTTTCATGCAATATTCGGCATATTCAAAATTAATGCGATCGTGGAACCAATGTTTCCATAATTTAGGGAAAGAAAATTCTCCGTTAAAATATTTAAAGAACGGGAATAACACCAAAAATTGATTTTCCGCAATATAAATTAAATTGCGGGAATAGGCATCTAAAATAATGCCATAGCTTTTGAGGATGCCCACCACTTCTACCATGTTTTCTGGGGAATCGGGAAGCAAGTCACCCCCAGCTTCTAGGCGTTCGATATATTCAATTAAAGGATGGGTAGAATTTTTTATTTTTGATAGGGTCATTTTCTGTAATCTCCTGAATCAATAGCAAAGGGAAATTATTGAATAGGGTAGAATTTTAATGGTGGTTTCTTCTATCATGGTACGCCAACTGAGGGGAAACCCTAGGGGGGTGAAGTTAAAACCGACGGCAGGGGTAGACAGCCCACCAGTCGGTTTAAATGTTAGGGATTTATGGGGAAGAGGGCGGACACAGCAGAGGGATCAGAAACGGCGATCGCCTCTTGATGAACTGCTGCACTTAGAGCAGGCCGTCCCAGACTCAAGGCTGTAGCTGCGGTTTCAGTATAAGCAACCAAGCCACTGGGAAACAAGCCTAAAATCACGACAATCACCGCTAACACGATCGAGGGAATGCGATCGGACCACTGTACCTGCGGCAAATTTACCACCTGCTCAGACAAGCGACCAAAAAAGGCCCGGTTAATCAGCAACAAGAAATAAACCGCCGTTAAACCCGTCCCAATCATACTCAAAAGAGTTTGCACCGGAAACACGGGTAAACTGCCCCGAAAGATAATAAACTCCGCAATAAATCCCGCCATACCGGGAATCCCCGCACTTGCCATCACCGCTAGAACCATCAAGGACCCAATCATCGGTAACCCGCGTTCTGGATTCAACAACCCATGCAACACGCGCAAGTCCCGGGTCCCGGCTTTCTTGTAAACCACCCCAACCAAGAGAAACAGTAACGCCGAAATCAATCCATGACTGACCATTTGGAACACCGCGCCGACGGTGCTCACCGGAGTATTAGCAGCACAGGCGAGGAGAATATATCCCATGTGGGCAACGGAACTAAAGGCTACCATTTTTTTCATGTCCGTTTGGGAAATGGCGCTAAACGCTCCATACAGAACGCTCACCACCGCAACCGTGGCTAACCAAGGGGCCCAATAAGTCCAAGCATCGGGAAATAAACCCACTCCAAAGCGCAATAACCCATAAGTTCCTAACTTCAACAACACCCCAGCTAACATCACCGAAATCGGCGTCGAGGCTTCAACGTGAGCATCGGGTAACCAGGTGTGGAACGGGACAATCGGGGTTTTGATGGCAAATCCGATTAACAAAGGGGCTAAGAGCAGCAGTTGCGATTTTAACGGCAGTGACCCACCGGCAAAGGCTTGATAAGCAAAGCTATCAGCATGGGTCAGCCAAACTAAGCCTAAAAATGAGGCGAGAATTAAGATACCAGAAATGGCGGTATAGAGTAAAAACTTGGTGGCTGCATAACCCCGCCTTGCTCCTCCCCAGATGGCAATTAATAGATAGAGGGGAATGAGTTCGACTTCATAGAACAGGAAAAACAGCAGTAAGTCTTGGGCGAGGAATGCACCGGCAACACCGCCATTCAACAGCAAGATTAAAGCATAGTAAAATCGCGGACGGTTAATCCCCTCATTCGTACTGTAGAGGGCGATCAGGGTCAGCAATCCATTTAAGAGGATTAAGGGTAAGGACAAGCCATCTAATCCCAGTCGGTAGCTCAACCCGAGATATTCCAGCCAAGGCAGATTTTCCTCGAATTGTAACCCGGTCGCCGTGGGGTCAAATTGACTGACGAGAATCAGAGACCAGATGAATACGGCAGCGGTGATCGCCAAGGCAATCTGACGCGATCGCTTTGAGTTCATCTGGTTGGGGAAAAATCCAATGAGAGCGGCACCGATCGTCGGCACCCAGATTAAAGCACTCAGCATCGCTAACTTCTATTGGTCTTTTGAACTGTAATCAATTGCGGAAGGGGTGAGAGAGTCTTAAAGCATTCCTGATTTAATACGCTGTGATTTCTTTCCCCCTTCCGATTCGGTTTACACCGTAAAACTGACTGATGAACGGGTAAGGGCAATTCCTGTACTACCTCGCCGCGCGATCGCACGGGTTTTATCCCCAAATTGGGTCAGTCCGGCACTGTAAATCCCAAGGTTTATAACAACGCACTCATCAACAGACCCAAAAGTGCAACGCTAATGAGAATGGTCAAAACATAGAGTTGAGACCCTCCAGGAACGGTATATTTTAAGCCTTGACCACTGAAGACGGTAGCTAAACCGAGCAAATTGACCAGTCCATCGACAAAGTAGCGGTCTATCCAAGCGGTGAATCGGGAGAACTGTTCCACAGCTAACACCACGGTGACTCGGTACAGCTTATCGACGTAAAAGTCATAGGCAAACAGGTCTTGTAACGGTTTCCAGGGGAGTTTTACGGGTTCGGTGCGGTTGGGGTTGAGATAAAGCACACCCCCTACAATACAGCCGACAATACCCGAGATGACGACCAAGGGCAAGTCAAAGACTGCCGGATCCGGCCCATTTCTGGCCCAAGGTCCGGCCCAACTGAGCAAGAGTTGCCAATGTTGGAGCATCAGGGGAACTAGCAGGGTGACGATGGTTAAGCTGACCATCGGGACGGCCATCGGCCAAGGGACTTCCGGTGCACGACGGGTTTTGGGTTGGGTTTGACCGAGGAAGACGAGACAGAAGACGCGGGTTAAGTTCAGGGCGGTTAAGCCATTAAAGACGATCAGCAGGAGTAATAACCACCAGGGAACGCTCCAAAATCCATTGACCCAGCGTTCCATTGCCCAAAAGTTCCCCAGAGGGATGAGGGCGATCGTCCCGGCGCTACCGACGACAAAGGCGAGGGTAGTGGCGGGCATTTTGGACCATAATCCTCCCATTTCGGTGATGTTTTGGTTGCTGGTGGTCAGGATGATGGAACCAATGCTGATAAATAGGAGGGCCTTGGCGATCGCATGGGTGAGGAGCAGTAACAGGGCTACATCCACGTGCTGCATCCCTACGGCGATAAAAACTAATCCCAAGACAGCGCTAGTGGAGTGGGAGAGGGTGCGTTTAATATCGATTTGGGCGATCGCCACTAAAGAAGCGCCGATCGCCGTCATGGTCCCCACCACGATTAAAGTCGTTTCTGCAACCGGGGAGAGTGACACCACCGGCGAGAGTTTAATCAGCACATAAGCGCCGCAACTCACCACCAGGGAATTTCTGAGTAAGGAGGCCGGATTTGGACCTTCCATCGCCTCATCCAACCATAGGTGCAAGGGAAATTGAGCACATTTGCCAATGGGACCAGCGATTAAGGTCAATCCTAGGAAGTTCGCCACCATTGGGGAAAGTTCGGCAGTTCCCGCCCACACTTCGATATCGGCAAAGTTAAAGCTACCAGCTAGGGTGCCGACACTCACCACCCCCATCAGTAACAAAATATCTCCCACCCGTTTGGTTAAGAAGGCATCTCTCGCAGCGGTGACGACTAAGGGTTGGGCGTACCAGAATCCGACAATCAGATAGGTGGAAAGGGTCAGCATTTCCAGTAAAGCGTAACTCAAAAATAAGGAGTCACTAATGGCTAGACCACTCATCGCCGCTTCAAAAAATCCCATCAGGCCAAAAAACCGGGCTAAAGACCAGTCTTTTTCCATGTATCCCAGGGCGTAGACTTGGGCGACCACACTTAATCCGGTGATTAATTCCATTGCCCCGGTACTCATTTGGGAGATTTCTAGGACGAAGGATAGATCTAAATCTCCGGTACTGAGCCAATTGATCACGATGAATTCTGGGCTGTGACCCCAGGTGGCTCTAAATAAGAATCCCCCATGAATAAATGCCACGATGCTTGCGAGTAGGTTGATGTAAGCACCGGGTCTGGGTCCCGTGCGTCGGACGATTCCCGACGACCAAGGTAGCGTAATGATTGCGCCGAGTAAGCTATATAAGGGAACCCACCAACTCGTTTGGACGAGCAACTGATTAATCATAATATGCCGTGATATCCAGGGATTAAATTGACGAGCAACCGTCTTTTTCTTTTGAGTCTTGTTTATCAGAAAAAGGGGTGGTCAAGGCAGATCTATAAGGGGTTGATCTGGGAGTTTTTCGAGGTAGGTTGACCCGCTCAATGTCGGCCTAAAACGGTAGACGAGATAGCAGCATTTTGCTGTTTCCCATCGTAAAATTTACGGACTGCTCGCTGATCAAGGGGGTTCAAGGGGCGATCGCGCAGTCCTGGTGCAACGGTTCCCACTGCCAATCATGGAAGATTTGGGGACAATTCCGCAGGAACCCTGGGCGATCGACCGTGAAGGCGAGACGAGGGTACGGTTCGTCGCAACGGAGATATTTTGACCTCCTTGAGGGCCTTGACAACAGCGCCGGGATTGACCCTTGGTTACTCCTTTGATTCCGTTCAGTGCAGGGCTCGGGATGAGCAGTTCGACTCCCTTCCGTGGGACTGATCCCTGATGCGATCGCACCCACTTCAGCACTCATGGCCCCACTCGGTCGAACTCCTTTCCCATTTGAGCATTAATTTTATTAATAAAATATTAATTTTCTTTAAAGTATTAGTTTTTCTAATTACTTTTATTTGCGAACATGATTATTATTTATATTGTCAAGGGATACAAGATTCACCTATTCTTGATAAAGGAAGAGGATAGCTTTACGATAACTGAAAACGTTCGGGAATACCGATCGCTTAACGATCGCAGCTTAGATTGAATTAAACCGACTCATCCATTCAGGAGACAGAAGAAATGCCTATAGCAGTGGGAATGATTGAAACCCGAGGCTTCCCAGCCGTGGTTGAAGCGGCGGATGCGATGGTAAAAGCCGCCCGCGTAACCCTTGTGGGATATGAAAAAATCGGTAGCGCTCGCGTAACCGTAATTGTGCGCGGAGACGTATCGGAAGTGCAAGCCTCCGTCTCGGCTGGGGTCGAATCGGTCAAGCGTGTTAATGGCGGAGAAGTTGTCTCCACCCACATTATTGCCCGTCCGCATGAGAACCTAGAATACGTGCTGCCGATCCGGTACACCGAAGCCGTCGAACAGTTCCGCACCTATTAACACCATTCAGGACCACCGTTCTGACTGGGACCCAGAGCAAGCGTCATTGACGCAAAGAGCAAATATCAACCTTAACGTTGGGAGTAAGATTCATGTCAATCGCAGTTGGAATGGTAGAAACCCTTGGGTTTCCCGCAGTTGTAGAAGCCGCAGACGCAATGGTGAAAGCAGCCCGCGTCACCTTAGTGGGATATGAGAAAATCGGAAGCGGTCGCGTCACCGTCATCGTGCGTGGAGATGTCTCGGAAGTGCAAGCCTCCGTCGGTGCAGCCGTGGAAAATGTCAGACGAGTCAATGGTGGCCAAGTCTTGTCTACCCACATCATTGCCCGTCCTCATGAGAACCTAGAGTATGTGCTCCCGATTCGCTACACCGAAGCCGTGGAGCAATTCCGGGAAAGCACCACAGGCATTCGTTTAAGCCGATAAATTGAGTGTAAATCATGCAACTTGCGCAAGTTCGCGGTACCGTCGTCAGCACACAAAAGGATCCAAATCTGCAAGGGGTTAAATTACTCCTGTTGCAATTGATAAATGAGGAAGGACAACTCATCCCCAAATACGAAGTCGCTGCGGATAGTGTAGGGGCGGGTATAGGGGAATGGGTGCTGGTCACCCTCGGCAGTGCAGCGCGGCAGGTCATCCGTCATGACGAGCGGCCCGTGGATGCAGCAGTTATCGCGATCGTAGACACGGTGAATGTTGAAAATCGCATTCTTTACAGCAAGAAAGAAACCGATCGCTTTCGTTAGTCAGTTTCGGTAGTCAGGATAGACAAAACGGACCAACGCGATGCGATCGCATTCGGTGTGGAGTCAGGCGTCAGGAGTCAGGATTCAGGGACGATTCACTTAACTTGTGCGATCGCACAGCGGACGACGGGACAGAAGTGACCCCAAGCCTCTGTACCCTCCGTCCCCAAAATTCTGAATTCTGAATGTCTGACGCCGATTCTAGTCGCATTCTTTGAAGGAGTAATACAGTTATGGTAGTCCGCAGTAAGGCGGCTCCGCCAACCCCTTGGTCAAGAAATATGGCCGAGCCGCAGATCCACAAAACCGCCTACGTTCATTCCTTCTCTAATATGATTGGGGATGTGCGGGTTGGTGCTCATGTCTTGGTTGCCCCAGGTACCTCAATCCGGGCTGATGAAGGCACTCCTTTTTCCATCGGAGAGTATAGCAACATCCAAGATGGCGTGGTGATTCACGGACTTGATGCAGGCCGAGTCGTCGGAGATGACAACAATCCCTATTCCGTGTGGATCGGAAAAAATTGTTCGATCGCCCACATGGCCTTAATTCACGGTCCCGCCTATGTCGGCGATAGCTGTTTTATCGGCTTTCGTTCCACCGTCTTTAATGCCAGAGTTGGCAAGGGCTGTATCGTCATGATGCACGCCCTGATTCAAGATGTAGAAATTCCCCCCGGGAAATACATTCCGTCTGGAGCGATCATCACCAACCAGCAACAGGCCGATCGCTTGCCGAATGTGACAGAGACGGATACCAAATTCGCCACCCATGTCCTCGGCATCAACGAAGCCTTACGCAGCGGGTATCACTGTGTCGAAGACAAAGCCTGCGTTCTGGAGATCCGCAATGAAGCCCCAGGCGCTGTAAGTTCTAATAGCAACGCTACTACACAAGAGACTATGACAATCACTCAAGAAGCCATCTCCCAAGTCCGAGATCTCCTAGCCGGTGGATATCGGATCGGTACCGAGCACGTGGATGAGCGCCGCTTCCGCACCGGCTCCTGGCAAAGTTGTGCTCCGATTGAAAGCAAAAACCTCTCGGACGTCATCTCCTCCCTAGAACAGTGTCTAGCGGAACACCGTGGCGAATATGTCCGGTTAATTGGCATCGATGCCAAAGCCAAGCGCCGGGTCCTGGAAACCATCGTCCAACGCCCGAACGGTCAGGTTTCCAGCACTAACGGCAATGGCCACAGCTCCTATCGCCCCAGTAACACCTCCAGCAGCTACAGCGCACCGACGGGGAACGGCGGTGGACTGCCCACGGAATTGGCCGATCAAGTCAATCACATCCTAACTCAAGGATTGCGTCTGGCCACGGAGCACGTGGATGAGCGACGTTTCCGCACTGGCTCCTGGAAAAGCTGCGCTCCGATTGAGAGCAAGAATCTGTCCCAAGTGCTGGCAGAATTAGGTAATTGCTTGGCGGAACATCAGGGGGAATATGTGCGCTTGATCGGGATTGACCCGAAAGCCAAACGTCGAGTGGTGGAAACCATCATCCAACGACCCAACGAACCCCTCGCCACTAATGGCAACGGTAGCGCATCCTCGGCGGCGAAAAACTACAGCAGCAGCTCGAATAGCGCCCCCTCTGGTGGCTCGGGCCACCTGGGTAATGGAGTGGCGGATACAGTGCGTCAAATCCTCAGCCAAGGACTTCGCCTCGGTGCAGAACACGTCAGTAAGCGGCGCTTTAGCTCCGGGTCCTGGGAAAGCTGTGGTGCTATTGATACCCAAAATCAATCCCAAGCACTCGGGGCGATCGACGGGTTTATTCGTCAATATCCCGGTGAATATATCCGCATTATTGGAATTGACCCGAAAGCCAAGCGGCGCGTGGTGGAAACGATCGTTCAACGGCCTTAAGCCTAAAGGGAAGCGTCAGGGGGTGGCCCACAAGCCAAGCGGGTTGAGTGGAGGCCAATTAGTCGTTGCATTCTGTGGCAATCCACCCTCCGAGTCAGGGAGAGAGGCGATCGCATCGCGTCTTGACTCCTCCGTAAACTTGGGCTGTCTACCTCTCGTTTCCCAACCCTTCCCCATACCGGAGATGACCGGAGGGGAAAATCCAGATCGTCCGACCCTTAAAGGTTCCATTTCCCATGTATTTGCCGCCGCTGCAACCCAATCAGAATCCCAATATTTATATGAGTGGCGATGTCACTATTGATGAAGGTGCCGCGATCGCCTCGGGAGTGATCCTCCAGGCATCTCCCGGTACTCGCATCGAAATCGCTGCTGGTGTCTGCATTGGCATGGGTTCCATTCTCCAAGCCTGTCAAGGCAATCTGATTATTGAAGAAGGAGCGACCCTCGGTGCCGGAGTCTTGGCGATCGGAACGGGCAAAATCGGTGCTAATGCTTGCATCGGGAACTCCGCAACGTTACTGCATCCCACGGTTGCATCCAATGAAGTGATTCCCCCCGGTTCCTTAGTCGGGGACGAAAGTCGTCAATGGAGCGAGGTGGAAAGCACTAGCGCTGCGGCTGATCCAGGTCCGGCATCCCCTGCGAGTCCTAACCCTGTCCCCCCGGATCCAGTCCCGCCCGCTCCTCCCCAACCCCCTGAACCGACCACGGCATCTGAGCCGGAACCTCCAACTCCGGAGCCATCACCACCCATCAGCAGTAATGGCAATGGCGCAGAACCGGCGCCGTCACCCCCAGAGCAGCCCGCCGTCCCCTCCTCTCCCGCTTATGTTTATGGACAAGCGCACCTCAACCGATTGATGCAAACCTTATTTCCCCATAAACAAACGCCCATCCAACCTATCCCAGAGGATTAGATTTACTCGCGCTTAAATTTTAAATGTTACGTTTGAGATCAGGTGAAGAAATCGAGAACCGACACCCTCAGCTAATGTGGGACCTCGGTCATGTTGGAGGGAGACAGGCAAGATGGAAAGACGCGAAGTAGGACTGGTAAAGCGCGAGCAAAAAACGCGCAGTCACGACCTTCAGGATTTAGCTTTGGGTTTAGTATCGACTCAAAGTTTCCCGGCGATCGTGGGCTGTGCCGATATGATGCTCAAATCGGCTGGGGTGATTTTAGTTGGATTTGAAAAAATCGGGGGCGGTCACTGTACGGCGGTGGTTCGGGGCAAAACGGCAGATGTACGCTTGGCTGTAGAAGCCGGTGCGGAAACTGCCGAAAAGTTTGGTCAAGTGGTTTCTAAGCTGGTTATCCCGCGTCCCTTGGCCAATTTGGAAGCCATCCTCCCCATCGGTGCGCGGTTGATGGATTTGGCCCAGGGCAATCAAGGACGTCCGAGCAATCAAGCGATCGGACTGGTGGAAACCCGAGGATTTCCGGCTTTGGTGGGTGCGGCAGATGCCATGCTCAAGTCGGCTGATGTGGATTTAACGGGCTATGAAAAGATTGGGGACGGGTTATGCACGGTGATTATCCGAGGTACTGTGGCCAATGTGGTGGTTGCTGTGGAAGCGGGGATGTTTGAAGCCGAACGGATTGGAGAACTGACCTCGGTAATGGTGATTCCCAGGCCCCTGGATGACTTGGAGCGCGCTCTACCCCTGGCGAGTTGTTTTGTTGAGACGGCCCAACCTCTGCAAATGCCGGTTGTCATTGAGGAGAAAGAGCCTGAACTGTTAGCTTTGCCGGAGTTGGAGAAATTGAGTACACCCCAAGAAGTTGAGGTGGAACCCCTGGAACTGCCGGAGTTGCAGGAATTACAGGAGTTACAGGAATTACCCAAACTGCAACTGGAGAACCCGGAGCAACAATAACTTGAGGTCGGGCCCTGGGGAGTTCTGGCTGGGAGGCGATCGCCGATGGGTTCCCTTCAGCAGGATTCCGGTGATTTTTGCTCCCTAAGATTCAGGAACCTCTGAGGGAGACTGGCGATCGAGAATCGCTTCGGCTATCCACCGGGCGAACGCTTCATCCCCCATCCGAGATAATGCCTCTAAAAGGATGTCTTGCGATTCTTCCGGCGCGTCCCGAGTTAACTCCACAGGGAGGGCTAACAAGGGCATATTCTGGATCAGTTCCAAGAGGTCCTCGCGGATGCGTTTGCGCTTAGTTTCTAGGACCATGACGGTTCGACGAATCGATCGCTCGCGGGTGACTTCGAGTAATAAAACATCCTGTTCATAAAAGTTATTCATTAAAAAAACTCCTTTGTGGATACCCCTATCCCGAATCGGGTTGCTCTTCCCTACTGAAGACTAGCGCGATCGCCTATTGTGAGCCATCTTAAACGAATTTCCCCTCCCGTAACTACAGTCCCGGGATAGGGGTTAAGGCATAACTATCGTTTCAGCATTTTCCCCTCCCTGGAAACCTCGTTCTCATCCGCACCAGAGAACCCCATTAGGGCCAAACTGTTGGGCTGCTGCTAGTCCGTACTCTCCATCTCCCCATTGTGCTCACGATGGCGGGCTTGAGGGGGCTTTTCAACCTCCGCCGCTACTTGTAAATCGGTGCTAATTTTTCCTTTTTAAACTCTCGGTAATTCTGCCTAAAACTTTCCGGATATGCCTAGAGGATTAGATTGAAAATCTACAAAAAGGTAGGGGGCGATTCCCGAGAATTAGTTCTATTTATAAGGGGTAGTTTAAAAAGTTTACGGAAAAGTGTATGCCGACCCAAGAAAAAGAACGCCCCGCCCAACATCAAGACCAACAACCGGGCCGGGAATCGGAAATGAATCCCCGTCCTAAAGCCCGTGCTTCTGAGTATAAAGGCAGTGGAAAATTAGAAAATAAAGTTGCCCTGATTACGGGCGGAGATAGCGGAATCGGTCGTTCCGTGGCGATTTTGTTTGCCCGAGAAGGAGCGGATGTGGCGATCGTTTATCTTAACGAACATGACGACGCTAAAGAAACCCAAAAAATGGTAGAAGGCGAAGGGCGTCGCTGTGTGCTAATTGCTGGAGATATTGGAGAAAAAAGCTTTTGTGAACAGGTGGTTAAGCAGACTGTGGATGCTTTCGGCCATCTGGATATCCTGATTAATAATGCAGCGGAACAGCATCCCCAAGAAAATATTGAGGATATTACCCAAGAACAGTTGGAAAAAACGTTCCGCACGAATATTTTCTCCATGTTTTACCTGACGCAGGCGGCTATGCCTCATCTCAAAGAAGGCAGTGCGATCGTGAATACGACTTCGGTAACCGCCTATAAGGGAAATGAAACTTTACTGGATTATTCTTCCACAAAGGGGGCGATCGTGGCCTTTACACGAGCCTTGTCTCAAAAAGTGGTCAGCAAAGGAATTCGCGTGAATGGGGTCGCACCCGGTCCAATTTGGACTCCCCTAATTCCTGCTACCTTCCCCCCGGAAAAAGTCGCCTCATTCGGTCAACAAGTGCCGATGAAACGGGCGGGAGAACCAGAGGAAGTCGCCCCCTGTTATGTGTTCCTCGCCTCGGATGATTCTTCTTATATGACAGGTCAAGTTTTGCATCCCAATGGGGGTACTGTTGTCGCAGGTTAAGGGTTGAGTTCGTCAGTCACAATAAGGCTTAAATCTCCAGCAGTCCTCAATGATTTATAAAAAATCATTGAGGATTGCTATTGTAGATGGCTAACAAAAATAGCCACCACAGGTGGCAAGCTTACGGCATAGCCTCGCTCTGGCTTACTCTATGACCAACTGATTTAGGACTCGCTCTCTAATCAGTTCAAAACAAAAAAATGGGAGGTATTACACCCCCCATTTTAGCTGATTTACAATGTTAGGTTAGCAACTAGCTGACCGGAGTCCTGATCTTAGGAGGCCATTGATTGCTGAATGCGGCTTTTGGCTTCTTTAAACTGCTTGGACACTTGTTCCATTTGGGACTCATTCATGGCTTGCTGGAATTTATTGAACATCTCGTTCTCTTCTTCCTTGACATGATGCTGCACCATCTCTTTCAACTGTTTGACACGAGTCATAAAGCTGGCATCGCTACCGTTGCTAGATTTGATGGCTTCGAGGAGTTGTTTCATCTCCGCCTGCTCGTTATACAGATGTTGCACTTCTGGGAATTGAGCGCGGATAGCGGGATAGACAACTTCTTCTTCAGCTTCGGCGTGAGCACTCAGATCCTTATAAAGTTGACCGAAGAATTCTTCGCGTTTCTTAGCGTCACTGGTCTTTTCAATTTCCATGAAGAGAGTATCTGCCTTGCGGTGATCGGCACGGAGGATTTCCAAGATGTTCACATCATCTTTGGTGCGGCTGACGGCGCTACCAAAGACACCACTCAAGGCTGCCATTGCATCTTGAACCCGACTCCAGACGCCTTGATCCGGGTCTTGTCCGGTGAGTTCGCGAGTGCCGAGGACTTCCAGAATACCCTTGAGTTGTTCTTGGTGAGAACGGTTTTCAAAGTTCACCGTATTCAGGGGAGTGATGGCGACTTCAATGTCAGCGCCGACGACTTGTGCGGCTTTATGGACGAGGAGTCCTTTCATTACCTGAGCGTGTTTGAGCAATTCGTGCTTAGAGATTTTATCAAACAGGGTCGCCTGGGAATCTTCCATCATTTTTTGAGCCTGTTTGAGGGTTTCCTCGGTGGCGCTATCTGGCTCAGAGGGATTGCCATATTGAATGATGGTGGTTTCAATGATGCCGAGGTTTTTGCGGTCGTCCTCTAGCATACTTTGCAAGCGATCGCGGATATCGCTGTCGCTGGTGGCGCTGATAAATTTTTCTTCACTAGAAATGAGAAAATTTTGTACGGCTTTCATATCGGCCAATTTTTGGGCGATCGCCATGCGTTTAGTATCTTGTAATTGAACGGTCATTCGGATGTTCTCCTCGTAATTTAGGATTTAAAGTTGTTGTCAACTGTCCTTCACTTTAAAAGAATAGCGGTATAAATTCATCCTTCTTTAGGCAGATCGTCGTGTTTTTGAGGGAAGAGAACCTTTGAAGCGAAAAGACTCTATCTACCTATAATTTTTACTTATTTTACATGAAAAAAGGCCATTTTCTTGATGTAAATTGAGGGGAACCTTAATGGTTGAGGGGGGAGCAGCCTGATTTTCCCGAATGTTATTGCTCTAAAAAATACTCCTTTAGGTAGGGAGATTTTTATGCCTTTTGAGGGGACACATTTTTGGATAAATTTCCTACCAAGGCGCAGTAGCAATTTTTACTGAACTCAGAAAGAGATGGGGGAGTGAGAACTTGAAAAAGGTCCAGGTGTACTGACTTGCTGAATGGGGAAAATTACTCAGGAGAAAGCTTTTATTCAACTGCGCCGATAGCGCATTCCCGGTAATTGCTCGACCAAGCCGATTAATTCGAGTTGCAATAACGCACTGGAGACTGAGGCGGCATCGAGTTGGGCTTGGGATACAATTACTTCAAAGGCGATCGCCTCGATCGCTGTTGCCTCCCAGACTTGTTTCAAGGGGGGGTCTAAATTCGGGACTGAAGGCAGGGGTGGGATCACTGCCGTTGGAGCAATCAGGGAAGGGGGCGGGTTATATTTGGGCAGGGCCCCTAACATTTCTAGCAATTCAGTTTCATTGATGATGGTCTCTGCCCCATTTTTCAACAAGCGTAAACAGCCTTGCGAATTGGGGTCATCAATGCGTCCCGGTAAGGCAAAGACATCGCGGCTGTATTCATTGGCGACTTTTGCCGTAATCAGCGCCCCCGATCGCTCCGGTGCTTCCATGACCATAACTGCCCGACTTAACCCGGCAATAATCCGATTGCGTTGCGCGAAATGTTCTCGTCTTGTGAGAGTTCCCACGGGATGCTCACTCAAAAACAATCCTTTTTGTATAATTTTTTCCGAGAGATGACGATTGGTCTCCGGATATATTTTATTGAGGGGAGTTCCGAAAACGGCGATCGTGCGGCCATCAGCATCTAAACAACCGAGATGGGCATAAGTATCGATGCCTGCGGCCATTCCAGATACAATGGTAAAGCCACATTCCGCCAGAATCTGGCTAATTCGGCGAGTCCATCGCTGGCCATATTCGGAGGGGTGACGAGTGCCGACAATGCCGACGAGGGGGCGATTTCCTAGGGTTTCCTGGCGATCGACCTGACCCTGGTAATACAGCAGGGGGGGTGGGTTAGGTATTTCCCCGAGCAAACGTGGATAATCGGGGTCCGCAGGGGTCCAAAAATTGGGGTTTTGGCGCAGATGTTCGCTGTAGAGTTGTTCGGGATTGAGTTGCGATCGCCGTTCTACAATTTTTTCCACCAGTTGCCGACCCAAACCCTGAACCTGAGTGAGATCCTCCGGTTCAGCTTGCCAAGCAGCGGCTAAACTGCCGAAATACCGAAACAAGCGACCCAGCAAAACCGGGCCGACGGTGGGAATTTGCGACCAGGCTACCCAAAATGCACGTTCTTCCAGATACATTAACCCTCATGACTCCTATCGAAAAATCGGGAGGAAATATAGGCGATCGCATCTTATACTCCCTCCAATTTTCAAAGGTCTATAAAAACCTGCACCTGATCGGGTCTGGCTATACAGACTAAGCCTGCCGAAGCAAGCTGAAGAGGAAAGATGGATGGCGATCGTACCCCCTTGAATTTTAAGGGAAAGTGCAGTTTGGAACAACGGGAAATCGATGAACTGAGGGAATGAGATCGCTCCAGGAAGATACCCATCCAGAACAGTCAGACAAACCGGGTTTTTGCCCCCTTATTGCCCACACCGGAGCAAATTTGAGTTAAAAACCCGGTTTCTAGTTCCTGGAAAGGTTAGAAACCGGGTTTTTTGAACCCATTTTTATTGGCTTTGCGCCCAATTTGGGGCAGAAACCCGGTTTCTGGTCCTTGGGGTCTGATGCTCTAGGCATTAGGCGATCGCCGGGTCCAGGGAC
The DNA here is from genome assembly GCF_025370785.1 of Laspinema olomoucense D3b. GTDB lineage: Bacteria > Cyanobacteriota > Cyanobacteriia > Cyanobacteriales > Laspinemataceae > Laspinema > Laspinema olomoucense. Next base: position 34,533 of record NZ_JAMXFA010000005.1, read on the forward strand.
TGGCTGGACTGGAGCATGAGTGTACTGTATAAGCTACTGAGTTGACGAGCCACACCATCCCAGCTAAAGTGGCTTTGTACCCGTTCGCGACCGGCTTGGCCCAATTGGGTTTGCCAGTCGGGGTGAGATAAAATTCGGTCAATGGCGACAGCAAAAGCGGCATCGTCCTGGGCTGGACAGAGTAGACCTGTTTCTTCTGAAACCACGGTGAACTGTAATCCGCCCACATCTGAGGCTACAACCGGGGTTCGGCTGGCCATTGCTTCGATCGCCACTAATCCAAAGGGTTCATAATGGCTGGGAACCACGCAGACATTGGATGCTGCATAATATAGCGGTAACTCGTCATGGCCGATCCGTCCGGGGAAGGACGTTAAGTCAGTTATCCCTAATTCTTCTACTAGACTGGCAATGCGATCGCGCTCTTTCCCATCGCTTTGACCTGGACGCCAACCGCCACCAATAATCAGCCGGAGATCCTGCTGATCCCGCAGGGTGGAACGACTCACTGCCCGGACTAAGGTTTCAATCCCTTTGCGTCGGTCAAATCGGCCCACATAAAAGACCACAGAACTATCCTGGGGAATGCCTAGTGTTTCCCGGGCTATAGAGCGAGAAAAACTGCCAAATTGATGAATATCGGTCCCGCAAGGAATCACATCGATCTGTCCCTTGGTGGAAACCAGGGTCCTCATGTGTTCTTTTTCCTGAGGAGAGGTTGCCACAATGCGATCGGCATTTTCCAAACAAGCCTTTTCAACGGCTAAGCGTGTAGTGGCAATCATCGGAATGGTGGAAACGGCCTTATACTTGACTGCCCCCAGAGAGTGGTAAGTATGAACCTGTTGGATGGGTTGAAATTTTTTCAACTCCATTCCCACTGCTGCCGAAATCCAGTAATTTGTGTGAACCAGGCCATAGTCTAAGTGCTGTTGTTCTTGAAATTTCAGAAATTCCTGAACAAACTCTGGTACATATCCATAAATGTTTTGCCGGGGAACGAATTCTTCGGGTCCGGCAACTAAGCGAATCGTCCGACAATTGGGGGTATGTTGTACCACCGTCGGTTGTGTTGCATTGGACTTGCGAGTGAACAAATCAACTTGCCACCCCAGATTGCCTAACGCTTCTCCAACCTTGCGAACATAAACATTTTGGCCTCCGGCCTCTTCTTTACCAATTTCTATGGCGGGGTCGCCATGAACAGAAATTAGAGCAATCGATTTTGACGTTATCATAGGTATAAAGTAGGGGTGAAGAAACTGAATTATAAAAACACGGCCTGCATTGAGCGGTGGGATTCCAGTTCGGTTGGGTTATCCCTGAATACTAGAGGTGACCTAGATTCTGTGGGGACTTCTTAACACTAGGCTGAATGACTCCAGGACTGGTACTGGAACTCAAAGCATTGACCTAACATCCTTTTGAGCCAAAAATCTAAGCCAAACCCTGTATTTAGGGGTTCCTATCGGTCATTTTCTCCCCTTGCCTAAAATGAATTAGGAAGAGGAAACCCTCTAGGAGAGCGTGCTCTTTCGATTTTTGGATCGAGTAAAATTTATAGGAAAATAATAAATAATAAATCACGAGGAGCGCATCTACCCGCCGAAATAATTCGAGGGGAATAGCTCAAGGAACCGGACCGCAATCCCCTCATTGAATGTAGCAACATAATGAGCGGATTGCCCTGCTCCTGGGAGGTTAATACCGTGAACTGATGTTATTTTTGGCTGTGGAGAAGCTTAACTCCCGCCCCGGTTGTTTCGGCTTTGTCATGATTTATTGACAATTCGCTACCACTCGCATTTTTTCTTAGAATTGAGCGGGAGTCAAACCCTCCTAATTAGCTCTGTCGCCCTGGTGGAGACCCTAAAAGGCTTGGAACCGGACGAAGAAACCTATGCGCTCTGGTATTTTTCTGGTGTACAACCCGGTCACAAACTATGACTAAGCGGGTTAAGGCTGGGTTTTTTCCTGTTCCTTGAGGTAGGCAAAAACGCTTTTGTCTCCAATATCTGAGGGAATGTCTTGGCCCGCTTTTCGCCCTGCGAAAACTAGAAAGAGAATGGCCAAAACTGCTAATAGATTTTGTTCAATTGAGGGAGTTAATAAACCTGAGAGGTGACCTAAAATTAGCAGGGGGACTAAGGGGGTGAGTAATTTAGTTTCTAGGCGATTGAAACAAAAGGCTTCTTTAAAATAGATGCCAGTTAAGGCGACAAAGGTAAATCCGATACCGACTAGGGCGATCGCCTCGTGATAAACTGTGACTACGAAAGGCTCAGGGCGAGTAAAAATCACGATTAATGCAGTGACGGCACCGATCGCCCAGCAGACTTGAAGGAAGCGATGGAGGACTTTGAGATAGATATGAATCGTCAGTAAGCTGACGCCGAGTGCAAGACAGAAACAGGCATAGAGTACGCTGAGACTTGTGAGGATAGGGGGGGTGGTTCCTTGCCAGAACAGCAGAACCGTGGCGATGGCGAAACTGAGGGCCGCTACCATCAAGCCACTGCGATAGATGATAACGGATTGGCGATCGCTTGGGGTAATGCTAAATTCCCCAAACTGCCCTTGATAGACAGGAGATTCTATAGAATTCGCTGGAGTCATAATTAATTTGACCGATCTACTACAAGGTAATGGGTGTTCGAGATACACTTTGATTATGACCGATTTGATGACTGACCTGACTTTGGTAGGCTCTAAAGATGACTAAATCCAAAAAACCTCGGAAACAAAGCACCTCATCCCCCTCGGTCCCGAAAATTATAGAAATTGATGAAGGGGTTTTTGGCCCCCGACTCATGGAACGGGGGGAAATTCCCATCAATCTGGATCAAGTCATCGATTTAGTCAGCAAGATGAGCCAGATACAAGCATTATTAATAGAGGCGGAAAATGAGGAGGAAGATGAGGAAGATTTATTTTTAGAAGATAGTTTTGATGAGGAGGAGTTGGAACTAGAATTACAAGAAATTTTAGGCACTTCTAATATAGAGGTGAATGAAGAGAATTTAAACCAATATTTAAAATTCCTGAAAGCTCGGATTAAGCCCCCTTATAAACTGACGGGGAATGGTGAATTTGACTGGGAAGAAGAGTATGTGAGTGGCGGCAAGAGCAAAAAAGAATATGAAAAGCTGAAAAAACAACAGCCTTCTTATACGGATACGTTTAGTTTGGTTCAGTTTTGTGATGTCGGGACAGAGGGGATTATGGTTAAGGTGGAACGGACCAGCGATCGCCGCCAGTTTATCTTGCCGTTAATTGATTTAGATGTGACCCCAGAAGATCCCGAGCATTTTGAATTAATTGATAATTATCTCCTGTGGTTTTTCAGTTATTAGACGAATTTGCCGCAGGTTGAGGATTAACGATCGCCCTCCTGAACAACCCACCCACAATCCTTTAGCTCAATCTCACCCTCACTGTTGCACCGACAGCAAGTTGGAGTGTATAGGAAGCATTGCCGCCATTGATGGCAATTTCCACCCAACCATGAGAACCGACGAGGGCAACTGGCCCTCCTTTTGGCGCATCACTGTAAGTATTTCCGCCCGGAATCATGCGATCGCCCACTCCCACAGACCCTAATTTCCCCATCACCAGACTGGCAGGAATGTTTGTAATCAGGTTACCAAAGCGATCGATATATTGGATACAACCGACGATTTCCTGGTTTTGCCACTGACATTGCGGCAGATCCAGGGTGACTAAAGTCCGGGGATCAATCGCTGGTCCTAGATCCTCTAAAGGTACTCCCTTGCTCAGATGAGCGCCCACGGGAGCAAAAATATCTCGCCCATGAAACGTGGTACTCGGGTCAGGGGTGCGCCAGTAGTCAGAATTGCTCAGTTCCACTGCTGCAAGAATGGGGTTTTCTGGACTGAGGACCCCAGAGAATAACCCGTTATCAGGTCCCACCAAGGTGAAGTGCGGCATTTGCAGGGCGATCGCGCGCCGAGCACTGCCTACCCCAGGATCCACGACTGCCACATGAACGGTCCCTTGCGGGAAATAGGGATAAGCATTCATCAAACAAAAACGAGCAGCAGCAATATCCTGGGAAGGAATCTCATGGGTGAGGTCTACAATTGTGACCTTGGGATTGATACAAGCGATGACGCCCTTCATCACGCCGACATAGACATCATGGGAACCGAAATCTGTTAAGAGGGTAAGCATGGGGATGGGGACGGTGGGGGAGGTGGGGAGGATGGGGGAGGTGGAGGAGATGGGGGAGATGGGGTGGATGGGCGAAATGGGGAGGATGGGGTGGATCGGGGAGAATTATTAAAATTTTGGTAAATTTTGATACTATTGCTGATTTTAAGTGTTATTTTAGAAGTAAGGGAAAATACACGAATTGAAAACGGAAAAAGTCCACAATGAACAAAATTAGTCATGAAACCTTGAAACAAGCGGCTGCGATGCATCGGGCCACTATCCGCCAGAAGCTACAGTATCGCCTAGAAATGGCTAGACAGAAAGGGGATGAAAACTTGGTTCGGATGCTTGAAGCCGAAGCCAGCTATTTCAGCTAACGCCCGATTATAAGGAACCCCGTTGATAAAACCCGAATACAGACTGGATGTAGAGACGCCTCATTTCGCGTCTCTATTATAGTTTAAGGGTCTGGAATGAGATTTGGGGCTTCTAATCGGGATTAGAGATCAGCTTTGCAATATTTTAGGAAATGGGAGCATCTCAGGGGCTTGATCAAGCCCCAGAGATGCTCCCATTTCTGTTGGGGATGTTGTATTTGCCTCCAGGGTCCGGAAAGCTACCCTACAGAAACTGGATGCTGCTGACCCCTGCGGCAGAGACTCCCATCAAGGATGCCAAAATTTCGCCGGTACTGGCGATCGCAATGTCGGTGATGTCGCCGTTTTGAGTAATTAACAGCCGATCCCGGGTTAATTCCCCGGTTAATTCCAAAAAATCCTGTTCCACTTCAAAATCCCCGATCAGGTCCTTGCCGTAACCCGCTTGAAGTACAAACCGATCGCGCCCGTTACCTCCAATTAGGGTATCGTTGCCAAAATCCCCACTCAGGCGATCGTTCCCCTGTCCCCCGGCGAGGATATCGTTTTCTTTACCCCCAAACAAGGTATCGTCTCCCTGATCACCATTGAGAGTGTCATCGCCGCGATCGCCATAGAGTAAGTCATTTCCCATACCCCCACAAAGACAATCTTTTTCCGTATTAGGATCCATCGGTTCCTCAATGCCAGTACCCCCGAGAATGGTGTCATCCCCATCGCCACCGCAGAGGGTATCATTGCCGCGATCGCCGAAAATTAAATCATTGCTGTGATCTCCGGCAACAATATCATCCTGCTTGCCACCGCGTAGGGTATCGTTTCCCTCACCCCCAGATACCGAATCATCCCCCTGGTTGCCGTTAAGGAAATCATTTCCCGCGCCACCGAAGAGCAAATCCCGCCCATTGGGGTCAAAAACTGCGGCATCATTGGGATTTCCTAAAAGGGTATCGTCACCCAGTTCGCCCAACAGGGTATCATTGCCAATATCGCCAAAGATGAGATCGTTATCTTTGCCACCGTGAACAAAATCATCATTTTTTCCGGCATGGGTGGTATCGTTTCCTTCATTGCCGAATAGATAGTCATTCCCGCGATTTCCAAACAGTAAATCGGCATCTAAAAAGGGACCAACAGGAACATTACTTCCTTTGCCACCATAGAGGGTATCGTTGCCTAAATCGCCATAGAGGGTATCGTTTTCTTGATCGCCCAAGATTTGATCATCGTCTTTTCCGCCCCATATCCGATCGCCTCCGAATTCGCCGGAAATGGTATCGTTGCCTTCGTTCCCAAATAGATCATCGTTTCCCGCATTCCCTTCTATCCAGTCGCGATCGCCTTGGGAACCGATGGGAAAAGTGCTACCGATTCCCCCGAGGATGGTATCATCTCCGGCACTTCCTAAAAGATTGTCATCACCCGGGTTGCCAAAGAGTAAATCATTGCTGCTGCCTCCGTTAATTTCATCCGGGCGACTGCTGCCTTGTAATCTGTCATTTTCTTCGGTACCGATGAGGATAGTTTCTACTAAATTGGGTTGGGCGATCGCTGCTGCTAAGGGTAAGAATTCCGGTACTGTGAGATTTGGGCAATTGCAATCCGGTATCTCTAGGGGAGTTAAGGGGGGTATTGGTGTTTCCGTGACGCTGGAATCTGGATTAAGGGTAGATGGCAGGATGGGTTCTCCTATCACTTCCAGGGGGGGTGAGGGAGTGGGTTCCGGTTCCAGTTGTGGGGGTTCGTCATCATCAGTGATTGTGGCGATCGCTTGGGGAGTGGCGATCGCGGCATTGACGGAATTAGAAAGAGTGATTACAAAACGTTCCTCGGGTTCATCAATGGTATCGCCTGCGATCGGCACTGTAATTGTTTTTGTCGTTTCCCCGGGATTAAACTGTAATGTGCTACTCGTTGCCGTATAATCTTCCGGAGAAGTCGCACTATCATCAATAGTGGCATAATCTACGGTAGCCAGTTGGTTAAGTGGCGCATTCAGCGTCACCGTAAAAATTGCATTAGTTCTATCAGAATTTCCTTCATTAACCCTAATATCTTCCAGGGTAAAACTGGGTGCAATCACTACTTGACCCCCGGAAAATTCCGAAGTGTTGTTATTGGGGTCTGTAGCAGTAGCGGTGATGAATTCATTGGCAGGAACGGCACTATCCAAGGTTTCCGTAAAGCTAACATTGCCAGTAGCATCGGTGGTAACCGTGGTAAATCCTATAAATCTTTCCCCTTCGCCAAATCCCGAAGGGTCTACAGTGCGATTTGTGAAAAATTCTAGGCGAAATTCAGTATTAGCGGTGCTGTTGAGCGTCCCTAAAACTGTGGTACTTGTTCCATTAGAAATCGCTGAAGCAATTACCGGAAAATTTTGGAGATTATTAGTTCCTGTATCTGCATCTCCTTCATCATTTGCCGTTGTACCGGCAGTGTTAATAGCAGGACCGGCTAAATCGATTCCTAAGCGACTGTTAGAAAATATAGCATTGGATAAAATTCCGTTATTACTGCCCGGACTAACCTGAATTCCAGCCCTTCCATTAAAGCCAATTTGGTTGCTTTCTCCTGTAGCTATTCCCCCAATAAGGTTATTAGCCGTTAGGGAAGCAATATCAACGCCATTTGCAGCATTTCCTAGGGGGCTAATTCCATCAGCTTGCGTGCCAATAAAGTTACCTAAAACTCGGTTACTGCTGGAAGCGAGGTAAATGCCATTACCGCTATTTCCTGAAATCAAATTCCGGGCATTTGGGGTTGTGCCCCCGATGGTGGTGTTACGCGGGAAAGCATCAGTAACAATCCCATCTCCACCATTTGCGATCGCAACTTTTCCTGTAACATCCGTGCCGATATAATTTGCAGCAATCAGGGTCCCAGAAGATCCAAGACCTAAATCAATTCCATCGGAGCGATTTCCGGAAATCAGATTACCAGAACCCGGTTCTAAGCCCCCAATTTTATTGTTTTCTGCCGCTAAAATAGACACACCAAATGCATTACTAAGCGCAGATTCTCCCGTAAGATTAGTTCCTATAAAATTGCCTAAAAGTTGATTATTGTTAGCATTGGTTTGAATTGAAACACCCACTGATTGATTACCGGAAATAATATTGCGATCGCCTTCAGTTGTACCCCCAATCAGATTCCCTGTTGCACCTTGAGCAATCACAACCCCAGCTTCACCATTGGCAAGTGCTACATTCCCCGTGAAATCGGTGCCGATTAGATTTCCCGTCACTCGATTATCATTGGAACTGTTACCACCTAGCAGAATCCCATCGCCTCTATTTCCAGAGATTAAGTTATTGCTAATAATATTATTCGCCCCATCAATCCGCAGTCCATCTCCACTATTCTGTAACGCTTTGTCTCCTAGAAAATTAGTACCAATATAATTGCCTACTATTGAATGATTTCCGCTCGTTTCGCGAACATAAATTCCCGAAATCCCATTACCCGAAATAACATTGCGACTGGCAGTGGAATCCTCACCGATTAGGGTCCTAGAGCCACCAGCTATCTGAATTCCATCAAACGTATTTCTTAAAGAAATTTCCCCCGTAATATCTGTCCCAATAAAATTGCCTAAAATTTGATTATCATTCGCCTCACTGCCACTAAGGAGAATCCCATGAAAGTCATTACCCGAAATAATGTTCCGGGCATTGACAGTTGTTCCACCAATACGATTATTAGACGCATTGCGAATGACAATCCCGCTCCCTGCGTTACCCAAATCCAAAGTTCCGGTAACATCCGTTCCGATTAAATTTCCTAAAATTTGGTTTCTACTTGCCCGGTTGCCTTCAATATCAATTCCAACAGAAGATGTATTATTATTTCCTGAAATCAGGTTATTTTGAATCGTATTATTAGCGGAGTCTTGAATCAAAATACCTGAACCATTGCGTTCCAGTAAACCTGTTCCATTGACGTTGGTTCCCAGGTAATTGTTTTCAAGCAAATTATTGCCATTTTCACGAATGAGAATAGCGGCATTACTAAATCCAGCCCGATTAATCACCAATCCGCGAACGGTGCTATTTCCGGCGGTAATTTGTAAAACTCCCCTATCTAATCCCCCTACATTTGTACCATCAATTTCAATCAGGGGACTTGCCGTATATCCGGGTTGAGTTGTAGCATCAATAATGACAGAATTACTAATGACAGGGAGGGCCGATAAAGGCTGAATAGTTTGCACTCCACCGCCGCCAATATTAAACGTAATTGTATCAAGTTCCGGGCTAGTATTCGCTTCTAAAATCGCTTGTCGCAAAGAACCCACGCCACTATCATTGGAATTAGTAACTATGAACGTCCCCAGAACCGAGGCATAATGTTCTAGGGTTTGGGAATCAAAGGGTAAAACCGTCTCAATTGCCCCCGTTTTAACTTCAAACTTCCAATTCCCGCCGAGGGTACTATTGCCGGTTTTACTATTAGAAGCGGCAACCGTTATGCCAGTTAAATTCCTGAGTTTTTGGATAAATTCTTCTCCCCGATCGCCTGCTGCAACTTCGCACCCATAAACAAGCAGTGAGGGAGAGCAATCCGGGGAAAAAGCATCACTCCACTGCTGCAACAAATCGGCATAACAACTAAGGGTTTCTAACGTGAGATACCCATTGCCCAGTTGTAGACAGGCAGCACTACCATGAGAGAGAATATGCAGGGTATGCAATCCCTTTCTTTGGGCTAAAATAGCGGAAATTTGCTCAATTCCATCTTGTTTAGTTCCCAGGGCGATCGCCTCTGTCCCTGCCACTCTACCAGCAACCAAATGTTGCCATTCCGGTACTGCCGAATCAATCAAGATGAGGGTATGAATCGAGGGCGCTTTAAGAGTAGGTTTCATCAAAGTTTCCATTATGAAAGTTCTCCCAATTATTTATTATCAATTAGAGGGCAATTCAGCAGACTTTACTCACTTTTGTGATAAGTCCAGGTTTTTAAATCAAGCAGAGCTATTTAAGAGATGAAAGCATATTTTGTTAAAAATGGTAGGGCTAATTGATTAATTTTTATAAAAATTCACATAAAATTGAGGGCATCGCTATTTCGTGCGATCGCCCTCAATTGGTAGGTAAACTTACTTTGAAGAATTTCCGAGAAAGTCCATCATGCCGCCGAGGTTATAAACCGGGTTTCTTGCCGAGATTTGTGGCAGATTCCGGAAGGTTTGTTCAGAAACCCGGTTTCTGGTCCTGGTATCGAGTAGGGAGGATTATCGTCCACCAACAACGACATTTTGAATAGAAACGTGGGGCCCACCAACACTCACAGGTAACGGGGATTGTCCACCTTTACCGCATCCCCCATTCAGATAAACCGAATCAGAACCGATCGCCTGAATATCCTTAAGAGTTTGGAACACATTTCCCGAAAGCGTCACATCACTCACAGGTTCCGCAATTTTCCCATTGCGAATCATGTACCCTTCTGCTGCTGCAAAAGTAAACATTTCCCCATTCGTTTGACCCCCAAGCATCCGGACTGCATAAACCCCTTCATCGATATGACCAATCATATCTTCAAACGAGCAATCTCCCGCTTCTATTGCCGTATTAGTCATTCGGACAATGGGGGCGTAGGTGGCACTGAGGGCGCGAGCATTTCCCGTGGGTGTTTCATGCATTTTTCCCGCAGTTTCTCGGCTGTGCAAACGCTGAGTCAGAACGCCATCTTTGATGAGATATTTCCGTTGACCCTCCACCCCTTCATCATCATATTTTAGGGAACCCGGTAAGTTAGGAATTGTGGCATCATCCACCACATTCAATTGGGGAATTCCCAAGGGTTTACCGAGTTGAAGCACTTCCTGCATCTGAGGATTTTCATAGACAAAATCCGCCTCAGACAAATGACCGAATGCTTCATGAATAAAGACTCCGGCGAGATAGGGGTCAAGGACAACGGTATATTGACCGCCTTTAACGGATTTAGCTTCTAACTGGCGAATTGCCCGTTCTGCGGCACTGCGAACCCGATTTTCAATGCCGGTGAAGGCATCATAATCCGATCGCGAATGGACCGATTCATAGCCTTGGCGCACTAAACCGCCTTCACCCCTTGCGATCGCCCCAAAACCACCGGAAATATCCAGGCGTTCTTGAGCAATACAGGTCCCCGTCGAGTTGACAAAATAGGTAATTCCAAAGCGATCGCGATAACTGGAACTGGTGGTTTGAATCCTCGGGTCAAAATCCAGCAAAAGCTGATTATAATTTTCCACCATTTGCCGCTTTTCTTCCAGGGAGACCCCCCGGGGATCCCGCAGTAATGACTCAGCGACATAATCCTGAATCGGTTTAATATCAGCTAACTGAGTGCTGTCTGAACCGATTAATTTAGCTTGGGAAATCGCTTCTTCCAGGCGATCGCCCAACTCATCTAAACCATTAAACGTCACAAAACTCCACCCCCCCTTATGACAGGCGCGGACCCCACCAGCGAGGGAAAAATTGCGATTCACTGCATCCAGGCGATCCCCGCGAAACGAGATTGCCGTGGATTCGCTTTGTTCCATGCGAATTTCTAAATAATCGACGCGATCGCGGTAAGGGGCGATCGCTGAGAGTAACCGATCCTGCATTGAATGATTCACGCGCTAACTTTCCAGATTTGACAACTTGCAACCTTTCTTACTTCCAGTTTAATGTGCCAACCTAGAAACTGAGGACGGTATCCCCCCTGACGTGATCCCCCCTCAACCGCTACCCCTCTGAAAACCCTGTAAGCCTGGATCCTTCACCCCAGAAAACCGAGGAACCTAGAGCGGGACCAGGGATCAAAGTCAACTCCCCAGGGATTCCCCCGAAAATTCCATCACCAAAGCCAGAATCTCTAGCGTCTGGAAAATGCAATGGTATAAGATAAAAGCTTGTCCCCTTACCCACCTTGAAGATGGCAGAAACCCTTTTCTTCAACGCGCTCAAAGCCGCCATTGACGAAGAAATGGCCCGTGACCCTACAGTATTCGTCCTCGGTGAAGATGTCGGTCAGTATGGCGGATCCTACAAAGTCACCAAGGACCTGTACGAAAAATATGGCGAACTGAGGGTACTCGACACCCCGATCGCGGAAAATAGCTTTACTGGGATGGCGGTTGGTGCCGCCATGACAGGATTGCGCCCGATTATTGAAGGCATGAACATGGGCTTTTTGCTCCTCGCCTTCAACCAAATCGCCAACAATGCCATGCTGCGCTATACCTCCGGTGGCAACTTTACAATGCCCATGGTAATTCGCGGTCCCGGTGGGGTTGGACGACAACTCGGTGCAGAACATTCCCAGCGCTTAGAAACCTATTTTCAGGCCGTTCCTGGCTTAAAAATGGTCGCCTGTTCCACCCCGTACAACGCCAAAGGATTGCTCAAAAGTGCCATCCGTGACAATAACCCCGTGCTATTTTTCGAGCACGTCCTCCTTTATAATTTAAAAGAAGACCTGCCCTCAGAAGAATATCTCGTGCCTCTGGATAAAGCAGAAGTGGTCCGACGGGGTAAAGATGTCACGATTTTGACCTATTCGCGGATGCGCCATCACGTTCTGCAAGCGGTGCCGCAGATTGTGAAAGAAGGGTTTGATCCGGAAGTCATTGACTTAATTTCCCTCAAACCCCTGGATCTCGAAACCATTGGCGAATCGATTCGCAAAACCCATCGGGTGATTATTGTAGAGGAAGCAATGAAAACAGGGGGGATTGGGGCTGAAATTATTGCTTCAATTAATGATCGGTTCTTTGATGAGCTGGATGCACCTGTGCTGAGACTTTCGTCCCAGGATATTCCCACGCCCTACAATGGTACCTTAGAGCGACTAACCATCGTGCAACCGCCCCAAATTGTCGAAGCGGTGCAAAAAATGGTGGGCCTCAAAATATAAGACAGTGTTGAAATGTGAGTTTTGAGTTTTGAGTGAAATTGTCTCAATTTACAACTTAAAACTCAATTCTCAAAACTCTAGAAACAGGTAAAGTCATGCAAAAAAACCGTTCATTATTGGCTTTAATTCTGGTTCTGGTTATTGCCGCGATCGTTGCGTTGGTGAATGTCCCATTCCGCTTGGGATTGGATCTTCAGGGGGGTTCTCAACTGACCCTTCTGGTGCGACCCTCGGAAGAGGTCCCACAAATTACCTCCTCCGTGATGGAAGCTGTGCAGAGCGTAGTCAGAAACCGGGTTGATGCCCTTGGGGTATCTGAACCCCTTGTTCAGTCCGTCGGGACGGATCAGATTCTCGTCCAACTCCCGGGAGTCAGCGATCCCGCCCAAGCCGAGCGTGTGCTTGGGGGAACCGCTATCCTGGAGTTTCGTGAAGAAACCTCGAATGCCGAAGTCCTGGCCGAACTGAACGTGCGGACCCAAGAAGCCACCCAAATCGCCCTAGAGTTGGAGCAGTTAAAAGCGTCGGGAGAACAAGGACAAATTGCCGAAAAGCAAGCCGAGTTCGATCGCAAGCGCGAAGAGATTCAGGCACTCAATGTCCAACTGTATCAAAAAACCCCCCTCACAGGTTCTAACCTGGAGGATGCCTATCCCGAACCGGCGCAATCTGGGGCAGGGGCTTGGAATGTGGGTCTGGCGTTCGATAACGAAGGCGGAGAACTGTTCGCCCAACTCACCCGGAATCTGGCAGGAACTGGACGGACTCTGGGAATTTTTCTGGATGAAAAACTGATTAGTTCTCCCACGGTCCCCGCTGAATTTGCTACCACGGGGATTACCGGCGGACGTGCGGTGATTCAAGGTAACTTTGCTGTACAAGAGGCCAATGAACTCGCAGTTCAACTGCGGGGTGGGGCTTTGCCGGTGCCGGTGGAAATTGTAGAAAATCGGACCGTTGGGGCCACCCTGGGGCGCGATAGCATTGTTAGAAGTATCTATGCCGGAATCGGGGGCCTGGTGTTGGTTCTGATTTTTATGGTGGTCTATTACCGCCTACCCGGTTTGATTGCCGATCTGTCCCTGGTGATCTATGCCATTCTGACCTTAGCCAGTTTCTCCCTGTTGGGGGTGACCTTGACCCTACCCGGGATCGCCGGATTTATCCTCAGTATCGGGATGGCGGTAGATGCCAATGTACTGATTTTTGAACGGACCCGGGAAGAATTGAAGGCCGGTAAGAGTTTGTATCGTTCGGTGGAGTCGGGGTTTTACCGCGCTTTTTCGAGCATTTTGGATAGCAACGTCACCACGCTGATTGCCTGTGCAGCCTTATTTTGGCTGGGTGCCGGTTTGGTGAAAGGGTTCGCCTTGACCCTGGGAATAGGGGTGGTGGTGAGTATGTTTACGGCGATTACTTGCAGTCGCACCTTCATGTTTTTAGCGATTAGTATTGATGACCTTCGCAAGCCCCAACTGTTTTGTCCAAACCTTCAAAATGTTAGGAAAGTTTAGGGGGATGTGTTACCAGAGGCAGATTCGATGAGATTAAACGTTAACAAACAGCGCCGATTGTGGTGGACATTATCCGCAGCAGTTGTGGTGGCTGGGTTGATTTCAATGGTGATTTCCTGGCAACAGTTGGGAGCGCCCGTGCGTCCGAGTCTGGATTTTGTTGGGGGGACGCGGTTGCAGTTGGAACTCGATTGTTCGGTTCCCAACAATTGCGATCGCCCGATTGAATCGGGTCAGGTGCGATCGATTCTCGCCTCCCAAGGGTTGGGCAGCAGTAGCATTCAAGTGGTCGGTGAGAGCCAGCAGGCGCTATCGATTCGCACCTCTAATCTGGATGTGGACCAACGCACTGAACTGGTTAATTCGTTAACGGAAGAACTGGGCAGTTTTGATCCACAAAAGAGCCAAATTGATACAGTAGGTCCAACCCTTGGGCGTCAATTGTTTACCCAAGGACTCTTGGCACTGATTATCTCGTTTGCCGGGATTATTGTCTATCTCAGTTTCCGGTTCCAGTTCGATTATGCCCTGTTTGCGATCGTGGCTTTATTCCACGATGTAGCCATCACCGTGGGGATTTTCTCGATTCTGGGACTGGTTTTAGGGTTAGAAGCCGATAGCTTATTTATTGTGGCGTTGCTCACCATTATCGGGTTCTCGGTAAACGATACGGTGGTGATTTACGATCGCATCCGGGAAACCCTCGCGCAGGATAAGTTAAATCGCCCCATTGATCAAATCGTGGATGATGCGGTGAATCAAACCCTGGGGCGATCGATTAATACCACGGCCACCACGATGTTACCCTTGGTCGGGATTTTCCTGTTTGGGGGGGAAACCCTCAAATCTTTTGCCCTAGCCTTAATTGTGGGCTTTTTGGCCGGTGTGTATTCCAGTCTCTTTTTAGCGAGTAGCTTGTTAGTCTGGTGGCGAGAACGCAATGGACAAGGGATGTCGCCAGTTCCAGAGGGTTCCACCCCTGTGGATGCCTCCCCAGACTCCAATGAGAGTTAGTCTGGGTTAGTTCTCAGTCGTTCTTCTGGATTTAACGAGGTTGAAGTCATCTTCTATCACTTGAGATCGCTCTGATGGAGAACAATCACGAGTTTAGCGATCGCCCCCTTGACCCCCTTCCTCTACAGCAGGACCCCACGTTCGAGCAAGAAGTGCAACGGTTACATGAGTACACCGTTGCCGCTCGGTGGGTGTTGGTGTTGCTGCTGTGGCTAACTGTGGGGAGTTTTAGCCTGTGGGCGTTGCGATCTGATATCAGACTCCTGTCTGAACATTTTACCTGGGCGAGTCTGCGCTACGCCCTAAGTCTGCGCTACAATCCCATGCCGGCGATCGGACTCACTTTCACCGTGAGCATGACTGTTGCGGTCCTGGTTTGGCAAAGTCGGAACATCTTATTTGGAATGCCACCAGCCGAGCGATCGCGTTTAGAACAACAACTCCTACGGATTCGCCAGCAGGGTCAATCTCATCCCCTCCATTCCTGGATTGTCCAGTCTCCTCGGCTGAAATAACAACCCTTCAGTTCCTCTTTTTCCCTCTCCAGAACCCTTCTTTTGCTTGTAACCTTTCTAACCCCACCCTCAGCGCGGTGAGCCTCTCCAGTCTCAAAAACTATAGGGATTTCTGGACTTACGAGGTACAACTATTTGGGAAAGTGGAATTAGCCAGACGACGCCCGCTCAGAACTAGGGGTCTATCATTTCCGGGAAAGCTCTTTTGTAACTGGGCTACGGTTATTTATGATACCAAATCCGGGTGTGATAGGTTTATAAAAACCCACACCCTCAAGGGTGGGTCTACAGGGACAAAGCCCGAGAAGCGCGGGCTGAAGAGAAAAACGACTTTTAGCAACCGGATTGGGTATGAATCCTAAACTGAAGCATCTCCTAATTGGCGAGTTTTCTCTCAAGCGGTTGGTGCGATCGCTGTTGTTTGTTTATCTCTCCATTGGCATTTACGGCTACTTCTTTTCCGAACGGATGATATTTATCCCTCAACCGGCTTCCTATTCTCAACTACCGGGGATGCTGAGGTTGACTTCGGCAAATGGAAAGCAAATTGCAGCAGTTTATTTAGAGAACCCTCAAGCCGATTATACGATTCTCTATAGTCATGGCAATGCGGAAGATTTAGGAGATATTTTGCCAGTTCTGACTCAACTCCAGACTATGGGGTTTTCGGTGTTGAGTTTTGATTACCAAGGGTATGGAATTTCTGAAGGGAATCCGACGGAACGGAAGGCAGTTCAAGATATAGAGGCGGCCTATTTTTATCTAACGGAAACTCGGAAGATTCCGCCGCAGAAGATTATTGTTTATGGGCGATCGGTGGGTGGGGGACCGGCGTTGGAGTTGGCCACTCGTTATCCCGTGGGTGGATTGGTGGTGGAAAGTTCATTTACTTCCATTTTTAGAACCGTGACGCGAATTCCGATTTATCCCGTGGATAAGTTTAATAATATTCGCAACATTCAACGGGTGAATTGTCCAGTGTTGGTGATTCATGGGACAGAGGATGAGGTAATTCCTTTTTGGCATGGAGAGGCATTGTTTGCGGCGGCACCAGAACCGAAGCAGGCGCTGTGGGTGGAGGGTGCTGGACATAATGATTTAATCGGGGTGGCAGGCGATCGCCATTCAGCGGCAATCCGGGGGTTTGTGGGGTTACTTGACCCCAACTCCTCGGCAGAGTAAACCTGATTCCCTCAGAAGCGCCCCAAATAGGTTGATGAGAAACCGAAAGGTAGCTCTTGGTGGAAGGGCGATCGGCTGGTATGATTGTGCTGGCTAAGGGAAATAGCACACTCTTTGCGCGATCGCTCTTTTGGGGTGTCCCGAAACCGGGATAAACTAGGGCGATTCAGTTTGAAAATTAATGATTCATAACAAAACGCTTAAAGATGGAATGGCACGGCAGCGATGCTCAGAGTCTGGCAATTATTGATCGGGAAATCGGGGATCACGTCTTCTCCCCGGCAGAGTATGAGATTGTGCGGCGGGTAATTTATGCCACCGCTGATTTTGAATATAAATCCCTGATTCGCTTTTCTGAACAAGCGCTCCAGGCGGGTGCGGCAGCATTGGCGGCACGCTCAACGATTGTGGTGGATGTGCCGATGGTGCAAGTGGGCATTTCCCCCCATATCCAAAACACTTTTGCTAATCCGGTTTACTGTTCGATGGATGCGCTCACCCGTCCTCAAAAAGAAAAAACCCGTGCTGCCTGGGGAATCGAAACCCTTGCTAAACGCTATCCTGAAGGCATTTTTATCCTGGGTGAGGCCCAGACTTCCCTAACGACCCTGGTGGAGTTAATCGAAGCGGAGGAAATTCGCCCCGCTTTGGTGATTGGGACCCCCGCAGGGTTTGTCGGGGTGGATGCGGCAAAGGCGAGACTAAATGACTCGATGATTCAAAATATCCGGGTGGATGGACGCAAAGGGAGTGCGGTCGTTGCGGTTGCCATTTTAAATGGATTAGTAGATTTAGCATGGCAAGCGTATGGACAGGAAGGACGGGGAATGATTTGAGGAGGAATTAGAGAATTTATAACCCTAAATTTCTACCGAAATTCTTCTGCTCTGCGGGTTCTCTTTTTGCGGGGTCGCGGTGTATTTAATTCTTCCATTTGTTGGCTAATTTCTACAAATAAGTCCCGGCGTAAATAGGGATAGTCGCTAATCCAAAAGTCAATGCGGGGGAGGTAGATATCGGAGACTTTGGCAATGCGTCCGAGGTCGGTGCGGTTTGACATGACAACCATTTCGGCAATATCCCCAGGGGCGATCGCCTTATGTTCTTTCCGCAAGGGAACGAGCACTCGCGTACTAAATCCGGTTTCGTCGCCGACTTCTAAATTCAGTCTGCGTTCGCGGTTCTCGACGATGACCAGTTCTCCCCTGGGACTGACGGTTTCTTTCGTCCCCACGACTTCTTCGGTGACAAAGACATCCCAAACTTCTCCCTGCCAAAATCCGCTGTATTTATAACGCCGACATTGGTAGTTTTCTCGGGAGGCGGAGGCGACTGGTCCCCATAACCAATAAAGACCGAAGATGATGCCAATAATTAATAAAAAAGGTCGCCAGTTATCGGGAAGTGCATTGGCGGTTAGGGTGAGCAGTCCAATTCCAGCTACGGAGATGAGGACTCGCTTTAAAATTTTGTCAATTTTGCCGCCATAATAAGCATATTGAGCGCCCGTAGCAATGGCGGGAATTAACTCTTCAAAAGTTTCACGGGTTAAGGGAATTAGCATTGTTAATCTGGTTCAGAATGGGTTAATTTATCACAGATAGAGCTCAGAAACTGTTCGAGAAAATTAGGAAAATTTAGGACAGCTTTAGATGTAATCCTCGTGACGTGGCTCTGCCGCGTCATGGACCATAGGAGGCTCTGCCTCCAGTCCCCAAGCAAAGGCTTAAGCTACCTATGATGCTATCTGTTACGGCTTGAACTGGTTACCAGAGGTACAGGCGCTTAAGCCGCCAATAATGCGTGACGCGGCTTCAGCCACGTCACGAGGAATTTGGCTATATTCAATCCAGAGAAAGACCTTACAAGAGTTTTTCTAGGCCATAAACGAGGGTTTTGAGTTGGAGAATTTTGCGAATAGAGAGCAAGACTCCGGGCATATAACAGGCCCGATCGCTGGTGTCGTGACGGAGGGTATAAACTTGACCCGGTGCGCCAAAAATCACCTCTTGGTGAGCAATTAAACCCGGGAGACGGATACTATGAATGCGAATCCCTTCTCCGGCATCACTGCCTCGGGCCCCGGCAATTTTTTCCGTTTCTTTCACCTGGGGAGGATTAAAGGTTTTGCCCATTTCTCCTAACATTTGGGCAGTTTGAATGGCGGTTCCACTGGGGGCGTCCGCTTTTTGGTTGTGGTGGAGTTCGATGATTTCCACATGGTCAAAATGTTGAGAGGCCGCGATCGCCGCTTGTTGTAACAGGACCATGCCAATGGAAAAGTTAGGAATAATGGCACAACCAATGCTGGATTTTTCCGCAAAAGCAGCGAGTTCTTGAATCTGTTCGGGACTCATACCCGTAGTGCCAATCACGGGGCGGATCCCATAGGCGATCGCCGCCCGCGTATTTTCATAAACCGAGTTTGGATGGGTAAAATCCACCATCACCGCTGATTGCTTTTCCTGAAGCGCTATCCCCAGAGTGCCTTCAAGGTCATTTAAAACCGGAATTTCTAAAGGTCCGCATCCGATGACTTCCCCAATATCTTGACCTAGATATTCAGGATTGCGATCGACTGCCCCCACTAAAATCATATCTGGAGCCTCAGAAACCGCCTGAACGACTTCACGGCCCATTTTGCCCCCAGCGCCATTGACGACAACTGGAATCGGAAGTTGATTTGCCATACTTCAATAAAGTCCCCTGGAACTAGATGAGGGAATTTTACCCTGCTTCGTGGGAATCCCTCTATGGATACTATAGTAAGGTTCAGAGGGACTTGGCCGGTTGAGATTGCCGCCCAGATTGAACCTTGAGCCATTTTAATCCCGGTGGCGGGTGGATCTTAAGTTAAGGTGGGCCATTGACAATCTAGGGCAGGGGAAGGCAGGATCAAGAGGATCGGAATTTTGACCGGGACCTACTCTACAACTGACTCAGAATTCGCCGAAACCCGATTGAGCCGATCGCTCCTTTTACCGTGATACCCCATCCCCTTTTTAACCACTTTTTTAACGGATAACGGTGCTTGATAAATTTTCTAGCCAAGTCAACGCGTTGGCATCTGGGGTTTATGAACAGATTGCCAAAATCAAGCTCAACCGGGTACATACCCCCGTGGGTTCCGTGGCGATCGCCATTGCCATTGCCATCGGAGTTGTTCTCACGATTCGAGAAACCGGCGGGTTTCAACCCCTAGAACTGGTTACATACGATTGGATGATGCGAAATCGCCGGTATAATCCGGGACTTGATAACCGATTATTGCTGGTAAAAATTACAGAAACCGATATCCAAACTCAACAAAAATGGCCGCTTTCCGATCGCATCGTGGCCCGGGTGTTGGAGGAAATCTCTAAATTTGAACCGGCAGTGATTGGGTTGGATTTGTATCGGGATGTCCCCCAGTCCCCGGGTCATCAAGACTTGCGGTTACAACTCCAATCCCTGGATAATGTGATTGGTATTACCAAACTCTCTGATGCTCAAGAACCGGGCGTGCCACCCCCACCCCATCTCCCCCCGGAGGCGGTGGGATTTAATGATATTGTCAATGATCCCGATGGAATTGCCCGCCGAAATTTACTTTTTGCCCAGAACCAAGAGGGAATAACTTTTTACTCCTTTGCCTTGCGAGTCGTTTTGAAGTATCTGAGCGATCGCAACATTGCGATCGATAATAGTCCCACCCATCCCCAGGGAATTATCTTAGGAAAGGCCCACATCACCCAGTTAGAGCCTCATTCGGGAGGGTATCAAACCATTGATGCGGAGGGGTATCAAATCCTGCTCAACTATCGATCGCCGGGTTCGATTTCTCGTGAAGTGACCCTGAACCAAGTATTAAATCGAGAAGTTGATCCCAGTTGGATCAAAGATAAAATTGTTTTAATTGGTACCACCGCATCCAGCGAGAAAGATTTATTTTTTACTCCCTACGGCATCAAAACAGAAACAGAAACCTTCAAAATGCCTGGGGTGAGACTGCACGCCCAAATGGTGAGCCAACTCGTCAGTAGTGCCCTTGATGGAAAGGCGATTTTATGGTTTTGGCCGAACTGGATTGAAATCTTATGGATTGCCAGTTGGGGGGTGATTGGCGGGTTCGTGGCATGGCAGATTCAACATCCCCTCAAATTGGGGTTAGGGGTTATCCTCGGTGTTGGGGGGATTGTCGCGATGGGATTTGGGCTATTTCACTGGGGTGGATGGATTCCCATCGCTGCCCCAGGGGTTGCCTTTACACTGGCCCTGAGTGGAGTGGTTGCCTCCAAATTACTCTATACCGCGTTTCATGATGACTTGACCGGATTGCCAAATCGCACCTCATTCATGAAGCA
This sequence comes from Laspinema olomoucense D3b, assembly GCF_025370785.1. Classification (GTDB taxonomy): domain Bacteria; phylum Cyanobacteriota; class Cyanobacteriia; order Cyanobacteriales; family Laspinemataceae; genus Laspinema; species Laspinema olomoucense. The sequence continues at coordinate 55,547 of NZ_JAMXFA010000005.1, forward strand.
ACTGGAGCGCGTTTATGGGCGATCGCAACCCAAGAGACTCCCCTTTTTTCTAACGTTAGGAAAGCTACCCCAAGCCGGTCAAAGCCCAAAATATTCTCTTGTTTCTTTAAACTCCAAATTGCCACCCGTCCCGCGTTTATTAGCAGTCTTATTCCTCGATTTAGACCGATTTAAAGTTATTAACGATGGACTCGGCCATGACATAGGGGATCTGCTGCTAATTGCGATCGCCGAACGCATTCGCACCCTGATGCGCCAACCTCGAACCGATGGCATTGAAGTAGTCACCCTCGCCCGAGTTGGAGGGGATGAATTTGCCATTCTCCTGGACAATCTTTACCGTTCCGAAGATGCCATCAACATTGGCGAATCCCTCTACTACCAAATCGCCCGACCCTTTACCTTAAAAGGTCAAGCTATCTATACCACCGCCAGCATCGGGATGGCCCTCGGTCATGCGGATGAGTCCCGGAATTTATTACGAGATGCTCATACCGCCATGTATCGGGCTAAAGCATTGAGCAAAGCGCGCCCGCAAGTCTTTGAAAGCGCCATGCAAAACAATGCCGTGGCCCGATTTCAGCTTGAAACAGACCTGCGTCGCGCCATTAATGCCGGGGCGACCCCAGTCAATGGCAAGATTGAATCTGAGTTTTTGGTCTATTATCAGCCCTTGGTTGATTTAAAATCAGGAAAAATTATCGGATTTGAAGCCCTCGTGCGTTGGCAACATCCGGAACGGGGTTTAGTCTTTCCCGGTGAATTTATCCCCGTTGCCGAGGAAACGGGTTCAATTGTGCCTTTAGGTGAATTGGTGCTGGTGATTGCCTGTTGGCAAATTTGCAAATGGCAACAGGAATTTCCCTCGGATCCGCCGTTAATGGTGAGTGTGAATCTTTCCGGGAAGCAGTTTGCTCAACCCAATCTCATTGAAGTTATCAAACGAACCTTAGACCAAACCCACCTTGATCCAGCTTGTTTGAAGTTAGAAATAACCGAAAGTGTGGTGATGGATGAGGTGGAGTTGGCGATCGAGATGTTGTCTCAAATGAAAGCCTTAAATTTAAAATTAGGCATTGATGATTTTGGCACTGGGTATTCGTCCTTGAGTTATTTGCACCGATTTCCTACGGATACCTTAAAGGTGGATCGGTCGTTCGTGATGCGGATGGTGGAAGGGGACCAAAATTCAGCCATTGTTAAAACAATTATTGCTCTAGCTCATAACTTAAAAATGGATGTGATTGCCGAAGGGGTGGAAACAGCGGAACAATTGGCCCAACTGCGATCGCTGGGCTGTGAGTGTGGTCAAGGGTACTTTTTCGCCAAACCCTTACCGGCAGAACAAATTGAAGCCTTATTAAAGTCAGACCCCACTTGGTAATCCCACCCATCCGGACCCTTTCCCTGTTCGGTGTCACCACTGGGGTGAGTACCCCGAACCCCAAGGGCGATCGCAAAAGGACAGACAAGGGGGGTTAAACAATGGCACAATGAGAAACGCCATCCAAAAAAGATAGAAATATAGGTAAAGTCGTGAGCCCGATTGCCCAAGCTATTCCAACTCAACCCGCGATCGCGCGGCGTGCTGTGTTTCCCTTTACTGCTATTGTGGGGCAGGAAGAAATGAAACTGGCATTGCTGCTTAATGTCATTGACCCCAAGATTGGCGGGGTGATGATTATGGGCGATCGCGGCACTGGCAAGTCTACTACCATCCGCGCCTTAGCTGATCTGCTTCCAGAAATTGAAGTGGTGGCAGATGACCCCTTCAACAGTCATCCCTCGGATCCTGAACTGATGAGTGATGTGGTCCGCGATCGCGCCTCTCGGGGGGAAACCTTACCCCTGATGCAGCGCAAGGTGCAAATGATTGACCTCCCTCTGGGTGCCACAGAGGACCGAGTTTGTGGAACGATTGATATTGAAAAAGCCCTCTCGGAAGGGGTAAAAGCCTTTGAACCGGGTTTGTTAGCCAAAGCCAATCGCGGTATCCTCTATGTGGATGAAGTCAACCTCCTCGACGATCACCTCGTGGATGTCTTATTAGACTCTGCCGCTTCGGGATGGAATACCGTTGAACGGGAAGGGATTTCTATTCGTCACCCGGCGCGATTTGTGTTGGTGGGTTCCGGTAACCCAGAAGAAGGTGAACTGCGTCCCCAATTGCTCGATCGCTTCGGAATGCACGCCGAAATACGCACAGTGAAAGAACCCGCTTTACGGGTAAAAATTGTCGAGGAACGCTCAGGATTTGACCAAAATCCTCAAACCTATTTGGAACAACATGAAGAAGAACAACAGGCGTTACAACAAAAGCTGATTGATGCTCAAACCCTGTTACCTTCGGTGAATTTGGATTATGAAATGCGCGTCCAAATTTCCCAGGTTTGTTCTGAGTTGGATGTGGATGGGTTGCGCGGAGATATTGTCACCAACCGCGCTGCCAAGGCGATCGCTGCTTTAGAAGGTCGCACCGAAGTCACCCTAGATGATATTAGCCGAGTGATTACCCTTTGTCTCCGTCACCGCCTCCGCAAAGACCCCTTAGAATCCATTGATAGTGGTTATAAGGTTAAAAAAGTCTTTAGTAGTGTGTTTGGTGTAGAAATGCCAACCGAAGGTTAAATTGGTGTAGTGGCGCTAGGGTAAAGTTTATCAAAAAACCCCTCAAGCGCCTCTACATCCACCCGTTATGGAAAAGCGAATTTTAGGATTAGATCCCGGTTTAGCTACTTTAGGATTTGGGGCGATCGCGGCTCAAACTGGAGGAACTGGCAGAAGTCGTAGCGAGACCGTTTCTCTGCTCGATTTTGGCATTATTCAAACTCCCGCCAAAACTGACCTCGGTCAGCGGTTATGTACAATTTATGAAGATATGCACGCCCTCATTGAGCAGTTTAAACCCGACTTAGTGGCGGCAGAAAAATTGTTCTTTTATCGCATGGGAAATACCATTTTAGTCGCCCAAGCCCGAGGGGTGATTTTATTGGTGGTAGCGCAACATCAATTACCCTTGGTTGAATATACTCCCGCCCAAATTAAACAAGGCATTACCGGCTATGGCAATGCGGATAAATATGATGTGCAACAAGCGGTAGCCAGAGAGTTGAATTTAGAGACAATTCCCAAACCTGATGATGCAGCCGATGCCTTAGCTGTCGCCTTAACCGCCTGGTTTCAACTGGAGAAATAAAAGGCCAAACTCTCACAACATGAGATAAAAAATTAGGAGACATGGCGAGAATCCCGGTCACATCGGCTAACAGGGAGGGCATCGGGTCAGGTGTGGCACGTCCGTATCACCTCAATGCTATCACAATACAGCGTTATCACACAAAAGGTAGTTTTACTAAATTTTGTATATTTAAAACCCCATAAAACAAGAATCCATCGGGGTCATTCTCCCGGATTCCTGAGATCACTTCCAGGTAAAGAACGAATCAGCGCCATTGGTAGGGCTTCCGGTGGCATGGCAATCAAGTTGCTGACGGGGGATAACGCTGCCGTCATCCGATCCCCTGCACCACTCTCCCTTCGGTGTCCCCTTAATCCGCATAAGTGGACATCAAAACGCTATTAGCAGAGTCCAGGGATGTGCCACACCAGGGACAACCAAAATCGAGGAGTTTATAATGAGAAATCTTCTGACAATTCGGACATTTTAAACCATAGGTGGGAAGCGGTTTGCGCGGAAGGCGGCGGCGTAGGGGTTGACTGATAGAGGCTTCGGGAGTATCATCCTCTGGGGTAGAAACAGCGACAGTCCGGGAGAACCTAGGGTCAATCCCAATGACTTTGAGTTTGACTTGTCCCAAACAAATGATGCTTCCTGGGGTTAACATTGTCTCACCCTGGGCCAAAATTTGCCCATCCACTTTAGAAGGATTGCTGGGTCGAAGATTTCTCAGATAAAAATGACTTTTCTGCGGGTCATAAAAGATTTCCACGTGCAACCCAGAGACAGTCGGATGGAGCAACACGATATCGCAGCGCGTCGGATCGCGACCGATCCGGACGGTCCCCGGATTTTTGCTCGGTTGCTTATCCCATAAGGTTTGAGTTCTGCACTCACCGGCTTCAATCCACTTTAGGGTTAGTTCATGCATAGCGATCGCAAGTTTCCATAGTAGCAGCACCTGTTTTCCGCCCCTGACGCGGGAAGATTTCTTGATTATCTAGCTTTTTTTACTCCAGCGGCAAGTATAGAAGCACACCATTCTGGGAGTCCCTTCTCCCTTGTCCTTTTCCGGGAAAGGGTGGGGGAGTTGACCGCTATTTCGAGTTTTGTCCAAAACCGATTGAGTTTAAGCCTTCCCCTGCTCTCTACCGGCTCCCGATGTTGTTATCTGGTTGCCGGTTGATCGGTTCTGTTGAAACTTTACCGGGTTCCTTCCCTCAATGGACTGGGTTTAACGAATCTTCATAATCTTCAGACTTAGATCGCCTCCAGTTCCTCTTTGAGCAATGGAAAATTACCCAGATTTCCCTAGGGGACGGTCTCACTCAACTCCTCCCATAGGCTGTTCATCTTGGCAAAAGCATCTTCTAAGGAAATTTTTCCACCCGTTGCCAAACTGCTGAGGATACTGACGCGATTACTAAATTTTTGCAAATTTTGATGAAAAATCAGTTGTTCTGCGTCCCGATTTCCGTGAGCATGATTGGGGGAATCAATAAATTGGAAATGAGCTGTCATGGCAGAACCCTCCCATCGCATTTTATTAACTGCGATCGCTTCTTGAATATGATAATTATCTCCTAGAAACGCCAAGAGCACAGCGATCGCCTAAACCTTCCAGGTGCGATCGCCATCAAATGTTGCTGTGACCCAAATCGGGCCGCAGTGCGATCGCGATCGCATCTGGATGATTGCCTAACTCGAAGCGAGGCGATCGCTAATCCGCGTCGTTTCCGGGAGTCGGTATTTGGGAGTGCAACGCATCACATAGTCCAAGGCAGTGGGTAAACTAATGCGATGACCAATGGAAATATAAAGGGGATTGACATGACTGCGCGATCGCAGGACCGCCCCCACGGTTTCCCCGCGATCGCGCAACGGTTGCCAACTGCCGCGTTCCGGGGGTAAGGCATCATGAGTGCCAATCAATCGAGACTTCGCGACCCCAATGGTCGGCAGGTTCGTCAGTACCCCCAAATGACAAGCAATTCCCAACCGCCGGGGATGGGCCAATCCCTGACCATCACAGAGTAGTAAATCTGGCACAATGGTCAACTGTTCCAGGGCCTCCAAAACCGCCGGAATTTCCCGAAACGAGAGGAATCCGGGAATGTAGGGGAAGTGAGTCGGACAACGGGCGATCGCCTGATCGCACAGTTGCAACTCAGGAAAACTTAACACCGCCACTGCCGCCTGAGTCAAATTATTCTGTTCGGGATATCCTGCATCCACCCCCGCCACATATCTCACCGTTGGCAAGTCATCTTCCCGAATGACCTGTCGCCGTAATTCTTCCTGAATGGCTTTCGCCTCCTCTACCGTCTGTGGCCAACTTTGGGGCTTTTCAATTTTCATAACATTTTATTACTTTTGGGACAATCTTCTTGATTCCGGTTTACCATTTTAATAGTCACTCAATTTGTATCAAGCTTTGGGGGACAGAACTAGCCAACAAGTCCCTGGCAGCCTCAAGGTCAACCCTAGACCCATCTGGACTTAAATGCTTAAAAACTTAAGAAAAATTTCATAAAGGTTCGGGATGGGGTGTTTGCTATAAACCGCCAATTTCAACCTCATTAAAGGTCAATCCAAATGCCAGCTAAAATCAGTTATTCTTACGACTCTAAGACCCTTGTCTGGATTTCCAGTTCCGTGATTGCAGCAATTTTCTTTTTCCTTTTAGCCCCCACTTTAAAGCCTTTTGTGATTATCAACGCCGGAGAACGGGGCGTCCTCATGAAATTTGGAAAAGTCCAGGAAGGCATTCTGGATGAGGGTATCCACGGAATAATACCCTTGGTCAATCGCGTGGAAACCCTCAGCGTTCGGGTCCAAAAAGACGAACTCAAAGCCGATGCTGCTTCTAAAGATTTACAGTATGTTACCATTAACGTCGCCCTGAATTGGCGTGTTGATGCTACCAAAGTCAACAAAGTTTATCAGACCATTGGCAATGAGAGTCAAATTGTCAACTTGATTATTTCCCCCGCCGTTTCTGAAGTGGTTAAAGCGGCTACGGCTAAAAACAATGCCGAAGAAATTATCACCCGACGCCGGGAGTTAAAAGAAGAAATTGATAGAGATATTCGCGAGAGACTTTCCAGCTATGGGGTTTTAGTTGATGATATTTCGTTGGTTAACATCGAATTTTCTCCGGAATTTGCTAAAGCCATTGAAGCCAAACAAATTGCGGAACAAGAAGCCAGACGAGCTTTATTTATTGCCAAAAAAGCTGAACAAGAAGCCGTTGCTGATATTAATCGGGCCAAAGGTCAAGCCGAAGCCCAGCGTTTGTTACGAGAAAACCTAACTCCATCGATTCTTCAAAAAGAAGCAATTGAAAAGTGGAACGGACAGTTTCCAATGGTGATGGGGGGTAACGGAGCCTTGCCTTTTATTAATATTACGCCGCCTGCTTCTACGGCAAATCCCTAACTCTAAAGGAGGGGAGAAATGTCATCAATTTACCTAAAAATATGGAATCAGGTTTCACTTTCCCGCCTTCCAGTGTCAAAATAAAGGCGGAGTAGTTTTGAGACAGACAAACCCATGACTTCCAACGAGACCCGGCGATCGCTTCCCCTCCCTCCCGGAAAATTAGGCTTACCCCTAGTGGGGGAAACCGTGAGCTTTTTGCGCGATCGCGATTTCCAAAAGAAGCGCCGCGAAAAATATGGAACCGTTTATAAAACCCATCTGTTTGGACAACCCACAGTTGTTCTAATTGGCTCCGAAGCAAATCGCTTTTTGTTCACCCATGACAATAGCTATTTTACCGCCACTTGGCCTGAGAGTACACGCATCTTACTAGGTCCTCAATCCCTCGCTATCCAAAGCGGGAATGAACATACCACTAGAAGGCGCTTGATGGCGCAGGCATTTCTTCCCAAGGCGATCGCCGGATACCTTCCCGGCATGGAACAACTCACCCATCGCTATCTAAAACAATGGGAAACCCCAAGAGAAATGACCTGGTATCCCGAACTTAGAACCTATATGTTTGACATTGCCAGTACGTTATTAATTGGCACTGAAACCGGCTCGGAAACCGCCTATCTGGGCCAAATTTTTAAAACCTTTTGTGGGGGATTATTTTCAATTCCCATTAATCTCCCTTGGACCCAATTTGGAAAAGCCCTCCGCTCCCGAACCTTGCTCCTAGAAAAAGTCGAAGAACTTGTCCGCCGCCGTCAACAAGAAACCGAACCGAGAACTGATGCGCTAGGCTTACTTTTAGCCGCCAAAGATGAACAGGGAAATGGATTAACTTTAGACGAAATCAAAGACCAAGTATTGCTCCTCCTCTTTGCCGGTCATGAAACCCTAACCTCCTCCCTTTCTTCCTTCTGTCTCTTGCTGGCACAACATCCCCAAGTCATCACTAAACTGCGAGAGGAGCAGGAACAATTAGGATTTACAGGCTCTCTCACGATGGAGATGCTCAAAGAGATGACCTACTTAGAACAGGTTATCAAAGAAGTGCTCCGATTAATCCCCCCGGTTGGTGGTGGATTTCGACGAGTGGTCAAATCTTGTGAATTTAGCGACTATCAAATCCCCGAAGGTTGGATGGCTTTGTATCAGATTACTCAAACCCATCAAGATAGTTCAATTTATCCGAATCCCAAAGAATTTGACCCGGATCGCTTCAGTTTAAACCGCACGGAAGAGAAGCAAAAAGCCTTTGGATTCATCCCCTTTGGCGGAGGTGCGCGAGAATGCGTGGGTAAGGCATTTGCGATGTTAGTCTTGCGGGTATTCGGAACCCATTTAGTCCACGGTTATGACTGGGAATTACTACCCGACCAAAATTTAGAATTAGTCACCGTACCCACCCCCTCTCCTCGGGATGGATTGCGCGTCAAGTTTAGCCGACGAGGGTAGAAAAAGAGGGAGTTAAGAACGTTTCCGTATAGCTGCACCCTAATGTAGAGTTGATTCGCGAATCAACTCTACCTTGAGCGTTTAATAGTAGTAAATATTGCCTAATTCCTACAGAAATATGGCTGTTATATCGCATCCCATAACCTCTTGACAATTAGGGTAAGATTAGGTAGTATGATAAAGTAATGCTACCAACCCCCAAAAGTTAGACTATGAGCAAAAAAGTTAGCATCACCCTAGATGATGAAGTTTTAAAATTTGTAGACACAATCGCACCCGGACATAACCGTAGCCGGTTTATTAATGAGATTCTTTTAAAAGAAAAACACCAGCGTTTAATTACAGAGCTTGCCGATGCTTATCGAGAACAAAGTAATGACCCAGAATTTCAACAAGAGGTCTTAGCTTGGGACGTTACTGTGAGCGATGGTTTAAATGCCTAACGGAATTTTAAATTATAAACGAGGCGAAATCTGGTGGGTGGATCTTCAGCCAGTTGTTGGGAGTGAAACTGATAAACAGCGTCCTTGTTTGATTTTGCAAAATGATATGGGTAATCAACATGGCTCGACTACAATTGTTGCTCCCTTATTGCCAGGAAGTAAAAAATATCCTTTTGTGGTTAATGTCAAGCCAACTCGACAAAATGGATTGGATGGCGATCGCTATATCAATTTAAGCCAAATCAGAGCAGTAGATGCTCAACGGATCAAGAAAAAGCAGGGAGTTTTAGAGGATGAATATTGGAGTGAAATTGAAAAAGCAATAACAATTGAGCTGGGTTTCTATAAAGAATAGTTCTGAGGTTCTATGGTACTTTGGAGCGGTTATCCTCATCTTTGACTCTTCATCAGCTTGCCGCCACAGCTTTTTATGCAGGAAATTTTGCCAGTTACTATAGTCTAGGCAGTGATCTGATTTCAAATTGTCAATCATAGATTTAAGGAGCGCTAAAAAGAGCGAACCCAAAAATAAAAGAGTTTACAACTTGCTCTAAGCTGTAAACTCTTACTCATAATAGAGTGCGGACGGGGAGACTCGAACTCCCACATCAAAGACACTAGAACCTAAATCTAGCGCGTCTACCAATTCCGCCACGTCCGCATAAGTTCATCTTAGCAGAGGTTGCCTTCTTGCACAAGCATTTTGTGCCAACTCGCCAAAATCTGAACTCCTACCCCTTCATCCCCATCAGGGTGACTTCCCAGACGAGGCGGGGACTGGCGTAACTGAGGAGATAACGCCTTGCGCGATCGAGGAGATGGAGGGGGTTAGGGTTGAAGGTTCCACGCTGTTGGGACGATAACCAGTACGCCTGTTGCAGATATTCAATGAGCCAGAGTTGCGACTCGGTGTCGAGACTGCGATCGATTTCTTTAGCAATTTCTAAGGCTTGTTTGGTGGAGAGGGAGGGTTTTAGGGGTTTTTCCCGAAGTTCGGCAGGGATTTCCTGGAGTTTTTCCCAGCAGGCGATCGCCGTTCCCGGAGACCCCTGCGCCATTGCCAATACTGCCGGATTCTCCAAAATCTGCGGGTATCCCACGGTTGCCAAAACTTCCCCCATCTGTGCATCGGTGAGGCGATAAAAAGGAATGCGCTGACACCGGGAAACTAAGGTGGGGAGGAGAGAATCAATTCCCGGCGCAATTAAAATAATACTTGCGCGTCCCGGTTCTTCCAGGGTTTTGAGCAATCCATTGGCAGCACTTTCTTTCATGGTTTGTGCTTCTTCTAGGACGACAACCTTGCGCAGTGCCTCTAAGGGATGGCGTCCCAAAAATTCCCCGATTTGACGGATTTGTTCCAGGCGAATTTGCGGGGGGGATTTGCGCTTAAATCCGGTTGCTGCCGCTTCGGTGGCGGTGAGCATTTTGCCTTTATCGAGATAGGTGGGTTCTATCCAGAGTAAATCTGGGTGATTTTCCAGTTTGCGAGTAGAGGCAGGGGTTGCGCCAAGATTTCTGGCGGTGAGGAGGAGTTCGAGGAAATACCGCGCTGCCAAACTGCGTCCCACACCGGGAGCACCGGCAAAGAGATAGGCGGGTGCAATGCGATCGCGATACACTGCCTGATTCAGCAGTTCAACAGCCTGGGGTTGTCCGATAAGTTTAGCAAAAACGGTCATAAATTTTAGTTTTTAAAATTTAGATGGGAGAGTGCAAAGATAGTAAGAGATGTCCTAGGGTTCAACCGTTCTATCATGTCAGCGATCGCCCAAACTTTATCGAGTATTCTTGGTTCCGATGGTGTTATCGAGTGGGATAGTCTGGATTCGCCTACTCAACAGCGTCTCCGTCTGGCTTTTCCTGCGTCTTCCCTGCCACATTGCATTGCCTATCCCTCAACTCAAGCTCAATTAACGGAGGCGATCGCCGCTGTTGCTGGTAGTCGGTGTGCCTGGGTCCCTGCTGGGTCCTTGAGTAAAATCGAGTGGGGTGGTGTTCCCTCGGGGGTGCAAGTGATTCTGAGTACCGCACGTCTGAATCGCCTGATTGAACACGCTGTCAATGATTTAACAGTGACGATGGAAGCGGGGATGAGTTTAGCTTCGTTACAATCGATTCTCGCAGATGCGGGGCAGTTTTTGGCTTTAGATCCGGCGTATGGCGATCGCGCTACTTTGGGAGGAATTGTTGCCACGGGAGATGCGGGAAGCTGGCGACAACGGTATGGGGGAGTGCGAGATCAACTTTTGGGAGTTTCTTTCGTGCGATCCGATGGTGAGTTGGCGAAGGCAGGGGGTCGCGTTGTCAAGAATGTGGCGGGATATGACTTGATGAAATTATTTACCGGGTCTTACGGCACATTAGGGATGATTTGTCAAGTCACATTTCGAGTTTATCCGCAAGCGGAGGCATCGGGAACGGTGATGTTATCCGGGGATACAGCAGCGATCGCCTCTGCGAGTCAAACTTTATTGGGTTCGGCCCTCACGCCAACGGCAGCGGATTTGTTGTCTCCCGGATTGGTGAAACAATTGGGGAGAGGGGACGAGATGGGACTGCTAGTGCGCTTTCAAAGTGTAGCAGAAAGTGTGCAAGAACAATCGGTGCGGCTGATGGCGGTGGGGGAAACGTTAGGATTAAAGGGGACTTGTCATACGCAGAAAGACGAGGCGGATTTATGGCAAGGATTGAGAGAACGAATGCAACCGGATGGCACAGAAGGGGCGATCGCCTGCAAAATAGGAGTACGTCCCGCAGAAGCGGTGGCAGCTTTATCCAAATTTGCGGCAATTTCTGATGGCAGCGGGTTGGGTCAAATTCATGTCAGTAGTGGCTTAGGTTGGTTGCGCTTTGCTGAGGAAACGGTGCAGGAGTCGGTTTTATCCCTGCGGCAATTCTGTCAATCTTCTGGAGGCTTTTTAAGTTTAATGGTTGCACCGATTTCCGTTAAAAATCAGCTTGATGTTTGGGGTTATCCGGGAAATAGTGTTGAGGTGATGCGAAAGATTAAGCAGCAGTTTGATTCAGATAATATGTTAAGTCCTCATCGATTTGTTGGGGGAATTTAATAGTTGGGGTTTCCCTATTCGTCCGGAGGAGGTTTGTTGTTTTTTAGTTGGGTGTGATTTAAGGCAGGAATGAGATTTTTAATAGGGATAAGAGGGGATTAAACTGATACAAAATCGGGACATAACAACTTATTTTTCTCTCTATAGCCCGCGCAGGCGGGCTTGGTCCCTGTAGATCCACCCTTTAGGGTGCGTGCCAAAAGCTGTACAAACCGAATTTACCATAAATTCGTGATACCGAACATTGGAGAATATATTGAGTTGATGAGTATTAAACCTGTGGAATCTACTATTGCAGCTAAATCTAGTAACTTTTTGGGTCAAAATCCGCATTTGAATGAGTTAAGCGAGTCGGAAGCATTGCCCGGATTTGATGCCAAACATCCACCGGATCCGAAACTGATTGATACTTGTGTTCATTGTGGCTTTTGTTTGTCTACTTGTCCCAGTTATCGGGTGATTGGGAAGGAAATGGATTCGCCGCGAGGGCGGATTTATTTAATGGATGCGATCGCCAATGGGGAAGCACCTCTGGCAGAGGGAACGGTGGAACATTTCGATACTTGTTTGGGATGTTTAGCTTGTGTCAGCACTTGTCCCTCGGGGGTACAATATGATAAATTGCTGGCGGCAACTCGTCCTCAAGTTGAGCGCAATTATGAACGGTCCCTAGGCGATCGCGTGATTCGCAGTCTCATTTTTAACCTATTCCCCTATCCCAATCGTCTGCGTCCTTTATTGGTTCCCCTTTATGTTTACCAAAAGTTAGGAATTCCCAAATTAGTGCGCCAGACGGGTTTATTAAAGAAACTCTCCCCGCGATTGGCAGCAATGGAGTCAATTTTACCCAATATTACCGGGGAATTTTTCAAGGGTAACTATCCCGATGTGATTGCGGCACAAGGAGAGAAACGGTATCGGGTGGGGATGTTACTCGGATGTGTACAGCGGTTATTTTTTAATCCCGTAAATGAGGCAACGGTAAGGGTTTTAACCGCCAATGGCTGTGAGGTAGTGATTCCGAAAGGACAGGGATGTTGTGCGGCTTTACCGGCACACCAAGGACAAGAAGAACAGGCTATTGCGATCGCCCGTCAGATGATTGATAGTTTTGAAGGCACTGAGGTTGATTTTATCATTATTAATGCCGCCGGATGTGGTCATACTCTCAAAGAATATGGTCACATTCTCCAGGATGACCCCAATTATCGCGACAAAGCTCAAGCCTTTGCCAATCAGGTAAAAGATGTCCAAGAATTCCTAGCAATGGTGGGATTAACCGCTCCACTTTCTCCTTTAACGGAAGGGAAATTAACCGTAGTGTATCAGGATGCTTGTCATCTCTTGCATGGTCAAAAAATTAGTCAGCAACCGCGCCAAATTCTCAAACAAATTCCTGGAGTTGAACTGAAAGAAGCGCTTGATGCGGCGTTATGTTGTGGCAGTGCGGGGGTTTATAATATGCTCCAGCCGGAGGTATCGGAAGAGTTGGGGCAGCAAAAAGTGCAGAATTTGCTCAATACCGGGGCCGAATTAATTGCCTCTCCTAATCCCGGTTGTGCGTTGCAAATTCAAAAGCATTTGCAGTTACAGGGAAAAGATATACCGCTGATGCACCCGATGGAATTATTAGATTTATCAATTCGGGGGGTGCGGCTGAAATAGGAGTGGGGGTGCGTCAGAACATTGAAGTCCTGATGGTTGGAATGAGTGAGATTCTGAGGGGATATCTGACCGTTGGACCCTCATCCCCCAACCCCTTCTCCCTTTCAAGGGAGAAGGGGTTGGGGGATTCAAAGTCCCTCTCCCTTTGAAGGGCCGCCATCGATTTAGGGTGAGGGATGCACTCGATTCTGACCCCCCCATGAGGGCTAAAAAACCAGCAAACGGATAAAAAGTAGACACATTTTGGATGGAGTGGGGGAAATCGGGTTAACTCAAATCTTGGATCAGTTTTTCCAACTCGTTGCGGAGTTGGCGTGTATTGGGGGCAGGTTCGATTTCCAGGGACTTATCAAAGGCGAGGAGGGCTTGTTGCAGCAGGGGAATGGCTTCGTTAGGACTGGGTTTTTCTCCAGCAAAGAGGATGAGGGACCCGCCAAAATTCAGCCAGCCACTGGCTTCGGTTCTTTCTCCCCAGTTGCCATCGCCGGTGAGTGCACGGCGACAGGATTCTACGGCGTCTTGATAGCGATCGAGTTGCAGGAGAGCGACGCAGCGGTTGGTTAACCCAAGGGAATAGTCAGGTTTGAGGGTAATCGCCCGATCGCAAGCGGCGATCGCTTCACTGAAGCGCTGTTGCTCCACCAAATTGCTACATTCGTTCCCCCAGGCGTCATAGGTGTTTTCTGCGGTTTGGGCGATTTGAATACTGGCATTCACCGCCAACTCGGCGTCAAGTTCCGAATAAGCGGCAGTAGTCGCGAAGACTGGCATTTCCAGACACAGACAGGCTGCTGCTGTGAGGAGTCCAGATCCAAGGAGATGGGGTTTCATTGTTACGATTTGTGAACGGAGGAGTTTACTTTGACTATGAAACCACAACTGTTACCTAAAATGTCAAGTTTAATGTTAAAATTTTAGCCCATTTTTCTCTGATTAGAGAAAGTTATAGATAGGAGTGAGGATCACTTATATAGCGTGTCTAAATCATGCTGACCCTAAAAGTTAAGGAAGGGGAGCCAGATGCTCCCTTTTATGGAGACTCGCACTCTTAAAATGACCCCATTTTGGCAATGTTATCCAGTCAGTAGCAGCTAAACCGGAAAGTGCCCCTACTCAGGATCGGGGGAAATGGGACCCGATCCTGGACCCTGAGCGGAAAAAATAACGACTGTATCAGTCGCTATTCCGTGGAGTGAGATAAAAAAGTTTCGATCGCCCGGTAAACAGAGGCGGATCACAGTGGCGATCGCCCTTTCAAGAGATCCGGCGAGGAATCAGCGAGATTCCGCTGGGAATAGCTTACGCGCACACTTTGAGCCATCCGCGACGGACAGCATAAAACAAGCGATGGACGAGCAACGCATCATCCCGACTCAGGGCGTTATTCAGTAACGCAATCTCAAGGGTATGCTGTTCGATCGCAGATAGTTTCCCAGAAAACCAGGCTTGCGCGAACAGATCAGTGAGGTTATCTTCCAGATTCAGAGTAGGTGCTGGCATAAGTTCGGATTCAACTCTACTGCGCTTCTAGTTTGCAGTACCCGGTCCCGGTGAGCGGTGATTTGAGTATTACCCACCCCTTGGATTAATCACCAGCACTTGTGATTCAAATCGCAGCACATTGCGATCGCCTGTAGTTATCTCCAGGGGTTAGGAACAAGAAACCCCCAGTTTTAACCCTCTGACCCTCTGTGCGCATCACTCCGGTAGCATTTCCAAACACAGTTGCCGGAAATGATCCCCCCGTTGCTCAAAGTTTTGATATTGATCGAAACTGGCACAAGCCGGAGACAACAGGACCACCTTTGCCTCCAGTTCTTCTGCTAATTCGGCCCCCCGAATCACCGCCCGTTCCATGCCATAGACGATTTCATAGCGCTCATTCCCCACTTGTTCTAAGCGTTTGGCAAAGGCATCGGCAGCATCGCCAATCAGCAGCACTTGGGCAACTTTCGCCTCAATGGTTTGCAACCAGCTAGTATCATCCCCTTCTTTCGCTTCACCCCCAGCAATTAAAATCACCGGCGCAGCAACAGAAGCTAATCCCACTTGTGCGGCATCGTAGTTGGTGGCTTTACTATCATTAATAAAGTCAATTCCGTGCCAAGTGCGGATCAGTTCCAAACGGTGAGCAACCCCGGGGAAGTTGGCAACAGCATCAGCGATCGCCCCTTTATCAATTCCTGCCAAGCGCGCCACACCCACCGCCATGAGTAGATTGGTGAGGTTATGTTCCCCGGGCATTTTCAAGGCATCAATCGGCACCACTGCCTCGCCCATTGCCACCGCCCAACCGTCTTCAATATAGACGCCCTTATCAGGATTTCCTAATAACTCACTTTTACCTTTAATGCTCGTCCAACAGGCATTCGGCCAGCGATCACTTAAACTTTTTCTTAAGTAAGGGTCATCCCCATTTAAAACTGTTTGCTGCGATCGCTCTAACAAAGACGCCTTAATATTAAAATAATTTTCTAACGTACGATGACGGCTCAAATGATCCGGCGTAAAGGTCGTCCAAACCCCAATTTGCGGCGCAACTGTTTCTGATGCCTCGATTTGATAGCTACTAATTTCCGCAATCACCCAATCGGGATAACCGGGGGTTGCCTGCTCCTCGCCAAACCCTTTTAACGCCAACTCCGTCGCCGCATATCCGATATTGCCACAAGCCGGTGCATTGAGTCCGGCAGCTTGAAAAATTGCAGCAATTAAAGCAGTAGTCGTCGTTTTCCCATTGGTTCCTGTAATCCCCACCCAGGGACAAGCATTGAGATTGCGCCAAGCTAATTCCATTTCCCCCAGGGTGGTAATTCCCATCTGCCGCGCATTTACCAAGGCGGGAATATCCCAGGGAACCCCGGGACTGACGACTATCCAATCCAAAGACTTCTCAGGTTCAAAGGACTGATTTAGGTGTACCTCGATGCCATCAGCAGCCAACAGTTGTTGTTGTTGTCGCAAGGAGTCATTCTCCGAGCGATCGCTCAAGGTGACATCCCATCCTTGCTTTTTTAACAACCGCGCTGCGGCAACCCCTGACCGTCCTAGTCCAATAATATGAGCCTTTGGCATACTTTT
Organism: Laspinema olomoucense D3b; assembly: GCF_025370785.1. Taxonomy (GTDB): domain Bacteria; phylum Cyanobacteriota; class Cyanobacteriia; order Cyanobacteriales; family Laspinemataceae; genus Laspinema; species Laspinema olomoucense. The sequence goes on from NZ_JAMXFA010000005.1 coordinate 71,872, forward strand.
ATGGATCGCATTTTTTCAAAATCTAACTTTCATCTTACCGTTTGTTGCTGCGTCTAACGGGGGTTTTCTCTGCAAAAAGATTTCACCCAACAACGGACGGGGGTTTAAAGTCCCGTCCGTTGTTGTCACGGTTCCTGGTCCTACTGGGGCTTGACAATGGGGCCGAAATCCGCCAAAACCCGAGCGTGATTTCGCAGTAAACCGATGGAGTTGAGGCGGTTGCGCCGGATTTCTGGAGCTGGATCCATGACCAGTACGCTGTCCTCCCCATCAAAAAACTGGCTGACAATCGGGGTAATTTCAGCTAAGGCATCCACCAACTGCTGATAGTTCCGCTGCGATCGCGCCGCTTGGGTAGTCGGCATTAACCGGATCAAGGCATCATAAAACCCTTGTTCTGAGGATTTTTGGAACAATTCCGGTTTCAGCACTTGAGTCGGATCCAAAACCGAGGTTTCTAAATCCCCCTGTTTCGCCAATCTTGCGGACCGATTCACGGTTTCATAGATGGTATCCAAGCTGCCATTTTTGCGGATGGATTGGAGGAATAAAGCGCGATCGCGAACATCCAAAACATCCTCTAAAGCACGTTGGCTATATTCCTCGTCCTCTTCCCCCAAAACCGCATTCACCAAGTCATAATCTATTCCCCGTTCCTCTTGCAACAGCGTGCGAATTCGTTGTAAGAAAAACTCCTGTAATTGCAAGAGCAACTCCGGGGACGTTTTCGGATGGCTGGCGGTAAATTCAGCCACAATCTTTCCTAATAATTCCCCTAAGTTTAAGGGTAAATTTGCCGTCCAAGTTAGATTAATCACCGCATTGGCGGCCCGTCGCAAGGCAAAGGGGTCCGAGGAACCTGTGGGAATCATCCCCAAGCCAAAAATACTGACTAAGGTATCTAATTTGTCAGCTAATCCCACCACTTGACCCACCGGAGTTTGCGGTAAGTTATCTCCCGCATTCCGAGGTAAATAATGTTCGTAAATTGCAGTAGCAACGGCTTCCGATTCCCCACAGGCCCGGGCATATTTTTCGCCCATCACCCCTTGGAGTTCGGGGAATTCATAGACCATTTGCGTAACTAAATCGGCTTTGCAAAGTAAGGTAGCCCGTGCAATTTCCTCTTTTGGTTCGCCCTGAATTTGCAATTGTTCCGTAATCAAAGCGGCGACCTGGGAGAGGCGATCAACCTTCTGGCGCATTGAGCCTAAATCTTCTTGGAACGTGACTTCTTCTAATTTAGGCAGGTAGGCTTCTAAGGGTTTTGCCCGGTCGGTTTCATAGAAAAATTGACCATCGGCTAATCGGGCGCGGATGACTCGTTCGTTTCCGAGGCCAATTAGGTCCGATTTGGCCGGATCACCGTTAGAAATGGTGATGAAATAAGGGAGAAGTTCGGGAGTTTTGCCGGAGGTTTCGGCGGATTTTAAAACAGGGAAATACCGCTGGTGGCTGACCATGACTGTGGTAATCACTTCAGCGGGTAAAATCAGAAATTCTTCATCAAATTTCCCTAAAACAGCCGTAGGCCATTCTACCAAATTGGTGACTTCTTGCAGTAAATCCGGGGAAATATCGGCGGTTCCTCCAACTTTTTGGGCTGTTGCTTTTACTTGGTCTTGAATAATAGCTTGACGGCGGTCCGGATCTACGGAAACAAATGCCTTTTCTAGGGATTTGACGTAATCTGAGGCAGTGGCAATTTCCACAGGTTGGGGATGTAAGACGCGATGACCCGAGGAAATGCGATCGCTGGTGAGACTTTCGGACCCGTTGTCCAGTTGAATCGGTAAAATATCCTGGTCAAACAGGGCCACCAACCAGCGCAGGGGGCGAGAAAACCGCATTTCTCCATTCCCCCAGCGCATTAAGCGTTTGCCTTCGAGTTTGCTAATCCATTGCGGGACCAACTCCTGCAGCAGGTCCGTAGTGAGACGTCCGGTGATGGTTTTCCGCAGGAAGACAAAATCCCCTTTATCCGTGGGGCGAATTTCTAAGGCATCGAGTTCCACCCCTTGTTTTTTGGCAAATCCTTCTGCCGCTTTGGTGGGTTTGCCGTCTTTATAGGCAGCGGAAGCGGGAGGGCCTTTAATTTCTTCCTCGCGATCGCCTTGTTGAACCGGCAACCCTTCTATCACCACCGCTAACCGACGAGGCGTGCCATATACATAAACTGCGGTATTTGTCAAGTAATTTTCAGCCAGGGAATCGGGAATGCGCGATCGCCACTGGGTAATAGCGCTCTCAAGAAACCCTGCGGGTAATTCTTCTGTACCGACTTCTAATAGAAAGGTAGCCATATCGGATTGTACTCTAAAGGACTAGAGGTCACTTGTGCCTTCCAACTGAAGCCAACAGCCAACCCCATTCAACAACTCTTTCCAGAATACGCCAAGAAAGCCCCTGGATTCCACCCACCCTTCCCACTCCAGGCGGGATCCCCCCTAAAGGGGATGTTTGCGTGAAAAGCTTAAAAATGCGGGTTTTTTCTATGCCACTCCCCGGATTGAAAATGTTATTGTAGAACAGATTATCCCAACCGTAGCGATTTTTGAACCCAGTCAGAGAGTCTCAAGGCTCGAAGTTTTTAAAACAGCAGTAATCAGCAGGGTTTTTTTAAGAGCAAATCCGGTTAAATTAGAAAAGACAAACGGTTTTATGGCGGTTCAGTTGAAAGATTTTGGACAAGTTAAAAACGCCCTTTTGGGAATCCAGACCTACCTCCCAGTTGGATTAACTTTACTCGTTGGTTTGTCCCTGTCTGCGATCGCTGCCACGGGAGTTTATGAATGGGAACGAAGATCCGCCCAGGAAACCTTAGCGCAACGCCGGGAAACCGTGACCGTCACCTTACAAAGCGATATAGAAGAATATCTTCAAGTGACCCGATCGCTAGGTGCATTGTATGATATCTCCGGCACGGTGAGCGAGGCAAATTTTCAGCGGTTTTCTCAATCCTTTTTCGAGAATTACCCCGGAATTTTCGGGATGGCATGGCTCGAAAAAGTGCCGAAGTCAGAACGGAGGGCTTTTGAGCAACGGATGCAAGCCCAAGGGAAGGAAAATTACCAGATTCGCGATCGCACCCCTGATGGCAACTTAGTCCCCTCCGGCGATCGCGCCGAATATTTTCCCATTGTCTATGGACAACCCGCCAGTCGCTATACAGGAACACTCTTGGGACTGGATCCCAGTTATCACCCCAGGGTGAGGGCGGCGATCAACCGGGGAAAAAATGCGGGCAAGATCTCGGTAACGCAACGATTTCTCTTAGCAGATGGCAAGACTTATGGGGTAGCGATGTTTCGACCCGTCTACGGGGAAGGCGATCGCCCCGCCGGAATCCGCGATCGCCGTAATACCTTTAGGGGAATGACTTACACCGTCTATAGTCTCTCCAACTTGTTAGAAAAGTCCCTCGGCGGATTAACCCTCCATCACCTCGATTTTTACTTACTCGACCAGGGAGCGGATCCAGATAATCAAGTCCTGATCTTTTATGACTCTAACACTCAACGATTTATTGCGGATAACCGACTGAAACCCCCGGCTCCCCTCTCTCCTAAGTCTTTGTGCTACAAAAATCCGACCCTGTGCACCCAGACCCTTGAGGTTGCCAATCGCGAATGGACCCTTTTACTCCGGCCCACCTCGACCTTTCAAGGATTCATGGCAAACACCATCGCCACCCTGGCGATCGGCTTGCTACTCACCGGACTGATCGCCATTTATTTAGGATTATCCATCCGCCGCACCAGAGATTTAGAAGCCGCGATGCAGCAGTTGCAAACTACCCAAGGTCAACTGATCCAAGCGGAAAAAATGTCCTCCATTGGTCAATTAGTAGCTGGGGTTGCCCATGAAATTAATAACCCCGTCAGTTTCATCTACGGCAATGTTAATCATGCCGATGAATATGTAAAAGACTTACTCTTTTTGCTAGAACTCTATCAACAACACTATCCCGACCCCGTGGCGGAAATTCAAGAAGAAGCCGAAGCCATAGATGTAGATTTTTTGATAGAAGATTTACCCAAAACTATCAAATCCATGAGTGTAGGGGCCGAACGGATTCAAAATATTGTCTTGAGTTTGCGCAATTTTTCCCGCACGGATGAAGCGGAAATCAAGGCTGTAGACATTCATCAAGGTCTGAATAGTACCTTAATGATTTTGCAACATCGACTCAAAGCCACCGCCGGACATCAGGCGATCCAAGTGGTCAAAAAATACGCAGAATTACCCTTAGTCGAGTGTTATCCAGGGCAACTTAATCAGGTATTTATGAATCTTTTGAGCAATGCCATTGATGCCTTAGAAGACACCCTGGCTCAACCCCATTCAAAAGACTATATCCCCACCCTCACCCTCTGTACCGAAGTGGTGCAAAAAGCTCCAGGGGGAACTGAAAGCGAGGGGGGTGCAGTGAACCCCGAGTTCATCGTAATTTGGATTGAGGATAATGGATCGGGGATTCCTCCAGAGGTTCTCCCCAATATTTTTAACCCATTTTTTACCACAAAACCAATCGGAAAAGGCACGGGATTAGGGCTTTCGATTAGCTACCAAATTATTGTGGAAAGACATTTAGGAAAGTTAAACTGTTTTTCAACCGTGGGAAAAGGAACCGAATTCCGGATTCAACTTCCGGTGAGTCAAACCGCGCAAAGTCACCGGGCATAAAAAAAGCGCGATCGCCCGGTTGTCAACAAAGATTTAGGGATTGCGCGATCGCTCTAACAATCGTTCCGCATTCATCGCACGTTCCGTATTTCCCTCCAAAGTATAAAGGTCTCGGGCATATTGCAAGACTCGTTGAGCCTCGGTGAAATTCCCCTGACGTAGAAACACTAACCCCGCCCCATAATAGGCATTAGCATAATTAGCATTCCCTTCAGCCGCCCGCCGAAACGAGTCTAAAGCCGCATTCAAATCCCCTTGATTGTAAGCAATAAACCCCAGATGATAGTGAGCCGCAGCATGAGTTGGGGTAATCCCCACTGCCCGGTTAAATGCTGATTTAGCCTCCTCCAGTTTCCCTTGTTCCAGATAAACCAATCCGAGATGATAGGGGGGTTCTGGAGTTGTGGGACTATACTGCATCGCCTGTTGAAATGAAGCAGCAGCAGCATCCCATAACTGCTGTTGTTCCAGGACCAGACCCAGATTATAATGAGCTAATCCCATTTGGGGGTCCAAGGCGATCGCCCGTTGTAAATAATCCCGGGCGCGATCGAGATTATTCCCTTCAATCAGGGCCGCCCCCAAATTAGCAAAAGCGAGAGTAAAGCTCGGATCCGCTTGCGTCGCTTGGTAGAACGAATCCGCCGCCCCTTGTAATTCCCCGGATTGTCGCAGAGCCAAGCCCAGATTATAATGAGCCACAGCCAGGGTCGGGTCTAGTTGAGCCGCTTGCCGAAACGCGGCGATCGCCTCAGATACCTTACCCGCTTGAATCGAGCCTAGTCCCCGGTTTACCCAATCCAGGGCCGCTTGGGAATTCCCCTGGGCGAGAGCGCGCATTCCTGCCCCATCCCACGACATCCACAGCAACGGCATCATCCAAATCCCCACCGTCACGCCCACGATTCCTGACCTTATGTTCCGTTGTAATTGCATCGCCCCTCCTGGTTGCGAGTCGATGTGGTTTAACCTGGTTTTACCCTAAAATCCCTGCCTCTGACTAGAGTTGGGCAGAATTTTAGAGCCAACACTCACCCGCCACGATAATTTTCTAGGGATAACACTTCTTTAAAATTCAAAAAAAAAGGATTAAGTTTAGAAAAAAAAGTCCCTCAATCGGTAATTCTTTGGTTCAAAAATACGGTAATCTAAAATACATCAAGACCCATCCGAGAAGTGCTGATGCTGATCGCCTTGTTTCCAATAGAGTCAGGATAAGGATTTTACTTTAAATAGGCTATCCCCTTGGACCCCTTAAAATTTTTTTAATCTTTACTAACTAACTCACGGGAGTGAATCATGACCGAAAACGTTGTCTCCGACGTGCGAAACGTCGCTATTGTAGGCCCATATCTGAGTGGAAAAACCACCTTACTCGAAAGCCTGTTGTTTGTAACAGGTGCAATTAGTCGTAAAGGGAACGTCAAAGAAGGGACAACCGTGGGCGATAGTTCCGCCGAAGCGCGCGATCGCCAAATGAGTGTGGAGATATCCGCCGCCACCACGGAATACAAAAATGTCCGCTTCACCTTCGTAGACTGCCCGGGTTCCATAGAATTTATCCAAGAAACCTACAACGCCCTCAAAGGAACCGGCGCCGCCGTTGTCGTCTGCGAACCCGAAGTCAGCCGGGTGCTCACCTTAGCCCCCCTATTTAAGTTCTTAGATGACTGGGAAATCCCCCATATCGTCTTTGTCAACAAAATGGATCGCGCCAAAGATAGCTTTATGGACGTACTCCACGCCCTCAAAGCCGTCTCCACCCGACCCTTAGTCCCCCATCAATATCCCATTCTCAAAGGCTCAGACCCCGTAGGATTTATTGATCTAGTCACGGAACAAGCCTATCACTACCACGGAGGCAGCGACCCCGACCCCGTTCCCATCCCCGAGGAACTCAAACAAGAAGAACATGAAGCCCGTCAAGAAATGTTAGAACAGTTGGCTAACTTTGACGATCGCCTCCTTGAAGAACTCCTCGAAGAGATCGAACCCTCCCAAGATGAAATCGTCGCCGACCTCAAAATGGAATTAGGGGCCGATTTAATCGTCCCCGTCTTTATGGGCGTAGCGGATTCAGATTATGGCGTCAGACCCTTGCTCGATGCCCTGATTCGGGAAGCCCCGGAACCCAGCACCACCGCCGATCGCCGGGGAATTCCCTTGCATTCTGGTGCACCCTTAGCCCAAGTGATTAAAACTTACTACACCCCGCAAGGAGGCAAGATGTCCCTCGTCCGGGTGTGGAAAGGGGAAATCACCGATAACATGACCCTCAACGGCGTTCGTATTGGCGGAATGTATCGGATGAAGGGACAGCAAACTGAAACCATTCAGAAGGCAGTTGAGGGAGATATTGTCGCCCTCTCGCGCATGGAAGGGATTCAGACGGGAGATACCCTTACCACTGGCGAAGGCAAGCTCAAATCGGAATTACCCAAAGCCGAGCAACTGCCCCCCGTTTTCGCCCTGGCGATCGCCCCAGAACGACGCAGCGACGAAGTGAAAATCAGCGCCGCCTTGACCAAAATCCTGGAAGAGGACCCCGCCCTCGCCTGGGAACAAAATCCCGATACCCACGAGATTATCCTCTGGGGTCAAGGTGAAATTCACATCAAAGTCACCTTGGATCGGCTGCGGCGCAAGTACAACCTGCCCATGATCACCCAAATCCCCCATGTGCCCTACAAGGAAACCATTCGCAAAGCAGCGCCCCGGGTTCATGGGCGCTACAAGCACCAAAGTGGGGGTCACGGTCAATTTGGCGATGTTTACCTGGAAATCAAACCCATGCCTCGGGGGGAAGGGTATCACTTCAACGATAAAATCGTCGGCGGCGTTGTCCCGAAACAGTATATTCCTGGGGTAGAAATGGGGGTGCGCGAGTACCTGAATCAGGGACCCTTGGGATTCCCCGTGGTGGATATAGCCGTCACCCTCACCGATGGGTCCTATCACTCCGTGGATAGTTCAGAACAGTCCTTTAAACAGGCGGCACGTTTGGCAATGCAAGAGGGGTTGGCGCAATGTGAACCCACCCTGCTTGAGCCGATCGCCTCGGTGGAGATCTGTGCACCGACAGACTTTACCTCGAATATGATGCAACTGATCAGCGGACGACGGGGCCAAATTTTAGGCTATGAACCTTTGGAAAACTGGAAATCATGGGATAAGGTCTTGGCCTATTTACCCCAGGCTGAAATGCAGGATTTGATTGTGGAGTTGCGATCGCTGACAATGGGAGTCGGGTTCTTCCGGTGGAAGTACGATCACCTCCAGGAAGTCCCAGATAAACTCACCGATCGCCTCTTAGCTGCCGCCGCCAATGGCAACGGGAATTCTAAATAATCGGTGAATTCCAAACAGGCAAAAGGGCTGAGTTTTTCCTCGCCCTTTTGCCTGTTTTTTTTGTGGACGGGGCGCTACTAGGACCTCCGTACCGTTTTAGCGCCCCAGCACAACCAACCCAGTTTGGTGAAAAAATCTCTGCTTGCTTTCCCACAAATCTGTTCCAGAAACCCGGTTGTCTTCCCTTTCCTGTACCGACGCTCTAAAACTTGCCCCTTTGGGAATCGGGGCTGATTCTTATTCCTAAGTCTTCCTCCCTCCTCTCAACCCCCGCTTGTTTCTCCCGGCTTCAAGGGCAGCAAATCCCCTCATCAATCCAAAGCTGTGATAAAATCAGAAGTGAAGTCAAGACGGGAAATCCAGTTGTTAGTCTCGGGAGTCGTCTAGTTCAAATTCTGGGGAAAATTCTACTAAAAATTTAACGTTTAGACACTTTATAGCAGCTTTCTGGCAAATGTTGCGCCTCAGAGAAATTAAATCCCCCTGTTTTAAGTCAAACTCAGGGTTCGGGAGGGAATCGATGCACCTCATTTCCATCAAAATTGCTATTTTCCCTTACCGCTACAACAACAGATTAAGTTTTGAGTTAAAATCCACCCCTCTGTAGAAATAGCAGGCGAGGAGTCCCCATGTTATTTAATTTAAAGTTAAAAGCGCGAATTCTCTTAGGCTATTCCCTCCCTTTAATATTTTCCATTAGTTCTGCTGGCTTAGTTTTTGTGAGTAGCCAGCAAGTTCAGAAAGAAGTCACCAATTTAGAAAAAGGGGCGGCTATAGTCCGGGAGTCTGACCGGCTGGCTTTAAGGGTCATGTCCATCCAACGGTCTGCAAGAGGTTACATTATCGACCGGGAAGAAGTTATTCCCAATGCGATTGAGGCCGACATCCAACACCTAGAAAATTCTGCCGAATTTTTACAGATTCATGTGGAAGAGGCCGCACAACAAAAAAAATTAGAGCAAATTTTAGCCCTGAGTAGAAGAACCATTGAATTTAATAAAAATCTGGTTAATTTAGTCCAACAAAACCGAGTACCCGACGCTATCAAAGCTTATACCTCCCGGGAACGCGAACAATTGAATCGGGAACTCGAAACGCTACTGGCAGAGTTTAATCAACGGGAAGATGAGCTTCAGAAGGAAAAAAGCGATCGCACCAATCATGTCCTCAACTTATTGAGTGTCTTGGTGTTATTGAGTACCGCCATCACCGCGATCGTCGCCTGGGCATTAGGATGGGCGATCGCCAGCCGGATTACCGACACCCTCAGCGAGACCACCAATACCATCGCCTCTTCCTCCTCCGAAATCGCTGCAATGACCGAACAACAAGAGCGCGTTGCCAACCAACAAGCCAGTGCAGTCCATGAAACCACTAGCACAATGGAACAACTGGGCCTCTCCTCTCAAGAGTCCTCCGAACGCGCCGAAGCCACCACCGTTCAAGTCGAACAAATTGCCAATCAAATTTTGCATCTAAGTGAGCAAGTTAACCAGATCGACAAAATTGCGGGATTAGTCAGCGATATTGCCAATCAAACCAATATGTTAGCGCTCAATGCTGCCGTGGAAGCGGTCCGGGCAGGAGAGCAAGGCAAAGGCTTTGGCGTTGTTGCTTCGGAAATTCGGAAACTGGCCGATCGCAGCAAACAATCTGCCGAGAAAATTAGCGACCTAGTAACCGATATTGAACGGGCGACCAATTCAGCAGTAATGATCACCAAAGACGGAACTCGCAGCGTAGAAAGCGTGGTTTCAGCCGTCAATCACATCGCCGTCAACGCCCAACAAATTTCCTTCAGTGCCAAACAACAAGCCCTGGCTATCCAACAAACCCTGGAGGCCATGAATAGTCTGACTCAAAGCGCTCAAGAAACCGCCAGCGGGATTGCTCAAACCAAAATCAGCATTCAACAACTCAATCAAGTCGCCCTCAAGTTACAACGGGAAATTTAGGCGTGAGAATCCCTCAAGGGTATTGTCACCCTGAGTTAGACTCGCTATATCACACCCCAAAAGCCGTAAGTCCGGTCGAGATTTCCAGGTAAGGAATGTAGAGGGGCTGTTTTGCAGGGGAAAGCCCCCAACTTTAGCCCGGATGCGTAAGTCTTCAGTTAAGATAAGCTGCAAGCGGGAACAACAATATAACCGATGGGACAGTCAATCCTCAGAATCTATCGATTCTGAGTTTACGCACCTCCCTTGGGAAAATCTCATCATAATTGAGGTAAGCCACTCAGGGCTGCAATAAACCCGGTTTAAATCGGTGGATTGAGGTCAAATTTAAGGAGTCATCATCTAAATTATGTTGGACAGCTTAAAACTGAGGGGACGAATTCTTGCCTGCATTATTATCCCATTGTTAGTGTCAGGTGTCCTGGCTACCCTGATTGTTTCAACGGTTAGAAAAGCCGAGCAACTTGATGAACAGATTGGGGTTTCTTCAGAAGTCATTGATCATTTAGCCGAAGCCACCCTGCAAGTGATTCGCATGGAACGGTCAACCCGAGGATATTTGGTGAAGGCCAGCGATCGCCATCGCCAAGGATTTGAAGCCGGAAGCGAGTCCTATAGCCGGGTGATTAATAGCTTAGAGCCAAAAATTGCGCAACTGGAGGACCCCGTACAACGGCAGCGGTTTGAGGAGTACATTCAGTTGGGAAATCAACTGCGACAAGTTGATCAGCAAATGCTCCAACTGGCACAAACGGGTCAGATGGAGGCGGCGGTAGCCTTATTTTCCACGGACCAAAGTAGCAATATCGTCCGGGAAATCGAGTCGCTTTATAGTGCCTTTGTCCAACAAGAACGAGAGACCTTGGCGGCTAGAAAATTAGAAGCCCAAGAAGCGTTACATTTGTCCCTGGCTATTGCCGGGTGGGGAAGTGCCCTCGTAGGTTTGGTAACGATCGCCATTGGCGCAAAACTAGCCTCTAGCATCCGCGATCGCATCGAACGTGCCATCCATGAAGTGGCGACCTCCTCTACGGAATTTGCTGCCACCTTCAGTCACCAGGAAACTTCCACTAACGCTCAAGCGATTTCCGTCAGCCAAACAACAACCTCAATGGAGGAGTTGAACGCCTCCTCCAAAGCCACCGCTGAACAAGCCGAATCGGCTGCGGCTAACGCGATTCTGGTCTTAAACTTAGTGGATTCCTCCAACCATCATGAACTGCCGGTGCATCTGTCCTACACTTTTGGTTCCAACCACACCACCATTCCGTCTCGTAATCGCCAGATGGGACACCAAAATACCAGCTTAAAAGAAACCGTCCATCAGATTGCCAGTCGCATCGAACAACTTACCCAGCAACTGTCGCAAATTGATGGAATTGCCAGTAACGTTAGCAATATCGCCAATCAAACTAATATGTTAGCGCTCAATGCTTCTGTGGAAGCAGTTCGGGCCGGTGACGCCGGGAAAGGATTTGGCGTGGTTGCCACAGAAATTCGCAAACTGGCGGACCACAGTGGCCGATGTGCCGATCGCATTAATTCTCTGGTCAAAGAAATTCAATTGGCAACTTCCATGACGGTTCAGGTCACAGAAGAAGGGACAAAAACTGTCGAAGTGGTGGTGGATGCGATTGATGAAATTGTTAATAATACCCAACAAATTTCATTAACCGCGCAACAACAGGCGATCGCCATTCAGCAGGTTTTTGAAGCCATGAATTCCCTGAACAGAATTGCCTCAGAAACCGTTAACAGCATTTCTCAGGCCAAAATGGGGACTGAAAAACTCAATCAAGCCGCCCTCGACCTCAAAGAAATGGTCTGAGCATTCTTTCTATTCGGGTTCGGGGAGATTCACCAGCCCGGGGCCTTTCTCTTCCAGGGAAAGCTCATAGAAATCAGTCAGGTAGGCATCTGGAATTCCCGCTGAATTATCCCGATTCCGGTTATTTTTGCGGAAATTAGGCATCGATCAGGGGTGCTTTCCCTTGCCTTTGTTCCCAAATTATGCGAAAATTGCAACAGGCCAAAATATCGCAGCCGTTTGGGTTAGGCCCAGAGATGGAGAGAGTCCCCGGCCCCAGATTTGGGGCTGAGAAAGAGCCGGAAAGTGGAGGAATTAAGCCCCACTCTCCCAAGATTCAGGGATGGGAAACTCCTGTAGGTTGGGTTTCCGGTCTCAGCGGCGAGTGTCCATCGAGGAACCTGTTCAGGAATTCCGCCTGCGATCGCCTCGGGGTCTCGTTCCTCACTGCTCCTCACTGGAGGTCTCTCCTCAACAAGCAGTTAAGCGACCATAAAATCAGGGTGGAAACAAGAGTGTGAACGGCCACGTTCACCGTCAGTTCAGGAAACAAACCGGGGATGAGATGAGCCAAAAAATTGCCGATTTTGCCCCTTTACAGATTAGCCGGTAGGAATTCGCCCAAACCGCAGATGAGCTGATGAAAACCCGAATAAATCCCGAGAGTTTTGGGCAAGGATTTTAAAGATTTAAACCCGTCCAAAACCGAGTCGATCAAGCAAGGAAGCAGGCAGAGCAGAAAAGCGGGAAATTTAAGTAAAAAAGGGGAATCTTCAAGGTAGGGGAAATGGTCCCCGGGAAATCCCTAAGATCTGACTTTGGAGGAGCTAAAACCATGATGATCGACGATGAAGAACTCAGAATTACATTTAAAGTAGCCAGTGAAGAGCACGTGCAGAAACTCAACGAAGGGTTATTGCACCTAGAACAGCAGCCAGATGACTTGGGGAAACTCGAAGAATTGATGCGAGAAGCCCATAGTCTGAAAGGGGATGCGGGAATGTTGGGGGTGAAAGATATTGCGACCCTGGCGCATCAGTGGGAACATCTGTTGGGAACGGTGAAGCGGAAAGAAACCCCTTTAACCCCAGAGTTGTGCGATCGCCTTTATCATGGCTTAGATGCGATCGCAAAACTCGTTGCGCAATCCGTCACCGGCGAAGATGCTGGAGTCAATACCTTTTACGTCCTCGCCTATTTGATGGGCGCTTCCTCCGACACCAAGGAGAGCGAAACGGCACCTGCGCCACCACAACCCCAGGAAGCCCAAAACTCCCCCCCCACAGAAAAGCTCACCCCAGAACAGAGGGACAGTCCCCCAGAAACCTTAGACCCCATAGAGGCGGTAACGGAAACAGAAACCAGGGAAACCTTCCCGGAAGCCTCAGAACAGAGCGACCTCGACCGGGAGAAAGCCCCAGAGGAAGACCGCTTTGAACTGCTAGAAGTCATCTCCCCAGTAGAACTCGCCGCCACTTCCCCAGCCCGAGTCAGCGCCTCAGCCAATGGACATACTTTAGCTCAAAAACATCCGATTCCGGAGATTTCTAAACCCCTGGGCAGTAGCCCACCCCCGCCACCCCCAGGGGGCGATCGCCGTCGAGATTCCGCACCCTCCAAAACCCCCGCCCTTCCCGTCGTCCCCGTTACCCCGGCGCCAGGAGGCAGTAGTAACTACCGGATCGACACCATTCGGGTGGAAACCCGCAACCTGGATAGTCTGATGACCCAAACCGGGGAACTCACCGTCAGCAAAATCCGGATCGCACATCGTCTCTCGGAAGTCGAAGAAATTGTCACCCTGTGGGAAGAATGGAGTCGCGATAGCTTTGTCAATCGCTTTGCCTTAGAAGAAGTCATGCGGGGCAGCCGCAATGGATCCTTAGAGCGCTTGCAAAGCTTTCATCATCGCACCGAAGAGCGACTCGAACGCCTCGGCCAAATTGTCAGCCGCCTCAGAAATTCAGTTTATGAAGATAACGCCCGCCTAGATACCATTGCCGATGAACTGGAAGAAGGCATCCGCACCTTGCGCCTGCTCCCCTTATCCACCATCTTTACCCTGTTTCCTCGCATGGTGCGGGATTTAGCCAAACAAGAAGGCAAGCAAGTAGAACTGCTAATTGAAGGGGGAGAGACTCGCGCCGACAAGCGCATCCTCGAAGAAATGAAAGACCCCTTGATGCATATCATCCGGAATGCGATCGACCACGGCATCGAAACCCCTGGCGATCGGCAACAAAAAGGCAAACCCCCAAAAGCCACCATTGTCCTCAAAGGCTACCAAACCGCCAACAACATCGTCATCGAAATCCGCGATGATGGGCGCGGACTAGACGTGGAAAAAATCAAACAAACCGCCATCAAGCGGGGAATCTGCCGAGAAGAAGAACTCGCCGCCATGACCCCCCACCAAATCCATAGCCTAATTTTCACCCCGGGATTCTCTACCAGGACCTTTGTCACCGAGGTGTCTGGGCGGGGGGTGGGACTGGATGTGGTTCGCACCAACGTCGAACGGCTCAAAGGTAGTATTCACATTGACTCCACCCCCGGAGTGGGCACAACCCTGCGCTTATCTCTGGGCACCACCCTCGCCACGGCTCATGTTCTGTTGGTCGAGGTGGAGGGCATTGCCTACGCCCTGCCGGTGGAGTTCGTGCAACTGGCTCGTTTGGTCCCAGAGAGCGATATTTTTGCCCTGGAAGGACGGGAAACGATTATTTTAGAGGGGCAACCCGTTTCCGTGGTCAAACTCGCCGATTTGCTGGAACTGCCCCCGAGAGGCATCCTCAATTCTTCCACAACCATCAATAATTCCAGTCTGCCTTGCATTATTTTGCAAGTGGGCGAAGAACGCCTCGGTCTCCTGGTGGATGCTTTGGTGGATGAGCAAGATGTGGTGCTCAAACCCCAAAGCAAACTGCTCAAGCGGGTCCGGAATGTGTCGGGAGCAACGATTTTGGGAACAGGGGAAGTCTGTATGGTGTTAAACCCCCACGACTTGCTCAAGTCGGTGCGCAAGCCGGGAAAATCCATCGCCCCTCCGAAACCGCAGCCTGAGAGCGATCGCAAATTATTAGTGTTGCTTGTGGAAGACTCGATCGCCACCCGCACCCAAGAAAAACGCATTTTGGAAAATGCGGGATATGAGGTAGTTACCGCTGTGGATGGTATGGATGGATACAATAAACTTAGAACTCGGAACTTTGATGCGGTGATCTCCGATGTCCAAATGCCGAATTTGGACGGGTTAGGGTTAGTGACCAAAATTCGTCAGCACAAGGAATATTCAGAATTGCCGATTATTCTGGTAACCTCCCTAGCTAGTGATGATGATAAACGCCGAGGTGCGGAAGCCGGGGCTAATTCCTATATTCCCAAAAGCAGTTTCAATCAACACGTGTTATTAGAAACGCTCAAACGGCTGATTTAGACTCGCTATCGGGGGAGTTCCAGATACCTAACTGAACGGGGTTGGGTGATGGGTTCAAGGGCAAGAAGCAGCCAGAGTAAAGTATGAACAAGAAGCCGATTCGAGTTTTGTTGGTGGAGGATTCTCCCGTGGCGTTGATGATTTTTAAGCGCCTACTGGGAGCAACTCCCGAGATTGAAGTGGTGGGGACGGCAAGGACGGGAATTGAAGGTTTGGAGTTGATTCCCCAGGTTCATCCCCATGTGATTTGTACCGACCTCAATATGCCACAAATGGACGGTTTGGAATTTACCAAAGAGGTGATGGCAAAGTTCCCCTGCCCTATTTTGGTGATTAGTTCTTCGGTACAAGCGGAGGATACTCACACTGTTTTTAATCTGCTCAAGGCAGGGGCGGTAGATGTGTTTCCCAAACCGCGTCAGGGGGTGATGGGGAATTTTGAGGTGATTCGTCATGAACTGATTTCTAAAATTAAGGTGTTATCTGGGGTGACTGTGTTTACGTTGCATCGCCGGGGTACGGCTAATCGGGAGACTCTGCGAGCATCCCCTGGGGTTGTTCCTCCTAGAAATACTGAAAAAGTCCTCATCCCGGAACAGAAGCGGGTAGATCCGGTGATTCAAACGGTGAAAATTCCGTCATCCTATACCCCGACTCCTCGGGTGACTGCTACCCCTGTGACTCCGGATGCGGCGACGGTGGCGGCTTCATTTCACGGGGTAAAAATCGTCGCGATCGGGGCTTCGACGGGAGGACCCCAAGCGTTACATACGATTTTATCTCAACTCCCTCCGAAGTTTCCGGTGCCGGTGATTTGCGTGCAACATATTAGTGAGGGATTTTTAAAAGGGTTGGTGGATTGGTTGGGTTCGGAATGTCAGTTGCCGGTGAAAATTGCCCCTGCCGGAGAAAGACCCGAACCGGGAATTATTTATTTTCCTCCGGAACAAAAGCATTTAGAGTTTGACAGTAATGGTCGGTTTTTGTATTCGATCGCCGGTCCGGTTTCGGGACATCGCCCTTCGGTGACGGTGACGTTTAATGCGGTGGCGAAGTTTTATCGCCAGGGGGCGTTGGGAATTTTGCTCACGGGGATGGGTCGAGATGGGGCGGATGGGATGTTAGAACTATTCAAGCTCGGGGGGATTACGATCGCCCAAAATGAGGCCAGTTCTGTGGTGTTTGGAATGCCCCGAGAGGCGATCGCCTTAAGTGCGGCTCAATATATTCTCCCGATTACTGATATTGCTCCCATGATCCTCCATCGCCTGATGAGCGATCGGCATTAGCCATTCTCACTTAATAGAACGCGATCGGCAGCAATTGTAAAGTGAGAAAGGTCTTTCCGGCTCCCCCTTCCCTCTGAGGGAAGGGGGCTGGGGGGTTAGGTCTCTCGGATTCGCCAAAAACCCCAGATGTTATAGACACCCGATTTTCAAAAGATGTTGTCTTGAGGGCTACCAAAAGCCCGCATCGTAACGCTATAGCGGTCGGTGTCGGGTAGTTTACCTGCTAGAATCTAACTGACTATGCTAAGTCTGGAGGTCGCTATGGAACCGTTACGAATCATTACCAAAGCTATGAATGGTCAACTGGTGATTGACCTCCCCCCTTCATTGATGAGCGATCGCACTTATGAAGTCATCATCCTCCCAGTTATATCGGGGGAATCCGTTGCCACTCCACGACGCCGCCATCCTTCTGAAAAACTAGCGGGTACTGTTTACTTGCTTGACGATTTAACCGCCCCTGCCACCCCTGAATCAGATTGGGACTTATCTTGAATGCTGTTACTGGATACTCATATCTGGATCCGCTGGCACAATCCCCAGCCCAGTAATAGGGTTCTTTCTCAACCTCTAATCGATCTGATTGAAACCGCTGATCGTGTTGCCATTAGTGCCATTTCCTGCTGGGAGCTCGGACAATTGGTGAAACGGCAGCGGGTACAGATTTCTCTTCCGCTTGATGAATGGGTACAAGCTGCATTGGAAGATATTCAGGTTTTACCCATTGATCGCGCAATTGCCCTGAAAGCCTCTCAACTACCAGAGCATCATCGGGATCCCGCTGATCGGATTATCATTGCCACAGCTTTAATCTATGATGCTTCACTCATCAGTCTAGATGAGATTTTTCCCACCTATACGCAGTTACAGGGACGTTTAATTTCCGGTTGAGGAGTAGACTGGGCTTTTTCCCATCCACCCCATCCTCCCCTGCTTAAGCCGGAAAGAGTGACGCGCAGTCGGCGATCGCCACATAACGGGAGACCCCACCCTAACCCTCCCCAAGACATCGGGGAGGGGACCGGAGAATGACCAAGGACAAATGACCAATGACCATCACCGCTGCTTCATCACCACCAAAGTAATATCATCAAACACCTTCTGTTCCCCAATAAACTCCCGCACATCCTGAATCACCCCGGAACGAATCGCCTCTGCCGACTCCTGCCAATACTGCGACACCACCGCACACAATCGGTCCATCCCATAAAACTCTCCCGCCATATTTTCCGCCTCCGGTATCCCATCGGTATAAAGCACCACCCCATCCCCAGGATTTAACTCTACTTCTGCCTGAGTAATAAAATCAGAAATATCTAACTCTAACCCCACAGGAAATCCTAAATCAATCGTATCAATCCGCTCAATTTCTCCCGTTCCACGAACAACTAAAACCTCCTCATGTTGTCCCGTAATCCGCAACACGCGATCGGCATAATCCAGCAACGCTAAAGTCAGATTCTTATCCGTCCGCATCCGGGCTACGTTGTCATGAATCATCCGGTTAATCGTATTTAAAAACTTCACGTAATCCCTTTCATCGTTCACCAACAAAGTCCGCACAGCCGTTTGGACCATCACCATCACCATTCCCGCTTCTAATCCATGTCCCGTGACATCCCCAATCCCGATTTTGATATGTCCCTCATGGTTGAGCACATCATAATAATCTCCCCCAATTTCATCGGCGGGCTCCATAAATCCCGCAATTTCTAACCCAGGAATCGCCTGCAATTCTTCATAGCGAGGCAGCATTTTTTGTTGCAGTTGGCGGGTGACATCCAGTTCCGCACTCATCCGCAGGTTGTCGGATTTGAGCAGTTCATTGAGGGCGCTGATTTCTTCGTTGGCTTCCGCGAGTTGGGCGGTACGTTCGATGACTTTATCTTCTAAGGTGCGATAGAGTTGGGCATTTTCTAGGGAAATTGCTGCTTGGGCGGAGATGACTTGTAACAGTTCGATGCGTTCTTTTGTAAATGCCCCAGTTGCTAAGTTATTTTCTAGGTAGATAATGCCTGTGAGTTGTCCTTGATTGAGGATAGGCGCACATAAAACTGACTTAGGTTGATTCTGAACAATATAAGAATCGGTGGTAAAAGTGCCATCATTCGCCGCATCATTTAAGATGACGCTGGACTGAGTGCGGGCCACATAGTGGACGATCGCACTCGACAGTTCCAGACTCTCTTCGATTGGCACCGACTGCACAGCGATCGCCTCTGAACCATTGACAATTCCCGTAGCTTCAATCGATAATTTTCCGGCGACGGGCAAAATCAGAAACCCTTTTTGAGCCCCGGCATTCTCAATCGTCAGCCGCATCAATTTATCCAGCAATTGATCTAAAACAATTTCGCTGGCAATGGCTTGGGAGGCTTTAACAACCGTTTCGATATCTAACCCTTTGCCATCCCGACCCGTTGTCGTCACGGGTAGCGTCCCGGTTTCTCCACGGCGCTGGGTGACTTTAACTAGAAGGTTGGGATAAGTTTCTGATAGGCATTTGAGTTTGGCCGTTGCTCCCCAGCTTGCATAACAAGCGTAGGCATTTTTAAGGTAAAACTGCCCAATTTCTTCTCGGTCCAGAGTCAAATAATATTCAGCCGCTCGTTCGTAGGCTAATCCTTCTTCATGAATAAACCCTTGTTTCCTGGCTCCTTGAATCGCTTTTTCGTACAGGGTTTGAGCGTCCAAATAGTTGCCAGAGATGCGCGCCAGTTCCGCTTCTACCAAGTCGTATTTGTTTTGATAATTCTCCGGCGCATATTTCGCCCATTCTTTCATTAATTCTTGATTTGAACGGGCTTTTTCCAGAAATTCTGCTTTTTTGAGGGTGGGGATAGATTCGCTATGACAAACCGATACAAGAGCTAAAGAGTAATAAAATCTATGCTGGGGAAAGACAAC
The DNA here is from genome assembly GCF_025370785.1 of Laspinema olomoucense D3b. Lineage (GTDB taxonomy): Bacteria > Cyanobacteriota > Cyanobacteriia > Cyanobacteriales > Laspinemataceae > Laspinema > Laspinema olomoucense. The sequence continues at coordinate 91,300 of NZ_JAMXFA010000005.1, forward strand.
ATACGAAGAAGAACTCTCTCCATATAGTTCGGCTTTTTGAGCAGCTTCTAATGCGCTATCAAACTGATTTAAGTAGTAAAAAACGAAAGCTTTCGATAAGTAAGCTATACAGAGTAAGAATGTAGCATTCATCTCCACCCACTCTGCTAATATCTGTTCCTCTTCTTCCCAAGACTTACCAACAGTTAAGCCATAATACTCAAAATCTTCTTTGAGTAAGTTTAAAGGAATACCCTGCAACGCTCGGTTCCAATAAACAGAATAGATTTGCTTTAATTTAATGATTAATTGTGTGTATTGCTCATGCTTTGGCAAAAATTCTAGTAAATTGACACCAGCAAATATTGAATAACAGCAATAATCCAGTGCATTATAACAAGCATTTTCAAAATTGCCGGTTTCTATGCCCACTTGAATCCCTTCTTGCATCTGTGCGAGTGGTATGTCACGAAATGACTCTTTCCAATGCCGAATCCCAATACTGTAATGGATGACTAGGGCTTTGAGGTTTCCTAACTCCATTTTGTCCTTTAACATTAAAGAGAGTTGACAAAACTGATGTCCCCACTCAATATTTTTGAGAACGCCGCACAAAAGTTGAGCATAAAAAATGTAGGCTCCTGCTGCCAAAGGTGAATTGCCATTTTGGATGCAAAACTTAACGGATACCATCGTCACCAAAGGACATAATAAGGGATCCGTAATAATTGTGGCTGATGTGACAGTCAGTAAAATCCTTAGCGCTGCAAGCTGATAGGGGTCGGTCATTTCCGGCAGATTGGCTAAATCCTCAATCTTTCGGTCACCCAATAGCTCTTTTATCAGATTCTCTTCTGCTTCAATCTGTTCCGGGGTAGGAGTTCGAGGCAGCACCACACCCAAGGGTTCCAAAATTTCTAAAGCAGTATCAATCACCGACTGTAACTGAAATTGCGCGTACTGGGATTGAATTTTTAGCTCATAAATTTTGACCCGCTCAAGTAGAGATTGAGCTTCTTGCAAAACCACAGCCCCTAATTGTTCCGCATCTTCAAACCGCGTATTCAGATAATACACTTCTACAGTTTCTACATGAAGTGCCAGAGTAAACTCATATTCAGTTTGCCAGCTATCTGGAGGCAGAAGTGCTAACCCCGCTTCTAAATATTGGAGAGCGGGTTCATACGCGGTAGAATCCTTGGCTTTTTTTCCGGCTTTCAAATTCAAACGAGCCAGTTGATTTTTCTCAGAATCCGTCGCAATTAATTCCGCCCCCTTATTGAGTTGGTTGACAATATCAAAGATATTCTCTTCCAAGCTATCGGATGGGGTGTTCTGTAGGAATAACCGCCCAATATTGAGGTGGAATTCTTTTTTCTGGGCTTCGGGAATCAAAGAATAGGCCGCTTGCTGAACCCGGTCATGCAAAAATTTGTACGGAATATAAGCGGGATAACTGGCAAACAATTCTACTGATGAATCAGGACTTTCTAACATGAGCGCCTCTCGATCCCACAGCATCGGAGTTTTGTAGGCATCGGTCAAGGGAACAATCAACCCTTCCTGAAGTGCGGATAACAAATCGTTCGCGGTTGCTGAAATAGATTTAGCATTGACCACGGACAAGGTTTCTAAATCAAATCGGTTTCCAATACAAGCTGCAAGTTTCAGGACGTTCTGGCTACTGGCATGGAGCTTGCCAATTTTATTGACCATTAACTCCACCACATTATCGGTGATTCCGACTTGTTGGATAGAGTCCATATTCCATTCCCAATTCCCAGAATTGTAGTTAAAAGAGAGAAACTTTTCCTGATATAAATATTCCAGTAATTGAGTCAAGAAAAATGGATTGCCCCCAGTCTTACTGAAAACCAGTTCAGTTAACGCCTCAGATTCCGCAGTGGAAACATTCAAAGTATCCCCAATTAATTGGCTAACTTGTTCAATCAATAAAGCCTGAAGCTGAATCGCATCCACTTGAGTCCCCGCTTTTTGAATCCGCTCTACGGTTAAGATAAACGGATGAGTAGGACTCACTTCATTGTCTCGATAAGCGCCAATGGTTAGCAGGTATTGGTTGTCCGCATCACTCAGGAGTTGTTCCAGCAACTTCAATGAGGCAGAATCGGCCCACTGGAGATCATCGATAAACATCACTACAGGATGTTCGGCTTGGGCAAAAACACTTACAAATTGTTGAAAGACTAAGTTAAAACGATTCTGAGCCTCGGTTGGTCCCAACTGGGGAACGGGAGGCTGTTTACCAATAATCAGTTCTAATTCAGGCATCACTTCAATGATTACCTGACTGTTATTTCCCAACGCATTTAATAGCTTTTGCTTCCAGATTTCCAGTTGACCTTCACTTTCCGTGAGCAACTGGCGGATTAATTCTTGAAAGGCTTGAATCAGGGAACTATAGGGAATATTTCGTTTAAATTGGTCAAACTTACCGGAGATGAAATATCCTCGGGATTTGACTAGAGGTTTTTGAACTTCATTAACTAAGGCTGACTTACCCACACCGGAATAACCCGCTACTAATATCAGGACGGGAGTTCCTTGACCGAGACTATCCCAACTGTTTAAGAGTTGTTGAACTTCCTGTTCTCTTCCGTAGAGTTTCTGGGGAATTTGGAATTTATCGGATTGGTCCTGAGTTGCTAAAGGAAATGCGGAAATTTCGCCGTTGGTCTGTAATTGATGTAAACAAGTTTCTAAGTCTAATTTTAACCCTCGGGCACTTTGATATCGCTCCTCGGCAGTTTTTGCCATCAGTTTCATGACCAAATCAGAAACAACCTGGGGAATCTTGGGGTCAATTTGAGCCGGTGGCACAGGCTGTCTGGCGATGTGAGAGTGAACCAGTTCTAAGGGTTCCGTGGCTGTAAAAGGAAGTTGATGGGTCAGTAGTTCGTAGAACGTCACTCCTAACGAATAAAAATCCGTGCGGTAATCGATCGCCCGGTTCATGCGTCCGGTTTGTTCTGGGGAAATATAAGCTAAGGTTCCTTCCAGGCGATCGGGGTTGAGAATCGTCGGATTTTCCCGAGACAAAACGCTGGAGATGCCAAAATCGATGATTTTAACTTCCCCAGCTTCTGGGTTATAGACAATATTCGAGGGGTTAATATCCTTGTGAATGATATTAGCGGCATGGATTTCTCCTAAACTTTCGGCGATGGCGATCGCCAGAGTCAGAAATTCCCCCAGGGGAAACGGGCGTTCCGTCATCCAACCCTTTAAAGATTTACCGCCAAAATCTTCTAAAGTCATCACCAGACTGTTCTGGTATCGGTGCAAATCGTAGACTTGAACGACCCCCTTCCCCGCCAAGGACCGGGTAATTTCATATTCCTGCTTGTAGCGGGTGAGTTCAGAGGGGTTCGGATAATCTTGTTTAAGAACTTTCAAAATTATCCGTTGATTGTCCCGTTCTCGAATCCCCCGATAAACTAATGAATTGGCACTTTCATAAATAGGGCTGAGGATTTGGTAACCAGTTAAATCAGTCATTTTTAAACTCTCCGGAAATGATATTGAGTCGGTGAAGCTGGAGCAGCACCCCATCCCCCAAATTTTGAACCCTACAGGTTAAAACCGCCATATTACTGGGCGTTGATTGATTCCAACCCATAAAAACGAACCGCGTTATCCCAAAGAATCTTTTGGACAAGTGTGGGGGAGAGTCGCTCTGCCAGAGCCACGGCTTCCCCCACAATATTAGGTTTATGATCCATGTGGGGATAGTCTGAACCAAAAATTAAATTATCAGCGCCAATATAATCAATCATCTGCCCTAAATACGGCTCACCTGGCTCGATTTCGATAAAGCATTGACGGCGAAAATACTCCGACGGCTTCATCTTCACCCGGTCTTTAACCTCCCAGTAAAGGTTCTCATACTCTTCATCCAGTCGCCATAGCCAATAAGGGAGCCAACCACAGCCAGACTCCAGAAAACCAACTCTTAGCTGAGGGTGGCGCTCTAATACCCCTCCTTCAATCAATGCCAACAACGCCATCATCTGTTCCGTGGGATGAGAGCAAGCGTGCAGGGCAAAGCGAGTGTTAAAGCGATCCGCACCAGTGGTTGGCAATCGGCTGTGAGTCCCTTCATGGAGTCCCACCGCCATGTTTAATTCCTCGCATTGGTTCCAAAATGGCTCATAAGCCGGGTCGCTTAAGATTCTCCCCTTGACTGGGTTGGGGCGCAAATATACCGCTTTCCAGCCAAACTCTGCTATCCGGTGCAATTCTATCACCATTTCCTCGGGGGCGTGGCAGTTAATCGCTCCCACACCTTTGAGCTTTTGTGGTGCATAGCTGCAAAAATCTCGCAGCCAATTATTATAAGCGCGAGTAAAGGCCCCTGCCAGCCGGGGTTCCATGTTATCAATCGCTAACAGCCACAGTCCATGAGTTGGATAAATGAACGCGATATCAATCCCCATCTGCTGCATCGCCCGGACATGGGACTCGGCATCAAAGCCACTCAATACAGACATGGGGTGAGCCTGTTGGATTTGTTTAGCCCCCTCGCGACTGACTTGCTGGGAGATTTTATGAGTCACGGGCTCCCCCTTGATTTTAAAATCCGGTGATGGAGCAAAACTTTTAAAGGCCAGTTCTAAATACTTTTCCCACATATCAGGCGGTTCAAATACATGGGAATCCGCATCTATAATTTGATATCCGTTCAGCATTCGTCTGGGTTATGAATGGGATAATAGCTTAAGCCATTATCTCAAAGAGAGGGTCAGTATTTGCAAGTAATTTACCCCAAGTTACATCCACATGGGAAATGGGTTCAATTCATGTTCTGAAGTCGGTTCTTTTACCCAACCCAATTTAACCGGAATCTCATACAGTCGGCCCTCTCCCAGCCGTTTCCAAAAATGGCGCATTCCTGGAACAATCACTTTAACAGCTTTCAATCCGATATCAACTCGGGACCGATCCAAAACCAGCATTTCCATACCCTGTTGCTGGACAATCTGCTGGCAAGTCCTAATATCTTCTAACAGGTCGTCACTCCACCGTTGAGGATAATCCGCAACTACTTTGAGGGGGACGCTTCCATCGGGAACCAGGTAGGGCTGATTTTCTAGGGTAGCAGTTTTCCACCAGTTTATAGCAAGTGGGTCATAGGATCGATATTCGGTGGTCCCATCGGCATGGGCTGATAACACCGCAGGAAGGATTTGATTCACCTCAGTTAAAGCTCTTTGGATTGCCAGTTTGGGATCAAAATGAGTACCATAACCCAGCACGATGTCTTCTACTGGGCGATCGGTCCGGCGAGTCACTGCGGCAAATGTGGGAATATTCAGATCGCTGGTCAGATCCAGAGCCCAGACTTCTCGATGCAGGGTTTGATAATAATCTTTCAGGGCTTGAAAATAGGGTTCATCAAAACTTTCTAATTCTACTCTGGGTCGCTTCACGCGATTGTACCACCACAAGGCCACACAATCCCGTTCTACCAATTCCAAAAAGCCCTGCAAAATTGCTTCTTCTAGGCTATTCCCCGCAGCGCCTCCATTGGTATCTGCCCAACAGTCTGGCATGACGGGTTTGGGATAGCCATGATAGCAATAAGCCGTGGGGAGATACTTAAACTCTTCGTGGGTTAACGACCAAACCGGCGTCCAATCAATTGCTCTCTCCTCATCAAAGGGTTCAGGAACCCTCTGAAAAAAGCTCGGACAACTCGCATTCCATTCCGCCCGATTGTTGTATTGGTCTGGGCTGAAATTCATGCACCAATTCGGATGTATTGCCTTTTCTCCCAAGGCTTGATAACTACTTTTATGGCGAATTTCATCCTCTTGAAACACGCCAGAATAGCGTTCCACTGCCTCCCCCAATGCGCTGGCTCTTGCTTGAGCGTCCGTCCTTCCTTTCCCCGCACTTCTGCCCATGAGATTTTGCCGCAAGGAGTGCAAATCATCAAACATTGAAGCAAAATGATGTCGAGCTGCATAAATATGGAGTAACTGATTAGAATCGGGTGAAACATTTATCAGTTCTCGAACTACGCCAGTAATCGGGCTAATCTGATGTTGATATTTTTTGAGGGTTTCTTCCGGTGACAAGCAACGGTGTCCCCCATCAGCCGTAAAAACTTTTTTCCGATGTCCTAAAACAATAGGAATCGGTACACTGTTTAACCCGTTTTGAATTTCTCCACAGACTGGACATTGAGGACGCTTAACTAAAATATGATTTTGAGTCTCTAAAGACAGGGTATCGTAGGTAACCAGAATTCCTTCTAGCCGTTTATTCTCACCTCGAACAACCCATTTAAATACTTCTGTAGCCGCCATGCCTAACGCAGTTTGCAGCGTCGAGGGAAGGGTCACCTGTGGAATAGATAAAGGGGTAGAAATATCTGACTGTCTTCGGATAAACTCTTCAATGGGTCTGTTGCCTCGCAACCGTTGCGCTAGACATTCCCAACACCCAGTCTTTTGAGGGGAAAATATAGGTCCTAGCCAAACAACGGTTCCCACAGGTTTTACCAGCATCCAAGGGCGCTGGTTTTGTAAAGCCTGTTTGTTGACCTCTTCCAATTCTTCTTGGAGATAATCCTCAGTGAGGACAATTTCGATATCTCCTTCATCACAGACTTGTATCCCCAAGGTTTCAAGAGTAGCAATAAATTCTGAAGGAGAAAGCGCACCATAAGCCTTGACTGCAACTTTAGTGGTTTGCAATCGATGGTTAGCATCCTGAGCATCAATATTTAACGTATCGCAAAAAGCCGCTAAATTAGAGGGTAGGGAATTATTGCATTCCACAATATAACCCTGTCGTTGCATTTCCACCAAAGCAGAAAAAGCTTGAACTCCCGCTGCAATAAAATCTTGGATACTCGGGTTTTCTGGAAGTAAATCCGGAATAATTTCTTCAACAATTTCATCAACTGTCCGATTGCCGTCGATATAAGAGGCTAATAACTTGTGAGTCGGATTGCTAATTTCAACGAAGCCTCTTTCTGACAGTAAAAAAACTGCTTGTTTGTCGATATGTTGGCAATGAATTTGAAGTTTAAAACAAGGCTGATTAAGCATAAATAAATTTTTTTAATATTTTTTATCTAAGATTTGACCAATAAATTAGTATGTTTATTCAAATTAAATTTTGAAAATTCCAAATTAATTCACACAAAAACACAATTATCATACAGGGTAATATGAGTAAGGTTAAATGTTAGCATTTTTTATAATTACAAGGTTTCCCCGACTTATAAGACCTATGTTTTTAAATAGTGGATATCTTAAATCACTAGCTATAAAAACGATTGATTCCTTACCCATCGACGAAACCTTATACAGGCTTTTTTCTAAGTAAGTGCCTTTTTTAACAAGCGAGAGTGACAGGTTTTAGCAGGTAGTAGCTAAGGGAATATAAGGATTAGGCGGTAAAGGAAATGGATGCTCAGGATTTTCATACTTCGCCTCTTTCAACCAAACATTACAACGCTCAATCCACACTTGTAATTCTGCTTCCGTCACTCCGGTTTGAGGCCAAGGTGCATAAGGAATTTTTAAAATCATCTCCAGCCCGCCTTCATTACCTGGTTTGCTCCACATCCCCGCTTCACTCATTTGAATTGAACCCAGAAAACTATCGGGATCTAGCTCTGCAATAAACCATTCAGCAGGGAAAAAAATGTGTTGATTTTCCAGAGCTTGATGTAAGCCCAATGTCATGATTTCTTCTTTGAAAATTTTACCTGGCTCTTCATCTAGCCAAACTTGAACCAGAAGTTTTGAGAGTTCGACAATAGTCTTCCGAAAATTGGGAAGCCCTAAATCCTGATATCGACTTAAGCGCATTTCTTTTGACATTGGCTCGGACATTTGTTTTTCCCCTGTGTTCGTTGATAAGGTGCTAATTAGCACCTGAATATCTCAATTTCAATACAAATCGTTCTGATTATATTAGATTTTTTCCCGAAGGGAGAATTTCGCCATAAAAATTTACATTACTCAGTTGGCATATTGAATCCAGACTGGAGCAGATCAGGTGAGAGAGTTTCCCATTAAATTCAGGTTCCCCCGAATACTACGAAATTAAGAACCGTCTTGCTCTCGGGAATTATAATTCGTTCCGAGGACTTCCCCACCCCATCCCCCCATCAACCAAGGACATAAGACATAAGACATAAGACTCCCGATCGCCCCTCGCAGATGATAAAATTAGGTGAACGGTTCACGAGGTCAGCATGGGCGATCGCCAACTTAACAGTTACACCCTTCCTTCCCCTGATTTAGCACCGGAGAACGGTCTGTCCTATCCCTTTACCGTAGATCAGACTACCCGAACTCAGCAATCTCCCACTCAGAAACGGGTTACCCAAACTTTCTTCCAGCTTTTAATCCAGCACCTGCGCGGCACGAATGCGATCGTTTCTGTTCATCCGAGGCCGGTTTATATTGAAGCCGCATCGGCTTACTGTTATCCTGATTTAATGGTCACCCATGACCCTCGGGATTTAGATCGCCGCCACCGACTCGATGGGGTGATTCAATATCCCTGTTTAATTATCGATGTGATATCTCACCCCTGTCCCGCCAGTGAGAAACTCAGTCAATTTGACCATTATCGGCAAATTGAAACCTTGCAGGAATATGTTTGGCTTGATCCAACTCAACCCAAACTGAACTGTTTGCGTCAAATTGAACCGGGAGTTTGGGAAGCGTATCTGTATGAGCCAGGGGATGATGTGTATTTGGATAGCCTGAGCTTTTTAATCGAAATTGAGGCCATTTATAACCGGACGCTGACGCCAGCAGGTCGGTCCTAAAACCCGTCTCAATCCAAAAGTTTATCTAAGTTCAGATAGAAGGCGACTGTACCGGCATCGGTGGTAATAATTTTTTCCACTGCTGCCGGTGCAGCATTTTTGCCTTCCCTACCTTGTCGATAGGAGGCGGGAATTTCTGCAAATTGATCTTCAGGGACGTCTAAAATTGCGGGTAAATCTTGGAGGGGAATGCCAATGCGATCGCCATTGGTGAGGGTGCAGACAATCAAATAAGAATGCTGCTCTTGAGAAGGGTTTGGGGTGAAAAATAGCCTGGATAGATCCAAAAGAATAATCAAATCTGCATCAAGTTTAATTAAGCTCCGTCCATCTTCGAGGGTCCCTTGGGTGGTAAATTCGGTGAGAACACGCTGCACCCGTTCGATGGCGATCGCGTATGTTTCCCCCGCAACTTCAAAAATAACTAGCTTGCGCATCGGGGTGCGCTGAATGGCGGCCTTTTTATTGTGAAACCGGCGGCTGTACTTAGAGGGGGAGAACATGGTAGGGATGCTCCATTAAGGGGGAGGAAATTCAAAACAATTGTCTAACCTTTAGGGAATTCTGCGATTTTTTTATCCAAATTTTAAGGATGAAAACCGGATCAGGTCGCTCCCAGTAATTGAGCGATCGCCTCTAATAACTGACGTTCATTATAGGGCTTGGTGAAATATTTAACGGCCCCCAAATCCATTGCCCGTTGCCGATGTTTAGCACCGCTGCGGGAAGTCAACATCGCCACCGGAATAGGAGAAAATTGGGGATTTTCTTTGACTGCCGCCAGGAATTCAAATCCATCCATCCGGGGCATTTCAATATCAGCAATAATCAAAGCACATTTTAATCCATGATGCAATTGTTCCAAAGCATCTTGACCATCTTTGGCTTGAGCAACGCGGTATCGCGCACGGGTGAGGGTTAACGAGAGCATTTGGCGAATCGTATAAGAGTCATCAATCACTAAAATTTGGGGTTGAGAGGGCAGGGGAGGCAACAGGGGGACCGGAGAACGAATGCCTGGGGGGAGAAGGGTATTGCGTCCGGGACTATCAGTCTGGATCACGACCGCTTTTTGCACGTGAGGATGAAGTTGTCCGATTAAGTCATCTACATCGAGAATGCTGACGACTTCGCCATCGCCGAGAATGGTGCAACCGAGGATGCCGGTGGGTTTGGATAAGGGTTGGGGGAGGGGTTTGACGACGAGTTCCTGTTGTCCGACGAGGCGATCGACGACGATCGCCAGAATCCCTTCACTTGAGCTTAAAACTAGCACCGGCATATAATCTTCTCCAACGGGTATCGGAGAAGGCAGATCCCGCGAGGACTCGTTGTAATGGAGTAAATGATTCAAGGGAACTAACCGAATATACTCGTCGCGCCACCGTAACATCGGTTGATGCATGGCCATCTGGATTTCACTGGCGTTAACGTGCAGAATCTCTTCCACGGCATCGAGGGGTAAGGCGAGGGTCTGATGTTCGATGCGGACTAATAATGCATCGGAAATCGAGAGCATCAGGGGGAGTTTAATGATAAAGGTGGTTCCCCGACCGATGCGAGAGTCTACTTTGACGGTACCTCGCACTTGGCGCAAGTTATTTCGCACAATATCTAAGCCGACCCCACGTCCAGACAAGTCATTTACCTCACGTTGGGTACTAAATCCCGACCAAAACAGGAAGTCGTAGAGTTCGTTGAGAGAGAGTTCTAAAGCTTGTTCTTCGGAGACGAGATTTAATTCAACCAGACGGGAACGAATGGTTTCCGGGTCGATGCCTTGGCCGTCATCAGAGATGGTGATGATGGTTTGTCCCCCTTGATGCCGCGCTTCGATTTCGATTTGGCCGTTGGGGGGTTTCCCTGCTGCTTTGCGGTCTTCGGGGGATTCGATGCCGTGGTCGAAGGCATTTCGCACTAAATGTACCAGGGGGTCGCGCAAGGCGTGTAATAAGCTTTCATCAATTTTGGTATCTCGTCCGATGAGGAGGAGGTTGACATCTTTATCATAAGTGCGAGACATATCACGGATGGCGCGAGGTAGGTGGTCTACGGCACGACTGAAACTGACGACGCGCAACTGCATCACCTGAGAGCGGAGGCGATCGCAGATTCGTCGGAGGCGATCGGTACTCCGGTCCAGATTGAGCGCTACTTCGTCGATTTTGGCACTGGAGTGGGCGATCGCCTGGGTGGTTTCGATGGTTTCTCGGGCCGTATCATGGAACTCCGTATAATGATCCATTTCTAGGGCGTCGAAACCCAGGGGATGAGCGGGACTTCGACCCTGATGGCTTTTTTCTCCGGCAAGGCGGTCATATTCTTCCCGCAGTTGTACCCCAAATTGATTCAAATCGCGGATGTGCCGTCGCAGACGTTTGACTTCCCCGCGCAGTTGGGTTTCCTGGACTTCTAAATGGGTGCGACTAATTACTAATTCTCCCACAAGGTCCACCAGTTCCGTGAGGCGATCGAGTTCGACTCGGATGGTGGGTTTGACTCCGGATTCCCCTGGGGAGGCAGTGGGGAGTAGGGAGGGGTCGGGAGGGGTCGCACTTGGAGGCGGGTCCGAAGGCCGGAGTGGAGGGGGAGAAGGCACTGGAGAAATGGCCACATCCCGGTGCGGAGGAGGGAGTTCCATCGGTTGTAAGACGATGGGTAATTCTTGTAAGACTTGTTCCCGGACGGTTTCTAAATTTTGGGCGATGATCCAGCCCAATTTTTTCAGGTCTTCGACGGATACATTGGGTGTATCCACAGCGGTCCGCAGCGCTTCGGCAATTTCTCCGAGTTCCGGGACTTCTAACATCCCGGCTAAACCGGAAAGCTGATAATAAATTTCATTAAAAACCCGACAAGAGTCCTCGGCTGTCTCCTCTTGTAGTTGGGAAAGTTCGGTTTCTAAACGGTTAAAGATCGGGGGTAAATCTTGTTTGAAAATGGACTGAATTACCCCGGTATTGGCGGGATGTTTTTGCATCCAGTCTGCCGGGTGTTTTAATTCACCGCATTCAGTTTCTAATTCTTGTTTGATGCGGGCGATCGCCTCCAAATCCGCCTGGAAATCTTTGGGGTTTTCTTCTTGCTTTTCCCTAACGAGGGCCGTAGATTGGGCCGTGAGTTTTTTTAATAAATCAACCCCTTGGAGGAGTTGAGTAATAGAACGGCTACTCAGGGGAGTATCTTCGGGGCGATCGCGCAAAATTGCAAAACAATCTTCTATCCGGTGTGCCGCAGTTGAAAGGGATTGAAAACCAAACATTAAGGCCGAACCCTTAATAGAGTGCGCCGCCCGAAACATTTCCTTAATGGTGCTTTTTCGAGCTTCTGCGGTCTCAATTTGTTCCATTGCCAACAACTGAGTTTCTAAGCTCTGTAAAAACTCGTCGGTTTCGGCAATAAATGCCCCCAGCAGTTCTTGAATATCGTTAAAGTCCATTAATGATGACATGATGGTTCAGAGTAGAAGTTTCAGTGACAAAAGGCGATGAAACCCCAGGCGGGTTCAACTATTTTTGTTGAGAGATGCGGTGACTAGAAAATTAGTAGATGCACCTCCTAAGCTCTCTGATTTGGCCCTCTCCTAAAAGGAGAGGGAGGAAGAACCTCTCCCCGACCCTCTCCTAAAAAAAGAGGGACAATAAGGAATAAATATCATTGCCGGAAGACCTTTCTTTCCGGTTGCCCCTTCCCTTTGAGGGAAGGGGTTTGGGGGGTTGGGTTTCCTAATTCCCCAACAAAGTCTTACCCAGAGGAGGGGACAGAAATTGATGAAGGATTGGAGCTTTGAATCTACATTTAACTGCGGAAATTAGAAACCGAGTCTTGAAGCTGAGTGACAGCGATCGCCAGTCCATCTAAAGACTGCCGAACTTGCACAGATTTTTCGGCGGTTGTGGTAGAAATCGAGCTAACTTTTTGCATGACTGCGGCAATTTCCGAAGCATTTTCGGTTTGATTAGTCGCTGCCCGCGTGATATTTTGAACCAGGGCATTCATCTGCCGACTGACTTCAATAATGGCGACTAAATGCTGTTTCGCTTCAGCGGCTAATTTAGTCCCCGCGACTACCTCCTGAGTGCCTGCTTCCATTGCTTCAGTAACCCGTCCGATTTCGCTTCTAATTTGTTCGACAATTTCGGAAATTTCCTCCGTAGCTGAACCGGAGCGATCGGCTAATTTGCGGATTTCTTCGGCAACTACGGCAAACCCTAACCCCTGTTCTCCGGCCCGGGCCGCTTCAATGGTAGCATTCAGGGCTAATAGGTTAGTCTGAGCGGCAATTTGAGAAATTGACGTCACAATTTTACCAATTTGTTGCGAGCTTTCTCCCAACCGTTTAATCATTTTTCCGGTTTGGGAAATGGTTTGGCGCAGTTCGTTAATGCCTTCAGCGGCCCGGTCTACCGATTGGCCTCCCACTTCGGCAGTTTCGGCGGCTTTATGGGCGACATTTTCCGCTTTTTGAGCCACGGTACAGATATCTTGAATCGAGTTAGCCATGCGCTCAATTTGGCGCAAGGAAAACTCAACTTGTTGAGCTTGTTCTCCTGCCCGTTCCGTTAAATCTTGGGTATTGGCGATGGATTCCCCGGTGGCGCTGCGGACTTCTGTGGCCAGTTCTTGAATCCCGGTTACAACTTTTTTGAGGGAAGAAACAAGGAAATTAAAGGAGTCAGCTAAAGCCCCGAGAACATTATTGTTGACTTCAGCCCGCACGGTTAAATCTCCTTTAGCAGCCCCTTTAATTTCCATTAAAAGTTTAAGAACCTGTTGAGTCAGTTCATCGGCTTCAGCTTTGCGGTCTTGGGCAAATTTTTCCAACTCTTGGGCGACTTTTTTTCGCTCGGTGATATCAAACCGGATGCCAATATATTTAATAATTTTGCCCTGAGCATCAAAAATGGGAGAAATGGTGGTATCTACCCAATAATATGTGCCATTTTTGCACTGGTTTCTGAGTTCTCCTTTCCAGACGCGACCGGCGGTGATGGTTTTCCACATTTCCTCAAAGAGGGATGGGGGATGATATCCGGAGTTAATCATCCGATGATTTTCGCCCATGAGTTCGCGGTGAGAGTATCCGGAGATTTCGCAGAATTTATCATTAACAAAGGTAATGTTGCCCTCGCTGTCGGTTTCACTGACGATCGCCGCTTCATCGAGGGCATTTTGGCGAGTTTTGAGTTCTTGAAGCAGTTGGGCTTGTTCTGCCGCCAGGACTCGAAATTGTTCTTCGGTTTGTTTGAGCGGGGTAATATCATGAGCAACGGCATAAAGCAGTTGCTGTTCTACGGAAGGATTGGAACTCCAAGCTAACCATTTATAGGAACCATCTTTACAGCGATAGCGATTTTCAAAATAGAGGGTTTCTATGCCGGTTGCCAGTTTTTTGGTTTCCTCAATGGTGGCTTCGATGTCATCGGGATGAACAAAGTCGAGAAAAGATTTACCCAGGAGTTCCTGTTCACTGTAGCCCAGGAGGGTGGTCCAAGCGGGATTTATCCGCTGGAACGAGGCGTCAAAACTGAAGATACTCAGTAAATCGAGGGAAATGGTAAAGAACCGATCGCAGGTGACTTGGGCTAATTTGCGATCGCTAATATCGGCATGAACCCCTAACCATTCCCGAATACTGCCATCGGTGGTGTTGAGAATGGGGACGGCACGAACACTCATATATCGATACTCGCCATCGTGACGGCGCAGGCGGTGTTCGACTTCATAAAGCCCCCGATTTTTGACCGCCTCGGACCAAGCTTGGGCCGTCTGTTGACGTTCCTCGGGATGAACAGCATTCAGCCATCCTCGCCCCTTGAGTTGGTCGAAGGTTTGGCCGGTGAAGCTACTCCAAGCGGGTTGTTCCGTGACAAATTCGCCATCGGCAGCGGTATTCCAAATGATTTGAGAGGTGGCTTCAATCAAGGAACGGAAGCGCGCTTCGGAAGCTTGTAGTGCTTTTTCGGCTTGTTTGCGATCGCTGATGTCGATGCCCATTTCCAGGACCAGCCGTTTCCCATCCACATCGTTACAGGGGTAATCATAAATTTGGTACGTGCGCCCGGTGTTAGGGTCTTGCCATTCCCACTGCTGCGGCTGTTTGGTTTCAAAGACTTGGGTGCGAACCTCGGAGTAGAGTTTGCCACCGGGGTTCAAAAGGGTGGCAGCAGAACCCGGGTTACCAAAGAACTCGACAAATTGACGGTTGGCTAACTGGACTGTGTTGCTGCGATCGACGAGGTAGAGGAAGGCAGGAATCCCATCAAACAGGGTGGTGAGTCGCTGGCGTTCTGCTTCTAATGCCTTCTCAATGGCTTTGCGATCGCTGATATCCCGGACTAAAGCTAACAGGAGGGTTTCTCCCTGGCGGGAAAATTTGCCTAGGCGGATTTCTACAGGGAAGGTAGTCCCATCGGCGCGTCGGTGGAGACTTTCCAGGGTGAGGGCTTCGCTGGGGCGTAACTGGGCCACGGCTAGGGTGCGTTCCTCGCTGTGAAAGCGCGGTTCGATCGCCTCTAAATTCAAGGCCAGGAGTTGATTCTGACTATATCCTAAGCTCTCGCAGGCCCGCTGATTCACCGCTAAGATTTTGCCATCCAAGCTGGTCAAAAAGAAGGCATCCGCAGCATTTTCCACCAACTGCCGGAACCGTTCTTCACTCTCGCTGAGGGCGTTTTCTTGTTGTTGGCGATCGCTAATATCCCGAATCACCGTAGAAATACAATCAATTTCTCCATTGTCTTCTTTGTGGACCAGGATCACTTGGGAGGCGGGAAAAAATTCCCCATTGCGGCGTTTGATCACGGTTTCCCCAGTCCAAACCCCCTGGGTGAGGGTGGAGGCGATCGCCTCTTCTAATCGCTGGCGATCGGGTCCGTCTTTAACAAAATCAAACGGGGTGAAATCCGAGGCGGGTTGATCCGGGGAAATCCCCGTCATTTTGCGCGAGGCGGGATTCAGGTAAATAGCTTTCCCCTGACTGTCGCAGATGCCGACAAAATCAGGCGTATTTTCAATAATCCGCGCCAGTCGTTTCAGGGCCGCTTCCGCTTGTTGGCGTTCTTTAATTTCCCCTTGCAGGGCTTGATTAGCCTCCTCTAGTGCGGCTTTCGCACTGGGTAGGGCCAGGGCGGCAGGCAGGGTCGGGACCATTTCTAGGGCGGTTACCAGGGAAATGCCAGCGGTAAGGGCTTTGATACTCCCGGAAATCCAATAGTCTGGACGCCAAAGGGTCCAGACTTCCATCACATGGGTGAATCCACAAGTAATAATAAAGGCCGCAAATAACAGAAAAATCCGACTAAAGGGTAAATCTGGGCGTTGAAAGACGAAATAAATCAACATCGCCACAATCGAAAAATAGGCCAAGGCGATCGCGAAGTCCGATCCGGCGTGCAGCCAAACTAGAACCGGATTCCACAGGTAGCAATGACCGTGGGGAATAAAATTTACCGTGAGGAGGATGGATAAGGGTTCTAACATACAGGGTGCGTCAATCAGTAACGGCGTTTAGGGGGGTCACAATTAGGGAAAGAAGACCGATGAGGGGCAGTTGAGCTATAGCAATTTTCCCATTCATGCCCCCCCAGCCCTAGGAAAATCATCTTTTTGAAGAGAAAAAGCATACCAAACCGAAAACCCTACCCGGTTGAGTGTTGCTCTACTCCTCGGCTAACTTCGGAAATGGGCCACAGATTGCTGAAGACTCTCTACTGAAATTGCCAAGCCGTCTAGGGAATTCTGAACCTGGACTGATTTTTCTGCCGTATTCCCAGAAATGGCACTGACGGCACGAATCATACTCACAATCTCCGTAGCACTATTTGTCTGCTTTGTTGCTGCGAGGGTAATATTTTCCACCAGGGCATTCATTTCCCCACTGACTTGGATGATATCAATTAAATGGGTCTTGGCTTCTGCGGCCAGTTTGGTGCCGATCGCTACTTCCTGAGTGCCTGCCTCCATCGCTACAATCGCCCGTCCAATTTCACTCCTGATCTGTTCGACGATTTCGGAAATTTCCTCCGTTGCTAATCCCGAGCGATCGGCTAACTTGCGGATTTCTTCAGCGACCACAGCAAAACCCAGCCCTTGTTCTCCGGCTCTAGCCGCTTCAATCGTAGCATTAAGTGCCAATAAATTGGTTTGAGCCGCAATTTGGGAAATGGAAGTGACAATTTTGCCAATCTGCCCGGAACTCTCCCCTAACCGTTCGATGGTTTTCCCCGTTTGAGAAAGGGTTTGCCGCAGTTCGTTAATCGCCGCCACTGCCCGATCCACCGACTCCCCTCCAACTTGCGCTTTTTCGGCAGCTTGTTGCGCCACATTTTCCGCTTGTTGAGACAGGGTAAACACTTCTTCAATCGAGTTGACAATCTTCTGAATTTTCTGGATTGTCTCCTCAATCTTTTGGGCTTGTTCTTGGGCTTGGTGGGCCAATTCTTGAGTATTGGAAATCGATTCCCCGGTGGCAGTATTGGCTTCTGTTGCCAGTTTTTGAACTCCCTTAACCACTTTACGGAGGGAGGAAATCAAAAAGTTAAACGAGTCAGCTAAAGCCCCGAGAATGTCGTTCGTGACTGCCGCCCGCACGGTTAAATCTCCCTTCGCGGCTCCTTTAATTTGTTCCAACATTTTGATCACCTGTTGCGTCAGGGAATCCATCTCCGCTTGCCGTTGAGCCGACATAATTTCCAGGTCCGCGATTAATTGGGTTTTTTCCATTTCTGCACCGATGCGATCGCCCACTTCTTGTTGCAGTTTCTCATTGATTTCCTGCAACTCTTGGGTGCGTTGGCTCACCCGATTTTCTAAGTCTGCGGCTAACTGTTCTAGGGCTTCTTGATTCCGCCGCTGTTCCGTCACATCTCGGGTAATCTTAGAGAACCCCTGCAACTCTCCTTCCGCATCCCGTAAGGGAGTAATAATCACATTCGCCCAAAATTTACTCCCATCTTTTTTGACCCGATACCCTTCATCTTCAAACCGTCCCTCGGTTTGAGCAGTCTTGAGTTCGGCTTC
Source organism: Laspinema olomoucense D3b (assembly GCF_025370785.1). Classification (GTDB taxonomy): domain Bacteria; phylum Cyanobacteriota; class Cyanobacteriia; order Cyanobacteriales; family Laspinemataceae; genus Laspinema; species Laspinema olomoucense. The sequence goes on from NZ_JAMXFA010000005.1 coordinate 109,118, forward strand.
CGGTTTGCCACTGGCGCGGTCCTCTAGGGTATAAAACCGCTGAAAAGGTTGACCTAGAATTTCTGGAGCCCGATACCCTTTAATTCTTTGCGCTCCCATATTCCAACTTGCTACCCGACCCACTACATCCAGTCGAATAATGGCATAATCCTTGACACTCTCTACCAAAGAACGAAACCCTTCTTCACTTTCTCGGCGTGCTTCTTCCGCTTGTTTGCGTTCGGTAATATCTAAGCCGGAGGCAATATACCCAAAAAAATTGCCCTGGCTATCAAACCGAGGTAATCCACTCATCCAACTCCAGCAATACTCCCCGTCCCACCGTTTAAGTCGCACTTCAAATTGGAAGGGTTGCCGCTCTTCAAAGGCAGTTTGATAACCATTAATACATCGGTCTTTATCGTCGGGATGCAAATTTTGCGTCCAACCATAACCGAGGTCTTTTTCTAAGGGTCGCCCAGTAAATTCGACCCACCGCTTGTTAAAATAAGTCACCTGTTTATCAGGACCAGCAATCCAAATGATGGCCGGAACTGTATCCGCCATCAACCGAAATTGTTGTTCACTTTCTTGTAAAGCGCGTTCGGCTTGTTTGCGTTCGGTGATGTCCAAGGCGATCGCCACACAGGAGAGTTTAGGAGTCTGCTGGGCGATTTGAAGATACATCTCAATCGGATAGATACTCCCATCAGCACGGCGATGCATTGCTTCAAACCGCATTCTCTGTTGGTGGCCCTCTAATAAGGGAGCCAAGGCGGTTTTAGCCTCCGCCAAAGTCACTACGGCGGGATTGATATCCATTGCTGTTTTTTCGAGGATTTCCTCCTGGGAATACCCCAAATTAATACAGGCTCCTTTGTTCACATATTCAAAGCGCAGGGTATCCACATCAAAAATATAAATCTCGTTGAGACTAGACTCGACGAGATTAAACAACCGCATCCGTTCTTGTTCAGCTTGGATGCGATCGGTAACCACTTCTGTCAGCAGCATAATGCCGCCAATTTCTCCGCTGCGATCGCGCCAGGGATACATCTCCCATTTTACCCAATCGATGCTGCCATCCACTCGGGTATAACCTTCGGCATCACAGCTAAAGGATTCTCCCCCTAAGACGCGTTGTAGCATATCTTTCACATGATCAGGCAGTTCCGGGAATAGCTCGTGGTGCGATCGCCCGATAATGTTTTTCACACTCTGGAAGTCTTCTCTTTTATCTAGTTTATAATCTTTCACCCACCGTTGGGAGGCGACGACATAGCACATCTGGCGATCGAGCATGGCAACCGCTGCCGGAAGATGTTCCAGAAATAATTTGAGTTCTTCTTCCCGGTGGTGTAGTTCGCTTTCCAGCTTCAGGCAATTGCTGATGTCTCGCACACTCACCCAAATTACCTCACGATTGTCTAAAAGGGTGAGGGGTTTGCCGGAGATTTCCACATCCAATAGGTTACCCCCTTTCGGTTTGAGGGCTTTCCATCTTAACGTGCCTCCCTTGCTCACTACGCCTTCAAAATCCACCTGAGATTGCCCGAAACTGGATAAGTGGTTAAAAAAGTTTTTGCCTCGGAGTTGGGTTCGTTCAATGCCGTACAATTGACTGGCTTTTTCATTGGCATCTAAAATTGTGCCATCTCTGTGCTGAATCAAAATTCCCTCATCCATTTGATTCATCAACTCTATGAAGTTCGAGGCAATTGCTTCCATATAGCCGGGAATTTTTTCGTAAGTTGAGATGATTCCTACGGCGTTTCCCTGGGGATTTTTTACGGGCCAGTGATTAATTTTCCAGAGCCATTCTGGGGAGTCCCCCGGGGGGGAATTCGGCACTGGGACTAACAGGGTTTTGGTATCTTTTGGGTTGATTTTTACCCCATTTTGTAAAATACCCCCCCAAGAGAGTGCGCCGTCGGTTTTCCCGATGACTTGTGCGGGGGATGCGACGCCGACTTGTTCGGCAAAGCGCTGATTTCCCCCCAGGTAAACTCCTTGGGAGTCTTGCCAAGATACTGCCCAAGGTAAGCAGTCGAGGGCCATTTGCAGGAATGAACCACTAGAAAAGATGCCACTTCCAAGGGTTTCCCGGATGCCTTGACGGTAGGTGAATAGGGCAATCATCATGGCGATCGCACTCCCGCTTTCCAATGCATAGCTGAGGGTTTCCCATGCGGTTGAAAAAGAGGAGGTGGGGGTGGAAAACAAATGGAAGAAACGACTCCCAGTGGCGACTGCCAAAAAAGCACTCACTACCCATAAAAAACGGCAATGCAGACGAGCTCCGGTGATTTGCAGGAGGATTAAAGTCATCCCCAAATAAGATAGCGCTATTGCCCATTCGGCCCCGTTTTGTATCCCGACCCAATCCGTATCGCTCCCGATGGCGAAATACAGTTGAGAACCTATCCCGTTTATTAGCATAATTCAGTCCCCAAGTAAAGCGAAATTTGCTAGAGGTTTTAAACGGTTTACCACCCTTCAGACTGGGCGATCGCCTCTACATCTAAAATCATCACTAAGCGTCCCGTCCAATCGTATAATCCCCTTAAAAAAGGTGCGAGTTCTTCCCCCACATCCATGCTAGAAACCATGCGATCCAGATGAACCGAAATCACCCCTTGCACCCGAGAAACGGCCAAACCCATTCGCATCATCACCAAGTTTCCATCTCGCGGATCTGGGGCTTCTAAAATTAAAATTCGACTATGCACCGAATGACTATCCACCCCCTCAGTCCGCAAAAACCGACCGAAATCTGCCACTGCTAAAATTTCTCCCCTCAAATTCGTCAATCCTAAGACAAAATGACGGGTATTCGGAACAGGGGCGATCGGTTGCTGTCCCAAAAATAGCACCTCCCGTACTGACAGCAAATCTACCGCAAAGAGGCTCTCTCTTTGACCAAACAACAGAAATTGCTTGAGGTTCCCTGCATTCGGGGAACCGGGCAACTCACTCATCCCCGAACTGAGGGTCAATTTTCCAGCCATAGCGTCTTAAATTTGGAAAAAACACAGCCTTTAAATCTTAGAGGCTTTCGGTTGAATTGCCGGAATTATTTGAAGGAATTAAGCGGTAAAGAATTAAGGGAGGATCTACCAATTATTCTTTTTAAAAATTAATTAACGGGTCATGGCATTACAATATCCCGCCTCATTCTTTCCGCTGAACCTTTCACAATAAGCGCTCGACAATATTAAGCAATTGCTCAGGGTCAACAGGTTTGGTAATATAGGCATCGGCTCCCAAATCCATGCCCCAAGTCTTATCAATCTCTGTATTTTTTTGACTGCAAAACACCACAGGTAATTTGGACGTCTTGCGATCGCCTCGTAACTCTCGGATCACCTCAAATCCATTCATCCGAGGCATCACCACATCCAGGATGACCAGATCCGGTGCACTCTCTTGAATCCGGGCGATCGCCTCCTCCCCATTCGTTGCCACCACCACCTCCATCCCGGCTTTTTTTAAAATCCGGCCAATCATCTCCAGTTCACTCGGCACATCATCTACCACTAAGATTTTGCTCATCTGGCCTTTCCCGTGCTTTGCATAAGTATTCAAATCTTATTTTAGCGTGAGAGTTAGCAATTTCCCTGCCCTCTCCCCAACTTTAACCTCATCCATTTTTACCCCCCACGAGAGCCAGGGCCAAGTCCTGCTTAAATCCGATTCTTTATATAATCACTCCACTTCAATCCCCATGAACCGATGCCAAACCGAACTCAACCCCGGAACACAGCTAAAGCCGTGTCCCGCCAAATTGGCAGCTCTGCCTCCTCACAACCTCCTCATAAAATCATCTCAATTCAAGCCCAATTAACCCAGGCCAAACCCACTTAAAGCCACCTCTAAACTCTTTATATAAAATCACCAACCCCTAGGCAAACCTAACTCCTTGATAAAAAGTAGAAATCCCCTAACAAACCCAGTCTTCTCCCCTCTACTTTAACCACATTTGAGGGCAAACTAAAAGTTACAGATTCCTGAGTTGAGTGCCCCCAAACCCCAGAGCTTTGCGGGAGGGTTTAAATCCCGGGGACAAAACAGTGGGTTACTGGCCCTAATTGGCTACAAAGCAGGCAGAGAACTCCTCAACAAACCCTGTTGTCTTCCGGCTGGACATCCCGCAGACCCCGGCGAATTGTAAAGATTTTTAAGCCAAATCACTCTTCTCTACAAACAGTGATAGAATCCGAAATTGAGCTAGGGGTGTCCGAGCAAAGGGCTGAGAACAAACCCTTAGAACCTGAGTCCGGGTAATACCGGCGGAGGGAAGCTGTTATTTGAGGACTTCAAAATGCGAAAAGAATGGGTTGCCAAACGTCAGGGCCAGAGTAATGTTACTCAAATGAACTATGCCCGACAAGGCATCATTACCGAAGAAATGGACTTTGTGGCAAAACGGGAAAACCTCCCCGTTGAGCTGATTCGGGACGAAGTGGCACGAGGACGGATGATTATCCCCGCCAACATTAACCACCTCAACCTGGAACCGATGTGCATCGGTATCGCCTCCAAATGTAAAGTGAATGCCAATATCGGGGCCTCCCCTAATTCTTCTGATATTAACGAAGAATTAGACAAACTCAAACTATCCGTTAAATATGGTGCCGATACCGTCATGGACCTGTCTACAGGTGGCGGAAACCTTGACGAAATTCGCACCGCCATTATTAATTCCTCCCCGGTTCCAATCGGCACTGTCCCCATTTATCAGGCATTAGAAAGCGTGCATGGTAACATGGAAAATCTTACCCCTAATGATTTTCTCCACATCATTGAAAAACACGCCCAACAAGGTGTGGATTACATGACCATTCACGCGGGGATTTTAATTGAACATCTGCCCTTAGTGAGAAACCGAATTACCGGCATTGTATCTCGTGGCGGCGGAATTTTGGCCCGGTGGATGTTGCATCACCACAAACAGAATCCGCTTTATACCCATTTCGATGACATTATCGAAATCTTCAAAAAATACGATGTGTCCTTTAGTTTAGGCGATTCCCTCCGTCCCGGTTGTCAACATGATGCCTCTGACGAAGCACAACTCGCTGAACTGAAAACCCTGGGACAACTCACTCGCCGCGCCTGGGAACATAACGTGCAGGTGATGGTTGAAGGTCCGGGTCATGTGCCAATGGATCAAATTGAATTTAACGTCAAAAAGCAAATGGAAGAGTGTTCCGAAGCACCTTTCTATGTTCTCGGTCCTCTCGTCACCGATATTGCTCCAGGATATGACCATATTACCTCGGCGATCGGGGCCGCGATGGCGGGATGGTACGGAACGGCGATGTTATGTTACGTCACCCCGAAAGAGCATTTGGGATTACCAAATGCCGAAGATGTGCGAAATGGGCTAATCGCCTATAAAATCGCCGCCCATGCTGCGGATATCGCACGGCATCGCATTGGAGCACGCGATCGCGATGACGAACTATCTCACGCCCGGTATAACTTCGACTGGAACCGCCAGTTTGAGCTTTCCCTCGACCCAGAACGGGCGCGAGAATATCACGACGAAACCCTCCCGGCAGACATCTACAAAACTGCCGAATTCTGCTCCATGTGCGGGCCTAAATTCTGCCCAATGCAAACCAAAGTAGACGCCGACGCCTTAACCGAATTAGAGAAGTTCTTAGCGAAAGAACCTGTGACTCAAGGTTAAGAGTAGAATAGTAAGGTGGGCAATGCCCACCTTATAAAATCCTTTATTCAGCGATTCATCATGGATAATTCCCCCTTACAACGCATCACCATTGATCCAGAAATTTGTCATGGTAAACCCTGTATTCGAGGGTTGCGCTATCCGGTGGAATTTTTACTAGAACTTCTCAGTTCCGGCATGACCCATGCTGAGATTTTAGCCGATTATGAAGACTTGGAAGAAGCCGATATTTTATCCGCCTTACTTTTTGCGGCGCGTTTAAGTCAGATTAAGCGAGTTTATACCCTAGCATCATGAAATTTCTAGTTGATGCTCAACTCCCCCTTCAGTTGGCTCGTTTTCTCCAAAGTGCCGGTTATGATGCCATTCATACCAGCGATTTACCCCAGAACAATTCTACCCCTGACTCTGACTTGAACACCTTGTCACTTCAAGAACAGCGAATTTTAATTAGTAAAGATGCGGATTTTGTTGAGTCATTCTTGCTCCAAAAACAGCCGTATAAACTTTTATTGATTTCTACTGGAAATATTAAAAATAGTGAATTAAAGAATTTATTTCAAAACAACCTGGAACAAATTACGACTCTTTTAGAAAATCACAGCTATATCGAAATTAGTCGAGATGCCCTCATCATTCATCAATAAGCTATCCGAAAAACAACGGTTGATGAAAAAAGAGTGTTTAATTAATTATTGAAAATAAGGCTATAAATTCAACTTTCCATTTATTGCTTAAATACCTATGTCCCCCATCCCTCCGGTGAAATGGTTGTTTAACCGCCGTCGGTTCCTTCAGTTGAGTTTGTTTGCTAGTACCCTGGGTTTGAGTTTAGCTTGTTCTGAAAATCAGGTTCAATCTTCACCGCAAAAAGTGTTAGTGATTGGGGCCGGAATTGCGGGTTTAGCGGCAGCGCGAGAACTTCAGGGACAGGGGTTTCAAGTAACGGTGTTGGAAGGACGCGATCGCATTGGTGGCCGAATTCACACCAGTCGCACCCTGGGGTTTCCGGTGGATTTGGGGGCATCCTGGATTCATGGAATTACGGGCAATCCCATTACGACTCTAGCACAAGAATGGCAAATTCCCATCTTACCCACGGATTTTGATAATATTATACTATACAACAGCCAGGGAAATCCGATTAGCGATCGCGATTTGGAGGTCAGTTACGCAGTCTACGAACAAATTCGCGATCAAGCTGCATCTCTAGCGGAAAACTCCGAACAGGACCTTTCTATTGCCTCCGCATTACAACAAGTTTTAGCCGCCCAAACCCTTACCCCTCAACAATCTCAACTGATTGAATGGGCATTCAATTCTGAATTTGTAACGGAATTTGGAGCAGATTTAGAGAGTCTCTCCAGTTGGTATGTAGATGAGGGAGAAGAATTTGACGGGGAAGATTATCTTTTTCCTCAAGGATATGACAAAATTATCACGGGATTAGCGAATAATCTGGAGATTCAGTTGCAACAAAAAGTGACTGAAATCCGTTACACCGATTCCGGTGTTTCTGTCACGACGGAACGGGAAACATTTACGGCAGATGCGGCGATCGTGACCTTACCCCTGGGGGTTTTGAAATCCGGCTCTATCAAATTTTCCCCGGAATTACCGGAAAATAAACAAGCGGCTATCAATCGCTTGACTATGGGAGTTTTAAATAAAGTAATCTTAAAATTTTCGGAACAATTTTGGCCTGAAGACTATCAGAATTTGGACTATCTCCATGAAAAGCCTCCAGATTTTTCTGAATTTTTAAATTTGGCATTTTATACTCAAAAACCCGCATTAATGGCTTTGACGGGGGGTAGTTTTGCTCGGCAGATTGAACAACTTTCTGAGGGAGAAATTCGCTCACGACTGATGGGGGTGTTGCGACGGAGTTATGGCGATCGCATTCCTGAACCCGAAAGCATGATCGTGACGCGATGGAGTCAGGATCCGTTTACCTTTGGCTCTTACTCTCATATTGCCGTCGGGGGAGAGAGTGGCGATCGCGATATCTTGGCTGAACCTATCGGCGATCGCCTCTTCTTCGCTGGAGAAGCCACCTCTAGCGACTATCCCGCCACCGTACATGGCGCTTACCTCTCCGGCATTCGGGAGGCAAAACGCGTGATTAATCCCTAAATACCTCTTGAATACCCCTCAACTCTCAACGCGATCGGGTAAGATCTAACCAGTACCGACAGCTAAAATAGCCAAGCGGTTACTGAGTCAAGCGTGAAAAACAGCCAAAAATGTCAACCCCCCATCGGCGTCAGGAAAATCAGCGAAGAGAGAGAAAAAAATCTGGTTTCAAAATTCTCAAAACAATCATGAAGTGGAGCGTCGCCTTCCTGCCGTTAAAATTTTTTATCCCCAAGTTTAAGCGGGCTTTGGACCCGCGTTCCATGCAACCGGCAGGGTTACCCGATAATGAAGAAGAACGCTTACAAGCTCTCTACCGCTATAGCATTTTAGATAGTGATGCTGAAGACTCATTCGATGACTTAACCGCCTTAGCTGCTTCAATTTGCGGGACTCCCATTGCCTTAGTCAGTTTGATTGATGCCAATCGTCAATGGTTTAAATCCAAAGTAGGTTTAGATGCTTCCGAAACCCCCAGAAATCTGGCCTTTTGCGCTCATGCGATTCTCAATCCCAATGATATTCTCGTAGTTCCAAATGCGTTAGAAGATGAGAGGTTTGTCGGAAATCCCCTGGTTACTTCTAATCCGAATATCCGCTTTTATGCGGGAACGCCGGTTGTTACCCCCGATGGATTTCCTTTGGGAACCCTGTGTGTCATTGATACCATTCCGCGCCATCTCACCTCAGAACAATTGGAAGGACTACGATTGTTAGGACGACAGGCGATCGCCCAAATGGAATTACGACTCCAAGTTAAACGCTTAGAACGTCAAATTGACCGAGAAAAAGACGCCAAAGCCAAACTTCGGGCCACCGATGCCCAAATTGTCGATTTGCTGGAAAATATGACCGATGCTTTTTTCGCAGTTGATCGCCAATGGCGGTTTAGTTATGCTAATCAAAAAGTTGGAGAAATTTTGCAGCGAGAACCTGAAAAGTTGCTGGGGAAAATTATCTGGGAAGAATTGCCCGAAACTGTGGGTTCTAAGTTTGAACGAGAGTATCGAAAATCCGCAGCGCAACAAGTCAGCGTCACCTTTGAAGACTGTTCTCCCATCACCAGGCGCTGCTTTGAAGTTCGGGTTTTTCCATCTTATGAGGGACTCTCTGTATTTTTTCATGACATTACCCAACGAAAAGAAACTGAAGATGCACTTTGCCGGGAACAAGAAAAAGTCCAAGAATTACTCTTAAATATTTTACCACCCACCATTGCCAAACAGCTTCAGGAACAACCCGGGCTAATTGCGGAAAAATTTGACGCGGTTACTATTTTATTTGCAGATTTAGTTAAATTTACGGAACTCTCAACCCAGGTTTCTCCCCAAGAATTGGTGACTCTTCTCAACACCATTGTTTCCACTTTCGATCGCCTCACGGAAAAACATGGATTAGAGAAAATTAAAACCATTGGGGATGCCTACCTGGTAGTCGGTGGCGTTCCCCTCTCTCGACCCGATCATGCCGAAGCGATCGCAGAAATGGCCTTGGATATGCAAGAGGCGATCGGGCAGTTCAACGCCGAATATCTCACAAATTTAAGCCTGCGAATTGGGATTAACACCGGACCCGTAGTAGCTGGTGTCATAGGCATTAAAAAATTCACCTACGACCTTTGGGGAGATGCCGTCAACACCGCTTCCCGCATGGAATCCCACGGAATAACGGGAAAAATTCAAATCTCTGAAACCACCTATCAGTTGTTGCAAGATAAGTATAAGTTTGAGGAACGCGGTGTCATTGATATTAAAGGGAAAGGAGAAATGAAAACCTATTTTCTCACAGGTAGAAATGGGTCTACTCTTTAAACGGTTCTCCATCAGGTTCGCGATCGCCTCTAACACCCCCAACTACAGCTTGCCTATTGTACCACACAAAGCGATCACCCTTTTTCTTAGAAATGTGATCGCCTATTTGGCTACAGGCGCTCGCCTCTTTTTTCCCACAGTTTCCTCCCCTTTGTCGGCAGGAGGGCGATTGTAGATTATAATAGGCACAGATTGACTTTTGGCTAACCCTGATAAAAATCAACTTGCCCCCAAAAATGCTGACTCAATACATCCAAAGTGCTATGCACCGGGCCACTTATGAGTTGCTTGAAGATGATACGTTTTACGGCGAAATTCCGGGGTTTCCTGGGGTCTATGCTAATGCCGAAACCCTGGAATCCTGTAGAGACTTATTGCAGGAGGTCTTGGAAGGTTGGATTATCTTAGGATTGCGATTACAGCATAACCTCCCATCTATTGAGGGCATTGATCTAACTCCACCACAAGAGGTCGCTTAAGGCCGCCATTTGGACCTATTCAACTTTTAAACATAACATTGGACAATTCACTGACGTTTTGTGGAAACAATCGGGTTGTGATACTCCAGGCGATCGCCCCAAATCTCAGAAATGCGATCGCCTCTTAACCACAGATCCGTATTTCTCATGGAGCAACATTAACAACTTCACTGTATTGCTCAAGTTCTTCCTCTGTAACATGGATGCCATTTTGCCACAGTTCATATTCACTGATATCAATCTCGTCATTCCACACCAGTCCATAACCCCCCAAATCTACTCTGAAATTTTTGAAAAATCCTGGATTGCTTAATGGTACAAACATTGGTTTTTCCAATAAAGGAGTGATGTCATATTTTCGCCATTCTTGATTAGTAAATTGAACCAGTAAGAGGCGATCACCAATAGCTTTAGCAGAAAAAATCCGAAAAATGTTCATAACAATTCATCCTTATTTTAATGGAGGAAGTTTCCTAAATTGTTGGCTATCCCACATAGCCAAAAGTTCTTCTTTATACAAAATTGCCCATTCTAATACCATCTTTTCAGCCCGATTCGGTAAATCTCCTTCAATAACTTGTAAAGATTCAATACCGACCAAAGCATTGTACTCGCTGTAAACTGCGTGAAAATGAGGAGGTGGGTGATCTCCAAAGAAAATTTTGATGATGATTTCGTAAAATCGGGTAACTTCTGGCATAAAGGTTTTCTCAAGGACGAGATAAAGATTGTTGTACCCAAATCAAAGGGTATCATGACATTCGAGCAGAACCCATTTTTGACCGATCGCCTTTCTCAGGGGTTCTGGAAACAGCGACTTTTCTCTCAGCAAGACAATCCTTCTCGACACCCGCAACTAGCGATCGCCCCAAATCCTACGGCCAATCCCTCACAATGGCAAAAACTGGCAAAAACTGCCATAATCGAGTCAGAAAGTTTATGAACTGACAGTGATGAAAAGTATTAACATTTCTTTACCTGACTCGATGCGAGCGTATGTGGAAGAGATTGTGGCAACGGAGGGATATAGCACCCTGAGCGAGTATTTCCGGGAGTTGGTACGGCAAGACCAAAAGCGCAAAGCCACCGAACGGCTGGAAACTCTGTTGTTGGAAGGTCTCGAATCCGGAACTGCAACGGCGATCGCACCGCAAGATTGGCAAGATATTCGCGCAGCAGTACGGGAGAGATTAGCCAAACGGTCTAACCCAACTCAGGAGTGATGAGCAACGTTAGTAAACGCCCGCAAGTCATCCGGGATTTAATAGATTTGGCTACCTACATCGCCGAAGATAGCTTGGATGCGTCCGATCGCTTTCTAGCGGCGGCAGAAAGTACCTTTCAGCAACTGGGAAAAATGCCCGGGATGGGAAAAATCTGCCAATTTTCTAATTCTCGTTTGGCAGATGTTCGGCAGCAAGCAATTAAAGGCTTTAAGAACTATTTGGTTTTTTACCGAGTTACCGATACTGGCGTGGAAATTATCCGGGTGATTCATGGTGCAAGGGATATTGAGGCTATTTTAGATGATGAAGAGCAGGAGGACTGAAGCTTTTGACAATATCCAAGGCTAAATTGGTTTCGGGGTTTTGAGAAATGCGATCGCCTTTTTCTAGACAGAGCGATCGCCTATTGTTCTACAGGCGATCGCCTCATTCACTTCTAATTCAAAGTTACTTCAAATCCCCGCTCCTCTCTCACTTATAATCCTAACTCCTGATAGCGAGCTTGAATCTGGGCGATGGTAAAGACGGCGCGAAACTTTAATCCCTCTTTTTGATACAATTCTGCTCCGCCTTGTTCGCGATCGACTAGGGAAATCACTTCCTCTACTTTGTACCCGGCGTCGCGCAAACGGTGAACCGCTTTCATGGCCGAGGCCCCAGTAGTGACCACATCTTCTAGGACCACAACCTGGGTCCCCGGACTCAGTTCGGGTCCCTCGATATAGGCTTGGGTGCCATGTCCCTTGGCTTCTTTGCGAACAATTAGGGCCGGAATCGGTCTGTTTTCGTAGGCCGAGACGACGCTAACAGCGGTTACAATCGGGTCAGCGCCCAAGGTTAACCCTGCCACGCCTAGGGTTTCTGGGGAGAGCATGGAGAATAGCACCTGACCCGTGAGGAGTGCACCGATGGGGTGTAGAGTGACTTGTTTGCCATTGATATAGTAGCGGCTGCTCTGGCCGGAGGATAGGGTAAAGTCCCCCTCGCGATAGGCTAACTGGCAGAGTAAGTCCAGAAGCTGTTGGCGTTGGTCGTTTAAATCGGTAGGGTGAACTGAGACCGATGTCTCATCCAATCCTTGAGTAATCTCGGTCATGGTTAATTGTAGTGACAGGAGGAAAATTTCAGCCGATAATTATCTTATCGTGGAAGTTGAGCTAATATCGAGCCAAAAGGTGAGGAGAAAATTTATGAGACTCCAGTTAAAAACCGCGATCGGGGTGTTGGCACTCCTAGGCGCGTCTGTGGTGGGGACGCCCGAGGCAGTCGCCCAAAGTCAACCGGGAAGCATTGCTGAACAATTTGAGCGGGCTTTCTTTCGTAGTTCTGATACGTTTTACCAGAATCGCTCAATTTTTGACCAAATCGGCACTTATCTGCTGCCGATGACTTACCCGGAACGGGATGCGGAACGGGATGCGGAACGGGTACACAAGCTCTATGAGTCGGTCCTGCAAGTCCAAACCTCTAGCGATCCGATTATTAGAACCCGGGATTTGACGAACCCGTTTAACGAGTCTTTGCAGACGATGCCCAGTTATACCCCAAGTGGGATCCCTTTTAATCCTCAAAATGAAATCCTGCCCCTGCGGTAAGTAAAAATTTGGGGCAGTTGATGTACTGCCCCGAGAAAGGGGGGAACTCGTGAAATTGACGTGAGTTGGGAATTTCTTCTGGGCGATCGCCCAGAAGAGGTGGGGTTCGTTTCTGATTCCCGTTATCTTGTTTAATCGGCAGTGCAGGAGTTGAACCTGCCTAAGGCGAATTAGTTGCCTGAACTTAGGAGTTACCTTCTAAGCTCGGCTGCCAAACCGGACTTACACCTTTCAATGTATCCGGCTTTAAGCTAGGTGGGGAGTTCCTTTGGGACTGGCCCCGCATCATGTTATGGATTTCATCGTGGCAGTGCAGGTGCACCAATGTTTTATTGGTCTTTTTATTATTTTCCCTGTTGCCGTCGATGTGATGGACCTCTATTGGGTCTTCTACATAAAACGGAAGCCCACAGTGTGAACATTTCCATTCTTGGCTTTTTAATCCCCTTTTTATGTCTTTTGGACATAAAGGGTGGCTCCCTCTGCGTTTTGCCCAGAACACCCAATCTCCGTCGTAGGGGCTTCTTGTCCCTTGTACTTTGATGTGCTGCTCATAGTCAAACTCGTATAGAGTTACCGCCAAGTGTAGATGATTACCTTCCTTCCATCCGAAATTCCAGGCTGAAGTTTTAGATTTATGAAAAATCTTGCTTGCAATGTAACCGTTTCCTCTTTGAGCGAACTTTTTCTGTCCCCAATTTAAGTAGACTGGGTACAAATCATGTTGCAGCTTTCTGAAGATTTCGCCTGAACTGTCGCCTGTTTTAAAGTAGTTTGCCCATCCTCTTACGAACCAGTTGTGCCTTTTTAGCATTTCTGCTGGGGGCATACTCTGTCCCGTTTTTAGTATGGTTTTTACCTGTTTGCGGAATTTTTCTATGGATTCTTCTGACGGTTGAACCCTTGTTCGCTGCATCAGGTTCTTTCCATGTGAGTTAGTTCCGCATTTATGTTTTCCTACCTCATAACTTCGGATGTTGAACCCTAGAAAATCGAATCCTGGTTTCTGACCTTCAACTTCTTTTATGGTGTGCGCTATTCGGGTTTTATTCTCATTGAGTTTTAACCCTATTGTTGCTAACCATTTTTCTGTTTCGGATTTGGCTTCCTGGATTACTTCTAGTTTTTCATGAAGGATTACGAAGTCGTCTGCGTACCTTATTGTTCTAGCTTCACTCCATTCTTTCATTTTCCCTTTTTCTTGCCCTTTGCGGGTGCGGAATGTCGGGAATTTGTCTGCTATGTGTGTCTCAAGCCCGTGGAGAGCTATGTTGGCTAGTAAGGGTGAAATGACGCCTCCTTGTGGGGTCCCTGATTCGGTTTTGTAAAATACGTCTCCTTTCATGATTCCAGATTTGAGCCATGCTCTTACCTGGTTTTCCATGATCGGAAAGGTATTTAACTTACCTATTAGCGCCTCATGGTCGATGTTATCAAAACAACCTTTAAGCTCAGCATCCAGTATGTATTTACTTTGACGTCTGACTTGCAGTTCGATTGCGATTATGGCATCGTGGCAGCTTCTTCCGGGCCTAAATCCGTATGAGTTAGGCTCGAATTTGGCTTCCCATTCAGGTTCTAGGGCTAATTTGGCTAGAGCCTGCTTCGCCCTGTCCTCTATGGTGGGAATACCTAAAGGTCGCGTCTCCTTCTGGCCCGGTTTGGGGATTTCTACCCTTAAAAGGGGAGTAGCCTTACCATCCAGGCTTAAGGTTTCTGCCAGTTTTAGGCGTTCTGATGGGTCAAGATTCTTGATTCCATCTACGCCTGCTGTGGCTTTTCCCTTGTTTTCCTGTGTTACTCTTCTGACTGCTAAGAGTCGGGCCGAGTAAGAGGTTATTAGGGTTTTCTGCAACCTTACCTTGAAGGCGGTGTTTCCATCTTTTGATGCTTCATAGATTCGAGTTTGTAGTTTCGCCACTTTCGTTTGGACTGTCGCCCAATCTATTTGTGACCATTCCGTTTTCACCTTGGACATAACTACTCATCTGGTCTACTTTTCCTAGCTACCTACCTTTCTGCATATCCCAGGCGTTACTCTGGGCTTTGGCTTTTTGTAGGTTCCTTCACCTGTCCTTCCGTTCCTTAGCTGGAACCCCTTGATTAGGGTCGGAGGAATTAGCAGGTTTCCCGCTTATCTCTCTTCACATCTTGACAACTTAGGGGCCTCCTTTAGCCGGGAGAGTGTTTTAGGGCCATCTCTGAGCTACTCACGGCTCAGTTTCCTTACTCTCTTGTTCTTTTGAACCCAGGGGGTGCATACCCTTACCCTGGTGCATCTGACCAGCTTTTATGCGGAGGTTCACTTTCGTTCCCCATATTGCCTCCCTCTCCCGTTCTTTCCCGGGGGTCTCCGGTACTAGGTGGGATTTATACCCTGGCTTGTTAATCCCTGAGTTTGCTAGTCTCAGGAACCGGGTATTGGAGTCTCCCGATGGACTGGGAGGAAGGATTTTCACCTTCATGTGTAGCAAGCGTCGCGTCGCACTGAGTTCGCTGCCTCATCCGCTCGGCCAACTGCCGTCTTTTTTTACTGATTGTAGCAGACTCATGGCAGAGTCGTGGGAAAATTTTGCGTTCAGAATGAATCCGAAAAGTCGGAATTCTGGAGCAAGCAACAGACTCTGACTGACGATTCTAACCCCTAGGGGTGTAACCTGTCTAGGGGGGAAGGGTAACGGGAGAAAAAATCAGTGGGAGGCAAGCGGGGAACGGATTGGCTCAGAACGTGATGGAATAAAAAAAATAGGGATTAAAATCGAGATGCCTGGGCTTGTCAAGGGCTGGTGTCATTTTCCCCCCGGGAAAGGCGAGGTACTCTTGAAGCTAGAACAATGAGTCGGTATTGCGGCGATCGCATAAGAGAAAGAAAAAGCATTATGAAAGTCAACCCCACTGTCATCCTCACGTTTTTGCTGTTATCCATGATGTTTGGCGCGGGTGCCTTGAGTGCCTCCCTGGGATTAGAGTTAGGCAAAGCTGCGCTCAAGGAAGTAACTCAGCCTGATGTTCGTCCGAATACCTCGGGAGAGTCCAAAACCCCGGCGACAGGTAAGGGCCAAGGGCTGAAGCTGTTGAAGGAAGACGAAGTAATCAAAACCGTCAAGGCGAGAATCTCGGGCAAACAAGTGGAACCGGAATCCGCTGAAACGAAAGCGGCAAAACCGGAAGCCAAGGAGTCTGAAGAAGCCAAAGCTGCCGAAGAACCGAAGAAAGACGAGCGGTTTCCCATCGCCACCAAGGACCAGGATGTCAGTTTGGAAGTCACCGGGGTGCGGCGAGAAGGGTCCTCGCTGGTGCTGGATGTTAGTTTAAAGAATGAGAGTTCGCGATCGGTACAGTTTCTTTACAGTTTCTTGAATGTGACTGATGATAAGGGCCGATCGCTCAGTGCCACAACGGAAGGATTGCCGGGAGATTTGTCCCCCAGCGAGGAGAGCTATTCGGGGACCGTCAGCATTCCCACAGCGTTGTTAGACAATGCACAGAAGCTGTCGTTAACCCTGACGGATTATCCGGATCAGGAGCTTGAGCTCAAAATGTCCGACATTCCGGTGCAATAAACGGGAGACTCATGTGCGGATACAGAGCAACTAACCAACCCTAGCATCGGGTTTAAGTTAGGGGGATGTTCTGGCATCGGGACCCCGAGTAATTTCTCGGAGTTCAAGTTCCGGTGCCAAGCGCTCAACGTTAAAATGGGTAATCCAAATGTTTCAAGATGAGTTGCAGTGGTGCGTTCTTTAAGCTATTTTTCTGCGGTGGGTGGAATGGTGACCCTGGGAGTCGTGGGATGGCACTCAAGCCGTGCGATCGCCAATGATGTAGCGGTGGTGGTCCCGGGGAGTTCCCTTCACACCGGGCAAGATATCGTACTGCGCTTGCTTGCGGTATTTGGACTGATCGCCATTAATGCTTTTTTCGTGACTACGGAATTTGCGATCGTTTCCGTACGGCGATCGCGGATTAATCATTTGGCCGATAATGGCGACCTTCAAGCCAAAATTGTCCAGCATCTCCATCGCAATATTGAGCGGCTGCTCTCAACGACTCAGTTAGGGATTACCCTCTCCAGTCTAGCCCTGGGCTGGATTGGGGAAAATACGATGGCGGTTTTAGTGGCCGAATGGATCGTCGGGTTGCCGATTAGGCCGGATATTGCACAGGTGATCGCTCATGGACTGGCAATCCCCCTCGCTTTTTTAATCGTGGCTTATTTGCAAATTGTCCTGGGGGAATTATGTCCCAAAACCTTGGCTTTGCTCTATTCTGAGCAACTGGCGCGACTCCTGGGTCCCCCGAGTTTGGCGATCGCCCGATTTTTTCACCCCTTTATCTGGATCTTAGACCGCTCCACCCGCTGGCTACTCAGTCTAGCGGGTATTCGCTTTAACGCTCAGGCTTGGTCTAATCGCATCACTCCCGAAGAATTACAGCTCATTATCGCCACAGAACGCGAATCCACAGGATTAGAAGCCGAGGAGCGAGAACTGCTCAATAATGTGTTTGAATTTGGGGAAGTCTGTGCTCGGGAAGTAATGGTGCCTCGGACGAGCATTCATGGGATCTCTTATGATGCCACCTTTCAAATGTTGCTCAATGAGGTGGTGACTACGGGTCACTCCCGCTATCCGGTGATCGGGGAATCCTTAGACGACGTTCGCGGCATCGTCTATTTTAAAGAATTGGCCGGACCTTTAGCTCAGGGACTCCTGACCCCAGATACTCCCCTAGTACCCTGGATTCGTCCGGCGCGGTTCGTTGCCGAATATACTCCTTTAAGCGAGTTGTTGCCGATCGTTCAGCGATCGCAACGACCGATGGTCATGGTCGTGGATGAATTTGGCGGGACTGCCGGTTTAGTGACCATTAGTGATTTAGTTGCTCAAATTATTGGCCAGGGCCCCGAACTCTCCGATTCTGAAGAGTTAACCATCCAAATGATCGATGAGCAAACTTGGATGGTCCAAGCTCAAATGAACTTGGAAGAAGTCAATGAATTGCTCAATTTTGATTTACCCCTCACGGACGAATACCAAACCCTGGGTGGTTTCCTCCTCTATCAGTTCCAAAAAATCCCAGCGGAGGGGGAAACCCTCCTCTACGATAATTTGGAATTTACGGTGGTCTCTACGGAAGGCCCTCGTTTGAACCAAATTCGGATTTATCGTCCAGAACTGACGAACTCTATCTCCTCTAACCTCGATTCGTTTGACTCCTTACCCCCAGATTTAGAGCTGAATACCCCTGAGCAGGAGTCTTCTTCGTCAGGAGCGGATTTCCATCTCCATGAGTCTGAGCAACAATCCTCCTCTGCATCCCGCGATTTCGATTTGGAGGAGGACGAATTGCTCCTGTCTTCTTCACAGAATTTCGATTTCTATGACGATGAGAATCAGGATGAGGATGAGGAGGCACTCCCCTCTTCCTCACCCGATTTAGATCTTGATGCTCATTAGAAGTCGTTTTTAAGCGCCTGATCCAATTCAAGATGTTATCTTTCTGAAAATCTTCTGCTCGGACAGAAATTTTCATTCCACCATTGCTGGCGTGGGAACTTCATCTAATAATCCATCTGAACCTTTTTTTGGTTTAGGCATTCGTTTAATGTAGTCTCGAATTACTTCTGACATTGAAAGTTCACGCCGTTCAGCTTCTGCTTTCAGGCGGTCTAATTCTTGAGTATTTAACCGAATCCGAAGCATATAATCTCTAGCCATGTCGTTCCTATCGTTGCTACAATAATTATAGGTTAACAATTAGGCTGAGAATATGACAACAAACCAGAGGAAGATGATAATTTAAAAAAAAGTTAGAGTGGAAAGAGTAGATTATGATTCTCCAGATAGAGGAAGCTCTGTCTCAGGGGTCCATAACCCTATAAAACTCTCCTTTTTGAGGTGGCTTTTCAGGCCAACCGATTCAAGCGGATAACCAAGCGGGCAGTGCATTTCAGAAAGGTGAGGGCTCGGACCAACCGGGTCTGGGCTTTCCTACCTAATTCAGGCTTTAGACTTTAATATTTTAGATCCTTTGACAAAGGCAACCCTCTATCTTAAGGAATGGTTTTCCTCTTTTGCCATTGCAGCAGATTGCCTAGCTCGGGCTATGTTTTTCCAGATTCCCTCGGGGGTTTGTCTCGTTCAACATTTTCAAGCGGTGGGAAGGAATACTATTTCTTCAAAGCGGCTTTTTTAAGCGGGAGATGAGTTCCCCTTGAAAATTGAAGTCAAAAACCCGGTTTCTGGGTGCTTTCTTTGTAGGGGTTGGATTGCTTTAAAGTCGAGTCGGGAGACTATCAGTACCGGATTCCGGATGAGTAGCTATGAGGGGGGGACCCCACCCTAACCCGGACCCAGAGCCAGGGGAGGGGACCATCAGGTGGTTTTTATACCCAATCCGGTTGTCAAGGCAGAGCGATCGCCTTTTAAAACCCCTCAATATTGGCCAGATTCAGGGTGAGTTTAGTTCACGAACCCTGTTGAAGGTAGGGAAGGGGATCCGTTAATCCTAATTCTGCAAATGCGGCTAATCTTAGGTGACAAGAGTCACAGACGCCACAAGGGCGATCGCCTCCGGCATAACAAGACCAGGTTTTTTCCCAGGGGACCCCTAAGCGATTCCCCAGTTGGATGATTTCGGTTTTTTTCAGCTCAATCAGCGGGGTGACAATCTCCGTTGTCTCCGATTCTCTTCCCTGTTTCGTCCCGAGTCGAAAGACATTCTGCATCGCTTGGATGTAGTCAAGACGGCAGTCGGGATAGCCCGAATAGTCGATCGCATTCACCCCAATGTAAACCCGACTGGCATTGGTGGCTTCGGCGTAGGCAAGAGCAAAGCTCAAAAAGATGGTATTTCGAGCAGGAACGTAGGTGATGGGAATACTCTGCCCCATTTCCTCCAAGGAGCGATCGCAGGGGAGTTCGATATTGTCGTCGGTGAGGGCGGACCCTCCCCACTGCCGCAAGTCAAAGGAGACAATTTGATGTTCGGCGACCCCAGCGGATTGGGCGATCGCCCTTGCCGCTTCCAGTTCGCGGCGATGCCGTTGTTGGTAATCAAAAGACATTGCATAACAGGTGCAGCCATCGGCTTTGGCTTGGTAGAGCACCGTGGAGGAGTCCAATCCTCCGGATAATAAAATAACTGCTTTCACGCTTTTTTCTAGGTTAGCCTTTTGTACTATTCTGGCAGGGAGTGGAATGCGATCGCTCCTGCACCTCCCTCCCGGTCCGAGGACCCCTCTCCTCCTTACCAAAGGCGGAGTGGACCCCACCCTAACCCTCCCCTGATTCTTGGAGAGGGGACCATCAGGTGCAGTTAATGTAATGACCCTGAACGGAAAACACCTACTCTTGTCAGCCCCAGTCCTCCCCCCGGTTGGACCGCCTGCAATAAATGTTTACATTTTTTTGGGTAATTCCCTTCATTTTAGTAACATTTTGTATCGTTTTGAAATGTTACTTTATGGATTTTCCTTTGCTGATTCGTTAAGCTAAAAACAAAGACGGAGCGGTAGAGGAAATTTTATGGCAACTAATCCGACGGTTACAAACAAACAACCGATGTGGCAAACCATTGTTTTATTAAGCCTGGGGTTTTGGCTGAGTGCCTGCCTTTTGCTGGATCTGGTCATTCTGCCGAGTATGTATGCCGCAGGAATGATGAAAGCAGCCGGGTTTGCTTCCGCCGGTTATCTGCTATTTGGGATGTTTAATCGGATTGAATTATTATGTGCCGCGTTAGTTTTGACGGGAATTCTCACGGTGGTTAAACGGCATCAATTTAACCCTAAGTGGACTATTCCTGCTATTATCCTATCCGTTATTCTGCTATTCGTCGTGTTGATTGATACCTATAGCTTGACTCCGCAGATGAGCGCTTTAGCGATGCAACTGAATGTATTTGAGCCGGTCCAAGGGATTCCCTCGGGCATGAATCAAATGCAGCAAGGGTATTGGCTGCTGGAACTGTTCAAGCTGGGCAGCAGTGGCATTTTGCTGAGTTGGATGTATCGCAATCAACAACAACACCTCGCTTCATAAGGGTTTTGGAATAGGAATTTTAAGTTAGCAAAAAGCCCCCAGGTATCTGGGGGCTTTTTGCGTATGCTGGGGTTGAGGCAAAACTTACGCCGATTTAATCGGGGTCTGAGAGGGCAATTGCGGGGGTTTCGGTTTCGGAGGAAGAGTCTTCTTCGTCCTCTTCTTGTTTGGCGAACAGCAGACGCAGGGCAATGATGGCAAAACCCAGGGCGGCGATCGCCTTGAGGAGATGAGCCGGAAGGAGGTGGGCTGCCCCTTCTCCGGCTAAAACGCCTAATAAACTCGCTAAAAGAAGTGCGCCAGCGGTTCCGAAAAATACTGATTTGGGGAATTTGGAGCTACCACCCAGGGCGATCGCCGCGACTTGGCTTTTGTCTCCTAATTCCGCTAAAAAGATGGTGATAAAACTTACGCCGAAAAGTTGCCAGTCCATTGTCTGCTATCCTGCTTGATGTTTAAAAGGGTCTGGAAAAAAGAAACGAGGAAAAGGGTGGGGCTTTTCTGAAGAGTTAATTTTAATGAAGAATATCCCACACCAGCATTGCAGAGACAAACAGCAGGACCACTGCCGCTGATTTTTCGAGAGTTCTAGGGGAGATGCGAGTGGCTAACCAGCGACCGAGGAGGACCCCTAATAAGCTGGTAGCTACCAATGCCGAACCGGCACCGGCAAAGACAATCCAGGGAGATTGGGATTCAGCGGTCATTAACAGGGTGGCGACTTGAGTTTTGTCCCCTAATTCAGCTAGGAAAATGGTGACGAAGGTGGAAACGAAAACACTCCAGCCTCCCTTACGGGTTTTAGGGGTTCGGGTTTTGGGTGCAGTCTGGAGTGAGGGGGTGGGGGGGAGTTCTAGGGAAGGGGGGAGGCTTAGAGCGCGTTCTAGGCAGGCTTCCGCATCGGAGGGGACGGGAGACAAGGGGGTAAGGGTCTCGGTCGCATCGCTGACAGAAGAAGTGTTTGCTGGCATGGAGGGTAACCGCTGTATTTTTTTCATTGTTCTTTCATTATTCCCGACTCTCCTCCCAAAAATCAACCGAAAGGTAGAGGAGAAGGTCCCTAGAGTCCTGGCCTCTACCCAGAGGAATAGGAGGGAGGAGATAGAAATCGGGCAAACAGAGAACGGGCTTAATCTAGGGGGGGCAGTTCCAGTAGGGAAACCCCAACGGCTTGATTAAACCGGAGCATTTCCAAGCTGCGATCGCCGTGAACCGCCTCGATTTGCTGCTGACAGCATTCGATGGCAAACTCGTCTAATTCCTCGGGTTCAATGCCGTACATTTCCTCAAATACATCGGGGAGAACCCGACAGAAACGGGGGCGATCGTCATAGATCGTACATTCCCGGTTAAGCTGATCCAGATGAATGCACCATCCATCGGGTCCAACCATACTCAGATATAAGGCCAACTCTTCCGGGGATAGATACTCGGCTAACTCCGGACGTTCCTCGGGATCCAGATGACAGCACGCTCCACACTGCTTGACACAACGCCAACTCGCCACGGTTAAACACCCCATATAAAACCCTCGTGCCTTTTCACAATAGCGCTTTTTACTCCCCGATCGCAGGGGAGTCTCCATCCCGGGGTCACAGAAAAACCCGGTCTAGGTTCATCTTTTTTCAGATTTTTGTAAACTTCCTTAAAAACATGAGCCATTCACTTGTAAGATTGTATGCGGATTTTGATTTACAGTGCGGCCAATCCCCTCTCCCATTGGGAGTAGGGTAAAGCGCTGTTGGTTTTAGATATCTACTCAGGACAGGCACCGTTGGGAGGAGAAATGGATTTTTTAAGTAATTTTGCAAGTAACCTCAATCTGGAAGTAATTCTTCAACTCACTTTCGTGGGATTGATCTTGATTGCGGGTCCAGTTGTGATCTTTTTGCTGGCATTTCGCGGCGGCGATATGTAACAAAATTGGCTCGAATCGCCGCTGCATGAACTTTGTAGCGCTTGCTGGTTCGGGCTTTTTTGTCACAATCCCAGCTTAGATAAGGGCGATCGCCAATGAAGTGGGGATTTTTGTGTCAAACCCTGCGCCTTGCAGTGTTTTGTCCTTGAGCTTCGGCGTCCCCTTGAGAGGTTCTCCCTCTGGAGTCCCGTCTAGGACCCTTGATTCCCAAGGCAGCGCCTAGAAACTCACCCCTGCACAAACATCCTGGGAGAATGGCTCCAGTAAGACTCCGGTGGAGTCTTGCTTTGTGCTCACTCCCAGGGCTTACTGTAGGGTTCTGGAAATCCTTGTTTGGGATAACAATTTCCCCAAGGGCGATCGCTCAATTGAGTTTTCAATCTATCCTCTAACCCAAGCCAGCAGACTCGGCTTGCTCATGCTCCAGCCCCCTCTACCCGGTGTTCACGGAAATAGCTCCAGAAATCCGGTTTGAACGGCTTAAAGGATGGGAAAACTATCAAGAGGAGATCTGGCTCAATAGCCCTGATTCTTCCATCAACTGCTTCAACCTCAAGTATGCCTCTTCTGCCGTCAGGGGTTCCGAGTCGCTCTCAGTGGGTAAAAAAAATTGACGCTGTTGACCCTGATAGCGAACCATAAAACCAGAAATCACCCCCAGCGAAACAGTGGTTTCTGCCAGTTCTTCTACTGCATCGGATAAGCTATCTTGTTCAGCAAACCATTTTTGGCTCATATTCGCCTTCTTTTGCTACAATCGCTCTTGACGGACACAGGGGACTGTAAAAACTGGTCATTCTGTGCATTTTCTTTTGTTGACTTAACACCAGTGGGAAAGCGGCCCCTTTCATCTGGTCCCCTCTCCAAATGACTACTTTGAGAATTCCCGAATTTACGACAATTGGATCAACCCTTACACTTCATTTTACCCCGAATTAGAACCTTAATTCTGAATCAAACTGTTCCGCAAGCGCAGCGATCGGCCTTTTGCTTTCACAGTTTCGGGGAGTTCTATCAGCGGATGGTGACCCTTACCGGAACCTCTTTGTGATAAGTGCAAAGAGGTTTGGTTTCACAACCCGAAACAGACTTCATAAGTTGATCTGGGGTTTGATAGAACATTAGCCAAGTGAGTCCAGTGCAAGACTGTCTCACTCCGATGGGAATCTTGATGATTCATTAAGAAGTAGTCTGCTGGAGGCAATTCATCAATTTCCTGGACCCTCGGGGACTGGATGAGCTAGAAGTTGAAGCCAACATGGGTTGAGACTCACTCTAGGATTAAATTTATCCGGACTACCCTGTTTTTTAGATTAACGGCTTTTGGATCCTAATATTTCTATCTGGAGACAGGACTGAATGTAACGCACTAAAGTAGTGACTGATACGCCGGAGTTTTTCGCGATCGGTCTGATTTGTGTTAAAGTCGTAAACCTGGATTACCCGAGTTCATGAATAATTGTGCCTGTTTGGGAGCCTGAAAAATCAATTGATTAATTAGACTTGAACTCGGGGCTTAATTATATACTTTTATTTATCTTGAAAAGACGGTCGGCTAGTGTTAAAGATATAATTATAATAATAAATTTATATCAGCCTTTTAACAGCATTATTCCACTTTTAGGATTATCAATTAGATAATCTTTGCCTTCATCGAAACTATAACCGAGAGAAAGTTTGACCCCGGTTTTTGGGGCAGTAGTCTTAATTTTAAAGAAAAGATGGCCCGTTCGTTCGAGGCGCTTGGTCAATCAGCGCTGAGACCTACTGCCGGACTGAATCCCCAACAAAACTGGCCCCAAATTCAAAACAGAATGGCCCTATTTTCTTAGACTAAAGAGGGAACCCTCCGTTCTGGGCGATCGCTCAACTGCCACCGAGCCGATCGCCAGCCTGAACCCCCAGGACAACTGTCCCCGACCCAAAACAGCATAGTCCGGTTGTCCAGGGAAAAGAATGGCTCTCTTGATTTGGCCCGAAACTCATAGAAATCGCTACCGGGTTCAGCTTCATCTTCTAAAACTAGCGGCTGTCCCTCAGAATTTGGGGTGGCAACGGGTGCTGAGTTAAGCTGTTTGGGACGCAGAAGCGGAACTGAATAATTAAAAAAGGTAATATCGGACACTCTTTAAATTTACAATTAGTTGCTTAGGTACTATCTCAACGGCAATCGCTCTAATTGCCATCTGTCAATCGGAGTAATCTAGTTAAATTTATTATAGGTCGGCAGTAATAGTTACTACAGCGCAGCCGGTAAAACAGGAATAGAAATTTCACAATTTGATAAAATAGCTCTTGGGATAGATGGCGGCCCTATTAGTTATTAGATACTTTTAGAATAGTCAACTTTAATACAGAATTTATGCTCACTTTATCCCATGCCCTAAAACAGGTATTCCACTGCCCGGAAGAATCAAATTTTTACGCGCACTGCTTGGAAAGTTTAGTGTTAAATGCCAGCGATAATTCTCAACTTATCGTAGAGTTGGGTTCAGGAGAGGGAAGTCCAGTTATTAAGTCTTTGCTAAGAACGGATTTTGACGGGAAGATACAGGGATTTGAGCTAAATAAAGTAGCGTGGAAAATTGCTCAGTCTCAAATTAAGGAATATGAACTGAGCGACCGATACACGGTCAACAATTGCTCTTTTTTTGATTCGCCTTTATACGAGTCGGCGGATTGTGTCATCTCAAATCCGCCTTACTTGCCAGCGGTGGATGATAAGATTTACCAGCCACTGTTGCACGGTGGGAGTGATGGTTGTAAAATTGCTAAAAAACTTTTATCTCTCGGCTGCGACGAAGTTTTGCTGATGGTTTCTAGCTATTCTAATCCGGTGGGTTTGATCGATTATGCTTGGGATCGAGGCTACTCGGTGGCGAATTTTGAGATTACACCTTTAAATTTTGGCTATTATAGCTCGGAACCCAAGGTGAAAAGAGCGATCGCCACTCTGCGAGAACAGGGAATGGCTTTTTATTCGGAAAATATCTATCTGCTGGCTGGAGTTTTGTTTAAGAAGCAGCAAAAAGCGCAAAGAGATTTGTCGAACGAGCTAATTAAGTTAATGACAGCATTTTAAGTTATATCCTAGGGTGGGTCACAGACTGACGCACCCTAGGATATAGCTGTTAAGTGTGTTCTGTGGCTTGGATCGATCGCACTACAGCAGCCGCAGCCCGATCGCCGATCGACTTCTCCTGATCGTACCCCAACACCAGCTCCCACGCCTCCTGCGGGTATCTATCAACCAGCGGGATCGCCACTTCATCCAACATCCAGCGACCGTGACGCTCATCTTCTTTGATGTGCAGTTCCCAATAACCCATCGCAGCCTGGGAGAGGCCCAGACGCTGGGCGGCGGCTAGATAATTGCGGTAAGCCACAGGCCCCGCCACCTCAAAATAAGTGAGTCCGCCGTTGTAGCGCAGAAAATGGCGCTTGCGTTCCGTAAGCAGGAAGTTGTGATTAATGCCTGCGAGCACTTCCCAAGGCACTAAATCAAAGTACGCTTCCGGTTCCGTACTCATATCGAATTCAGCCAGCATTTGAGCAAAAAAGGTCGAGTGCTTGCGGGGTAGGCGACCGCCGCCGTATTCTTCCATCAGCACTCGGGTAAGGGTGCACTGAATTTCGTTGCCAGCGCCGCCGAGGATGCGAGAAAGGCGGCTGGCTTCAACTAAACCGTCGAAAGAGGCGATCGCCAGCAGGTGTCTGTATCCGGCTGCGGTCATCTGTTCGCGCAAATAGCGATCGCTCGGGTTCAAAGGAGGATCGACATCGGCGGCGGCGCGATCGCTCAGCGCTTGCTTGACCGACGGCAATTTTTGCAGCGCTGCAACGTCGATTTGCGCGATTTCCCACTGCTGCCAAGGTTCCTCAATGCGATCGCGCACAGAACGCAAATAGTGCGATCGTTCGTTGTTGTAGCGGCGTAAATCGTCGTACCAAAACAAGTTGAGGCGGTTGATGCGGTAAAGCACGCGCTGCAAGAAGCGGTGAGCCGCCTCCTCGCCCGGTTCCTGTTGGTAAGCGCCTTCAATTGCATAGGCGATCGCGCTTTCAAAATCGCTGACAACTGACGGTTTTGTCGTCACCGTCTTGTCTAAATCCTCGACTTCTAGCAAATCGACAAATTGCCGCTCGGCTGCTTCATAATTGGGGACTACGGATTGCTTTTTAGAAAGACTCGGCGATTGTAAAAAAGGAAGTATCTCTATCGTGTTTGGCATGGAATCAAGTTATGCTAACTCTAATTATTGTGCTGCCTACCCAAACAGCCAACCATTCCAGATTGCTGAGGATTATGGCTAATTCATTTCACCATACCCAACCAGTCAGCCGCATACACCCTTCCATTGATAGAGATTTGATCGCTACCGTCTCATACCAGGGCTATTTGATTCTAATGGAGGATTCGATATAATGACCGAGTAATAAAAGCGAGGAGTCGCAGCCAGATGTCCCAGGGAGCTATTGTTGAAGCATTTGCGGCTCTGGACGATTGCCGTCGTCCAGCGGGAATGCGCCATCAACAAAGCCTCTGTCTCGCCTTATTTACCCGGGCCGTTGCGGCAGGAAATCGGGGTTTTATAGCGATTGGAGATTGCTTAAAAGCCTACCCTGATGAACTTTGGGAATTGTTCAAACCTGAGAAAAAACCCTTACCCTCCTACAGTACGCTCAGACGAACGTTATTACGAATTGCTCAACAACGCTACTCAGCCTGTTTATCCGTTTTTTTTGAATTGACCCAATAGAGAGCGAAACCATTGCAGTGGAGGGCAAAGTTTTACCAGGGTCTTATGAAGCGATTAATGACAACTTGCATTTGCTAAAATTAATGATATAGCGGTTGGGGCAGCTCATGAACTCCGAAATATCCCCCTAAATCCCCCTTGACAAGGGGGACTTTGACCCTTATAGCGGACCTCAATCGCTTGAGAAACGCTATAAATAAATTAATTTTAAAAATTTCTATGAACCGCGCTGAATTTTGTTTCCATGCGGAACTGAACGACTTTCTACCCCGGGAAAGCAAAAAGGTGACCCTGACGCATCAGTTCAATAACCATCCCTCGATTAAAGATTCCATAGAATCGTTTGGGATTCCACATCCGGAAGTTGAGACGATCGCAGTTAATGGCAAAGCGGTGGATTTTTCTTATCCGGTGCAAGATGGCGATCGCTGCGATATTTACCCGATTTCCCAATCTGTGGAACTTTCGCCTCGGGTGAGTTTGCGTCCCCAACCAGAACCGCGTTTTGTGTTGGATATCCACCTGGGAAAACTGGCGGGATTTTTGCGAATGTTGGGGTTTGATACCCTCTATCGCAACGACTATCCCGATGAAGAGTTAGCGCGGGTTTCCAGTACGGAAAATCGGATTTTGCTGACGCGGGATATCGGTTTGCTCAAGCGGGGAATTGTCACTCAGGGTTATTGGGTGCGCTCTACTAATCCTCATGAGCGTCTTGAAGAAGTTTTGCGCCGGTTTCAGTTGTTGGATGCCATCACGCCGTTTAGTCGCTGCATTCACTGCAATGGGTTATTGGAAACCGTGACTAAAAACAGCATTTTAGAGCGCTTGGAACCGAGAACACGAGAAAATTATGAGGAATTTCGACGCTGTAATTCTTGCGATAAAATCTACTGGAAAGGTTCCCATTATGAAAAGATGCAGGAATTCATTCAGGGGGTGATACGGAATCCGGTTGTCAAACATCTATGAAAACCCACAGCGTCCAGCCCGGAGGCTACACGGACAAAGCCCGCCTGCGCGGGCTAAGAAAAAAAACGACTTTTGATACCCGGATTTGGTATGAGGGGGGATATGTGACTTGAATGAATCAACAAAAAAAGTAAGGTTAGCAGGGCCAACCTTACTCTTAATCTCGGGTAAATGGACAGTTTATTTAACTAAAACCCCGGGTTCTTTTTGTCGGGGGACAATCTCTAAAATATCGGTTTGGGAACAGTATTTTAGATCTTCATGACAGTTGAGGCGGAGCAGGCGTTGACCGTGACTGGCGTGATGCATTAACCCTAACAAATCGTCTTGCCAGTGACGATAGAGGGCTAAGGCAGCGATCGCCTCGTCATTTCCAGCGAGTTCCTTGGGTGAGAGACTGCTACTGGCGAGTAACCCATCAACGATCGCCCCGGCACAGACGCTATCTTCTAGGGAATAGCTACCTTCCCAACCGGAACTGACAATCCAAACAGTTTCTGGATTGGTTTCTAGCAGATAGTTCACCACCGCTTGGCGATTAATTAACGCCGCTGCGAGTACGGAGGGGGCTGCTTCAATTCGTTGCAGCGCCCGGGTGCCGTTGGTGGTACTGATGAACAAACGACAGTCCTTGACTCGTTCAGGGGTGCAATCTAAGGGGGAGTTTCCCAAGTCGCATCCTTCAACTTTGGCCCCCCCGCGTTCTCCTGCACGCAGGCGTTTTTCAGCGGGCCAATCTTCGCTCAGTTGCATGAGCTGATCCATATCACTAAACACTTGCACAGCTTCCGCACCGGCATGGAGTACCGTGGCGATCGTGCTGGTGGCGCGTAAAACGTCAACAGCGATCGCGCAATCGGGCACGCTATCGGTGGGGGTCAGTTCGGGAGTGTGGTAGACAAAGAGCTTCACTGCTTGAAAACACCTGCTTGTTAAACTGCCGAGTTCTTATTTTATGGGTTTGGGGGGTATTCTTGATAAATATTCTTAAAAATTGAAGTTAAGGGCGATTTCACCCCGGTGGATATCCCTGATATATCTCCCCCCCTGGGGATTGGGGCATAGTTGCCCCACCCCTTCCCATCGTGACTCTGCTGGAACGGAGTATTTTTCAGAAAAAGTCTGCCGAGTCTGTGCGGATGTCCCCTCAAAACACCATCATCGATAAATGTTGGGGATGTTCAATCATTTCTTGCGCCAATAAAAATGCAGAGATCGTCCAGGTTTGATATTTTCGGGCTTCTTTCCCGATGAGTCTGGCGGTTGTCCCGTCATAATATTCCGGCCACTCATCTTTCTGTAAGCGTTTTGCGGCAATTTGAATCGCTTTGCGGGCAATCTCTGGTTTTTCCGTATGCAGGGCCGCTGCGGTTAACATCCACAGCAAGACGGGCCAATTTCCCCCATTATGATAGGACCAAGCGCGATTTTTGGGGTCGCATCCGGTCATCATTTCCCAATCCCGTCCTTCTAAAGCGGGAAAACAAATTTTCATGGGCATTTGTCCCACTAGATTTTCCCATCGCTTTTCAATCAGGGTCATGATTTCTAGGGATTGTTCTGGGGTAGTTAAGCCGGATAAAATTGCCATTAAATTACCCAGGGCAAAAAACCGGCAATCGAGTTGAGAGGGTCCGAGGTTTCCGGCGAGATATCCTCCGCCTTCGGGCAACCAGCGACTCAGGCGATCGTAGGGAATTGAGTCGGAGTAAATATTAAATTGATTAAGGGCGGTTTCTCCATATTCTTCCCCTTTGTAGCGGTAAATGGCATTGACGCGATCGAGGTCAAGCCAATAATGTTGGCGCAAATGAATTTTGAGCGATTCTAATCGTTTCTCAACCGCTTGATTAATGTAGGAATTCTCTACATTGTTGAGCAGGAGTTCTTGGGCCGATCGCAAAGCATAGTAAAATAAAGATTGAATTTCCAACGGATGACCGTTAATGCCCATCCGGCGGTCAATCATGCAAGCACCATCAGGAACTAAGAGGGTGGGGTACATATCGAAGCGAGCCACCAAACACAATTCCATAATTAACCGGATGCCTTTTTGAAAATCCGGTTGATGGGCGATCGACAATTCGCCCGTGGTTTTGATATAATTCCGCAAGACGAAAATCCACCACAAACAAGAATCAACCGGCGTGACTCGCCCGATCGCATGGTTGCCAAAGTCGGCAAGTAAATATTCTTCATGTTTGCCGTGGACTACTTTGAAACTAGCGGGCATTAATCCTCGACCCGCTTCCAGAAAATCTAGTTGTCTTTCTTTGATTTGTAACTTTAAGGTTTGGACCAGAAAATTGCGGACAATTTCTGTCTTGCCTCTCATTAAAAAGACCAGTGCACAGGAGACAAAATCCCGGATAAAACACTGATCGTAATTGAGTGCTTCAGCACTGGGATCTGAAGCTGCAACGGTGCCGACGGGATGACCGTTATAATAAATAATCGATTTTTCAAGAACCTGCCATGCTTCATCGAGGATAGTGCTGTCCGTACCCATTAATTCCCTGAGTGTCCTGCTTTCATAAACAGTTTATTATAGCATCCATGCTTCGCAATCCCCGGATTCTGGAAACCGGGTTTTTGCCCAGTTTCCAGAAATTCTGGGTCACCCTTCAAAAAACTTGGGTTCTCGTCAGCACTGATGGCAGCATCTCAGTCTACCAATTGTCCCCAGCACCCCCACCGCCACTGTCCCCGCCGCCAAAGTCACTGCTATCGCTACTACTACTGCTACTACTGCTACTATCGCTACTGCTGTAGCTACTGCTACTATCGCTACTACTGCTACTATCGCTACTGTAACTATAAACCGGAGGTGGGGGAGGCAAGGCAGGAAGGATGATAGATTGGATACTTTCGTTGCCGCAACAGTGGCAGCGATCGCGAATCTCCTGACTGCCGGTACTATAGATTGTCGGTTGCTGAATCAATTGTTCGGTGCGAGTGACAGTTAATTCCTGACAGATGGTACATTCCAAAATGCCGGAGTTTTGAATATAACCGCGAATGTGAACCTGGTGATTGCCGGATTGGGGGTAACAATTAGTACATTGCCACCCGATAAATTTGACGCTATCGAGGGTTTGAGCGGTGGTTTCCGCTGGGGTGAGTAAGGATTGCAAGGGGTAACCCTGGATTTGGTTTAGGGGATAGCGGCAAACCAAACAATGAGCAGGGCGATCGCACTCGCGAGTTCCCCCGATGTTCGGTTGGTCCTGAACCCGCGATCGCCCGGTGGGTTGGAGGAATACGGCATCGGCGGGAGGTTCCACAGGGGGAATATCTTCGAGGAGTTCTTCGTGGCGATCGCAACAGTGGCAATCCTCGGTGATCCATTGTTTCCCGGGTTTATTCCAGGTGGGTTGTTCCACTATTTTTGTCACTTGGCGGGTGACAGTTAATTCTTGACAAGTGGGACAATGGGTGACATTAGATAACTGAGTTTCATAACTAAGAATTTGAACCCCACCTATGGGGTGACTGGGATAGCAGGTTGCACAAAATACCCCTTTAAATTGAACACTTCCTAATTGTTGGGCGACTCGTTCCGGTGGGGTTAAATGGGAGTCAATTTCCGGTTCTTCTAGGGTTTTTAGAGGATGTTTACACTGATTGCAATAAAGGCGTTGCGGGTTTTGAAACAGTTTTTGTGAACGCGATCGTCCAGTGGGTTCGATGAAAATTCGCTGTTTTTGCCGATAGATTGTTCCTCCGGCGATCGCCGCTAATCCGCCCCCTCCCACTAACAGCAAAGGTATCCAATCCCTGGGAATAGCTTCGGTTTCCACCTCACTCATTAAGGGTGGGGGTTCCGCTGCGATTACACCGATTAATGCCTGGGTTCCTGCTACAATCCCTCCCTCAAAATCTCCCTCGCGGAATCGAGGAGTCACTTGAGTTTTAAGAATAGTCCCAACTTCAGCATCTGGCAGCACGCTCTCCATTGCATATCCGGTTTCAACTTCTACCCGGCGCTCACCCACAGCGGTTAAAAATAACAGTCCATTATCGGCTCCATCTTTGCCAATTCCCCAGTGATTAAACAGGTCCGTTGTAAATGCCTTGGGACTAGAGGAAGGAGCCGTAGTAGGCACGGTCACTACGGCAATTTCTGCCCCTGTAGTTGCCTCTAATTGCGATATCATCTGGTTTAATTGATTTTCGGTCTCACTGCTGAGAATATTTGCCATATCGCTCACCCATCCCCCATCTTGTTGCCGGGGATTGGGAACTTCTTGCACGGTTAAAGCATGACTGAAAAGGGGAAATATTATTAAACAAAATCCGAACCAAATTCCCCAAAGCGTTCGCTTCATTCGATTGATTTTTGTAAACATAAGTTAATTTTTTACTCCCGTTTGCAAATTTAATGTTAGGGTAATTCACTTCTGAAAAGGTAGCACATATTAAGAGAAGGGGTGACTAGAATACCCGTTAAAAATCCCCTCCAGCACCGCCTCCACCACTGCTACCACCGCCAAAATCACCACCGCCACCGCCACTGCTACCACCGCTATAACCACCCCCATAACTACTGCTCGTGTTGTGGGTTAAGCGAGGAATTTTTTGCTGGTTATCCTCGCGATAATTGCAAGATTGACATTCATAAAAAAGCTGAAGAATTCCTTCTGTTTCATAGGTTGCTTGTTGCAGCGTTTTTTGTTCCACGACAATCATCGTGAATTCTTGACAATGGGGACATTCACTAAAGCGATGCTGATTGAGTAAATAGCGCCTGAGATGAAAGTTAGATGAATCATCGGGATAGCATTGGGAACAATGCCACCCTTCAAATCGGGTACTGCCTAATTGTTGGGCGACTTGCTGCGGGGGAGTGAAGCGATCGCACAGAATGTCTGGATTGAGCTTAATTAAGGGAGTTTGACATTTCTGGCATTTCACCGGCAGTTTGGCTCGAAATCGGGCGATAATCCAAGGAGAAACAATATAACTCACTGCGATAGAAACTAACACCCAGATGAATAAGAATAATCCGGTCACTTCTGCGAAACTAGACAAGGGGAGGGAAATAGTGTAGCTGATTCCATAATATATAGGTTCTGCAATAGAAATAATTAATAGAGACCAAAAAGAAAGAAAAATGAAAGTTAGAACAATTGCAATTGTTTTTGAGTGAAAAAATGGCGTGTTTACTAAGACATTAGTGGTGACGTAATGATAGATCGCCCGCCATAGATTGACTACAAAAAATAAGGAACCTACTCCTAGGGAAATGATGGCGAATCCACGCCACAGCATCCCCGATGGATCAGCGATGAGGGTAAGCAAAATTAGGGCGAAGGAGAGACTAAAGACAGCACAATAAATCCACCCATAAACTCCTGTTGTGAGGCGGTTGTCGGACTTGCCGATAACCAGCGATCGCCCTTTCGGTTCTAGGGATAGCGGTTGCTGTGTCATGGATTGGACTTTTTTATAGCCACCGAAAGACAAGACAAAGGCAACCAGGGAAGTAATCCCCAAGAAGGGGGTGGGAG
Source organism: Laspinema olomoucense D3b (assembly GCF_025370785.1). Classification (GTDB taxonomy): domain Bacteria; phylum Cyanobacteriota; class Cyanobacteriia; order Cyanobacteriales; family Laspinemataceae; genus Laspinema; species Laspinema olomoucense. The sequence continues at coordinate 143,244 of NZ_JAMXFA010000005.1, forward strand.
AGGAGGGTTCGGCTAACTCCGGTTCTGAGGGAATTCCTGATAACTGGGTTACTAAGGCTTGAGTTCCCGCTAATATGCCTCCATCCCAATCTCCTCCTCGCAGTTTTGGGGTGATTTCCGTGGTAATAATGTTACCAACCTCGGCATCGGGTAAAAGTCCTTCCACTCCGTATCCGGTTTCGATTTCAACTCTTCTATCTCCGACTGAGGTCAAAAATAAGACGCCATTATCTACGCCTTCTTTGCCAACTTTCCACTCATTAAACAGTTCCGTGGTAAACTCTTTCGGAGTGGGCGAGGGGGCGGTTTCCGGGACCGTTACCACGGCAATTTCTGCACCCGTGCTTGCCTCCAATTCGGATATCATCTGATTGAGTTGAGCTTCCGTACTCTCGCTGAGGATATTCGCCATATCGCTCACCCATCCCCCCGATTGTTGCCGGGGATTCGGCACATCTTGCACACTTAGGGCGTGACTGATAAGGGGAAAACCAATCATAGATAAACAGAGTAAAATAGTCCAGATTATTCTTCCTGGAGTGACTTTTATCCCAAAATTTGTCCGGATTATTTTGAGCAAGGGCGTCATAATTGCGAGCCTCAAATTTTTATCAACGGCTTGAAATATCCTGAAATTAAAGGATATCAATTCATAAATCAGAAAAATGGAGAGAATTTTTAGACTAAACTTGACTCGGGACCCAAAAACCCAGTCATCATATTAGGCTGGAATTATCAAAAATAGTGGGACTTAGCCCTCCTCTAGCTCAAGGAGACTTCTGGCATCACTCCTGGACTCATGAGGGAGAGTTGCATTACCTCGCTACATCCTGGCATTGATTGAGATAAATTAGAAGAGAATTTAACATTTTGTTATGAATTGGGTAGAGGGGGAACGATGAAGGATTCTAATTCTCAAATTCCTGAAGATATGGCCCAAGAAGTGCTAGAACTGGCTTCACGCTACTATTCTGGGTCTCAAAATAGCTATTCTCAGGAGCAATTGCAAGAGGCGGGGGCGGATGTACAGATTCCCCCAGAGTTTATAAATAAAGCGATTCAAGAGGTGCGGGAAAAACGCCGGATTGAGGCGCAAGGGCAACAAGGGGCACAGGAACGGCAAAAAACGGTGAAAAAGGTGGCGGCAGGGGTGGCGGCTGCGATCGCCCTCTGGGGAATTTTTACCTATAATTCTTTGTCAAGCAGTGCCTCTGATGTGGAGGCAAGTTGGGCGCAAGTGGAAAATCAATTCCAACGGCGGGCGGATTTAATTCCGAATCTGATTAGTGTGGCAAAGGCACAAACTGCCGCTGAACAAGAAACGATCGCCCTGTTGATGCGATCGCGAGAAAATTATCTCCAAGCGCAAAATTTACCGGAAAAACAAGCAGCGATCGCCGAAATTAATGTGGCAATTAATCAATTTAATCAATCTTTCGCGACGAACCCTCAATTGCAATCCTCTCAAGCATTCCAAAATCTGAGTTATGAACTCGCCGGAACCGAAAATCGCATTGCCGTGGAGCGAATGCGTTACAATGAAGCGGTGCAAGCCTACAATCAAAAGGTGAGGGCTTTTCCCAATTCCCTGATTGCTGGCTTAACCGGATTTAGTCCAAAACCATTTTTTGCCGCAGAGAATAAAGAGGTTCCGAGACTGGATTAATTTATGAAATTAGGCAACTTCATTAAACTAGGCACTTGCTCTCTGGGCATTATTTTAGCCTGTACCCTATCGGTCCAAGGGGGAGAAATCAACCCTCGAAGTCCGGGGGTTGAGAGTTTATTTTCCCGAGTCTTACCCCAACCCCAAATTTTGCAAGAATTGCGGGAAGCCAATGTAATTTATTTAGGGGAAACTCACGATAGCGCAGCGGATCATCAAGCGCAATTGCAGATTATCCAAGAACTGCATCGGAACAATCCCAACCTAGCGATCGCAATGGAAATGTTCCAGCGTCCCTTTCAAGGGGCGATCGACCGCTATTTACAAGGAGAAATTACGGAAACTGAACTGATTGCCGAAACAGAATACGAGCAACGCTGGGGATTTCCTTGGGAGTATTATGCGGAAATTGTGCGCTTTGCTAAAGACAATCAGTTGCCCATTTTAGCCTTAAATGCACCGACGGAAGTCATCCGAAAAGTAGCACGGGATGGGTTAGAAGGGTTAAGCGAACAGGAGCGAGAATATATCCCACCCTTTGCCGAAATTAAGACGGATAATCTGGATTATCAGCAGATGGTGCGTGAGGTGTTTGAACAGCATCAAGCAGCAGCGCATGGGTCGAGTTTGAAGTTTGAGAATTTCTTTTTAGCGCAAGTGCTGTGGGATGAAACAATGGCTGAGACGATCGCCAATTTTGTGAGGGAAAATCCTCAGACTCAGGTGGTGGTTTTAGCGGGACAAGGGCATATTGTGTATGGGTATGGGATTCCCAGTCGGGTGGAGAGACGAGTGGGCGATCGCCTGGGAATGGAACCCTTTGTCCAGCGCTCTTTATTATTTAATCTTCCCGAAGAACTGCACTCAACGGGCGATCGACCCATTGCGGACTATTTTTGGGAGCACTGAGGATGGGGGGATGGGGGGATGGGGAGGATGGGGAGGATGGGGAGGATGGGGAGGATGGGGAGGATTAAGAATTTTGTAGTAACGACTTGCTGTGGTTTCCACCTCATCTCCCCTATCTCCCGGATCTCCCCTATCTCCCCCATCTCCCCCACCCTCCCCATCTCCCCCATCTCCCGGATCTCCCCTATCTCCCCTATCTCCCCTATCTCCCCTATCTCCCGGATCTCCCCCATCTCCCCCACCCTCCCCATCTCCCCCATCTCCCCCACCCTCCCCATCTCCCCCATCTCCCCCACCCTCCCCATCTCCCCCATCCCCTACCCCAATGATTTAACAAAGGGTTCAAATACAGGCAGGAGTTCCGGTTGTGCGGTGACGAGAGTGGGGAAGGAGCGATCGCCGTAATTGGTGCCGGGGGTTAGGGGGAAAATGGGTCCGGGTTCTAGGGGACGCCAGACGGCACCAGCAGCTTGGATGATGGGCAAAACTCCGGCAATGTCCCAGATTTTGGGCGTTGCTTCGACACCTCCGAGGGTAATTCCAGCAGCGACGGTGAGGAAATTGTAGCTGGCGACGCCTAACATCCGAATTTTGCAGGGGAAATCAGGTTGATAGTTGCCGATACTGCGGGAACAGAAGCTAAAAAATTGGTTAGCATCCAGTGGATCGGAACTGCTGTGAATCCGGCGGCGATCGAGAAAGGCTCCTTGGGGTAATTTCAGTCCCGTTGTGCCGGACCAGAACCCGTGGAACGATTGATGGAGGGGGGGTAAATGGACATATCCAAAGACGGGGATACCGCGATACAGCAGGCCAAGAGAAACCCCCCATATCGGGATACGGCGGGCGAAATTGGTGGTGCCGTCGAGGGGGTCGATAATCCAACACCATTCGGTATCGGGAAAGATATGTGCGGATTCTTCGCTGAGGACCCCATGTTCGGGGAAGCGATTGGCGATCGCATCGCACAGCTCGCGATCGGCCCATTTGTCCGATTGCGTGACTAAGCTGCCATCGGCTTTTTCTACTGCCTGCACTTGGCCGAAATCAGCCATTAGCTCTTTACCGACCTTATTCGCGGTCGTCTCCGCAAAGTGTAGAACTTGATCCCAAAAATCAGTCATTGGTTTTTGATAAATTGCGAATGTACAGTTGCTAATAGCCGATTGAATCAAGGGAAATGAGCGGATCGGGTCTTAATTCCCAGGTGCTTCAGTCTAATTCACCGGCCATCACTGCCGCGATCGCATCTTTGGCATTCTGGCGGAACTCGTGAATATTGACTCGTCGCAGGAGGAAAACCGCTAGAATCATCCCCGCAGCTTGGGTGGCAAACACGAGAGCATAGGACAAAACAGGTGTCCCAAATAGGAAGCGACCCACATCCAAAACCGCACCACCGGAAACCGTAGACAGTCCTCGGGCGATCGCCTGAGCTAATCCCCAGGCCCCGATAAAGGTCCCGGCTGTTTCTGCGGCAGTTAGATCCAGCATCAAACTAATGGCACCCGTGGTAATAATACCCGATGCCAAACCGTATAAGAGTAAGGATCCCATCAACATTTCTGGTTTTTCCGTAAATCCGGCCAGGATAATCAGTCCCAAACAGACTGCAGCACAAATACAGCCTAATTTGGTGGTATTTTGCTTACCCAAGCGCGGAACCACTAAAAAACCTGTGGCGGCAATCCCCATCAGCGTCCCCATTCCAAAGAAGGCATTCAGTTGAGTTGTTTCTGAGATTGGCATTCCGAAGACTTCCCCACCGTAGGGTTCCATGACGGCATCTTGCATAAACAGACTGATGCTCATTACCAGCAGAAAGGTAAAAAATATCCCCGTTTGGCGACTGGCAGTCAAGACGCGCAGGGCCTCACCCAAGCCAATTTGGTCGTCTCGGTCTCCAATATTTGACCGGGTACCAAAGCGGGAATATTTTTTCTCCACTCCCACAGTGGCAATCCCGCACAGGACAAGTACGATCGCCGGGACAATCACAAACAAACGGTTGACGGATGCCTGTAGCTGTTCGATGGGGGTATCTAGGGTGATTTGCTTGAGTAAACCACTGCTAATGATCGCCCCAACGATAATCCCTACCATCAGCATGGACCAGACGATACTCACCAGTTTAGGGCGATTATCCTCATCGGAGACATCCACCAGGAGGGCCGCAAAGGGGGTGGAACTCAGACTCAGGGCCAGACCGTAGACCCCAAAGGCTAGGGCCAGAACTCCCGCCCAGAGGTAAGTTGTCGGACTCCAGCCGGTTGCCTTCAAACTGCTGCCGAGTTGCCACACAATTTGGACCGCTATGAAGGAAATAGCGGTAAATAGGGCGGCGCCTATCCAGACATAGCCGCTGCGATGGTGACCCCATAAGGGTTTGGAGTCGGACATTTGACCAAACCAGATGCGAGTGGGACTGACAAACTGGTGCATGGCGATCGCCCCAGCGGCAATCAACGCGGGGACTCTGAGTTCTTCGATCATCACCCGGTTTAGCACCCCTAGGGTTAGCAGGGACATGATACCCAGACCCATTTGAAATAAACCCAGGCGAAACATGGTTGCTAGGTCAATTCTGGGCTTAAGGGTTTCCTGATCTGGGGCGGATGTGGAATGGGAGATATTGCCAGTTGCCATAACGAATTGCAGGATTATCTAACAACAGCTTACGCTTTCATAATGTTAGGATAATTCCTGCTGGAGAGATAGAGGGCGAATTCTGCCCTAAAATAAGGTTAAGATTTGATGCGCGAGGACTTGACTTTTAGCCGAATTTCTGATAATTATTGGGCCGCTTCCAGGGTGGGAGAGCAAGCGATCGCAACCCTCTCCCATTCCCTGAATTGACTCAACCGGCTAGATACTCATAGGACCCGATATCGATGAGTCCATTGACGATGCGATCGTACCCGTCTCCCCGTTGGTCAAAGGGAAGGGGTGATATATACGGTGAGGGAAAAGTTGCATCACCGGCATTAATGGCGGGACTCCCAAGTTGTAATCGGTGAGTGGGAGTTGTTCCCCCGTAATTGGCTAAGGGGTCTAGCAGGGGATTGACATCCAGGATATCCGTTGTTGGTGCAAATCCACTACCTCCGGTTGGATCACCAATTAGGTTATATCCTCCCGAGGTTAAAATCCCGGAAAAATCGGGGTAGTTTGCATTGGACCGCTGATTCCCTGCAATAATACTATTTTTCGCATAAACTGTACCTGCCTCATTCGCAATTCCTCCCCCGCTACTGGGAAATTCGGCGGGGGAAGAAATGAGATTGTCTGATACCGTTGTACTGGATAAAGTGGCAGTTCCATTATTATTATAAATCCCCCCACCTCCATAAGTTGTAGCAGTATAAGCTGTGTTACCCGAAATCGTACTATTGGTGATATTGAGGGTTCCGCTATTCCAGATCCCCCCACCTTCCAGGGGCGAGAAATTATTAGAAATTGTGCTAGATACGATGTTGAGTTGACCTCCGAAATTGAAGATTCCTCCCCCACTGCCACCCCCCGAATTATTATTAACGACACTGTTGGTTAACTGGACCAAACCTCCGTTATTATAAATGCCACCCCCGGGCTCACCTACACTTCTACCATTCGCGATCGTCAAGTCATGAAAGCTTGCCGAAGCACCATTGTTGACATAGAAAACTCGATAAAGATTATTTCCGCTAATCGTTAGCAGATTGGCACCAGGTCCGGTAAATGTAATAGAACTATTGATTGCAGGTAAAGGGGAACCCAAGATAATCTCTCCATTGACTAAGTTCATCGCAATCACCGGGGATCCGCCCTGGGTATTGGCATTGGTAATAGCTTGTCTTAATGAGCCATATCCGCTATCGTTGGTATTTAATACAAGGGCATCATCATCAAGGATGAGAGACGTACCTCTATCTGAAGTACCAATATTATAAGCACCATTGGTTAGAGTAATGTCCACGGTTTCATTGGGTTCAATGGATGTTTCGAGTCGAGGAGTCAGAGATAGACTTGCCGTTGGAGAACCTGGTGCAAAGGTTATGGTTCCTGTTGTATTAAACATATCTGCACCCGCTTGAGTATAATCCCCTGTCCCATCCATCATAAATGTGGCGCTTCCGCCAATGTTGAATGAGGCGACTAAAGGGCTACTTAAGGGGACATTCACGCTATCAGTGCGGGTAAAAGTATAGGTTATCGCTGTTCCACTATCTTCATATACGCGATCGGGCGATACTCCCAGGGTTACTGTAGGAGTGAGGGATAGGGGGGACGTGACAGTGAAACTGCCCAGATTTGAAGCAGGAACAGTGTTGCCACTGGTATCGAATACCTGATTTCCCACGAGGGCGATCGCATAAGTGCCATTATCCCCACTATCCCAAGTACCACCGGGCGTCGTCACCTCATAAGTAACGGTGCGTGGTGTACCATTTTGACTGCTATTGACACTCACTAAAGTCGCTAAAGTGTTGAATCCATTGGGTCCCGTAACTTGGATATCCGAACTATCTAAACTACTAATATCAAGCGCCACATTATCCGCATAATCCACCGTAAAACTGTGAGTCGTTCCGCCACTGGTATTTACATCCGTAACCCCCAAATTACTTGCTGTAGGTGCGAGGGTATCCAGATTCACATTAAAACTGCCGAGAGTCGCATTGGGAATGGTATTACCACTGGTATCCGTCACTTGATTAGATTGTAACAGGACGGTATAATTGCCATTATCTGCCGTATCCCAACTGCCTCCGGGTGCAGCAATTTGATAAGTTACAGTGCGCGGTGTGCCTTCGCCGAGGGGATTTACACTCACTAATGTAGCTGGAACTTGGGACCCATCCGGTTGAGTGACCCGAATATCAGAATTATCTAAACTACTAATATTGATTGCCACATTATCCGCATAATCAATGGTAAAGGTGTGACTTGTTCCTCCAGGGATTGTAATATTTTCAGCGATGAAATTAGACGCGGTGGGAATATTAATCCCGCCATCATCATTAACCAGGGTATAAATCGTGGTGCTTTGAGTTCCCAATCTTGTACCATTGGAGGGATTGACTAATTGCAAGGGGATGGTTTCATTCGGTTCATTCACCAAATCTCCGACAATCGCTATCACGACATCGCGATCGCCACTTTCCCCATCGGCAAAGGTCACCGAAATCGGAAAGGTTGTCGTATAATCTTCCCCTGGAGTCGCCGTCCCCACCGGATTATCTAACACCACCTGTACCGTGACTTCCCCATCACTGCCGCCACTGCGTCGGATTTTACCCACAACCGTATTTGCTGTAGTGCCACTGTTGCCTTCTAATCCACTAGAACTGGCGCTGATGAATTCTAACAGTCCCGGTTCATGGTCTAAAACTTCTAAAGTTGCCGTTGCAGTTTCCCCTAATACTGCCCCATTAGAAGGATTAGAAAGCGCAACTTGCACGGTCTTGGTTCCCTCTAATAAGTCATCATTTAAAATAGGAATGGCCAGGTTTTTTGTAGTTTCCCCTGGATTAAAAGTCAGAGTTCCTTGGGTGGGAATATAATCCGCATCTGCCGTCGCCGGATTAGTGGTATTGGGAGGTTGGGTCGCATAATTAACGCTGACTGTCCCGATCGCACTGTCACGAGTAACGGTAATTGTCGCGCTTCCTCCATCTTCCCGGATGCTATAGGTGGATGTGCTAAATTGAATTTTTGAAGGGCGATCGTTATCGAGTAGGGTTAATGTGGCTGTATTTTCACTCCCTAATGATGCGCCTCCTGTGGGATTAAATAAGGTTAAATTAACTGTTTCATCCCCTTCTATTACCGCATCATCCACAATCGAAACTTCAATGGTTTTAGGGTTGGTATCCCCATCGCCAAAGTTCACTAAAATAGGTGTATTATCATAGTCATCGGGAGCAGTTGCCGTACCATCGGTGAGGGGAATAGTTGCACCTACTGCACCCGCACTCCCTTCTATCCGTTCTACAGTGATGGTGATGACGGGATTACCATCTTCGTTCACTGCAAATTGACTCGCCGTAAATTGCAGCTTTCCTGGAATAGTTTCATCTGGTGGAATCGGATTATCCGGGGTATTAGGATTATCCGGGATATTAGGATTATCTGTTGGAGTTCCAGGTTGGGCAATCCATGAAATGACCCGTTCAGGACGGGCAAAGATAATGAGGGGTTGTTCCGTTGCCTCTGCTGTGGGAATTTCGGTTTCTTCTACTGGAGTTTCTGCGATCGCCTCTGGGACAAAACTAGGCGTTGCCACATTCAGCAAAATAGCTAAATATCGCCCAGTATTCCGGTCCTGGATAATCGTATCTTTGGCATAATTTTCCGTTCCTTGAAAGATATTTAACCCTTCAAAGGTGAGTCCCCCAGTGAGTTCCAGTTTATCTTCTAAGGGATTAAAATCCGTAATAATCGCTGCTTCTGGTAAAGTGCCACCGCCTAGAGTTGGAAACAGAATAAAGGTATCTTTGTCCTTGCCTCCGGTGACGGTATCTGCACCCCATTCCAGATAAAAGCTGTCGAATCCTGCATCTCCAAATAGGCGATCGCCTCCCAATCCTCCAATTAAAACATCCTCCCCCTGTCCACCATAGAGGATATCATTGCCATTGCTGCCATCTAAGACATCATTGCCTTGACTTCCGGCAACCAAGTCATTGCCATTCCCGCCAGTTAGACTATCATTTCCTTCATCCCCGTAGAGGATATCATCCCCATCTGCACTATTGAGGAAATCATTCCCTTGCCACCCATACAGAAAATCATTGCCCAGAGTTCCGAGTAAGGTATCATCGAACGGTGTGCCTTGAATGACTGTCATAATGTTTGAGTTGCCCTTGTTAACTGGAAAAAATGTGCTAGTCAATTAGTTGGCGATCGCCTGGATCAAGTTCCATCCCTGAAAGAATGAAAATCCAACCCTGACTCCTACTTTCTCTGTTATGCGCGATCGCCCCCTCGAATGTCATCCGTATTGTTATGTATTTAGATTCCGAATTGGGGGAGTAGTTCAAACTGGCGATGGTATCCTGGAGGGTGATTTCGATTAAGTGAGGCAAAGAAGAAGATTCCCAGAACGGTGCTAGAGTCAAAAAAATGCGATCGCCTCGGTGAGAAAGTAGAGGGCGATCGCAGTTTCATTCTAGGATAGGTGAGTCAGGGATAGAGAACCCAGAGAGGCGATCGGGGATAACGCCTTTAGATGACATTGACATTAAAAGTTGTAGCCCCCAACACCCCACCGATGCCATCGGATACCGTAAACATCAAGCTATCACTCATCGATGTCCCCGCCATCGGAGAGAAATATATCTCGTTGTCTGTGCCATCAGAGCCGTACCAAACCACGTTAGACCCGGATATTTGGGGATTGGAGTCATCAGTGCTATTATTCGTCAGTTGGGTGGTGCTAGTTCCATCGTAAAAGTAGATCTCGTTGTCTGTGCCATCAAAGCCGTACCAAACAACGTTAGACCCTGATATTTGGGGATACCAGTCAGTAATGCTATTATTTGTTAGTTGGGTGGTGGTGGCGTTATTTCCATCGTAAAAATATATTTCCTCGTCTGTGCCATCATAGTGATACCAAACTACGTTAGAACCTGATATTTGAGGGTTAAAATTCTCCGTGCTATTATTATTCGTCACTTGGGCGGTGGTGGCATTATTTCCATCGTGAAAGTATATATCAACGTCTATGCCATCATAGTTCTGCCAAACCACGTTAGACCCTGATATTTGGGGATTGTAGTCATCAGTGCTATTATTCGTCAGTTGAATGGTGCTATTTCCATCGTAAAAGTAGATCTCGTTGTCTGTGCCATCAAAGCTCTGCCAAACCACGTTAGACCCTGATATTTGGGGATTGGAGTCATCAGTGCTATTATTCGTCAGTTGAATGGTGCTAGTTCCATTGTAAAAGTAGATCTCGTTGTCTGTGCCATCAAAGCCGTACCAAACCACGTTAGACCCTGATATTTGGTTACTGTAGTCATCAGTGCTATTATTCGTCAGTTGAATGGTGCTAGTTCCATCGGAAAAATAGATCTCGTTGTCTGTGCCATCAAAGCCGAACCAAACCACGTTAGACCCTGATATTTGGGGATTGTAGTCATCAGTGCTATTATTCGTCAGTTGGGTGGTGCTAGTTCCATCGTAAAAGTAGACTTCGTTGTCTGTGCCTTCAGAGCCGGACCAAACCACGCTAGACCCTGATATTTGGGGATTGTAGTCATCATTGCTATTATTCGATAGTTGAATTAAGCCGTGAGTGTACCTCATGGGGGTGCTGTCAATGTCAGCTTGGGTAAAAGTATCATTGACAAACAGGGGGGTACTCTCCAACCTAAGCTGTCCGTTGGCCGGTGCATTGACCAGAGTATAAGTGAGCTGTCCTGGGGTGTTATCTTGGTCAGTGACTTGGAGTAGACTATTCGTAATCCCAACTATCCCCCCTTGAGTCACACTCAGGGGTGAGTTCCTGACCAATACTGGCGGGTCATTGACATTATTCAGGGTAATGACAAAGTTTTTATCAATGCTGAGACCCCCCGCATCGGTACTGCGGAGGATAATCGGATGACTGGTTCCCGTTTCATAGTCTAATAACGTACCATTGGCAACGGTTAGCTGATTTCCTGATATCCCAAACCGTCCTCCGGCATTATCCACCAGGGAATAAGTGTAAGTGTCTGCGGTATCCGGGTCGGTGGTGGTAAGATTCGCGATCGCCGTCCCATTGCTACTATTCTCATTCACCACCGTGTTGGATACCCCCATATCCGTTGGCATTTCATTCAGATTCGTCACCGATAGGGTAAAGGTTTTATCAAAGGTTAAACCTCCCGCATCCGTAGTCCGAACCGTGATAGGGTGGCTGTTTCCCGTTTCATAATCTAATAACGTACCATCGGCAAGGGTTATCTGACTTCCCGAAATCGCAAACCGTCCTCCGGCATTATCCACTAACGAGTAGCTGTGGGTATCTGCTGCATCCGGGTCAACCGTTGCTAAATCTCCCAATATCGTGCCATTGGAACTATTTTCAGCAAGTGTAATATTGCTAACAGAAATATCGGTGGGTGCGTTGTTAGGAATCGTTTCGTTAACATTGCTAACGGTGACGGTGAACGCTTTATCGAAATTATTTCCCCCTGCATCAGTGGTACGAAGGGTGATGTTATGGATGGTAGCAGTTTCGTAGTCGAGTAAGCTACCATTGGCAACGGTTAACTGATTTTTAGATATCGCAAACCGGCCCCCCGCATTATCCAGTAAGGTGTAAGTATGGGTATCGGTGGTATCCGGGTCGGTGGGAGTAATGGTGCCAATTAAACTGCCGTTGGCGCTATTTTCGGCAACGATTAGATTAGAAACCGCCAAATCTGTCGGCACTTCATTGACATTATTGACCGTGACGGCTAAGGTTTTGTTAAAGGTTTGACCCGCAGCATCAGTAGTTCGCACCACAATATTATAAGTGTTGGCTGTCTCGAAATCCAATAACGCACCATTGGCGACGGTGAGTTGATTTCCAGCGATCGCAAATCTGCCGCCTGCATTATCTACTAAGGAGTAGCTGTGGATATCCCCGGCATCGGGGTCAGCGGTGGTGAGGGTGCCGATTGCCGTTCCATTAGCACGATTTTCATCAATGACACTATTAGATAAAGCGATATCTGTCGGCGCATTATTGGGAGTTTCTTCATTAACGTCGGTGACGCTAATGGTAAAGGGTTTATCAAAGGTATTCCCCTCCGAATCGGTTGTTTGCAGGATAATCCCATGACTCGCGGTAGTCTCGAAATCGAGTAAGGTCCCGTTAGCAACAGCTAATTGATTGCCACTGAGGGTAAACCGTCCCCCAGCGTTATCGATTAAGGTATAAGTATGGGGATCTCCAGCATCAGGATCCACCGTTGATAAGGCCGCAATTATTGCGCCGTTGGCACTGTTTTCGGCAATGCTGGTATTAGAGAGGATAATATTAGTCGGGGCCTGATTGCCTGGGAGGGTATCGTCAGGTTGATTGCCTGGGAGGGTATCGTCAGGTTGATTGCCTGGGAGGGTATCGTCAGGTTGATTGCCTGGGAGGGTATCGTC
>NZ_JAMXFA010000005.1:156028-237507 GCF_025370785.1 Laspinema olomoucense D3b
AGGTTGATTTCCCGGTGGGGTAGTTGGTGAAATTCCCGGTGAGGGACCGGCAAAGGTAATTAGGGGTTGTTCCGTTGCTGCTTCTGCGGGTACTGCTGTCTCTTGTGTTGGGATGTCCCCAGTCGCCTCTGGCACAAAACTAGGCGTTGCCACATTCCGTAAAATCGCTAAATATCGGCCTGTATTCCGGTCCTGGATAATCGTATCCTTGGCATAATTTTCCGTTCCTTGAAAAATATTTAACCCTTCAAAGGTGAGTCCCCCGGTGAGTTCGAGTTCATCTTCTAAGGGATTAAAATCGTTAATAATCGCCGCTTCTGTTAAAGTGCCACCGCCTAGGGTGGGAAATAGAATAAAGGTATCTTTGTCCTTGCCTCCGGTGACGGTATCCGCACCCCACTCCAGATAAAAGCTGTCGAATCCAGCATCTCCAAATAGGCGATCGCCTCCCAATCCTCCAATTAAAACATCCTCCCCCTGTCCACCATAGAGGATATCATTGCCATTGCTGCCATCTAAGACATCATTGCCTTGACTTCCGGCAACCAAGTCATTGCCATTCCCGCCAGTTAGACTATCATTTCCTTCATCCCCGTAGAGGATATCATCCCCATCTGCACTATTGAGGAAATCATTACCTTGCCACCCATACAGAAAATCATTGCCCAGAGTTCCGAGTAAGGTATCATCGAACGGTGTGCCTTGAATGACGGTCATAATGTTTGAGTTGCCCTAGCTAGAAGAGAGGTTTTTGGGGATAATTCTTGGGTGGGTGTACTGGTCCCAAGGGAACAGAGTCACGAAGGGATTCGGCGACAGACAGAAGTAGTGACAAGACGAGTCCAAATACACCCCTTATTTGGTTATGCCCTTTCATAAGGATAAATGTGACACCTTGTTCATAAATCTTTAAGAAATTAGAAGTAGAAGTAAGCAATGGTGTGACTCTTTTTGCTCCCCAAAAGTTTCTGCTTGACAGATGAAACAAAATGGGTTAAATATTTGGGAATTCAAGTCAATCCAGTGGACTATTCAATCTCATTGAGGCGTCAGGCTATGGGGAAGCCGTATAGCTGAACTGAGTTATTCAGGGCATGAAAAGAGCTAAAGAAGTCCGTGGAATTTAGGCGAGAAAAGAGACCCCTATATTTTTATTTGTTATTTTTCACGATAAGGTTGCCTGCTTTGACAAGATTTAATCCGGTGAAAGGCGGCTATAAAAGTTATAATCGGTTCATCCAAGACCTGGGTTTGTGGACTGGGACTGTGCCAATATTTATCTAGGATAGGTAGAGATACTATTTCGGTCCCTAGAAAAAACTCAGGGTATGAGGGGCTAAAGTGTTAGTTAAACAGCGATCGCAAATGTTAGAGGGAATCGCGGCAATGGATCGGAAAAAGGTGTTCATCCCCAAATCAGGGAAATCATACCCAAAAGCACACTTCATCGGGCTTTTGATGCTACCTTTTGCGGTGTTTTTCTCCGCTTTGAGCGCCCAATCTCAACCCATCCTCCCGGCAACGGATGGGACAGGGACTGTTGTTACGCCCGAGGGAACCCGTTATGATATCACCGGGGGTCAGCGGTCCTCTGATGGTCGGAATCTGTTCCATAGTTTTACTGAATTTGGCCTAAATCCCGCTGAGATTGCTAATTTTATTTCTAATCCGGAAATTGTCAATATTTTAGGCCGAATTAATGGCGGCAATGCTTCTTATATTAATGGGTTAATTCAGGTAACCGGCGGTGCATCGCATCTCTATTTAATGAATCCTGCCGGGATAGTGTTTGGACCGAATGCTAGTCTGAATGTCCCGGGTTCGTTTCTAGCAACGACGGCAACGGGAATTGGATTTAATGACGGCTGGTTTAATGCGGTAGGGGGGAATCTTTATGGGGATTTAGTGGGAACTCCCAGTGCTTTTGTTTTTGAGACAGTGCAGCCCGGGGCTATCATTAATTCAGGCAATTTAACCGTGCCATCGGGGCAAAATTTAACCCTGATGGGGGGAACAATTTTGAATCAGGGGACAGTCGCCTCACCCGAGGGAAGCATGACAATGGCGACGGTTCCCGGTTCGAGTTGGGTGCGCTTGTCTCAACCCAATCATCTCCTAAGTTTGGACATTTCTGCACCATTTCCCATCGCACCGATCGCCTTACCCGCCTTACTCACTGGGGGGAATTCTTCCCATGTGACGGATGTTCGCATCAACCCCGATGGAACGGTGCAATTAATCAGTTCCGGACTGGGAATTGCATCGGGAGATGTGGTAACGACCCAATCTCACCTAGAAGGGGAAACAGTTTCTTTATCAGCTCATCAAAATCTCACTTTAGTAAAAACCACCTTACAAACCACCGGGGATATGCTGTTGAGGGCGGGGGATACGGTGCGGGTGCGAGATCGCCTGCACCGGCCCTTTTTAGCCCATTCCGGGGGTAATTTGACCTTGCAAGGCGATCGCGCCATTGATATCTTAGCCTTGGATTCTATCGCTTCAGTGGATCAGGTTAAGTTTCAATTTGAACCCTTTCGCGCCGGGGGAGATATCACATTAGTGAGCGATGGCCCGATTTCCGGGGATTCTCACTTTGCCACCGGGGGAAATTTTGCGATTCGCACCGCTTCGGGGGAACCGGGAACCCTAATCAGTCTGTTTGACCCGATTGTGACTTCCAATGGGGATGTGAGCTTTGGGGACTATACCGGCGCTTCGTTGAAAGTGGAGGCGGGGGGCAGTATTATCGGGGTTAGTATTAATATCACCCAACCGGACACCACTCTGACGGGTTCCGATCCAGATATTCCCATTCTCACCAGCAGTCCCTCGGTGATTCTGCGCGCTGGGGAAGGGAGTTTGTCTAATGTCGCCAATGTTCCCCCGGATCAGACAATATCTGATACAGTGTTTTCTGGTGGTGAGAGTTTCAGTCGAGGCAGCATTACCGTTAACAATATTACCACCGCTGGGGGTCCGGCCATTCTGTCGGCGACTAGCGATATTATTACGGGAAATCTCACCACCAATGGGGGGGATATTTCAGTCCTAAGTCGCACTGGAAATATTATTACTGCTGGGGAAGTGGTCTCATTAGGAACGACCGTTAATGGCAATATTAACCTCAATGCAGGCAATACTCTCACTGTGGGGATGGTCAAAAGTGGCAGTGGCAATATTACCTTGACGGGTAACGAAATTGATTTGAATGCCACAGTTACAGGCACAGGAATTTTAACTCTACAACCAAGAAATCCTAACCAAAATATTGTCTTATCGGGTGAAAGGGATAGCGGAAATACGATTTTGGATCTGACGGTGGCGGATTTAGCGGCCCTAGAGGATGGGTTTAATTCGGTTATTATTGGGGCGGAAAATAGCACAGGACTGATTACCATTGCTGGGGTTGTGGACTTCAGCGATCCGGTTACCCTGCGATCGCCCCAAGGACGAGGTGCGACGGATATCGCCGGAAATCTCACCCTTTCGGATAATGCGACCCTGAATATCGATACCGCAGGCGCAACCTTGGTGAGTGCCGATGTCATTACCGAAGGAGAACTTAGCTTTGGCAATATCTTTTTAAATGCCGATGTTACCTTTTCCGGGAGTAATATCACCTTTAATGGCACCATTGATGGGGAACGCCAGCTCAATGTTAGTTCCCCACTGGGGACTGTAAGAGTAAACCAACCTATCGGCAGTGAGGTTCCCCTCCGCAATTTGGATATTGTGGCAGATGTTTTAACCCTATCCAGTGATATTGTTGCCCAAGGGAATATTCTTCTGAATAGTGCGGTAATTCTCGGCAATGATATCCGCTTGAGTACCCTGACTCCAGGGAGTTTGATTACGTTTAATAATACGCTGAATAGTCAGGAAAATGCGGCAGAATCTCTCACTCTAAATACTGCCGGTGGGATTATCTTTGCGCGGGAAGTCGGGGGCGGGGAAGGGGGTGCATTAGGGGCGATCGCCATTGAGGAAACCACCCAAATGACGGCATCTGAGGCGATTACAGCCAGTCGCCTGACGGTGAATAGTTCCGGGACAGTCGCCCTCGAAGATGTCACCCTAGTCGCGGAAAATGCCAATCCGACAACCCCGGTTGTAGAACTGAATGCAACAGAGCAAATTGCTGTCGGAAATGTCACCGCTAATCCGGGTAAAATGAGTCTCACCAGTACCAATAGTTTTGTCACTACTGGGGATATGACTTCACCGGGAGGAACCCTAGAAGTCACGGCGGGACAAGAAATTACCACCGGCATCCTGAATACCTCGACAACGACAGGAACAGGGGGCGAAATTACCCTCACTAGCACTAACAATCGCATTCTCACGGAAGAGATTAATACCTCTGGATTATTTGGCGGTGGCACTCTCACAATTTCAACCTGTGAGACTTGTCAAGGCATTGCCGGACAGCCCTTGGCACCGGGAATCCAAACCAGCACAATCGCCACCAATGCTACAGAACAAGCAGCAGGGGATGTCACCTTAACAGCCCCAGGGGATATACAAGTCGGGTCTATTAGCGCTCAGGGGAGTACCGGGGGAACTGCCGAAATTACCACCGGACGCTTTTTTCGGGCCACAGATACCTTACTGGATGAAAATTCCCCTGATGCGAGTATTTCCACTGCTGGTTTAAGTGAAGAAGGGGAAATTAAAATTAGTCATGGAAGTGCGATCGCCCAAGCGCCATTTATTATCGGTGATCCTCAACTTAATGGCACTCTAGCGGCGATTATGACGGCTGGAAATAATATTATTGTCCCCGTGCAATCCTTTCCCTTTTCCTTTACTCAAGGGAATATTTCTTTGGTTTCTGCTGCCAGAGAACCTTCAATCATCATCCCCTCGGTACCCATTCCTGAGTCTCCTCCCTCCCTCGCCTTACCAGAAAACCCATTACAAACTCAACTGGAAAGACCCCCAGAAGCACAACCGCTGATTCAGCTTGAAAGTCGCCAACTGGATAGCCGAATTTTACCCCAGGATCGCGTTGCAACAGCCCGCTTAAACTTAGACAATTTTCTAAACCAAGGCACTGAAAATCTCCCGCTAACTATCGAGCAAATTGAAGGACTCCGGCAATCTGAATTTGAAACCTATTTTAAAGAAGACTTAGGGAGTGACTCCCTTTCTTATGAAGAAATTGTCCAAAGATTGCGCCAAATTTCCCAAGAAACTGGCACAAATCCGGCAATTCTTTATGTTTTATCCCGGGGCGATCGCCTAGATTTAGTCCTGGTTACCCCCCAGGGTCAACCCATCCACCGGGTTATTCCCGAAGCTAACCAAGAAGAATTATTATCCACAGCCCGCAATTTATTGTCCCAAGTTACCGATCCAAAACGGTTAAATACTCAAACCTATTTACCTCCGGCACGACAACTGTATCAATGGCTGATTGCCCCCATTGTTGCTGAATTAGAAGCCCAAGAAATTGACACCCTTGCGTTTTCAATGGACGCCGGATTACGAACTCTTCCCGTTGCTGCCTTGCACGATGGAGAGCAGTTTTTAGTGCAAAAATATCGTTTGGGCTTAATTCCTAGTGTGAATTTAACCGATACTCGCTATGAGGATATCCGGAATTTTCCGGTTTTAGCAATGGGAGCATCAACCTTTACTAATTTACCAAATCTGCCAGCAGTTCCGTTGGAATTACAAGCGATTATTGAGACTTTAGAAAACGGACAATCCTTTTTAAACGAAGAATTTACTTTAGAAAATCTCAAATTTCAGCGTGCATCTCAACCCTTTAGGTTAGTCCATCTGGCGACACACGGGCAATTTAATCCCGGTGACCCCAGTGAATCTTATATCCAACTTTGGGACGGACCCTTAAACTTACAGCAAATGCGGGATTTAGACTGGAACAATCCGCCGGTGGATTTGCTGGTTTTAAGTGCCTGTCGCACGGCGATCGGCAGTTTAGAGGCGGAGTTAGGATTTGCGGGATTAGCGGTGCGAATTGGGGCAAAAACTGCCATAGCCAGTTTGACTTACGTCAGCGATGAAGGAACATTAGCCTTGATGACGGAGTTCTACCAGAGTCTAAAAACCGCCCCGATTAAAGCAGAAGCACTGCGACAGGCACAGATTGCCATGTTAGAGGGAAGAGTGCGCTTTGAAGGCGATCGCCTCTACTCGGAATCCGCCAATTTTTCTCTACGTTCTGATGGAATCAACGAAAATCAAACCCGCGATTTCAAACATCCCTATTTTTGGGCGGTGTTTACCCTGATTGGCAGCCCTTGGTAATTCTGGATTACAATACAATAGCAATCAAAGATTCAGGGTTTTAAAACAATGGAATTAATCCAATTAGGAAACAACGGACCCACCGTCCCGACCCTCGGTATTGGTGCCTGGTCCTGGGGAGATACCCTATTTTGGAATTTTGGCAAAGATTACGGGGTCACTCAGGTGAGGGAAGCATTTCATGCCGCTGTAGAGGCAGGAATTACCTTTTTTGACACCGCCGAAGTCTATGGATTAGGCAAATCTGAACAGCTTCTCGGTCAATTCATTCGGGAAACAGAAATCCCTATCCAAGTTGCCACAAAATACGGTCCTTTACCCTGGCGGTTTACCGCCGATTCGGTTGCTGAAGCCATCACCGCTAGTCTCGATCGCCTGCAATTAACCCAAGTTACTCTCTATCAAGTTCATTGGCCTTTTACTTTTTTAATGAGTCAAGAAACCTTGATGAATGCTTTAGCCGATGAAGTGGAAAAAGGCCGAATTCAAACCATTGGTGTCAGCAATTATTCCGCTGCCCAAATGCGAGAAGCTCATGCAGTTTTATCCAAACGCGGCATTCCTTTAGCCGTCAATCAGGTGCGTTATTCTTTATTATCTCGTGAGGTAGAAACCCAGGGAATTATCAAAACTGCCCGAGAATTAGGCATCACAATTTTGGCCTATAGTCCCCTGCAACAAGGCTTACTCACCGGCAAATACACCCCCGACGGTCCTCAACCGACCGGAGCTCGTCAGTGGGATTCGCGGTTCAAACCGGAGGGATTGCGGAAAATTGCTCCCGTCTTAGACTTGTTGCGCCAATTCGGTCAAAACTATGGAAAAACTCCCGCACAAGTTGCCTTGAATTGGTTGATTGCTCAAGGGGGTATCATTCCGATTCCCGGTGCTAAAAATGCTGAACAGGCGCGACAAAATGCCGGTGCTGTGGGATGGCAATTAACGGCGAATGAAGTAGCGCAATTGGAACAAGTGACTCGTCCTTGGTTATAACGAAAAGGGCCGCCCCGTTGCCTCATTTAACCCGGATTCAAAAGCATTTTCGGTGAGGTTATCCGCTACTACCGGCGGGGTTAAACCCTCGCCGGTTTGTCGGATTGCAACGCTGTTCTAAATTTGATTGGGAGACTCAGAATTAGGCTCAGAAGGGGCTACATCCAGCCGAGGTAAAAGAGTGGATTCAAAAAAGTAAACGCGATCGCAATAGCGATTTTGAGTAGAACAAACCGTTTCAATGGCAACATGACTGGCATTAGTGATATTCAGGGATAAAGCAACTTGCTCTCCCGGACTAATGGTATGTGATTCCTGTCGCACCCCATCTAAATAAATATTAACCGCATTCGGCGGACTTCCTCGGTCATTGTCGCGCATTCCAAATTCTAATAACAGGGATTCAAATTGGCCTTCTTGTTCTCCGATTCGACAAGTTACTGAGACTGCTCGACTTCCGGGTCCTAAAAAGAAATAAGAACGATAGACTTTTCTCCCGACGGATATATCTAAGGTTTCTTGTTGTAATCGCCCGGGTCCATTGGTGACACATTGAGTATCAAATAAAAATAATGGAACGGTTTCGCGGGCTTTGACAACGGGTTGGAGCCAAGGCGCGATCGCCACAGATAGGATTCCCGCTGCCATCAGTTGATTAATGAAGGATCTATTTTGCATTGAGGGACAAACCACTAAGGGGTTTTGTATCTTATAATAGCCAATTTTGCCCCCGGATGTGGCACCGACTCTCAGTCTTTTTTTCCGGTCTTGTTGGCGCGACTCCATCGGGATTCGTTAGCATCTAGCGTACCCATGAGCCAGTTTTAATCAGGTTAACGGGAGTAGAACGGCGATCGCACCGCTACTCCCTAGAGAGGTTTTAACCGTTCGGTGATTTACCGCTTGCTGGTCCAGACTGTGGTAAACATCATCAGCATCCCCCCGACAAAAATCCCCACAGCCAGCAGTCCAGCCACTACATTAAAAATTCCTTCTGCATTTTCCATTAGGTACGCTATCCTTTACAAGAATTTACAACTTTCTTATTTTTACCATACCTCAATTTTTTATAAAATTTATCTATCATTCGTCCCATCTCCCACTCAATATGCTAGAGTAAACCCAGGTCTATTTTGTAGTTCTACTTAGCACAAAACCCTTTCATAAGTTTATAATGTTTGATCTGATTTGCGAATTTTCTCGAACCCACTGTATAGCGATTTGCGCGTTTTTGGTTCCGGCTAACTTACTGGCCACCCTCCAAACTCTGATTTTTATGGGACTCGGAACCCAGAAACTACAGATTCGGGTCATGGCCGCGATCGCCAGTTTTTATGCGATCGTCATGGTCTTGCACGTTGTAAGCTGGTTCCTGATTGGGGTGGTCATGGCTCCTACCTATATTTTGCTTGCCCTAGGCAGTCTGTGTCTGAGCATCAATATCTGGGCGATCGCCCATTCTCCGAGGGTCATTCCGTTACTGCGACGCATTTAAATGAGGGAATCCCTCCGGATTTCCATAACTCACCCCCTCGTGATACCCTAGCGGTGGTATCTTACCATTCACCAAACTGCGATCGCCGCAATGGGGTTAAATTTTTTACAGGATTAGGACTAGCAAGCGCCCATGAAAGAAAAACTTTTAAATTGGCTGAACCTGTTTTTAGTCGCCGATGTATTTTTCGTCTTGTTAAGCTTTGTTTGGTTTGCGATCGCCGTCGTGGGACGCTCCACTGGGGTCAACCTTGGCCTAGATGTCTGGCATCAACTTTGGCAACCTGTGTTTAATCCAGCAATTGGTATTTTAATGGCCGGTGCGCTCTTGAGTGGATTGACCAGTTGGATTTCTAAGCGCTTCAATAAAGCCCATTAATCAACAATCGCTCATCCTCCCCCTCGCCTGCTGTTAACTCAACAGACCCAGGGCGAGGGCGATCGCCCACAGAAATACCCAGGTTTCTTGAGTCCCCATCCTATTAGCCCATCCAAACGTTTAAAATTTTTCCGTCTTTTTACGGAATTGGGATTTTGGGAAAAAATCTGTTATAGTATTTCTAAGTAGAATTTCGGAGAGTTTCAGCCCCCTATTACTCTCGCTCCCCTCTGGATTAAGCTTTTCCCTGGGCCCGATTCCGCACCTAGAAAATTAATCCAAAAACAGCAAAATTTCCCCGTGACCCATTCTGGTGATTCCTCAAGAGAACTGGATCAGGGGTTAGCCGATAAATTCAAAGATAGCCCAGCCTACCACAATACCAGGTAAAAGAAACTCAGGCTGCCTTAAGTCTCCGCCGTAGATCCCCAGCGCGGGACCGCCAACCCTTCAAGACACTGCACCTTATGCACAACTCAATATCACGCTAAGTTCCCCTCAACCCACATTTAGCAAGCCTTGAGATGAGGTTGAAAGCGCGTTTGAGGTCTTAAATCTGAGCGATTGACTGGGGGTTCAGAAGACTTACGTTTTTGCTGTTGAATCGGAATTTCGATGATAAATTCCGTGCCTTCGTCGGGGGTCGAAAAACATTGCAATTGGCCGCCATGTTTTTCCACCACGATGTGATAGGAAATAGACAAACCTAATCCCGTCCCTTTGCCCACAGGTTTCGTGGTAAAAAACGGATCAAACAATCGTGCCCTGACTTCCTCGCTCATCCCCGGACCGTTATCGGAAATTCTAATCAGCAGACGGGTTTCATCGCGATCGCCATTCGCCGAACTCTTTTCGACCAATTCAGTCGCAATTTTAATCCGGGGCGAGATTTTACTGCTCGCAGCGGTTCCTTCCCCGGTGGAGTCGGACAATTCAGAATGCAGCACTAAAAACTTAGAACTTTCTTCAATCGCATCAATGGAATTGCTGATAATATTCATAAAGACTTGGTTGAGTTGTCCGGCATAGCATTCAATCTGCTCCAAGTCGCCGTACTCTTTAACCAATTCAATTCCGGGAAATCCCGATCGCGCTTTTAGACGATTTTGCAGAATCAGCAGGGTACTATCAATCCCTTCATGAATATTCACTCGCTTCATTTGCGCCTCATCCAACCGCGAGAAATTCCGCAAGCTCATCACAATCTCGCGGATGCGATCGGTTCCCAACTTCATCGAAGAAAGTAGTTTGGGTAGATCTTGACTCAAAAATTCCAGATCAATTTCTTTTTGGTACTGAGTAATCTCTTCTCCCGGATTAGGGTATTTTTGTTCATAGAGTGCCATCAACCCCATTAAATCTTCGATATAGCAACTGGCATGATCAATATTTCCATAGATAAAGTTAACCGGGTTGTTAATTTCATGAGCCACCCCAGCCACCATTTGACCCAAACTGGACATTTTTTCCGTTTGAATCAGTTGGGATTGAGTCTGCTTAAGTTGCTGGAGGGTCCGCTCAAGTTGTTGGGTTTGTTCCCTAAGCTGCGCCTCAGATTTTTGCAATGCTTCCAGTGCTCGCACCCGGGAAGTAATATCCCGCAGGGACGCCATCAGAGCTTTTTCCCCTTCCCATTCGGTTTCCACAATTCGCATCTCAGCGATCGCATCTTCTTCGCCTTTGCGCAAAATCTCCACTTGCGTTTGCACAACCCTTGTGCTATTGCGATCGCTATCTCCAACCCGCTGAATAATTTCCGTCCCGATTTGACCCCCCTGGATTTCAAAAACCCGAGTGCCAAACACTTCTTTTCCGAGCAGCGCATCCGCTGGGCATGAAAGCAAGCATTCCGCAGCGCGGTTAATAAAGCGGACCAGTCCCTTGCCATCAACAATGATAATCCCATCAGCCAATTTATCGATTACATTCCGAAACCGGATTTCACTGGCTGCAAGTTGTTGCTGGAGTTCCTGTGCCTCAACTTGTTCTCTATATTGCGATTGAAGTGTGGTTAACATAACGAATAACTTCCTTTACTTAATATTTCCGCACAATTCCACTATTATGTTGCCCTGGGCTTTACTTTAAAGCATTTCTCCAATTAGCTAAGCCCGATTCTGGTTATGGAATGAATCGGTGAAGCATTTAACCCTTCCCGGTCCGGCTGTGCTAACTGAGGTAGTTCCCCTGGGGCGATCGTAAAATTCTCTGACACTGGGTTGATAAAAACTCGGTTTACCCCATATTCCTTTCGGTTCGTGAGTTCTCCCTTCGGACTCTTTAGGGGCATCAGTCCAATGACAACCTTTTCATTTCTTCATCTCCTCAGCATCCCTTTACCAACTTGAGATCTGTGATTCGTGAATTTTGAGAAAGTTTTGACTTCGCCTACCTCTTGGGCAACCCGATTTAGATGTCTTCCTCCTTTGTAACTGATACTTGCCTACTATTTTGTTTTATAGATCACTTTCTGAAAATTTTAAGTATCTCTTAATACTTTTTCTAGAAACGCCTCCCGTTTAATCCAATCTAAACCCAGTCCCTCATAAAACTTAATACAAAAGTTACATTTTTTCATAGTTCTCCCAAGGCTGATCCTTTACGTTGTAGGGGCTGGTAAATGGAACCACCATTCTCCTCTAAAGAGCCTGAGCAAAACGGGATGAAGTTTAGGAAGGGCCATTTTTTTTTGAGCCAAACTGCTTATTTTGCTCCGGCAAATCATCAAGGAGACCAGCGATACTCTGAATTTAATCGGCTATTATTCCTCCGCTACAGAATAAAACCTCAGTCATCAACCTGAGAATTGAGGGAAAAGCATTGGGGGGAAAATTGACAATTTACTCCGATTCAGTCAGCAAATTTTCTAATTCATCAGGGTGAACTCCCGGGAAAAATAAGGATAATTACCCAGGTTGGAAAGTAGGACACCCCCTATCAACCCTTCTGGTACAGCAACCGGAAAAATGGATGAGTTTGACGATGCCGCAGAAGCTTAAAAATTCGCCCAGAAAAACCAGCAATGGAGTGGGAAGTCTGAATTGGCCGCCCTTGAAAGAGTAACGGGTTTAGGATATTCTTCGCCTCAGCCGAGGCGGTGGATCATTCCCTAGTTTAGAAATTGGATTCGCCGATGGATGTAGAGGATGGGAGCCTCATGCATTCAACAGAAGAGTTCCCCACAGAACCTCCTTAAAAAGAGGTGCTGTTCTGCATCAAAGGTTCCCCAACTGTAGAAAATTGTGACCGTTGCCTGGGGTTTTAGGATGAGGCTACAGATTCTGGGGAGAGGGGCTGATTCATCTCCCTGTCCCCTGTGAAATCCCGGAAATAATGCCGGAAAAATTGTTCATGATTCCTTTACACAGAATGATTTTTTCTTTATCGTTTCTTTGCATTGAGATCAGGTTGGTTCACAACTGCCCTCTCTGGGGTAAAAATTCAGGGGGATCATCAAAAACACGGGTGAGAGAGCGAGGATTGAAGGATTTCAAAGCAGGAGAGAAGCGCCCTCCAGTGGGCTACCCAGGTCAGAAAAGACGCTTTTAGGTTGATGGGACCGAGTGACCGAAGCCTGGGGCGATCGCCTGGGATTGGCTTCCAGCTTTATTCGTTAAGATTCCTTGACATCATTGATTTTTTTTTGATATCATTAGACATTTTAAACTCGGCTTTTCTTCGATTAAAAATTTAACGCGCCTGTGCGATGCAGGAGTTGTCCTCTCCCTTGATCGTTGACCCAACCCGGGTGACTTGTAACAAAAGTTAATTTTTATTAAAAAGTTTAAAAAAAAGCAACAAAAAAGACATACTAGAAGACAGGAGAGGATGAAAGAGGGAATAAAACGGTCTGCTATAAATATAGCCCTCCGGAAAAAACCTCCGCTAAAATTGACAAGGATGACTGCATCTGCGCTTTAAAAAAAATTAATCCTTAATCCGCAATTTCCCTGGAGCGAGTTGGGGTAATTTCCCGTAAAATCAACTCAGTACCGGGCCATCAAATCCATGATAAAAAGCTAAAGTCCCGTCAGACAGACTGGCGGTTTCTAATTTGGGGAGGGGTACCTTCAGATGAAAGGACCAGTGCCAAGTCAAGAACAAATCAAAAAAAACCGGAGGGATCAAGGGTCAATCAGCCTTTCCCGGCCCCTTGCCTGGAAGGAGATCGGACGGGGGGTGGATCAAAGTAGCTACAGCTTTCAGGCCGTCCAATTGTTGGTGCGGGGAAATCAACCGGCATTGCGGGCGATGGGGGGTGGTTCATCCTCAGTGATTCAGTCTGTGGTAAAACTGTCCATCAGAGGCCGAGCACTCAAGCAAAAGCCAAAAATTTGGGTTGATAGTGGGGTGGGAAGCAAAAGCATCCGGGAGTTGATCGCGAGTCACAGGGGTCCAACTCTGGAGGAAAAATATTTAGAAGTGCTCTTAAATAGAAAGGGTTCTCCAGTTGGGGATCCAACCTTACTGGGTTACGTTAGTTGGAGATATTTCGAGGACTTTACCTCAGTGGAGGCGGAAATCACAGACGCTTTTATTCTGGGGCGATGGTTTTCCTCGGACTGGGGCAGAATATCAGGGGATGGAATCGGGCAAGGGGTGTGTCGTAAGCGCCGATCGCCGGTGCAGAATTTTTGCTCCTCGGGGAGAACTCCTGTACAAAGATGGAATCGTCATGGATAAAACGAGTAACACCCACTCCTGTGCACCTCAAGCACCAGATGCCAAGATCGTCAGGACCAGTCACGATAGCTGTGCGATCGCCTTGGGGGAAGATCTAAAAAATTTGGGTTATTTTCGACTGGATCGCGAGTGGAATTTTATCGAAATCAACCCGCAGGGTGAAGAAATTTTAGGCAAACCCAGGCATCTTTTAGTGGGGAGAAATATTTGGGAAGAATTAACCCAGTGGAAGAATCAGTCTAAATTGATAGAGGAGTACCGACGCGCCCTAGGTGAGGGGCGGACGGTCACAAGTAAGGCATTTTATCTGGGACGGTGTTTAAAAATGCAAGCCTACCCAAACTCCGAAGGTTTATCCGTGTATTTCCAAAATGTGACCCCCCCAAACGAACTCGAAGAAACTCCCCCGAATAGCAGTCGCCTTTATGAATTCAGCGCTCAGATTGGGCGACTCATCGCCAAAGGAGGAGCTTTAGAAACTCTGTTCCCGCCGCTCATGAGGGCGATCGTGGAGTATTTAGAAGCCACCTCCGTCGGAGTTTGGACCTTGAATCCGGCCCTGAAAGAACTAGAGATGCGATCGAGCGCCGGGATTCCCCTGGACCAGGAACTGTTCCCCGATCGCATTCCTCTGGGACATACCCAGATTGGAACCGTCGCTCAAACGCGCAAAACTTACACCGGCTGCTTGGTCCGCCAAAGAGAACGGGGCAAAAACGACTGCTTAGAGAATTGTGAACTCCACCCCGATTGCCTGCTGCAACCCTTAATCATCGATGACCAGATTTGTGGGGTCATGGCTGTCATCATCGAGAAGGGGGTGAGCCAGTCCGTCCAAAACCTCTTAGTTTGGGTAGCCAGCACTTTAGCCCTAGCCATTGATCGCGATCGCGCCCGGGAAGCGCTTTTATCCCGTCGGGAAGGCTTGCTCTTCCGCCTTGCCAGTCAGATTCGCAACTCCCTAGACCTCGACACCATCCTGGAAACCGCCGTCACGGAAATTCACTCCCTCTTACAAATTGACCGCTGTCACTTCTTGTGGTACTTGCCGCATCCGCTTCAGCCTAGCCTCACCGTCACCCATGAATCGCGATCGCCCAACAAAAAAAACCTGCTGTGCGAATATCCCGCCTCCCTCAGCGGCCCCCTCACCCAGAAAATTCGCGACCTAGAATCCTTGCGTAGCGATCGCCTCGATACCAGCGCCGACTTAGACGACAAAACCCGCACCCTCTTCTCAGAAATGGGGATTGTCTCCGTCCTGCTCCTCCCCTTAGAAACCCGTTCCGGTCAACTCGGGGCCGTCGTTTGTAGCCATAGCCAACCCCGCCCTTGGACCGATAGCGAAATCGAACTACTCCAAGGCGTCGTAGATCAACTCGCCCTGGCGATCGACCAAGCCGAACTCTACGCCCAAACCCACGCCGCCGCCCTCGCTGCCCAAACCCAGGCCCAACAACTCAGCGTCGCCCTGCAAAACCTCAAACAAACCCAAGCCCAGTTAATCCAAACCGAGAAAATGTCCAGCTTGGGACAAATGGTCGCAGGCATTGCCCACGAAATTAACAACCCCGTTAACTTCATCACCGGCAACCTGGTCCATGCCAACAACTACACCCAAGACTTGCTGCACCTAATCGAAGTCTATCAAGATCTCTACCCCAATCCTGCCCCTGAAGTTCTTGAAGTCTCCGAAGATATCGACCTCGACTTTCTCCTCGAAGATCTGCCTAAAATCCTCGCCTCCATGCAGATGGGTGCCGATCGCATTCGTCAAATTGTCGTCTCCTTGCGAAACTTCTCTCGTCTTGATGAAGCCGAAATGAAGCCCGTAGACATTCATGAAGGCATTGATAACACCCTGCTGATTTTGCACAACCGCTGGAAACCCAAAGGCAAAGACCCCGGCGTTGAACTCATCAAAGAATATGGGAAACTTCCCAAAGTGGAATGTTACGCCGGACAACTCAATCAAGTCTTTATGAACATTCTCACCAATGCAATGGACGCCCTGGAAAATCAAGGCGCACCCCATATTATTAAAATCAGCACCGACATCGCCAAAACCGATGCCCTCGGCAACCCCACCGAAGTCTCCATCCGCATTCGGGATAATGGACCCGGTATGAGCGAAGAAGTTAAAAAACGCCTATTTGACCCCTTCTTTACGACTAAACCCGTAGGCAAAGGGACCGGACTCGGCCTCTCCATTAGTTATAAAATTGTCGTCGATAAACATGGCGGTGTACTTAAATGTGACTCAGAACCGGGCCAGGGTACTGAGTTTTTAATTCAAATTCCCGCTAAACAACCCTACGTCAAAAGTCGCTGCGCGTGAGAGGTTATGGGGGTGGTGGGAGATGGGGGGATGGGGAGGATAGGGGAGATGGGGGAGATGGGGAGGATGGGGGAGATAGGGGAGATGGGGAGGATAGGGAGGATGGGGGAGATAGGGGAGATAGGGGAGAAGCTCTCGTGTCATGGCTGAAGCCGTGACACGCACCATCAGCGGCTCTGCCGCCTGTATGGGGACTGGAGGCAGAGCCTCCAGAATGCGTGACTCGGCAGAAGCCCAGTCACGAGGAACCTACCCCATCCTCCCCATCTCCCCTATCCTCCCCATCTCCCTTATCCTCCCCATCTCGCCTATCCTCCCCATCTCCCCTATCCTCCCCATCCTCCCCTATCCTCCCCATCCTCCCCATCCTCCCCATCTCCCCTATCCTCCCCATCTCCCCTATCCTCCCCATCTCCCCCATCCTCCCCATCTCCCCTATCCTCCCCATCTCCCCTATCCTCCCCATCTCCCCTATCCTCCCCATCTCCCCTGAAAAAAAAGTTTCAAAAAACAGTTGACAAAACCCGGGAGGTATCTGTTAGTATGTTTAAGGTCAGAGCAATGGGGCGTCGCCAAGCGGTAAGGCACCTGGTTTTGGTCCAGGCATCCGGAGGTTCGAATCCTTCCGCCCCAGTTGACTACAGCTCTATGAATCAGAGTTGGGTTTTTGAAAATCGCTGAATTAAGGCGTCTGCTATCAGTGTTAAAGCGTCTAAATAAAAGACCTACTTTTTAATAAAAAGTGGGTCTTTTGTTTTGGGAGGAATCGGGGCAGCCGATCGCCATTTGTGGGAAAATCGGCAAGGAGATTCTCTACCCTCAAATCTGATTGTGTCTAACCCTCCGACAATTCTAGGTCTTGATTTTGATGGCGTCATTTGTGACGGATTAATCGAATATTTCCAGACTACGTGGCGATCGTATTGCCAAATCTGGCCGAATGCCGATCGCCTCCCCCCGGAAGAAATAGCGCCCTTGTTCTATCAACTCAGACCGGCGATCGAAACGGGATGGGAGATGCCGGTCCTGGTGCGATCGCTTCTTTTAGGAACCCACCCTGAGCAAATATTAGAAAACTGGCCCGCAATTTGTTCGCAAATTGTCACCGCTGAAGGATTAGACCCGACGGATTTAGCGGCGATCGTGGATGGCATCCGGGATAAATGGATTGCAGAAGACCTCACGGACTGGTTGAGTTTGCATCGGTTTTATCCGGGAGTCATCGATCGCCTCAAAAGCTACCTCGCCACCCAGCAGCAACTGGTGATCATCACCACCAAAGAAGAACGCTTCGTGCGATCGCTACTGCAAGAACAAGGTATCGAACTGCCAGAAGATTGCGTATTTGGCAAAAATGTCAAGCGTCCCAAACACCAAATTCTGCGAGAACTCCTGGGAAAAATAACCCCAACCCCAACCATTTGGTTTGTAGAGGACCGCTTAAAAACTTTAGAATCTGTCCAAAAACAACTGGATTTGACTGGGGTTAAATTATATCTCGCAGACTGGGGATATAATACCCCCAGCGATCGCTCAGCAGCGCAGAACAATTCGGGGATAGAACTCTTGTCCTTGTCCACCTTCTGCCATGACTGTTCAGTTTGGCCTTAAATCGGTCCCCAATCATCGAAGGGTCCGGCCCTGGGCTATAAAATAAATACAGCAAAAGCAACAACGGGCTATTTCATACCCAGGGGGAACGGATGCTAGATCTGACCAAAATCGCAAGGCAAATGCAGGGAATCAGCGAACATCTTTCCAAAGAAGCGGAACAATCCCGTCAGCGGTTGGAAGTCGCCCAAAAATTGCGGAAAAAAGCTCACTCAGACCAAGAGCATTTGATTCAGGAACGAGAAATTTGGCGCGATCGCATGGGATTTCCCGTTGCTATCCCGGCAGAACCCCTGGACTTTACCCCCTATATCCCTACTCCCCCCAACGTCCAAACCGTGATCGCGACGGATGGGTCTCAGATTGCACCCTCCCATCATGAAATTGCTTACTGTTACTTAATTAATGTCGGGCGAGTGATTCTCCATTATGGTCAAAGTCGCCTCCCTCTGTTAGATAGTCTGCCGGAGGTGTTTTATAAACCCGAGGACCTGTATATTTCGCGGCAATGGGGGATTAAAACCGAAGAATGGATGGGTTATCGACGGGGGGTTTCCGAGGCGATCGCCCTAGCCGATTTAGCCCTTGCCTTGCGAACCCCAGGCAGCGGTCAAATTGCTCATCCAGAAGCGCCGATTTTAGGCATGGTCGATGGAGCCTTGATTTACTGGTTTCTCGAACCCCTACCCACCGATGCGCGTCAGCTCATCCTCGGGGCCATTTTAGAAGCTTGGGAAAAAATGCGGCAAGTCAAGGTCCCGATTGTGGGTTATATCAGTGCCTCCCGCAGCAGCGAATCTCTCAGCTTCTTAAGGTTAGCCGCCTGTCCCCATCCCCACCCCGACTGTTTTAGCCATTGTCCCATCGAGGCTGATTCTGTCCTGCGTCCCTACGACCAAAAAGCTCCCTGCCAAGTCTTTGATCCCTTGCGGGATACCACATTATGGGCCTCTGTACTCGAACCGGGACAACGCAGTCCCCTGTGGCGCAGTTGTTCGCGGATTTTGGATTTATATCCCCCGGAACATCAAGTTTATTTCTGTTACCTTCATGTGGGGCCAGAAATTGCCCGAATTGATATGCCTGCCTGGGTTGCCAAAGATCCATCGTTGTTAAACATGGCTTTAAGTATGGTTTTGTCCCAAGTGCAAAAAGGGTATGGCTATCCCGTGGTGTTAGCGGAGGCCCACAATCAAGCGGTGGTTCGGGGAGGCGATCGCGCTCGTTTCTTTGCCCTTTTGGAACAACAAATGATTAAAGCCGGGTTGCAAAATGTCGGCACCTCCTACAAAGAAACCCGCAAACGCGGCAGTATTGCTTAAAAGAAGGATTCAGCATGAAAGCCCCACCATGAATTCCTCGTGACTGGGCTACAGAGTCCAGTCACACACCTTTGGAAGATCTCCCTCCATTGCTCTACAGACGTTCAAAACTCAAAACTCCCCTCATCCAGAGTTTCCAGTAATAAATTGACCTGTTGCTGTCGTTGAGAGAGGAACGATTCGCACTGCCGCAGATACTCAACTGCGGTGGTGAATTGGTCGAAAACCTCAGCTAATTCCAATTCCCCCGATTCGACTCGTTCAACGATCGCTTCAATTTGAGCCACCGTTGCCTCATAGTTCCAGTCTGGTTCGGGGGTAAAACCCTTGTTCTTAGAAGTCGGAACCCGCCCTGAATTGCTCATTATCTGTTCGTCTGAAGGGACTGTTAATAAAATCTGCTTAATTTTAATAGATCTCTGGGTGAAGTGCGAGCAATGGGCCAATTTTATACCCGTTGTTGGTAAATTTTATCTCGAAAATGGTCAATTATTTAGTTATATATACTTAATTTGCCCGGTTTAAGAGCAGATTTTACCCTCTAAATTAAAAAAGGTTACCCGCTCTTAATTCATAGGGACCTCTTGACGATCCACTTTGGGTAGGCTAGGGTGGAATCAAAAATTTTTATGCTGCCTGTGCATGAAATTAACCCATGAAATCAACGGAATGGGGCTGAAGCGAGAAATTTATACAAATGGCACGAACTCTCAACCTAGAAATTAAGGAATCTGCAGAAGAACTGAAACAACTGCTAGACAGGCAGACCAGTGTCCAAATGAAAGAAAGACTGCAAGCTTTGTACTTACTGAAAACAGGAACTCTCTGTACTTTGCAAGAGTTATCTTCAGTTTTAGTCAGAGACCCTTCAACAATTTATCGCTGGTTTCAGAAGTACAAACATGAGGGATTAGAGGGATTACTCAAACCCTATAAAAGCCCAGGTAAAACTACCACTATTCCCTCAGCAGCAATGGGTAAATTAAAGCAATATTTAGAAGAAAATAAGGGATTTAAGAGTTATGGAGAGATTCAAACTTGGTTAAAAGAAGAATGTGGAGTGGATGTTAGCTATCATGTAGTTTATAGAGCAGTGCATCAGAAGCTGAAGGCCCAAATAAAAGGGTCTAAAACCCCAAAAAGACTCAGAAAAAATAGTGGGATAGAAGAACCGCAACTGTTCCTTGAGAAGTGATACGCATTGGGTTGAGTATCTGAAGAACAGTAACTTGTTTCAAAGCATTGAATCTTAATTCTTATAAATTTGGCGGGAGAAGGGGGCCTTAACCCTAATCATCAGGGAATCGGGTTTTGTCGCATCAGACCCCGGGGCTATTTTTTTGCCAAGCATGAAGCGATCGCCCCTTCTAGGTCCGGTTGACTTAATTCCGTAATGATAAAGACTTCTTGCACCGTTTTTCCCTGTCTGGCAATCACCTTATATCCGCCCAAAATAGGAACCGATATCTTTAACTTCATCTGAGGACAGTGACCTTTGGCGCGACCAATTACCCCGGGAGTAATGGTTTGAATGCCGAGGCAACCCGTTAACTTTTCCAGGATGGCGATTAAACCAGGAATATGAGTGGAGTGATTCAGAACCAAGCGACCGCTAGAAGGTTTTCCCATGA
The DNA here is from genome assembly GCF_025370785.1 of Laspinema olomoucense D3b. GTDB lineage: Bacteria > Cyanobacteriota > Cyanobacteriia > Cyanobacteriales > Laspinemataceae > Laspinema > Laspinema olomoucense. Next base: position 176,756 of record NZ_JAMXFA010000005.1, read on the forward strand.
GATGTTTACCAAATAGAATAGTGTTTTCTTGATATGGGGGAACCAATCAAAGGCTGGTACAGCCTGGAAATCAGCTCGGATACCCTAGACGAGAAATTTCGCGCCTGTAGCTTACAGTATGCAACCTACTGGTTCATCTTAAGGGTAAACCGTGAAACCCTAATTTTGAACCCTCAGCTTGGATGCCGGATTTTTTAACGGGATTAGGCTTTTTCTAAAGGAGCCATCGTTAATCCAGCGCGGCTAAGTTGCTGGTGGTACAATTCAGCTTGCTCTAGTGGACCCACCCAGACTGTGGCTTGTCCTTCAAAGTGAACTTGATTGGTGAGTTCCCAAGCGCGATCGCTCGTCATGTTGGGAATGTACTTCATTAAGCAGGAAGAAACGTGCTGAAACGTATTAAAATCATCGTTTAGCACGATTACTTTATAATTCGGGTACGGTTGTCGGGTAACTTGACCAACTTGGTCCGGCGCAATAGTGGGCGCTGTCGCCATTGATCGAATTTTTACTGAAAGTCCCCTAGTCATAGCCTTAGCCTTACCGAATTAAGTTAACAATAATAGTTCTGTACAGTGATTCTGTGGTTAGTTTAACAAGGAACTGACGGATCATCAATCCATTGAGTCGGGATGGGTCATAAATTGTCAAGGGCGGGGCTAATTTTTACCCCTGGGGGATAAAAGTCCGGTTAAGGGCCGATCGCCCCTCCACCCGCCGGAATCATTGCCCTAAGTTTAGGGAAACCGCAGACTGTCCGGGATGTTCGGGAATGGAAACAAGCAGGGCGATCCTTGGCTCCGGAGGTTGTGGTTTGGGAGGCGATCGCCAATTGCGCAACCCTCCAACCAAGGGTAATCCGTCAATCGCCCCTTTAACCGATTGAGGTCAAAAACAGGAGCATCTCACCCGGGAGCGTGCCGTCATCCGGGAGAGGAACCGGATGGATTCCGGGCTTTGATTCACTGCTTTAAAACATAGAAAAACCCGAGGGTTTTTAAATAATTATCAGCTAGAATTAAACTAAACAATAGGTTTTTTACCCATCAGGAGATAGGTCAACATTTCTCCTTTGCCTTTGACGGGAATTAGGCCCCGGTTTTCAAATACAAAATCATCAGCCAGACATTTATAAGTCGAAGTCGTCACTTGAATCCGTCCAGGAATGCCATGAGATTCCATTCTTGAAGCTGTATTAACCGTATCCCCCCATAAGTCATAACTAAACTTTTTAGTTCCAATTACTCCAGCTTCCACCGGGCCGGTACTGATGCCGATCCGCATGGCGATGGTTTCGCCATGATTCGTCCTTAATTGGGTCGTAGCGTCGAGCATATCGAGAGCCATTTGGGCGATCGCCTGAGCATGGTCCGGCCTAGGCATGGGTAAACCCCCGACCACCATATAAGCATCGCCAATGGTTTTAATTTTTTCCAACCCATATTTATCCGCCAACTCATCAAACAACGAGAAAATATGGTTAAGAAATTCCACCAATTCCGGGGGAGATAAATGAGAAGAAAGCTGGGAAAAGCCGACAATATCTGCAAATAAAACGGTGACATCGGAAAAATTATCAGCGATCGTCCGTTCCCCCGCCTTCAGGCGTTCGGCAATGGGTTTGGGTAAAATATTCAACAAGAGGAGTTCAGATTTAGCCTGTTCATCTTGTAATTTTTGTAAAACCGCTTGTTCTTGGTCTCGCAGGCGTTTTTTCTCCAAAGAGGCACTAATCCGAGCTTTTAACAGGACCGGATTAAACGGTTTAGAGAGATAGTCTTCTGCACCTAACTCAATGCATTTGACCACACTATCAATATCATCCACAGCGGAAATCATAATCACCGGGATATGGCGCAGACTGGAATCGGCCTTAATTTCCTCTAAGACTTGATAGCCATTAAGATGGGGCATCATAATATCCAGTAGCACGAGATCGAAGGGTTCCGCTCGGATTAATTCGAGTGCCTTCAGACCATCTTCTGCAATTTTGACGTGGTAGCCTTGCCGCTTCAAGCGGCGGCAGAGGAGATCGCGGTTGGCTTCAACATCATCAACTACCAGCACCGAGGCTTGGTCAAGGTTCATGGCATCGACTCTTTAAAATCTAGCAGGCTCGAAATAGCAATCGGGCAGGGGTTTAATGGGGTTAACCCGTCTCGGAACGGGCGATCGCCTCTAGGAGACGATGGGGTTCCGTTAGCCGTGGGATCATGGAGATCCCCTAGGAGATAGAACCTATGGATACCAAATCCGGGGGTCAAAGTTCTGTTTTGAGGTTAGCCCTTTTCATCGGGGCTTTGTCTGTGTCGCTGTACCCGACTGGGTGCAGCTACACAGACAAACGAGAACCGAGGGGAGTATTAGAGGAGTTTTGGGCGATCGCATCATGGCATTAGTGTCCGCATAGCTGGGTTTACTGAGAGTGAAGGAGCAAATCAACCCCTGATGGCGTTTGCTCTCTCCCCGTGGTGCAAGTGATTCTGCTTCATAGCGTGGACAGAGGAAAACTTCCTAGGATTCTACCTATTTCTTAAAGGTTCTATCCCACGGACAGAGAATTTCCCAGGGAAAATGCCTCGTTTGAGCATTAGGGGTGAGGCTGAACTGGGACAGTCCGGAGACGGACGGTAAAAGTGGAGCCCACTCCCACTTCACTGGTAACGGAGATGTCACCTCCCATCATCTCGCAGAATCGCTGAGAAATAGCTAATCCTAAACCCGTACCTCCATACTTGCGCGTTGTAGAAGGGTCTGCTTGGGTAAAAGCGTTAAAAATTTGATTCATTTGTTCCGGACTCATGCCAATCCCTGTATCTGTCACCCGAAAGACAATACAGGGAGACGGAGGCCCCAGCGGGTCACCGTTGACAGGGGAAATAGAATCCTTCCTCATCGCCTCCCCAGACTCCCCGAGAGATGAGTTCACAGGGGACTGAGGAATCCAGCAGAGGTCCCGAGAGACCTCAAAGGTAATGGTTCCTTGGGTGGTGAATTTAGCGGCATTACTCAATAGGTTTAATAACACTTGTCGGATTTTTGTCAAGTCTGCATATAAGGTTCCGATATCAGGCGGACAGATTGATTCAAATGTATTGTTATTTTTTTGAATCAGAGGTTTGGCGGTGGCGATGACATTATCAAGTAGGGTTGGGATCTCGAAGGTTTCTAAATAGAGTTCCATCTTACCTGCTTCGATTTTGGAAATGTCTAAAATATCGTTAATCAGGGAGAGTAAGTGTCTCCCGGCAATTTGGATTCTTTGCAAATCCGGGATGAATTCTTCAGACCCTAAATCTTCGGATTCTTCGAGGAGAATTTCGCTGTAGCCGATAATGGCATTGAGGGGGGTTCGCAGTTCGTGGCTCATGTTAGCCAGAAAGGCACTTTTAGCACGGTTTGCAGCTTCGGCGGCGGCTTTGGCTTCTTGCAATTGCTGGGAGACTTTTTTGCGATCGCTGATATCGTTGAGAGTTCCCGCCAGACCGATAATTGTGCCATCGGGAGAGAGTCGCAGTCTGGCATAAACATCCATCCAGCGGCGATCGCCTGTCTTAGTCAGATAACAGACCTCATGGCGGCAAATGTCAAGCTGCCGCTGAACCAATTTCTGGAATTTTTGTTGAGTCTCGGGGTAATTGTCGGGATGAATATAGTTTAAAAACGGCGTCCCGAGAGTTTCTTCGATACTGTATCCTGAGATTTCGGTCCAAGCTGGATTGAGGAAGGTCCAGCATCCCTGGGGATCGGTTTGAAAAATGACTTCTTGAACCGTATTTACTACAGACCGATATTTTTCTTCGCTTTCTTGCAAAGAGGTGATTAATTGCAGTTTTTCCGCTTCTGCGCGCTTGCGGGCGGTAATATCTCGGACGATCGCCAAGGCTTCCTGCTCTCCACTGGCTACAACCCGGCTTTCATAGCTAAAAACCTCTTCATTAATTTTTAAATCATACTCAAAAATTTCAATTTCATGACTTGCTAAAGTTTTTTCCAAGGCTTCAATACAATCAAAAACGACTTCTTCAGACAATAAATCATTTAATTTTTTACCTAAAAAATGGCCCGTTAAATTGCCAAAATCGATGCCGTTGACAGGTTTAAAGTCCAGAATTGTTTTTTTGCGATCAAAGCGGAACATTAAATCAGGCATGGCATTGAGCAAGGCGCGATTTTTGGCTTCGCTTTTGCTCAATAAGGACATGGCGTGTAACATTTGGAACTCCGACCGTTTGCGATCGCTAATATCCTGCACCGAACCCAACACCTTCTTAGACGATTCCCCTTCATTATCAACGGTTCGGGCGGAATCGCGCAACCAACAAATTTCACCAGATTTAGTAAAAATTCGGTATTCCAATACTGCCCCATTTTCCCCCAACATTTCTCGCTCAAATTGCCGAAACTTGGGCAAATCCTCGGGATGAATCACCCCATGCCAGCCGCCTTTTTGATTGATTTCTTCTCGGGTATAGCCGGTAATTCGTTTAAAAGATTCAGTGACCCATTCGGCGATCGGTTCACCCTGCTCATTGAGGGTCATGGAATACACAAAATCCGAAGCCAGTTCAGAAATGGCGCGATAGCGGGCTTCACTCTGACGCAAGGCTTCTACCGATTTGGTGCGTTCTGTGATATCGGTGAGGTAACCTTCTAGGGCAAATAATTCTCCATTAACTGAAAAAATCCCTCGTCCTTGTTCCGAAACCCATTTGATTTCTTTAGTCCGAGTGATGATGCGGTAAGCGCATTCAAAAGGCTGTTGGTTTTGTAAACTGGATTGGACCTTTTCCCAGAGTTGGTCTTGGTCGTCAGGATGGATGATTTTGGAAAAAGAAAACTGGTGATTACCGATGAGTTCTTCTGGATTATATCCGGTTAACTGGATACATCCATCGCTGACAAATTCCATTGTCCAGTTTCGGTCATTTTTACAGCGATAAACCATGCCTGGGAGGTTGCTCATCAGGGTGGCTAGGGTTCGTTGATTTTCAGTTACTGTGGCGATCAACAATTTTTCCAGGTCTTGGGACCGCTTGCGATCGCTAATATCTCGGACTGCTGCCACTCGGACTCCCGTCCCAGAATTTAAAATTTCTTTCCCCTGAATTTCCACGAAAAAATTTGTGCCATCTTTTTTTACAAGCTCTACTTCATAAGGGGTTTCATCCCCTAAGCTAATCATTTGTAAAGCAATTTTTTTAGAGTTTGGAGTTAAAAAATTCAGGGCATTTTTGCCAATCAACTCCGCTTCCGAGTAGCCGCTCATTTTGACGAGGGCTTGATTGACATCGATAATTTTTCCTCGGTTATGAATGATGATGCCTTCAAAGGTGGCTTCGGAGAGTCGGCGCAATCGGGCTTCGCTAGTGCTTAAAGCCGTTTCGGTTTGCACCTGCTGAGTAATTTCACAAACTAACGCGGCGACTCCGATGAGTTCCCCGGATGGATTTCGCAGGGGAAGGAGATTCCATTCACAAGGTAGGATTTTGCCCTCTCGGGTGCGATTTTCTAACCGCCAACGTTGTTTAGAGGGGTTGGTTAAAAGCTGGTTCCACTGGCGTCGGAAATCAGGTAGGGCATTTTCCGAGATAATTGCCGTGAGTAGAGGGGAGGCGATCGCCTCCCTGGCGTGATAGCCAAAGAGAGTTTCGGCAGTGGGATTCCAGGTTTGAATCTCACCCTTGAGGTTGAATTCAATAACGGCGATCGGCAGATGATTGAGGTAAAGTGCCAGTTGGTCTGCGGTGGGGGTCCCCACCCCGGGGACGCCGTAGCCCTCCCTTTCCCGGGAAGTGAGGTGCAAAGGCAATGGCTGAGTAGTTTTCTGGGCGATTTTTAATTGTCCCAAGGTCCACCCCATCCAGCCAAAGACGAGGGGATTGAGGTCTAGGATCCAGTGGAGGGGATTGGTGAGATGGACCTGGGCGATCGCCCCTAAAGACCAGTCCACATCTCGAATCACCATATCTAGAATCCATGCAGTCAATGGGATAGTGCAACCCAAGAGGATTCCCACCAGGGTGTAAGCTTGAATCAGCCCACCCCGCTGATTTTTAGGGTTAGAGTTCCCGTCTGGGTTGGGCTTCAAATTCGGGGCCGGTAAATTAATAGGCATCTTGATGAGATCTCTTTGGTGAAGAGGGTGGGTTTGACTTGAACTGTTCTGTTTAGAGTTCCTGTCTAGTCATCAACGGGATATTATCCACTGCTTTCCTAACCGCTATTTTTGATTCCCGATCCTGGGAGATCTTAAGGAAGTGAAGGGCAAGGGGTGGCACTTAAATTTTCGTTTCGGAGCACCAAAAATTCGGCCCAAATCGGCAGGTGCTTTGCATCATTGATTCACTTCCTCTCTTTCCTTTGTTTTCGCTTTATTTTAGGAATCACAGATATTTACTCAAATTAGGGTTTAGATTAACCAAAAAATCAAGAAATAACCCCGAATGGCAAAGAGTCAGGCATGAATCAGCGGGAAAAATCGAGGTTTTACAGATGAGGGCGATCGGCTGCCCTTTTATTCAGATCTCCTGATTTTAAGATTGAGCCAGAAATCCCCCCCATTAAAAATCCCCAGTTCGCCCCTGGAGAACTTGGAATACTTAAAAATATCACTCAAAACTTTTGTGGACTGATAGAAGAAATTCCCTTGATTGCTGTTCAAGAGGGAAGAAATTGACCCCGTGGCGATCGCACCCTTAAAATTTTCCTCATCCATTCTCCCCATTCCCCATCGGAGTGCCAGAAGCATCCTAAACCGTCGGTTGCTTGGAAATATGTAACTGAATTTTCTCCAATAACCGAGGAAACTCCACGGGTTTGGTGTCATAATCATCGCATCCTGCCGCCAGACATTTCTCGCGATCGCCAGACATGGCATGAGCAGTTAATGCAATAATCGGGATCCATTGAGTATCCGGTGCCGCTTTAATCCGTCGGGTTGCTTCCCACCCATCCAGTACCGGCAAACTCATATCCATCAAAATCAAGTCAGGTGTTTCGGCATGAGCCATTGTGACGCCTTGTCCGCCATCGACGGCTACGATGACCTCATAGCCCCGACGCTTCAGACGACGCAATAGCATATCCCGATTCATTTCATTATCTTCTACCAACAGGATCTTATGCATTGCTTTCGGGTTCCCTTTGCTCCCCTTACTGTACGCCTTCCTTAAGGCTTTGTAGCATAACGCTCATTTCCGCGCATCGATATTATTGCCCAGTTTCAACGCCAAGGTTGCTTTTTGGCGCGAATGGCTTAAAATCTCAGCGGGGTCAGTCTGAATGCCCGGTTTGGCATGGATCGTCTTGTTCTGTTGAACCCCTAACGATCGCGACCCTAATTTGGGCATCAATCTCCCGCCTAGGACCCATTTTCTATAAACTTACAAACCTATCTCCCTCTGCAACAATACTGCCCTAGCTGATTTTGCAGTCACAACGATCCGCTCCTCCTCCAGTGCCTTTCTTAATTTACTTTACTTGATCGCCACTCTTCCACAAGTCACCGAACGGAACTGACTCAACGGACCGGAATTCTCCCCCACCCCGACCCTCGATCCACCGATCCCCCGATCCACCGATCTATGTCCTTACCACATCCCCCTGTTAACGATTCAGTTGTAGAATTTTGGAATGTCACCTTTCGGCTGAATCAGCGCAATTTAGTCTCCAATTTGAATTTTAAAGTCAACCGGGGTGAAGCCTTAGTGCTGATCGGACGCAGTGGCAGCGGCAAAAGCACCACGATCGCCCTGATGGATGCACTCCGAATTCCCACCAATGGCGAGGTCCTCGTCGAGGGCAAACCCACCACTCAATGGGACCCCATTCAGTTACGGCGACGCATGGGCTATGTCATTCAAGACATCGGTTTATTTCCCCATTTCACCGTTGCTAAAAATGTAGGTCTCGTCCCGTCTCTTCAGGGGTGGGACCGCGATCGCATCCAGAACCGAGTCACCGAACTCCTCGAACTCGTCGGTTTAGAACCCCAACATTTCCTCAACCGCTACCCTCACCAACTCTCCGGGGGTCAACGCCAGCGGGTCGGCGTCGCCCGTGCACTAGCCGCTGATCCCCCCGTTTTGCTCATGGATGAACCCTTTGGGGCCGTGGACCCCATTACCCGCCTGGAACTCCAACGGGAATTTAAACACCTGCAACAGCAACTTGGCAAAACCGTAATATTTGTCACCCATGACATTCATGAAGCCTTGCGCTTGGCAACCCGCATCGGCTTGATGCAGGATGGCAAAATGGTCCTGTTAGGCACTCCGTCCGAATTTTTGCAATCCGAACATCCCGAGGCGCAAGCCTTTATCCGCTGTCTCCCCACTCCCACCTACAATGGAACCGCTGATTTTTAGGCGTTCCTATCCTGGGGACCAGAAACCGGGTTTCTGGCGTAGATTTGCCCGTGATTGCCATCAATTGGGACAAGAAACCCGGTTGATCACCCCTTGCGCTATAAATCCATCTTTGTCCACTTTATCAGCCTGAATAATGGATGAGTTTTTTCTGATTCGATATAGCCCAGAAATTTTACGTCGGAGTGGTGAACATTTATTTTTAGTGGCGATCGCCATTACTATTGCCACCACTGTCGGGATTCCTTTGGGCATTCTCATCACCCGAAAACCCCAGCTATCATCAGGAATTTTGGGCGTTGCCAATATCCTGCAAACGGTTCCCAGTTTAGCCCTCTTTGGCTTTTTAATTTCCGTACCCATTATTGGCGGAATTGGGGCAGTTCCCGCCATCTTTGCCCTGACTTTATATGCCTTATTACCGATTATTCGGAATACCTATACAGGCATTATTGGGGTAGACCCAGCCATTCGTGAGGCGGGAAGGGGAATGGGGATGACCGATTGGCAATTGCTTTCTCAAGTCGAAATTCCCTTGGCAATGGGGGTGATTTTAGCTGGGGTGCGAGTTTCTACGGCTATCTCGGTGGGAACGGCGACTATTGCGGCGGCGATCGGGGCTGGTGGATTGGGGGCGTTGATTTTTCAAGGGATTTCGATGGTGAACAATCAACTCATTTTAGCTGGGGCTGTTCCCGCAGCGGCGATCGCCTTAATTGCCGATGGGGCGATCGGCTGGCTTGAACATCAATTAACGGTCAAAAAATGAACGCCAAACACTTTTTATTGGTAGCAGTTTGTACCCTCAGTTTTGGGGTCGTTACCGGATGTAAAACTGACAACTCCCGCCCCAGCAGAAGGGCTGATATTGTGATTTGCTCTAAAAATTTCACAGAGCAAAATATCCTCGGTGAACTCCTCGCCCAACAAATAGAATCCCAAACCGATTTAACAGTCGATCGCCAGTTAAATTTAGGGGGTACATTCCTCTGTCATGATGGCCTCAGAACCGGACAAATTGATGCTTATGTGGAATATACTGGCACCGCTTTTACAGCAATTTTAAACCAAGCCCCCATTTCCGACGCTGAAACAGTTTACCAGAACGTTAAACAAGCCTATCAAGACCAATTTAACTTAACCGTCATGCCTCCATTAGGCTTTAATAATACCTTTGCCATCATGGTCCGAGGAGAAGATGCGCGGAACTTAAATTTAAAAACTCTCTCCGATGCCGCTGAATATACCCCCCAATGGACAGCGGGATTTGGCTATGAATTTATGAGTCGGGAAGATGGTTTTCCTGGCTTGGCTGCCACCTATCAGTTAACCTTTGCCCGCCCTCCCGAAGTCATGGATTTAGGATTAATGTATCGGGCCTTAGTTTATAAAAAAGTGGATTTAATTGCCGGAGATTCTACTAATGGATTAATTGACAAATTGGGATTAGTGGTGCTAGAAGATGATAAAAAATATTTTCCCCCTTATCAAGCCGTCCCAATAATTCGGACTGAGACTTTGGAAAAATATCCCGAGTTAGAATCGGCCATTCTCCAACTGGCGGGATTAATTTCCGAAGCAGAAATGCAACAAATGAATTATCAAGTTGATGGGGAATTTCGCCGATATGAGGAAGTAGTGCGCGAGTTTTTGGCATCTAAAGAGTCATTGAAATCCGGGAATGAGTCAGAATAGACTGGGGAAAAACTCACTTAATCGGGTTTCCCTGTTTCTGGAGAATCAGGTTCGGCATTCTCCCGATCCAAAATAAGCGGGTTGCCGTTACACCCATCAGGATTGCACCTGTGATGAAACAAGCACTGTATCCATAAGAAACAGCCATCATCCCGCCCACTAAACTGCCGATAATTGTGGCAATTCCAATTAGGGAATTATAGGAACCCATTGCGATCGCTTCCTGACCTTTGGGGGCAAGTGTGGCAACGATGGTGGTGCTAGAAATGCTAATTGCCGCCCAAGTCAACCCGGTTAAGAGGTGCGCCACGCCAACAATGGGCAAACTCAGGGGATGGACAGGCATGATCGCCACGAGGGAGAAAATCAGGAAAACAGCAACTCGGATGGCAGTCGCCCCAGCTTGTAGCTGAACCCCTTTGCGTTTTTGGACAAAACGCGCCATTGGCAGATAAAAGAATGCCTCGATCGCCGCTTTACCCATAGTGATGAGTAAAACTTGGGTATTGGTTGCCCCTAAATGGGTGGTGAGAAAAATGGGAAAGGGGACAAAAACGACATTCACGGCAAAGAAAAAGACCGCTGCACAAGCATAGTAAAGCAGCAGGGGACGGGAGAGTTTGTGAAGCAGGTTCACGCCCCATGACGGATGCAGGATAAAATACAGCATTCGCGAGGAATAAAACATTGCCCGTCTTTCGATGACTGCTACAGAGATCACGTCATGTAACTCGGGCTGATACTGGCGGTGTTGTGAACTCTTGCGGGGTTCTTTTACCCATTTGCAGCAGAGAATTAAGCTGACTGTAGCGGCACAACTGGCTAAGATTAACAGCGATCGCAGTCCCATACTCGTCCAGTGGATGGGAATGAAGGCTAACCAACTGGCCCCCAAGAGAACGCCCCCCACAAAACTCCAGCCGGAAATTTGATAAAATCTACCAAAAGCACTGGCCCATCGGTCTTCGGGGTTGCCATCGATGACCAGGGCGGAGGCAACTGGGGTAATGGCGGCCATGAGAAATGCGCCCAGGGTACAGAATATCATGACTTGCTCGATTCCCTGGGCGATCGCCGTGAGTGCGGTACAGAGGGCAAACCCGCAAAATCCTAGGATGAGGAAGGGTCGGCGCAGTTTGAGGCGATCGGAAAGGTTGCCCCAGACAATAAAGGCAATGACACCAGCTAGAGACGTCAGGGAGTGCACTCGTCCGACATCGGTGACACTACCATTGACGGTTTGAACGATAAATAAGGGCAGCAGGGTAATTAATAACGCTTCGCCTAATTTATACGGAACAAAGACAAAAAACCAAAGCGGTACCGTGAGGTGTGATAACCGGAAGGGGTTGATTAAGGAAAGATTCATCGAATCGGTATGGGTTGTAGGGTTAGAAAAAAACGAGCCAATTGCACCCCAGTAAACTTGCAAATTAAAAATAAAATTGATGCAAATTTAGAATGATTACCTACTCTAATTCGACGGAGCTATTGGGCTAAAAGTGCCTGTGTATCAGGTATCCGCAAAAATACGGACTCTTGGAGATCCCTTTTTTAATCTTTTGTTTATTTTTAATATCTGCAATCTTGTTTCGGTTCCATCCGGGCCGATCGCCTCATTTTTACCTGCCACTCTCCTTCCGGCTGATACCACAAAAAAACCCGCCGTAGCGGGTTGTATGCGCTTTCCCAATAAAAACCCGCACCCTCAAGGGTGGGGCTACACGGACAAAGCCCGCCTGCGCGGGCTGAAGAGTAGGGTTAGGTCTTTGGCAACAGGATTGGGGATTAGATCAGTTTGACGGCACGCAATCCAAACATGATCACGACTGCACTGACGAAGGCTCCACCGACAATCAAAGCGTAAGCAAGGACTCCAGACATTGAGAAGTATCTCCATTTAAAATCGCTACCCACCATTGAATCATGGCTTGCGATACAATACAGCCCTCTAGGTTTAGTGAATGGGTTGTTTACCATGCCGTCTGTTATCCGCGTCAATCTGCCCCAGGACTCTTACGATATTGCGATCGCCCCTCAATCCTTAGATCAACTCGGGGAGCAAATGCAGCCTTTAAAGTTGGGGAAAAAAGTCTTAGTGGTGTCTAACCCCGTGGTGGATCGACGGTATGGCGACTGCCTCCGGTCCTCCTTAACCGCAGCGGGATTTGATGTCTCTACCTGCATCCTGACGGCAGGAGAACAATACAAAACCCTGCGATCCATCCAAAAAATTTACGATGCGGCCCTGGAACAGCGCCTAGAACGGTCCTCCACAATGGTTGCTTTAGGTGGTGGGGTCGTGGGAGATATGACCGGATTTGCAGCGGCGACTTGGTTGCGTGGGATTAATTTTGTCCAAGTCCCCACCACCCTGTTAGCAATGGTAGATGCTTCAATTGGGGGCAAAACTGGGGTGAATCATCCCCAGGGGAAAAATCTGATAGGGGCATTTTATCAACCGCAGTTGGTGGCGATCGACCCCGAGGTGCTAAAAACGCTCCCAGCCCGGGAATTTCGAGCCGGAATGGCCGAGGTGATTAAATATGGGGTGATTTGGGATTCGGAATTATTCACCCAAATGGAACAAGCAAAGCGCTTAGATCAGTTGCGTTATGTAGATGCCGGATTTTTGGAAGAAATTCTCGCCCGTTCTTGCCAAAGTAAAGCGGATGTGGTGGGCAAAGATGAAAAAGAAGCAGGATTGCGGGCAATTCTGAATTATGGTCACACGATAGGTCATGCGGTGGAAAGTTTGACTCACTATAAAGGGATGAATCATGGGGAAGCAGTGGCAGTGGGGATGGTGGCGGCATCGCGGTTAGCGGTGGCGTTGGGACTTTGGGATGAGGAGTGCGATCGCCGTCAGTTTGCCTTGATTGAAAAAGCTGGGTTACCGACGAAATTACCGGACGGATTGAATCTTGAGGAGATTATTGACACGCTGCAAACGGATAAGAAAGTGAAAGATGGACAAGTGCGGTTTGTGTTACCCACGCAAATCGGTGCGGCAACTGTGAGCGATCGCGTGACGTCAGATTTGATTCGTCAGATATTGCCGGAAATGCAGTAAGTCCGGTTCACCTTGGAGAGTCCGCAAGAGGGGGATACCATGAGCAAGTATGACAAACTGTTCCAAACTTATGCCAAATCAACGGAAAAACTCACGCCTGTAGAAGCGTTGTTTGCCATTACGCTGATTGTGGTTTATGCCGATGGTGAAATGTCTGAACAACAATCGGAGTTACTCCATCAGTTGATGGCAAGTGGGGCGATGAAGGGGTATGAGGTAGAAGATATCTCCAAAATTTCGGCCAAAGTGGATAAAATTTGGGACCGTCAAGGGACTTCGGCTTTGTTTAATGCCGCCATTGAAGCTCTTCCCGATGATATGGTTGAAGGTGCCTTTGCCGTAGCCGCCACCTTTGCAATTGTTGATGGGAAGGTGACGCCAGAAGAATCCCATTATTTGGATAAACTGGCTCACGCCCTGAAAATTCCGGCAGAAACAGCACCCCGACTGATTGCTGAAGCTTGGGACAATTATCGGCGATCGGAATAATTAAAGCTTTGTGGGTCCTCTGTCCCTAGGGACGGGGACAGCTATTAAATTTATTGGACTTGAAGTAACGACAGAGGCGATCGCCAATTAAATGCGATCGCCTCTAAATGTTGAACCAAAAATTCCCTAAATTCGACTAGCCAACCATACTCTCTATACTCAGCGGCACCATATCGCCGCCGGTGGTTAAGCCTAATAACATGGGTTCTTGCGGTCGAATGAGTTTGCCGGTGAGGACACACCGTTCCTCCCGTTGGGCTGTTGCATCTAAACTGGCGCGAATATCGTCTCGGGAAAATGAAGGTCGATACTCTCCTGATTTTTGCTGGACGTAATTCCAGAGCACGTCTCGAATCAAGGCTTGGTATCCTTGATTGCCAGAAATGGCTTTGAGGCTTTCTTTCAGAGATCTCTCTAGGCGGATGCTGGTGACTTCCATTTCGGTGGTGGGTGTTCGAGTAATCGCAGACATAACTTTTTTCCTCTGGAGGGTTTACATTCTCTGTAATATTAGTGTAGTATGTTTGGTGAAGAATTCAAGTCCTTGCTTTCAAAAAATCTAACCGTGAACTTTTTACCCCTCCTTCCTACAATCACTGGACTGTATGCCAATGGCTTGGGCCGTGATGTTGATGCAGGCGATCGCCTCATGACATCGGCTATAGCTTTGGTGTCCATCGGGCGGGGTGAGTATGATAGGAATGCGGACCAAGATTTTGAGATGAGCGAGGAGTTTAAATCCACGTTAGGTCAGCTATCAGCATGGCCAAATATTCATAGCAGAAGCGGGAGGGATAGGCATCAAGTGCCGTATCCATCTAGGACGAGAAGACCCTAATAATAAGAGTTTTTTCAGCCCCCGCTTCCCCTAAATCAGGAAGTGGGGGCTGTTTTTTTTAAGGAGTCGAGTCGTGAATAGCATAAGTGACGTATTAACAAAATCGGTGGTGGTGTTTTCTAAAAACTACTTACCGATTAGCCGAGTCAACATTAAACGAGCAATTGTCCTGTTAATTGCAGGCAAGGCCGAACCCTTGGAATTAAGCGACGGCAGCAATAGCTATGACTTGGGTCTGGAAACCCCGAGAATGTATGAGGTGCGATCGCCTTCTCAGGTGGTGATGGTTCCGGACCATATCCGCCTAACCATTACAGGGACTGAACGGATTTGGAAGGTGCCTCCGGTCAACCGTCGGGAAGTCCTCAAACGGGACCACCATGCCTGTCAATACTGCGGCAGTACCAAACATTTAACCCTGGATCATGTCTTGCCTAAATCCCGAGGCGGGAGTCATAGTTGGGATAATGTCGTAACCGCTTGCATGAGTTGCAATTCTCGCAAGGGCGATCGCACTCCGATGGAAGCTGGAATGTCCCTCAAAAGCAAACTCAAGGCCCCCATCCACCCAGCCATCTCGTTTGCAGAACAATTCTGGAGCGATTTGAAGGGCTACGAGTGAGATCAACCGGCGATTTGATGTACAATTTGTACACATTTTTGAGAGAAAAGCTCACGGGAAGCGGTTAGACGGAGTGAATCTGAGATGGGGAATTGCCAATCGTTCAATAAATTTTTGATGTTTCACAATTCCTAAGCACCTATACGCCCTTTTCTGTAAATCACATAAGTTCGGGCAACTCAGACTCTCACTCAAGGGCGAAGCAAGAATAACTCACAAAGACGAGAGATCACTGGCAATGCTGAAGTTCATTTATACTGAAACCGGCTTTAACCTAGAGCGTTTGCCTGACTCCATTGAGGAAGTCGTGGCGACCCGTGCCGTCGTGGCGATGCGAGTGGGTGAAAGCATGGCGATCGCACCCTCTAGCGCGTCGTTTTTACTGCCTGCCGATTTACCTGGACTAAAATTTCTGGAAGCTGAGGCATTAAACGATCCAGGCGACATGATTTCGATCTGCGTTGCCGATAGCGAGTATGTGGAAGTCAGCCTACGCGGGACTTGGATCTCTACGGATTCCCAGAACGATTTTGGGGTTTTTGTCACCGCCTTGAGCGATCGGGCTGAGTTTTATATACTCAAATGTTCTGAGGAAGCAAAGGCAGGAGTTTCCCTGCTTAAGGAAGTTGATTAAAGCCCATGAACCCAGGGTGATTTGAAAGCCCTGGGTTCATTCGGGGTGAGCTATAGCGGTTCCCGGACTCATGAGGTACAGTAGCAGCAATGAGCAAACCAATTGCGAATATCTTGTTGAGTGACTTGCCGCATTGCTTCGGTAATCCCAATAACTAAATCTTCATAGGTTCTCGCTTGAAATTTTTTGAGAATTTCTTTAACTTTAGACCCAAAATTTTCAATCGGAGAAAATTCCGGAGAATAAGGAGAGAGATAGATAAGCTTTGCTCCCACTTCTTGGATAGCTTCTTCAACCATTTGGCTCTTGTGAATGCTGGCATTATCCATAACTACACAAGCATTTTTCCATAGATTAGGAACAAGCTTTGTCACAATAAAAGCTTCAAATGTAATTTGATTTGTTGTTCCATATATGTTGGTTGAAGCCACGAGTTTTTCGAGAGATAAAGCGCTCAACAAAGATACTCGTTTTCCTCTTTTTTGTGGCTTTGGGCCTCTAGCTCTTTGCCCTTTAATAGCTCGGGCTTGGGTTTTAATTAAGGCTAAGTCTACTCCGGATTCATCTATGAAAATCAAGTCCTCATAAGGAATATCTCGAATTTTCTCCCAAAACTCCACTCGCTTTTTTTGAACTTCTTCTTTATATTTTTCTTCGGCATAAAGGGTCTTTTTTTTACAAGTGTAGTTGAGCTTTTTAATGACTCTATCTAAAGTAGATGTACTGACTTTTACTCCCGTTTTTTCTTCAAGCAAATCACAAAGCTCTTGCAATGTAGCATCATTATTATTTTCAAGGAGTTCTATCAAAATTACTATTTCTTGACTTCCGAGTTTAGGGGCAGTATTTCCCCCTTGAGGTTTAGGGGCCAAATCACCCGTTTCTTTAAATTGCTTGAGGATTTTTTGCACAAAACTTTTAGCGACGCCAAATCGGTCAGCTACTTTTTGCATTGATAATTTTTCTTCCTCATAGATTTGTACGATTTTTTGCCGAAAGTCTAGAGAGTAGGGTTTCATGATAAATTCGGATGGTTAAGATGAGTCAGTTCTCCTATGTATTGTACCTCATGAGTCCGGGAACCGCTATAATCTTTCTGGGTTTCATTCAGTTAGGCGATCGCCATCCTTATTTGCCCACTCTTGAATATAACTCTCTAGCTGCTGGGATCACCACATCCACACAATTGATATATAGCAATTTTCACATTCAGGAAGTTCATGAAAGATCCCCCCTAGCCCCCCTTAAAAAGGGGGGAACCTGGAAAGTCCCCCTTTTTAAGGGGATTTAGGGGGAGCCTTTATGGACTTGACCCACAAGAGAAAGGTTATAACTTTTACCTGAGCAAATAAATCCCCACTTAATCTTCTTATCGGCGCTGAGAGAGCAGAATTTTGAGTTGGGTTTTAAATTCTGTAATTTCTTTCTCGGTGGGTTGGGTTTGTTGCCAACTCTCGCGGGTCATCAGGCGATCGCACCAATCTTTCAACCGAGGATAATCTTCCAGGGGTAATCCCAGACTCGGCAAAAACGGAATGGCAGTTCCGGCAACAATATCCGCCAGGGTCAACTGTTCATCCCCAAAATATAGGCGATCGACTAATTTACTTTCAAAAAAGCGTAACACCTGGTCAATATTCTGTTTAGCTTCCTGCAATTTTTCCGGAGTTTCTTGGGAAAACCCCATCGAATGCATCATCAAGGGCCGCATCGGTGGCATCATCTGAGTTAAGGTCAAAATTTCTATCATTTTCACAGTCCCTAACATCTGGGGATCCGAGGGCAGTAAAGAAGGAGTGGGATATTTTACCTCTAAGTAATCCAAAATTGCCAAAGACTCCACCATTACAAATCCGTCATCTTCCAAAACCGGAATTTGGTGAAACGGATTGAGTGCTAGAAACTCCGGTTGGAACTGATCGCCATTAAGTTTCATCGGGACCAACTCAAACGATAGCCCTTTTTCTAATAAGGATATCCAGACCCGGCTAGAGTTAAAAGAAATGCGGTTGTAGTATAGCTTCAACATGGCTTGATTTTTTTTACAATACCCTCCTAATTTTACCCGCCTTTGGGTCCAATACCACAACAGAGTCAGCGCAACTCGACCCAAGATGGTAAGGGCCGTTCCTCCTGGCCCATTGGGAGCCAGTCCATACTTCACTCCCTTCTTGTTGTAGTATGTTAATTTGGGGCAATCCTTTCCGCTTAATTATCGAGAAAACTCTTATATAGCAAGCTTTACAAGGATGCTTCAAAAAAAACTCAAAAATTTTTCCAAAACCCCTTGACAGTTTTGTAGTATGTATGTAGTATATAAATATGAGGCGAGAGGAACAGGGCAAAACGCTCTACCCAAACGCCCCCATCGAACCTTGAAAACTAAATAATTAAAGGGCCATTTAATGAAAATGGAAACAATGGCGGACTCAATGGGTGGGAATCATTCCCTTGAATTATTCCCACCCTATCAACCGCCGAACTTTTCCAAATTCCATGTAATCCACTGCTGATTTCATGGGGGTGTAGCTCAGTTAGCGTAGAGCACTTGTCTGTCGAACAAGTCGTCGCGGGTTCGAGTCCCGTCACTCCCGTTCAGCAGGGATTAAATTTGGAAAAAACCCCTAAGAAAAAACTCGATTGTAATGGATATGGCCTCATCGTCTAATGGTTAGGATAAAGTCCTTTCAAGGCTGGGATACGGGTTCAATTCCCGTTGAGGCTACCAAATCAATCTCGCAGTGTAACTTAATGGTAAAGTACCCAGCTCATAACTGGGTTGATGCAGGTTCAAATCCTGCTGCTGCGACCAAACGTGGGGATAGTGTAACGGCTAACATGACGGTCTCC
The DNA here is from genome assembly GCF_025370785.1 of Laspinema olomoucense D3b. GTDB lineage: Bacteria > Cyanobacteriota > Cyanobacteriia > Cyanobacteriales > Laspinemataceae > Laspinema > Laspinema olomoucense. The sequence goes on from NZ_JAMXFA010000005.1 coordinate 195,326, forward strand.
AAAACCGTTGATCTGAGTTCAAATCTCAGTCCCTGCGCCAACTATGGTGCCGTAGGCAAATCGGTAAAGCCACTGACCTTTCAAGTCAGCATCTGCGGGTTCAAATCCCGTCGGCACTGCCACATTGTATGGGCTGGTATCCAAATTGGTGAAGGAGCTTGACTGTAAATTAAGTGCTATTGTGCTGAACATGGGGGTTCGAGTCCCTCCCGGCCCATTCTGGAGAGGTGGCCGAGTGGCTTAAGGCGCTTTCCTGCTAAGAAAGAGCGGTTTAATGACCGTCGAGGGTTCGACTCCCTCCCTCTCCGCCTTTTTTGTATAACCTGGGTGCATGACACCCAACCTGGAGAGATGGCCGAGAGGCTGATGGCGCGGTCTTGGAAAGACCGATCGGATTGAACAAATCCGACGAGGGTTCAAATCCCTCTCTCTCCTTTATCCCCCGGTAGCTCAGTTGGTAGTAGCGCCTGTCTGAAGAACAGGAGGTCGTCGGATCGAAGCCGACCTGGGGGGCTGGTATTGCCTGGTGGACGATTGGCAAGTCGCTGTGACTCTGAATCATAGAGAGGTTGGTTCGACCCCAACCCAGGCATCCATATCACAATGCCCTGTGGTGTAATTGGGAACATTTCTGGATTTGACCCAGAAGAGTCCAGGTTCGAACCCTGGCGGGGCATCCAATTTTTGCTCCTGTGGCGTAATTGGAAAACGCGATCGCCTCAAAAGCGATTTATTGTGAGTTCGAGTCTCACCGGGAGTACCTTGGTTCTCTCACTCCTGTGGCGGAATCGGTAGACGCGGCAGACTTAAAATCTGTTTTTTTAAAAAGTGTGGGTTCGAGTCCCACCAGGAGTACCAACGGGATGTAATTCAGCGGTTTTAGAAGCCTTGGTTTGGGGCCAAGGAGTCGTGGGTTCAAATCCTACCATCCCGATTTTTTTTGCCCCTGTGACGTAATTGGAAACCGTCGCTCGCTCAGACCGAGTGTTTTACAGGTTCGAGTCCTGTCAGGGGTATTGGGTTTAATTCACCCAACTGATGGCCTGGTTTAATATACTTCTTGCAACATTCTTTCACGCCCCCCAAGAGTTAAACATTTATTCCTCTAGCCTCCCCCTTTTTAAGGGGGACGGGAGGGGGATCTCAAGGGGGAACAAGGGAGCAATCCAGTATTTTGCAAGAGGTCTAAAATTCGCCCCTGTAGCCCAATTGGAAGAGGCACTAGACTAAGGATCTAGTGGATACTGGTTCGAGTCCAGTCAGGGGTATTTTGGTGATTTATGCAGGGATGGAGCAATGGTTGGCTCGTCAGTCTCATAAACTGAACATCAGCAAGTTCAAATCTTGCCCCTGCCACCAATTCTTAATGCTGGTGTGGCTCAATTGGCAGAGCGATCGCCTTGTAAGCGATGGGTTGCAGGTTCAATTCCTGTCACCAGCTTGTTGCGGGTGTGATGTAGTGGTAAGCATCTGAGTCTGCCAGTCTCAGTGCATGGGTTCAAATCCCATCATCCGCTTTTGGAGTCCTATAGCTCAACGGTAGAGCGCTTGCCTTACAAGCAAGATGTTGTCAGTTCAAATCTGACTAGGACCACCTATAAAAGAGAGTGTAACTTAATTGGAAAAAGTCCCGATCTTCTAAATCGGTTTATGTAGGTTCGAGTCCTACCACTCTTGTTTTTATTCACTTAAAAAGGAGGGATTATCTTCTGAAATTCAAATGGTTTAACTTTCGGCGATCGCGTCTAAGCGTGACCTAATTTTTGGAGCTTACATACTTGAGTACGAGAGGAAAAGTGCCACGAAATAACTGTGGGCGCGTGAGAACGAGGAATACGAAGAACCCGAGAGGTGGGCTTAAAAGTAGCCATCCTTTAAAGAGTGTGTAACAACCCATCGGCGGAGTCCCTCTAGTAACTGAGAAAGCGCAAAATGCTCCTCGCACTTGCACGACCAAACGCGATCGCCTCACTTAGGTCAATTGTCTACTGAATCTGGGTCTGTAGTTCCAATGGGAGAACGCTTCTCTTGCAAAGAAGAGGTTGCGGGTTCGACCCCCGCCGGATCCACTGATGGTGTCTGAAGTCCAAGCGGTCCAGACGCTGGTTTGTGAAGCCAGTCCTAGCGGGTTCAAGTCCCGTCAGACACCCTGCGGAAGATGCTGCTGAATGGACGGCAACTGGTCTCGAAAGCCAGAGTACGGGTCACTGTAGGGGTTCGATTCCTCCATCTTCCACCACCCACCTGAAGCCTAAAAGTGAGGCACCGTGCTGATAACACGGGGTTAGGAGGGGCAGTACCTCCCTGGTGGATTTCCCTTTGCCAGCGGATCTGGACCTGATGCTACGAACATCGGTGTGGGTGGTTCGACTCCATCCAAAGGGGCTTTCTCTTGCCTGTGAGATGCCTCGCGCATCACTTTAAAGTGAGAGATTATTCCTCGGTAGCTCAATGGTGGAGCGTCCGGCTGTTAACCGGAGGGTTCTTGGTTCGAGTCCAAGTCGAGGAGTTTCGGAGTTTTATTTAAGTGAGAGGTAACGTTGTGATGAAATAGTTTAAGTCGGGATTGATGGAAGCTGCTGCTGATGGGACGGCAACCAGCCTTGAAAACTGGGGTACGGTGGAAATCCGTAGGGGTTCGACTCCTCCAGCTTCCGGTGATCTGGTATAAAATGGGTGGTTGGCAGATCGGTTGATGCATCCGACTTTTAATCGGATCAAGAGAGGTTCAACTCCTCTACCACCCTTTATTTAAAGAGGTAAACAGTGATGATCACTTTAACTAAACGTTCCTATACTGGAGAAACTGATTTAGAGCCGATCGCCGATTTGATTCATGCTTGTGAGGCGGTGGATTGCCTGGATGAAGGGAGTTCGATCGCGGAACTGCGCCAAGAAATTGAAGCACCTGACGTCGATCGCGATCGCAATCTTCGCCTCTGGGAAACTTCGGAGGGGACGCTGATAGCATTCGCCCAACTGTGGATTCCTGAATCTGGTGAAGTTCGGGATGGGTTCCTCTGGTTTCGGGTACATCCGATGTTCCGAGGCGGAACCCTGGAACGGGAAATTGTAGCATGGGGTGAGACGCGAATGCAGGAAGTGAGTCGGGAGTGTGGTGTGCCGGTGAGTTTGCGATCGGGAACCCGGGAATCCGATGGCGATCGCATTCGGTTTTTAGAAAGCTGTGGATTCGCCATCAATCGCTATTTTTTCCGCATGGAACGAGTCGCGTCTGAACCCATACCCACTCCTCAGTTCCCCTCTGAATTTACTGTGCAGATTGGGGAACAGCAAAAGAATGGCGATGCTTGGGTTGAACTGTATAACCAGAGTTTTATTGACCATTGGAATTTTCACCCCTTAACTCGCGATCGCCTGGATCATGAATTAGCCAATCTTCCTTATCGGCCCGCCTTCGACTTAGTAGCCGTCTGTCCTGATGGGCAATTTGCCGGTTTTTGTTATTGTACAATTTATGATGAAAAAAATCGCCAGACTGGACGAAATGAAGGCTGGATTACTGTCCTAGGAACCCGTCGGGGCTTCCGCAATCAAGGCATCGGACGGGCGCTTTTATTAGCGGGGATGCAGCAGTTACAAGCTGCCGGGGTTGAAACTATTCTATTGAGTGTGGATGCCCAAAGCCCCACTGGCGCTTTGAAACTTTATGAATCTGTCGGATTTGGCAAATCTTTCACAAAGATATCGCTATTTAAAGCACTGGAGAGTCTTTAAATTAGCAAATTAATTTTTTTTACTATCCGCTTGACAAGTCGTAGCACGAATGTTACATTAAAGAGAGTCCAGAAAAAAACTCAATCATATTTCTCTAGTTTCCCCCTTAAAAACTCAATAATACCGGGGCGTTTAACCCAAAGCAATTAAAAGATTTTTTTGAAACAGATTGAGGTATTTCCTTGTTTTTATACCTGAAACTGCTTCCCCTGAGTTGGCAAAATTCTCAGCCGCAAACTCAGCAGAAGCAGTTAACCACAACTCCAAATCAGTCCAACGAAATTAACGCAAGAACTGTTTATCCGGGGGAGCAAATTTGTCACTCTATCATGGTAGTTTATTATTTAGAACGGCGTTGTTTTTTGTAGAACAAGGAGAAAATAAAATGGTTCACATTCGTTTTGAAGGTCGTTCTTACGACGTCACTGAAACTCAAATAGGCATTACAGAATCCATGACCGATACAGCCATAAAACAACAGCTTGCCCGTCACTTTGAGGTGAGTAGCGATCGCTTCAATGATTACGTTTGCGATCGGCGCCCTTCCGGTGATTTAATCGTTCGCCCAGAAGCCGTTTACGGTTAAACTCCACCTCCTAGATTTGATAACAATTAGCACTTCGCGCCCTAACTTACAAAGCTTACATACTTGCTCACTGGTAGGGCATTACTTCCTGTAAGTAACACTAGCAGGTTCGATTCCTGCGTATGAACCAACGGCTTTCTTGACTTGCGCGAAGTGTTTTAATTTTCTGCGGTTCAACACCCTTTTAATATCCAGGCACTTCGTATCCCAACGCAGAAAGCTTACATACTTTGGTAACGCTTTACTCTCATCAAGTAAATGCAGCAGGTTCGATCCCTGTGAATGACGCAACGGCTTTCTGGACTTGTACGAGGTGTTTAAATTTTTCCGTGTTCCACTGTTTTGTGTACCCCGGCACTTCGCGCCCTAACTTAAAAAGCTTACATACTTGCTCACTGGTAGGGCATTACTTTATGGAAGTAACCTTAGCAGGTTCGATTCCTGCGTATGAAATAACGGCTTTTTTGACTTGCGTGAAGTGTTTTAATTTTCTCCCTTTCAAAACTGTTTTAATATCAGGCACTTCGTACCCCTACTCAGAAAGCTTACATACTTGCTCACTGGTGGAGCATTACTCTGATAAAGTAACCCCAGCAGGTTCGATTCCTGCGTATGAACCAACGGCTTTCTGGACTTGTACGAGGTGGTTAAATTTTTCGGGTTTCATCCGGCTTGTAGTATCCACGCACTTCGCGCCCTAACTGCAAAAGCTTACATACTTGCTACTGGTAAAGCGCTTGATTCAAAATCAAGTACCCGTAAGGGTTTGTGGGTTCAACTCCCATGTATAAACAACGGCTTTTCAAACTTGCGCGAAGTGTTCTTTTTTTTGTTAAATCTTACATCATTTAAAGCTCATTAAAAAAAATCATTTAGACAAAAGGAGGACGTTCATGAATGCAGCCGAACGGGATTTAAGACTGGAAATGCTGAATAGTTTGCTAACAACCCCACACCGCAAACTGGAAGATGTGGCCGAATTACATCAGCTAATGGTGGAACTAGACCCGATTTTTTATGGTCATTTGGGGGTTTGGTATAGCAAAAATGGAGATGTCCGCGATCATAAAGAAGTATTTGTAGGACATTTACTCACCAGTCCCTTAACTGCACATCGGGAAGCGGGTTTCGTGATGCTGCAAGAGTTTCCTCCATATCAAGTGGGACGGGTTGTAGACTTTATGAAGCAGCATCGGGGAAAAGTACCCCGTTCCTCACGGACGGCAGTGACGCAATACCTACGCGATCGCGAAAAAAATGCCAGATTCTTTGATCGCGCCGCACTTCGTAACCGCAGTGCCATGAAACATCTGTATGCCAGCTTGCATATCAAACCGAGCGATCGCGCCGATGCGGTGTTGTTTAAAAACAAACCCCCCCAGGATTCTCTCGCCTATATCCTGAAGCAATTGGCAAAATCACCCAATCCGGCAGAACAAGCGGCGCTGATTGTAGAACATAATATCCCCTATCCGATCGCAATTGGTGCCGTTCAACAGTTAACCCCCACTGTCTTAGTCGCACTAATTAACTCCATGTCGGCGCAGGAAGTGATCAATAACCTGAAATCCCTGCAAGCACGAGGTGCGATGGATCATCCCGATGTCAAAGCGTTGATTGAGGGAAAATTACAACAAGCACAAACAAGCGATCGCGTCTCTGCCTACAAAGCGCGAGTCGCTGCCGATGCTGCTAACCTGGATGCTGATACCACCGCACAGCTAGAACAAATTACTAACGAACAAGTCAAAAAGCGCGGGAAAATCAGCAAACCCACAGGATTGCTGGTAGACAAATCCGGTTCAATGAACTCGGCGATCGATCTGGGTAAGCGTCTAGCTGCCATGATTTCCGGGATTTCCGAAGCGGAACTCTATGTCTACGCCTTCGATACCATGCCTTACCCAGTTACTGCGCAAGGCAGTGAATTAAGCGACTGGGAACGTGCTTTCGATGGGATTAAGGCAGGTGGCGGCACCAGTATCGGTTGTGCCTTAGAAGCCATGCGTCGGAAAAAGCAGGTTGTGGACCAAATCATCCTCGTCACCGATGAAGGTGAGAATGGTCATCCCCATTTCGCCGATGTTTATCAAACCTACTCTCGCGAATTTGCGGTGATGCCGAATGTCATCATCGTCCGTGTGGGAAGTTTCTCCAATTGGGTAGAAACCCAACTCAAGCAAAAGCAAGTGCCGGTGGAAACCTTCACCTTTGCCGGAGATTACTATTCCCTGCCGAATCTCGTCCCCTTGCTGTCTCGTCCCTCGCGCCTGGATTTGCTGATGGAGATTATGGACACTCCCCTGCCGGTGCGTCAAAATAAATAAAGGAAGTCGGATGCGCTACGGCGCATCCAGCTTATTTATACCTATTCTCCCTTAAATCCTATGCAGTGTGGACTCTGCCAACGAGAGATGGAGAACCTCACGGTTCACCACCTGATTCCGAAACAAAAAGATGGAGCAAAAGGGCCGAGGGTTGATATTTGTTCAGCCTGTCACCGTCAGGTTCATGCACTCTTTGATAATGCTCAACTGGCGAAGGAACTTAATACGGTGGAAAAACTCCAGGAAGAACCCCAAATGAAGAAATTTCTGGCTTGGGTGAGGAAGCAAAAGCCCGAGAAAAAGATTAAGGTGCATCGCGCCTAATTATTTTAGCGCGCCCGATCCTCCCAGTCCCTTGGGTAATTGGACAATCCCTGCAAAACTCCCGATCGCCATGTCAAGTTAATCTTTAGAAGTTTTAGGCTCTAAAGATTAACTTTTGTGGGAGAGGAAGTGCAAGACTCTCCTAATTTTCAAAATAAGTATATGAACTCATTTCACAAACGTTTATATTCGTTTGGTAAATATCCCCTGCCCCAACATCTTCACCCGGTCCAAAGGTAGCTTTTAAGTCATAGTTGCAGGTAAGTGCGCCATCATAAATGGTGACGGTTGTGAAGTCTCCTGGCTCGACTACAACTCCTTCACCCAAAATATCGGGTCCCCAGTCCTCGGACTCACTAGGGGAAACGTAAAAGTGCGTTAAGCTGCGACTCTCGAAGTTATTAATCAGTGTAAATTCTATATCCTCGCCAACTTGAGCGAGTTTAAATTCTATATCCTGAGCATCTTGAGCTTGCGCGGTGTAGGTTGCTCCGGACCAAATGACGGGAACTGAGACCAAAGCCACGGCTAACATTTTACGAACTGAATGGTTCAACATTGTTTGATTCCTTTAGGAAAATGAGTTGGGTGTGAAAATAGTGAAGTCTAAGAGTGCAAGTCACAAAGGATTGGATAGCCTAGGGGAGGCGATCGCCCCATAAGCGATTACAATCCTTTGCTCGAATTACTTCTATCCAGCCGGTATCGGGCAACAGGTTGGTAGCCTGATCTAACATTAAACCCGTGTTGCGGGACCCTAGATAAAGGGTTGATTCTCCCTAGTATTAGCGGCCTTTACGACGGTGATGAGAGTTGGGATTTGGGAGATAATCTGATTGCCTCGTGATGGATCAGTCCCGAGGCGATCGCCCGATTTTTTAGACCCGGTGATCGCTGAAGTCTCTTTCCCCGATGGGGACTGCCCGCAAGTTTTTCCATTAGGAAATTACGCGACGGCTTCAAATTAACCGATTTTACTCGGCTTTAGTATATATGCTTGCCCTGAGTTTATGTCTCTCAATTGATAAAATTTGAGAGTTACATATTTTATGACACAAAGTTCGGGTAGATGTCAATCCCTTTTTGATTAATTTTTTGCTAAGCGATTGGGAATTTAGAGGCGCTATTATAGGTAAAATATAATTAAGACGCATAGTCATCGCAAAAAGTTCGGGGGAGTTAAAGAAAATTTTGCCGAGGCCCAGCCGCCGGGGCCGAAGAGGCGGGTTATGGCGCTGCGGCCCAGGACGGAAGGCAAAATCAAACCGGGGCCGAGGCAATTTACGGCTTTACCTACATTTTGTATATCTCTCACATTCATAAACTCGCCTCACTTAGATTTACGATCGCCCTCGGACTCGATGGCAAAAAACTGCTTAGTTGCCGGTGCATAAGTCCAGGCAAATCCTGCCGGGTCTTTCTCCCGACTCCAGTCCAGAAATTCGGGTTTGTTCTTATTTTTACTCACCGTCGTCGGATGCACCCCCAACCGGGTTGCCAGTTCCGTCTGATTCATCGGCGGGGGCAACACGATCCGGCGCTTTTTCGGGGCAACGGCTTTGGGGGGTTCGGGTTCCGCCATAGCCGGGACGCTGGCGACATCGATGGTTTGGTAGCGTTCCGGCAATTTAATACTGGAAAAACAGTAAACCATGCCCCCATTATCGGTGATTTCATATCCTGCGGCGAACTCCCGCGCCCGTTCTTCTAAATATTCTTGGGCTTCAGTCCCAGAAATGTCCCCATGCATGGCAAAGTCTAGGGCGGTTAGACGTCCCTGGTTATCCTGGATTAATTGATAAAACAGGGCATTGAGCTTAGAGAGTCGCTGTTGTTCCTTTTCTTGATACTGTTTCCACGCCCATCCCAATCCGGAGATCACGGCGACCCCCAGTAACATTCGCCATGCAGATAATACGACGGTGACGCCGACTAAGATAGGCACCAGCACAATCAGCCGGGATTCTAGGGTTCCGGTGGCTTGGGGGGGGTTGCTGGGGTTGGGGTCACGGTTCATCTCGCGATCGGCTGGCATTTTTACCTAGAGTTTGGATTTAACCTTTGAGTGAGCATCGGCATGATTTGCCACAAGTTGCATTATTGCATCAGTGTCCGCGTTTAGTCACGGCGATCGCCATCCCAAGATAGATTTTCTGAGGGCGGCCCTACCTGATGAGTGGCATCTGCGGACTCTGGAGGCTTCTATATCCCCAGATGGAAATTGAGGCAATGGAGTCAAGATCTCCCAGGGTCTACCCCCAGTTAGATTTTTGCCCAGTTTAGAGGCTTTATACTTAGGGTTGCTCTATCCAGGATTTGCATAATGGTAGAAACTGTTCCGGAAATTTTCTGGGGTTACGGGTCGGGCATCATCGGCTTAAGTTGGGGGTAATTAGCCCGGTCCTAAACTCCTACAAGAGCCACTAACATTGGGTTTGAAGGAGTTTCATATAAAAAATTATTAATAATTGAGGACTCTTTTCATAGCCACAAGTTGGGACTAAATCATCAAAGCATAGTTTTACCTATTCCGAGGATATACCCACAGATATATCTTGAATCACTTTATCATAAATTCGAGGATTGACACCAAATTGGTGATGTAAGACAACTCTCAAACTTGTTAACGTTGAACTATAAAACTAATCAACGTTTAACAGAGAGTGTGACATGAGTTTTTTTCCGACCAACCAAGCGATTTTTTCCAAAAAACCCGATCCGAGTACCATTCAGGATTGCAAAGGATTATGGCGAATCCGCTGGAAGATTGGAGAGCGGACTATTTTTAAGCAATTTTATACCCGAATTGATCAAAGTATGATGGTTTGGGCATTGGTGACGGCAGCTATCTTTTTCACTGCCCAATTTTTCCCCATTAGTTGGACAACGCAAGCGATCGCTTGGTCGGTGTTCACCCTGGTAGCGACTGCCCTCATGTGCTACTTAAGCTGGTTTTGGGTGACGGTAGAAGAAGTACGCTGGACAATTTATTGGTGGGTATTCCTGATGGTGGGGGGAACGATTTTAACTGACGCCAGTATTGTTTATGGTTGGGGAGATATTTTGATTCGTCTGTGTCCCTTATGGTTGGCATTATGTGGACTGGGTTATGTGGGAACCGCATGGGCATTGCGATCGCGCAGTACCTTTTTAGCGGCAGGATTTCATTTTGTGGGGATAGCTATTTTACCGGCGTGCAGTGGATGGCAATATCTGGTTACAGGTTTGATTATGACGGGTACTTTGGTACTCTTTTTTGAAAGAAGGTGGGATATGCGTCCTCATCAGGAAGTTAAGGCGATCGCTGTGGAGCGTCAAGAAGTGAAGCGCGATCGGCGACTACGGGAGGACTCGGTTTATGCCACACAACTGCGCCACCTCTCTACGGCGAAGCAGAATTAATCCCCGGCAAGCTTTTCACCCGGAATGAGGCCCTAAAGAAAGCCACTCTCATTCCCCGGTTACCGAGGGAATCGACTAACATTTCAGAGTTCCCAGATATAGTATTCCCTATAATAATCCTGCTCTACATCCTGGATTAAATGGCGTTGAGAAATCGTCTATCTTTTCAATAACCGTTAGTGAAATCCCCGCCCCAAATCTCAGGGCGGGGATTTCACTAACAGACCCTAGCCCACTCTTTGGGAGAGGGCTAGGGTTTTGAGGACTAGATTAGGGTTTGTCCGGCTCTCTGGACCCTGAGTAACTGCCCCTATTTTGCGGGGACCAATTGTAACTACACCACCCCATTGACGGGTTAGATTGCAAATCGAATTTCCTAAATCTATCTAATTTGTCGCCCGTCCCTAGCGCCTCGGTAAAGTGGGAGTTAGAACCGGGTTTATGGAAAAAATCTCAGCTAATCCCTAAAGTTTTTTGGACCCAAAGCCCGGTTTCGGGTCCCAGATTTGTTGCAAGCGGCCCGCAAATTGGGAATAAACCGGGGTTCGGGTCCAGGGGAGTGAATGAGGGGAGAGCAATGCCCTGGTGAGTTTTAGGAAGGGCTTTTCTGACGGGCCAATTGTAGGAGCCTGGGGCGGAGTTTAGGATGTATCTCGGGATTTTAAGGGGCAATTCTGGAGAATCTATCGAGGAATTACCCCTTAAAATCCCGCGATACTTGGCAAGAGGTTTAGTGTCAGGGTTTCTTGATTTAAAGTGGGCTTATTATAGCAGATTTTCGGTGATTTTTCCCAAACGAATAAGCATTTCCTGACTTTATGTAATTTTGTATCGTTTTGTAGAGTTTTTTAGCATTTTGATAGTTACATCCATCCGGAGAGGGATTCTATAGAAAGAAGAAGAGATTGTAGGGAAGATTTTGGGCAAAATCATCTCAACGATCCATCTGCGATCGCCCCCTGGATGTAGAAACTCTCCCGGATTTGTTTTTACAGCCAGAACCCTCGAATAGTTAAGTAGAATTACCTGAGCGGATACCGATGTACGCAACCGATTGGACTATCACCGAACGCAACTTTGACTCCTTGAGCGAACCGCATCATCATGAAACGGTTTTTACCCTCGGAAATGGGTATCTGGGCACTCGTGGAACCTTCGAGGAAGGGTATCCCGGGGCAAAACCTGCCACCTTGATTAATGGGGTGTATGATAAGGTCGCGATCGTCCATACGGAACTGGCAAATTGCCCCGATTGGCTGCCGATGGTGGTGTCTGTCGGTGGCGAATACTTCAGCCTCGATCGCGGCGAAATCCTGCACTATGAAAGGCAACTGGATATGCGACGCGGCATTCTCAGCCGCCAAATTCGCTGGCGTAGTCCCCAGGGAAAAACTGTGGACCTCCATTTTGAGCGGTTTACCAGCCTTGCTGAACACCATCTCGCCGCCATCCGACTTTCGGTTACCCCGGTTGATTTCGCCGATATTGTGGAAATCCAAGCGGGACTCGATGGACACCCGGACAACCAAGGGATCAAGCATTGGAAATGGATTAATCAAGGTTTAACCCCAGTCAGAACCGCTCAATCCGGCAGTTCCCTCCCCTTTTCCCTCCTCCCGTCAGAAGTGGATGGGGTCTGGATGCAGTTGTCTACGTTACATAGTGGAATTGAACTGGGAATGGCAACCCAGCTTTCAGTTAAAAACGCCCAGCAGCAAGCTTTTCCGGTGTTGGCGATGACGACCCCGGGCTATCCAACCCTCACCACCCGCTTTCAAGGCAACCCGGGAGAAACGGTGACGGTGGAAAAATTGGTGACGATTTATACCTCCCGGGATACAGAGGCCCCGACTCAGGCGGCGATCGCCAAACTGAGTCAACTCAAAGACTACGACACCCTCCGGGACGAACATACTGCCGCCTGGGCTCGCCTCTGGCAACAATCTGATGTGGTCATCGAAGGGGACCTCAAAGCGCAACAGGCAATCCGCTATAACCTGTTCCAATTGCTGCAAGCGGCTCCCCTCCATGATAGTCATGTCAGCATTCCCGCAAAAACGTTATCGGGTTTTGCTTACCGGGGTCACGTTTTTTGGGATACGGAAATTTTTCTGCTGCCCTTTTTAAGCTACACCCAACCGGCAGTGGCCAAAAATGCCCTAACTTATCGCTACCATACTCTCCCCGGTGCGCGTCGCAAAGCGGCAGATTCGGGGTATGAAGGGGCGATGTTTGCCTGGGAGAGTGCAGCTACTGGAGATGAAGTCACCCCCCGGTGGGTCCCGGATGCAGAAGGGAAAGAATTAGTGCGAATTTGGTGTGGGGACATCGAACTGCACATCACCACGGATGTTGCTTATGCCGTCTGGAACTACTGGCAAATCACCGGGGACGACGGCTGGATGGTAGACTATGGCGCAGAATTAATCCTGGATACGGCTGTATTCTGGGGAAGTCGCGCCGAATGGAATGGCGATCGCAACTGTTATGAGATCCGGGACGTGATTGGACCCGACGAAAATCACGATCGCGTCAATAACAATACCTTCACCAATCGAATGATGCAATGGCATCTGGAAACCGCGCAGAAAGTATTGAACTGGTTACAGGATTTCGCACCGGATCAGGCGCAGGCATTGGTGCAGCAACTGGATCTCGATGCCAAACGCCTCACCCATTGGAACCAGGTGATTGAGCGGATTTACCTGCCGACCCCCACAGAAACGGGGTTAATTGAGCAATCGGAAGGCTTTTTCGCGCTCAAAGATGTGAATTTGGCGGATTACGAACCGCGTCAGCAGTCGATGCAGGCGATTTTAGGAATTGAGACGACGAATCAATGCCAGATTCTCAAACAGCCGGATGTGTTGATGTTGCTGTATCTGTTGGGCGATCGCTACGATTCCCAAACCCTGCAAGCGAACTGGGATTACTACTGTCCCCGGACTGATCACGTTTATGGATCGAGTCTGGGTCCGGCAATCCATGCGGTTTTAGCGGCACAATTGGATCAACCGATGGAGGCCTATCAACACTTCATGCGCGCTGCATTAGTCGATTTAGAAGATGTGCGGGGTAATGCTTGTGAGGGGATTCATGCTGCCTCGACGGGAGGGGTGTGGCAAGCAGTTGTGTTTGGATTTGCGGGGATTCGTCTGACAGAACGGGGCCCGATCGCCAATCCTCACTTACCCCCAGGATGGACTCGTCTGAAGTTCAAGCTTTCCTGGCGCGATCGCTGGTATGAGTTTGATATTAAGCAGGATAGTCCCTCCGTTTTGTCGGAAATTACTGCAACAGCGTTACGCGACAAGTTGCGCGGGGTGATTTTTGATTTGGATGGGGTACTGACGGATACGGCAGAATACCATTATTTAGGCTGGAAGCAACTAGCGGATGAGGAGGGAATCCCCTTTGATCGCGAGGCAAATGAAGCGATGCGCGGGTTGGCACGTCGCGAGTCTCTGTTAACGTTGCTAGGCAGTCGCCAAGTTCCCGAAGCGCAAATGCAGGAAATGATGGACCGCAAAAACCGTTACTATCTTGACTTGGTGGCGGAGATTGGTCCCCAGGATTTGTTACCGGGGGCACTGGAGTTTTTGATGGAACTGCAAGCGGCAGGGATGAAGGTGGCGATCGGTTCATCGAGCAAAAATGCTCATAATGTGGTGGAACGCCTGGGAATTGGTCATCTCGTTGAGGCGATCGCCGATGGATACAGTGTATCGCGCTCAAAACCCGCCCCGGATTTGTTCCTTCATGCGGCGGATTTGTTGGGGATTCCTCCGGCACAATGTATTGTTTTTGAAGATGCTGACTCGGGGGTAGAAGCGGCGAAAGCAGCGGGAATGTTGGCTGTGGGATTGGGTCCGGTGGAACGCTTCCAGGATGCGGATTTGGTTCTGCCTTCTTTAGAGTATATTCAGTGGAAGGATTTGCTGGACAAACTCGCACAAATCACCGGGGGGCCTGGGGATTTAGCGGCGATCGGCAAACCCATTGGTGCCGGTTTGGTGTAATTCAGGTCCCCAAATTTGGGTTAATCCTTGAATTGGATTAACGTTGTAAAGACACGGCTTTTATTGCCGTGTCTTTTTGTTGTAAAATTTCAACGCTAAACGTGCAAGGGTCAAGGTTGTATGCTACCGATTATTGAGACAATTCCCATTGTTCAACTGGCTTCAGGCGATCGCTTATTTATCCAGGTTTATAAATTTATTGGAGCAAATCCCGGTCCCAAAGCCTATATCCAATCTAATTTACATGGGGCAGAAATCGCCGGGAATGCGGTAATTCATCAATTTATAGAGTTTTTGCAAGGGGTAGATGACTGTTCCCTCAAGGGCGAAATTTGGTTGGTTCCGGTTTGTAATCCCCTGGGAATTAATCAGCGATCGCAACATTTTTCCAGCGGACGCTATCACAGCTATGATGGCAAAGACTGGAATAGAATATTTTGGGACTATGAAAAAGAAGCTACCGATATTCACGACTTTGCCTACTCGCTTCTTAATGTTGATCCAGAAGAAATTGAAGAATATTATCGACAGATTATTCTCACCAAATTTCATCAACTCCTACAAGATATCAACGCTACCAGCGGCGTTCCCTTTGTCGAACAATATCGCTATCAATTACAATCTCTGAGTTTAGATGCCAACTATGTCATTGACTGTCACAGTTCCACCAATCAAGGACTAGATTATCTCTATTGCTTCAATTCCCGAGAAGAAAGCGCTAAAGCTTTTTTGCTTGATTATGCAATTTTGATGAACGAGTATGATGGCGATGCCTTCGATGAAGCGGGGATGAAACCTTGGCTGGCATTAGAGAAGAGTTTCGCCAAACAGGGAAAACCCATCCAGTTTGATGTGGAATCCTGGACTTTGGAACTGGGGACAGGAATGCAGATGAATCCGCAATCCGTCGCCAAAGGATTGCTGGGTATTCAAAACTATTTGGCTACAAAAGGGATGTTGAATATTCCCGGATTTCCCCTGCCGGAAACTAACTTTCATTCGGTGATTTTTATCACCAAAGACCGAATCCGGAAATATTATGCCACCGCAGGCGGAATGATTCAAAACCGATTGCCGTTGGGAACCGTGGTTAAAACAGGCGACTGTCTTTACCAACTCTTAAGTTTTGACAAAACTGGAAAACCTCCAAAAATAATCGATATTACTGCTGTAGAATCAGGCTTAATTGCCGATATTAGTATGAACTACTCGGCGAATCAAGGGGATTATATTTTATCCATTTTTCAGGGGTAACCTGAAAAATTTTGTAAAAATTAACCCTAATTTTTGACGTATTATAGCTTTAATGAAAAAGGGGGATAGGCACATTCCACAAATTTTTTATCGGTAGAAAATAAGGCTTTAAACCTGCTTATTTTCCCGTTGATACCTCGGGTACAATTATAAAAACCCTCCCAGAAATTACAAATTTAAGCTTCCCTTTAAAACGCCTATGGTTTGGGGGAAGCCATTTTTTTTGCAAGCTGTCTATTCAGCTTTAAAAATTTGGGCTGCTGTTAATTGTAATTCGGGGAAAGCCAAGGACTCAACTCTTTCATTATCGCGGAATTGCTTGACTTCATACTCACCATTTACCATGTAATAAACGGAAATAGTGGGAGATTTAGAGCTACCAATGAAGCGCCGAGCACCTAAGCCTAAATGGTCTACAATCCAGTATTCAGGTATGCCCATTAATTCATAATCTCCTGCCTTTCTTAGATACTCATTCTGCCAATTAGTGCTGACTACTTTTACCACTAGGCGCACAGAACTCCCGAGGGTAATGATAGAGTCTTTTTGCCAGCCGGGTTCATTGCTTAATTGGTCGCGATCGAGGACAATAATATCAGGCTGATAACCCGATTCATCCTCCACGGGTTTCAGCAAGCAATCACCGGGAATAGAGTAAGGTAATTTTAGACGTCTGATTTCCAAATGGAGTTCACCCGTGATAAAGCCGGTAATATTAGAGTGGGCACCCGTTCCTAGAGGCATTTCTACAATCCTTCCGTTATGTAACTCATATTTGCAAACCGCATTTTCTGGATACCAGGCTACAAATTCATCAAAGGAGATGGGTTTTGTAAGGGTCTGAGTCATAGTTGGTTTACTCATGGGTAATTTGAGGATGGAATTTGAGGGAGGCGATCGCCCTCTCAAAGATCCATAAAGCTATAGCTTAGAGATGGATTCACTTTCTCATTGTAGCAAAGCGCCGGACAGGCGGTTTCTGAGAGGGCGAGGCACGAACCTGGAGAAACAAGAAACCGGGTTTGTCGCAATATCTCGGTTTCTTCACCCATCGAAACTTCCTGGATCTATAATATGCCAGATTTGATAGTGCCGAAGCATTTTGATTGCAGAAAATTAACTTCTTCTCGCCATTTTATTGTAATTATTGTTTGCCGTTGATAATTGGCTAAGGATAATCAAACAGTTCGAGAATTTCACAGCGCTTGACTTGATGCACCCGATCTGCGAGACTATGAAAATTCCTACCTTGAGGGCGGGAATCCCTGGACTCCCCGCGTCAATTTTCGGATGGAGTCCCGAAAATGGACAAATTCGGAGCCTTTTAGTCTTCACGGCTTCGGCTTACACAATATATGACCTCATTTACGCGGGATTATCCTGTACGAGAGAGCAATGACAAACGGACTGAATGGGCAAACCGGACACAAGAAAAAGCTAGAAACTCAGCTTTGGAATATTGCCGACTCGCTGCGGGGTAAGATGAATGCAGATGAGTTTCGGGATTACTGCTTAGGGTTCATTTTTTATAAATACCTGTCTGAGCGGCAGCATCTCTATGCTAATGAAGTCTTAGCGGCGGATGCCATTGATTTCCTGGAAATTGATGAAGCTTCCGAAGAGGGGCAAGAATATTTAGAAGCGATTAAGGAAGAGTCGATCGCCTCGTTGGGTTATTTTCTCAAACCTTCGGAATTGTTTAGTTCATTGGCGGAACGGGCGTTAGGAACTCAGAAAGCCCATGAGGAAAATCTAGCCGATGAAGATTTTGAATCATCTAATTTTATCTTGGATGATCTGACTCAGGTGCTCCAAGGGATTGAACGTTCCACAATGGGGAAAGAAAGCGAAGAGGATTTTGATCACTTGTTTGAGGATCTGGATCTGACTTCGACCAAATTGGGGCGCACTCCGAAGGCAAAAAATGCCCTGATTGCTAAGATTTTGGTGCATTTGGATAAAATCGATTTTCGCCTAGAGGATACAGAAAGTGATGTGCTAGGGGATGCCTATGAGTATTTGATTGGGCAGTTTGCCAGTGGTGCAGGGAAAAAGGCGGGGGAGTTTTACACGCCGCAGCAGGTT
The DNA here is from genome assembly GCF_025370785.1 of Laspinema olomoucense D3b. Lineage (GTDB taxonomy): Bacteria > Cyanobacteriota > Cyanobacteriia > Cyanobacteriales > Laspinemataceae > Laspinema > Laspinema olomoucense. Next base: position 213,061 of record NZ_JAMXFA010000005.1, read on the forward strand.
TCTAAAGTGTTAGCCAAAATTGTAACAACGGGAAAGCGGCGGCTGAAGTCAGTCTATGACCCTACCTGTGGATCGGGTTCGCTGTTGCTGCGGGTGGCGCGGGAGGTGGAGTCAGTTGGGGATTTTTACGGGCAGGAAATGAACCGCACAACTTACAACCTAGCTCGCATGAACATGATTTTGCATGGGGTACATTATCGCAATTTTGATTTGCGCCAGGAGGATACCCTAGAACATCCGCAACATGAGGGAATGCGGTTTGAGGCGGTGGTGGCAAATCCGCCGTTTTCCGCGAAATGGAGCGCTAATAAGCTGTTTGAGTCCGATGATCGCTTTAGTCAGTATGGGGCATTGGCTCCTAGTTCTAAGGCTGATTTTGCCTTTGTGCAGCATATGCTCCATCATCTCGATGACAATGGCATAATGGCGGTAGTGTTGCCTCACGGGGTTTTGTTTCGCGGCGCGGCAGAGGGACGGATTCGTAAATATGTGATTAAAGAGCGCAATTGGTTGGATGCAGTGATTGGGTTGCCTGCTAATATTTTTTATGGCACGAGTATCCCCACTTGTGTGCTAGTGTTTAAAAAGTGTCGGGAACATCCTAATGATGTTTTGTTTATTGATGCCAGTGCCTATTTTGAAAAGGCAAAGAATCAGAATTATTTGCGGGATGAGGATGTTGAGAAGATTGTTCAGACCTATCGGGAGAGGGTGCAGGAAGAAAAGTATAGTTATTGCGCTCCGTTAACGGAAATTGAAGAGAATGATTTTAATCTAAATATTCCCCGTTATGTGGATACATTTGAGGAGGAGGAAGAAATCGATTTAGATGCAGTGGCGCGGGAGATCCGAAAAATTGATCAGGAGATGGTGGAGACGGACCGGCTGATTCGGGGGTTTTGCGAGGAGTTGGGGATTGAGTCGCCTTTTTAGGGAATGGAGGACTGTTTTCAATGATAAAAACTCGACTATACGGGAAATTTATTCAACAGATTAGGGGGTTAAGTCAACAGAAAGATTTATCAGTAACGGCTTTGATAACTCACTATTTAATCATGAATGATCGGCGGAAATTAGAACAAATAGATAAACTCAAAACTTGGTTGGATGGCTTTAGACCATTTGAACCCATCATGATTGCTGAACTCAAAAAACTTTATGATGTTCGATTTACTTATAATTCTAATGCGATTGAAGGGAATACGTTAACCCAAAGTGAAACCGAGTTGGTGTTAACAAAGGGCATTACGGTGGGGGGAAAAACTCTCGACGAACATTTAGAAGTGATTGGACATAAGGAGGCGATCGACTATATTGAAGGTTTAGCTCAAAAAGATACGGAAATTAATCAATGGGAAATTAAACAAATTCATAATTTAATTCTCAGAAAAATCAACCCGGATGAAGCGGGGAGTTATCGGAATCTGGATGTGATGGCGGCAGGGACAAATTATCGTTATCCTCCCCATTATTTCCTTTCTCAATTAATGGCGGATTTTGTGACCTGGCTCAATTCTGATGCGGCTTTAGCACTCCATCCGGTAGAATATGCAACAATGGCTCATTATCGCTTTGTTTCGATTCATCCGTTTCGGGATGGAAATGGGAGAACAGCTAGATTATTAATGAATCTGCTATTAATTCGGGCGGGGTATCCTATTGTTGTGATTGATAATCAAATTCGGAATGATTATATTAATGCATTAGCCTACGGGCAACAAAACCAAGATGATTTAGTTCAGCTTTTTGATTTGGTTTGTGATGCGGCCATTCGTTCACTGGTGGAAGTTTTAAGTTTATTGGTGACGGCAACCAGTAGTATAGAAAAGGGGCAGGGATTTTATCAGGAATTTACAGATTTTATTGATAATAATTTTAGGAATAGGTAATGAGTAAGAAGTTAAAGAAAAATGTGCCTGTGTTGCGGTTTCCTGAGTTTGAGGGAGCTTGGGAAACGAAGAATATTAGTGACATTTGTACAAGAATAAGTGATGGCATTCATAGCACTCCTGAATATAGCCAACAGGGAGAATTTTATTTCATTAATGGCAATAATTTGATTAACAGCAAAATCGAGATTTCTGAAAATACTAAGCGAGTTGATTACTCGGAGTCTTTAAAATATGCAAGTGATTTAAATTCACAAACAATTTTAATCTCTATCAATGGGACGATTGGAAATCTGGCTTTTTATGAAAATGAAAAAGTTATTTTAGGTAAAAGTGCTTGCTATCTTAACTTAAAACCAGAAAAGAATAAGATTTTTATATTTTATTTACTGCAAACTTCAACCACAAGGAATCACTTCAATAGAGAGCTAACAGGGTCAACCATTAAAAATTTATCGTTAACCACAATCAAAAATACAGAAGTATATCTTCCTCTAATCGCCGAACAAGAGAAGATAGCGAGTTTTTTGGGAGCAGTGGATACGCGCCTCAACCAACTCCGCCGCAAACGGGAACACCTGCAAACCTACAAACGCGGCGTAATGCAAAAACTTTTCTCCCAACAAATCTGCTTCACCCAACCCGACGGCTCTCCTTTCCCTGATTGGGAAAAGAAAAAGTTAGGGAATATTTCAGAGAAACCTCAATACGGATTAGCTGCATCAGCCATAAAGTTTGATGGTAAACATAAATACATCAGAATTACAGATATTGACGACAATACTCATGGCTTTACTCCCAACCCTCTAACTTCCCCTGATTCCGGCATTAGTCCAGATTATCAATTGCAAGATAATGATCTCGTTTTAGCAAGAACTGGAGCAACTGTCGGAAAATCTTATTTGTACAAAAAAGAAGACGGTGAAATATATTTTGCGGGCTACCTCATTAGATTTAGAATTACCAAAGCTCATGCTAATTTCGTGTATTATTTGACTTTAACGGACAAATATTATAAATGGGTAATTATGAATTCAATGCGTTCCGGTCAGCCTGGAATTAATGCAGAAGAATACTCCAATTTCTCCTTTTTTCTCCCCTGTAAAAAGGAACAAGAAAAAATAGCCAACTTCCTAACCATCATCGATCGCAAAATCGAAATCCTCTCTTGCCAAATCGACCAAACCGAACAATTCAAAAAAGGCTTACTACAAAAATTGTTTGTCTAAATTGTTAAAATTAAAACAAGCACCCTAAACCACACTGACCCCATCCCGAACTATGATTGCAGCAAAAGATAACGTTCCACCGTTTACCCCAGAAGAATACTTTGCTTGGGAAGAACAGCAGCTAGAAAAACATGAACTGATTAACGGTCAAGTCTATGCTAGGAGTGGCGGCAGCGTAAACCATAGCCGCCTTGCCGTCAGACTCACAACCCTATTCGCCAACCATTTAGAGGGAAGTGGATGCGAAACAGGTAACTCAGACTTGAGAGTTAAAATTGCTGAAACCAATAATTATATCTATCCAGATATCAGCGTCACTTGCGACGATCGCGACAAAACTGCCAGCCAATACATTACCTATCCCTGCCTAATCGTCGAAGTCTTATCCAAAAGTACAGAAGCCTACGACAGAGGCAGAAAATTCCGAATGTACCGCCAAAACCCAGCCTTAATCGATTATTTGTTGGTTAGTTCCACCAGCATCGAAATGGATTTGTATCATAAAAATGAGGCAGGCATTTGGTTAATTATCAACTATCAAGCAGGGGATACGGTAGAACTGAAAAGCCTCAATTTCAGCTTTCCGATTGAACAGGTTTATCGCGGTTTGGATTTAACTTTAGAAACCACAATCTAAAACCCTGATTTTCAACGATTTAACCCCAACCCTAAGAGAACAAATTAAAGCGATCGCCGCCAAACATGGAGCCTTTAATGTGCGAGTTTTTGGTTCTGTCGCCAGAGACGAAGCCGACCAAAATAGCGACCTTGATCTAATCGTAGACTATGACCTTGACAAAATTAGCCCTTGGTTTCCCGTCCGTCTCATCCATGATTGAGAAAACCTGCTCGGTGTCAAGGTTGATGTCGTCACCGCCAACGGACTCAAAGACAGAATCCGCGATCAAGTCTTACAGGAGTCACTCACATTAAACGCCTCCGCGACAAAATGAAACTCAACCAAACCGAACAATTCAAAAAAGGCTTACTGCAAAAACTGTTTGTTTGAGGGTTTATAATAAAAGTAGGTTTACCCAAGGCGAAAAAAATGCTCACCCTAGAAATGGTCATTCAAAAAATTCAGCAGTTTTCCCCAGATCAACTCGCAAAAATTGTGGAGTATATTGAATTTATCGAATTTAAAACGAATCAAGTAGTTTCTCCATCAATCGACATCAAGCCACAAAACAAATCCTTTGTAGAATCAGCCCAAGAATTTGTAGGCTGTTTAGATAGTGACCTAGAAGACCTCTCCCACAATCCCCAATACCTAGAAGGCTTTGGAGAATAATGAACAGCCCTGTTATCTTAGATACCGGAGTTTTAATCGCTTTCCTAATGCCTAGGGATAAATTCCATCCTTGGGCAGTCTCCCCACTTTCCTAAATCATAGTTCCTGTGATCACCTGTGAACCCGTCATCACCGAATCCTGTTTCCTTGCCCAAAGGATTCACAACGGACAGGAAACAATTCTAAAACTGATTCAGCAAGGTCATATCATTCTCCCTTTCATCCTCAGCGAAAACATTGAAGCCATAGAAAACCTGATGCAACGCTATAGTTCCGTGCCCCTGTCTCTGGCTGATGCTTGTTTAGTTAGAATGAGCGAAGTGTATGAAAATAGCCAAATCCTGACTTTGGATAGTGATTTTACGATTTATCGAAAGCAGCGCAATCAACTCATTCCTGTCATCATGCCTAACGAGAATTAAACTATGACCCAATCTGAAGCCGAACTCGAACAAAACCTAATTGAACGCCTTGCCAGACTAGGTTACGAACCTGTCACGATCCGCAATGCTGCTGAACTGACTGCCAACCTCAAAACCCAACTCGAAAAACATAATAACATCACCCTCAGCGACCAAGAATTTAAAAGCATCCTCAACCATCTCGACAAAGGCAATGTTTTCGATCGCGCCAAACGCCTCCGTGACAAAATGGAACTCAGACGCGACGACGGCACTACTTTTTATCTAGAATTTATAAACATAGAACACTGGTGTCAAAATCAATACCAACTCACCAACCAAATCACGAACCAAGGCAGTTACAAAAACCGCTATGACGTAACCTTATTAATCAACGGCTTGCCCCTAGTTCAAATTGAGCTCAAACGCCGGGGACTCGAACTTAAAGAAGCATTTAACCAAATCAACCGCTACCAACGCCACTCTTACAGCGCAGATCATGGACTGTTTCAATATGTCCAAATATTCGTCATCTCCAACGGGGTAAATACTCGCTACTACGCCAACAACCGGAAACAAGAGTATAAACAAACCTTCTATTGGGCAGACGAAGACAATAACCTACTCACCAACCTGGACGACTTTGCCGATCGCTTCTTGGAAAAATGCCACCTTTCCAAAATGATTTGTCAATACATCGTCCTGCACGAATCTAATAAAGTGCTGATGGTGCTACGTCCCTACCAATATTATGCCGTTGAAACCCTTATTGAGCGGGTCAAAAACACTAATAAAAACGGCTATATCTGGCACACCACGGGGTCAGGCAAGACCCTCACCAGCTTCAAAGCTGCCCAAATTCTCACCAAACTTCCTACGGTTCATAAAGTCCTGTTTGTGGTCGATCGCGCGGATCTCGACTTTCAAACCAGTAAAGAATTTAACTACTTTAGCCCCGATTGCGTTGACACCACGGACAACACCCAACAACTCGTTACACAAATGTCGGGGAATAGTCCCCTGATCGTCACTACGATCCAAAAACTCAACCGGGCGATCAGTTCCTCACGCCATGAAGCGGATATGCTTCCCCTACGAGATAAACGGATTATCTTTATCTTTGACGAGTGCCACCGCTCCCAATTTGGGGAAACCCACCGCAAAATCACGCGATTTTTCCAAAATGCGCAACTGTTTGGCTTTACCGGCACTCCGATTTTTGCCGAAAAAAATGTCTATGTGAAAGATGGCTTAAAACTATCGACTGCCTCTTTATTTACAGAATGCTTGCACCGATATGTGATTACCAATGCGATCGCCGATGAAAATGTCCTTAAATTTTCCGTCGAATATTGGGGCAAGCTAAAACGCAAAGACGGCACTATAATTCCTGAGCCAAAGGGCGATCGAGAGTTTTTTGAAAACCCCGATCGCATTTCTATGATTGTAGATTGGATTATTGAAAACCATCACCGAAAAACCCACCGCAAAAAGTTCTCCGCTATGTTCTGCGTCAGCAGTGTAAACACCCTGATTACCTATTACGAGGCATTTAAAGCCAAAAAACAACAGGGATTACACGATCTGCGCGTTGTCACCATCTTTACTCCCCTTGACAACGAAGACGATGACGAAGCCAACGGACTGATTGGTGAACCGGATTTTAATATTGCCACAGATCCCAGTCGCCGCCACCATAGCCGGGATAAGCTGAATGAATTTATCGCAGACTATAACCAGATGTATAAAACCCAACATTCTGCGAAAGATAGTCAGGCATTCTACGCTTATTATAAAGATATTTCTAAACGGATGAAAGACCGCGATCGCGAAGATGCCCAAGACGCAGACTGGGCCGATATTCTATTAGTGGTCAATATGTTTCTCACTGGGTTTGATGTTAAAAAAATTAATACCCTTTACGTTGACAAAAATCTCAAGTATCACGGACTAATTCAAGCCTATTCCCGCACCAATCGCATCTTAGGCGAACTTAAATCCCAGGGAAATATCGTTTGCTTCCGCAACCTCAAGGAGAATACCGATGATGCAGTTGCGCTTTTTTCTGATGAAAACGCCAAGGAAGAAATTTTTATTCAACCCTATGAGTATCATGTGGAAAAATTTAACGAAGGGGTTAAAACCCTGAAGGCGATCGCCCCGATTCCCCCTGATGTCAATAAATTGATTAATGAAGATGACCAAGTAGAGTTTGTTAAGGCTTTTCGGAATCTGATTCGGTGTTTAAATGTGAGTAAATCATTCACTGAGTTTAATTTTTCTGATTTAGATTTAGATGAACAAACTTTTGAAGATTATAAAAGTAAATATCTGGATATCTATGACAGAACCCGGTCCAAACCCGATGAAGAAAAAGAATCCTTGGTGGAGGAAGTCGATTTTGAATTGGAACTAATCCAGCGAGATGAAATTAATGTTTCCTATATCCTCAAACTCCTGGGCAGACTCCAGCGCGATCGGCAAACCGATGTCACATCCGAAGAGTACCAGAGCCAGAAAGCCTCTATCCTGGAACTCCTGGGCAAAGAAGCCCAATTACGCAGCAAACGGGATTTACTAGAGAAATTTATCGACGAGCGATTACCCACCCTTGACCCCGAAGAAAAAATCGAAGCCGTTTTTCAGGACTTCTGGACTCAAGAACGGATAACTGCAATTGAGCAATTTTGTCAGGCAGAAAACTTAAAAATCGAAGCAGTTAATCAAATGATTGCTGATTATCAATTTTCGGGAAAAGAGCCACTCAGAGAAATGGTGCTGAGTGCTTGCAAGCAAACACCCAAATTATTAGAACGTAAAAAGGTGTTTGCACGAGTGGTATCCAAATTACTGGAGATCATTAACAAGTTTGACGAGGCGATCGGTGCCCTTGATGAGGAAGAATAAACATCACTCACTGTAGCAAAAACCTGCACCCTGAAGGGTGGGGCTATACGGACGAAGCCCGCCTGCGCGGGCTGAAGAGAAAACCGATTTTTGACAACGGGATATTATACGGAATTCGGTTGTGACAGGTCTATCAAAACCCGCAGGCTGAAGCCCGGGGCTATAGGGACGAAGCCCGCCTGCGCGGGCTGAAGAGAAAACCGATTTTTGACAACAGGATATTATACGGAATTCGGTTGTGACAGGTCTATCAAAACCCGCAGGCTGAAGCCTGGGGCTACAGGGACGAAGCCCGCCTGCGCGGGCTGAAGAGAAAACCGATTTTTGACAACAGGATATTATAGAGAAAACCGATTTTTGACAACAGGATATTATACGGAATTCGGTTGTGACAGGTCTATCAAAACCCGCAGGCTGTTCGCGTAGCGTTCCGTAAGGAAAGCCCGGAGGCTATAGGGACGAAGCCTGCCTGCGCAGGCTAAAAGAGAAAATCGACTTCTACCAACCGGATTTGGTATTACTCTGAGGTAACGCGATCGGTGGCGAGTTTCAGGTGATAGGATAAAGGCTCAGTGGCATTGGAGATTACAATAATTTCATAATAGCCAGATTCGGGTAAAACGCCGCTCCAAGACTGATCGGAAGAATCTTCCAGGAGTGGGTCACTTGTACGGGTTGGAGGATAGAGAGAGATCCGCAGGTTGGGATTCGCCTGTAAAGATAAGCGCAGAATTTGACCGGCAAAGAGATAGGCGGTATAGGCTTTTCCCTCACCGGAGGCGAGGGTTCCTGTAACCTGATGTCGAAATTGACCTGGGGAGAATTCAATGGTTTCAAGGGTTTTCCCTTGTTGTAAGGCAGTGAGTTGATCGGAAACGATCGCCTGCCAGATTTGGCCCACAGGTTGATTAATAAACTCGACCCCTTGCTGTTCGGGAAAGTGAGAGAAAAATTGAGCATCGGCTAAATCATACAGTGCGCGGCTACTCAGTTGTAATTGATTCACCGCCCTTGACACTTGATCGCGTTGTTGGTGATCATAACTCCCCAAACCCCGGCGCGCTTGGTCACTTAAAGTCCCTAAATAATCCAACAGTTCAGCAGCCAACTCATCCCAGCGCGATCGCCACAGCTCATCAACGGGGTCATAACTTAGAACAATCCCCCGTTGACTGGGATATCGTTCGTAAAAGACTTCATTAACAAGATTCACATAAAACTCATAAGAAATCCCCAGTTCCTCTCGGCGATCGCGCAGGGCTGCTTTGCGCTTAAATTCCTCCGGGGAATAACGGGAGGAAAATTCCACTAAATCCGGATCAACATCTTCAAATAAATCGGGTTTTTCACCAGAACCCGTCGGTTGCATGGGATTATATTTAACCCACTGTCTGCCGCCCCACCAACCCGCACTCCCGGCACCCACAACTAACATCACCACTAATAACAGCGTACCCCACCAAGGGAGTCGCCCGAGGCGAGACTGTGGAATTCCGGTAACGGCACCAGTCCCGGTAATTTCCCCTACCGATGCGGGGAAGGGGGATAATGAACCCGAATTGACATTTTTAGGTATGGAAATGCTCTCCGGGGGGAGTTGCGTGGGAAACACCGTCCCGGGTAGGGAAGAATGGGGCAGGGGAGGGGGTGCCGGGGGTTGAGAGCGAGGCCCTAGAGTGCCTGTGGATTGGACCTCAGCGATCGCCTGTAAAACCTGAGTCGCACTTTGGAAGCGATCGCCCACCCGACGGGCCAGCATCTTTTTCAGGACCTGTTGCAAACCCGGTGGCATCTCCCCAAGTCCATCCTTTCCCCAATTCAAATCTTGAGGATCAAAAAATGGCTGGGGTTCTTCCCCCGTCAACAACACCAAAACCGTCACCCCAAGGGCATATAAATCGCTGTGGGGATACACCTGGCCCAGCATCATCTGTTCTTCCGGTGCATATCCCACCTTACCCAGGCGGGTAGCAACAGGCATGGGAGGACTGGTAACCGGCAGGCTGATCACCTGGGACTCCACCTGGGCCGCCACTTGCTTAACCCCACCAAAATCAATCAAAACCGGCAACTGATCTAAATTCCTGAAAATCAGATTATCCGGGGAGATATCCCGATGAATCACCCCACGGGAGTGGATGTAATCCAAAACAGGTAAAAGTTGTTGCAGTAACTGCGTCACCTCGCCAACGGTGAATTGCTGCCCTTGCTGACGGCGTTGGGAGAGTAATACCCGGTAGTTTGGACCTTCTACATAATCTTGCACCAGAAACAACCGGCTGCGACCCTCAACGGGCGATCGGCACAGTTCCCGGAATTTCGGAATCTGCCGGTGTTGGAGTTGGTAGAGCACACCGGCTTCCCTAGCGAACAGTTCCTCGGCTTTTTGCTGGGCGTAGGTCCCTTGAACCTTGGGGGCAAATTCTTTGAGAACGCAGCGTTCGTTAAAACGGTTGATATCTTCAGCCAGATAAGTGCGTCCGAAGCCCCCATGACCGAGTTCTCGCACCAGTCGGTAGCGATCGCCCACAATGGTTCCCGCAGAAATGGCTCCTATTGAGATTCCCTCCGCGCCTAGCACCTTTAAAGGTTCGCCACAGGACTGGCAGAAGCGACTTCCGGGGAAATTATCATGTCCTTTACTGCAAAAGAGGGGCTTCATCTCGGTTTCGCTCTCCCACAGGGGGTCAGTATTGCTATAACAATTCACCCTTGATTGTACAAAGTGTTTCCTTCTAGAAGCTACCCAGATTTTATTCTTTTTTAGACTTGTCCGTTCTTCTTTACTCCGTTCCCCTTTATCCTCCGGGAGAGCCTTGACAAAAAGGAGCCGATATGCAATTTAACCGGGTGGGGGTGACATTTTGTGCTAAAAGCGTATAGGCGGCGTTAGAGTCTAGGGGTTTGGAGAACAAATACCCCTGTCCAAATTCGCAGTTCAGAGTTTGTAACTGTTCCAGTTGAGCGATAGTTTCGATGCCTTCAGAAATGGTGGTAATGTGGGTATGCTGGGCCAAAATAACGATCGCTTCTACAATAGCTAATCCCTTGGGATCGCGGCTCATTTGATTAATAAAAGAGCGGTCAATTTTCAGAGTATCAATGGGAAACTGATGCAGACGACTCAGGGAAGAATATCCCGTGCCAAAATCATCGATCGCCAACTGAAATCCCATTGCTTTGAGCTGGTGGAGAGTTGTCACTAAAGCCGGAGTTTCCTTTAAAGAAGTTTCCGTAATTTCCAGCTTAATCGAGGAAGCCTCTACACCAACTTCCTGCAAAATTCGATCCAAACGCTCGACCATCCCTAATTGTTCTAACTGCTGACCTGACAAATTAATACTCATCGTCAAGCTGCGATAATAAGGAAATCGTAATTGCCACTCTCGTAACTGGCAGCAAGCAGCCTGAAAAATCCACCAACTCATTGAGGCAATTAGCCCCGTTTCTTCGGCGATGGGAATAAATTCGGCGGGAGAAACCAACCCGCGTTGAGGATGATTCCACCGGACTAATGCCTCAAATCCGACAATCTCTCCATTAATCAGGGAGACAATCGGCTGGTAGTGTAAGCAAAATTCTTCGCGCTCAATAGCAAGGCGTAAATCCTTTTCCACTTGCATAATCGCCAGCGATCGGTCATGCATTTTGCGATCAAACACCACATAGCGATCGCGACCTCGACTCTTGGCGTAATACAAGGCTTCATCCGCAGCAGCAATCAGTTCATCAGGCGTTGTATCAAGTCGGGGGATAATAGTGGCAATCCCTTGGCTCAGAGTGACAATTTCTCGTACCGTCGAACTCCGGTGTTCCAGATTCACTTCTTCCACTGCCTGTCGAATTTGTTCCGCCACTTGGACCGCCCCCGGTACATTCGTGGCCGGTAACACCACCACAAATTCTTCCCCGCCATAGCGGGCCACTAAATCCCCTTGACGTTTGACAACTGAAGCGACTGCCCGGGCAATTTTCTTGAGGCATTCATCCCCGGCTTGATGTCCGTAAGTATCGTTATAGCGTTTGAAAAAGTCTACATCAATCAAAATTACCGACAAAGGAGATTGCGATCGCATTAATCGCTTCCATTCCTGTTCCAACACCGTATCAAAAATGCGGCGATTAGCAATCTGAGTTAATCCGTCTGTGGTCGCTAATTTTTCCAGTTCCGCATTGGCTATTCTCAATTGTTGATACAGCAAGGATTGTTGGATCGCCGCTTCGTGGAGGTTTTCATTGGCTTGAGATAACTCCTGAGAGCGGTCTAGTAATGCCTGCTGTAACCAGTAGCGATCGGTGATATCATCAATCACCCACAGCCGACCCGGAACATTGCGAATCCGAGTAGCGGTAATGGATATGCTCAACACTTTCCGTTCAGGTTGTGTAAAGACCCACTGCCAATTGCGAATCTCCATCGCCGGTTCTTGGAACAGTTGGGCCGCTTGAGCACATAGGGCCTCCTGATTATCCGCATTTGCTCGCAACTTCGCCATTGCTAGGGCGATTTCTAAGGGTTTAACCTCTCCAGGCTGTAAATCCAGGTGTTGAGCTGCACTGGGATTGAGCCAACTCTGTTCCCCCTGATCATCTACAAAAATCACCCCTTGGGGAATCGTTTCCAGAATCGCCCCCAGGCGGATCGTTGTCCGTTCCAGTCGCCAGGTTGTGTCTTGAAACTGCAGTAACATTCGCAGTTCCCCACGCAGGGATTCCAGACAGCGTTTGAGATCAGGAGTGAGAGTAACATTGCGAGACCAAATGATTAAAATTCCCCCGCAGAGGCCCTCCGCCCCCTCCGTCACCCTAGGTTGCAAGGGCAAAACGGCCAAAGTCTTTGTACCCGCAGCGATTAAACTGCGAATTGCCCCCGGTTGGTGGGGATAATTTTGATAATACAAGCAGCGATTCAAGGCGATCGCCTCGGCAAACAGTTGGGGAGAGGTTAATCTATCCGCTAATACCGTTGGGGGAAGACAGACGACTGCCTCAGCGGTGACTTCATCCACCTGTCGCAAGGCGATCGCCGCATCTGCATCCACCAGGGTCATCAGCAAGCTTAAGGTATGACTCAGAACCATTTCCGGAGTCCCTGTTGCTTGCTCATCCGCCAATTGCAGTTGCATCGATTGCAACGCGAATTGCCACTCCACCTGACGCAAAAATTTCCCCAGTTCTACCCCCGCCAAGGCCACCCCCGCCAAGGCTACACCATAGCTATAAGCAAATACTCCCTGACCGGGTGGGACATCTAACAGGGCCACTAACGTGATTCCCAGGATTGAGATGGGAACAATCAACACCGGGCGTAAAATTCCCACCATCACGAGAGTCAAGGCGACGGGCCAAACCGGAGTCCATCGGAGTAACCATCCCAACAGCAACAAGACCAGAATCGACTCGAAAACCCTGGGTGCAAACCGGGGTAAGCGGTCTGGACTCAGTTGTTCAGCTTGTTCCGGTTGAAAAAACTGAGTAAACCGAGTAAACCGAGTAAACGGAGTAAAGCGAGTCAATTGGACAAACATGATGCGATCGCCTTCGATACGGTCTCTGGTGTACTTAAGTGGGGAAAATGTCCCTCGGACCTGATCGGAATCAGTGTGCTATTGGGGATTTTTTCGGCCAGGTACTCCCCGACTACTGCCGGTACTGCCGGATCATCGGTGGACTGGATAATCACCGTGGGAACTTGCAGGCGCGATAAGTCTCCCCGGTGATCCGACTGAAAGATGGTTTTGGCAATCCCTAATGCAATATCCGGACGCATCGCTAAGAGGTTTTTAGCAAAACCCATTGCTAATTCTGGTTGGTCCGGGTTACCCATCATCAACTGGGCAAACCCGCTGGCCCAAGCATGATAATTTGAGGACATCGCCTGATACAGGCCATCGAGATCGGATTGGTCAAATCCCCCCACATATCCCCCATCGTTCAGATAGCGTGGCGATGAATTTAATAAAATCAGTTGTCTAAACCGTTTTGGTTCTGATAAGGCCGCCAGTACCCCCACCATCCCACTGACGGAATGACCCACAAAAATACAGTCCTGGAGTTTGAGTTCGTGGCACAAATCCAGTAAGTCCTCAGCATAGCTGTGCAAACTGCTGTAGCGACGCGGACTATAGGCGGATAAATCCGAGTTCCCACAGCCGACTAAATCAAATAAGACAATTCGATAATTGGGCTCAAATACCTTGACCTGGTTGCACCACGCGGTTTGATCGGTTCCAAAACCGTGGGCAAAAATTATCGTTTCACTGCCCTGACCCACCAGGTTAACGTTATTTCGAGCAAGGATGCTAGTTGTAAGCAACATATATCTGTTTCCTTCACTGCTTTGACCTTTGAGGGAGTCCTCGTAGATGCACTCTTCGCGTTCTCCAACCCACTCGGCTGGGAAATCAGACTCCTACACTCACTGCGACACAATTTCTCTATAAATTATTAAAACAAAATTAAGACCGCTAGAAAGTTAAGATAAATGTATTTAAGGCGACTGCATCTACTCCCCACTCCTTAGATAATTTTTCCCCTTTTTTTAGCCCTGATCACTTCCCCGATTGCGAGATCAAGGCAATTTATCAAAGGCCCCTCTATACCATTGGGTCAGGCAACCCCCACCGAGGGCGATCGCCTGACCCAACCGCCTCCAACCCCCTCCTAGACTTGACCCCCTCCCTAAATTATGATATAGACTTAAAAAATTTCACCGGCGTTATCCCTCCTTCTCCTCCGTTCCCCCTTCCCTGAACTGGGCCTCGTAACGGTCCAAAATCCCACTCTCAATCATCAACCTCGGCCAAATTAATAAGAAAAACCCCATCCACGCCACCAGAGGCACCGCAACGATCGCCGTTACCCAAAGTTTGTGAAACACCAGCCAACTGCCCACAATCAACGTTATCCCCGTTAACAAAATTGACCAAGGCTGACACCACCAGGGTTTATAATTCCAAGGATTCAAAGCCGGTTCTTGGGACATAAAACTCTCAAATAAAGAACAAACTCACTTTGTTTTATCATAGATATGAAAATTACCCCTTATCTTCATACCGCCATCTTAGTCTCTGATCTAGGTCGGGCTGAACAATTTTATAGTTCCGTCCTGGGACTGGAAAAAGTCGATCGCCCCTTTAGCTATGCCGGAATCTGGTATCAAATTGGACCCGTTCAACTGCATTTAATTGTCGATGAAACCCTGAATCTTGTCCCAACTAATCCCAAAAAACTCGGTCGCAATCCTCATTTTGCCTTGGGAGTCAGCAACTTAGAAGCCGCCAAAGCGCATTTACTCGCCCATAACTGTTCACTTCAAATCAGTGCCTCCGGACGGGCTGCATTATTTACCCAAGACCCCGATGGGAACGTGATTGAATTGACTCAGGTGTAAATGAAAATTATTGCCTATTTATATAGTGATCCGCTGTTAGAATCGCCCAGTGATCCAGCGATTTGGGGGTGGGAAGTCGATCGCGTGTATCGAGATTTAGGCGATCGCACCCATCTGCAACAACTCCTGCAAGATTGCCAACAGGAAACCGCAGATTATTTATTAATTCGGCGTATCGAAGAATTGGGGGACTCCGTTCGAGAAGTCTGCGATCGCATGGCACAATTGGAAGAACGGCAAATCCAAATTGTCGCCACCGAAAATGCCACCGCAACCCTAGATACCCCCCTCACCCGCAGCGAACTATTGAAACTGCTTTCAGAAATTGAAAGCGTCCAACGTTCCCGCCAAATTCGCAAAGGACACGCTAAAAATCGCCTGCAATCCATTCCTCCACCGGGAAAAGCACCCTTTGGATATCGGCGAGGGAAGGACCGCTATGCCCTCGATCGCGCTGCTGCGGCTCTAGTGAAAGACTTTTTTGAACAATTTCTCCTCTACGGGTCTTTGCGCGGTGCCGTGCGCTATTTAGAGCGAAAACACAGCAAAAAAATTTCTGTGACAACCGGAAGGCGATGGTTAACGAATCCTACTTATCGGGGGGATTTAGCTTATAAAAATGGGTTAGTGCTGTCTAATACTCATGTAGCAATTATCTCCCGAGAGGAAGCGGCACAAGTCGATCGCCTCCTGCGCCGGAATCGGAGAATGCCGCCTCGGACTGCCAGTGCATCCCGTTCTTTAGCCGGTTTAGTTGTCTGTGGGGAATGCCATTGTTCAATGGCTATTTCCCAAGCGAAGGCGCATCAGGGGAGGCGGGAGTATTTATATTTGCGTCCGACAAACTGTGTGCGACAGCCGAAATGTAAGGCGATTCCTTATGAAGCGATTTTACAGCAGGCGATCGCTCAAGTCTGTCAGGAGTTGCCGCGCGCCGTTGCCGGATTAGAAATGGGTCAAATTGGCGGAGTCAAACAGCAGATTCAAGAGGCGATCGGCACCAAGCAACAGATTCTCACCCAACTCCCACAACTGCGCCAAGACGGGATCTTAGATCCTGAGACTGCCGATTTGCGCCGTTACAAACTTAGTACAGAAATTTCCGAACTCCAAAGTCAACTCGCGCAACTCCCACCCGTCAACCTGCGCGAAACCGCCCAAGCTGTTTCTCTGCCTCAATTTTGGCTAGATTTATCCGAAACCGAACGGCGATTCTACTTTCGGGAATTCATTCGCCAAATCGAAATCTACCGCCAAGGTAAAGCATGGCAATTGAAAATTATCTTTATTTTCTAGGGGTTTCGGGTTGGATGAAACGGCAGCAAAAACAGAGTTCAATGAATTGATTTTTCCTAAAAAACCCGTCTTCTAACCGTTAGTCAACCAACAAACTAAACCTGAACCGCTGGTTTCTCGGAGTCTGCCCCCTCTTCAGCTTCCTTGGGTTGAGACACCGGCAGTTCTATGCGGAAGGTACTGCCTTGGGTGGGTTGGGAAGTACAGACAATCTTCCCGTGATGGTTTTCTTCAATAATTTTCTTAGAAATCGATAAACCCAATCCCGTACCCACTCCCATTGCTTTCGTGGTAAAAAATGGCTCAAAAACACGATTTTCGACATCCGGCGACATTCCCGGACCATTATCGGAAATGGTAATCGCCACTTGATTATTTTCTAAGGCTTCCGTGGTAATAATAATTTTTCGTTTTCCCGGTTGTCGTTCCAGCTTTTCTCCCCCAGCAGTGGCGGAATTATCGGGTTCTTCCAGGGCATCGATCGCATTATTAATCAAGTTCATGAAAACTTGGTTGAGCTGATTAATATAACATTCTATTTTGGGAAGTTTTCCAAATTCACAAACTACCTCAATGTTTTGTTTATAACGATTATTCAACAGGACTAAGGTACTTTCCAATCCTTCTTGGATATCCGCAACTTTCATATCGGGTTCATCCAGACGGTAGAAATTACGCAGGGTCAGGACCAAATCCCGAATCCGTTCTGCACCCACTTTGAGAGAACCCATAATCCGAGGCAAATCTTCCAGAACATAATCGAGTTCTACTTCTTCTAAGATTTCTTCCACCGCTTCGGCATTGTCTGGGTATCCTTCTTGATACGCTTCCAAAACCTTAAATAAATCTTCTACGTGTTCCTCCACGTAGGGTAAGTTGCCATAAATAAAGTTAATAGGATTATTAATTTCATGGGAAATTCCCGAGACCATTTGGCCCAGCATTGACATTTTTTCCATTTGCAGCAAATGTTGTTGCAGTCGATGGAGTTCTTGTAAACTATCTTGGAGCTGTTTATCTTGGTCCGTTAATTGTTGAGTCAGTTGAGCAACTTTTTGCTCTAATTCACGATTTCGGTCTTCCAGTTCTTGAATGCGATCGGTCATTATGGACAGCCCCCTGTCACATCAACACTCCAAATTATATCAATTTTTACCCTCCTATTTTGTTGGCAGGGGAGAGTGAAGGGGTCTGGAACAGGTTTCCCGTTGCCGAACCCTGTCCCCTCATGGGAATGCGGATAGTCCTGATCCCCTCACCCCTTCTCCCAACAGGGGAAACAGGGGGAGTAATCACAGTCCCTCTCCTTTGATGGGAGAGAGACTGGGGGTGAGTTTTGCAGCGATGCACCCTTAGTTGAATTCACTCCGAGCAAAAAAAAAGAGCGGAGGTTCCACAACCTCCGCTCTTTTGCACCGATGCCTTTACACCGATCGCGACGAGTGATCATCCCGGGAATCCGATCCTTTCCCCGCATTCCGAACATTCACAATCTTACCCATGAGATCAAACCAAAAACTTGACCCCATCGAAATCGCAATCCCACTAATTAACCATCCCGCCAATTGCTTGACAAAGGGAATGGGCCACTGGCGATTTTGAATCCGTTGTTCTCTAACCGTAGCTTCACTCCACCCAATGGGTAAAGAGATATCCTGAAGGGATTCTCTGAGTTCTGCTTTGACCCCCTCTAATTCTCGGGGGTCTCGAATCGGTTGGGCATTGACAATACTCTGAGCATTTTGAGTCACAGTTGCCCGTAAAACCGGGTCTTTTGATAAGCTACTCACAATATAGATAGTATCGGCATTGGCGATCGCCGCCACCAGACATCCGATAATAATCGCAATCCCTCTGGCATTGCGTTTGTACACTCCCGAGGACCGTTCCATCGAGCGATCAAACCATGTTTCGATTTCTTGCTGAAACGTATTCAGCGTATCTTGAACCCCTTCGTTCTTCTGTTGCGCTCGTTTCGCTAAGACTCGTAAACTTTCTTTGAGAGATTCGGGCAATAAATCGATGACTTTCTCTAACTCTTTGAAGGCAGATTCAATCCCTTGATAAGCTGGACTATTTTTATCTTCAAAGGTTTGCTGAATCTCCAGATAAATTTCTCGATACCGGGGCAGACTGGCCATAATCTCTCTGGGTTCAGGCTTCAAGTTTTTTAACAAGACCTTCTTGCCCGCCTCTCCATAAATTCGCTTGGCGATCGCACTCATTCGCTCCACCAAAAATTCCTGACTCTCCCCTTCCCCTTCGGCGGCCAAAGCCAGTCGGAAGTTGTCCACAAATAATCCAAACCGTTCTTCCATTAATTCAACGAACATGGCCAACGTAATTTCTTCTTGAGCATATTTCGTCACCAGTTCATCGAAATTCTGCCCGCACTCTCTTAGCTCTTTGTTGAAAATCCCCGTATTGACTTCACTTAGGCTGGCAGTTTGAGCTAAATTAAAAAGCTCTTTTAACTGCTCTTGTTTAAACTTTTCTACCCGGGCAATACTCAGAGCATGAGAAATTTTGTCAACCCCTAAAATATCCATAAGAGTCACCGCGAAAAAGTCTGGGCGAATGTAAGAAGGTCCTCCTTCATTCTCTCCAAACACATTCTCGGTATGGGTCATTTTTTGATAAATTTTCAACAATCCAGAACTGATTGTTCGGAATCCTTGGGCTAAAGCTCCTTTAGCCTCTTGATTGAGGTCTTTGATTAAGGGGTGAGCATACAGCGCATTAGCAAGAAGTCGAGCTTTTCGGCTTTCTTCACTTTCTTTAGTGCCTCCCACCATCACTTCAATCGATTTTTTTAAATGGTCGGCTCTCCACTGAAGCAATGTAGTGATCAACTCTTGAATTTCTGAGGCTAGTAGACTCAGAATCAAATACACAAAAATTAGCCCGATGGCAAGGTCTAAAATAAAAGGAATGTTCATGATGAATTATCATCCAGGTAAATGCAGGACTGACTCAACTTCTTTAAAGTTTGTCATCGATTACTATACGGACTGACTCTTAAAAAATCGGGCAAATAACAAAAATATCAAGACCTTTGATGGGGAGGATGGGGAGGATGGGGAGGATGGGGAGGATGGGGAGGATGGGGAGGATGGGGAGGATGGGGAGGATGGGGGAGATGGGGAGGAGGGGGTGGATGGGGAATTTTGTAGTAACGACTTCAGTCCTTCCTCCTGACTCGCTTAAGCCAAGTCACAAAGATCCATCTCCCCCATCTCCCCTATCTCCCCTATCTCCCCCATCTCCCCCATCTCCCCTATCTCCCCTATCTCCCCCATCTCCCCTATCTCCCCCATCTCCCCCATCTCCCCCATCTCCCCCATCCTCCCCATCTCCCCCATCTCCCCCATCTTCCCCATCCTCCCCATCTCCCCCACCCTCCCCATCTCCCCCTCGCGACTCTTGACAATTTTAAAAAATCCAGTTCGGGATGTTAGATTTGCGAGTAGGGATGGGGAACTCTGAAACCAGTTGACCCGAACCTTGGGGGCCAAACCAAAATTCGTTAAAATTCTCTAAAGCTTGCACGGTTTGGAGAGGGTCCGCTTCTGAAGGGTTAGAACAGCTCAACGGGATTGCTCCCGGTTGCTACTACCCCCAACTACCGAAACGCCGTATTTGCTCTGGTTGCTCTTAAAACACCATGTACCAGGAAATTTTCACCCTGAACGAGTCAAATGAGAAAACAATTAGAACCCGACATTGGGGCGAACAGCTCTGGGTCCTCCTGCTCCTGATCGCTGCGATTCTCCTCTATCAGATGGATCTAGGCATTCTGCCGTTACGAGACTGGGATGAAGGGATTGTTGCCGGGGTTGCTCGGGATATTTACCAAGGGTCGTTAGATTGGCTCTATCCGACAAGTGCGGGAGAACCCTATTTTAATAAACCGCCTCTGATGCATTTGCTAATTGCATGGGCTTATTTTTTCGGGGGGGTGAATGAATGGACGACGCGGTTGCCAGGGGCGATGCTGTCGGCGTTATCGGTGCCGCTGTTGTATGGAATTGCGCGGGAAGTGTTTCGTCTGCGATCGCCTGCTATTTTCTCGGCTTTAGTTTATCTGACCCTCTTGCCGGTGCTCCGCCACGGACGTCTCGCCATGCTGGATGGGGGGGTGCAATGCTTTTTCTTATTAATGCTCTGGTGTCTGCTGCGATCGCGCAGGAATTTACGTTGGGGTCTGGGAGTCGGCATCGGGTTGGGTCTGATTTGCATGACTAAAGGCATGATGGGGGTCTTACTCGGAACGATCGCCTTTGCCTTTACCCTCTGGGATACCCCTCGCCTCCTCCGTTCTTGGTACCTGTGGATTGGCATCGCCCTGGGAATGACCCCCGTCACCCTCTGGTATCTGGCGCAATGGCAGCATTATGGGGATGCCTTTCTCTCCGCCCATTTTGGCATCCAGTCTTTACAACGAGTTTGGCAACCCGTGGAGAGCAATGCGGGGCCGCCCTGGTACTATCTCTTAGAATTGCTGAAATATTCCTGGCCCTGGTTGTTGTTTCTACCCCAAGGGTTACAGTTAGCGTGGGAAAATCGCACCCTGAGTTGGGCTAAATTAGTCGCAGTTTGGACCAGTATCTATTTTGTGGCAATCACGGTGATGGGGACTAAATTGCCTTGGTATGTGTTACCCCTTTATCCCGCAATTGCCCTCGCCTGTGGTGCCAAACTGGCTCAAGTCTGGGCCGATCGCAAAACTACGGAACCGTTCACCCGTGACCCCCTGTATCCGGTGGCTTGGATTGGAATTCTCGGCACGATCGCCGTGGTGTTGTGGGGAGGGAGCTTTTATTTCGGCGTCATGGAACCCAGCTATGGGACTTATTTGCCGGTCCTATTAATTGCTGTGGCGTTAACCCTGAGTCTCGCGGCGTTACTGATTTATCACCAGGACCGACAATTTGTGCTGATTTTGTTCTGGGGGATGTTTGTTTCGCTCTGTTTATTCGTGACTTCTCCCCATTGGATTTGGGAACTGAATGAAGCTTATCCGGTGAAACCTGTGGCGGAGGCGATCGCCAAACAGACTCCCCCCGGTCAAAAAATTTACACCTCGTTCGCCTATAATCGGCCTTCGTTAAATTTTTATAGCGATCGCCAAGTTATTCCCGCTACCCCAGAGCAACTCCAACAGTATTGGCGGGAACAGGCGCAGCCCTATTTCCTGGTGGATCGCCTGACCCTAGAGGCGCTCGACCTCGGTCCGAGTCACATACAGAATGCCAATGAAGGTTGGCTGTTGGTCACCCGCGAGTCACCCTAAGCAAATCATGACAAAAGAGTCGCCCCAAACGTTGAATCTTGGGGCGATCGCTGTGGTGGTGAAGCCGGGGAGTTGTTCTGGACCCATCCCCAAAACCGGACTCATTCTCCAGACTCGGGCAATGAGTCCCTGACCTCCCCACTTTCTTCCATAAACTGCCCGAAGGGAGGGCGATCGCCGCTCCAATTTTCTAAACTGGCAAAGGTTACACTCGCCACCACTAGGCCCGCCAACACCGCCCAAATCGAAGGGCGTTTTTTAATTCCCACATCCCTGAGAATACGAGCCACTGGGCTGCTCTGACGTCGCAACAGCCGCGATACGGACAATTGTTTAAAGGTGAAGGGGTCTCTAACGTAATGACCGCTCCAACTAATCACTAATCGAGCTTGACAATGCGGGCAGGTATAGAGTCCGCCTAAAATCTCGCCTGGATTTCTGTGTCCAGAGCGATTGCATACGGGGCACAAGACAGAGTGACTCTCGAAGATATGCGCGTTCATTCGACTTTCCCGTTTTCCCAAAACCGTAATGGATCAATTGTGGTCAACACAACACCAGTGGCGTCGCTTTGGTTGTCAAGGCAAGCTCAAAGCTTACCTGCGTTATCCCGCTCTTTTGCTGCTCCCTTCACCGCTGTTGTCTCCGCTGCGTTCAATTCGTTGATGCACTCTGGAGAGTTCCCTTGCCGCTTCTAATTCCCCGTTGAGGTTAGGGTTGACATCCCAATAAAGGTTTGACCTCGGATAGCTGTACTACCGATCGCCTCGCCTCTCCCCCTGGGGAGAATCCCAATTCCCTTAAACAACTGGATCGATTGAAGCCCTGGGCTAGAAGAGGAATGGAGTGGGATAGCTTTTGTTCTTTAATTCTTAGTCTACTGTGCTTTTCTTTATCGCGTAAATCTGCTGTCATATATCTCAATACATCAGCACGCGATCGCGGCCCTATGTTCAAAGAAATTTAGCGTTAACCATCAGGGATCAACCCGATATCCGTCCAGTGATTACAAAACTTTACAATCAATCCGGTTTTACCTAACTTCATAAAGTTGACCCAGCCTCCATAGGGATAGCGATCGCCTCTCTAACAGCATTCCCTTATTCGATAACCGCCTATCACGTCCGGCATTCACCTCCCCCAACTCCCAACTCACCCCGGCTATTTCAACGGAAATTCCCATCCCTGCAACAAATCCACCCCCACCGGAGAGGTCAAATTGTAATGGAGGGGGGTCAGGGTAATGTAATTTTTGCGAATTGCATCTACATCCGTGGGTAAAGTCACCCCCAATTTCGGATCCAGAGCCTGTTCCACCTCTTCTAACACTTCCCCGGCTAACCAATAATAAGTTTTTCCCCGAGGGTCAATCCGCTTTTCAAAAATATCCACATAGCGGCGAATCCCTTGGCGAGTCAGGGCCACCCCGGCAAATTCCTCGGCAGGGACTGCCGGAATATTCACATTCAGCAACATCGACGCCGGTAACGGGTTTTTTTCCAAAAATTTCAGGAGAGAAACGGCAAATTCTGCCCCGGGTTGGAAATCTTGGTTTACATAACTCGCCAGACTAAAGGCAATACTAGGAATTCCTTCGATGGTTCCTTCCATTGCCGCAGAGACAGTCCCCGAGTAGAGGATATCGGTCCCCAAATTTTGCCCTCGGTTAATTCCAGAGAGGACAAAATCCGGGGGACTGTCTAATAAAGCCCACAGGGCCAATTTGACACAATCTGCCGGGGTCCCTGAACAAGCCCAAGCTTTGATCCGGGGGTCAAACAGCGATTCCACCACTTCAGCGCGGATGGGATGGTGCATGGTTAATCCATGTCCCGTGGCAGAACGTTCGCGATCGGGACAAACTACCGTCACCTCATGGTTCGCACCCTGAAGGGCTTGGGCTAAAGCATAAACCCCAGGGGCGTAGATGCCATCATCATTACTAATTAAAAGTTTCATTCAGGAAAAGAAAACCAACAACAACCTATCTGTATCATCTTGACTTAATTTCAAGAGCAATGGGTAAAAGGGGAAGTCTCGGGGTGAATTCTGCCAGTCGCAGAATCAGCTTTTAACAATCCAATCTTCTAAAAAAGCGACTGCATTCTGATAAAATCTCCCCCAAGAAAGCTCCTATTTTTCTACTCCGATGAGAGTTTATAATTTAGGGGTTCACAAAAAGTTTCTACCCCCGTTTGCAGCACAAAAATAATTACAGGGGTTGCCAAAATTGGCGGACATAGACGAGATTTGGTCAGGGATTCCATGATTTGATTGAGGTTACCCGCCTCTAACGCTGCGCGGTTCTCAGGTTCGCACAGAAAAGCGCGGCATCGTTTGGCAACCCCCTCTAACCACCGTTCTGAGGTATCCGGTTCTTGTCCGGCCTGAATTGCCAGCCCGATCGCCGCATCCTCTATATCTCCCTCACAATCCTCGATCGCATCTAAGGCAACGAGTGCATCAGGATAATTAGCTAATTCAGACCGATACCGGGCAATGTCTGCAAAGGATAGGACGATGGTCATCAGTTCATTGAACGCAAGTTGACATCTTTCATTGTGCCAGATCCCACCCCGTGCCATCGGGAACCGTTCAGGGTTCCGTCCATCCGCCTGATTTCACCCCTGGCCCCAACTAACTGCACCTCCGGTCCCCTCCCCTTGCTAAAGCTATGCGTTACTCGCATCTTTCTTAACAATTGATGAGCGTTCGCTCACCCCTTATGCGTCCCTCGTTACCTCTTGT
>NZ_JAMXFA010000060.1:0-25422 GCF_025370785.1 Laspinema olomoucense D3b
GAAACGCTTATCCAGTCTGGGCTGTATCCATCAACATTCCCATGAAGCCACTGACCATTAAATTGGCGAAGGTATTGCTTAACGTACTCCCTTCCCCTAATTTATCCCCTATTCTCCGAGCAATTTCCAAAGCTTCAGTATAATAGCTCTCAGCTTGTGGGTAATTTCCCTGTAAATTAGCAATCACTCCCAGATTACGCAGGGTACCCCCTTCCTCAGCCTGATTGCCAAGTTGACGGGCAATATTTAAGGACTCCTTGTAATATTCCTCCGCCTTAGCATACTCTCCTAAATTCTGGTAAACCTTTCCCAGACTAGCAAGCGTAATTCCCTCTTCTGCCTTTTTACCAAATTGTCGAAAAATGAGTAAAGATTGCTGAAATAACCCCTCAGCTTGTAAGTAGTCTCCTAAACTGGTATAAATATCTCCTAAGTTACCCAGAATTATACTTTCTCTCACCGGATTACCCACATCCCGAGTAATTTGTAAGGCTCCCTCGTAGGATTCTTGCGCCTTGGGATAATCAGCCATTTCTTTGTAAACCCATCCCAGATTACTCAACACCAAACCTTCTGCGGCTTGAGTGCCCATATTCCGAGCAATTTGTAAAGATTGCTCCAAAGACTCAAGTGCGCGGCTATAATCCCCCAGATTTGCGTAAATATTTCCCAAACCAAGCAGCGCATTTCCTTCTCCCGCTTGATTACCCATATTCAGAGAAATCTGTAAAGCTGGCTCCAGAAACTCAAGTGCGCGCCTATAATCCCCCTGATTCTCGTAAAAATTTCCCAGACTAACCAGAATACTTGCTTCCCCCGCCTGATCTCCCATAGCCCGAGCAATTTGTAAAGCTTGCTGATAAGATTGCTCCGCTTTAGAGTAATCTTGCAAATTCAAATAAATAGTTCCCAGTCCATTCAAGGTCTTTATTTCCTCACCTTGATTGCCAATTTCTCGATAAATTGTCAGGGCTTCTTGCCACAACGGTAACACCTCTAAAAATTGACCCCGCCCATAGGCGTCAAGTCCTAACTGAATCAGGCGATCGGCCTCCTGTTTTCGGTCCTCGACGGTTTGAGCGATCGCCCTAGAATCTAAACCTTGATTCCAGTAAAATCCTGGACTCATAACTCCCAGAACTAACGACCCTGCGAAAAATGGGACCGCTGTCTTGACCATTCGCATATAGATAGATTTTTTAAAGTATAAAGGAACACCAATCATATCGAGAACCCCCCTCAATCATAATGCCACAACCCTAACATATCGGAACAGAGTAGGTTAGAAACCCGGTTGGTTTACAAATTCTTTGATGATTCGTAACAAAACTTCGAGCAATCACCAACCCAGAAACCGCACTAAAACCCCCTCTCTTACCCCTTAACACATCGGTAGTAAACCTCCCCCAATAATTTTCCCCCAACCCATCCCCTCAGTGCCAATCAGTGAAATCAGTGGTTAAAAAACCCCTCTCACTCTGCCTCCCCCATCAAAGTAAACGCCGCCCAATCCACCGGATTCGGATACTGCTGCATCGTGAGCGCTAACCAACTCTCTAGGGGAATATTCGGGTCAAAACTGCCATGCGTTGCCATAGAAAAAGGTAGGCAATGCCTACCTTTTCAATTTACTAGAGGAGTTGTTGGAATTTTTGTAGGGATTGGATGGGGGGAACGACAGGAAGTCATTACTACGAACATTAGACCTCTTGCAAAAAAAAGGATTGATCCCACCAACCCCCCTTGGATCCCCCTCCCGTCGATGGCGTTGGGATCCCCGTACAGTCCCCCTTAAGAAGGGGGAGGCCAGAGGAATAAATGTTTAATTACACGGGGGAAGCCAGAGGAATGAATGTTAATTTAACGGGGGCTTTTTAGAATTGGGCAAGAGACCTATTATAGAGAAGGACTAATGCTAAATTTTAGGGTTAAAGTTTCTTAGCCCGCAGAGGCGGGCTTTATGGGGTCAGCTTTCGGGTTTGATAGGGAGGGCGGTTTTGACTTTACAATAAACCATCGAGTTCTAATTCCTCAATGATTTGTAATCCGCGAGGGTCTCCGACTCGTAATAAGGAGGCTTTGGCATCTTCGCGAACGCCCATGTCTTCGTCTTCTTCTAGGACTTCAATCAAGGAGTCGATCGCACCGGCATAAACCACATTAGAGGGGAGTTCGCGGCACAGTTGCCCGATCGCCCAGGCGCAGTTACTTCGGACTGCGGCAATAGGGTCGGTTCGGAGGCTGAAAATGAGGGGGGGAATCGCGCAAATAACTAGATCGTAGCCGACATTAGCCAGTTGACCCAGGGAACTGGCGGCCCAGAGGCGGACGGCGGAAATGTCGGTTTTGAGGGCTTCGAGGAGGGGTTCGAGGGCGCGGCGATCGGCACAATTTCCCAATGCCCAAACGACACCCTTTCTAACGTAGCCGTTCCAGTCCAAATTGAGCCGGTCGATTAAGGGTTCAACGGCATCGGGACTGGTATTGCGTCCCAGGGCGTAGGCGGCACTCACCCGCACCAGGGGGCAAGGGTCGCTTAACAGTTGGATCAGGTAGGGGATGGCGCGTTCATCCTGGATTTCACAGAATGCCCGCGTCGCGATCATTCGCTGTTCGGGAACAGATGACGCTAACAATAGCAACATTTTCTCGGGATCCGGCTTGGGGGCAGTGGGTGCCTCATCCAAATGATCCAGAGGGCTGTCTAGCTCATCATCGAGATTCAGTGCGCTTAGGTCACGGTCGTACATAAACCGTATTTTATCATAAATGTCATTTATCCTTAACAGCCAAGGATGGGGGAGATGGGGGAGATAGGGGAGATGGGGAAGATGGGGGAGATGGGGGAGATGGGGGAGATGGGGGAGATGGGGGAGATGGGGGAGATGGGGGAGATGGGGGAGATGGGGGAGATATTCAACGTCCCGACTTGCTGTCGTTTCTTCTTCCCCATCCTCCCTATCCTCCCCATCTTCCCTATCTTCCCCATCCCCCCATCTCCCGAAACGATGTTCTCAAAAAAAATAGAGGCACTGCTGTGCCTCTGGGGATTGCAAGTTAGGCGGATGTAGCCTGAAGTGCAAGTTACCCTACCGGGAGGGTGAGAGTCTATTCAATGGAATCGGCTGTC
Organism: Laspinema olomoucense D3b; assembly: GCF_025370785.1. Classification (GTDB taxonomy): domain Bacteria; phylum Cyanobacteriota; class Cyanobacteriia; order Cyanobacteriales; family Laspinemataceae; genus Laspinema; species Laspinema olomoucense. Next base: position 3,131 of record NZ_JAMXFA010000060.1, read on the forward strand.
CGTTCGAGGGTTTTACCGGAACGATCTAGGTCCTTCTTAACTTTAGACTTAACGGTGTCGGAGGCTTTCGCAGCGGTCTCTTGAGCGCGAGTGCCGAGTTTATCTACTTCCTGGGCTGCGGTTTTAGCACCTTTATTAAGGCTGTTTCGGGTCTTTTCAAGGGCAGTTTCCCCGGTTTCCTGGGCTAAATCTGCCCCGGCTTTAGCGTGTTTGCTCAATTCGTTGGCGGCATTTTCAGCGCGATCGCCAATTTTAGATACTTGTCCGGGGACTTCTTCGAGGATCTCGCCCAGGTCTTTATCTGGATAGGTTCGGGAATCGTCGTTAATCCGTCGTTCGGCGCTGTCCTTTAATTCTTTCGCCTTGGCTTCAGCGCGTGTAGTCGCCTGTTGTCGAGGGTCAGTATCTGGATACTCGTTCATTCCCCCTTCATAGGTGGAGTTGACGTACTTGGAAGGCATTTCTTCTCTCACCTGGTCGGAAGTTTTGGCCATGACGGAGGGGATATTGCTGCAAGCAGTCCCGACGAAGAGTAGCAATCCGGCCATCATTCCGGTTAAAATTTGTCGAAGGCTAATATTTTTGAGCCAATTAATCATCTGTTTCATACAAAACTCCTTTGAATTTCCGTAGCATTCTTGCCGCTTTTTGCCTTAAATTTCAGCGGTTAAAAGCGGCTGGTGCTTACTTCTATGATTGTTATTTTGAGAAAGTTATATTTTCCTCAACGACTTCCAGCTTAGAGTGCCAGTGGCGATCGCCACCTCTACCGAAAGTATCATTTCTTACAGGTTTTCTAAAGGCTGCAAAAGTAGCGACAATTCATTGTACGATTGCTAGGTCACGGGTCTGATGAATTAAAAAATTTCCTCTTGTGGGGGGATGTCACCGAACTCCCCGGATGAATCACCATCAGCTCTAGCAACTAGAAGCCTGTCATCACAAAAGATGGACAGGCGATCGCCCGTCCATCTCTATCACCATTGTCCTAATCTCGATGAGAGGAAACCCCCAGGATTTCTAGGGCCTCGGTACAGTTAAAGGGAAGACTATCGGGTCTCTTGACGACATCTGTGCCACTCGGTAACAAATCGAGTATAATACCAAATCCCGTTGTTAAAAGTCGTTTTTCTCTTCAGCCCGCGTAGGCGGGCTTCGTCAGTATAGACCCACCCTTGAGGGTGTGGGTTTTTATAGACCTATCACAACCGGATTTGATATAAAAACCTGATTTCTTCTCCCTGAACTGGGTTCATGTACTGCTGCCCGAGCTTTATGCCAGGGCCAAAGTAATCCCCTCCGGTTGTGCAGTTTCAATTAAAATTTGCTCCACTTGAGCTGGGGTCAAGTTAGGATTGGCTTGGAGCATCAGCGCCACAACTCCGGAGATATGGGGGGCAGCCATTGAGGTTCCCTCTTCAAACTCGTAGTTCTGATTGGGATAGGTGGATAAGACATCCACTCCCGGGGCAACAATAAAATTCAAAGGAGAGGGGCCAGCCGGGTTAGAAAAGGTCGCTAATTGATTGGCGGGATTGACTGCACCGATCGCGATCGCCAAATTGTTGCGCGCATTAAACGCGGGGTCTCCGGGTTGGGTTGCACCATAGGTATCTCGCTCATTGCCGGAGGCAATCACCGCCACAACCCCTCGCTCTCGGGCAAATGCCAGGGCTTCTTGAGTTTGCAGGGAAGGCGGAGCCCCCGGATTCCTGCCCAGACTCATTTGAATCACTCGCGCTCCATTTTCCACGGCGTAGTAAATTCCCGCAGCCACCGGATCGAAGTTCTCATCGGGATTAGACTTAGACTCGCCGAGGACACGCACGGGCATAATGGTGGCATTATACGCCACCCCATTCATTTCTAGCCTGTTCTCTCCGGTTACAATATCTACCCCATTTCGCCCTGCCGCGACGGTCCCGGCGACGTGGGTGCCGTGAGAATCTCCTGGACCCCCGCTGGGATTATTAATGCCATCGACAAAATCCCAGCCTCGCACATCATCGATGAACCCATTGCCATCATCATCCATGCCATTATTGGGAATTTCATTGGAGTTGACCCAGATATTGTCGGCGAGATCCGGATGTTTCCAGTCCACCCCATCATCTAAGACGGCGACGATGACGCCCTCTCCAGTAAACCCTCGGTTCCAGACGGCGGGGGCATTAATTAAATTCATGTCCCTGGTATTGTTCCGCGTCGCGGTACTGGTGAGAGCAGGGACCGGGGCTAAAGCAGGTTCGCCCAGGGCACGGGCGACGGCGGCAGAGGCATTTACTAACCCATACCCAAACAAACTGTTAAATCTTCCCGTGGTTGATGTTCCTGAGAGGCTAAGGCTGTAGTTGGTTTCACCCTCGAACTGATTGACGCCGACATAGTAAGTTCCTGCGGGTAATCCAACCACTGAGAGCGTTTCTGCATCGCTGCTATAGCCTCCTGTTGTAAACAGGCTACTCAGGAGCTTTTCTGGACCGGGGGCGCTGCTGAGAATCTCACCGCCTTCAACGATGCCATTGTTGTTGACATCCTGAATTAAATAGACTTCTGTTGCTGCACTCAGTCCCTCTAAGTTGATTTGAATATCGCTAGGCGTTGTGAGATTAAAGCGGTAGGTATCGGCTAGATTGGCCTCGAATAAGGTTCCGGTTAAGGTTCGGGGGGTGGGGTTCAATGTTCCCACTTCTAAGGCTTCGGAAAGTGGAAACTGAATCGGGGCGGTTTCTACCGTTAGGTTATAAGTCGTCTCCCCCTCGAATGGTTCGACGAGGATGTAATATTCGCCCAGAGAGAGCTTCGGAATGAAAATTTCCTCGGGCTGAGTGCCTTCATTTTCAGAACTGATGATAATTTCGTCGTAAGAAATTATCCCATCTTCATTTCGGTCACCGGCGATCGCCACATCTGCATCCCCACTCAGTTGGTCCAGATTCAATAGAAATCGAGTTGGTGCAATAATAGTGAAACTATAGATATCGCTGGGATTAAAATCACCGAGTAGCTGGGGCTGGTTAAAGCCTTCGGATGCCAACACTGCATTAATGGGAATCCGGCCTTGATTGCTGAGTGGACCTCTCAACGCTGCGTCCAAATCGAATGACTGGCTGAGGGTATTGCCCACGTTATCGGGAGGGATGTCGAGGCGAGGGGCGGCGGACATGAGGAGAGTATAGTTAGCATTGCCTTCAAACCGCTCAATGGCAATAAAGTAGGTCCCGGCAGTTAACCCCCGGCTGAGCACTTCCGGCGTCGTTCCTTCGTTGGTGGATAAGTCGATGATTTCTTCTATATCGATTTCGCCATTTTCATTGATGTCTCGTAAGAGCGTGACATCGGCATCGGCACTCAATCCACCGAGTTCTAAGTTAAAGTCGCTGGGATTCTCTAAGGTGAAGCGATAGAGTTGTAGAGGGTTGCGATCGCTGACGATGCTATTGATTTCCACGGTACTGAGCAATCCCAATTCTGTGGCGGCATTCAGATTTAGGGTTGGCGTTCCCAGTCGTCCTTCAGCTTTCCCAAATCTCAGATAATGTTCGATCGCACTTAACTGACCGGCGTTAACGGCGGCTGCCACATCGGGATTATTAGCTAAATAGAACGGGCGATCGAACCCAAAACCGGGTTCTCGACCCTCACTTAGACCGAAGTCCCGAAAATGTTGATAGGCAGTCATTGCCCCTGTTGCCACGACTGACGCTACGTCCAGATAGGCTTCCAGGTAGAAGTCTGTAAAAAACTCCACAATCGGATCACGCCCTTCAAATTGTCCGAAATTTACGAAGTGTTCGATCGCCGTGAAGGTTCCTGCTGCCACGGCTTCGGCTACATCCGGGTTATCTTCCAAATAATACACATTATCAAAAAAAGGACTGAACTCTCGGCCTTCGTCCTGGCCAAAAGTGAGGAAGTGTTGGAAACCACTTTCAAAAACCCCGATGGCTAATGCTTCCGCTACGTCGGGATTTTTGTTAATATACAAACTCTCGTCAAACAACCGGCTAAGGTCCAACATTATTTTCGGTATTAGGTCTTAAAATTAAGGTTCTCCCAATTTTACCCGAGGTTTTTGATTAAACTATTAAATTAATGTTAATTATTTTAATAGTTTCTGAGCTATTTTATGATATTTTTTTATTTTTTAGCAGGACTCATTCTGAACCTTGTCCTAGGCAAAAACCCAAATATCCATAATATTTTATAGGCTTTCAATTGTCAAGCCCAGTGAGGCTGATTTAGTCGCGTTATTTGCTCATGTAACAGTCCAGGATAAAGAGGGAATTTTCAATTTTATCTCAGAACAAGGCCCTGGCTTACCATTACGGTCAAACTCTCAACCTAATGCGGGGTTGGGGTAAACCGGCGTAGGACGGACGAACCCTTTCTAAGCAATCGATTAGGGAGATGGTAAGGTTTAAAGTTCCTTAAATTAACAGTCCATCCCGGTTGGCAGTTTCGATGAGAATGCGTTCCACTTCCGCAGGGGGTAAAGTGGGATTAGCTTGCAACATCAAGGCAACAACTCCAGAAAGATAGGGAGCAGCCATTGAGGTGCCATCTAAGTTAAGATAGGTCTGATTGGGGGTGGTGGAACGGATGTCAACGCCCGGTGCGACCAGGAAAGGATAAGGACCAAAGGCGGACCCGGCGGGATTGGAGAAGGGGGCGACTCGGCGATCGCGATCGACTGCACCTACGGCAATTCCTAGTCCTTCTGTGGCGCGAATTGCCGGATCTGCCGGTTGAGTCGCCCTCGCGGATCCTTCATTTCCCGAGGCAAAGATGGCGACAACTCCGCGATCGCGAGCATAGCGCAATGCTTCGGCAATCCTTTCTGTAGGAGGTTCTCCGGGCAAATTCCCTAAGCTCAAATTCAAGATCTGTGCACCATTATCTACGGCATAGCGAATTCCGTTGGCAACGGCAATTTCAAATTCATCAAAGGACTGGCGATCGTCCAGAACCCGCACCGGCATTAAAGTCGCATTGTATGCCACTCCGGTGACATCAAACGGGATTCCCCCATTAAACGTCCCATCAATCCCATTTCTCTGTGCACCAATAATCCCCGCTAGGTGCGTCGCATGACGTTCGGTTGAGTGAGAAAAGGAGGGATTCCCATTCCCATCCACAAAATCATAGCCATGAAAGTCATCAATAAACCCATTGCCATCATTATCTACCCCGTTCCCGGGAATTTCATCCCCATTCACCCAGAAATTCCCCTGGAGGTCCCGATGAGTGAGATCCATTCCCATATCTAAAACCGCGATAACGACTCCCTCGCCGGTATATCCCCGATTCCAAACGGCGGGTGCATTGATCGCATCTAATGCATAATTATTGATGATGGGATTGGGGACTTGGGGAAAAGGGGTCGGTTCTCCCAGGACCCGCGCCACGGCAGCGGCAGCATTGACTAACCCAAATCCAAAGTTTGGGTCAAACAGGGGAGGTGGGAGGTCCAGAGTGCGAGTTTCTGAATCAGGAGAGATATCCGGGACCAGACTCAACTGATAGGGGGTTTCTCCTTCTATAGGTTCCACCCAAACGGAATAGGTTCCCGGTTCTAAGGCAGTGGGGGTAATTGTTTCGGTTTGATTGCCTGGGGTGGTGGATTCGGCGAGAATTTGGGCGGTTTCTGGGGAATTTTGAACTAAAAATAAGTCTACATCAGCCGTTAATCCATTTAGTTCAATCTGAACCGGGGTGGTTGTCTCTAGGGTAAATTGGTAGATGTCTGGGGAGTTGTTGGGTTCTAAGGCGTTGCTGAGGAGGATGTGGGAAGAGAGGGAACCGAGGTTTTGGGGGTATAATTCCAGGTTTGCCGTGAGGTTGGGGTAGGAGTTGGAAAGGGGGACGGTAGACAGACTCAGATGATAGGATGTTGCTTCGTTTTGGGCTGCGATCGCCAGGAAGTAATCCCCCGGATTTAGGACCTGGTTCAAGAGTTTGGCGCGGGTTCCGGGTTCTGTATCTGAGGCGATCGCCTCGGTGGAGTCGAGGGCTCGGTTGCCGTTGTGGTCCTGATACAGGGTAACTTCGATATCATCACTTAGTCTACTCAGGAGTAAACTCACTTGACTGGGGCTATCTAGCCGAAACCGATAGAGTTGCGGTGAGATATTGATGTCTGTCGCCCCAGTGAGGTGGCGGGTCCCCAGTACGCCCAATTCTAGGGTTTCGTTGAGGGTCAGGGCTGGGTTATGTTCTGTGGCGGCACGTCCCTCGGAGGTACCGAATAACAAGTAATGTTCCACTGCACTGATTTGTCCTGTTCTCACTAATGCCGCAACATCAGGATGATGGGTTAAATAAAATGTCGTATCAAAGTTAGGTCCTGGGGACCGTCCTTCCCCTTGTCCCAACTTAACAAAATGCTCGTAAGCAGTGAGTAAATCCCCTGTGACTGCTGTGGCAATATCCGGATTTCGCTCCAGATAAATATCGGTAAAAAATTCCGTGATTGGATCGCGATTTTCAAATTGCCCCGCCTCAATGAAGTGTTGAAAGGCGGTAGTTTGTCCCTGATTCACTGCCACCTTGACATCGGGATATAAGGCTAAATAAAAATGGGGATCAAACCAAGCGCTGGGTTGGCGATTTTCAAATTGACCCACATCGATGAAGTGTTTGAATCCACTGGTTAAAATACCCGCGCTAACTTCAGCCATCACGTCGGGATTGTGGCTGAGGTAATAGCTTTCATTAAATAAGCTGGTGGCGTCTAACACAATCTACTCTTCTTAGCTGTTAAGAAACAGGGTTCGGTCCAGGGCGATCGCGTTCACGGGTTTGAATCAGGCGATCGCTGAATGGGTGGTTTACGCTCATCTTATCATATTTTTCTTTGGCAGAAGTGACACCATTTCGGGAATCTAATTCTCGATATTTTAGGGGCAGTTTATGGACTGCCCCTAAAGATTGGGTGGCATTCCCGATGAGGAAGATTTAGTCTGGATTAAGCGAATGGGGTCCTAAATTGGGGTAAAATGTACTCTTCTACTGCCCCATAGTTAACAGTCCAACCGAGATCCCTTAAGGAGGCGATGGTTAAGGCACTGGTGACTTGCTGCTCATTGGGATGTCCAGCTTCCACCCCGATTTCATTATCAAAGGTGGGATTTTTCCGCCAGTGTCCCAAGTCCGAACCTCCCCCCACGTTAACAGTCAGTTCGACGGGAGTGGGAATGAATGTGCCGAGCATTTCCCCATAAATCTGTCCCGCAAAGGTATTGGCATCGTATAAACCCTGGTTGTAATCGGCGATCGCCTTGTGATCTTCCCATAAGGTCCCGAATCCGACGACGTGAGTGAGTTCGTGAACTATTGTATCGTATAGGTAGCGGGGATGGTCCAGCAGGTCGCTCTCGGGGTTTGTATTGAAGACAACTTCACCGTGGACCGGGATGGGGGCGGTATCCAGCCTGCGCACTCTAGTCGGTCCGGCGGATGCTAGGAATCCCGGTCCAAAATCCCCGGATTCGATATCCACTGTGATGGTATGGGGAACATTAAAGGGACTTTGGGTAACCATTTGTTCGATGCGATCGGCAGCTTTGCGGATGGTATGCCGATGGGAATCCGTGAGGGTTTCGGTACCGGGTCCGAAATTGAGTTCCAGGGAAAAGGCTTGCGGATCAGTGGGGCTAGAGGTAAATTGCGTATTGAGGGTGTAATTGGCGGTGTTGTGATTGAAGGCGATCGCCTGGAGGGTATAAGTACCAGGCTCTAAAAATTGGCGGATGGATTCATCCGTGGCACCGCGATTGGGTTGCCATGCGATGACTTCGATTTCATCAGGATCGATCATACCATTGCCATTGCCATCGGCAACCGGATCAATGATGCCATTGCCGTTGAAATCTCGCACTAGGCGTAAGTCTGCATCTTGCGTCAAGTTTGTGAGTTCAGCGGTGAAAACCCCTGGGCGATCAAGACTGAAGCGATAGAAGTCTTCGGGATGGTTGCCACTGACTTGTCCAACCACCGTCTGATTCGGTTGAAACTCCAAGGCGCGATCGCTAGTTTCTAATCCGGCGATCGCAATGGGAATGGCGGTAGCAATGGTATCCCCAGGGGCGGGTTCCGGGTTGATGGGTCCCGATGTCTGTAAGGGATTTTCAGGACTAACCGTTAAGCTAGGGGTGGAGTGAGAGTCGCCGCTATTCCAATCGGTGAGGGGGTCTCGGGTGACGGAGAGAACCTCTTGATAATCTGTCAGGGTGTCGGCAGATGCCGGACTAGGGGGCTGTACCATCCTCACCTGGAGCATTTGCAATGCTAGGGTTTCCAGAGGATCCGTGGGCCCGTGAGATTGGCGCGAGAACCCGGGGAAAAAACGGGTAAACTCTTCGAGAAGGGCAGCTTCCCGAGGGGATAATTCTTGGGGAATAGACTCTGGGTTCTGTAAAGCATTGGGTTGCCGGAGATGGAATCCTAATGCGGCGATCGCCCCCGGGAAATCTTCACTGAATGGACCCGAAGCAATCCCGGTGAAGGGGTCGCTATTTTGGCGGAGGGCAGACTTCGGGTCAAATAACTCACTGCTTTCTAACATGAGGCAAATTTCTCTGCAATGTAGAACAAAATTCAAATCAATTAGACCGGATATTTCAACAGGACAATCTTCCTCCAAAATGCGGATAACCACCTATCGGCTCATATCTTGAGCCGGACTTTTTCGGAGTCAACTGGCTGAACAGCGATCGCCCTTTGAGTTTACCCATTTTGGGAGGCACATAAACCTGTAGAATTTAATCCAAATAAACTGGCATCAGACTCTCAAAAATTGGGTAGATTTTAAATGAGTCCTCCTCCTTAGTGGCCTGTTGTTTTCCTCACCTACTACGTTGCCACAAAAAAGCCTTTTTCTCGTGGGAATTAACCTGATTCTCCTGGATGCTCCTGGAGAATAACTGTTTTCTTTGAGCGGGTATAGAGGATTTTTAGCCTAGAGACTCCTTTAAAAAACTTCAATTTTAGATAGACTGAGCAGACGGGATGGCTGCATTTCTTCAGCCAGGGGGCTAAAATTCAACTCCTTCAATTAATTGGCGATCGCCCTAAACTGTTTCTGGTTTCAGAGTACCCCCAATCTCAGCCAAAATAATCACATCGATTAAAAAATATTGAAAACCCGTCAAAATATCGCTTGGCGAAGGGATTTACAAAACCACAAGAAATTATTGGAGGCTGTAGGGCTTAAAAAGAAACATTAACCATCAAAGCACCCTGTCATGGAAAACGCCTCTCAAAAGCTGGAGCATTTGCTTTTGAGAGGCGTTTTTGTGGAGGAAAGAGGCGGACTGTCCCGTCCTATGTAGACAGAGTTAGACCGTAATTTGTATTCACCCCCTGAAAACCAGGAGAGACCAGCACTAAGTAATCACCGGGTGTTAAGGTGCGACTGAGCGCTTCCGGGGTTGTCCCACTTTGAATAGACTGAGCAATCAAGTTCCCTTGGGAAATCGCCCCATTATTATTCACGGTTTGATACAGTCTTAAGTCGGCATCATCATTCAGACCCGTTAGCAATAAATTGACATTTCTCACATCATTGAGTACAAATCGGAAATAATCTTGTGGGTCTGCATCCCCCACCAAGTCATCGATTCGCCGAGTCCCGGACAAAATCCCCACATTTGTCGCTGTATTCGCGCTGTTCCCTCCTACGTCTCCCGTAATTGGGTTGGCAATCAAATTCAAATTGTAGGGAGTTTCAGCCCCAGGAACACCCTGGGAAACATTAACAAAATAATTACCTGCCGTGAAAAATCCCGTGACGGAATCTTGGAGGGTTCCGGGTTGGGTGGAAACGCCAACCCGTTCGGGAGCAGTGACAATTCCATCATTATTACTATCAAAAAATAGTTCGATGTTGGCATCTTGAGTCATGCCATTAATGACCACATTTAAGTTCGTCGGTCCACTTAAATTAAAGCGGTAATAGTCATTAGAATTGATACTAGAAATGGACTGATTAAAGATTTGAGTCCCTGTGAGTACCCCGGCATTTAAAGCCGTTTGCGGGGTGTTGCCCGGTCCGGGCACAGGCGGTAGCGGTGGCGGTGGTGGTGGTGGTGGTAATGGGGGCAGGGGGATCCCTCCGGAAGTCGCAACCCGTCCTTCTTGTATTCCATTGGTTAAATAATGTTCAAATGCCTGCCGGAAGTTGAACCCAAATGCTTGCTGTAAATCAGGATTAGCCGCTAAATAGAAGCGAACATTAAAGTTTGGAGAGGAAGTCCGTCCTTCATTCACCCCAATAAATTGAAAGTGTTCGACTAACTGCCGGTTGTTCAATCCCGCTTGTTGTAAGTCCGGGTTGGTGAGTCGGTAAAAGTTGGGATCAAAGGCGATCGCAGAAGGACGACCCTCGTTAATCCCAAAGTTTTGGTAATGATTAAATAGGGCTTCACTCCCCACAACCCCTGCGGATGCCAGTCCGGGGTTAGCACTAGCATAAAAAGCCGGATTGAAAACCAAGGAAAAGGGGCGATTTTCTCGGACTCCAAAGTTAGAAAGATGATCGTAAAGTTGCCTGCGGGTCGTTAACCCAGCAGCGGCTAACCCGGGATTATTCCGCCGATAAAAGTCTAAATCCACCGCCAGGGAAAATGCCCGTCCTTCATTTAAACCGAAGTTTACTAAATGTTCCACCGCTTGCAGATTATTTAATCCCCGCAAGTCTGGATTAACTGCGCGATAAAAATCCGCATCCACTAAGTTAATTGCCATAATTTACCTCACCCTATTCGGGAGTTATATTTCGTGGATTGTCTAGGGATAAGTTTGATTTTACGCCCTTGACCTAGACTGATTGTTTAGAGGAGCATTAATATTTAATTATCATAGATTTTACCCGATTGTGTCAACGGAAATCAAAAATAAACCTTAATTTTTCCGGGACTTTTCTGTGCCGCTCTTCCCTTAAATCCTTGTCCAGCAAAGATTTAAGGGATTTGGACCAGCTTTATTTAGATTAAAATCAATCCTCGCTAGGGGTTACTTTGGTTCCCCCTCGGTCCAGACCGACTGATTTGAGCGGGTCTCCATCCCCAGGAGAGTATGATACAGTAGCCCTCAACAAATGGGTTGAGTCGGGAATAAGGCAGCGCCGGGGTTTCCTTTTTATGGATTTCAGGAAGGATTTAAAATAAAAATACAAATTGATAAGATTAAGGGAAACAGCGGAATTATTCAAATTGGGGTCAACCGAAAGATCCCCGAGATTTTCAGAAATTACCCGGACGGATAGATGTTTAATCGTTTCCAACGATTATCAAGCGTCCGAATCTGGAAAAACCCCATGCTGTTCAAGAACCATTTCTGACGCTCAAAGAGTCGTTTAGACCCCTCAAGCCTCCCCGGTTTTGGACAGTGTTTCATGAGCGTTGAGGTCGATCGCATTCATCACATTAACCACCTGAGCGATCGCCGCTGCTTGCTGCTGCGCCGTGAGAGCAATATTTTGATTGTTAACAAAAATATTGTCGATCGCTTGAGCAACCCCCTCAAATGCCTCAGCCATTTCTTGCACGATCGCCACCCCAGTTTCTACGGTTTCGAGTCCCTCTTCCGTTACCATCACCGTAGCGGCGACTGCCGTCTGGATATCACTAATTAAGTTACTAATCTTTTGTGCGAGTACCTTACTTTGGTCCGCTAAAGACCGAATTTCGCTGGCAACGACCCCAAAACCCTTCCCCTGCTCCCCCGCACGACTGGCTTCGATCGCTGCATTCAACGCCAGAATATTAGTCTGAGTGGCTAAATGACTGACCAAGCGAGAAATATCCCCAATTTGAGCCGCTTGCTGTTGAGTCTGGGTAATTTCCTGGGCGATCGCTCCCACCTTCTGTTCTAACGTATTCATCCCAGTTTGAGTCCGATCCACTGCCGCCTTTCCCCCAGATGAAAGCGATCGCGATCGCTGCGCTTGAGCATTTGCCGCCTTCGCTTGTTCTGCCGTAGCACTTGCAGAGGCTTCCAATTCATTCATCGTTGTTCTAATTTGAGAAAATGCCGTTGCCAACTCCGTAGATAAAATTTTCTGCATCTTTGCCCGGTATTCCAAAGATTCAAATGCCTGTTTCAGGCTGGTTTCGGCTTGAAGTCGCTGGCGATCGATCCGTCCTAGGGTCCAAGCATTCCACCAAATCAACCCCGAAAAAACTATCACATTTAATATCCCTAGGAGCGAAATTCCCATTTCTGCCGTGTATAAATCTCCCCGCCAACCGATTAAAATGAGCCAACATAACACCGGAGGGATAACAATCGCTGCGGGATAAAGCCGTCTTGCCATCAATCCCCCGGCGGTGGGACTGGCGATCGCGGCCATAATTCCCACATCCAGACGCGCAAACAGCATCGCCAAGCACAGCACAAGGAATCCCACCGCTGTATGCAATGCCATCGCCGTAAACGCTTTATCTAAGCGATAAAAAAAGGCATTGCCATACAAGTACCCCAAAAAACCAAAAAACGCAATTAAAAATCCTAAAATTGTCAAAAATTGCGCTGCCCAATAGTTAGGTCTGGGAATACAAATTAGCACTAAAGCCGAACCCAACAACAGGAAATTAAACGCCGTATTCGGTGCCATCCGTCCGGGATTTGCTGTAGCAACAGCATCCCCAGCTTCTTTAAAAACCAGTTCATCAATCCCTAAATTGACGCCAAACCCATACTGCATTAACGTCAACAACCCTAGGGCAAAAACCAAGATGGCGCAAATTAAAGCAACCCGCCTATTGTGGTTCTTTCTGGACCCACGATGCCACAAGGTAATGCAAGTTCCTCCTAAGATAAAACCGATCGCGGTATTGGCTTTCATGGTCACTAATCCAGGAAGGACACTTTTGAGTGTGGGAATATGGAACACCCATCCCAAGATGACCACACAGCCAATCACAATAACCGTAATGCTGGCTATCTGAGAAATCAATAACAGGAGCGATCGCTCCTGGTCAGCGGAGAGAATCTGGGGAAACTGACGGGACTGTTCATACATGGGCTTTTTTACCTAAATCAGGGGTTTGAAAGCAGGGGAATCATTCAGGAATAATAAACTACTTGCCAAATAACGGATTGCTCCCCCCAAGCGATTGGCGTTTTTAAGGGGGGCTTGAGAGAATTTTGCAAGGGGTCTAATTGCTGGGTGAGCTTTAATGAAACCGCAGCATATTGGGTCATTTTATAGGAGAGCGGGTAATTAGGGCTGTAATAATTTGAAGCTAAATAGTCTTCAAATTTTAGGGGTTTGGAGTTGGTTCAATACAAATTAAACGGGTCTAATCGGTCGGATTGATTTGACTTGGGTGAGTTTTTAACCCGGTAAGCTCAACCCCTAATAAGTATTGGGATTAACCCCAATTTGAGATTAGTGTTTAATTTCAGAGGACCGATCGCCGCGTCAAGTTCCTGGGGAAGCCGATGCGGCTACTGGGAAGAGTCTCCTGTTTTAAGAGGCGACTACATCCCAACGGGAGGCCCGGGTCAGGAAGCTCAAAATCGTTGCTAGTCTAGCATCCCCTCCTCCAAGAGGCAAACCCACCTGCTCAAAAAAGCGCTGCCGGAGCAGAGTTGGGAGGAGCAAGGGGAGAGAGTCACAGGGCAAACCTTCCCTTCAGGTGTTACCCTGGAAACGGTTAACCCCGAACCGAGGGAGCATTTTTTTTCAGAGTTCGGAGCCAATCACGCCACTTCCTACTAAGAGCGTAGAGCGATCGCCAATGAACGAGCTGGATAGATATTATCGAGAACTGGGGTTAGAGCCTGGAGCATCACTAGAGGAAGTGAACCAGGCTTATAAAGATTTGGCGTTTATTTGGCATCCCGATCGCATTCCGAAAGATAATGCCCGCCTGGTTTCCAAAGCCCAAGATAAATTAAAACAAATTAATGAAGCGCGCGATCGCCTGCGATCCAATCCAGGAAAAGCCCATTCCAGCGATCGGCCCTCTTCAGGATATCAAACCAACAAATCTAGCGCCGGTTACACCTACTCCAATCCTCCCCATTCCGGCGATCGGACGAACGCTCATGCTCAGGGTCAACGGCGATCGCACAAACCGCACAATCCCGACCTCACCGGAGCCGATTTGCGGGGTCAAAACCTGCGGGAAAAAGACCTATCCGGCAGAAATTTAAGTCATGCTAACCTCAGTCAAGCTGACCTCAGTGATGGCTTTTTACACAAAATTAATTTATCCGGAGCCAACTTGCAAGGAGCCAACTTATTCCGCGCCAATTTATTGCAAGCAAATCTCACTTATGCGAACTTACAAAATGTTAATTTAATCGGAGCCGATTTGAGTGGAGCGGATTTAACCGGCGCTGACCTACGCGGCGCTAAAATGGGTACAAAAGACCGCCTTTTTGTCAAGCTAATCGGCACCAAATTAACCGGAGCCATCATGCCAGACGGTCGCATTCATGAATAATCAATATCGTTATCGTTTTTCCATGTTCTTAGTAACAACAGCAAGTCCTTCTTAATGATTCATAGTAACGACTTGCAGTCGGTTCTTACTCTAAAGCCAGTGTATAGCGCTTCGCCCACTCATGAGATACGGACCGCTACGAGGAGTGCGAGCATCTTGCTCGCACTCCCAAAATTCAACTTAGCCCTATCAATTCCCGTCCTTCGGCGAAGTAGGTTCAATGTCAGGCGGTGGAGTAACTTGACCCTGAGCCTCCCCAGATTGTCGGGTACTCTGGACTACTGAGGGATCAGGCCGTTGGGGGCGATTTAAGAATGGATTGCTCTCCATCTCCAACAACTCCAACTCATCCCGATCTGCCGGAGTCACTTCCCCGAGCAGTTCAGAAACCTCAATCACCTCGACGACCCCATCCTCTATCGGAAAAACTGCTTCCGCAGGGGGTGCCAGTTCCACTTCTGGGGCATATTCTTCAACAGGTTCCGGAGTCAGTCTCCCTTCCGGTAAAACTTCCCACACCGAGTCCTCAACGACGGCTTGTGCTTCCGTTGTGGGTGGATTCGGTTCCTTCACAATCACTCCTTCATCTGTCGTGATGACTGCTTCGCCCAATTTCTCTGCGGAGGGATTGCCAGAAGTCACCACCTCCACGGGTTCCCCTTCCTGTACCGTAACCTGGACAACCACATCGGCAGTAGTGATGACAACCGTCGGCGGTTCCTGTAAGGGTTTGGTGTCAGAGATTGCCGGGGAAGACTCTATGGTAATCGAGTCCACAGCGATCGCCGGTTTGGGTTCAACCTCAGTTTTTGTCTCAACCGGCTTAGAACTCGGCGGTGCAGCCTTGACGGGAGGAGACTTGCGAAAATTCAGCAATCCTTGGATTCCCGCTTGAATTTGGCTCAATAAACTGGGACCCTGGGGTTTTTTAGCCGCTGGGGTCGCTGATTTTGCCGCAACTTTGTTCAGGGAGGGCTTAATGGGTTCATCCAGTGGGGGATTGCTGATGGTTTGTGCTATGGCTTGGGCTTCCACTTTCGTGACCCCTGGACCTTCTAAATCATCATCGTCAAGGCCAAAATCATCCTCATCGGACACCTGGGATTCCACCGTAGC
Organism: Laspinema olomoucense D3b; assembly: GCF_025370785.1. Classification (GTDB taxonomy): domain Bacteria; phylum Cyanobacteriota; class Cyanobacteriia; order Cyanobacteriales; family Laspinemataceae; genus Laspinema; species Laspinema olomoucense. The sequence goes on from NZ_JAMXFA010000060.1 coordinate 18,703, forward strand.
GCCTTCCAGTGCTGCTGCCGCAGGCATTTCTAGTCGCTCATCGGCGGTAACCTCCGTTGGCACTTTTCCAGGCATCTCCACAAGGATGATTTCCGGTTCCGGTTGGATTAAACTGGGTTCCGGCAGTGGGGGTGCCACGGGAAGCGGAGGTTGGACTAGGGTGGGTTCAGCCGGTGGGGGTTCTACGGGAACCGGAGGCTGGACCAGGGTGGGTTCTGGGCTGGGAACTGAGACCACCTCAGCAGGGGGCTGGGGTTGAGTTTTTGGCCCTGGTGTGGGTTTGGCTGGAGTTTTATTTTTGTTTTTATCGTTGTCTTTACCTTTAAATAAGAAAGAGAAGCGATCGGCAAATCGAGGCGCTTTGGGTTGGGTCGTGGTCACCTTCGCCGCTGGTTTTGCCGGTGTCACAGGTTTCGGGGTCACCGGGACTGGGGGGACCTCTGGAACCGTTGCCACGGGAGGGGGGATGACTGCCGGTTCCTCAAGCTTCACCGCCGTTTGGGGAATAGGTTGGGGTATCGTTTGAGGTTTCGGCGCGGATTTGGGTTTAAACATCCCGGTTAGCCCTCCGGTGAGGCGATCGATTTGCTCGCCAGATACGGGAGTTTGTTCCGCCAGTGGGGTTGTTTGTCGCCGCAGGGTTAAGGCTTGCCAGCCAAACCACCCCAATAACCCCACACTCGCCATTTGTCCCAGCAGGACCGCCCCGGAAATCCGGCCCGCACAGAACCATAAGACCAAAGCATAAAACAGTCCAACGCCACTCCAAACGAGATCGCCTTTGCGATGGACTTCTGGAAAAAAGAAAGCGGCCATATAAATCGCGAAGCTACCCAGCGCGACGGCTAAGGCCAGAATGTATGGAAGCATAATGCCGGTTCCCCCTGCTGTCTACTACATGGACGACTCACCCGTTCGTCTCTACAATGGTCATTCTACCGTTCCAGAGACGGCGATCGGATCTTCCCGAAAGACGATCATGCTAGGTTTTGAGTTGAAGTCAGGATATTGGGGGGCTGAGTGGATTTTTGACTGAGGCGATCGCAGCCTGTAGCCACAGGAGTTTTACTCTACTCCCCATAATTTGCCCAGACTGACCCCTCAGAATTTGATTCATTTGTCAAGAATCTGTCAACAGCGAATCCTCCCATTTTCAGTTGCGGTAAAAATGCCAGACTGCCTCTAGTAAAGTGTTGGCACACATTTGACTCCCCATCCCTGCGCCCATCTCCCGGGAAATGGGAGATAAAGTTCTCAACAAGGGTCCACTGAAGAATTACTCTGAACGGGCTACCCTAAAAAAGGTAAGAGACAGAAACACAACGAGACCCAAAACTTTATGAGTAAGCAGAAATTTGGTGTGATTGGTCTAGGCGTCATGGGAGAAAACCTGGCCCTCAACGTCGAAAGTCGGGGCTTTCCGGTAGCCGTCTACAATCGCACCGGCAGCGTCACCGAGAAATTCATGGCTGTCAGAGGAGGCACAAAACAAGTCAAAGCCACCTACAGCCTAGAAGACTTTGTAGCGTCCCTAGAACGTCCCCGTCGCATCCTGCTGATGGTTAAAGCTGGTGGTCCCGTGGATGCGGTGATCGCTCAACTCAAGCCCTTATTAGAAGAGGGTGACATGATTATTGATGGCGGGAATTCCCTCTATCAAGACACGGAACGCCGGACCAAAGACTTGGAATCCACAGGACTCGGATTTGTCGGCATGGGAGTCAGCGGTGGAGAAGAAGGGGCGCTCAAGGGACCCAGTTTGATGCCTGGAGGGACTGAACAAGCCTACCGAGATTTAGAACCCATCCTAACTGCGATCGCCGCCCAGGTGGATGATGGTCCCTGCGTCACCTATATCGGCCCCGGCGGTTCCGGTCACTATGTGAAAATGGTGCATAATGGCATTGAGTATGGTGATATGCAGCTCATCGCCGAAGCGTATGACCTTCTCAAGAGTATCCTCGGACTGGATCATCGCCAGTTACAACAAGTATTTGCTGAGTGGAATACTACCCCAGAACTGGACTCATTTTTGATTGAAATTACCGCCGATATTTTCCGCTACCTGGACCCAACAACTAACGCTCCTCTGGTGGAAATGATTATGGATTCTGCCGGACAAAAAGGCACCGGACGCTGGACTGCTGCCGATGCTTTAGAATTAGGGGTAGCTATTCCCACGATCGCCGCTGCGGTGAATGCCCGGATTATGTCTTCCATCAAAGAGGAACGGGTTGCCGCTTCTACCCAATTAACCGGACCAAGTATCACATTTGAGGGAGATGCTCAGGAATTTATCAATAAGGTTCGCGATGCCTTATACTGCTCTAAAATTTGTTCCTATGCCCAAGGCATGGATTTATTGAGCAAAGCCTCGAAGCAGTTTGGATATAAGTTAAATCTGGGTGAAGTTGCCCGGATTTGGAAAGGCGGCTGTATTATTCGGGCAGCTTTCTTAGATAAAATTAAGCAAGCCTTTGATGAAAATCCCGAATTACCGAACTTGCTCCTGGCACCGGAATTCAAACAAACGATTTTGGACCGCCAAGAAGCATGGCGCGATGTAATTTCCCTATCTAATAAGATGGGGATTCCCGTGCCTGCATTTAGTGCATCCCTAGATTATTTCGACAGCTACCGCCGCGATCGCCTCCCTCAAAATCTCACCCAAGCGCAACGGGATTACTTCGGCGCACATACTTATGAACGCACCGATAAACCCCGGGGTGAATTCTTCCATACCGAATGGACAGAAGTTTCCCAAGAAACCTTGCGGAAAACAGGTCAACCCGAGTAAAAGCCCACAGGCTGAAGCCCGGAGGCTATACAGACAAAGCCTGCCTCCGCAGGTTACAGAATAAAGTGGGTCTTTGACAACCACCGGATTCCTCGTTCCCTGGCTCTGCCAGGGAATGCCAAATCGGAGGCTCTGCCTCCTGATATCTTCCCCATCCTCTCATAGAAGATTTGCGATCGCCTATATCCCTCTTAATACAATGTACCTAATCAAAAATTCTATTTCTCACAAATTACAAACACATTTTTATACAAACGGAGGAAGGGCCATGACACCGAATTGGCTCAAAACCCTACCCCAATCATAAAATCCCTAATTTTTTGATTCTTGCTTTTGGCGCAGTCGCCTTTTGCGACCCCACCCAATTAACCCTTTAGCAACCCACCACGCCACCACAGCAGAACCCAAACTCAACAGCAAGGCAAGCATAAACGGATGGAGGCGATCGCCGTGGGATGCTTCCCAGGGAAAGCTGATCTTTTCTTGTTGAAAGATTAGCGGCGAAGTAGAGGCGATAATCGCGCCTGTAGCAATTCCCACCCCCACTGCCTGAATTTGGTCCTCAAGGGTTTCGTTTTGCTGTTCCAACCGGCGATCGCGTTGGGTTTGTTCGATTTCTACAATGCCGCGAATCGAGGCGATCGCCTTATCCGATAGATTCGACCCCTCCACAAAATAGTTGAGCTCGTCACTGATGCGAGATTGGAAATAGCCCGAAGTTTGAGTGCCAAATTCCCGGAAAAAATCCAAGTCTTCCGGGTTCACCCGCTCTTTGTGTTGTGGGAGAATCTTAACAATATCCTCCAAGGTTACCTGATAATTTTTGGTATTGATGCTAATCGTATTCTGACAATGTTTGTAATTTCGCAACAGTCGCGCATATTCTAAATCTAATGCCGCCAATTCCTTGAGCACCATTTTTAGCTGTTCTAATTGCACCTCTGTTAAGGCCAGACAGGTAGTATTTTCTATTAATTCTTTCTTAAAAGACCTGACTTTTTTTTCTAATTTTGTATAGATAGCGTAGGTTTTTCGATGGAGGTTTCGGGTTTTCAAATAGGCAGAAATCACCTTGTTCCGGTAGTAAAATAAATTGATAAATTGTAAATAAGCGCCCTCAAACTTCGCGCTGGAAAACTTATTCCGAAATAGGTAAATTAAAATATGAGGGGTGACTTCCGCTTCTTCCTCCATATTCTTATCCAAAACTTGACCGCCAAACTCAAAAAGTGGACTCCCCCACAACTCCCCCATCTTACACAACGCCGGAAGTTCAATTTTGCGAGAGGGGATGACCTGTTTCAAGCAACTGCGGGCCAAGTCTTGCAAATCTTCTGCTGTTTTGTTACAGTGCGAGTCTGGCAAAAATGCGGTTAAGAGTAAAGTTTGCCCCAAAGAACTGTCTACAAAGCTAGGCAAGAAAATCAGGCGTTCTGTATTTAAGTTGCGCCAAAATGAAATCGGTACTTCCGCCGTTTTTTGCTGATTTTCTTGTTCGGGGCGGCGTAAATTCACCGTTAAACTATAACTATCATAAAGGCGATGGGCGAACAACAGCCCGGTTATGGTTAAATCGGAGTTCGGGAGTTTTCCCGTTAATTCCAGTTTGTTTTGGGGATGGAGATTAATTTGCGCCCCCGGTGGTTCTTCCGAGTTATTTGGATACCCAGGAATGTGCAGGCGTTCCGTAAACCCCAACCCTTGTAAAATCTCATCCGCCTTTTGCCACAACTGGTGACGATTGGAAGCGAGGGAGTCTGATTCTCCGGTCAATCCTCGCCAGAGATGAAAGGCGAATAAATGCAAATTAGGCGCATAAACCGTCGGAGTTATTATATCTTTTTCTGAATCCATCGGTTTAAAGTTTGAATAACGTGGACAAACAAGGAGATTTTTTCAGCATTAGGCGCAGGAGTAATCAGCGCCGTTGTTTCCGTTTCTTCGATAATTTGTAAATTGGGAAACGTCCATTGGACCTGATTGGGGTTAGGAATTCCGTTGAGTTCTCGTTTTATAGCCTTTAGAAAAACTTTTTGTTCTTGGGGAAATTGTCCCATCCAAGTCCTAATCATATCCGCTGCCCGGTTTATATCGGCTTCGGATACAGTCTCCAATTCCGCCGCCAATTTTTGAGCTTGTTGGCAAGCCTCGGGTGGTAGAATCGGCGGTTCTGCTTCCAGGAGTTGGGCAAACATCAGTAGGGTTTCCGTTGAATCTTTCATGGTTATTTTACTGTCTGTGCAAAACTGTTCTTCGTTAAGATATGAATCGATATGAGCGGCGAAATCAACAGGGCCTTGAATTTTGATGCGCTTTAACTTTTTGAACACATTCATGTTTTTGAGTGATGGCGATCGCTTTCCGGTGCGTCCAATACAGACTCATCCCCTCGACGAATGGCTTGTCCTAATGCGAGAATCTCTTCAAAAGCCGGTTCATCCTTGAAAGACCCGGTAATTTGTTCTAACCAATTCATCGATTGAGTAGGGGCAATCTGTTCTTGAATTTCAGTGATGGCTGCTTCGACGGCTGCCATGCGTTCTTCTAATGAACTGTTGCTTGTCATTGATTTAAAAAGGTAGGTAGAGTTTCAAATTATTGTATCGCAAGCCTTGAAGTGCAGATAAAAGCAAACCCCCTAAACCCCGATCGCACAAAAAGCCGCCCAATGGATAGGATGCTGATAGGGTCGGTAATCCGACGGTTCAAACCCCAACTTTAAATGCTCTCGCAGTTTCCCTTTAGGATTCGGCGTTAACGCCAACTCCGACGGGTTCAACCACTCGGTTAACTCCTGCTTCGTCACCCTTCTCATCCACTGTTGCGCCTGCTTCAAAGCCAGAGCAATTGAGGGCTGAGTCTGCATTTCCTCATAGAATTTTACCATCAAAATCGCCGTCGAGACATCATTCACCGCCCAGAGGCTGCAAATCACATTTGTCGCCCCGGCATAGAGAAAGCCTAACCCTAAACTGATATATTCTTCCAACTCTGGGGAAAAGTCCGTTAACCCTGTTTCACAAGCGGAGAGAATCACCAGGCGACAGGCGGGTAAATGCAGTTCAAACAATTCCCCCAGGGTGTAACATTTGCTCAGGTCAATCTGAGTGCCTTTGCGCCAGGGAAGAAAGCGAGTTTCCGCGACCCCCGAGGCAGCAGTTTCCGAGGCGGGTTCCCCCTCACTGACGCGGACTTTTCCCCCCGCCAATACCAAGGGAGACAGCAGGGGACTGGTGAAATTAAACGCCCCATGTCCGGCAAAATGGAGATAGTCCGCCCCTTGAAAGTCTTGGCGGTGGGGGTTTTGATTGAGGCTGGTTTTGCTGGCTTCGTTGCGGGCGAGATAGCGGGCGTTTTCGTCGGAGAAGTTGGCTAAAATTGCCTTTACTTCTAAGTCGGCATAGTCTAAGTCTTCCGTGGGATTTTGGATAGCAAACAGGCGCTGGCTTGAGGTCGTTTTGCGGTTGCGGCGGGAGACTTGCAAAAATTGACAACTGGGGCTGTAGGTGACTCCCTCGGGAAATCTATCCGCTAGATACTCCGGTTCATCGCCATCCCCCAGGGGTAAGGCGTGGAGGGGAAATAAATGTAAATCCCGATAGGGCACTAAAATCAGGCGGCGGTAGTTGGGGGAAAGTTGCGCGAGGAGTTGGGGTAATTCCAGGATATCCCGCAGACGGCGCAGGAAGTCGTTGAGATGGGTTTCCCAGTCGTCCGAGGAGTTGTCGGAATAGGTTTTGAGATAGGTTTGGCGCAAGTCCTGTAACTGACGGCACTTTTCTGGGGTGGAGATATGCACATAGATCCCCCCTACCCCCTGACCCAGGGGTTCTAATTCTCTTAGCCCCCCCTGACCCAGGGGTTCTAATTCTCTTAGCCCCCCCTGACCCAGGGGTTCTAATTCTCTTAGCCCCCCCTGACCC
>NZ_JAMXFA010000060.1:25522-26596 GCF_025370785.1 Laspinema olomoucense D3b
AGGGGTTCTAATTCTCTTAGCCCCCCCTTAGCAACGCCATCGGGTTGGGGGGGTTCCCCTCCGAACACCACAAACGTATAAATCCCCTCCCGCGTGAGATACCATTCCATCAACAGGGTTTCCTGATCCAGCAACCCCTGAATTTCCGAGAATTGCATGGGTTCCACCCGTTGGGTGAGGCTGAAATTGGGGTCGTAGGTTTTCAGGATATCCAGGAGTTGAGTTAAAGCTTGTTTCGCTTCTTGGTACTCTTGACGCAGGGTGGCGATGACATCGGGAGTGAAGCTGCCGGAGGTGCTACCCCGTTGCCCGATGCCTCCTGCACCCCCAGGGTCGGAGTTGCTGGGGTTGTCGAGGCTTTCCAGTAATCGCTGTTTGGCAGTGACTTCCCGACGCAGGAGATCGAGTTGTTCCAGGAGTTCGAGGGGAACATCGCCTTTGGGGTAGAGTTCCCGGTTTGACACCAGTTCGATCAGGTTGCGGGATTTGCTGCGTTCCACACTGGCTAAGGCTTTACCCATATCTCCGGCGTTGATGCAGGCTTGCACCAGTTTCTCATAAACCTCGATTTGGGCTTCCCGGCGTTTTTGTTTTTCGGTGTAGGATTCTGTCAAGGTGCAACTGGTTTCTACTGCGGCAATGGCAGCCTCATAGCCTTCGATGGCGGTTTCCCAGTCTTGAAGGTCAAAGGCAGTATCGCCTAATCTGCGACCGAGTTCCAAGGCTTCTACGGGGAATTTGGCAGGTGGACAAACCTCTAAACCCGCTCTCCAGTTGGCAAGAGCTTCAGGGATTTTGTTTGAGTGTAGATGGACAAAGGCGAGAAGATTGTAACTGGTGCCCATGCCCGAGCGATCGCCCAATTCGGTCATCACTTGCAAAGATTGCTGATACAGACGCTCCGCCTCATCCCAGTTGCCCCGATTTCGCTGGATATCTCCCAACACTCCCCAAGAGGTTGCCATCCCCGAGCGATCGCCCAATTCGGTCATCACTTGCAAAGATTGCTGATACAGACGCTCCGCCTCATCCCAGTTGCCCCGATTTCGCTGGATATCTCCCAACACTCCCCAA
>NZ_JAMXFA010000060.1:26696-30909 GCF_025370785.1 Laspinema olomoucense D3b
CCCGAGCGATCGCCCAATTCGGTTCTCAGTTGCAAAGATTGCTGATACAGACGCTCCGCCTCATCCCAGTTGCCCCGATTTCGCTGCACAGAGCCTAACTGTCCCAAAGAGGATGCGATGCCAGCCTTATCCTCGATTTCTTGATACAATGCGAGAGATTGTTGCAAAGATTCCCAGGCTTGGGGATATTGACTCTGTTGATACTGTTGAAATCCTTGCTGCAATAAAGCATCGGCTACCAATTTAGTTTCTAGCCGAGGCAACTCATAGTTAACCGCTTCGATTTTCCCGGCAAAATTCCGCAACCAGCCTGCATTTCCCTGTCCCTGTTGTGCCATCATCTCTGCAAAGGCGCGCATCACCTGCACCAACTCCGCACCGATGAGTTCCGGGTAGTTGCTCAATCTAGGCACTTCCTCCCCACTGGCACAGTTGAGGAGTTCTTGAATCAGGGAGAGATAGGCTTCAATTCGTTGTTCATCCATAGCAACGCACCGGGTTAGGGAATAGCATCCTCATTTTACCCCATTCCTCCAAAATCCAGGACAGAGAATGAAGCCATGATCAGGACTTACGCAGATGTTGAGAATCGAGCCTTAAAAATTGAACAATAGTGGCTGTAACTTAATATCCCAGCACCTTCGCCAGCTCATCCACCAACTCATCCACCGGATAATTTTCATCATTGGACAACACAATGATGGTCACCGGCATCTCGGTATAATGGCGATAAAAAGTGCTCGTGCCGTACCAACTCCCACTATGCTCCACATAGTCCGGGCCCACTGCCCACCCTAAACCATAGGCAAAAGATTCGCCATTATCCAAAGTACCCGGAGTGAAGGCCAATTGTAAAGTTGCCGGTTCCACCACTTCGCCATTGCGTAACCCCTGATCATAACGGGCTAAATCGGCAATGGAACTAAAAATATTGCCATCCCCCGCAATCACCGAAGGCAACGCAGAGGGTTCAAACTTCCCTTCGGGGGAAACCGCATAGCCCTCAGCCCGATTGGGGATCTGTTGTGCTAAATCCGCAAACACCACGGTATTATTCATCCCCAAGGGCATAAAAATCTGCTCCGCCATAAAGTCCCGAAAAGATTGCCCGGAAACCCGCTCAATGATTAAGGCTAACAGAGCATAACCACTATTGTTGTACTCAAATTCAACAGCGCGATGACGCTCAATATCCTGGGTATTCAACCATTGCAAATGCTCCTCAACGGTTAAACGAGCAAAAGCCTCATCTGTCCCCTGCCAAGCATCACCTGTATAGTCCGCTAAACCCGAGGTGTGATAGAGCAAATCAGCAATTAAAATCGGGTCATCGGGGTTGGGTTCTGCAAAATCCGGCAGATGCTCGATGACTGCATCCTCTAGCCCCAATTCTCCCGCCTCCATGAGGATTAAAATTCCCATTGCTGTCATTTGCTTGGATACCGAAGCCAAATCAAACACCGTATCTGGTGTAATCGGGCGCTGTTCCTCCACATCGCTGAAACCATAGCCCTTTTGCCATATCGCCCCCTGCTCAAGAATCAGCACCGCCACACCGGGCCCATCCTCCCAGAGGCTATCTGTAACGAGGCGATCTATTTCAGCCGTGCGTTTAGCCCCAAGGGCCACCTCTGATGACTCGCTCACTTCAGCCCCCGATGACTCCTGGGGTATGGCAAAACAACTGGTTAACAATAAACTGCCCAATAGGTAAAGCGGGGTGATCATAAAGAGGGCCGGTCTAGGTTTAGGGTTCATTAGTTTTTGCTCATCAAGATTTCAGATATAACTTTTGGAGGGCATTTGTAATTTGTAATTTGTCATTTGTTATTTGTGGAACTCGGTTTTTTGTCCCTTGCCCCAGGTTCAAAAGTCACGGGAAAACCGAGCTAAAAGCTCCTCGCGGGATAGCTGCAAAATCAACTGAGCTTGCTCCAACGGAGGAATTTCAATTAACCCTTCGATAATCTGAGATAATTCCGCATCCACAGTACCAAATTTCACTTGCAGCAGGCTTTCCACCAGCCGCCGCTGTCCTTGCTGGACTCCTTGCTGGACTCCTTGCTGAATGCCTTGCTGGACTCCTTGCTGAATGCCTTGCTGGATACCTTGCTGGATGCCTTCTTCTTTAACAGTTTGTAACCGTTGTAAATACAGGGGTGATAGTTCCATAATTAACTCCCTCTCTTCTGGGGCTAAATTTTGCCGAGCTTCTAGCATTTCACGCAGGTTGTACAGTAATTCTAGCGTGGTTTCTCTCGTGGGATTATCGGCAGGGAGTTGATACAGTTCTTGCAGGGCTTGTTTTTGGACTTTGCCGGTGCCTAAAATCCGCAACCACAGGGTTTCGGGGGTCGGCGGTAGTTGGTGAAGGACGATAATCGCGCTTTGCAGTCCCTTGGGTAGAAAGTAAACGCCTCCCGGAAAGTTTTCCAAGTCTAAGGTAGCGCCAAAATCTGCTAGGACGGCGGCGGATGCGGTGGGAGTCATCATCCACAACCTGGGTGATTCTGCGGGAGTAAGGCGTCTTTTTTCCCGGACAGATTGACGTTCAAATTCTGCCTTGATATCTAAGAGTTTCACCAGACAACTACAAATTTCTCTGGGTTTAACGGGATTGCTAAAGGGTTCAAACACCGCTGGGGTTGTCGCCAATCTTCCCAATAAGCCGAGGTGACTGGCATCGCCGATGTTTTCGGGGTTAGGCGTGAAAAATATATCAATTTCTCGCCGTTGAGAAGCCATCGTTTTGCTGGTTTCAGTTTGCCCTAATTGCTTTAAGAGTTCCTGGATGTATTGTTTGGTAAATTGGTCGTATATAAATCGGGTCATTGACTGGGGGTTTTAGTCGTTTGTCATGGGTCATTGGTCATTTATGGAAACCCGGTTTCTTCTCCCTTACCCCAGAGTTAGAAACCGGGTTTCTTGACTAAATTTTTGCGGAAAACCACAGATCTTGCTAGAAACCCGGTTTTTTGTCCCTCCCCCCAGGTTCAGAAGTTACGGGAAAACCGAGCTAAAAGCTCCTCGCGGGATAGCTGCAAAATCAACTGAGCTTGCTCCAACGGAGGAATTTCAATTAACGCTTCGATAATCTGAGATAATTCCGCATCCACAGTACCAAATTTCACTTGCAGCAGGCTTTCCACCAGCCGCCGCTGTCCTTGCTGGACTCCTTGCTGGATGCCTTCTTCTTTAACAGTTTGTAACCGTTGTAAATACAGGGGTGATAGTTCCATAATTAACTCCCTCTCTTCTGGGGCTAAATTTTGCCGAGCTTCTAGCATTTCACGCAGGTTGTACAGTAATTCTAGCGTGGTTTCTCGCGTGGGATTATCCGGTGGGAGTTGATACAGTTCTTGCAGGGCTTGTTTTTGGACTTTGCCGGTTCCTAAAATCCTCAACCACAGGGTTTCGGGGGTCGGCGGTAGTTGGTGAAGGACGATAATCGCGCTTTGTAGTCCTTTGGGGAGAAAGTAAACGCCGCTCATCCAGTTTTCCAAGTCTAAGGTTGCACCAAAATCTGCTAAGACGGCAGCGGATGCGGTGGGAGTCATCATCCACAACCTGGGTGATTCGACAAGAGTGAGTCGTCTTTTTTCCCGGACAGATTGACGTTCAAATTCTGCCTTGATATCTAAGAGTTTCACCAGACAACTACAGATTTCTCTGGGTTTAACTGGGTTGCTAAAGGGTTCAAACACCGCTGGGGTTGTCGCCAATCTTCCCAATAAGCCGAGGTGACTGGCATCGGCGATGTTTTCCGGGTTGGGCGTGAAAAATATATCAATTTCTCGCCGTTGAGAAGCCATCGTTTTGCTGGTTTCAGTTTGCCCTAATTGCTTTAAGAGTTCCTGGATGTATTGTTTGGTAAATTGGTCGTATATAAATCGGGTCATTTATTGTTATTTTGTCTATATTTGTTAATCATAGCATTGCCCAATTGCCCAATCAGAAACCCGTTTTCTGACCTAAATTTTGGCAACAAAAACACTCGATAATGTCACGAAACTTTTGGGTGTCCCGATTCGGGCGATCGCAACCCCTATCAAAAAATCTCAAAAAAAAACCCCCCGCCATAACAGCGGGGGATTTTTTCAACTAATTACCAGTCTCCGGTTTAACCGAACTTACTAGCCGTCGAAGCAATCAAGAACGCCGCATAAGTCAGGATATACCCCACCGTAAAGTGAGCCAAACCAATCAAGCGACC
>NZ_JAMXFA010000061.1 GCF_025370785.1 Laspinema olomoucense D3b
CCAGACGGCTGTGCTCTAACTCTATAATTTCTCCTTGTCAAGTACAATTTATACCAAATTAGATGAGCTTACCCTGCCTGCTGCCGATGGGACAAATACTCAGGTGAACCCCGAGGGAAATCAGTTTAATATTACCGGCGGAACCCTATCGGGCGATCAGCTTAATTTATTTCATAGTTTCCAGCAATTTGGCCTAGAGGCGGGTCAAATTGCCAATTTTTTATCCTCTCCCGAGATTCAAAATATCCTGGGACGGGTCACAGGTGGGGATGCTTCCATTATTAATGGACTCATTCAAATCACCGGGGGAAATTCCAATTTATTTTTAATGAATCCAGCGGGGATTTTATTCGGTCCCAACGCCTCCTTAAATGTCCCCGCTTCATTTACCGCCACCACCGCCACAGGAATTGGGTTTGGGAATGATTGGTTTCAGGCAGTTGGAGAAAATAATTGGGGAAATTTAGTCGGACCGCCCAGTCAATTTTACTTTGACATTTCCCAACCGGGAGTTATTGCTAATTTAGGCAACTTAACCCTCTCACCGGGGCAGAATTTAACCCTCTTGGGAGGAACCGTACTCAATGTCGGGACCCTTTCTTCTCCCGGGGGAAATATTACCGTTGCAGCAATTCCGGGAGAGAGTCGCGTGCGGATTTCTCAAGCGAATAATTTGCTGAGTTTAGAAGTTACTCCCTCTCCTACTCATCCCCTCACTTCCCAACTCACCCCCCTGAGTTTGCCGGAACTTTTAACCGGAAGTGGAGTGAGTCATGCCAATCAGGTGCAGGTGAACCCCGATGGTACAGTCGCCCTAACAGGGTCTCACTCTCAGGTCCCCGTGGATTCTGGGGATGCCGTTGCTTCCGGTGAAATTAATGTAACGGGAGAATCAGGCGGGACAGTTCAGCTATTGGGTGAACGGGTTGCCGTTGTCGGCGCCAATATCGATGCTTCAGGCATCGATGACGGGGGGACAGTCCTGGTGGGGGGTGAGTATCAGGGTCAAGGTCCTGTTCCCAATGCCTCCGATACCTTTGTGAGTCGAGATTCGATTATTTCTGCCGATGCCCTATCCCAGGGAAATGGGGGCCGCGTGATTATTTGGGCGGATGATACCACCACATTTTTGGGTACAATCAATGCACGGGGAGGGGTCGAGGCAAGGGAGGAACACCAGAATGGGGGATTTGTAGAAGTATCGGGCAAGAAAAACCTAATTTTTCGGGGGACGGTGGATCTAAGTGCGCCTAATGGCAGTTTAGGCACATTACTCCTTGACCCAGAAAATATCACCATTGTGAGTGGAACCTTTGCAGTGGATGATAACCAGTTAAGTGAGGATACTCTTTCAGGAGCCCCGGAAGGGGCGATTTTTGCAGAGGATGGCGGCGCAGCAACTTATACAATTTCGGAATTCTTTTTAGAAACTCTACCGGGAAATGGCAATATTATCCTAGAGGCAACCAATGATATTATCATTGAAGATTTGGATTTGGGCAATGGTGGGGAATTGAGGTTTCAAGAGGGAACGGGTTCTATTACCTTTTTGGCAGATGCTGACGGTAGTGGAACAGGCTCATTTTTGATGGATAATATCCAAAATACTATCTCGGCACCCGGGAGGGCTTTATCCATTTCCGGTGCAAGTATAGTGGTTGGGGATATCAATACGGGAATTGATTCCGGTCCGACTGACGGGGGTGCAATTACTTTAAATGCCATGAACGGCAGCATTGAGGGGGAAGGACTTTTGACGCGAACGAGTCCCCAACAGGGTGAAGGAATGGCAGGAAATGGCGGTGCAGTTACAGTCAGTGCGTTGACGGATATTGACCTCACAAGCATTAATACCAGTTCTTACTCCTTCGATATGGGGGCGCGTAATGGGGGACGGATTGAGGTGAGAAGTACAAGGGGAAATATAGAGGTTCAGAGTTTGAATTCTTCGACCTTTACGACCCTTGGAATTATAGTAGGCAATGGGGGAGATATTCTGGTAGAGGCACTGAATGGGAGTGTGAATACCTTTACGATTAGATCTAATGCCGAATCCTTCAATGGAAATGCGGGTACGGGCGGGGATGTTGTGGTGAATGCTGGGACGAGTTTAAGTATCAGCAGTTCTTTAGATTCTAGTAGTTCGGAACTCAATAGTGGGGGGAATGTTGAGCTAACAGGGAATCAGATAGAGTTATCCCCAGGAGGTGAAGGGCAGGCGAATACTAACAACGGGGGAATTTTACTGCTGCAACCGAGTACACCGGATACCAATATTGCGATTAATGCCCTGGGAGATGTCCCCGGCAGTTTCACCTTGACTCAGTTTGAACTTGGAAACCTGAATTGGGGGTTTGATTCAATTACAATTGGGCGGGCGGATGGGACTGGGGTAGTCACAATGGATAGTTTTGAGACTCCAATTGATGCACCTCTAACGGTGCGATCGCCCAATGGTACAATTACGGTGGATAGTCCAATTGAGGCAATCGATAATGGTTCAATCACCCTAGTGGGTGCAACCACGCTCAATTCTGACCTGACTACGGTGAACCAACCGATCGCCATTCAGGGAGATGTCATCTTGGGTCTCAATCCCATTACTCTCACTTCAGGGGATGGTCCAATTACCCTAACGGGAGAGGTGAATGGGAATCAATCCCTCATCTTAGATGCAGGCATTGGGGATATTAGTATTAACGGGGCCATTGGCGGGGTCACCCCAATTGCGGATTTGAGTGCGAATAGTACCGGGACTACAAGCTTTGGCGGGTCCATCAATGCTGCCAGTGTGACAACAGATGCTGGGGGAACGACCCAACTGAATGGCGATGTTACCACGACTGGAGAGATGGGACAAGTCTATGAAGATAATGTCCTCACCCCAGGCAACCTCACTTTAACAGGGGATGAACTCAGCTTCGGCGGAACCGTTACCGGAAGCGGATTGCTCACCCTGCAACCCGCTAACCTGAATACCCCCATTGCCTTGGGCGATACCACAGAAATCGGCGATGAAACATTAGATATTACTGCCGCAGATTTAGGCGCATTCCAGGGATTCACTTCCCTAACAATTGGACGCGTGGATGGCAACGGGGCGATTTCGGGCACTAATTTATCTTTAACGGTTCCCACTAATATACAATCAGGAACTGGCGGTATTACCTTAGCGGGGGCAAATGGCGCACAACCCCTGACGGTGACTTCCACCGATGGAACTGTTGATTTATCTGGGGACGTGGGAAATATTACGCCGTTATCCTCCTTAAGTGTGAATACCGGAGGGATTGTTACCCTCGGGAATGGCATTACCACCGATGGTCCTGATGGCGTGGCGATCGCCACGCCATCAGGGATTAATTTAACCGGACCCGTCACCCTTGATAGTAGTACCGGCAATGGTGAAATTGCCTTAACAGGTGCAGTCAATGGAAATTTTCCCCTCACCCTAACTTCAGGAGATGGGACGGTGATTCTACCGGCGATCGGGGATATTACCCCCATCTCTTCCCTCACTGTTGATAGCACCAACAGTGCGCAACTCACCGGCAATATCACCACCCAGGGAATAAATGGGGTAAGCGTGAATGCACCCATTACCATAGCATCCCCCGTTACCCTCGATACAACCATTGGCAATGGTCCAATTAACGTCACCGGGACAGTGGATGGGACTTTTCCCCTGTCCCTGACAGCAGGAACCTCAGATGTGCGGTTAACTGAAACCGTCGGGGGAATTTCTCCGTTAAGTCAACTGACGATCGCCGGAGGAATCCTGGAAACCGCTGATTTAAACGTCGGAAGTGAAGGAATTAATCTCACCGGCAGTGATATCACCCTGAATACCGTCAACACCACCGCCGGAGGAACGCTGGGGATTAACAATAGCGGAACCCTCAACCTGGGTGGATTACTGAATCTTTCCGGATTCTTTTCCCAAACTGGAACCGGACCCGTAATTTTGGGAAATAATCTCACTACTGCCAACCAAACTATCAGTTTTAATAGTCCCGTTAGCTTAACAGGAAACCCCACAATCTCCGCTGGAACCGGCAGTCTTTCCTTTAATAATACTCTCAATGCGGGTACAACTAATTTAAGTCTAACCGCCAACGAGATGCAGTTTGGCGGGGCAATTAGTGGGACTGGATTGGTATTTTTATCCCCCGGTTCTAGCGATCGCAATATTCAACTCGGCGGAACACTTAACAATAATGCCCTGAATCTTTCCCTCGCCGAACTGAATCTATTTCAACCGGGATTTACCCAAATTACCATCGGGCGGATTGATAGTATCGGCACAATTGCCCTCGCCCCTCTCACCCTTTCTAACCATTCCTTTTTCTTCCAAAGCGGCAACGGAATTATCTCCTTGTTAGGACTGTTACGGGGCAACCTGGGCGCTGATTTTACCTTCTTTGCCAACGAGATTGAACTCGCTGAGGGAATTGAAACTGATGGGACTGATATTCTCTTCGATGGTAATGTGAAACTTGCTGCTGATGTCACCCTGAATACAGGTCCCGGTGATGGTACAATCACCTTTGAGGGAACCGTAAACGGACCTCACCAACTCACCCTCCAGGCAGGGACGGGGGATGTGGAATGGTTAGGGGCAGTGGGAGGAACGGAACCCCTGGCGGGGACGACTGCCAGTGGGAATACCATTCTGTTATCCTCGGGACTTCGCACACTGGGGGATATTATCCTAAATAGTGACTTACGCCTGATTGATAACACGGCGATCGCCTCCCAAAATGGGGATATCCAGTTCAATGGATTGGTGGATACTCTCACTTCCCCCATTAATTTGAGTCTAAGTGCAGGCGGGGAAATCGCCCTGAATCAAGCAGTCGGTTCTCAAATTCCCCTGGCACAATTACAAGTTACCGAAGCAGCATCGGTTACGGCAACTGCACCAATTAACGCCAATTCCGTGGGGATTTCCGCTGATCAGATTCAACTGGATGGGGACATTACCACAACCGGAGGAGATGTCACGGTTACTGCTAATAATCAGTTAACCGTCGCAAATATTACCACATCTGGCGGTGCAATTGCGGTGATTAACAATACGGGGGATACAAATGCGGGTAACCTGAATAGTTCCAACCCCAATGGAACCGGAGGCGCAGTCGCCATTGAAGCGCCCAATGCCGCAACCCTCGCCGGAGACTTGATTTCCACGGGACAAACTGGGGGAACTATCCGCATCATTGCCCGCGATCGCATCTCTGTGGGAAATATAGACTCCTCCGGCAGTATTGGCAGTGGCGGTAATGTCTTTATCGACCCGGAAAATGATACAGAAGTGGGATATATCAACGCCCAAGGGGGTAATTCCGGCAGTGGAGGAGATATTTTTATACAAACGGGACAGTTTTTCCGGGCGATGAATAGCTTTCGCGATCGCAACGGACAAACCGCCAGTATTTCCTCGGCAGGGGGACAAGGCGGCGGTTCCATTTCCCTGACTCATGGCGGAGGGGACCTAGAAATTCCCTTAGTGATTGGGGATAATGGCAGCAACGGGACAGCAGGGGTGATTACCACCGGCAGCGAGACTCTCACCTTGGGAGAATCCTTCCTCGGTCCCGTGACTCGCGGGAATATTGGCGTGATAACCGGGGAAGTGATACCGCCAGAAGAACCGGAAGAACCCATCGAGGAACTGCCACCGGAAGAACCCATCGAGGAACTGCCACCGGGAGAACCCATTTCAACACCGACGATCGCACCGGGACCCACGGATATACAACCCTTGCCGTCGGAAACTCCAGCAACAGAGGAAACAGCATCGGAAACCCCAGCAGCAGGGGAACCCACCGTAGAAGCATCCCCGCTAGAGGTATCCCCAGAGGAAACATCCCTCCCCGTTGCCGATAATTCCACAGATGTGGAAGAAACCAACGCGGTGATTACCCCCACCATTGAACCTCCGGCGATCGCCCCGGTAACCATCGAAACCCCAACGATCGCCACTGAGGAGATTACACCCTCTGCCTCAGAGGTGGAACCCACCCTGACAACCCCGGAACCTGTACCGCCTCTGTTAGTAGAAACCCCCCTGCAACCTGCTGGAGAAACACCCGTACTCCTGATCCAACAAGGAATTGCCGAAACCGTGCGATCGGCGATTGAAAGCAATTCCAGCGAGGAAAATCAAGGACCTGCTTTGGGTAACCTTCGGGAATCCATTGCCCAAAACATTGATACCGGCATGGGGGCAATGGAACAAGTCTTTACCGATAGCTTTAGTCAGCATAGCGGTATTTCACCGGGACAAATAGTTACCTTATCCCAAGCACAAACCTTAATGGGGAATATCGAAGCAGAAACCGGCGTTAAACCTGCCTTAATTTATGTCAGATTTGCCCCCGTTAGTTTAGAAAGCGATCGGGACCAGGACCAACTGGAAATCCTCATCGTCACCGCAGAGGGACAACCCATTCCCCAACGAATTCCTAACACCAGTCGCGCCGAAGTTATCCAAGTAGCGAATGCCTTTCGGGGAGAAATTACCACAACGGGAATTCGCCGCAACCGCTATTTAAACAGCGCTCAACAGCTTTATAACTGGATCATTGCCCCCATCGAAGCGGAGTTAAAAGCCCAAAATATTCAAAATTTAGCCTTCATTATGGATAGTGGATTGCGGAGTCTTCCCGTAGCGGCCCTCCATGATGGCAATCAATTTCTCGTGGAAAAATACAGCGTGGGGCTGATGCCTTCCTTAAGTTTAACCGATACCCGATATGCGGACATTAAAACGCAGGAAGTCTTAGCAATGGGAGCCTCTAAATTTACCGAATTAGACCCCTTACCCGCCGTTCCCTTAGAAGTGGAAACCATTACCACCAAATTGCGAAAAGGAAAAGCCTTTATCAATGAATTGTTCACCTTAGAAACCCTGAAAAGAGAACGCAGTGAGCATCAATATTCAATTGTTCACTTGGCAACTCACGGGGAATTTCAATCCGGAGAAATCAGTAATTCCTATATTCAACTGTGGGACCGGAAGCTGAAAATGGATGAAATTCGAGAACTTGGGTTTAACGACCCGCCGTTAGAATTGCTTGTTCTCTCCGCCTGCCGGACTGCGGTGGGGGATGAACAAGCGGAATTAGGGTTTGCTGGGTTAGCAGTCCAAGCAGGCGCTAAAACTGCCTTAGCCAGTTTATGGTATGTTTCTGATGAGGGTACTTTTGGGTTCATGAGTGAATTTTATCACCATTTAAGTCAAGCCCCCATCAAAGCCGAAGCCCTCCGACAAACCCAAATTGCCATGATTCAAGGGCAAGTCCGAGTAGAAAATGGTATCCTTTATACAGCTAATCAGGAAATTCCCTTACCCGAGGCGATCGCGCAGCTCTCTGAGTCGGATTTAACCCATCCCTATTACTGGTCCGCCTTCACCCTAATCGGTAGTCCTTGGTAAACGACAGCAAGTCGTGACGTTGAACAGGGGAGAGCGTATTTCATGCCAATTTCATAATCTCAGGGCAGACTAAAAATGATGAACTTTTGAACGTTAGGTTTGAGAAGTGTAGAAAATTTTATCCTAAAAAATACCTCAATGGTTCAATCCCCGTAACCAGGGGTGGAATACAGCCTGCTTGCTCAATATGAAGGCTGTTTCATTCTAAAATTTTCCTGACCCCGTAAGCGTTACAGAGCAAGGGTTTTCGGCCTGATTTTCTAAGTTGAAACGAAGGACCACCCCGCCCCTACGGGGCACCCCTCCACAGGAGGGGAATTCCACCCCGCCCCGAAGGGGCACCCCTCCACAGGAGGGGAATTCCACCCTGTCTTGAAGGGACACCCCTCCACAGGAGGGGAATTCCACCCTGTCTTGAAGGGACACCCCTGATGAGGAGGGGAATTCCACCCTGTCTTGAAGGGACACCCCTGATGAGGAGGGGAATTCCACCCTGTCTCGAAGGGACACCCCTCATGAGGAGGGGA
Organism: Laspinema olomoucense D3b; assembly: GCF_025370785.1. Lineage (GTDB taxonomy): Bacteria > Cyanobacteriota > Cyanobacteriia > Cyanobacteriales > Laspinemataceae > Laspinema > Laspinema olomoucense. Next base: position 7,969 of record NZ_JAMXFA010000061.1, read on the forward strand.
ATCAGGCTGTATCCTTTGGGAGATAAAAGGACTGAACAATGCCAAAATGAATTGAGCCAGGAGAATGAAACAGCCCTAGGTCAATATACAGCCGGGAAAGAGGGATTTATTCCTGCATATTTTCTGGATCTGAGTTTCAACTTTCCGCCAAATTCTCTTACACACAAACAGGATAAACAGTCATGAATAGGTTGGTTATTGCCGTGGCGATCGCCTCTAGTTTATTGGTTATTCCCGGTTGTTATAGCCCCACCTCAGAGGCATCGTTAAAGGAATCCGTTGAAGTAGAAGGGATGGACTCTAATCACGCTGAAGGGATGGGAGAGGGACATGATCAGCATCATCAGCAGCATCATCCAGATTCTCATTCAGAACATTCTGGAGATGGTCCCGGGGAACCTCAGAATGCCACTCAAGCGAAACTCACCGTTCCCTCGGCGATCGCTGCTAATCAACCCGTTGCTTTAGGGATTGAAATTCAAGATAGTACGGGAAATACCGTTTCTGAATTTGATATTGTTCATGAAAAAAAGCTGCACTTAATTGTAGTGAGTGATGATTTGCAGTTCTTCTCTCATCTCCATCCCACTCAGAATCAAGCAGGACAATTTCAAGTCGAAAATACGTTTCCCAGTGGGGGGAATTATACCCTGTTTGCCGATTACAAACCTACCGGGGATGCACAACGAGTTTCCGCGTTAAAAACGACGGTAGCGGGAAATCCCCCCCCGCCAGCAGAGATGACGTTAACGCGATCGCAAACTCTGGGGAATACAAAGGTGGGGTTAATGTTACCCACGGAGAAAATTTCCGCCGGTGAACCGATTACCCTTGCTTTCGATTTAGAAGATACTAAGACTCAAACCCCGGTTACAGACTTGCAGCCTTATTTAGGAGAATTGGGTCATTTAGTGATTGTAAAACAATCGGATTCTCCCACAGAAGCCGATTACATTCATGCTCATCCCATGCCTAATCCTGGATCGGAAACTCTGGAATTTATGACTCAATTTCCAGAAGCAGGAAACTATAAAATGTGGGGAGAGTTTAACCGCAATGGCGAAATTATTGCCGCAGAATTTTGGGTGACGGTTCAGTAGAGACGAAAACCAAATTCCGGAACGCTCCCCCCAACAGATTGGCGTTATTAATGGTTTTTTTTAGCAGCCTAACCTTACCTTTTAAGGGGGTTTTTGGGAAATTCTGCAAGAAGTCTACTCGGGTACAAGGTAGTGCCTTGTACCCGATTTTTTATCTCAGAGTAGGCGGGACCCAATCGCTATAATCTGCTAGATGTCCCCAATAGGAAAGATAGCCAGTAATCGCCCATATAAGTCCGGCTATGATAATAGTGACTGCCCCGACAGTTCGTAGGGTTGGGTTATTTCTCAGATAAAGAGAGGGAGTCGATAAAACACCGCCCAATCCTGAAATAATAAAGCCTATTCCGGACATCCAAGGCCGCCGAGTCATGTCTAAATTAATGATTCTGACCCCGACTACAATCGCGGCTAAACCGGCAAAAAAGGCGTAAATAGTCACAGTAATCAAATCCCAATCCGCAGCGAGGGCGACGGCTGCGCCCATAAAGACAATTCCGAACAAGACGGACATTTCCCCAAAGGCTACATTAAAACTCCCTCGAATCGGCCAAGTCCAAATCATGTGTAATCCCGTAACCAACGCCACTGCACCTGTCATTCCGAAGCCAGGAATCCAGCGTTTTTGGCGGATATTATCTAATCCCTCATAAATATAGTAAGCCAGCAAAAAATGACCGGCTACTAAGTTAATTAGCATTAAGCTAATGTAATTAATCATGACTGACCCTCTGTGATTTCTATTAAGAGTGGCAATGTTTGATTGTACCGTAACCAAAGGAAATCGGGGTCAGGGAGGGTGGAAAACCCGCAGAAAACTCTAAATTTCCACCGTGTTCAATTGCTTTTTCAGGAGAACTGAATTGAGCTACAAATGGGGATTGCGGAACCAGTTACGGATTTTTTGGGGCCACAACTTGGGGCTTTCGGGCGCTCGATAGTCCGTTTGAATCATGGATTGCCACAGGGGGATTCCTCCTACTTTTGCACTCAACAACAGGTGGAAGGCGAGGGCTAATCCTATCACTATCCATGCGGTCAAATGTAGGAAATACGCCGGTTGATTTATCTGTCCCTGGGGTAGCCAGTTTTCATCCTGAAACTTACCCGTAATGACTGCTAATCCCGCTGCTAATAAGATGATGGTATTAGCAATCCGATGTAAGGCAACCCACCAACTCGGTTTACCGACATCGCGAAGTTTTGAAAGGGAATTTTTGGCAACCAAACGGTGTCGTCCAACTCGCACACTGTAAATGGCAAAGCCAATCAAAACAAAGAATAACAAAAAGCCAAATGTGCCATGAATATCAATCAGGCTTCGGTTTGCTTCGGATAAGCCTAGGCCGCCCCAGCGCCCATCCCAGCTATCATAAACTAAAAAGCCAGTAATGAAAGCCCCCAGGACTAAAATGGCATTAAGACCATGTAACAATCGTAGCAGCAAGGGTTGATAAGGAATGGAACGCATAAGCTTACTCTGATTTGTTTCAAGGGATTTCTCAATTTTACAATGAAAGGTCTGATTCTGAGATAAAATAGGCTCACCCTACTGTTCAAAGCCTAGGACGCACTTCGGAGTTCCCTCGCCTATATCCCGGAGGTTCGGGAAATTACAAAAATGATTAAATAATGAAAAATATTCCCTAATTTCCTGGAAAGCCTGGGGGAAAGCTGAGGGAATGGGTCCCAACTTCCGGGAGTGTTTTTCATTTTTGTTTCATTATAGTGATGGTTGTGAAACGAACTTAAATATGGTAGGGTTAAATCACTACCGTAAGAGATAGAGGTTAAGCAAAATAGTGAGCTTTATCACCACTTTCTTGATATCTTTAGGCTTGGCAATGGATGCCTTTGCCGTGGCGATCGGCAGTGGAATGGCTTTGAAAAAAGTCAAACTGTATGATGCAGTTTTAGTGGCCACTTTTTTTGGGGGATTCCAGTTGTTTATGCCCTTAATCGGCTGGATAGTTGGATTGGCTATCCGAGAGGCAATTTCTAGTGTGGATCATTGGATTGCATTTTTACTGCTGGCATTTATTGGCGGTAAAATGATTCATGAGTCTATCTATGAACAGGAGGGAGTAGAGGAAGCCAAAGCAGCCAATCCCCGCAATTTATATATTTTGTTAGGATTAGCCGTTGCCACGAGTATTGATGCCTTAGCGGTGGGATTGAGTGTTTCGCTGTTACAAACTTCGATTGTCGAGTTAGCGGTGGTGATTGGGATTGTTACCTTTGTTCTATCCTTTGCTGGGGTCTATATCGGGAATCGAGTGGGGAACTTTTGTGAAAAGCAAGTGACAATTATAGGCGGCGTGATTTTAATTGGGATCGGGGTCAAAATATTAGTGGAACATTTAAGCGCTGCGGGTTAGCCGATCGCCTTTTTCATCCCCCCTTTCTTGTATGCTAAGAAACAATGAGATGGAGGATGAAGCTAATGGACCCGATACTTTCTCGCATGGAGGGAGTGCAATCCCCGATTATTCCACAGATTGGGGAACTGATTCGCGCTTATCCCGGTACGCTTTCTTTGGGACAAGGGGTGGTGTATTATCCCCCACCGCCTGCCGCCTTTGAAAGCATTCGGGAATGTTTGGCGGATCCCAATAATCATAAATATCAGGCGGTGGAAGGAATTCCGGCGTTACAAGCGGCGATCGCCACCAAACTGCAATCGGAAAATGGTATTTGCCTCAACGAAGATAGCAAAATCATCGTCACTGCCGGGGGAAATATGGCGTTTATGAATGCCATTCTGGCGATTACCTCTCCCGGCGATGAAATTATTATCCAAACTCCTTATTATTTCAATCATGAAATGGCGATCGCCATTGCCGGATGTCAGGCAGTTTGTGTGGCAACCGATGAAAACTATCAACTCCGTCTTGATGCGATCGCCGCAGCAATTACGGACAAAACCCGTGCCATTGTCACCATTTCTCCCAACAATCCCACAGGTGCAGTTTATTCAGAAACTGCCTTACGTCAAGTCAATCAACTCTGTAGCGATCGCGGCATTTATCATATCAGTGATGAAGCCTACGAATATTTTACCTACGATGGCGCAACCCATTTTTCTCCGGGTTCTATCCCCCATAGCCATTCCCACACCATTTCCCTGTTTAGTCTCTCCAAAGCTTATGGATTTGCAGGATGGCGAATTGGCTACATGGTTATTCCCAAACCCCTCCTCACCGCCGTAAAAAAAATTCAAGACACTCTGTTAATTTGTCCCCCAATCCTGTCTCAATATGTCGCATTAGGCGCATTACAAGCCGGGAAAACCTATTGCTTAGAACATCTGCCCATCATCTCAGAAATGCGCGACTTATGTCTGAAACGCTTCTTTGAGTTATCGGAATTTTGTACCGTCCCGGAAGCTAAAGGGGCTTTTTACTTTTTCATTAAACTAGAAAGCGAACTTTCCCCAATGGAAGCCGCTAAACTACTCATTGAAAAATTTGGGATTGCCACGATCCCCGGTACGACCTTTGGCATTCAAAGCGGCTGTTTCCTACGGGTTTCCTACGCAGGATTGGACCGAGATACCGCAGTTGAAGGCATTGATCGCTTATTTCGCGGATTAGGGACGATGTACAAAACTCCCCATTCCCGTATGTGAAAATAGGAGAGTGTTGTTTAGAACTCCCCTACCCCGGAAAATTATGGCTGATCCATCGAATTCTTCAAAATTAACCCCTCCTGTGAAAATCTTTTCGGTGGATGCCTTGGCAGTCCGTCTGTTTGCCACCGAAGCCGAGATGGCATTGGATGCGGCTGTTGCCGCTAGTGACATCTTAGAGAAGGCGATCGCCCAACGGGGGGAGGCGCGGGTACTCCTAGCAACGGGGAATTCCCAAATTCAATTTCTGGATGCGGCGATCGCCTTGAATCGGGTGGATTGGTCCCGGATTGTCTTCTTTCATTTAGATGAATATCTGGGAATTACAGCCACCCATCCAGCGAGTTTTCGTAGCTACTTGCGCGATCGCGTAGAAAATCAGGTCCATCCTGCCGCCTTTCATTACATCCACGGAGATGCGATCGAACCCCTGAAAGAATGCGATCGCTATAGCCAACTCCTGTTAGAAAAACCCATTGATTTATGCTGCTTGGGCGTGGGAGAAAATGGTCACTTAGCCTTTAACGAACCGGGGATTGCTGATTTTAACGACCCCTACCCCATTAAACTGGTAAAATTAGCCCATGCTACCCATCAGCAATTGGTAAATCAAGGACAGTTCCCCGCCCTAGAAGCGGTGCCCAAATATGCCTTTACCCTCACCATTCCCCAGCTTTGTGCCGCCCAACAAATCATCTGTCTCGCCCCTTCCCGGCGCAAAACCGAGATTGTCCACCAGATGTTATCTCATCCCATTACGCCGGAAATTCCCGCTACAATTTTGCGATCGCAATCCCATGCCACCTTATTTTTAGACCAAGATTCTGCCGGTGAAATTTAACCGAAAAACAATTCTACATTAGAGGTTTTGCAGAATAAGCCCCCCTTGGGAAGGGGGGTTGGGGGGATCTCTGCGAGAATATTTAATTTTTTGGAGTTGCCTTAATTGGGGCCAATTTGAGCAGGCATCCGGGATTTAATCCGTTTCTCCACCCCCACCGTAGGAACTCCCAGTCTTTCTTGCCCCGAACTCACATCGGGACGGATCGCGGCTTCGCTATTTTCTAATAGCTGAAAAGCGTAGACCCCGAGTTTTTCATGGGCAAAAGTGGTCGGATGAATATCATCCCAAAATAGATATTCATTGGGATTTTGGCAAATCTTACCCCTTTGTTGATTTAGACAAGGTTCGGTAACGTTTCTAAACCCAAAATCCGCCGGGTTGTCCAAGACGCGATTGTAAATTTCATTGACATTCAAGGGAATAATTTCTACCTCTGAACCCAGGCGGCTGCTCAACTGTTGCAGAGACTCGGCTAATCCCTGATTATGCAAGCGAATTAATTCATTTAACTGGACCGAACTCTGACGATTTCGGGTGGCGGGTAAATTCCCTAAATCAGGCAGATTAGGCACGAGGAAATTTTGGGCACCCATTGCAGCAAGGGTGGCGATCGCCTCAGAAACATTCGATACAGGTTGATTGGGATTTCTCTCCTGATTCCCCAGGTAATCGTTTGGTCCAGCCCAAACAATATAAAGGGCATTGGGGTCTGCTGAATCTTGGGTTTGTTGGAAGCGATTCACCTGATCCAACAGTCCTCGGGAGGGGGTTTCATTCCGATTCATTGCCCCAGTTGTCGCCCCCCCGAATGCAAAATTAGTATCCGGATTAAACGGGATATTTAACTGTTCGGCCAGATATTCCACCCACACCGGGCCATTAGAAAACCGTCCCTCAAAGTACAAAGAACTCGGGGGAATTTGAGCTTGGGACTGTTGAAACAATTGCCCCGTGTCGGAGAGACTGTCACCAAAAACATATATCTCGCTAAAGTTGGCTGCCATAACTGGACCTGGAATTAGAAAAGAAAAAAGGACGGCTGCACTCGCTAAAATCCGTTGTCGCATGGTAATGTTCAGAGAATCTCCTGGGAGTTGTCACCGGGTAGGGAAAGAGTCGCTATCCGGACTCCCTCATTTCAATTCTCTGGCGGAAGAAAGGACGGTCCGGAATAACTCTATCTTTTCATGCCCCTAGCCCGGTTGCCCTCTCTCGCGAGTCGGACCTTTCCGAGAGATCTCTCTGGACCCCTCAGCAGTTAGGCATAACAATTTGGGGGGTAGTTTTGAGGGAAATTACTTTTTTGGATAGGTGACAAAATGATAATTAACGGCTAGAAGTACGCCCGTATAACCCTAAAATTAAGGGCAGTTAGACTCGGGCTAAATGAATGGGACAACTTTTCAAGGGAACAAAATGCTCCCACTCTTAAATAGTATTTTCAGACTGATTTTAAATCGCTTAATATGTTGTCTTACCGGAAGAGAGTAGGGGAAATTCATGTACGGCCCCTACTCTCAGGCAAGCGCCTCCAAGTGGCGTTATCCCGGTTAAATTGCTTTCAGAGTTTTGAGAGATTCTTCCACATGACCCTCAAAATTCATCATAGAATTGAAGATATGGCGGACCACACCCTCTTTATCAATCACATAGGTGACGCGCCCGGGGAGAAGTCCCAAAGCTGAGGGGACCCCATAGAGTTTGCGAAGGGCTTTATCGCGATCGCTTAACAGGGTAAACGGCAAACTGTACTTACTGGCGAATTTTTGGTGAGAATCGGCTGAATCACTGCTGACCCCGATGACTTCGGCCCCTGCTTGTTTGAACTGTTCATAACTATCCCGAAAGGCGCAAGATTCCTTCGTGCATCCGGGAGTATCATCTTTTGGATAAAAATAGAGCACGACACTAGATTTCCCTCTAAAATCGCTGAGTTTAACGGGTTCGCCGGTTTGGGATGGCAAACTAAAATCCGGTGCTGTATCTCCTATTTGTACGCTCATAATCCCTAGTCCTGGGTCTCTTCTGTGCAAAATGTTAACTTTTGTAATGTTACCGCACTTTGTCCCCGCAATGGTAACGCTCCCCGGTGAAGAAATTAGAGAAAGGCTTGATTTAGCCATCAGACTAGGCACTGGGATGAATTCTGAGTGCAGGTCCGGTCATCATCTACACCCGATTAAACACAATTAATCAATCATGATTCGACATTTCCTCGCCTGTGGACTAGCTGGTTTAGTCATGGTAACCGCCATGCCTAGCGTCTCCTCTGCCACGCTGTCTCCCGTGAGTCCCAGCAATTCCTCAGTCGATTTAGAACAGGCAGAAGCTTACAATAACCAAGGATATGATTTAGCGAGTCAGGGAAAATTCAGGGAAGCCGTGGCAGCTTTTGAACAAGCGATCGCCCTGTATCCTTCTTATGATACCGCCTACAATAACCTGGGAATTACTTATGCCCAAATGGGAAATTTCTCCGCAGCCGTGAGCGCCTTTGAGCAAGCGCTTACGCTGAATTCTGGCAATGTGGAATACTATAATAATCTCGGCAGCGCCTTGGGTTCCTTGGGGAGAATCTCCGAAGCGACTAACGTTTTTAGAGAGGCGATCGCCCGCTACCCCAATGACCCCGATAGCCATTTTAATTTAGCCATTGCCTTATTAAATCAAAATCAATTTTCTGAAGCTGTTGCCGCCTTGAAAACCGCCCGAGATTTATACCAAATCCGCAATAATTTGGGAGCAGTCCAACAAATCACTCAAATTTTACAAGACTTAGAACCTTAACCAGAAATCCGGTAATCCTACTCTATAACAACCCGCACCCTCAAGGGTGGGTCTATACGAACACTAGCGAAGCCCGCCTACGCGGGCTAGAGAGAAAATAGGTTTTTGATACCCCTGCCTTTCGGATAACCTAAAATCTAGATAGTTTGCCCTAGCGAAACAACCCTTTGATTTCCTGCCAAAATGCGGAACTTTCCCCTTTTGTCCGAGGATGAGTCAGAATTCCATGACTCGGACTCAACAGCAAAGCTAACAGGAAAAACCCAGAAACCACTAACACAATCGCCGGACCAGACGGGATATTTTGATAAAAACTCAAATACATTCCGGAGACACTAGAAATAATGCCAATCAGGGCACCGACAATCATGACCTGATGGAGGCGAGGAACCAATAAATAGGCGGTGGCACCGGGGGCAATTAGCAGGGACAAAACCAGCACCACCCCCACTGCTTTCATGCTGGCGACGACGGTTAAGGCAATCAAGACCATTAACCCAAAATTGAGCAAATTTACGGGCAGCCCTGCGGCTTGAGCACCCAAGGGGTCAAAGGTGTAAAACAAGAGTTCTTTGTACAGTAAAAAAACCACCGCGAGGGTTAAAAAAGCAATCAGCGCGGTGGTTTTTACATCTTCCGGGGTGACGGAGAGAATATTGCCGAATAAAAAATGATTGAGGTCAATTTTTTGGTCTTTTTGAATGAGGGTAATTAAGGTAATGCCTAGGGCAAAAAAGGAAGATAGAACAATTCCCATTGCGGCATCTTCTTTAATGGGCGATCGCGTTCTAATCCAGGCGATCACCACGGTACTGAGGACCCCAGCAATAAAGGCCCCCACAAATATATTCGCCCCAATCCCATAGGCGATCGCTAATCCAGGAAGGACCGAATGCCCGATCGCATCTCCTAATAAAGCCAGACGCTGGACCATTAAATAACTGCCAACCACAGCACAAATCAAGCCCACTAAAATCGCTACGATGAGCGATCGTTGCATAAAACTATATTGGAGGGGTTCAATTAATCCGTCTAACATGGCAGAGGAATTTATACAGAATGTAGAGGGTTACTGGGAAAAAACGAACCTCTCCCCCCCTTCCCCCTTACAAGAGTAAGTTTTTTACGCTTAAGAACACTTCCGGTCCCCTCCCCTTGGCAAGGGGAGGGTTAGGGTGGGGTTCCGATCGCCACCTCACGCCCTCTTTCAGGCTTAAGCGCCTGTAAGGAAGGCTTCAGGCTTAAGCGCCTGTAAGGAGGCTGGGGAAACCTTTTTCTTCTTGATGTGGCTTTGCCAAGTCAAGAAGACCCCACCCTAACCCTCCCCTTACCAAGGGGAGGGGACCGGAAACGTAAAAACCTACTCTTGTAAGGGCGGGGGGGTTAGGTTCTTTAGGCAGCCCGATCGCTAAAAAATTGGACCTGTCCTTGATAGGCGCGATACATATTCTCCGATCGCAGGACTTGTTGTCGGCCACCACAGGCAATTAATTCCCGATTTAATAGGATTAAATCATCAAAATGGGTAATCGATTCCCCAAGGTCGTGATTCACTACAATTACAATGTTTCCCGCTTCGGCGAGTTCGTGAAAAATATCAAACAGGACCGCTTCAGTTTTTTGGTCGATGCCGACGAAAGGCTCATCAAAACAAAAAATTTCTGCTTGTTGAGCCAGCGATCGCGCTAAAAACACCCGCTGCTGTTGTCCCCCGGATAAATCCCCGATTTTGCGGTTGCGGTAGTCACTCATCCCGACTCGGGCGATCGCATCGGAGGCAATCTGACGACTGACGGTACTATAACGCCGAAACCAGCCGGTTTTCTTGGCGCGTCCCATCATCACCACATCCCAGACGGTGGCGGGATAGGTCCAGTCAATTTGCGATCGCTGGGGAACGTAGGCGATGCGATCGCGTTGTTCCATCAGGGGTTTTCCCTCATAGAGGACCCTACCGCTGAGGGTGGGGGTTAATCCTAACATCGCTTTGATTAAGGTGCTTTTCCCGGCACCATTGGGTCCAATAATCCCCGTAAGGCGTCCAGGGCGAATCACCGCGTTGACATCGGTGAGGGCCTGGACCTGGCGATAATTGACGCCCAGATGACTGACACAGATGGCGTGATCCGACGAAGATGCGGGCTGATTTTTCCAGGAACTGTCCCGGTTGAAAGGGTTAGATCTTTTCATAAAGGTTTCTAAAATTTAGCTTTTAATTCCAGGATAGTGTAAATATGAACCCATTGTGAATAAAATATGAAAAGAAAATGAAAATATCTATCCACAGGAGAGCGATCGCGGACTATCCGGGAAAACAATCCCTCTTGAAATTAGCCACGGGAGTGATTTTGGGGTTCTGCCTGAGTAGCTGTACCAACCCGGAAGCGAATCGGGCGGGGGACAGTTCGGGGAATCAGCCTCAAGTGGTCTCTACCAGTACCATTATCGCCGACTTAACCGAGTCCATTGCCTCGGAGGAGATCCAAGTCAGCAGTATTTTGACCCCTGGAGTCGATCCCCATATTTATGAACCTGTGCCCGCCGACTCTATTGCCTTGGAGAATGCGGATTTGATTCTCTATAACGGATACAACCTCGAACCGGAACTGATTAAGTTGATGAATGCTGCCGGAGTAAATGCTAAGAAGTTGGCAGTGGGGGAAGTCGTACTCCCATTGCAGATGGAGAAGCAGGCGGCAATGACGCCGGATCCTCATGTGTGGGGGAATGTCATGAATGCGATCGCAATGGTTAACGCGATTCGCGATAGCTTAAGCGAACTCTCCCCAGAAAATGCCGCAACGATTCAGGAAAATGCGGCAGACTATACCGCCACCTTGGAAGAACTCCACCGCTGGATTCAGGCGCAAATTGCCACAATTCCCCCGAACAACCGCCGCTTAGTCACCACTCATGATGCCTTCCAATACTATGCCCAAGGGTATGGATTAGAGATTACCGGCACGTTAATCGGCATCAGTACGGAGGAACAACCCAGTGCCCAAACGGTGACGCGATTGGTGGAGGAAATTAAACGAACACAGGTTCCGGCCATTTTTGCCGAAACCACCATTAATGCCCAACTCATCAGGACTGTAGCAGAGGAGGCCCAGGTCAAGTTAGCCCCGCAGGAATTGTACTCGGACTCCATCGGTGTGCCCGGTAGCGAGGCCGATTCTTATATTAAGATGATGGTCTCGAATACCCGTGCTGTGGTAGAAGCGTTGGGCGGAACTTATACGCCGTTTGTGGTGGCTGAGAATTAGAGGGGGGGTGTGCCGGATGGGTTCACACCTGTCCCAGGGTAGAGAAAAACTGCCCGCGTTGAATCGGCAATTTTTCTTTACCCGTTCTTTATTTTTTCTTGCTAAGTTGGCGTTAACGAATGGGGAGCGAGAATCGAAGAGGTGCGAGGGAGCCGAAGTAACCCCCCGGAAATCCGCTTAGGCCACCGATTTTTGGGCTTTGGCATTCAACCGCAGATTGCCGTGACCATCAATGCTGAAATCCACGCCGGGAATTAAGCCTTTGTGAATCAAGCGTTGATAGAGGGTGATCCGCAGGTTGCTTTGGATTTCAGCCATGATATCGGCGGGAATCAGATGGGCGATCGCCCAAACGACCGAGTCCCAGTCCAACCATAGCAACCGTTCGATACTGACAATGATCACGCCGGATAACTCTTCGAGGGTCATCCGGGTCCGGAGATCTGCGATCGTATCTTTCCCGATCGCCATGTGTCGGGTCATGATCACCCGAGTCATCTTGGTGGTTTCGCGTTCTAGTTCTAGGAGGTTCATCTGGGATTCCTTTGCTGATAGTAGGCCGTTGCACAGCAGATTTTTGACGCACCAGCGGCGATCGGGTCAGCCAATCTTTCCGCGTCTCCATCCCGCTTTTGTTCACTGTACCCGAATCAGGGTTAAATCTCTACCTTTTGGAGGATGTTGAATCTTATTTTTTTTGAGTATAGGGTCCTCGGACCCTGAATACCCGGGACGCCGCCCTGAACCCTGGTCTTTTCCTACCCAGTTGGCCCCAGAGGTCCCGCGCCGGGGTCACTGCCCCCAGGTTTCATCGGGTCAGGTATCGAGCATAACCACCGATTGTGTATGAAAAATATTTCTTTTGATCGATTTGCCCCACTCAACTGCACAGATAAGGTTTTAAACAGTGCAGCTAATCTTTAAATAACAGACTACTTGTCTGGTAGAACTCCGAGGGAATATACCGGGTTGTTCCCCTAAGCAACGGGCCGACCCTGACTCGGTAGCGAATTGTTTTTTGGGCATAGACCCTCCCCTTGCTAAGTGAAAGTCCCCGTCGTTATTGCCACAATTTAGCAATAACGCTAAAGTGGTTATTAGGGGGAATCTCCGCTTACAAATTCCGGTACAGGGATTGATTCTCCCGCAAATAGCCAAGGGAAAGAGTGGGGTTAAGACAATGCCTGACAAATTTGATTTTATATCTCCTCGTAGTCGTTACTACGGCAAAATTACGCCAGACAATCCAGAAAATATGGTGTTTAATGCCAACTTGCAGGAGTTTGCCCAGCGCGTTAGCGTGATTAGTTGTTTAGAAACCGGGGGGAAATTACCGCCAGAGGACGCTTACAAACAAATTAAGAGACTTTGGAAACAGCTTAAGCGGACAAAGAAACAATTAAGAATTGGCACTGAGTCCGATGAGGCTGAATAAAATCCCAAACCCGAGAAAAGAGGCGACTGCCCCGGCATTTCCCCAATGCAGGTTTGGGGCAGCCGCCTCTTTTCATATCCCCTTTCAAAACTAACCATAATAATCTCAAAACTATTTGTTTATGACCATTGCAACTTTAGCTTCACTCCCCTCCTCCCTGCGGCGAACATTCAGCCGCAAAGACTCGATTCCGATGTGGCAAGATGTCCTATGGAAAATCGATCGCGGAGTGGTCCGCACGATCGCCTGGACGGAAGATGGATCCACCATTGCCTCGGGATATTGGGGGCCCGGAGATGTGGTGGGTGAACCCCTCTGTTGCATTAACGGTTATCAAATAGAATGTTTAACCTCCGTAGAAGTCAGCATGATTCCAGGGCACCAATGGCAACAAGTCTTAGATGCCATTCGCACCCACACCCAAAAAACGGAAGAACTCCTCACCATTATTCACTGCAAGCAAGTCCAGGAACGCTTGCTTAAGTTTTTGGTCTGGTTAAGCGATAAATTCGGTCGTCCCGTGGAACAGGGCTGCTTGCTAGAATTGCCCATGACCCATCAAGAAATTGCTGAGGCGATCGGCATCTCCCGGGTTACTGTGACTCGCCTCCTCCAACGCCTAGAAAATGAAGGGGCGATCGCCCGTCCCCATCGTCAATCTATTCTCCTCTATGAATCCAGGGGTTTACCCTTGGTTTAACCCTTCCCCCACCCCAGTGGCGATCGCACCTTGATACAACCCCCAGGGCCTAACCGAGCGTTGGCCCCTTTTTTTGCTTGATGAACCGGCAGGGAACAGGGATAACCGGGGGTGGTTTTCAGCTTCTCTCCATTTCCTCAGTCGTAAAGTGTCTCCGATGGGGTAATATATCCCCTATCAGGCGGTTCTGATGGGGTCCAGCCATCAGACGCAAGGGGGAAAGCCCGGTCCCAATCCGGCACTGTCCCGCAACTGTGATCCCACCCCCAGATTCCCGGTAAATCTCCATTTGCCCTCTGGGGTCGGTAAGTCAGAATGCCCACCGCCTCTGTCGTCCACCCTTACATTCATCTGCGAGGTACAGATGGGCATTGATTTTCCTTTACCAGAACACTCTATTCTGTCAATAGTAGCCCTGGCGCGTAACAGTACGGCAGCGCGATCGTACTTTTGACCCTACACCAACGCCGAGGGGAAAAATTTGCTTTTTTTGTGAGTTCTGTAACCTAGACCCAGCCCTCACATCCTAGCCAATTTCACGGAAACCCAGGTCTCAAAATAGTTCCGAGGGCCTGATTTCTTCTCCCCAGTGCCGGGGGTTAATCCTCACTTGGTCGGAGGAAGGGAGTTTCACTCGCACTTATGCCTCGGACCTAACTCACTTATAAATGTTGACCCGCTCAATTTTTTTAAACCTCACCCATGCTTAAGCCAACCCTCAATCGATTCCCATCTGTTCTACTCCATCACCCCAGAATAACCGGAGGATTGATAATAGTTGCCCTCGCTATTGCTTTGTTCTGGGGAGTGGAACCAGCATTCGCCCATCACGGCATGGATTCCGCCACCCCAAGTAACTTCTGGGAGGGGCTACTTTCAGGATTCGCACATCCGATTATCGGGCTGGACCATTTCGCTTTTGTGGTGGCGATCGCCTTACTTTCTGCCTTCCATCCCTACGGCATCGCAATTCCTATCACCTTTGCGATCGCTGCAATGGGAGGAACTGGGATTCACTTACTCACCCTGGATATTCCTGCGGTAGAAATCATCATTGCCGCTTCCGTCCTCACCGTCGGAACCCTGCTAGGGATGAAAGAACGGCCTAATTTAAAGCTGGTGGCGGCGATCTCTGCCGTCGCTGGCATCTTTCACGGCTATGCTTATGGTGAAGCCATTATCGGCGCAGAAACCGCCCCCCTCCTCGCTTACCTGATGGGATTTACTGCTATCCAAATCGCCATTGCCTCCGCTGCGATCGGCTTTGTGCGCAAAACTCTCACCGCTTTGGATCAAGACCCCAACTTATCCCTACGATTTGCTGGCTTTACCATCGGTGGCATCGGCGCAGCATTTCTCACTTCTTCAATTCTGGGTTAATCCCCGTACCAAAAGCCCGGTGAAGCCTCCAGTCCTCATCGGGTAAAACTCTCACTTAATATTAACATCCACCCATGCATAAAATTCCCGTTACCGTAATCACAGGTTTCCTGGGGGCTGGCAAAACCAGCACCATTCGTAACCTCCTCCAAAACAGCCAAGGACGGCGCATTGCCGTGATCGTCAATGAATTTGGCGAAGTTGGCATCGATGGCGAGTTTCTCAAATCCTGTCAAGTGTGTGACGACTCTCCTGCTACAGATAGCAATATTATTGAACTAACCAATGGTTGCCTCTGTTGCACCGTTCAAGAGGAATTTTTGCCCACCATGCAGGAATTGCTCAAACAGCGCGATCGCCTCGATTGTATGTTAATCGAAACCTCCGGACTCGCCCTACCGAAACCCCTGATCCAAGCCTTTCGCTGGCCGGAAATTCGCACCGGGGCCACCGTTGATGGCGTTGTTACATTGGTAGATTGTGAGGCAGTGGCTGCGGGTACTCTCGTCGGGGATCTCGATGCCTTAGAACAAGCCCGCCAAGCCGACCCCAATTTAGATCACGAAACCCCCATCGAAGAATTGTTTGAAGATCAACTCGCCTGTGCTGATTTAGTATTACTAACCAAAGTCGATTTAGTCGATGCTGCTACTCAAACTAAAGTGATCACTTGGCTGCGATCGCAACTTCCCCCTCACGTCAAAATTGTTCCCTGCAAAAGCAGCGAAATTACCGCCGACTTACTCTTAGGATTTAATGCTGCCGTTGAAGACAACCTAGACAGCCGTCCCAGCCATCATGACACAGAAGAAGACCATGACCACGATGATGATATCACCTCAGTTAACATTATCCTTGACCAAAAATTTGAACCAAAAACCCTAGTTAAACAACTAGAAAATTTAGTGGAAAAAGCCGAAATTTATCGCATCAAAGGATTTGTTTCAGTCCTCAATAAACCCATGCGATTAGTTTTACAAGGTGTCGGCAAACGCTTCGACCACTTCTACGATCGCCCGTGGCAAGAAGCCGAACCGCGCCAAACCCGCCTAGTCTTCATCGGACGCAACCTCAACCGCGACCAAATCTTAGAGGCGATCGTCCCCAATTCGTAGTAACGAGTTGCGATCGTTTCTTCCTCTGCATCTAATCCGGTGCGTCAGTGCTGAAAACCCGTAAGAAATTGCCCGGTGCTTTCCACTCTGCCGCACCCGAATTTCATTCCTTTTTTGGCAAAGAATCCCCTTCTAACCCAACAAATTTAACCCTTCCGGCGAATGTCCTATATCCCACAAAGCAGGGGACAAAGTTCCTGTTTCAACCGTTGCCATAGGAAGATCGGCCATTGAAGCGATCGGACTATCAAAACACCCCGGCGGCAAATTTGGAGCAATTGCAAGATAAGCTGGCATAGGGGGAGGCGGGGGAGCAAGGAATGGATACCGATAAATGACAGAATAAGGGGTAGGATTTGTTAATTCATCAGATGCTTCCACCATCAGCACAAAATTATCGGGATTAACGTTCTGTGGATTGAACTGTTGCGTAAAAACCTCCAAAACGAGGTCATTTGGATCTGAGGAATTCAATTCAGCAACCACGGTAAAGGCTTCCGGAGGCAAAACCGTTGTTTCAATCGGTAAATTAACTTGCTCTAAAACTTGGTCATCGATTCCGGTTTGGAGCACATCCAAGTTCAACGGATTCCGCAAGGATTCAGGTAAAAAGTCAGGATTAACATTAAGAACTTTAATGTTAATCTGCTCGCTCAATCCGGGAAACTCCAAAGTAGGGGTTCGCAAATATTCCAGGCGATAATAATCTACCCGGTCCTCATTTGAAAGCACCCCATCTACCCGGTCAGGATTGGCAACTCGGGTTTGTTGTAAATTTTGCCGAAACCCTAATTGAACTTCTCCTAAAAAGGGAGCCGTTGCCAGATTATTCTTTAAAGCTTCTACCTCTGCAACTAACGGAGTTTTTTTCCGGAGTTCCTCAAATCCAAAAGCCATAAAATGCGCGATCGCTTGTTTGTTGGTTAACCCCGCTTGCTGCAAATCAGGGTTACTCGCTAAATAGGTATTCACATCAAAATAGGGAGAAGCCCTCCGCCCTTCATTTCGACCAAAATCTTGGAAATGCTCAAACAATTGGGTATCGTCCAAACCCGCTAAATCTTGATACTGGCTGCGATAGTACAAGCTAGAATATACCAGATTTCCTTGTAATTTATCTTGAACTTGACTGACGAAGCTAAGGCGTTGTCCCTGAGAGCCCTCGCCCACCCCAAACCGAATAAAATGTTCTAAAGCTTGTTGATTGCTAAAACCAAGCTGCTGTAAATCACCAGAATTTTCCAGATAAGTTTTTACAGAAAAAGATGAACTGCCCTGGCGGCCTTCATTGATACCAAAATTAACAAAATGCTGAAAAAGCTGCTGATTACTCAGTCCCCCTAAATCCGCATATCGTTGTTGGTAATACTCCGCATTAAAGTATTCAGGACGGACCTGCTTTTGCAACAGCGGACTAAAGGGAGAGGAAATCACCAAATCAGTTTCAACTCTCAAAGGCCGCCCTTCATTCAGTCCAAAGTCGCGTAAATGCTCAAAAGCAGTCCTTAAACGAGTTTGTGGGGAATTAAAAGCCTCTGCATTGGGATAAATTCCGCAGTTCCAGTCTGCATAAGTGTCCACCATTTGGGGCGTTACCCATCGGGAAAATTCTCGCCCTTCTACCAAACCAAACGTGACTAAATGTTGTAAAGCCTCTTCGTTACTCAAACCGCCTAGATCTGGATTCATGCTGCGATAGTAGCTCGGATCGAATAACTCTAAGGCCATAATAATTTCCTAGGAAGTTTATGCTGCTCCTACCCTAACTTGTGAATCTGGTTTCGTCAAATTTGAGGCAATTTGCTACAACTATGAACGCATCCATCCCCCAAACAAAAAAGGGGCTTGATTTGCGTCCCTATCTCTGAAACTGGGTTTCTGAGTCGTAGTCGATATGGCATCGGCAACGCGCTTGCGATCGCTCCTTGGTCAGCTAAGATTTAAGCAGATGTACGCTGTGTCACCCTCTGCCACCAATGATGGAAATAACCCCTATCTCCTACCTTAGAGTCACACCCCATTGACAGGGGTGAAGGCGCGTTCCGGGGAATGGTGGTATTTGGTAAAAATTGGCGTGGGTATTTTCCAGGAAACGCTCCCTACTTTCGTCTGTTGGCTCTGTTTTTTTCAGGCTATTATTCGCAACACTCAGCCAACCCGCAACTGCGTCTTGTAAATTCTGAGTGACCTCTTCCCAGGTATCACCTTCGGTAATGCAACCGGGAAGAGCTGGGACTTCTGCCCAATAGCCCCCTTCTTCTGCTGCATGAATAATGGCTTTAATTTTCATAAACTTAGCTTCATCACTTTTTTAAGTTTAGGATAGCAGACTCAGACACAGTTTTTATGCAAAATGAGTCGGTGCGATCGCTTCCATGTCCCGCAGAGACTCGTTTTCATCTTTCCACATAGACTAATCTCCCATGAGTTTGTTTGGCGTACAGAGAACAGGCAGCGGCACATAGCCAAAATTAAGACTAAAGCGAAATAATTCTCAGGGACTAGATTTTGAGTAACGCTCGAAATCCTGCTTGTTGAAAATGAGCATCAGCGGTTAGTGCGTCGGTTATACCTCGATTTTGCATCACAATAAATGACACACAATCTACTAACCCCCATTCTTTATCAGGGCGTTGTTTAAATAACCTAAATGCCGCCCAATATAAGTCTTTAGTTAAAGGAATAATTTGAACATTGGGATCGCTTTCTAGGGAGTCCAAGAGTTGAATGGCTGCCCTTCTGTATTTTGATTTAGACAAGGCATTACCAATTTCTAATAAAATAGCATCAGTCGTTACTAGCCCGGTTTGACGAGTTTCCAGTTGAGTGGCTAATTCAACAGCTTTCCCATGATGTTGGTCTGTAATGGAAGATAAAGCAATGGCAAAAGAGGTATCTAAAAAGACTTCAATCATCCTCAGCAATGGAGTTTTGGTATAGATACTGGTCAATATTCTCCGACCAATCTGGCTCGCCTTGTAACTGTAAGGACTGAGCTGTTTGTAGAAATGTCTTGGGGGTGTCTTTAGGGGCCAATAGGGTTTCCACAGTAATTTTCACTCTTGTTCCTACTTCTAGGTTTAAGGGCGATTCTAATTGCAAGGATTGACCATCAAATATGGCAGTGATTTCTTGACTGTTCATATAGATATTGTCTGTACAAGCAGGGTTGAGATTTTTGGCTTATAGCAATTGTACCTCAGAAACCGATTTCCTGGCAAAAGCTCTGTGAGGATGCAGAAACCCCGGCAGAACCCCAGTTTCTGAGAGTAAGCGATATGGCATCCGCAATTGGAGGGCGATCGCTCCCCCGGCTGCTAAGATTGAAGCAGGAAAGTTAAGCCAAGGAGAGTTCCCCATGAGTTTAGTGATTTCCGATGACCTAGTAAAAGCGAGTGGCTTTTCTGAAAATGAGCTATTGTTGGAAATTGTGCTGATGCTGTTTCAGCAAGATAAAATTAGTTTAGGGAAAGCCAGTGAGCTATTGGGACTGCATCGGATGCAGTTTCAAAAACTCATTTCTGAGCGAGGTATTTGCGTTCATTATGATATTGAGGAGTTTCAGGAAGACCTCAAGACTTTAAAGGAAACGGAGGGGTCATGATTGGTGTCAACAACACTTCACCTTTTTCCAAATTAATGAACGCTTGGGTAGACAAACTGCCCGAGATTTCGGGGTAAAGATTACTGGAGTTTTAGGAATTATTCTCTTAGCAAAGCGTCAAAAAATAATTACGCAAGTTCAGCAAATTATGAATAATTTAATGAAAAAAGTAAATTTCCGCATTAGTAGCCAACTGTATGCGGATGTTTTGATAGCGGAGGATGAGTCAGTGACTTAAGTAAGTAGTGATCGCGTTCACACAATGAAATTCAACTTTTTTAATCAATAGCACTCCCACGCAATAATTTTCTCCACAACAAAAAAGATATAGCACTACAAAAGAAATCACGTGAAAGAGAGCATGGGAACATACCTACAATATCGGGATTCATATCTTTAGATTGAAAGCACCAAGCCACTGGTGGGTAATGGGGAACATTTTGTCGAACCATCCAATTAAGTTCTAGCAATAAGTTTTTTTCGTACTTTTCTACATAATCAAGAAATTGAATTCGACGCCAAAGCTTGATTTGACTGGCTTTGACTTTCGATTCCGCAGGCAGAGTCCAACGTTTATCTTGTACTTCATTTAATGTAAATTCATCATTTCTAATGCTTCTATTACTTGTTGTTCCATATTGTTTGTAAATAGAAGCTTGAACCGAAAATCCGAATCTCCCTTGACTATATTTAGTCCAAAGATTATCTATTGCTTGTAGTTTATCCATCGGAAATTTTTCAATCTCTTCTGTACTGAAAGACTCGATAGAGCCTAGAGTGAGCTCTATCCCTAACTTCTCTTGTCTTCTATTTATAGTCTCATACAGAAACTTCCCAACTGGGAATTCTTTTCTAAGCGATGGACAAACACAAGGTATTCCTTTGCAGTCTCGATAAATAATTATCGTAATTATCTCACTGGTTGCATAATTAGCACCTTCCCAGTCACCGGAACGTAGTTTGCTCTCTAGTTCTACTAAGCTTTCTTGCCTGTCATACTCCCACTTGCAAGAAATAAAAAACCATCCAGATGCAATGAATAATAGGAATATCAGAAATGTCATTGAATTTACCTCACAATGAAAATACAGCGCTTCGCGAGATAATGGGTAATTAGCAACTTTCCTCATCTCTACAGAGAGTGATGGATTGCTGGTAAGAAACCGGGTTTCTAGTTCTATCTGGGTGGGTATGATTTTACGTCCCATTTGTGATTAGGATCAGGATAAAAAGTAATCCCTGAGCCACTCCCGTTAAATATCGTCACCAGCCAACCTCCAGGAACTTTTCCACGAAACGTAGACATATAATCACTTTCAACTCTCTCCCAATGTAGGTCAGTCATTTTGTTTTGTCTCTTATTTAGATGGTTTGTGTTCGCACGTATTTTTAGCAACTTTCCTCATCTCTACAGTCAACTATACTTCCCTAAATTGTAGCGATTCTGAATTGCCGCTATCACACTGGGGTTGTTATACTAAAAAACTGTAGCGAAACGAACAGAATCTCCCGTGAATTCCACTCAACATACAGTTGATAAAGTCCTAACAGAGTTATCGAAGTACAACTTATTAAGTTTAGAACTTCTATGAAAAATTTTAGGGTTGTTCAGGTTTACCGATAGCTGCAAATTTTAGCTATTTAGACTGTGAGAGTGTAAACCTGACAACTAGGTTCAGTCTTGCTGTGCACTCAAATGCTCAAATTAGGATAATTGGAAATACGCTCAAAAAGCAATGCCTATTGTTTACTTCATTTGCTTACCTGTTGTTGCATAGAAGTTTGCTTTTTTCCATGCGTCTTCAGCAGACTTCGCTTTACCAGCATATTCACTGCCAACATATACATCACCGCTTTGGTTGTCCCAAAAGTAGTAGTATTCAGAGCCAGTCGGGGTTTTTACGGTTCCCATCTGCTTGCGTGCCATTGTAAGTCTCCCTATACTTGATTTAACGTCATACTCACTGATATTGTTTCAGCAAGATAAAATTAGTTTGGGCAAAGCCTGTGAGCTATTGGTGAATCATCGGATCCCGTTGATTTATGCCTAACATTATCTTAACTGCTTTTTAGTTCGTCAACCCCATGAAAATGGGATTTAGGGGGGGATTTCCGAGGATGTTAAAAAGACCTCTTGCAAAATAATTTTATGCTAAAATAAAAAGTTTTGCTTGATTTTAGCCGATGGCCGGTTATAGCTGATT
>NZ_JAMXFA010000062.1 GCF_025370785.1 Laspinema olomoucense D3b
AATGTAGGTCTCATTTGTGGTTGTGGTAAACAACAAGTGTACTACGTTGGCCCTCCCTTTTTTTGGCGAAGGTATTGTTTTGTGAAAGGGCTTCTACCTTTTTATATAAACTGGTCCTATTGGCGATTAAGAAAATGGTTTCTTCGGGGCGATCAGTCAGGCAACAACGAACCGATTTTCTAGATGAATAGCAAATATAACTTGCCCTCCATTCAGAACAGAGTGTTCCTCTTTTACAGGAACAAAGAATAGCCCTTTCTTTAAGGCGATCGGTCAATTAGCACCGAACTGAGCAGAAAAGAAGGCACTGCTCCAGATTTCAAACCCTCGATTATTGCCAACCCGCTATCGAAACGAAACCTTCCCCCAGAGGCAGTCATCTACCTGCAAGAGACCTCGTATTATGAACACAATAAACGCTCTCAGGAGGGCGCTCGTTTTTCAAGTGCTCAAAATGAGCACTTGAAAACTGTGGAGGAGCAAACCTCTGGGCATGGGTGAAAAGTTCTTTTACCCGATCGCGCCCAAACTCCCACTCTGTCTCGCCCCGGCGATTTCCCACGCTGAACTATCCGCACCTGAACTGTCGGAGTCAATACTTATTAATGAGCGCACGGGGGAACCCAAAGCTAGACTGTAGCTGATCGCCAGCCAAAACTCTTGGAATTAGGAAGCTTTCACCTCGGATTCCCCTACCCGGTCCCGTGGGATTTCACGGCATTCTGAGGAATCTGCATAAGGAAAGCCGGAATCGGAATTAACGAATCCTGGATCGGGCGATTAGAACTGGCGCGAATGAGAGTGATGCCACGCGGGAGAATCCCTGCATCAGTGCCCAGGAGGAAAACTGGACACTAGACAACTGGCAGTTTGTCGGCGCTTAACTGCGGCGGGTGGAGTCGCACTGAAACCTTGGCGGGTTACTGAACCGATCGCACCTTTGGCAATCATTTGGAACTGAACCCAGTCACTCCAGGTATTCAGGGGATATCGGTCACACGAGATTCTTCGCCCCGTTGTTCAATGAAGGTGGTCAACTGCTCTTGATGATGAGTCTGATGGTTGAACAGATGATTCCCCAAACTACAGGTATATATCCTGCACCGTTGCGGGTTAGAATGGCTGGCATATTCAAAGGGTTGCCTTAACCTGTGGAGAACCCCAAAAATTAATTACATTCCCAGCCAGCCTTGATACGGCTGGAGCGATTAGCACATATCGCAAATGCCTTAGTATTAAGAAATGGGGCAGAAGTTTTACGGACAGCGCTGTCCGTAAACATGATAATTTCTGGAGCGATTAGCTTGAATATAGCGATTTTAAATTTTTGGTTTTGGCATCCCTCGAACCTAAATGCACATCTAGCATCGCAACCCAATACCTGAATTCCCAGCAAAATTAGCCTCCACTCAAACAGGGTGGGGTCCTACTCGCCAGGGAAAAGAATAGCTCCTCCGTTTTAGGCGATCGGTTAGTCACCACCAAAACGGAAGAGGTTTGGTCATCGGGTCATCGGACCGAGGCTTTATTCGAGGGGATCACTCAATCAGCCATTGACCCGATCTCCCACTGAAGAGGATCAACCTAGTTGCTGTTGCATCGTTCTGAGCATAAACTAGACTGAGGCGACTAATTCAACAAAATCACTGAAATTATTATGGAACAAGATCTTGTTGGGGGGATTATAACTCCGCTATAGCAAACTGGGATCAGCCTCTCTCGACCGCAAAACTAGGTCTTTGCCGGTAGCGGATTCAGTAGATGCCACCCAGCACCAGCTATGCCGTAGGCTATCGCTATATATTGCTCATTGGTCATGCGCCATTTGCCCTGGGCCTTTAATCAAGGGATCAGTAACCAGTGAGCAACCTCGAAAAACTTTTTTCAGAAATTTGCATAAAAGTTGTCCATCAAGGCGATAGGTAAGTGTAACCTGCTGTTTGAGGAGCTATGCTGATAGTCAATCTACTTTTACGCGCCCTTCCTAATCCCAGGGGAGCCAATATGGATCCCTTATGTGTCAATAAAATTCAGTAAAAATACTGATGCCTGGAAACATCAGAAAAGATTTAATGAGTGGTAACCAAAATTTATTATTGACAGTAAAAAGCAATCTCTGTTCCCGAACACTTATGGGTTCCCATAGCTTTTATTCCGGGTCCAGTGTGTTAAATTTTGTGAACACTCGTTAAAAGGGTCAGGAGTTACGCAGTGGGAGAAAACGTAATCCAGGGGGACCTCCAAGTAAGAGTTCACGGTAGAGCGAATAACTTTTAGTTTGGACTCATACTTACTAAATAATGCCAGTATTAAAAGGGTAATTAATTTTTATGGCAGGTTTTAAAGATAGACCCGGACAAAAAGTAAATACAATCAAAAACCTTTTGAAGGAAAGATACAAGCAAGGCTTTCCAATTATCAAAGAAATTATTCAGAATGCTAACGATGGTCAGGCCACTACATTAGATTTTGGTATATCTCAAGGCTTAGGTGATTCTGTTACGCATCCGTTACTGAAAACTCCTGCCTTGTTTTTTCTGAACAATGGGACCTTTACTAAATCAGATCAAGAATCAATTACCTATTTTGGTATTGATGCTAATGCTAAAGACCGAGGGAAAATAGGAAAATTTGGCTTAGGTCAAAAGAGTGTTTTTCACTTCTGTGAAGCTTTTTTTTATATTGCTTTTTCTGAATCTATACCAGGCGGCTGCGGAGAATTTATTAATCCTTGGGCAACTCCTGATGGTAAAGATTCTAAAAGACCAGAATGGGTCGAGCTTTCTAAGGAAGATAGGGAATCTTTACAAAAATGTTTATTCACTCATAATTTAGTTGATAGTAACAATCCTACTGCATCTTTCTTTTTATTGTGGGTTCCTCTGCGTCATAAAATGGCAGATGAACGGTGTATTTTAGCTAATTACTATGAGAGTATTAATTCGGTTCAAGAAAGTTTTCCAGAAGATATGGAAGGACGAATCGGGCAACTATTACCGATGTTGCGTCATCTCCATACTATCAGATTTTTCATAGAAAATAATAAAGGTAATCTTAAACAAAATTTTTCTGTGTCTTTGTGTTCGGACGATTCAAGTTTGTTATCACGCTGTATTTATCCCAACACCACAAGTGAAAGCATAAAACCTGACAAACATGAACTCCAAGGTAAAATTGATTTAAGTTCAAATCAATTAGGAATTAAATTTGCAGGGCAAGAAAACGTTCTATCTGCTACAAATTTTTATTCTTTGTTAAATGATTCGGCCAACTTAGGTCAAAATAATTTTTGGATTAAGTTACAGCAGTCTCCTTTTTGGAGTAAAAGAGCTTCTATCAATGAAGATAATGGTGAAGATGAAATTGTCCCTGACAAATCAATTCCCCATTGTGCTGTCGTTTTAACACAACAATCTTTAGAAAATAAACCCAAAGCAAAATTAACTTTGCAGTGGACGGTTTTTCTTCCATTAGCTAGTGAGGATAACCATTCCCAACAAGAAGAAGCAGAACAAGAAGCTCATGAAGAGATAAATTGTGATGGAGATAAAGACTACACAATTTTTCTTCATGGTTATTTCTTTCTTGATTCCGGCAGAAAATATATAGAAGGACTTAGGCAGATCAGGAAAAATTCATTTACACAAAAAATTCCTGAAAACGAAGATGAAATGATTGAGCAGTGGAATTATTTATTGGCAACTAGAGGGACTTTACGGATTGTATTACCTTCTCTCCAGCAATTTCATGAAAAACATAGCTTAACAGATGTAGAGATATCAAATCTTTGTAACGCAATTTTGAAATCAAGATTGTTCGCCAGCACAGTTTATCGCCAAAGTGTTTGTGCTGAACATCAGTGGATATTCCGGACTCAACCATCAAATAACGGTTGGGAACTGATTTCAGTGAATGAAAATTTGCGATCGCTTCCGGGTATTCCTCCGAAGTGGGAAGCATTTCCTGCATTGCAAAACCTCGCTCAAAATAATTATTTTATTATTGAAGGTAAGCCCAATCTTTTATTTACAGGTAAAAATTGCAGATGGGAAAAGCAGGAAATATGCTCTGTCATTGATTCCCTTAACCCGAAGTTAATCTTTTCAAATCCTAATTATCTTCGATACTTAAGTGAATTTTTGAAGCTACAAGAAAATATTATAATTCAGCAACCCGAAGTTCAGACAAGTTTAATCAATTTACTTCGTCAAGGATTTAGAGAAGTTGACCTCTCTCATTTACAAGGAGAATCTTTAAAAGATTTCGTTCGGCAACTTGTTTTAAAAATTAAACCTGACCAACGTTTTAAAATCAAAAAGTTTCAAGACAATACAGCTTTAGGGGTTGTTTTAAATCATATTTATCAACTAAAAATAAATCTGTTTCTGGTTTATGAAAATTTTGAAGTTTTGCCAGAAAGTCAAGGTGTCTTAAGAGGAGAAGAATTAATATCTATCCTTAGCTGTTTAAATGATTTTATTCTAAAAACCGAAACTTCTAGCTATCAAGAACTCGCTTGCCAAATTATTTATCAAGTTTTGTCATCAACCAACCATGTTGAAGAGGCACTAAATAAACTCTCTGATTTTTCTTTATTTATTGGCTACAATTATCAAAGAGAACAAAAAGTCTTGTACAATTATGCCCAATTAAAAAAGTATCACCAAAACAATGTTTTATTTAAAGGAATATGGAAAAGTCCCATCTCTACCGCATTAAAAGAAGCTCTGCCAAACACAGATTTAATCTTTATTGACAAAAAGGTAGATGAAATTTTTGGTAAAATTTCATCTCTGAAAAATATACCGGAATGCGATGCCAAGAGTTGTCTGCAACTTTTGGCCAAACGACCCGAGTTAGCTCAAGCCGATCAACGAACTAATCTTTTAAAGGAACTCATTAACTATGTCTAAACAACTACGATATTTTCTACATGGTCAAAAAGACAAGTATGAAGACGACAAAACTCCTTTATATGTCACGGCACAAGAGAGTACACTTTGGCAAAAAGTAGGGCAGCAAGTTCTTAATAAAAAAGGCGAGGGCTGGCGCTTACTTGATTCGGCATTAGTAGAGCATATTCCTTCAGCAAAGTGTGAAAAGTTAGGAATTAATATTCTCGAATCTGAGCAAGTTGTGGATTTGATTCGAGAATTGGGGGCAGAATGTGTCGATGGAAGTTTACTAGAATCCTCTGAACGCTGTCAGCTACTCGCTTATCTCAGCCAAAAACCCACGAATGAAGATTTGTGGAAATCGTTGCAACTTCACGAAACTACAGATGGCAGACTGGAATCAATCGAGTCCGATAGAGTATTTTTAGAAAATCCCGATTTCCCTTTAAATCCTCTCCTAAAAGATTGGATCGTCCTCGTTAAACAAAATCGAGAAATTCAACAAAACTGGATACCCATCTGGACTGCTCGGGAGGCCATCGTTACAATTCTCAATCTCCCTAATCCTCATGTATATTGCGAGTTGGTTATTAATGCAATACCTCAAATATTAGCACAAGATAAACAAGAACTAAGAGATAGTTTAAAAATGACCCCTTGGCTCCCTAACAAATTAGATGGCCAAGGGATTTGTCCTAAAAATGTCATAAAATTCCCTCCAAATTTAGAAAAGCACCAAGAGAAAATTGCTCAGTTGGAGGAAACTAAGTATTCTGAAAAAGTGATCCCCGAAAAAGTTCAAAGAAGCCAGGGATATTCTTCAGCTAGAAAATACTTTACTCCTTGGGATTCTGAGGAAGTCATCAAAAAGATTTTAGTTCCCAATCAATCTTTGGAATATTGGCAGAAATTCTGCCCCGTTATTTTGGATGCAATGGAAAATGGTAACATTTCTGAACACTTAAAACTATTGGTGGAAGAAGAAAACTGGATACCTTTAAATGACCGAACCATCAGACTCAGCCAAATTTTGGAGATTATTCCGAGTCAACTTCAAAAACATTTACCCACATTAGTGGACTTAAGCAGTGGAGAATATATAGAAAGGTTAGAGCTTCCTCAACGAATTACAGGACATCAAAGCTTTAAATTTTTGAAGCCCTTTTTTTTAAAATGGCGAGAACCTGAAATTATTAATTTTCTTTTAGAACAACAAGAACCTCATCAACAGTGCCAGGTTATTATTGATGCTTTGAGTAACTTATTGAATAATTCCCCCAATCAGCAGAGCATCCAAGCTATTCTGAATCCACTAAAAACAAAAGATTGGTTAGTTACTAAAAAAGGCAATGCAGTGTTTCCTAAAAATATTCTGCATTATCAAGCGGTAGAACACGATATTGAGGAATTATTGCTGACGGCCGATTCTGAGTATATTACCTCTTCTCAACTCTCTGCCATCATTAGCTCTAGCGGTTGTTGGCAGTGGTTAACGGAGGAATTATTTATCACTCAGGATCAAGTTTTATACCAACTGGGTAAATTGCTAAAAAATGTCCCCGAGTATCAATTGGGTGAATTTAAAAAATTCCCTTTAGAAGAATGTTGGGATATATTCACAAAAATCGATGTAAGTTTTCTGCTAGGGTGGAACTTTGCCCGACAAGTCGGTAAAGGAAAATTTGAGGTAGTATTATTACCTAACTTGTTGGGTAAAATAAATGAGGACAATCTTTGGTTACTTCTTCAACGACTTTCCAACGCTACTTCTCAACCAGATGAAGTGACCGTAGATTTATTTAATGCTTACTTAGAATTGGCGGTTAACTATCCTACGTTCCAGGAAAGTATATTACCAAATATATGTCTTCTGAACCAAAAAAATAAATGGCAAACGCCTGACAAGGTGACCGGGGAGAAAAGAGAAAATATCAATAGTGCTTGCTTGTTAGATTCTAAGCAGGCTTTAATTATGAAGCGCTATTTAGAGTCTTTATCCCAAGAGAGTGACACTGTTTCCATATCACAAGAATTGTCAGCTAACATCAGTAATTATAGTATTTTACAAGATTACTTTCGTCCTTGGGAGCAGTATTGCTCGCCAGAGTTTATTGGTGCTTTTATAACTTTACTGATGGGCACCGATACCGACGTAAAAAGTCTGGCGCAATCTTATTTAGGTCGGCGTGATGTAGAGGCAATGCGTCAGAGATTGCTAGGAGAACAGGTCCATTCTATAGCAAACCGTGAATTTCATATTCATGTAGGGCAGGTCAGTGATCGTACCCGAATAGTCCGGTCAGTATTAGGAACTTCTTTTAGTGCTGACCTCCTTCAGTGTGAAAACCCTCAACACCTTTTTGTTAGTGAACTTCAACCCAATACTTTAGAGATAGAACTACTACCCATTGACCCTGAAAGATTTGGCAAATTAGACTTGTCATTACTTTTAAAAAAATCTGGCAAAGCAATATTGCAGGGAGTTTATCGGGTTAATATTTTAGATGTAGATGCTACGTGGGGAGATTTAGGACAGTCCGATCAACTAGATATTCAGGTAGCGAAAAACTTTTTGCTAGAAGGTGCGCCCTACATTATGAGAATGTTGGGAGTACATGAGCGAATTCCTGTCGTCAAAGACCTTTTAACCCAGTGGGACAATTTGCGCCACCAGAAAGCAGAACTGAACCAGCAAAAAAAAGATGTACGACATTTAGATAATCAAATTGAGAACTTAATCCTAAATTTATCTCGATTGCTGGAAGACGATTCTCCAGAAAATAAAGAGATCCGGGATGAATTGTGGCAAGCAGTTCGAGAAAAAATAAGACTGCACGGCTACCGTCCAGAAAGCATTCCCTTTGAACTATTTCAAAATGCTGATGATGCGACAACTGAATGGATGCAAATATCGCCTTCTTTAGAAATAGCCGAAGATAGAAAGCAATTTATCCTTGTGATAACTAAACACCAACTCTTATTTATCCATGCAGGTAGACCAATTGGTTGCTTTCAACATCGTGACGTTCCAGGGAAAGAATATCGCGATCGGGGGTTTGATCGCGACTTAGAAAAAATGTTAACTTTCAATATTTCTGATAAAGGTGAAAGTGTAACAGGTAAGTTTGGGTTGGGCTTCAAGAGTATCTATCTTGTCTGTAAGCAACCTCATGTTCTCAGCAAAAATTTAGGGTTTACAGTAGAGGGTGGACTCATACCATCACGTCTTAATTCAAAAAAAATAAACAATTTGAGACAACGCTTAGATAAATATATCAATCTGCCTGACGCCACCATAGTCGAATTAGAACTTGAAGCCGAATTTCTAGATAAAAATGTTATTCAGGAGTTTCAAGACCTTGCCCATATACTAATTGTATTTTCGAGGATTATTAAAAAATGTCGATTTGTAAATTTAAATGTTAATGTTAGTTCTCCAGAAATCAACCTGTTCTGGTCTCCAACATCTATCCCAGGCGTTCGCGGAGTAGAAGTTGGCAAGCATCACACCACTATAGACAGCAGTAGACAAGAATCGACCTTACTCTGTCTGAGAACTCAGGGAGATTCAGAAGCAGCATTACTTTTAGGCATTACGGAAAAAGATGGCCGTCTCATGGGAGCCTTGCCCCAGAATGTGCCGACATTTTGGGTGACAGCCCCCACACAGGAAATTCTTTCTTTAGGCTTTGCCTTGAATGCCAACTTTGACATTACAACCGGGCGAGAAAGCTTGGTGAAGTCATCCATTCGTAACCGCGAGTTAGCCGATCGGATAGGAAAGGCTCTGGGAGAGGTTCTTTGCTCTCTTTCCCGTGTGAGTCAGGAAAATTGGCTAACAATCGCAAAGATATTAGGACTTAAAACTGCTGATGAGTATGAGTTCTGGAACTTTCTGTGGACCGAGTTGGCAATTGCTTGGCAAAAAATAGATTTCAGTGATGGGCGTGAAATCATCCGTCGCATTTTGGGGGGCAATGGCGGCATGGGACATCTGATCACTCATTGTAAAGCTTTACCCAGTGGCTTGTATGATAACTATCGAAAACTTCTTTTAATGAGTGAGATCCGTTATCGAGTAACGGGTAAACTTTTAGAAGAAGAGTGTTTCTTAAAAATAAGCAATTGGTCACATTTTCAGACTAACTATCAGAGTCAACTTATTGCCCAAAGTCAATGGGAAAACGCCAAAAAACTGTTGGGAGAATCTTTTGTTCCCGAACATTATTCGGTGAGCAAACTTTGCTTGCTTGATGTGTTAAAAGCAGAAATTGGCCCTGAATCCCAGGTTATAGCATCACAAGCCAATCAAATTGGAGCAGTGATTTCTAAACACTTCTTATCTAGCTTAATTGGATTTCTAGAACAACAGGAACTCCAACGGTTCTTGCAAGAAGTTAAATTTATGTCTAAGGCAGAGACTTATTTACCTTCTGAGCAGTTGCTCTGCGCTTCTTCTAATGAGTTTGAAGAACGTTTTCTGGTGGGCTTTGCACCGGACAATTGTATTTTGCATCTTGATTATCAAAATACTGGGTTAGATTTTTTCTGGGCTTGTCGTTCCCGTAGAAAAAGTATTTCTATTGAAGAACTTATAGAATGGGCATTACAGGCAGAAACTTCAGAAAAACGTCAGGCAGTGCATCATTATCTGCTGTCTGGAGAAAAACGAGATGAATTAGCTGAAAAAATTTATGAAAACCTGACCGATTCATGGATAACGACTGATTCTAATCTCTTAGAGATTCTGGACGCATTGATTCAACTTGCTGTTAAGCGAGGATATCAAGCCCCAAATAATGATGAAAGTGAAATTACAGAAGATGAGGAAGATTTAGATGATTTCAATGATCCTAACATTGAATTTGAAAGCTATTGTACGGGCAATGAATTTTCTTTATCTCGCTCGCCAGCCGAACAAAAAGCCTTTGCACAAATGCTTTTAGAAGGGCTGTCTCGGCAAAACTCAACCTGGAAAGGATATATTTACCACTTTACTCATGTTGAGAATGCCGTTTCCATTATTCAGAGCGAGAAATTACAAGCCAGAAACTATTGCACTAATTTTTGCGACTCTGCGGGGTCAAACCTGATCGGGCAAACGGTCAATGATGTCAAAAACTTTGCGCGTTTCTATTTTCGACCCAAAACCCCTACTCAATGGCATAATGAAGCACTGGGCAAACGTCGCAACAACATTTATGCTCTTTGTCCTGTACCTATCTTTTTCCGATTCAATTTAAAAAAGGTGTTACAAACTCAGGGTAGTCGATGTGCTTTGAGTAATGGCAATCTTGCTTCTGTCAGTTCTAATTATGGAAATACTGCAAATTTTGTGAAGCAGTATTTTGATTTTGATAATGTCTACTCTACAATCCAAGAGGTGGGCCAAGCAACTTTTATGAGAGCGGCCCAACAAGAATTTATTGTACATCACTGCCTTGACTTTACTCAATTAAATTTGGAGGATATCACGATTGTTTGTCGAACCGAGCAGGATCGGCAAACCTTACTGACTTTGGTTGGTAAAGACTCGAAATATGCCAGCCGAATTAAAATTGAAGAAGATGCTGTTGGAGATGGCCTATTGTTCAATTACACAAATCCCAATATCCAAATTTTCAATGATAATGAATTTATCGATATCAAAATTGAAAAATATGACCAATATGCAAAAGTTATTGAGGGCAACCTAATCCTCAGCTTTTCACCAGACATTCCATTGGAGCGTAAAATTGTTTCTCCGTTTTCAGATATTTCTCAAATATCTCTTGGGGAATCAATCACGGTTAATGCTTTGCGCTCTATTAAGCTACAATCGAAGCCACATACTCAAATGAGTGTTTATTTTGAAGAATATGGTAAGCGTTGGTTAATCTATAAAAATGAACATTAAGGTTATTAAAGGAAATTTGTTCACTTCCCACTGTCAAACTCTGGTTAACACCGTTAACTGTGTTGGAGTGATGGGAGCAGGTATTGCTCTAGAGTTCCGGCTAAGATATCCAAAGATGTACTCAAGCTATGTAGAACTTTGCAAAAAAAATTTACTGGATGTGGGTCAGCTTTGGTTGTATAAGTCTAGCCGACGCTGGGTTCTTAACTTTCCCACTAAAAAGCACTGGAAAAATCCTTCCCAAGTAAAATTTCTGGAATTGGGACTCCAAAAGTTTGTAGATACTTACCGACAAAAGGAAATCACTTCGATTGCCTTTCCACTTCTGGGTACTCAACATGGCGGAATTCCCCAGAAAAAATCTTTGGAAATCATGAAATTTTATTTAGGGCAATGCGATTTGCCGATTGAAATATATATTTACGATCCCGGTTCAACTGATGATATTTTTCCTGACATCAAATCTCGTTTCCTTTCGCTCAAGGATGAAACTATTGTGGAAATAACTGGCTTAAAACAGCCATACATTAACAAAGTTAAGGAGGCGCTGCTTAACGATAGTATATCGAGTATTTCTAATTTATTGTCAGTAAAAGGGATAGGCATTACTACGGTAGAAAAAACTTTACTTGTTGTTAAGAAAAATTAGATATTAATCCTTACTCATGGCTTACATTTAGGGCTGTTTTATTCTAAAATTTTCCTCGCACCGAAACCCTAACCAGGAGAAAGTTTGACCCGCTTTTTTGGGGCAGAACCCTTAATCCCCAAGGGGAAATGGCCCCTTTTTGAGGCGATCGGTCAGCCACTACCAAACAGAGCAGCCAAGAATGGCTCCTCCATTCGGGGCGAGTGGCCAACTGCCACCAAGACCGATCGCCTGATTAAATCCCCAGGACAACTGGTCCCAGCGCTAACCAATGTGGGCCTATTGGCCCTTTCCTTCGGGGTGATCGCCTACGGCATAGCTGCGCTTACGGCTCAACGGCTATCGAACTGCTCACCCGATGAGAAGAACGAATCTAGCGGTGAGTGAATCCCACAATGATTTCCACGGAGACTAAGCCAACCCACTGCACAAAATCCTCACAAAAAGGATCAGAGATACCGAATGGGGTTTTGCCCACCTTCGGCAAACTCAATCCAATTTAGAGAAGTAAGCCCAATGTACTGAAGATGAGTTAGCCGAATATTATATCGGCCTTCTAGGGTTGAAGGCTCTACTCCCGCATAATTTCCTATGTATAAACTATTCGTGTTTTTATCATCGTCACGATGGTAAAGAATAACGCGATCCACTGTACGATTAAGACTTATTTTCCACTCACCCGTTAAACCCGTATTATCCTCCTGAATAACAAACTTTTGGCCATGTGTAAAAATAACAATTACGTTCTCGTCTTGCTTGATAAAATCCCGGGCTTTCATAAATGGTTCCTTTAATTAGCAAATAAATACATTCAAGAACTCCCGCATTTACCAACTCCATCGACTGGCTGAGGAATTAGCTTGCTGGAGGATTAGAGCGGTTATAGAACCCGACCCAAATAGGCTTTGACGCTTTTGCCTAGCCAAAACTGGTCTTTGGGCTACTGGTTCTGTTATGACACAAAATCCAGAAAAAATATTAGGTTTGGTGGCATACAGAACAAAGCTTTCAGAATTTGTTTGACGAGAGATTCAAATAAACCTTAGCCAAACTCATACCCCCGCTCAACCCAGTAATGCCAGTCTGCAATTGCTTGTTGAGTCGGAGGATCTGCATCGGGAGCTTCTAATTGCATCAAGGGTACTGCCAGGGTATCGCCTTCCCAGACAATCTCCACGTACATTTCGCGCTCGCACTCATCTTCCGGTGCCAGACCCACTACTTCTACTGTTGTATCCACTTTTAGGGGAGATTTACGTTGCTTACTGATGCAGGTTGCGGTAAATGGAAATTGCATTGTGTCCTGTAGGTAGTAGTACCAGCCCATTACCTGTTCTTCAGGACTATATGCATCCACTACAATTTCCATTCTAATGCGTTCTTCGCGTTCGTTATTCTTTTCTACTTTTGGCATAAAAAAACTTTCAATTGTTGCTAAATTGTACACCGAGACTGAACACAAAAGAAGGGCTCCTTCCTTCGGGGCAATCAGTCAGCTACCGGAAGGATCTCCTTAGAAAACTCCTAGGAAAACTGACCCCGCCCTAAAAACAGACTGGTTTTATTGGCAGTGAAAAAGATGGCTCATTCCTTCGAGGGCATCGGTCACTCAGCAGCAAGACCTACCGCCTGAGTGAATCGCTTTCCCCAAATGCCCCCAAACCCCAGAGTAGTCCTATTCGCGATGTAAAAAAATGGCCCATTTCTTTGGGGCGATCGGTCAGCAAACGAAGCGATCGTCCACTGAGGAGGATTAGTCTAGTCGCTGTTGTATCGTCTGGACGATTTATCCCGGTTTTCCTCGCCAGGAGAATTTTTATCTTGCCCAGCAGTGCGACTCTGTAATCTGGAAGCGATCGCCCCTCGGGCAACCATCAAGAAATATTACAAAAGCCCTGTCTTAGGTTCCAAAATACAGCAACCGCGCTAAACAATAGGGAGAATAGTCCCGCTATTGTATTGGTCACCCACCCTGCCATGCCTGCCGATCGCTCCTCTAGTTTCACGCCCCAATCCGGTGATATCGTATTTTGCCGTCAGCGGCAGTGGGTGGTGATTCCGAGTGAGTCACCGGAGACGATTTGTTTGCGGCCCTTAAGCGGGAATGAAAGCGAAATCTTTGGTATTTACAAACCCCTGCTTCACCTGGACCCCATCGAAGAGACCAGTTTTCCTCTGCCGGATCCCAACGCCTTGGGTCAACAAAATTATCAAAGTGCTCAATTACTGGTAGATGCCGTGCGAATGAGCCTCCGCAGTGGAGGTGGGGCTTTTCGGTGTTTGGGACGGCTGTCGGTCCGTCCCCGCCCCTACCAAATGGTGCCCCTGTTAATGGCGTTACGTCAAGAAACCATGCGGTTGCTGATTGCCGATGATGTGGGGGTGGGTAAAACTATTGAGGCGGGGTTGATTTTACGAGAAATGCTTGATCGCCGAGAAATCAACCGGATTGCCATCCTTTGTCCCCCGCAGTTGTGCGATCAGTGGCAGCGCGAATTGGCCGAAAAATTTCATATTGATGCAGTGGTGGTGCGATCGGGGACGATTTCTAAGTTAGAACGGCAAATCCCCCAGGGCGATCGCCACCTGTTTGAATATTACCGCCATGTAATTGTCAGTCTCGATTACGTCAAATCCGATCGCCGCCGCGCCAGTTTTCTTGCATACTGTCCCGATTGTGTGGTGGTGGATGAAGCGCATACCTGCGCCAATCGCAGCGATAATCTGCAACAACGCTATCAGCTTTTATCCCAAATTGCTCAAAAAGCTGATCGCCATCTGATTCTGCTCACCGCCACCCCCCACAGCGGCATTGAGCGCTCGTTTATGTCTTTGATTGGCTTACTCAAACCGGAATTTGAGCAGTTTGAACTGGACAATTTAGCCGAAGCACAACGCCAACAACTTGCCGCCCACTTCATCCAACGGCGTCGGGTAGATGTGCGCGACTGGTTGGGGGATACTACCCCATTTCCCGAACGAATCGCTGAGGAAGCCGACTATACCTTAAGTCGGGACTATCGAGAACTATTTGAGCAGGTTTATGATTTTGCACGAGGATTGGTGAAGACTGGGGATAATCTCAGCCACGCCCAACGACGGGGGCGCTATTGGTCCGCATTGGCGATTATTCGCTGTGTGATGTCCTCTCCCGCCGCTGCTGTGGCGACTTTGCAACGGCAAGCGAGTCAAAAAGATGCCCCGGAAACTGACATTTCTCTGACTGAAGACCCTCTGTTTGATGAGGATTTAGCGGCAGCTTATGTCGATGACCCTACAGAACAAGAGCGGACCAGCGACCTCGCGCCGAGTATGATTGTGGAACGGGGGAAACAGACTTATTCCGATCGCGAACGGCGGTTGTTGCGCGAGTTCGTGAAGGCGGCACAAGGGTTGCAGGAAAAGGGCGATTCGGCTTCCAAGACCCTGGGCGATCGCAAACTGCAACGGACGATCGCCTTGGTAGGAGAGTTGCTGGAGGAAGGCAGCAACCCGATTGTCTGGTGTCGGTATATTGCCACGGCGAAATATGTGGCGTCGGCATTGCAGCAGGCGTTTGGAAGTAAGCGCAACAGTAATATTCGGGCGATCGCCATTCATGGGGAACAGTCGGAAGAGGAACGAGAAACTCGCCTAGCTGAATTGGTGCAATATCCACAACGGATTCTGGTGGCGACGGATTGTTTGAGTGAAGGGATTAACCTGCAAGAGCATTTTTCCTCGGCAATCCACTACGATTTGCCTTGGAATCCTAACCGCCTCGAACAACGGGAAGGACGGGTGGATCGCTACGGACAAACCGCAGAACGAGTGCGCTGTATTTTGCTGTTTGGCAAAGATAACCCGGTGGATGGGGCGGTTTTGGAGGTGTTGATTAGAAAGGCGGTGGAAATTCATCGCACCTTGGGGATTACAGTTCCGGTGCCAATGGATAGCGAAACGGTTTCGGAGGCGGTGTTTAAATCGTTGTTTGAACGGGCAACTGACGCCCGCCAACTGTCCTTATTTGAGTTGGGGGATGGTTCGAGTTTGGATGCAGTCCATCAAACCTGGGATCGGGCGGTGGAAAGGGAAAAACGGACTCGGACTCGGTTCGCCCAACGCAGCATCAAACCGGAGGAAGTGGAACGGGAGTTGGTGGAAGTCGATCGCGCCTTGGGTAAAGAGGCGGATGTAGAACGGTTTGTGCGGATTGGGTTTGAGAAGTTGCACTCGGCGTTAATCCAGTGTAAGGGCGGCTGGGAAATGCCCCGGGTTCCCGACTGCTTGCAACCGGCAGTCGGCAGTCGCCCCAAACGGATCACGTTTTATCATCCAGCGGCAGAAGGGGTGGAATATATCGGGCGCAATCATCCTCTGGTGGAGACGTTGGCTTGTTATGCGTTCGCCCAAGCCTTTGACCAAAATTCCGAGGCGATCGCTTCGAGATGCAATGTGATTGTTACGGATGCGGTAGCGCAACCGACGGTGTTGATGCTGTTACGCTTGCGTCATCGCCTGGAGAGTCGTCAGGACAATCCGCTGATGGTAGAGGAATGTTTGACGGTGGGGTTTACCGGAACTCCCAGCAATCCGCAATGGTTGGAGATGGAACGAGTCCAAACTTTGTTTGAGAAAGCGCAACCCACGGGAGATTTACCGTTAGTCCGACAACAGGCATCGATGGAAAATTTATTTAAGCGGTTGGACGAACTAAACCCGTTTTTGGATGAATTGGCTAAAGCGCGATCGCAGCAACTGGGGGAGGCACATCGTCGGGTTCGGGCGATTACTAAGGAAGGAAAAGTGCAGGTGAAGCCGATTTTGCCGATGGATCTGATAGGCGTTTATCTGTTGTTGGGCCATTCTCCTTGAGGAGACGCTTCCTGACTGCCAAGGGTGCCAAATTTCAATTAACCCCTTGACCAAACATGATACGATTCCGTTTATCTTCAAACTGCTAAAACTATGACCCCACTCGCTCATCTGACTGGAATCCGCTTTGAAGGCAATCTGATTGTCCCGGATATGGCCGCAGATTTGGCTTCGGGAGAGTTGAAAGGGCAAGCGGCGGCGGATTTTGGTCTCCAGAAAAATGTCAAACTGGAGGATGAAATGGCCTTGGCTTGGGGGGATGCCAAGGATTATTGGAATATTTTTCAACGGCGGTTGAGTCAACTGGATCCGCAGGATTTGGCGACGAGTTTGACTCGCGATCGCTGGGTGGTGCCTTTATTAAAATTGTTGGGGTATGACCCGATTTATACGGCGAAGGCAGCGGTGGTGGAGGGGCAAACTTTTGCGATTTCTCATCGGGCTGAATTGGGGGAAGAACGCCCTCCGGTTCATGCGATCGCCTGTCGGGTGGGTTTGGAACAACGTCCGCCTTCGGGAACGCCGCGCCTTTCTGCCCATGCTTTGATGCAGGAGTATCTCAACCGCACAGAACATCTGTGGGGGGTGGTGACGAATGGGTTGCAATGGCGGTTGTTGCGCGATTGTTCTTTGATGACTCGCCTCACTTATATTGAGTTTGATTTGGAATCGATTCTCACAAATGAGAATTTTGCGGAATTTCAGTTATTTTATCGGCTGTTTCATCGCACAAGGTTACCCCAGGATGCCCAAGAGGGCGATCTCTGTTTGTTGGAGTTTTATCACCAAGAGGCGCAACAGCAGGGGGGACGAGTCCGCGATAAGTTGCGCGATGGGGTGGAAAATGCCATTGTGCAGTTGGCGGATGGGTTTTTGCAACATCCGGAAAATCAGGGATTGCGCGATCGCCTCTCTTTGAAAAACAAGATTTCCCCCTCGCCTTCGGGCAAAGGGTCCGAGGGTCTGACTGCTGCGGAGTTCTATCGCTTTTTGCTGCTGCTGATTTATCGGCTATTGTTTTTGATGGTGGCGGAATCCCGGGAATTGTTGTTAGCAGGGGATGACCCCAATAATCATCGTATTTATCGCGAATATTATAGTATAGAACGGTTGCGAGCCTTGGCAGAACCCGTTTTGCCTTCTTCGGGACGGAGTGAGTATCGGGATTTGTGGCAAGGGTTGCAAGTCACGTTTCGCTTATTTGATGAACAGGGCAATGGGACGGTATTGGGACTCTCGCCGTTGAATGGGGATTTGTTTGGGGCGAATACTTTGGCGGTGTTGGAAGAGTGTGCCTTGGACAATCATAGTTTACTGCGCGCCGTGCGGTCGCTGTCTTTGTATGAAGAACGGGCAAGGTCCCGCCGGGTCAATTATGCTGCCTTGGATGTGGAAGAATTGGGCAGTGTTTATGAAAGTTTACTGGATTTATCCCCCCAGGTGCAGCAATCTGGCGGAATCTATCAGTTTCGCTTCAATGTGGGAACGGAACGGAAAACCACGGGCGCATATTATACGCCCCAAGCGTTGGTGGCGCAGTTGGTGAAATCGGCCCTGGATCCGGTGATTGAGAATGCTTTGCAGGCAGGGGACAACCTGGAAACTGCTTTACTTTCCCTGAAAGTTTGTGACCCCGCTTGCGGATCCGGGCATTTTCTGTTGGCGGCAGCAAGACGGATTGGGAAGGAACTGGCGCGGGTTCGGACGGGGGAACTGCAACCGGGTGGGGATATGTTGCGGCGATCGGTTCGCGATGCGATTCAAAATTGCATCTATGGGGTGGATATCAATCCCTTGGCGGTGGATTTGTGCAAGGTGGCGTTATGGATTGAAGGGTTCAGTCGCGGGATGCCGTTGAATTTTCTGGATCACCGGATTAAATGTGGCAATTCTCTGGTGGGAGTGTTGGATCTGGATTGTTTGGATGAGGGAATTCCCGATAATGCTTTTAAGGCAGTCACTGGGGATGAGAAAACGGTGGCGAGTAATTTTAAGAAGCGCAATCAGAACGAACTCAAAAATATCGAACAGGGTCAACTGGAACTGAATTTATTTGATACTAAAACGCAGGTTCGGCAAGACTATGTGAGTGAATGGCAGAAGTTGGTGGCGATTCCGGAAACCACGACGGAGGAGATTCGACGGAAAAAAGAGGCGTATCAGTTGCGGCATAGCGCTAAAAATGCCGGGTGGTGGCGCGATTTTACCGCGTGTAATTTGTGGACGGCAGCGTTTTTTATGCCGTTGACGGAACAGAATTTACAACTGATTCCGACTTCTGCGGGGTTGAAGCGGTTGTTAAATTCGGCAGAAGTGGAACAGTTGACGTTGGCAGATGCGATGTTGCAGCAAGTGGTGGAGGCGGCGAATCAGTTGGCGGCAGACTGTCGGTTTTTCCATTGGGCGTTGGAGTTTCCGGAAGTGTTTGATCAAGGTGGGTTTAGTTGCGTTTTGGGGAATCCACCTTGGGAACGGATTAAGTTGGAAGAAAAAGAGTTTTTTGCGGATAAGGATGAGGCAATTGTAACGGCGAAAAATAGTGCGGCGCGCAAAAAGTTGATTGCCAACTTGCTACAGACTCATCCCCAATTGGCGCAGGCGTGGGAGGATGCGAAGCATTTTGCAGATGCCCAAGGGAAGTTTGTGCGGGAGTCGGGGCGGTTTCCGTTGACGGCGATGGGAGATATTAATACTTATGCTGTTTTTGCAGAAACAGTGCGGAAGTTGATTAACAAGCAGGGTTATCTTGGAGTGGTTTTGCCTAGTGCTATTGCTACAGGTGATACAACCAAAGACTTTTTTGGAGATTTAATTCAACAAAAAAGTATAGTTAGTCTATTGGGATTTACCAATTGGGCTTTCATTTTCCCTGATGTTGGACATCGTTTTGCATTTTGCTTACTAACTTTATCCGGTCCAAAAGTCAATATTAACCAAGCAAAGTTTATTTACCACTGTCACTATTTTAAAGATTTAGAAGATAAAGAAAGATATTTTTTATTATCCAAGGATGACATTGAGTTAATCAATCCTAATACATTGACTTGTCCAATTTTTAGAACTCAAATTGATGCAGAAATTTCAAATAAAATATACCGCGAATTCCCAGTATTAGAGAATGAGCAGACGGGCGACAACCCTTGGGGGATTTCGTTTATGACCATGTTTCATATGTCAAATGATAGCAATGTGTTTTTTGACGACCGGGGAGAAAATCGCATTCCACTTTATGAAGCGAAGATGTTTCATATTTATAACCATCGCTATGGATTCTATACCGGGGAAATGCTAAATAGTGATCAGACCAATTTTAAAATTATCCCTACTCCATCACTGGAGCAATATCAGGATCCAAGTTTTTGCCTTAATTCCCGTTATTGGGTAGAACGCGCTGAAGTAGAAAATCGGTTGGCCGGTAAATGGGATAAAGAATGGCTGTTAGCATTTCGGGGAATAACATTAGCTGTTAATGAGCGAACCAATATTCCTTGCTTATTACCCAAGGTGGCAACAGGTAATAGTGCGCCTCTTATATTGCTTGCTGTAGAAAATACTCAGTTAATTTCTTGTTTTTTAGGTAGTTTAAGCAGTCTTATTTTTGACTTCGTAACTCGTCAAAAAGTTGGAGGAACTAATTTTAATTTCTTCATCGTCAAACAACTCCCCGTCATCCCCCCTGAAACCTACACCCCAGAAGATATCAAATATATCAGCAGTCGCGTCTTGGAACTGGTTTACACATCCTACGACTTACAACCCTTCGCCCAAGACATGGGATATGAAGGTGAACCGTTTATCTGGAACGAAACTCGTCGCGCCGTCCTTCGCGCTGAATTAGATGCTTATTATGCCAAACTTTATGGACTAACTCGCGATGAATTGCGCTATATTCTCGACCCTGCGGATGTTTATGGAGAAGATTTCCCTAGTGAAACCTTCCGGGTGTTGAAAAATAATGAAGTTAAGAAATATGGCGAATATCGCACTCAGCGACTTGTGCTTGCTGCCTTTGATCGCCTTTAGACCCTGACCCTAAATTCCTCTCCCTTCCCTCGGGGAGAGGGATTTGAAAAATTCCCCTCTATCCTTTACCCCAAACCCACCATGCAATTCAAACTCGCTGAGTTATTGTTAAACCTGGAACTCATTCGCAGTACCAGCACCTTTATCGCCCAAAAAATGGGAAAACTGGATTGTTCGGGTGTGGAAATTTTGACCGATGCACAATTAGAAGCGCTGTTTTCAGCAATTCCCAAAAGTTGGGATAGGGATGAGTTTAGTCAGGTTTTAGTGGCGCAAACCGTTAGCGATTCTCTGCGGGATTGTTGGGCGGGATTTTGGGGGATACCGGAAGGGGAGACGGTGAAGGAGGAGACACCTGAAGGCGTGACTAAGAACCAGGGGGTGAAGGATTCGGGGGGTGAATATTCGATTCAACCTGTTACAAAATTAGTTCCGGAATCTCTGGATATTCTGCAACTGCGCGATCGCGTGATTGGGGAATACCGCGAATATATCGAAAGTTTCCTGCAAATTCGCGACCCCCGCATCGAAAATTTTGTGGGGGAAGAACTCAATCGCGGTGCATTATGGCGCGATTCTCTGGTTCAACTCAATCCTGCCTACGCCAATGGCGCAACGATTACGGATTTAATCGCAGACCAAACCTTACATCCAGACTGTGCCAAATTCTTCCCCAGTTATCGCTTTTATCTGCACCAAGAACAAGCCTTTCGCTGCTATCGTCGCCAAGATGCCTATGTCTTAACGACGGGAACCGGGTCAGGTAAAAGTCTCAGTTATGTGGTGCCAATTTTTGATGATTTGCTGCGGGATCCGAACCCCAAAGGAGTCCGGGCAATTTTGGTCTATCCGATGAATGCCTTAATTAACTCTCAACTGGGAGAATTCGAGAAATTTTTAAATAAAGCATTTCCCGGTTCATCGGTTCCAACGATTCGCGTCGCCTCTTATACCGGACAAGAAAACCAAGAAACCAAAATCGACCTGCAAAACAATCCGCCTCATGTTTTGCTAACCAATTATGTGATGTTGGAATTGATGT
The DNA here is from genome assembly GCF_025370785.1 of Laspinema olomoucense D3b. Classification (GTDB taxonomy): domain Bacteria; phylum Cyanobacteriota; class Cyanobacteriia; order Cyanobacteriales; family Laspinemataceae; genus Laspinema; species Laspinema olomoucense. Next base: position 21,360 of record NZ_JAMXFA010000062.1, read on the forward strand.
TATCCCGGGTTCACGAACGCCCGTTTGTGGAATCGCCCAACTTACGCTTTTTAATCTTAGATGAACTGCATACTTATCGGGGTCGCCAAGGGGCGGATGTGGCAATTTTGGTGCGGAAATTGCGGGAACGTTGCGGGCAAAATCTCCTCTGTATCGGCACTTCGGCAACAATGGCAAGCGATGGTAACCGGGAAAATCGCCGTCAAACCGTGGCAGGAGTGGCGAGTCAACTCTTCGGGGTGGAGATTCGCCGGGAAAATGTCATAGATGAAACCCTGAAACTGGCGATCGCCCGGGAGGAACCCACCCCAGAAGAACTCGCCGCCAGCATCACCGCAGAGTTACCGAGCGATCGCAGTTTAGTCCAATTTCGCAACCATCCGTTAACGGTGTGGTTAGAACGTCAGTTGGGATTGCAACAAGAAGGCGATCGCTGGATTCGGCGAACCCCCATTTCTTTAGAACAAGGGGCGGAAGAATTGTTCCAACAAACGGGCATCGACCGCGACTGCTGCCAGGACAAATTGCGGCAAATGCTGTTATGGAGTCAATCCCCTGAGACCCTCTCCCAGAAAGGAGAGGAAGGGGGACGGTTGCATTTTCGCCTGCATCAATTTATCTCCCAAGGGGGGAACGTTTACGCCACCTTAGAAGCCAGGGACAACCGCCAACTTACCCTGGATGGACAATATGCCACCACCGGCGGACGATTGTTATATCCGATTGTCTTTTGTCGGGAATGCGGTGAGGATTATTATGGGGTACGCTACGACCGCGAACAGGAGATGGTAACCCCGCTTGCCGGGAGTGAGAGGGAAGGCGGCGAGGAACAGGAGGATTATAGCGAAGGCTATCTGACTTTAGCGGAAGGGGACATCTGGAGTGACTCCGACAGCGATCGCCTGCCGGATACTTGGTTTAAATTCACCAAACGAGACGGACGAACCCCGAAACCGGCCTATCTCCCTTTTATGCCCCAAAAACTCTACGTTTATGCTAACGGCAAAGTCGAAACCCGGGCAGTTGCCCAGCATACACAAAACCGTCCCACCCCGGTTTGGTTCATTCCCCGCCCGTTCCTGTTTTGCCTGAATTGCGGCATCGTCCACGATCGCCGAGGCAACGAATTCGCCAAACTCTCCCGCCTCAGTTCCGAGGGTCGCAGTACCGCCACTACCTTACTCTGTCTCTCCGCAGTTAGTCTATTAAAAGCTAATCCTACCATCGCCCCAGGTGCGGCAAAAATCCTCAGTTTTACCGATAACCGCCAAGATGCCTCCCTGCAAGCGGGACATTTCAATGATTTCATCCAAACCAGTTTACTGCGATCGGCCCTCCACGGCGCATTGCAACAACACCAACGGTTAACCTATGCCAACTTACCCCAAGCGGTATTTGACCAGTTGGGGTTAACCCAAACCGACTACGCCGCCAATGCTGCCGACTATGGCGCAATGGCGGATAAAAACGAAAAAACCTTCAAACGGGCGATCGAATATCGACTCTACGAAGACTTGCGGCGCGGTTGGCGGATTGTCCAACCCAATTTGGAACAATGCGGGTTGTTGACGATTGAATATGAGGGATTGGCGCAGTTGTGCAAGGCAGACCAACTCTGGGAAAAGGGTCACTTTGCCTTAATGCGGGCGACCCCAGAGGAACGGTTGCGCTTGCTAAAAACCCTGCTGGATCTGTTGCGTCGGGAATTGGCAATCGATGCCAAGTTGCTGCAACCAGACGAACTCGAACGCCTCCAACGCGAAGCAAGTCAACAACTGAACGAACGCTGGGGCATTGAATCTGGGGAACGGTTGCGTTCGGCTGCTTCGGCTTCCCTGAAGTCGGGACAGACTGGGGGTTCCCGGCGAAAAGGCGATCGCACCGAAATAAAGCTTACGGACCGCAGCAAGTTTGGACGCTTCCTCAAACATCATTTTGACCTATCCGGGGCGGAAGTGGAAGGGGTAATCGCCAATTTAGTCGAGATTTTGCAAGGCGGGGGGTATCTCTCCCCACAACCGGGCGATCGGTTTCAGCTATCCGTGGCAACAATGGTTTGGTGTCACGCCCAGCTGGACAAAATCGAAGCAGATTTACTCTCCCGCAAATATCTCACCCGGGAGGATATCCCCACCACCCCAGTCAATCAATTTTTCAAACAATTATACCAATCCCAAACCACCCATTTGCGCCAACTGCAAGGGCGGGAACATACCGGACAAGTGCAATCGCGCGATCGCCAGGAACGAGAACGTCAGTTTCGTTCAGGGGAACTCGCCGCCTTATTCTGTTCCCCGACAATGGAACTCGGAATTGACATCTCCGATTTGAACGTCGTCCACTTGCGAAATATCCCCCCCAACCCCGCCAACTACGCCCAACGTAGCGGAAGGGCGGGACGCGGGGGACAGGCGGCGTTGGTGGTGTCTTACGCCTCCCGGGGAAGCGGACACGATCGCTATTTTTACCAACGTCCAGAACAAATGGTTGCCGGTGCGATCGCGCCACCCAAGTTAGAATTAGGCAACCAGGATTTACTCAAATCTCACTTACATTCTATCTGGTTAGCTGCCACTGGGGCACTATTGGGCAGTTCCATGAATGAAATCCTCGACTTAGAACAAGCGGATCAGGGATATCCCCTCAAACCCGGATTGCGCCACGAATTGCAGTTATTGCCAGAAGGATTACGTCGCTGTGGGGAACGGGCTGTTACTCTCCTCCAGGATTCCTTCTGTCAGGCAAATCTCACGGACAAATCCTGGTATTCGTCCCACTGGGTACAAAGTGTGTTTGACCGCGCCTTGTCGAGTTTTGATAGCGCCTGCGATCGGTGGCGCGACTTATACAGCGAAGCAGTCCGCCAACGGGATGAAGCGCGCCAAACCCTTGATCGCGTCACCATCGGCCAAGTCAGCACCCAGGAACGCCAAAATGCCGAACGTCTGGAACGAGATGCCCGCCGTCAGTTAAACTTATTAGTAGGAGAAACCGGCGGTTCTTCTTCACAAGATTTAGATTTTTATCCTTATCGCTACTTTGCCTCAGAAGGGTTTTTACCCGGGTACAATTTCCCCCGCCTCCCGATTCGTGCCTATATCCCTTCTGGTGAGAAAGGTAGTTTTATCTCACGCCCGAGGGCGATCGCCATCCGCGAATTTGCCCCTTCCAATATTGTATATTATGAAGGCAACAAATATCAAATTGCCCGAACGGCGATCGTTCGGGGTGCAGACATTCCCTATCAAAGAATTGCCGTCTGTGCCGAATGCGGCTATTTCCATGAGGGAGAAGCGGCAACACGAGAAACCTGCGAAAATTGCACAGCCCGATTAGTTGCCGATGAAAAAGGCAATCCCGCCAAATTGGATAAGGTGTTAAAGATGCAAACCGTCTTCACCCGACGGCGCGATCGCATCACCTGCGATGAAGAGGAACGGTTAAAATATGGCTACAATGTCACCACCCACTACCGCTTTGAAACCGACCCCCAACAAGCCCAAGTCACTTCAGCCACCGGCGAAACCTTGCTCGATTTAACCTATGGAGATGCCGTAGCAATTTGGCGATTAAATCGCGGATTACGAAAAAATAAAGAACGCGGATTCAAACTAGACCCGCAAACTGGCAATTGGGGAGAAACCGGAGAAAAACAGCAAAGCAGTCTCGACTCTATCCACCATGAAGTCCATTTAATAGTCCGCGAAACCAGTAACGTTTTGCTAGTGCGTCCCCAACAACTGCCCACAGAAGAAACCGAGGCATTTGTAGTCACCTTGCAATATGCGATCGAACGGGCAATCCAAGTGATTTACAAATTGGAGGAAAATGAATTATCCTCCGAACGTTTAGGGCGATCGCAAACCCTGTTATTCTGGGAATCCGCAGAAGGCGGCGCAGGAGTCCTCTCCCAAATTTTAGCCGACCCTAAATCCCTGCAACGCATCAGCCAAGTTGCCCTAGACATTTGCCATTTTGTCACCCCCAAACCCACCTGCGTGCAAGCCTGCTACGAATGCCTGCTATCTTATCGCAATCAATTCGACCATCCCCTACTCAATCGTACCTTAATCCACAGCTACTTGCAACAACTCGGCAGCAGTATAGTTCAGGGAAATTTTGGAGGCGATCGGGAGTCGCACTATCAGCAACTCCAACAACAAACCGACCCCAATTCCGAATTAGAACGCCAAGTCTTACAGGCTATTTACGAGAGTGGATTGCCCCTCCCCGACTCCGCCCAAGAGTTCCTATCTGTCGCCAATTGTAAACCCGATTTTATTTATCATCAATCAAAACTTGCCATTTTTTGCGATGGCTCCGTCCATGATACTCCCGAACACCGAAAAAAAGACCAACGCATCCGGGATGATTTGGAATTTTTGAGTGGTTATTCTCCCTTTACTATCAGTTACAAAGATAATTTGACAGATAAAATTGCCGAACTGAAAGCCTTTATGTGAATCTGGAAAACTGGCCCAGTAAATAACCAAATTGACAACAAAAAGGAGACGCCATAAAGCCAGGGCTGTTTCATTCTAAAATTTTGCCCCCGCCGAAACGGTGGGGGAATGAGATCGTGGTGGTTAGTCATGCGGGCTGTTTCATTCTAAAATTTTGCCCCCGCCGAAACCCTAAATGGGAAAAAGTTTGACCCGGTTTTTCGGGCAGTATCCTTAATTTCAAAGGGGAGATGGCCCCTTTATTCAAGGCGATTGCAAGTAGGCATAGCTGCGCTTACCGCTCAACGAGCACCAAACTGCTCGCCGGACTGAATCCACTGGAAACCCAACTCTGAACCCAAACAAAATTTGTACTGAAAAAGATGGCCCTTTCCTTTGGGGCGATCAGTCACTCAGCACCACACCGATCGCCTGAGAGAATCCCAACCAAAACTGGCCCCGACCCAAAAATGGAGTGGTGCTATTGGCGAAGGAAAAAATACCTCCTTCCTTCGGGGCGACTGGGCAATCAGCAGCAAGACTGATCGCCTAATGAATCAGCAACATAACTGGTCCCGACTCAAAACAAAGGGGTTTGGCAATCAAAAGATGCCTCCTTCCTTTGAGGCGATCGGTCAGTCAATCCCGAACTGAGCTTCCAAGAATGGCTCCTTTCTTCGGGGCGATCGGTCAACTGCCATTGAACCGCTCACCAAAATGGCTTCCAATTCAAAACAGAGTGGTCCGAGTTGTCAGGGAAAAATGGCTCCTCTGTTCGAGGCAATGGATCACTCACTCAGTCTGAGAGCGATCGCTCATCAGCAATTCTCATTTTGGAAAAACACTGTTCAAGTCCCCGGTATCCCTGTATGGTAATGATATCTGAGAAACCTAAG